>CAWDKH010000012.1:0-143968 GCA_963802905.1 uncultured Solirubrobacteraceae bacterium | reverse complement strand
GCGGCGCTTCGCGTCCGAGCGGCCCCGGCTCGTGGTTGTTCACCCGCGTCGCCCACCATCTCGACCGCGCCGTCTATCGCGCGACGAAGGGCAAGCACCTCGCGACCAGTCTGGTCGCCGGGCTGCCGGTCGCGTTCGTGACCACCACCGGCGCGCGCAGCGGTCTGCGGCGAACGGTGCCTCTCGTTGCGCTCCCGACCGAGGACGGCCTGGCGATCTTCGGCTCCTGGTACGGCAACCGCAGGCACCCGGCGTGGCGCCACAACCTGCGCGCGAACCCAGAGGGTGATGTCGAGGTTCGCGGCGAGCGCTGGAGTTTCCGCGCCGAAGAGGTCGAGGGCGAGCAGCGCGAGCGGATCTGGAACGAGGTGCTGCTCACCTACCCGGGCTACGCCACCTACGAGAAGCGCGCCGCCCCGCGCCGGATCTCCGTCTTCGTCCTCCATCGGGTCTAGGACCATCGCCCGATGCCGCGGGCGCGCCCGCGGCGTACGGTTGATCGTGTGACCGAGTCCCCCGCCTTCCGCGCGTTGTCCGACGTCGTGCTGGCGATGGCCTCCGAGCGCGAGGTCGAGCCGGTGCTGCAGCGGCTCGTCCACGCCGCGCGCGAACTCGGCGGCGCGCGCTACGCCGCGCTCGGCGTGCCCGACGGCGAGGGCGCGTTCTCGCGCTTCATCACCTCGGGCATGAGCGAGTCGCTGATCGAGGCGATGGGCCCGCTCCCGCGCACGCACGGGCTGCTGGGCGCGATGCTCGAGTCGCCCGAGCCCTACCGGATCGACGACATCCACACCGACCCGCGCTTCCGCGGCTGGTGGCCGTCCGCCCACCCGGACATGCGCTCGTTCCTCGGCGTCCCGGTGGTCGCGCGCAAACGCGTGATCGGTGCGGTCTACCTGACCGACAAGATCGAGGCGGCGTCGTTCTCCGACGAGGACGAGCGGCTGATCGGGCTGCTGGCGGCGCACGCCGCGATCGCGATCGAGAACGCGCGGCTGAACGAGCGCTCGCGCGAGCTGTCGATCGTCGAGGAGCGCAACCGGCTCGCGCGCGAGCTGCACGACAACGTCACGCAGCGGTTGTTCGGGGTCGCGCTCGCGGTCGAGTCGGCGGCGACGCTGCTCGACAGCGACGCGGCGGCGGCCGCGGAGGAGCTCGAGCGCGTGCGCGAGCTGGCGCGCGGGGCGATGGAGGAGCTGCGCGCGGTCGTGTTCGAGCTGCGGCCGGCGTCGCTCGAGGCCGAGGGCCTCGCGACCGTGCTGCGCAAGCACGTCGACGTGCTGCGGCGCGTGTCGGGCCGGCCGATCGAGCTGGCCGTCGCCGACCCGCCGCGGCTGCCGGGCGCGAGCGCCGCGCAGGTGTTCCGGATCGCCCAGGAGGCGCTGCAGAATGCGCTCCGCCACGCCGAGGCCGACCGCATCGAGGTGCGCCTCGAAGGCGACGGCAACGGGGGCCTCGTGCTGTCGGTGGCCGACGACGGCCAGGGCTTCGACCCGGCGCGGCGCGCGGTCCGTGGGCGCCGGCTCGGGCTGACCTCGATGGAGGAGCGCGCCGAGGAGCTCGGCGGGACGCTCGACATCGAGTCGGTCGCCGGCGAGGGCACGCGCGTGCGCCTGGAGGTGGCCGCGTGATCCGCGTGCTGATCGCCGACGACCACGCGGTCGTGCGCCAGGGGCTGCGGACGTTCCTGGACCTGCAGGCCGACATCGACGTCGTGGGGGAGGCCTCCGACGGGGAGGAGGCGGTCGCCGCCGCGGCCGAGCACGCACCCGACGTGATCTTGCTCGACCTCGTGATGCCGGGGCTCGACGGCATCGGCGCGCTGCGGCGGCTGCGCGAGACGGCGCCCAGCTCGCGGGTGATCGTGCTCACCAGCTTCGGCGAGGACGAGCGGCTGTTCACCGCGTTGCGTGCGGGCGCCGTCGGCTACCTGCTCAAGGACGTCGAGCCGGCCGAGCTCGTGCGCGGCATCCGCACGGCGCACGCCGGCCAGTCGCCGCTCTCGCCCGCGGTCGCCGCGCGGGTGATCGAGGAGCTGTCCAGCGGCGGCTCGCGCGGCACGTCCGCGGACGAGCTGACGCCGCGCGAGCTCGAGGTGCTGTGCCTGATCGCGCGCGGGCGCTCGAACAAGCGGATCGCGCTCGAGCTCGGCGTGGCGGAGAAGACCGTCAAGACCCACGTCTCGCACGTGTTGGCCAAGCTCGGGCTCTCAGACCGCACGCAAGCGGCGCTCTACGCCGTCCGCGAAGGGTTGGTCAGCCCGGGGTCCTAAGCCCAATTCCCGATGGTCCGGAGGCCGCTCGGCGCCTAGGTTCCTTGGCATGCCGACCGCCATCGTCACCGGTGCCTCCCGCGGCCTCGGGTTCGCACTCTCCCGGGCCCTCGCCGAGCGCGGGTGGCGGCTCGTGATCGACGCCCGCGAGGCGGAGCCGCTTGAGGCCGCCGCCGCGCAGCTGACCGGGGCCACCCCCATCCCCGGCGACGTCGCCGATCCGAGCCACCGCCACGCGCTCGTCGAGGCCGCGGGAGGCCAGATCGACCTGCTCGTCAACAACGCCTCGCTGCTCGGGCCGAGCCCGCAGCCGGCGCTCGCCGACTACCCGCTCGACGTGCTCGAGGACGTCTACCGCGTCAACGTCCTGGCGCCGCTGGCGCTGTTCCAGCTCGCGCTGCCGAGCGTGCTCATCAACGTCACCTCCGACGCCGCCGTCGAGCCGTACGAGGGCTGGGGCGGCTACGGCTCCTCGAAGGCCGCGCTCGAGCAGCTCACCGCGATCCTCGCCGCCGAGCACCCCGACCGCCGCGTGTACGCGATCGACCCCGGCGACATGAACACGCGCATGCACCAGGAGGCGTTCCCCGGCGAGGACATCTCGGACCGCTCCGACCCCGAGGAGCGCGTGCCCGGGCTGCTCGCGCTGATCGAGGGCGACCTGCCGAGCGGCCGCTACAGCGCCGGGGCGCTGCTGGAGGCGCGGACGTGAGCGCAGTCGCGTTCACGCTCACGCCCGCCCACGAAGCATCGGCGCCGCCGGCCGAGCGCGACGAGGTGCGCCTGCTCGTCGCGCAGCGCGGTCGCGCCCTGGTGCACGACATGTTCCGCGGATTGCCCGACCACCTGCGCGCCGGCGACCTGCTCGTCGTCAACACCTCCGCCACGATCCCGGCCGCGCTGTCGGCGGGCGACGTCGACGTGCACCTGTCGACGCCGCTGCCGGGCGACGGCGGGACCTGCCGCTGGGTCGTCGAGCTCCGCCGCAACGGGGCGCGCTACCGCGGCGGCTCCGCCGGGCGGCGCATCGACCTTCCGGGTGGCGGCTCCGCCGAGCTGCTCGCCACCTACCTCTCGCCGGGCCGCCTGTGGATCGCCGCGCTCGACCTGCCGGCGCCGCTGCACGACTACCTCGCCGCCTTCGGTCACCCGATCGCCTACAGCCACCTCTCCGGCCCGCGCCCGCTCGAGGACCTGCAGACGATCTTCGCCGACGAACCTGGCAGCGCCGAGATGCCGAGCGCCGGCCGCCCGTTCTCCCAGCGCGTGCTCGACGACCTGGTCGCGCGCGGCGTGCAAGTCGCGCCGCTCGTGCTCCACACCGGCGTCTCTTCGCTCGAGCTCGGCGAGCGGCCCTACCCCGAGCGCTACCGCGTCCCCACCCTCACTGCGACCCGCGTCAACGCCCACCGCGCCGCCGGCGGGCGCGTGATCGCCGTCGGCACCACCGTCGTCCGCGCGCTCGAGACCGTCGCGACCCCCGACGGCCGCGTCGAGGCAGGCGAGGGCTGGACCGGCCTGACGATCACGCCCGAGCGCGGAGTGCGCGCCGTCGACGGGCTCATCACCGGCTGGCACGAGCCCGACGCCAGCCACCTGCTGATGCTCGAGGCCGTCGCCGGCCGCGAGCTGGTCCAGCGGTCCTATGACGCCGCGCTCGACGCCGGCTACCGCTGGCACGAGTTCGGCGACACGCATTTGATCCTGCGCTGACGCTGGGTTACCCTTGGCGGGACGCCTCTGCGCCTGCTCCGCCACAGCCTTCCGAACGCCGACCGCTAGGTCCCGGGCCGCGCCCCGCGCGGGCACACAGCGGTCCCTGTTCACGATCTTTCGGAGGTTGTTCGAGATGACGGATGTTCCTGTGCGCGTGCCCGACGAGTGGTTCGTCGGGTTCCACCAGGGTTTGGCGGCGCGCTTCTGGCGCGCGGCGGCGGCCGCGATGGCCGAGGACGACATGCGCTTGGTGCGCGGGCTGCTCGGCGACCCGCCGGCGTCGGTGCTCGACGTGCCCTGCGGCGACGGGCGGATGACCATTCGCCTCGCCGCGGCGGGCTATGACGTGATCGGCGTCGACATCGTGGCGTCGGAGGTCGCGCAGGCCGGCCGCGCGGCGGCGGCCGCCGGCGTGGCGGCGCGCTTCGAGGTCGGCGACCTGCGTGCGCTGCCTGACGTGGGCCAGGTCGACGCGGTGCTGAGCTGGGGCAACAGCTTCGGCTACCTCGTCCCGGAGGACACCGCGCGCTCGCTCGCCGGCATGCGCGCCGCGCTGCGGCCCGGTGGCCGGCTCGTGCTCGAGTCGGCGACGGTCGCCGAGACGTTCCTCACGTCCGGCGTGAAGCCGAGCACCGAGTGGGAGTACGGCGGCGTGCGCCTGACGGCCGAGAACCACTACCGGGTCAGCGAGAGCCGGCTCGAGAGCGCGTTCACGTTCGAGGACGGCGACGGGCACGTCGAGCGCGCCCAGGCGGCGCACCACGTCCACACGAGCGGCGAGGTCGTCCGCCTGCTCCGGCAGGCCGGGTTTGGCGAGATCGAGCTCCTGGGCGCGGACGGCGTCGCGCCCTACGAGGTCGGCTCGCCTCGGCTCATCGCGGTCGCGCGATGCATCCCTGAGCGGTCCGGGTAGGCCAAATGCATGAAGGCGCTCCTCTTCGACGTCTTCGGCACCTGCGTCGACTGGCGCACGAGCGTCGCCCGGGAGGCGGCGGCGCTCGGGCTGCCGGGCGAGGCGGTGGCCGATGCGTGGCGCGGGCGCTACCAGCCGCAGCTCGAGACCGTGCGCTCCGGCGAGCGCGAGTGGGTGGTGCTCGACGTGCTGCATCGCGAGGCGCTCGACGACGTGCTGGCCGAGCTCGAGCTCGACCTGCCTGCGGCCCAGCGCGACGAGCTCAACCTCGCCTGGCACCGGCTCGACCCGTGGCCGGACACCGTGTCGGGCCTCACGCGGTTGAAGGAGCGCTACGTGATCGCGCCGTGCTCCAACGGCCACATCGCGCAGTCGGTCAACCTCGCCCGCTACGCCGGCCTGCCGTGGGACGCGATCCTCGGCGCGGAGATCGCCCGCGCCTACAAGCCCGACCCGCGCGTCTACCGCGCGAGCGTCGCCGCGCTCGGGCTGGAGCCGGGCGAGGCGATGATGGTCGCCGCCCACGTCAGCGACCTCGAGGCCGCCGCGGCGTGCGGGCTGCGTACGGCGTTCCTCCCCCGTCCGACGGAGGGCGACCTCCACGCCGCTGGCAGGACCGACGTGGAGGTCGCTGATCTCGAAGCGCTGGCCGACGCCCTCTAGGGCGTCGAGAAGCTCTCCGTCTCCGCTGTGGAGATCGTCTCGGCCGGCACGGTGACCGTGTCGGCGAGGTAGGAGGCGAGCTGGGTGCCGGGGTCGCCCTGGATCGTCCCGGTCGCCCGCGCCGCCGGCAGGAACGGCAGCGAGATCGAGCCGCCGCCGACCGTCACCGTCTGCTTGGTCGGCACGTGGACCCACCAGTCGGCGTTGGAGTCGGCGACCTTGACCGCGATCCGGTGACCGGCCTTGACGATCCAATCCGCCGACCACAGGTCGAGGCTGACCGGTCCGGAGCTGCGCACCAGGTGGCCCTGGCGCGTGATCAGCGGGCCGGTGCCGTTGGCGTCGAGGTCGTAGACGTCGAGCACGAGGTTGGCGTTGGGCAGCGACGTGGTGACGTGCACCGTCGCCTTGCCGGAGCCCGCGAGCTGGACGTCGTGCGCGAGCGGCGGCGAGATCGTCCACACGCCCTTCTCGGCGCCGTCGCCCGTGGCGTTGGCGGTCCCGTCGTCGGTGTAGCTGCCGCTGCGCAGCGGGGTCGTCAGCGCGCTCGCGTCGGCCGGCGGCCACTGCTGCTCGGCGCGCCACTTGCCGTCGTTGGTCTGGACCGCGACGGGCGGGTCCTCGACGGCCGGCGTCGTGCCCTTGAGGAAGCGGTCATAGAAGCGCATGGTCTCGTCGAACCAGCCCTCGCGGCCCATCTTCAGGCGGCCGTTCTCGTCGCGCTCGTTGCCGCGCACGTGCTCCCACGGGCCGAGCCACGCGCGCTCGTAGCCGGTGTGGTTGTCGAGGTACTGCGCCATGCCGTCGGCGACCGTGTTGTTCTCGGTCAGGCCCTGGGTGAGGAACAGCGGCACGGTGGAGTTCGTGGCGCCGGGGATGAGCGAGCGGGCCTTCCAGTACGCCGAGTCGTGGTCGTCGTTGGCGGCCTGGTCGGCGTAGTTGGCGGCCAGGCAGCCGGGGCGCTGGGTGTCGTTGAGCCCGTTCGCGTTGTACTCGGGCGCGTCGAGGATCGGGCCCGGCGTGAAGTCGATCAGGTCGTACAGCGCGGGGGTGAGGAACGCATTGGAGCGCCGCATGCCGTCGCCGTAGAGGTAGCGATAGAGGTCGTAGACCGGCTCCTGCGAGACGACCGCCGCGAGCCCCTGGGGCGCCTTGTTGACGCCGATCAGCCCGGTGACGCCGTCGTAGGACTTGCCGTACATGCCGACCTTGCCGGTCGACCACGACTGCTGCGCCGCCCACTCGACGGCCGAGACGACGTCGGACTGCTCGCCGGGTCCGCCCCAGTCGAGGCAGCCGCTCGAGCCACCGAAGCCGCGCAGGTCGACCATCACGAACGAGTAGCCCTTCTCCATCAGCTTCGCGCCTTCGACGAAGTCGAGGAAGCGATCCGACGGGCCGGTCGACGGACCGACCGGGTCGTAGGTCGTGCCCTCGACGGGGCCGGCGGGCCCGGTCTGGCCGGCGTGGTTGAAGTACGGCCCGATCGAGAGGATCACGGGCGTCTTGGCCGAGGCGGGGAGGTTCTTGGGCCGGAGGATGTCGGCGTGCAGCTTGACGCCGTCGGACGAGGGGATCGTGGCCTCGGTCCAGGTCGCGCCTGCGGGGACGTCCGCCGCGCCGGCGGTGGCGGGCAGCGCCGCCGCGACGGCGAGCGCGAGGAGCAGGCTGAGTCGGGATCGCATGGACGCTGCAACGACGCGCGGTTGGCATCCTTGCGGTCAATGCGCGCGCTCCGCCACCTCCTCGCGATCGTGGTCCTGCCCGGCACGGTGTGTGTCCTCATCCCGGCACTGCTGCTGCAGGACGCCGACCTCGCGCGGTGGCCGCTTGCGCTCGTCGGCGCTGTGCTGGTCGCCGGCGGCGTGGGCATGATCGCCTGGACCGTCTCGCTGTTCGTCCGCATCGGGCGCGGCACGCTGGCGCCCTGGGATCCGACGTCGCGGCTCGTCGTCCGCGGGCCCTACCGGCACGTGCGCAACCCGATGATCAGCGGCGTGCTGGCTGTCCTGCTCGGCGAGGCTGCGCTGTTCGGCTCGCTCGCTGTGCTGGCGTGGTGGGCGACCGTCTTCGCGATCAACGCCATCTACTTCGTGGGCGTCGAGGAGCCCGGCCTGCGCGATCGCTTTGGCGCCGAGTACGAGGCGTATGCGGCGCGCGTGCCGCGCTGGATTCCGCGCTAGAGCTTGCCGAGCTTGCGCGCCTTGCGGACGCCCTGCTTGGCGAGCGCGCCGTTGAGCAGGAGCAGCATCGTCTTGTTCGGCGGCGCCTGGTAGCCGACCTCGGTGTGCGGCGCGTAGAGGCCGCCGTCGAGCCAGCCGGTGTGCTGGCGCGTCAGCAGCCCCACGAGCTTTGGGCGGTAGGTGTGCCCGAGGAGCCCCGCGCGGCGCCCGCCCTCGGGGAGCGGCGCCTCGGCGGTGAGGTGCAGGCCCTCGGGTCCGGCGTGTTCGATCGTCACGGGGATCACGACCGGATAGCCGTCGCCGCCGCACCAGGCGGCCAGTGTGTGCCGGGTGTGTCCGAGCCGCCCGGCTGCGCGCGTCACGTTGATCCTCGGCGCGGTGCCGTTCTTGGGAGGCGGCTGCGGCGGCGGCGGCCCGGGTAGCGGCGCGCCGTGCACCACGGGCTCGCCGGCGCAGCGGAGGTCGGGCCACACCACGATCCGCTCGACCTCGACGTCGACCGGCACGCGGACGTCGCCGTACTCCTTCAGCCACCAGTCCCAGAAGCGTCCGCGCGGCGCGGCGCCGAGGTAACGCTCGGCGTGCTCGAAGACCTGCGCCTTGCGCGCCGGCGTCGGTGCGGCGTCGACCGTCGCGCGGCCCTGGACGAGCACGTACGCGGGGCGCGAGGCCGAGCCGTGCTCGCGCGCGTGGAAGGCGAGCGCGACGCGCGGGTCGTCGGCGATCCGGTCGAGCTTCTTCGAGAAGCCGAGCGACGTGGTGAAGCCGACGCGCCCCGCGCGCGCGGTCGTGGAGGCCGATCGGGGCGACCGCCAGCACGACCGCTCCGCCCGCGGGGGTGCGGTAGCCGAGCGCCGCGGTCAGGTCGCCGTTGAGGATCGCGTCGACCTCGTCGTCCCAGGCGACGACCGTCATCGGGCGAGCCTCTCACCCCTCCCAACCCGCGTCAACGGCGCTTGCCCGCGGCGCCGCGGCGGGCGTAGGCTGGAGCCATCCACGCTCCAGCGGTACCGCGGACCGTCGCGGGTCTCGTTGCCCGCCCGCGTCTGCTGCGCGAGCTCGACTCCGCCAGCCGGGTGACCCTGATCTCCGCTCCCGCAGGCAGCGGCAAGACGATGCTGGTGGCCTCGTGGCTCAGGGATGCGGACGGCGTCGCGTGGGTCGGCGTCGATCGCGGCGAGACGGATGCGACGCGCTTCTGGAACGCGGTCGCGGAGGCGCTGCGCGCCTCGGGCGTGGTTGACGACGGCGATCCGCTGGCCACGCTGACGCCGGCACCGGCGGGCGGGCAGGAGGAGTTCCTCGAGCGCCTGCTCGACGGGCTCGATGCCCTGCCGCGCCCGGTCGTGCTGGTCGTGGACGACCTCCACGAGCTTCATTCGCCCGAGGCGCTCGACGGCTTGGAGCAGCTGCTCGGCGCCACACCCGCGCAGCTGCGCACGATCATCCTCAGCCGCCGCGATCCCAAGCTCGGCCTCCACCGCCTGCGGCTCGCCGGCGAGCTGCTGGAGATCCGCGCCGCTGACCTGCACTTCAGCCCCGAGGAGACGGCCGAGCTGCTGGCCGCGGCCGGGCTCGCGGTCGACGCCGACGACGTCGGCCGCCTCCACGAGCGGACCGAGGGCTGGGCGGCGGGGCTCCGGCTCGCGGCGCTCTCGCTCGGCCGCCACGAGGCGCCGGCGCGCTTCGTCGCCGAGTTCTCCGGCAGCGAGCGTACGGTCGCCGACTACCTGCTCGAGGAGGTGCTCTCCAGCCAACCGCCCGAGGTGCGCTCGCTGCTCCTGCGCACCTGCATCCTCGAGCGCGTCAGCGGCCCGCTCGCCGACCACATGACCGGCCGCAGCGACGGCACCCGCATCCTCCACGAGCTCGAAGATGCCAACGCGCTCGTGGTCGCGGTCGACGTCGCGCGCGAGTGGTTCCGCTACCACCACCTGCTCGCCGACCTGCTGCGACTCGAGTTACGCCGCGGGGCGCCCGCGCAGATCCCGCGGCTGCACCGGCTCGCCGCCGAGTGGCACGCCGAGCACGGCGACGCGGTCGAGGCAATCCGCCATGCCCAGCTCGCCGGCGACTGGGAGCTCGCGGGCGAGCTGCTCGGCCGCCACTGGGTCCACCTGCTGCTCGACGGCGAGGAGGCGACGCTCGGCGCGCTGCTCGCCGCCCTGCCCAGCGAGCACCTCGGCGCCGACGCGGAGCTGGCGACGATCGCGGCCGCGGACCTGCTCGAGGAGTCCCGCTGGGCTGAGGCCGACGCCTGGTCGCGGCCGCGCAGCGCGCGCTGCCCGAGCTGCCCGTGGCCCGCCGCCACCGCGCCGAGACTGCGCTGGCCAGCGTCCAGCTGCTTGCGGGCCCGGCGGCTCGGCGAGCTCGACGTCGTCGTCGACGAGGCGAGCGCGCTGCTGCACGGGGAGGGGGCGCCGGCCGGCGTCGAGCTCGAGGCGTTCGCGCTGATGAACCTCGGCATCGCCGAGAGCTGGACGCTGCGGCTCGCGGACGCGGAGGCGCACCTGGAGACCGCGCTCGCGCTCGCCCGCCGGCTCGGGCGCCCGTACATCGAGCTCGGCTGCCTGGCGACGCTCGGCACGGTGGCGAACCTGACGCGCCGCGTCGACCTCGCCGAGCGCCACGTGCGCGAGGCGATCGCGCTCGCGGAGCGGCTCGGGCTGGTCGACGCTCCCGTTCGTCGGCGTCGCCGAGCTGAACCTCGCCTCCTGCTGATCCAGCCACGGACGGCTCGACGAGGGCGAGGCCAGCCTGGACCGCGCCGAGCCGATCCTCGCCGGCGCGCCCGAGCCGGCGGCGAGCGTCGGCCTGCACCACGTCCGCGGGATGCTCGCGACGGCGCGCGAGGACCACGCCGCAGGCGCTCGCCGCCTTCCGCGACGGCGAGCGGCTCGCCGAGCGGCTGCGCGCGCAGCACTTCCTCGTCGACGTCCTGCGCCAGTGGCAGCTGCGCACGCTGCTCCAGCTCGGCGACGACGCGCCCGTCCGCGCGGCGCTGAGCCGAGGCGGGCGAGGCGGCGCGCAGTGGTGCAGCCTCGCCGCCCACGTCCAGCTCGCGGACGGCGACGCGGCGGCCGCGCTCGCCGCAGTCGCGCCGGTGCTGGACGGGACCGCGTTCGCGTTCCACCCCAACCAGGTCGATCGAGGCGCTGCTCCTCGACGCGCTCGCGCGCACGCGGCTCGGCGAGCGCGAGGCGGCGGAGCGCAGCGTCGAGCGGGCGCTCGACCTCGCCGAGCCGCAGGGCCACGTGTGGATCTTCCTCACCGTCCCCGGCGCCGCGCGAGCTGCTCGGCGGCCCACCCCGCGCACCGCACCGCCCACGCCGCGCTTCTCCAGACGCTGCTCGACCCTCGACGGCGTCGAGCCGGCGGCCGCGCCGGCCGAGCTGGCCGAGCCGCTCAACGAGCGCGAGCTGACCGTGCTGCGCTTCCTGCCCACGCAACCTCTCGGCCGCCGAGATCGGCAGCGAGCTGTTCCTGTCGGTCAACACGGTCAAGACCCACATGCGCAAGCTCTACGCCAAGCTCGACGTGCACACGCGGGCGGAGGCGGTGGAGCGCGGGCGGGCGCTCGGGCTGCTCGCTCCGTCGCGGCGCGGGTGAGCTTCACACGCATCGTGTGATGACGGGTCACACGGGTGGCGCGGACCATCGCGGTCTCCCCTGATCCCCCCTCTGGAGGTTCCCCCCGTGTCATCCCTGCTCCGCCGCATCGCGGTCTTCTCCGCGCGGCGCCGAAAGACGGTGATCGGCGCCTGGCTCGTCCTGCTGATCGGCGTCGGCTTCGCCAGCCACGCGCTCGGCACGCAGTACAGCTCGAGCGCCGAGGCCGTCGGCTCCGACAGCGCGGCCGCCAACGACGTCATGGCCCGCTCCTTCTCGAAGGAGCTCTCGGACGCCAGCCCGCTCGTCTACCACACCGATTCAGGCACGCTGAAGGGCAGCGCCGAGGTCGAGGCGTCGCTGAAGGCGGTCTCCGAGGCGGACAACGTCGCGAGCGTCGGCGCGCTCACCTACTCGAAGGACGGCAAGACCGCCTCCGCGCAGGTGCTGCCGTCACAGGCGCTCGGCGACCTGTCCGTCGAGGAGGGCGAGGCGATCTACGCGGCCGCCGAGGAGCCGGTGAAGGGCACCGAGGTCTCGGTCGACGCCGGCGGCCAGCTCGGCAGCAAGATCTCGAAGTCGGAGAGCAAGACCTCCGAGCTGATCGGGATCGCGGCCGCGATGCTGATCCTCGTCCTCGTCTTCGGCACCGTCACCGCGATGGTGCTCCCGATCGCCGCGGCGATCTTCGGCCTCATCTGCGGCCTCAGCCTCGTCTCGCTGCTCGGCCACCTCGTCGCGGTCCCGGACGTCGCGCCGACCGTCGGCGCGATGATCGGCCTCGGCGTCGGCATCGACTACTCGCTGTTCATCGTCACCCGCGCCCGCTCGGCCCGCCACGACGGCATGAGCACCGTCGACGCCATCGGCCATGCGGCCGCCACCTCCGGCGCCGCGGTCGCGTTCGCCGGCATCACCGTGGTGATCGCGCTGCTGTCGCTGGCGGTGTCCGGCGATCACGCTGATCACCGTGCTCGGCCAGGCGTCCGCGATCGTGGTCGTCGTCGCCGTGCTCGCCTCGATGACGCTGCTGCCGGCGCTGCTCGGCCTCTGCGGCGACCGCATCGAGCGGCTGCGCATCGGCCGCGACAAGCGCCCGACGCTCGGCCACAGCGCGCGCTGGGAGCGCTGGGGCGCCCGCCTCTCGCGCCGCCCGGGCGTGTTCGCCCTCGTGTCCGTCCTGCTGCTGCTCGTGCTCAGCGCGCCGGTGCGCTCGCTCGAGCTCGGGCTCACGGACCAGTCGAGCGCGGAGCAGTCGACCACGTCGCGCCAGGCCTACGACCTGATGACCGAGAACTTCGGCGAAGGCTCCAACGGCCCGCTGCTCGTCGCCGCCAACACCGGCGACAAGGACGAGCTCACCGCGCTCCACCAGGGCCTGTCCGCGACCGAGGGCGTGGCCGCCGTCGGCGAGCCGCAGGTCTCCAAGGACGGCACCGCGGCGATGATCAACGTCATCCCCGAGGGCTCGCCGAGCTCGGACGCCACCGCCGACGTCGTCGACGAGGTCCGCGCCTCGGTGATCCCCAAGAGCGGCGTCGACGCCCACGTGGGCGGCTCGACCGCCCAGCTGCTCGACCTCGCCGACCTGATCGGCCAGCGGCTTCCGTGATCATCGCGGTCGTCGTCGGCCTCAGCATGCTGCTCCTGCTGATCGCGTTCCGCTCGGTGGTCGCGCCGCTGCAGGCCGCGCTGGTGAACCTCCTGTCGGTGGGCGCCGCCTACGGCATCCTCACCGCCGTCTTCCAGGAGGGCCACGGCGCCACCGCCATCGGCCTCGACGGGGCGATCCCGATCGTCTCCTACGTCCCGATGATGATGTTCGCGATCCTCTTCGGGCTCGCGATGGACTACCAGGTGTTCCTCCTCAGCCGCGTGCGGGAGGAAGTCGACGCCGGGAAGTCCCCACGCCAGGCGGTCATCGCGGGCCTCGCCGGCACCGGCAAGGTCATCGCCTCTGCAGCGGCGATCATGGTCGCGGTCTTCGCCAGCTTCATCCTCAACGGCGACCCGACCGTCAAGGAGTTCGGCGTCGGGCTGGCCTCGGCGATCTTCATCGCGGGCGCGATGGTCTGCGTCCTCCTCCCCGCAGTGATGCTGCTGATGGGCCGCCACACGTGGTGGGTCCCGAGCCGGCTGGAGCGCCTCCTGCCGCACATGCAGCACGGCTAGTCGCCTCTCCTTCCTCCCCGCGCGGTCGCGCGGGGAGGAGGCCGCGTTGCCCAAAGGGACACTTCGGAATAGCGCGGTTCCAATCGCCGTCTCTTCGTAGGAGGATCGGCCTCGGAACGACCATAGGAGGACTGGGATGTCGACGGTTACCGTGCAAGGGCTCCGCGAGCAGGTTCGGGGCCAGACGATCACCCCGGGGGACTCCGACTACGACGAGGCGCGTCGCGTCTACAACGCGATGATCGACCGGCACCCGAACGTCGTCGTGCGGGCGTCCGGGACCGACGACGTCGTGGCCGCCGTCAACTACGCGCGGGAGAACGGGCTCGACATCGCGATCCGCGGCGGCTCGCACAGCGTCCCGGGCTTCGGCACCGGCGAGGACGCGGTCGTGATCGACCTCAAGGGCATGCAGCAGGTCGAGGTCGACGCGGCCCGGAAGACCGCGCGGGCGCAGGGCGGCGCGACCTGGGGCGCGTTCAACGACGCCACCCACGCCGCACGGCCTTGCCACCACCGGCGGCATCATCTCGACGACCGGCGTCGGCGGGCTCACGCTCGGCGGCGGCATCGGCTACCTCACTCGCGGCCACGGGCTCTCCTGCGACAACCTGCGCGCGGCCGAGGTCGTGACCGCCGACGGCAGCGTCGTGGCGGCCACCGAGCACGAGAACGCCGACCTGTTCTGGGCGCTGCGCGGCGGCGGCGGCAACTTCGGCGTCGTCACGGCGTTCGAGTACGACGTGCACCCGGTGAGCGAGATCTACGGCGGCCCGATGTTCTTCGAGCTCTCAGACGCCGCCGACGTGCTGCGCTGGTACCGCGAGTTCATCAAGGACGCCGACGAGCGGCTCGGCGGCTTCCCGGCGTGGCAGATCGCCCCGCCGCTCCCGTTCATCCCCGAGGACCGGCACGGCGAGCCGTTCATGGCCTTCGTCTCCTGCTGGGCCGGCCCGCCCGAGGAGGGCGCGGCGGCGCTGAAGTCGCTGCGCGAGGTCGCGCAGCCCGATCGCCGAGCACGTCGGCCCGATGCCCTACCCGGCGCTCAACAGCGCGTTCGACGCGCTCGTCCCGCCCGGGCTGCAGCACTACTGGAAGGCGAACTTCGTCAAGGAGCTCACCGACGACGCGATCGCCGCGCACCTCGAGCACGGGCCGAAGGTGCCGACGGTCAACTCGACCGTGCACATCTATCCGATCAACGGCGCGACCCACCGCGTGGGGGCGGGCGACACCGCGTTCGCCTACCGCGACGCGACGTTCGCCACCGTGATCGCCGGCATGTGGCCGGACCCGGCGGAGAACGACGCCAACACCGCGTGGGTGCGCGACTTCTACGACGCGACGGCGCCGCACTCGGAGTCGGGCGGCTACGTCAACTTCATGGCCGACGACGACCAGGGCCGGATCCGCGACAACTACAAGGGCAACTACGACCGCCTCGTCGACGTCAAGCGCGCCTACGACCCGGACAACCTCTTCCACCTCAACCAGAACATCAAGCCGTAAGCCCCGTCACGGGGCGCGCATCACCGCGCGCACTCGCCGGCCGCGCAGCGTGCCGGCGAGCGTGGCGGTGGCGGCGGGTCGCTGCGTGCTCCAGCGAGCGCGCAGCCGCCCGCGGCCCGGCAGCCGCAGCCGCGCGACCACGGCGCCGTCCGCGAGCCGCCAGGTCGCGGTGCCGCTGACGGCGACGTCGCGCACGAAGCGGGTTCGGCGGAAGCGGAAGCGCACGACGCTTGTCGCCGCTGTAGCTCCAGCGGCCGCCGCGCAGCCCGCGGCTCGCGCCGCCGCTGTTGACCACCCAGCGCTGGATCGCGTCGCCGACCGCGAGCGCCGCCGCGGCGGCCACGCGCCGTGCCGCCTCGCTGCTGCGGTTGCCCGGCTTCGCGGTCGCCGGCGCGTGTCCGCCGCGGTGCGGGGGAAGCGCGGGAGCGCCCGCAGCTCGGCGATCCGCGTCGCACAGCTGGTGTCGAGCGCTCGAGCCTGCGGATGAACTCGCGCACGAGCGGCTCCGCGCAGTCGTCGCGGTCGCTGATCGCCGAGATGTGCACGGTGTTGCGCGTCTCCACGAACGTCGCGCCCGGGAACTGCGCCGCGACTTGGCGCGCCTGCGGCGTGGTCGTGATGTTGTCGAGCTCGCCGTTGAGCACGAGCGTCGGGACGGCCGGGTAGCTGGCGCCGGGTGCGAGGCGAAGCCGGTGACGAGCCGCTAGGCGAGGCAGTGGCGGCAGGCCGCCGCGCGCGCCCGGCCAGCGCAGGCAGGCGAGCGCGCCCTCGTAGTCGAGCGACGTCCAGACGGCGGGGGAGATCGGCGCGAAGCGCTCGGGCGGCTGCGCGGCGATCGCGCGCTCGTACTGCGCGCGGCGCTCCGCGAACGGCGCGGCGGGATCCCACAGCTGCGGGTAGTCGTGGCAGGTCACCGCGAGGTAGAGCGCCTCGGAGAAGCCGCGGACGGGGGAGGCGGTGGTGTCGAGCTTGTTCTCCGCGAACAGCCGCAGCAGCGGCGCGCGGTCCCCGGCCTCGAACGAGCGGGTCGCGCCGACGATGTCGCGGTACATCGGGAGGTTGCCGTAGCCGGACTGGATCAGCGCCGCCAGCGACGCCTCGTCCAGGCGCACGCGCACGCGCTCGCCCTCGGTGTTGAGCCCGCGCGCGGTCAGCGGCCGGGCGACCAGCCGGTCGCGGAGGCGCCCGACGACGGCCACCGGATCCTCGGTGCACTCCGGCGCCTGGCTGCAGACGGCCCGCAGCGCACGCTGCGTCGCCTCGGCGAGGTCGCCGAACGCCGGATCGGTGCCGGACACCGGGTAGGCGCCGTCGAGCACCAGTGAGCGCAGCCGGTCGCCGTGGCGGGCGGCGAACGCCTGGGCGGCGTAGGTGCCGTAGGAGTCGCCGTAGATGTCGACCTTCGCGATCCGCAGCGCGTCGAGCACCGCCGCGATGTCCTCGACCGCGTCGCCGGTGCCGTAGAAGTCGCGCCGCGCGCCGATCTCGCGCGCGCACTGCCCGGCGCGGGCGACGTAGCGCTTGACGTTGCGGCGGAACGTCTTGCAGTCGAGGGCGCCGGAGAGGCCGGTGCCGCGCAGGTCGATCAGGAGGAGGTCGCGCCGCGCCCGCAGCGGCGCCAGCAGCTTCAGGTAGCTGTCGCGGCTGTCGGTCGTCGAGTAGCCGGGGCCGCCCTCGATCGCCAGCATCGTGCCCGCCGGCGGGCGGCGGCGGTCGCGCCGCAGGTAGCGCTCGAACTCGATCGTGAGGCGCCCGGGGACCGCGCCGCTGCGGTCGAGCGGGACGCGGATCGAGCCGCAGCGGGTGCCGGCCGGGGCGTCCGTGCAGCGGTGACGGTGCACGGCGGCGCCGGCCGGCGCCGGGAGCGCGGAAGCGGCGAGCGCGACGACGAGCAGGGCGACCCGGCGGGCCATCGCGTCAGCCTCTCACGCGGCGGGATCCTCCCGGCGACCGCCGAGGTAGCGCTCCAGCGCCACTCCGTCCGCCGAGCGGGTGCCCAACGCCGCGCACATCACCACCCAGGCGCTCAGCAGCCACAGGTACTCGTGCGGCGTCAGCACGTGGTGGAGGCGCCCGAGCTGGAACGTCGCGACGAGCAGCAGCGCCCGCACGAGCCCGGACACGCGGCTCGAGCCGATCAGGAACACGCGCGTGCCGCTGAGGTAGATACCCACGCCGACACAGGCGAGCCAGTAGGCGATCGTCGGCGGGTCCTCCTCCATCAGCAGGCCGATGCCCGACGCGGTGAGCAGCAGGGCGAACGCCGGGAGCATGTGCCCGACGGCGAAGATCGCCCGCGCCATCGTCGTCGAGCCGCCGGAGAGCTCGAACACCTTGAGGTTGATCTCCGCCGCCGAGTCGAAGTACAGCCACCACAGCGCCGCCGCCAGCACCATCGCAGCGGCCACCGCCATCCAGCCGGAGAAGTGCTCGACGTGGCCGGCCACCTGGCCCGCCTCGACCAAGATCTCGCCGAGCATGATGATCAGGAACAGGCCGAAGCGCTCGGCGAAGTGGTGCGCGTCGAGCGCCTCCGCGGGGTCGGCGGGCTGGAGCGCGGAGAAGTCGCGGTCGCGGCGCAGCCGGTGCGCCGCCTCGCGGTCCTCGGCCAGCGACGCGTTGGACTCCACCCCGATCGCAATCGCCCACAGGACGTAGCGGAACGGCCCGGGCACCGCGATCGAGATCAGGAACAGCGCCGCGGAGATCACGTACGAGCGCGCGATCCGCTGCCGCAGGAGGTCCGTAAGAGCACCATGGAGGAGGACGTGCGCGCCGGCCAGCACGAGCCGGATCAGCGCAAGGCTGAGCGCGAACGCCGTGATGTCCCCGGCCGACGCGGGCTCGATCGCGACCGCGGCCACGCCCGCCGGCACGCTGCCGATCAGGAACAGCAGCCGCTGCGCGGGCTCGTCGCCGCCCTGGCGGTTGTAGAGGACGGCGAAGCCGATCCAGGTCCACCACAGCGTGAAGAACAGCCCGAGCGCGATCCAGACGCTCTGCATCTCGGGCTCGGCGACGATCAGATGCGCGAGCTGGCCGACCGCCAGGACGAAGACGAGGTCGAGGTAGAGCTCGACGAAGGAGACGCGTTTACCTGCCTCGTTCATGGGAGAATCTTGCCTGAGCGCCCAGGGGAATCTGCTTGACCGAGCACGAGCAACGGGACATCGCGCGGCTGCGCCGCCGCATCGAGAAGCTCGACGCGGAGGCGCTGGCCCGTGAAGGGCGGATCACGGAACTGATCGCCGAGGCGGTCGAGCGCGAGGGCGAGATCCGTGATCTGGAGGCGATGCGCGATGTGCTCGCACCCGCCGAGATCCGCGCGGGCGCCGGCATCGACGTGCGCTGCTCGTTCACGCCCGCCTCCGACGGCGTGGCCGGCGACTTCTACGTCGTCGCGCCCGGGCCCGACGACGACTCGACGATCCTCGCCGTCGGCGACGTCTCGGGCAAGGGCGTGGAGGCGGCGCGGCGCGCGACCTTCGTCCGCACGTCGATCGCCACCTTCGCCGGTTTCGTCGACGAGCCGTGCCGGCTGCTCGAGCTCGCCAACCAGGTGCTCGTCGAGCGCACCGGGACGTCGTCGATCTTCGTGACGGCGGTCGCCGTCGTGGTCTACCCGCGCGAGGGCCGGCTCGCGTGGGCATCGGCGGGGCATCCGCCGCCGGTGCGGCTCGACAGCGGGGAGATGCTGAACGGCAAGCGGCCGGCGCCGCCGCTCGGAGTCGACCCGGTGATCAGCTGCCAGCCGGGGCACGAGGCGCTTGCCCCGGGCACCGGCGTGCTCCTGTTCACGGACGGCGTGACGGAGGCCCACCGGCACCGGCACGAGCTGTTCGGCGAGCACCGTCTGACCGAGGCGCTGCGGCGGCTGGCGGGCTCGCCGCCCGACGCGGTCGTGCGACATCTCGAGTCCGACGTGCTCGCACATGCCGGCGACTCGCTCGGCGACGACCTCTGTATCGTCGCCGCGCGAATGGGAGCCGCGTGACGGACACATCCAAGGCACCGCCGTTCGCCATCGAGGTCGAGCGGCGCGACGCGATCGCCATCGTGGCTGTCATCGGCGAGCTCGACATCGCCACCGCCCCGCATCTCGAGCAGGCGTTCGCCCGCCTCGAGCCCGGTTACGAAACGCTCGTCGTCGACCTGTCGAACTGCGCGTTCTTCGCGTCGAGCGGCATCTCGCTCCTGCTCGAGGAGAGCCACCGCGCCAAGACCGCGGGCTTCGAGCTGCTGGTCGTCAAGGCGCCGCCGCAGGTCCAGCGCATGTTCGACCTCGCGGGCCTCGACGAGAAGCTCACGTTCGTAGAGCAGCCGCCGGCGTAACGCGGTCGACCAGCGCGTCGATCATCAGCGCTCCGCGAGCTCGCGCCACGGACACGCGGTGGTGGCCGTCGCGGATCGCGTAGGAGTCGCCGACGGCGACGACCGAGATCGGCGGCAGCGCCGTGCCGCGCTGCTCGGCCAGCCACAACCGCTGCCAGCGCGCGCGGGCGCTCGCCGCGGGCCGGAAGGCGCAGTCGAACAGCGACGCCCGGTTGGGCTCGAGCGTGCTCCGGATAGCGCCCAGTGGGATCTCCCTGACCGCCTGCCGGGGCCGCGCGCTCCCGAGCCTGCGCGCGTCGGAGACGGGGAGTTGCCCGCCCGTCTCGCGGCGGACCCAGCGCAGCAGCGCGGCGCGTCGGCGTGAGCGCGAGACCCGTGTGAACGCCCGTTCTGCGTCGATTTGACCTGACCCTGTCATGAGCATGCATCCATGGTCGGCTGCGACGCCCGGATACACATCGGGAAGATGGAGCGACGTCGGGGAGCCGGCCCCTTACGGCCCTCGTAAGACGCCTTACAGTTGCGGCGTGAGCGTTCACAGCGTCGCGCGCCTGCACGGGACCGGCGACATCCGCGTCGCCGGCGAGCCCGTGCGCGCGCCGGGAGCGGGGGAGAGCCTGGTGCGGGTCGAGGCGGTCGGGCTCTGCGGCTCGGATCTGCACTGGTACGAGGAGGGCGGCATCGGCGACGCGCGGCTGGAGAGCCCGCTCGTCGTCGGCCATGAGTTCGCGGGCGTCGTCGAGGGCGGCCCGCTCGACGGCCGCCGCGTCGCCGTCGATCCGGCGCTGCACTGCGGGCGCTGCGATCGCTGCCTCGAAGGCAATCCGAACCTCTGCGCCGAGGTCGTGTTCGCCGGCCACGGGAGCTGCGACGGCGGCCTGCGCCAGTACCTGAGCTGGCCCACCGACGCGCTCCACCCGCTCCCCGAGTCGATGGACGGCAGCACCGGCGCCATGCTCGAGCCGCTGGGCGTCGCCATCCACGCCTTCGACCTCGGCCACGTGCGCCTGGGTGCCGACGTTGCCGTGGTCGGCTGCGGGCCGATCGGGCTGTTGCTGATCCAGGTCGTGCGTGCCGCGGGCGCGCGGGTCGTGCTCGCGGTGGACCCGCTGGCGCACCGGCGTGCCGCGGCGCAGGACGCCGGGGCAGAGCTCGTCGTCGCGCCCGAGGAGGTGCCCCCAGCGGTCGCGGTGGACGTGGCGTTCGAGGCGGCGGGCAACGACGCCGCGGTCGACCTCGCGATGCGGGCTGCGCGCGCCGGCGCTCGCGTCGTGCTGCTCGGGATCCCGTCCGACGATCGCACGACGTTCAGCGCCGCACTCGCCCGCCGGCGGGGCCTGACCATCGTCATGGTCCGGCGCATGGGCGTCGTCTATCCACGCGCGATCCGCCTCGTCGAGCAGGGCCTTGTCGACGTCGGTGGGCTGGTCACGCATCGCTATCCGCTGACCCGGGTCGACGAGGCGTTCCGGACCGCCGCGGCCCGCGAGGGGTTGAAGGTGGTGGTGGAACCGGCGGCTTGACAACACCATATGTGAGCGCTAACACTAGGCCGCGTGAGCGCCACAAGCCCGGGTGCCGTGGTCATCGGCGTCGACTTCGGCACGTTGTCGGGTCGCGCGCTCGTGGTGCGCGCATCCGACGGCGCCGAGCTGGGCAGCGCGGTCCACGAGTACGCGCACGGGGTGGTGGAGCGCAACCTGCCCGCGACCGGCGCGGAGCTCCCGCCGGAGTGGGCGCTGCAGGTGCCCGAGGACTACCGCGACGTCCTGCGCCACTCGATCCCCGCGGCGGTAGAAGCAGCGGGCGTCGCGCCCGACCAGGTCGCGGGCATCGCGACCGACTTCACCGCGTCGACCCCGCTGCCGACGCTGGCCGACGGGACGCCGCTCTGCGAACTCCCCGGCCTGGCCGAGCGGCCGCACGCGTATCCGAAGCTGTGGAAGCACCACGCCGCCCAGGCGCACGCGGACCGCATCAACCAGCTGGCAGCCGAGCGTGACGAGCCTTGGCTCGCGCGCTACGGCGGGCGCATCTCCTCCGAGTGGGAGTTCGCGAAGGCGCTGCAGATGCTCGAGGAGGACCCCGAGGTCTATGAGCGCACCGAGCGCTGGATCGAGGCCGCCGACTGGATCGTGTGGGAGCTGTGCGGGCGCGAGACGCGCAACACGTGCACCGCCGGCTTCAAGGGGATCTACCAGGACGGCAGCTACCCGAGCCCCGACTTCCTGGCGGCACTGAACCCGGCGTTCGCCGACTTCGCGGCCGAGAAGCTCGAGCATCCGCTGTCGCCGCTCGGCGCCCGCGCCGGCGGCCTGACAGCCGAGGCGGCGGCGTTGACCGGGCTGCCGGAGGGGATCGCCGTCGCGGTCGGCAACGTCGACGCCCACGTCACGGTGCCCGCGGCCCAGGCGATCGAGCCCGGCCAGATGGTCGCGATCATGGGCACGTCGACCTGCCACGTGATGAACGCCGAGGGGCTCGGCGAGGTCGCGGGCATGTGCGGCGTCGTCGACGGCGGCATCAGCCCCGGCGCCTGGGGCTACGAGGCCGGCCAGAGCGCGGTCGGCGACATCTTCGCCTGGTTCGTGGAGAACTGCGTCCCCGCCGCCTACACGGATGCGGCGCGCGAGCGCGGCGTCAGCGTGCATCAGCACCTCAGCGAGCTGGGCGCCGAGCAGGACGTGGGCGCGCACGGCCTCGTTGCGCTCGACTGGATGGGGGGCAACCGCTCGGTCCTCGTCGACCACACGCTGTCCGGCGCGGTGCTCGGCCTGACGCTGTCGACGACGGCGCCGGAGATCTACCGCGCGCTGCAGGAGGCGACGGCGTTCGGGACGCGCACGATCGTCGAGGCGTTCGAGGGCGCCGGGCTCCCCGTCGACCGGGTCGTCGTAGCCGGCGGCCTGCTGCAGAACCCGCAGCTGATGCAGCTCTACGCCGACGTCACCCAGCGCCCGCTGGACATCCTCGGCTCCGAGCAGGGCCCCGCCCTCGGCTCGGCCATCCACGCCGCCGTGGCCGCGGGGTGCCATCCCGACATCCACGCTGCGGCGGCGGCGATGGGGACGGTCGAGCGCGACGTCTACGTGCCCGACGCCGAGCGAGCACGCGCCTACGACCGGCTATACGCCGAGTACGTCGAGCTGCACGACCACTTCGGCCGCGGCGGCAACGACGTCCTGCGGCGCCTGCGCCGCAGCCGCCACGAGGTGCCGGTGCAGTGACCGCCGTCGCGGAGACCCGCCGCTCGGTGGCAGAGCTCCACCAGGAGCTCGTCCGCCACCAGCTCGTGGCGTGGACGAGCGGCAACGTCTCCGCCCGCGTCCCCGGCGAGGAGCTGGTGGTGATCAAGCCGAGCGGCGTCGCCTACGACGCCCTGACGCCCGAGACGATGGTCGTGGTCGACCTCGAGGGCGACGTCGTCGAGGGCGAGCTCGCCCCGTCCAGCGACACCGCGACGCACTGCTTCATCTACCGCGCGCTGCCCGACGTGGGCGGCGTCGCCCACACCCACAGCGCCTATGCGACCGCGTGGGCGGCGCGGGGCGAGGAGATCCCGTGCGTGCTGACCGCGATGGCCGACGAGTTCGGCGGCCCGATCCCGGTCGGGCCGTTCGAGCTGATCGGCGGCGAGGACATCGGGCGGGCCGTGGTGGAGACGCTGTCGGGGCATCGCTCGCCCGCCGTCCTGATGCACGGCCACGGCGTGTTCAGCATCGGCGCGACCGCGCTCGCCGCGCTCAAGGCGGCGGTCATGTGCGAGGACGTCGCGCGGACGGTGCACCTCGCGCGCGCCTTCGGCGACGTCGCGCCGCTCGAGCAGGGCGCCATCGACGCGCTCTACGAGCGCTACCAGAACGTCTACGGCCAGCACTGAGGAACAGGAGAGACCGTGCCCAACCGCACTCCCCGCATCGGCCTCCTGGGCATCATGCAGGAGCTCTACGACGCGATGTTGCCGGGCATCACCGAGCGGCAGGGTCGCTTCCTGGCCGAGCTCGCGACGGCCCTCGAGGGCGTCGCGGAGTGCGTGGTCGAACCACCCGCCCGCAACCGCGCCGACATCGAGCGCGTGGTGGGCGAGTACGAGCGCCAGGGGCTCGACGGCGTCCTGATCGTGAACCTCACCTACGGGCCCGGCCAGCGCGCTGCCCGCGCGCTCGCGCAAGCCCGGCTGCCGCTGTGCCTGGCCAACGTGCAGCCCGAGCCGCAGGTCACCGCCGCGTGGGACATGGCGGACATGACCTACAACCAAGGCGTCCACGGGGCGCAGGACACCGCGAACGCGATGGTCCGGGCGGGCGTGCGGTTCGACGTCGTCAGCGAGGACTGGCAGGCCCCGGCGTTCCGCGACCGGATCGGCCGCTGGGCGCGAGCGGCCGCCGCCGTGACGGCGTGGCGCAGGCTGAAGGTCGCCCAGGTCGGCTACGCGATGAACGACATGGGGGACATCCGCTTCGACGAGGGTTCGCTGCTGCGCGCGCTCGGCCCCAACGTCAGCGTGATCGCCCCGGGGGAGCTGTACCGCGCGACGGTTGCCGTCAGCGCGGGGGAGGTCGATGCGGTGCGCGCGTTCGAGGACGAGCAGTTCGAGATCGACCCGCGGCTCTCGGACACCGAGCGCGACGACCACGCGCGCATGCAGGTCGCGCTCGAGCGACTGATGGAGGAGCGCGGGTGCGAGGCCTTCTCGACGCACTTCGACGCGATCGGCGAGGACGGCCGCTTCGCCCGGCTCCCGTTCGCCGCCGCCTCGAGCCTGATGGCGAAGGGCTACGGCTTCGCCGGCGAGGGCGACCTGCTGACCGCTGCGCTCGTCCGCGCCGGGCACGTGCTGATCGGCGACGCGCACTTCACCGAGATGTACGCGATGGACTTCCCGTCGGACTCGGTGCTGATGAGCCACATGGGGGAGGGCAACTGGCGGATCGCCCGCGACGATCGCCCGGTCCGACTGATCAAGCGGCCGATCGCGATCGGCGGGCTCGACGACCCGCCCACGTTCCTGTTCGAGTACCAGCCCGGGCCGGCGACGCTGGCGACGCTGGTCGCGCTCGGCGGCGAGTCGTTCCGGCTCGTCGTCTGCGAGGGCGAGAACCTCGACGGCCCGGACCTGCCGGATCTGGAGATGCCCTGGGGTCGCTTCCGGCCCGACGTCGGGGTGCGCGCGTGCCTCGACGAGTGGCTGCGGCTCGGCGGCCCGCACCACCAGGTGATGAACCTCGGCCGCCACGCCGAGAGCTGGCGCGCGTTCTGCGAGCAGGCCGGGGTCGAGTTCGCCTCGATCGACGATGCGGGCTAGGACGGAGGCCCGGCGCTCGAGCGCTCGATCAGCTCGGGCGCCACCAGCTCGGGCGGCGCCGGCGGATCGCCGTCGGACTCGATCATCGCGAGCATGTGGCGCAGGCTGCGGCGCCCGATCTCCCCGAAGTCCTGGCGCACCGTGGTGAGCGGCGGCGTGTAGTACTGAGCCTCGGGGATGTCGTCGAACCCGACCACGCTGACCTGGCGCGGGATCTCGAGGTCCGCCTCGTGCAGCGCGCGCAGCACGCCCAGCGCCATCTGGTCGTTCGCGACGAAGATCGCGCTCGCTTTCCCCACCAGCTGTCTCCCCAGCTCGTAGCCGGCGCGCGGGCTCCAGTCGCCGACGAGCATCGGCGGCACGTCGGCTCCGGCGGCCTCCAGCGTGGAGCGCCAGCCCTCGATGCGCTGGGCGGCCTCGAGGAAGTCGGCGGGGCCCGCGATGTGGACGACGGTCGGGTGGCCGAGCTCCAGCAGGTGCCGCGTGGCGATTGCCGCGCCGGCGAACTGGTCGACGGCGACGACCGGCAGCGCGTGCGCGGGGCCGGCCTCGACCGCCACGAGCGGGATGTCGCGCGGCAGGGCGACCAGCGCCTCGCCCGAGCCCTCGAGCGGGGCGATGACGAGGATGCCGTCGACGCCCTGCATCCGGAGCCGCTCGACGGCGCTGAGCACGGAGGCGTGGTCGAGCGCCTCGAGGCTGACGATGGTGATGAAGTAGCCGGCGTCGTGCGCGGCGCGCTCGATCGAGTAGAGGGTCGACGCCGGCCCGTAGAGCGTGGTGTCGAAGCTCACCACGCCGAGCGTCCGCGACCGCCCGGTGACGAGCGCGCGCGCCGCTGAGTTCGGCCGGTAGTCGAGCTCCTGCATCGCGGCGAGGACGCGCTCGCGCGTCGCGGCCCGGACCTGCGGGCTGCCGTTGATCACCCGCGACACCGTCTGGTGGGAGACGCCCGCGAGCTTCGCCACGTCGGTCATCACGGCCGCCCGGCGGCGACCGTCCGTCTTGCCGCTGGTCTCGTCCGTTGCGCTCACAAGGTGGCCTCAGCGGTGAGAGTAGCCGGCGACCGACCGTTAGCGCTCACAGTTCTCCTTGACAGGCACGAATGTGAGCGATAACAATGGCGGCCCGAGAGGAGAGGAACCGTGTCGGGACAGACCTCCAGCACGCGCGTTCCCAACCCCACTGAGGAGGAGGGACCATGTCGGAACTGGATCCTGTCAACGACGCCCTTGAGCGCCTCGAGTGGCAGGACGCCCGCGAGGAGGAGACGCCGCAGTCACGCCTGGGAGCGATGACGCGGCGCGCGGCGCTGACCGGAAGCGCCGCGGCGATGGTGAGCACCGCGATCGCCGCCTGCGGCGGCGGCGGCACCAAGCCCGAGTCGAGCAGCGCACAGAGCGGCACGTCCGCCAGCGGCATCTTCAAGAGCGAGGGCACCCAGAAGTTCGTGCTCGTCAACCACGTGACGACGAACCCGTTCTTCGTGCCGACCCGCTACGGCGCCGAGGACGCCTGCAAGCTGCTCGGCTGCGAGTACCAGTTCACCGGTTCCAAGAACTCCAACGTCAACGAGATGGTCAACGCGTTCAACACCGCCGTCACCAGCGGCGCCGACGGGATCGCGGTACTGCCTCGTCGACAAGAAGGCGTTCAACCAGCCCGTCGACGCCGCGCTGAAGGCCAAGATCCCCGTCCTCGCCTACAACGCGGACGAGGTGAGCAACGCGCGGCTCGCCTACATCGGCCAGGACCTGTTCGCCTCCGGCGTGGCGATGGGCAAGCGGATCCAGAGTCTCGTTCCCTCCGGCGACGTGGCGCTGTTCATCGCCACGCCAGGGCAGTCCAACATCCAGCCGCGGATCGACGGCGCCCTCAGCGTCCTCAGGAAGGTCTCGGGCATCAAGCCGCACGTCATCACCACCGGCGCAGAGCTGCCGGCGGAGCTGTCGGTCATCAACGCCTACGCCCAGAGCCATCCCGAGACCAAGGGATACTTCGCCGTCGACGCCGGCAGCACGCAGGGCCTGGCCCAGACGATCCAGAAGCAGAAGCTGCGCGACAAGGACGTCAAGGGCGGCGGCTATGACCTCACGCCGGTCACGCAGAACCTGCTCGCCGCCGACCAGATCGACTTCACGATCGATCAGCAGCCCTACCTCCAAGGGTTCTTCCCGATCATGGAGCTGTACCTCGCCAAGGCGTCGGAAACGCTGTCGGGCGTCGCCGACGTAAACACGGGCCTGAAGTTCCTCGACAAGACGACGGTCGCCCCCTACAACGACACCAAGAGCCGCTACGAGGGCACGTCGAGCTCCCCCGGAGTGGCGAAGGCCTAGGGCCGACCGGCCGTGAGCACCAGCAGTACCACCGATCCGGCGCCTCCGGCGCCGGCCGGACCGCAGTCGACCGAGTCCCGGGCCAAACGGCCCGGGGCCCGCGAGTTGCTGGTGCGGTTCCTGACGCTGCGCGAGGGCAGCATCATCGTCGTCACGCTGCTGGCGATCCTGTACTTCTCGCTGGCGAACGAGAACTTCTTCACGCACGCGAACTTCATCAACATCCTCCCGTACTTCGCGCCGTTCGCGATCCTCGCGGCGGGTGAGGTGCTGCTGATGGTGGCGGGCGAGATCGATCTCTCGATCGGGTCGGTCTACCTGTTCGCGCCGTTCATGTTCTACCAATTCAACGAGGCCGGGCTGTCGCTCGTCCCCTGCCTGATCCTGTCGCTCCTGTGCGCCGCCGTGGTCGGTGTGATCAACGGCATCTTCGTCGAGGTCATCGGGGTGTCGTCGTTCATCACGACGCTCGGGATGCTGCTCGGGCTGGGCGGCCTGACGCTGATCATCTCCGACGCCCAGCCGGTCGCCATGCCGGGCGCCGAGGTGACCACGCGCACGGTCGACGTCACCCACATCGTCAACGGGGAGAAGATCGTCCTGCCCGAGAAGGTCAACGAGGTCGGGACGTTCGCGAAGATCTTCGGCGCCGGCGCCTACTCCGAGTTGATCTGGGCGCTCGTGATCATCCTCGGCACGCAGGTCCTCCTCACGATGACGCGCTGGGGGACCTACACGATCGCGGTCGGCGGCAACCGCCTGGGCGCCAGGGAGGCGGGCATCAACGTCCGCCTCACCGTGATCCGCAACTTCATCCTGTGCAGCGTCTTCGCCGGCCTGGTGGGCGTGCTCGAGGCGACCCGCGCCGGCTCGGTCACGCCAGACACCGCCGGCGCCTCGGAGTCGATGTTCCGCGCCGTGTCGGCGGCGGTGATCGGCGGCACGCTGCTGATCGGCGGCGTGGGCACCGCGATCGGGGCACTGTTCGGCGCCCTGTTCCTGGGCGTCCTGCGCGACGGCCTGACCCTCGAGGGCGTCAACGCCGACTACCTCGACTTCATCCTCGGCATCGCGATCCTCGGCGCGATGGTGATCAACATCTACGTCGGGCGCGTGCGGAAGGGGAGCGGCGTTGGCTGAGGACGTCCTCCGCGTCGAGAACGTCGCCAAGCGCTTCGGCCCGGTCACGGCGCTGCGCGACGTCAACCTGCACCTGCAGAAGGGTGAGGTGCTCGGCCTGCTGGGTGACAACGGCGCCGGCAAGTCGACGCTGATCAAGATCCTCTCGGGCTTCCACAAGCCCGACGAGGGGCGGCTCGTCCTGCGCGGCGAGGACGTCGAGCTCAAGTCGGTCGACCATGCCCGCTCGCTGGGGATCGACTGCGTCTACCAGGACCTCGCGCTTGTCAACGAGCTGTCGGTCGTGCGCAACATGTTCCTGCGCCGCGAGAAGGTGCACAAGCCGCTGCCGTTGCTCGCCAACCGCGCGATGAAGCAGGAGACGCGCAGGGCGCTCGACGAGATCGGCGTGAACATCCCCCGTATTGACGTGCCGGTGGCACGGCTCTCCGGCGGCCAGCGGCAGGCGATCGCAGTTGCGAGGACGGTCAACTCGGACGCCGACATCATCCTCCTCGATGAACCGCTGGCCGCCATGGGGGCCAAGGAGGGCGCGATGATCCTCGACCTGGTGGCGCGCCTGCGAGCCGAGGGCCGCGTGTCGATCATCATGATCGCCCACAACTACGTGCACGTCCTCGAGGCCTGCGACCGGGTCAACCTGATCCAGGACGGGGAGATCACGTTCGACAAGCCGTCCGACGACACGTCGGTCGAGGAACTCAACGAGATCGTGGTCGAGGAGTACCGGCGCGCGCGGACCGCGGCCGCCGGCAGCGACGACCCGGCCGGTCGGTGAGCGCGCGTGTGCCCTCGACCGGCTCGCAGTTCCTCCTCGAGCGCGACGGCCAGCGGGCGGTGGTGACCGAGGTGGGCGCCACCCTGCGCTCCTGGCGGGTGGACGATCGCGAGCAGCTCGACACGTTCGGCATCGACGAGGTCGGCGGCGGCTACCGCGGCAAGGTGCTCGTGCCCTGGCCGAACCGGATCCGCGACGCTCGCTACGTCTTCCAGGGCAGCGAGCACCGGCTGCCGATCTCGGAGCCGGAGAGCGGCTCCGCGCTGCACGGGCTGCTGCTGTGGGCCAACTGGAACCCGCTCCAGCACTCGAGCGACGACGTCGTGCTCGGCTGCATGCTGCATCCACAGCCCGGCTACCCGTTCACGCTCGAGCTCGAGGTCGAATACCGCCTCGCAGCCGACGGCCTCGAGGCCTCGTTGCGCGCGACCAACCGCGGCGCAACCACGGCGCCGTTCGGCGCCGGCTTCCATCCCTATCTCGCGCTCAGCGGCACGCCACTCGCCGACGCGGTGCTGCGCGTGCCCGCGCGCACGCGCCTGCCGGTCGACGAGCGCCTGCTGCCGAAGGGCGCGCCGGTGCCCGTCGCGAACACCGACTACGACTTCCGCCGCCCACGCCCGATCGGGCCGCTGGCGCTGGACACATGCTTCGGCGGGATCGAGCGGGACGCCGAAGGGAAGGCTCGCGTGACGTTCGGGGCGGCGAGCCTGTGGATGGACGAGCACTTCCGCTTCATCCACGTCTACACATCGCGCTCCGGCGTCGCCATCGAGCCGATGACGTGCGCGCCGGACGCGTTCAACTCCGGCGACGGCCTCCTGGCGCTCCTGCCGGGGGCCTCGTTCGCAGGTCGCTGGGGTCTCAACCCACACCGGGAGGTGCAGTGATGCGAAGGTCGTCCAGGACCAAGAGCCGGGTCGTGTCGGTCGGGATCGCGGTGGTCGCGCTGGCGGTCTGCGCGCCCTCGGGGGCGGTCGCAAAGAAGCGGCACCATGGCCACGGGGCGGGCCACGGAAACCTGTCGGTCACGAAGGCGCCGTTCGGCGCGGTCGGCACGACCAAGGTCGATCGCTACACGCTGTCCAACGGGTCGATGACGGTGAAGATCCTCAGCTACGGCGGCATCATCCAGGAGCTGTGGGCGCCCGACCGCCGCGGGCGGCAGGCGAACGTCACGCTCGGCTACGCCAACCTCGACGGCTACACCATGCCGCGCGGCGATCCGCCGACCCCCAACCCGTCGTACTTCGGCGGCATCATCGGGCGCTACGGCAACCGCATCGCCAAAGGGACGTTCACGCTCGACGGCAAGACCTACACGCTGGACATCAACAACCCGCCCAACAGCCTCCACGGCGGGGTCAAGGGCTTCGACCGGTTCGTGTGGGACGCTGAGTCGTTCAAGAGGAACGGCGTAGTCGGCGTGCGGCTGACCCGCACGAGCGCGGACGGTGAGGGCTGCGTCACGGACACCTGCACGACGGGGTATCCCGGCAACCTCAAGGTCAAGGTCGAATACACGCTCGACAAGCGCAACGACCTGCGGATCGACTACACCGCGAAGACCGACAAGGCGACGGTCGTCAACCTCACCAACCACGCCTACTGGAACCTGTCGGGCGAGGGCACGGGGACGATCTACGACCACCGCCTCACGCTCAACGCCGACAAGTACACGCCGGTCGATTCGACGCTTATCCCGGACGGGACGACGCCCGACGTCGCCGGGACGCCGTTCGACTTCCGGACGCCGCACGCGATCGGCGAGCGGATTCGCGAGCCCGACCAGCAGCTGATGTACGGCCAGGGCTACGACCACAACTGGATCCTCGACCGCGGCGGGAAGAAGGGTCTCGTCGAGGCCGCGCGGCTCAAGGATCCGGCCAGCGGCCGCGTACTGACCATGTCGACGACGGAGCCCGGGATCCAGTTCTACTCGGGCAACTTCCTCGACGGCACGCTCTACGGCACGAGCGGCCGGGCCTACCGGCAGGGCGACGGGCTGGCGCTGGAGACCCAGCACTATCCCGACTCGCCGAACAAGCCCAACTTCCCGTCGACGGTCCTCCGTCCCGGGCAGACCTACTCGACGTCGACGGTCCTGGGCTTCTCGACGTCTGGGCGCCACTGAGGCATGGGTGCGGTCCCGCCGCCCGCCTCGCGCGGGCGGCGGGAGCTGCCGAAGGGAGAACGTGTGGAGTTCCTCAGAGTCGAGCCGCTGGAGCTGTCGCTGTCGCGGCTCGCACTGGGGACGCTGGGCTTCTCGCCCGCCACGCGTGACCGCGACTTCGCGGTGCTGGACGCCTGGGTCGAGGCGGGCGGCACCGTCATCGACACCGCCCACGTCTACGAGGGCGGCGGCGCCGAGCGGGTGCTGGGGAGCTGGCTGCGCGAGCGCCCCGGCGTGCGCGAGCGGCTCGTGATCGTGACCAAGGGCGCGCATCCGGACGGCGACCACGTCCGGGTCACGCCGGAGGACATCGCGAGCGATCTGCGCGACAGCGTCGAGCGGCTCGGCGGGCCCGTCGACGTCTATCTGCTGCACCGCGACGACCCGGCGGCCGATGTCGGCCCGCTGATCGACGCACTCGACGCGCACCGGCGCGCCGGCGACCTGCGCGCGTTCGGCGTCTCCAACTGGACGCTGCCACGGATCGAGGAGGCGAACGTGTACGCCGCCGCTCGCGGCATCGACGGCGTCTGCTGCAACAGCCCGCACCTCTCGCTGGCGGTGCAGAACGAGCCACCGTGGCCCGACTGCCTGTCGGCGACCGACGCCGAGTCGCGCGCGTGGCACGCCCGCACGGGCATGCCGCTGCTCGCCTGGTCGGCGCAGGCCGGCGGCTACTTCGCGGGGCGCAACGGGGAGTCCGCGCGCGTGTACGACAACGAAGGCAACCGCGAGCGCCGCGCCCGGGCCGAGCAACTCGGCGAGGACATCGGCGCCACGGCCAACACGGTCGCGCTCGCATGGGTGCTCGCCCAGCCGTTCCCGACCGTCGCGGTCATCGGGCCGCACAGCGTCGAGCACCTGCGCTCGAGTTTGCCGGCGCTCGAGGTCGAGCTCAGCGCGGACCAGGCGCGCTGGCTCAACCTCGAGGCCTGAGCGCTAGTTGGCCACGGGGGACCAGTCGGGCGCGCTGTCCCACGGCTGCGTGCGGATGAGCGGCCGGCTGCCGCTGCCGTCGGCGTGCATCACGTAGAGGTCGGCGTTGCCGCCTTCGCCGTCGGAGGCGTAGACGATCCACTTGCCGTCCGGCGAGTAGGAGGCCGACAGGACGAGCGTGCCGGGCTTGAAGTGCGTGAGCTGCTTCAGCCGGCTGCCGTCCGGGCGGACGGTCCAGTAGTCGGATTGCTTGCTGTCGTCGTCCTCGAAGGAGCGGAAGAGGATGGCGCCCGCGGGCGAGAAGACGGCGTGGTCGCCGCCGCCGAGCTCCCACGACGCGACCTGGTGGTTGCCCTTGCCGTTGGGGCGGACCGCGAAGAGCGCCGTGCCGAACGGCGGCTTCGAGCGCGCCGAGTTCTGACGGGTGTACAGGAACGTGCGGCCGTCCGGGGACACCTGCGGGTTCGGGCGTCCCGCCCGTCCAATCCGTGCGCTCGTAGACCGTCCGCTGCTTGCCGCTCTCGAGGTCGACGGTGGCGATCCCCGACTCCTGGATCTGGGGCTGACCGCCGAACGTCCGGACGCTGCCCTGTTCGAGGTTGGCGACGAGCCGCCCGTCGGGCGTCCACGCCGGCGCCGCGGCGTCGCAGCCCGGGAGGTGGCAGCGCAGGCGGACCTTGTGCGCGTTGGCGTTCTCGGGGTCGACGGTCCAGACGGAGCAGCCGCTGTCCTCGCGGCAGCGCTCGAACGCGATGAGGCGGCCGTCGGGCGACCAGTCGGGCATGTCGTCGAGCTCGCCCGACTCGGGGTGGGTGAGCTGCTCCTCACCGGTGCCGTTGGTGCGGACGGTGAAGATGGCGCCGCGCGTGTGCGCGTCGTCGAGGTAGCGGCGGAACGCGATGCGCCCGGCCGGGAGGTCGGCGTTGCGGGCCGCCGGCTCGGGGACCGGCGTGGTGGACGGCTTGTCCGCGTCGCCGCAGCCCGCGAACGCGAGCACGGCGATGAGGAGGAGAGGTGTGCGTGACATGGCCGGACCGTCGTCGAGGCCGCTTGCACGCGCCTTGCGTGGCGCTGGCACGGCGCTCTAGGGTCGCGAGGAGATGTCGGAATTCAGCGTGTTGGGTCCGTTGACGGCGCGCGGTCCGGCCGGGGAGGTGCGGCTGGGCGGAGGAGTGAAGCTGCGAGTCGTGCTGGCGCTCCTGGTCCTGCGGGCCGGGCAGCTCGTCAGCCGTGACGCGCTCGTCGACGCGCTGTGGCCTGACGACCCGCCCCCGAGCGCGCGGCAGACGGTCGAGTCCTACGTCTCCCGCTTGCGCCGGGCGTTGCGCGAGGCGGGGCTCGAGGACGCGGCGATCGAGTCGGCGCCGGCCGGCTACCGGCTCGCCCTCAACGGCGCGGGCGTCGACCGCGACGCGTTCGACGCGCTGGTGGCGGCCGGGCGCGAGGCGGGCGATGCGGGGACGGCCGCCGCGCGGCTTGGCGAGGCGCTGGCGCTGTGGCGCGGACCGGCGCTGGACGGCCTGGCGGAGTTGCCTGCGCTGCGGGCCGACGCTGCCGCGCTGACCCAGGCGCGGCTGTCGGCGGTGGAGGAGTGGGCGCAGGTGCAGCTCGACCTCGGCCGCGTCCCCGAGGTGCTCGCGGTGCTGCGGAGGGAGACCGCCGACCATCCCCGGCGGGAGCGCTTGGACGAGCTGCTGATGCTGGCGCTGTACCGGTCCGGCGCGCAGGCCGACGCGCTCGAGCACTACGCGGCGGTCCGGCGCGACCTCGTCGACGAACTGGGGCTCGAGCCTGGCCCCGGCCTGCGCGAGCTGCAGCAGCGCATCCTGCGCCAGGACCCGGCGCTGGAGTCGGCGCCGGCCGCGCCGCCGCCTGAGCCGGCGCCGCGGGCCGCGCCTTGGCGCCGCCGCTGGGCCCTCGCCGCCGTCGCGGCGCTGGCGTGCGCAAGCGTCGTCGGGCTGTTCACGCGCGGCGACGACAGACCGGACGTGCTCGCCGCCGTCCACGGCGCGCCCGCCCTGGTTGCCCTCGACGCCGGCGACGCGCGGGCGCGCGCGGCGACGGCGCTGCCCTCGCCCGCCGCGCGCATCGCCACCGGCCTGGGGGCGCGCTGGGCCACGTCGCCCGACGACGGGACGCTGCTGCGGCTCGGCCGCGACGGCGACGTGACGCAGACGGTGCGAGTGGGCGGCGGGCCCGTCGGCGTCGTCACCGCGGCCGGCGACGTCTGGGTGGCGGCGTCCCGCGATGACGTTGTGGTGCGCGTCGACGCCGACACGAACCGTGTCGTGCAGCGGATCGCGGTCGGCGCCAGCCCGGTCGAGCTCGCCGCCGCGGACAACGTCGTCTGGGTCGCCGACTCGCGCGAGCCGACGGTCAGCCGAATCGATGCCCGCACGGGCCGGAAGCTCGGGACCACCACGCTGCGCGGGCCGCCCGGCGGGCTTGCCACCGGCTTCGGGTCGGTCTGGGTGAGCGTCCCGAGCGCCGGCCGCGTCGCCCGGCTGGATCCGCGGAGCGGCCAGGTGCGCGAGGAGATCGCGGTCGGCTCCGGAGCCGGCCCGATCGTCGCGGGCGCGGGCGGGGTGTGGGTCGCGAACACGCTCGACGCGACCGTCTCCCTGATCGATCCCGCGCGCGCGTCGGTGCTGCTCACCCAGCAGGTGCGCGGCACCGCTTCGGCGATCGCCGCGCTCGGCGGCCACGTGTGGGTGGCCGCGGGCGACACGCCGGCGCTCACCCGTCTCGCACGCGGCGAGTCCGCGCGGGTCACCCGCCTCTCCTCGCCGGCGACCGCGCTGACCGCCGACGGTGGCCGGCTCCTCGCGGCGCTGCAGGCGGACAAGCGCAGCCACCGCGGCGGAACGCTGCGCGTGCGGATGGCCCTCGACATAGCCGACCCCGACACGCACCTGTGCTGCAGCACCCCGCCGGCCCTGCGCAACGCCAGCTACGACGGCCTGCTCGGGCATCTCCGTGACCCCCGGGGCGACCGGCTCGCTCGTCCCCAATCTCGCGCTCGCCGTCCCGCGGCCGCAGGACGGTGGGCGGACGTACACGTTCCACCTGCGCCCGGGCATCCGCTACTGGACCGGCCGCCGCGTGCGGGCCGCGGACTTCCGCCGCGGCTTCGAGCTCGCCGCCCGCAGCGACCCGTACATGGCCGGCTACCTCGAGGCGCTGACCGGCAGCCGCGACTGCCCGCGGCGCTGCGACCTCGGCGCCGCCGTCGCCACCGACGAGGAGGCCGGCACGGTCACGCTGCACCTCGCGCACCCCGATCCCGAGCTCTTGTGGGCGCTGGCGCTCTCGAACTTCGCCCCGTCGCCGACCGCCGACGGCCCGGTCCCGGGCACCGGTCCGTACCGAGTCGCCCGGCTCGTGCGCAACCAGGTCGTCGACCTGCGGCGCAACCCGTACTTCCGCGAGCGGGCGCCTGCCGCGCAGCCGGACGGCTACCCGGACCGCATCCTCTGGGAGCTCGGCGGCGAGACCACACGCTCGGTCGCCGACGTGCTCGCGGGGCGGGCCGACTACACCACCGACGTACCCACGAGCCGCCAGTTCGACGACCTGAAGGTCCGCACCCCGCGCCAACTCCACATCCAGCCCGTGGCGGGCGACGAGTACGCGTGGCTGGATACACGCGCGCGGCCGTTCGACGACCTCCGCGTCCGCCGCGCGCTCGCCTACGCCGTCGACCGCGGCGAGCTCGCCCGCGGCTGGCCCGGCTCGCGGCCGCTGTGCCAGGTCGTGCCGGCCTCGATCCCCGGTCACGTCCCCTACTGCCCCTTCACGCGCCACCCGAACGAGGCCGGGGGCTGGACCGGGCCGGACCTCGCCAAGGCCCGCGCGCTGATCGCCGCCTCCGACAGCACGGGCGTCCCGATCACCTATCACGCGGTCCCGGGCGTGACCCCGGGGGCGAGCCCGCTTGACCGCTATATGGCCTCGCTGCTGCGGCGGCTCGGGTACCGCGTGAAGCTCGTCACCGGGGGCCCGCGGGGCACGGCCCAGATCGGGACGGGAAGCTGGTGGGCCGACATCCCGTCTGCGTCGCAGTGGATGCGGCAACTGGGCTGCGGCGCGGGCGAGGCCAACCCGAGCCGCTTCTGCGATCCCAGCGTCGACCGCCTGACGCGCCGGGCCGGGCGCCTACAGAGCACCGACCCCGCCGCCGCCAATCGGCTATGGGCACGCGCCGACCGCCGGATCACCGACCAGGCGCCGTGGATCCCGACGATCCAGCCGGGGTGGGTCGACATCACCTCGCGGCGCGTCGGCGGCTGGCAGTACGTGCCGGCGGTGGGCGTGCTCCCGCACCGGCTGTGGGTGCGGTGAGCGCCCGCATGCGCGCGCGTCGTGGTGTGCGCTTCCCTGCTCCGGCCGGTGGGCAGGCTGGCCCCCCGGCCGGTCATGGTTGATCGTGGTCAGATGCCACCCGCCGATCCTTCAGCCCAGCTGGTTCGGGTGCTGGTGGTTGACGACCAGCGGCCCTTCCGAGACGCCGCGCACGAGGTGGTCGACGCGACCACCGGCTTCACCTGGGCGGGCGAGGCCGCATCGGGCGAGGAGACCCTCGCGCTGGCGCGCGAGTGCCGGCCCGACATGGTGATCATGGACGTCCGGATGCCGGGCATGGACGGCATCGAGACGGCGCGGCGGCTGACCGAGGAGCACCCCGGGGTGGCGATCCTGCTGGTGTCCGGCGAGCCACTGGACAGCCCGGCCGTCGACCTCCTGCGGTCGCGCGCGGTCGCCTTCTCGCGCAAGCACACGTTCAGCCCGGCGCTCCTGCAGATGGTCAAGTTGCGGAGCGAGGGGAGGGCAGAGGTGGGCGCCCGGCCCTGACCGCTAGCCGAACGTGAAGACGTACACGCCCACGCCGGCGTCGAGGAACGTGATCTCGAACGTGCGCTCCCGGATCGGCGTGTCGTGGCGGACGAGTTGGTACATCCGCGGCTCGGTGACGGCGCCCTCGCCCGCCTCGTCGGTATCGAGCCCGTGGTCGTCGCCGGGCGGCTGGCCGTCGAGCGTGACCGCGAAGCGCGCGGCGCCACCGGGCGGCGGTGTGAGGACCAGGTTGAGGTCGCGGCCCTCGAAGCGGTAGGCGAGCGATCCCGGCGCCGTGTCGAGCACGGCGGCCTCCTCGCCGACTGACCACTGGCCCGTGAGCACCCACTCGTTGAGTGCCAGCTCGTCGGGCCGCGCGCCGGCGCGGGGCTCGCCGCGCCCCGCTCCCACGTAGGTCTCGGGGGACTTCAGGCTCGGCCAGTCGGCCGCCGCGGCAACGCCGCCGGCATCGACGCTCACGAGCTCCTCGTCGACGTCCAGGAGCTGCTGGATCGCCCGCTCGGTCTCCTCGTAGGCCTCCTCGCCGAAGTGCTGGAAGCGGATCCGCCCGTCGCGATCGACGAGGTACAGCGCGGGCCAGTAGCGATTCCCGAACGCCCGCCAGATCGCGAACTCGTTGTCGATGACGATCGGATAGCTGACGTCCAGCTCGCCAGACGCGCGGCGCACGTTGTCGAGGTCGTGCTCGAAGCCGAACTCGGGCGCGTGCGCGCCCACGACCACGAACCCGCGGTCGGCGTACTTCTCGGCCCACGCCCTGACGTACGGCAGGGTCCGCAGCCAGTTGATGCAGGAGTAGGTCCAGAACTCGACCGCGACGACCTTGCCGCTCAACGCGTCCGCGGTCAGCGGCTCGGTGTTGAGCCAGACGGCTGCCCGGTCGAGTGGCGTGAGCGCACTCTGCATGGCGGGCGGAGCGTATAACGAAGCAATGGGTATTAGGATGACCCGATGCCAGACGATCGCTGTGACCTGCTGTGTCTCGACCTGGAGAAGGCCGAGCGGCTGCGCCACGAGCGCCTGACTCTGGGGGACGCAGCGCGGCTGGCCGAGCATGCCCGGGCGCTGTCGGATCCGACGCGGCTGATGGTGGCGGCGGCGCTGGCGGGCGCGGACGAGCTCTGCGTCTGCGATCTCGCCTGGGTCGCCGAGCGGGCGGAGAACCTCGTCTCGCATCATGTGCGCGCGCTGCGCTCGCTCGGGCTCGCGGAGAGCCGGCGTGACGGCAAGATGGTGCTCTACCGGCTGACGGACCGCGGGCGCGCGCTGCTCGAGGTCCTGCTGGCTGGGGAGGTCGCGCGCGCGTGAGCCTCCAGGGCCTCGAGCTGCCGACCCTGCCGGCGGCGCCCGCTCCCGCCGTCGACGAGGCGACCTACCGCCGGCTGGCGAAGCGGGCGCGGACGCTGTCGTGGCTGAGCCTCGCGTGGATGACCGTCGAGGGCGCGGTGGCGATCACCGCCGGGCTCGTGGCGTCGTCGATCGCGCTCGTCGGCTTCGGCCTCGACAGCGCGATCGAGGGCTTCGCGAGCCTCGTCATCGTGTGGCGCTTCACCGGGCACCGGATGTTCTCGGCCCAGGCCGAGGAGCGCGCCCAGAAGCTCGTGGCGATCCAGTTCTTCCTCCTTGCGCCGTACGTCGCCGTCGAGTCGGCGCGGGCGCTGGTCGGCGCGCAGCACCCGGACGAGACGTGGGTGGGGATCGGGCTCGCCATCTCGAGCGTGATCCTGATGCCGCTGTTGGGCGTCGCCAAGCAGCGGCTCGCAGACCAGCTCGGCTCCGCCGCGACGAAGGGCGAGGGCCGCCAGAACATGCTCTGCGCCTACCTCGCGGGCGCGCTGCTGATCGGCCTGCTCGGCAACGCGCTGGTCGGCGCCTGGTGGCTCGACCCCGCCGTCGGCCTCCTGATCGCCGCCGTGGCGGTCAAGGAGGGCCGCGAGGCGTGGCGGGGCGAGGGCTGCTGCGTCGCCGGCTGCTGCGCTTGAGGACCGTGCTCCACGTACGCTGGTTGACGTGGAGACGCGCGCGGATGAGCTGCTCGCCCAGCTGACGCTCGAGGAGAAGGCGGCGCTGACCGTCGGCCGCGACGCCTGGACCACCGTGGCGGTCGAGCGGCTCGGCATCCCGTCCGTGTGGCTCTCCGACGGGCCGACGGGCCTGCGCAAGCTCCGCTCCTCCGAGGACCTCAGCCTCACGAACACCCTGCCCGCGACGTGCTTCCCGACGGAGTCCTCGCTCGCCGCTTCGTGGGATCTGGATCTCGTCGAGGAGGTTGCGGGTGCGATCGCGGCGGAGTGCCGCGCCGAGGGCGTCGGCGTGCTGCTGGGACCGGGGATCAACCTCAAGCGCTCGCCGCTCGGCGGGCGCAACTTCGAGTACTTCTCCGAGGATCCCGGTGCTCAGCGGCCGGATGGCGGCCGCGTTCGTTCGCGGAGTGCAGGCTCGCGGCGTCGGTGCCTGCTTGAAGCATCTGGTCGCCAACGAGCACGAGACGGGGCGCATGTACGCCGACTCGATCGTGGACGAGCGCACGCTGCGCGAGGTCTACCTGCGCCCGTTCGAGATCGCCGTCGACGAAGCCGATCCGTGGACGGTGATGGCGTCCTACAACCGCCTGAACGGCGAGTACTGCGTGGAGAGCCGGCGGCTGCTGCGCGAGATCCTCGTCGACGAGTGGGGCTTCAGCGGCATCGTCATGTCGGACTGGCTGGCGGTCAACGACCGTGTCGCGTCGATCGCCGCCGGCCTGCATCTGCAGATGCCGGGGTCGCCGACTGCGGCTGCCGTCGTCGAGGCCGTGCGCGAGGGACGGCTCGACGAGGCGCGCTTGGATGAGCTCGTCCGGGAGCTGCTCGTGTTCGTGCAGCGCGCGATGGCAGGGGCGGCGGAGCCGGCGCCTGCGCCGGACCTCGACGCGCATCACCGCGTCGCCCGCCGGGCGGCCGCGGCGGGCATCGTCCTGCTCAAGAACGACGGCGCACTGCTGCCGCTGGCCGAAGCTGCCGACGGCGTGGCGCTGATCGGCGGTTTCGCACGCGTGCCGCGCTTTCAGGGCGCGGGCAGCTCGGAGGTCAAGCCGACGCGGCTCGAGAACCTGCATGACGAGCTGCCGCACGGCACGTACGCCGCCGGATACGCCGATGACGAGGCGCCGGATCCCGCGCTGCTGCGGGAGGCACAGGATGCTGCGCGCGGCGCCCGCGTGGCCGTCGTCTGCGTCGGGTTGCCGCCGTCCTATGAGACGGAGGGCGTCGACCGTGCGCACATCGACCTGCCCGCGAGCCACACCGCACTGGTCGACGCCGTGCTCGACGTGCAGCCCAACACCGTCGTCGTGTTGACGAACGGCTCGGCGGTCGCCATGCCGTGGGCGTCGCGCGCTCCCGCGATCGTCGAGGCGTGGCTGGGCGGCCAGGCCGGCGGCGGCGCGATCGCGGACGTGCTGCTCGGCCACGTGAACCCGGCGGGGCGGCTGTCGGAGACGTTCCCGATCGCACTCGCCGACACGCCCGCCTACCTCGACTTCCCCGGCGACGGCGACGCGCGCAGCCACTTCACGGACCGGCTGTTCACGGGCTACCGGTCCTACGACGCCCGCGGCATCGAGCCGCTGTTCCCGTTCGGCCACGGGCTGTCCTACACCAGCTTCGAGTACTCGGGCCTGCGCGTCGACGGTATGAACGTCACGCTCACGGTGGCCAACACCGGCGAGCGCGCCGGGGCCGAGGTCGTCCAGCTCTACGTGCGCGAGCGCGCGCCACACCTGCGCCGCCCCGACAAGGAGCTCAGGGCGTTCGCCAAGCCGACGCTCGAGCCGGGCGCGCAGTGCGAGGTCGCCTTCCAGCTCGCGCCGCGCGACTTTGCCTCCTTCGACACCCGGATCGCGGCTTGGCGGACCGACAGCGGCGAGTTCGACATCCTCGTCGGCGCGTCCTCGCGCGACATCCGCCTGCGGGAGACCGTGACGCTCGAGTTCCCCGAGCGGGTGCGGATCCCCTTCGATCGCCTCACGCCGCTGCGCGCCTGGCTGGCCGACCCCGTCGCGCGCGACCTGGTCGAGCCGGCGCTGGCCACCGTGCCGCTGTTCGCATCCGCCACCGACTCGGCGATGTTGGAGTCGTTCGTCGGCGACATGCCGATCGCCAAGCTGGTCATGCTCGGCGCGCTCGAGGACCGCGAGCTCGACTCGATCGTCGCGACGGTCAACCGGACGAGCTGACCGACGTGCAGACCAGACGGCCAGAAGGCGTGTCGGCACCCTCGCTCGCGTGCGGTCGCCTCGGCAGGATCGGTCAGTCACCTGCCGAGGAGTGAAGCCCGATGAGCGGTCCCGAGATCCAGCGCGACGCCCTGCCGATTCCGGACCGGCCCTATGACGGTCCCGTCTTCGAGGACGCCAAGGATCCCGCCGCGAAGTTCCCGCCGATCGAGCCGCTGCGTCCGCCGGCGGGCGCGCCGAATGTCCTGATGGTCTTGATCGACGACGCCGGCTTCGGGTGTGCGAGCGCGTTCGGCGGCCCGTGCCAGACCCCGACGGCCGAGCGCCTGGCCGGCGAGGGGCTGAAGTTCACGCGCTTCCACACCACGGCGCTGTGCTCGCCGACGCGCGCGGCGCTGCTCTCGGGCCGCAACCACCACACGGTCGGGATGGGCGGCATCACGGAGATCGCGACCTCGGCGCCGGGCTACAACTCGGTCCGGCCGAACACCTGCGCACCGCTGGCGGAGACGCTGAAGCTCAATGGCTACGCGACCGCGCAGTTCGGCAAGTGCCACGAGGTGCCGGTGTGGGAGACCAGCCCGCTCGGCCCGTTCGACTCGTGGCCGAGTGGCGGCGGCGGCTTCGAGTACTTCTACGGCTTCATCGGCGGGGAGACCAACCAGTACTACCCCGCGCTGTACGAGGGGATGACGCCGGTCGAGCCGGACAAGACCCCGGAGGAGGGCTACCACTTCACCGAGGACATGACCGACCGCGCGATCAAGTGGATCCGCCAGCAGAAGGCGCTGATGGCGGACAAGCCTTTCTTCGTCTACTTCGCGCCCGGAGCGACCCACGCGCCGCATCACGTGGCCCCCGAATGGTCGGCGAAGTACAAGGGCAAGTTCGACCAGGGCTGGGATGCGCTGCGCGAGCAGACGTACGCCCGCCAGAAGGAGCTCGGCGTGATCCCGCCCGACGCGGAGCTGACCGCTCGGCCCGACCAGATCCCCGCCTGGGACGACACTCCGGACGACCTCAAGCCCGTCCTCGCGCGCCAGATGGAGGTCTACGCCGGCTTCCTGGAACACACCGACCACCACGTCGGGCGCCTGGTCGACTCACTCGACGACCTCGGCATCCTCGGTGACACGCTCGTCTATTACGTCATCGGCGACAACGGCGCGAGCGGCGAGGGCGACCTCGACGGCAGCTTCAACGAGCTGATCAACCTCAACGGCGCGGCCGCGTTGCAGACGACCGAGTTCATGGCCGACCGCATCGACAAGTTCGGCACGCCGGAGGCCTACAACCACTACGCCGTGGGCTGGGCGCACGCGATGGACACGCCGTATCAGTGGACCAAGCAGATCGCCTCGCACTGGGGCGGCACGCGCAACGGCACGATCGTCCACTGGCCCGAGGGCATCCAGGCGCGCGGCGAGGTGCGCAACCAGTTCCACCACGTGATCGACTTCGCGCCCACGGTCCTCGAGGCGGCCGGCCTGCCGGAGCCGACGACGGTGCACGGCGTACAGCAGAAGCCGATCGAGGGCGTGAGCATGCGCTACACGTTCGATGACGCCGGCGCGGCGGAGCGCCACGAGACGCAGTACTTCGAGATGTTCTGCAACCGCGGGATCTACGACAAGGGCTGGACCGCGGTGACCAGGCACTCGACGCCGTGGATCCCGGAGGCTCCAGGGCCGTTCGCCGACGACACCTGGGAGCTCTACGACACCAACACGGACTGGAGCCAGGCGCGCGACCTCGCGGCGGAGATGCCCGAGAAGCTCGAGGAGCTCAAGGCGCTCTTCATGGAGGAGGCGCGGAAGTACAACGTGCTCCCGCTCGATGACCGGCGCGTCGAGCGCTTCAACTCCGACCTCGCAGGGCGCCCGACGCTGGTCAAGGGCAACTCGCAGTTGCTCTTCGGCGGGATGGGACGCCTCAGCGAGAACGCGGTGATCAACGTCAAGAACAAGTCGCACTCGGTCACCGCCGAGCTGGCGGTCCCGGACGGCGGCGCCGAGGGCGTGATCGTGGCCCAGGGTGGCGCGTTCGCCGGCTGGAGCCTGTACGCCAGGAACGGGAAGCCGAAGTACGCCTACAACCTGTTCGGCGTCCAGCACTTCCACGTCGAGGGCAACGCGGAGATCCCGCCGGGCACGCATCAGGTCCGCATGGAGTTCGACTACGACGGCGGCGGCCTTGGCAAGGGCGGCACGGTCTCGCTCTACGTCGACGGCACGAAGGCCGGCGAGGGCCGCGTCGAGGGCACCGTCCCGATGATCTACTCGGCCGACGAGACCTGCGACGTCGGCTCCGACACCGCCTCAGCCGTCAGCAGTGACTACACCCCGGAGGGCAGTCACTTCAACGGGACCGTCGAGTGGGTGCAGATCGACATCGCCGACGCCGCCGAAGACCTCGACCACCTCATCACGCCCGAGGAGCGACTCAAGATCGCCATGACGAAGCAGTAGGGGGTGGGACGACCGCGATGAGCCGCGAGCGTTGGATGGCGCTGCTGTTCGCCGCGGGGTCGCTGTGCTTCCTGATCGGGTCGTTCCCCGGCTACGTGGAGCTCGTCGGCCCTGGCGCTGACGGGGTGACGTTCTTCGTGGGCTCGATCCTGTTCACCGGCGGTGGCGCGCTCCAGTCCTGGCTGGCGTTCCCTGACCGCCACTCGGCCGGCGCCGGGCGGGCGGGGTGGTGGGCGGCGATCGTTCAGTCCGCCGGCACGCTGTTCTTCAACGCGACGACCTTCCGGGCGATGGACACGCAGTTGTCGAACCCCGCCTACGACCACCTCGTGTGGCGGCCGGACGCGCTGGGCTCGCTCTGCTTCCTCGTCTCGGGCGTGATCGCCTATCGCGCCTCGGCGCGGCATGGGTGGCTGCCCGCGCCCGGCGGGTCCGGATGGTGGGAGCCGTCGGTCAACCTGCTGGGCTGCGTCTTCTTCGGGATCGCGGCCGTCGCCGCCTATGTCACGCCGGAGACCGGCTCGATGCTCGACCTGGCATGGGTCAACTGGAACACCGGGGCGGGCGCGGCGTGCTTCTTGATCTGCGCACTGGCCACGCTGCGCACGGGCCACACGACGAAGTCGCCGCGATTCCGGCGGCTGCGCGCGCTCGAGCACGAGGTGGTCCGCGAGGTCGAACGCCTGGGCTGAGCCTGTCTACGCTCATTCAAAGCGGCACGATGTCGAGAAGCCGCGGCCGGCTCCGCTCACCAGGTGAAGGGCCTCGACAGGCGCGCGGCCCCCACGACACCAGGAGACCACGATGCCGAAGTACCTGCTTCTCAAGCACTACCGCGGCGGCCCGGAGCCGCACCATCCCTACCCCCCGATGGACCAGTGGGCACCCGAGGACGTGGAGGCGCACTTCGCCTTCCTCAGGCACGTCGGCGAGCTGCTCGAGGAGAACGGCGAGTACGTCGACGTGCAGGCGGTCACGCCGGCGCGCACCTGGGTGCGCTACGGCGGCGAGGACGCGGCGCCCGTCACCACCGACGGCCCGCATCCCGAGACCAGCGACCTGATCGCGGGCTGGTACCTGATCGACGTCGAGTCCCGCGAGCGCGCGCTGGAGATCGCGGCCTACATCTCCTCCGAGCCCGGCCCCGGCGGGGGACCCCTGTACGAGTGGATCGACGTGCGGGAGATCCTGTCCCACGCGCCGTTGGAGGACTGAGCGGGCGTGATCGACGAACCGACGCAACGGCTCGACGAGGGCGCGCTGCGCGCTCTCGTCCCGCGGGTGCTCGCGGGCCTGGTCCGCCGGGGCGAGGACTTCGACGCCGCCGAGGACGCGCTCCAGGAGGCGCTGCTGGAGGCGCTGCGGGTGTGGCCCGGGCACCCGCCGCGCGACCCCCGCGCGTGGCTGACCGCGGTCGCGACCCGGCGGCTCGTCGACGCACGCCGCAGCGAGGTCGCGCGGCAGCGCCGCGAGGAGACGGTGGAGGCGGAGCCGCCGCCCGGCCCCACCGAGGAGGGCGACGACACCCTCTTCCTGCTCTTCTGCTGCTGTCACCCCGAGCTCTCGCCCGCGTCGCAGGTGGCGCTCACCCTGCGCGCCGTCGGCGGCCTCACCACGCGCGAGATCGCCGACGCCTTCTACGTCCCCGAGGCGACGATGGCGCAGCGGATCAGCCGCGCCAAGCGCACCCTGCACGGGCGGCGCCTGGACCAGCCCGGCGACCTCGCCGTCGTGCTGCGCGTGCTCTACCTCATCTACACGACCGGGCATGCGGGCCGGGTGGACCTGGCCGGCGAGGCGATCCGGCTCGCCCGCCAGCTCACCCTCGCCACCGAGGAGCCCGAGGCGCGGGGGCTGCTCGCGCTGATGCTCCTCAACCACGCTCGCCTCCCGGCGCGGGTCGACGCCGAGGGACGGATCGTCACCCTCGACCGCCAGGACCGCGGCCTGTGGGACACGCGCGAGATCGCCGAGGGCGTCCGCGTCCTGCAGTCGGCACTGGTCGTTCAGCGCTTCGGCCGGTACCAGGTCGAGGCCGCGATCTCCGCCCTGCACGACGACGCGGCGAGCGCCGAGGAGACCGACTGGCCGCAGATCCTCGCCTGGTACGACGACCTCGTCGCTCTCACCGACGACCCGGTGCGCCAGGACCCCGCCGCGGTGCTCGGCCGCGCGGTCGCGGTCGGCCACGTCCTCGGCGCCGCCGCCGGGCTGCGCGAGACCGACCGGCTGCGCGACGTGATCGGCGAGCGGCACCGCTGGCACGCCGTCCGCGGTCACCTGCACGAGATGGGCGGCGACCTGCCCGCCGCCGCCACGGCCTACGCCGAGGCCGCCCGCCGGGCCACGAACGTCGCCGAGCACGACCACCTGGTCCGCCAGGCCGCCCGGGCGCGAGCCGTACCTTCGAGCGCATGACGATCCAGCGCATGGACCACGTCGGCATCATCGTCGACGACCTCGCGGCCGCGATCGACTTCTTCGTCGAGCTCGGGCTCGAGCTGCAGGGCCAGTTCTCGGTCGAGGGCCCCTGGGTGGATCGCATCGTGGGGCTCGAGGGCGTACGGAACGACGCGGCGATGCTGCAGACCCCGGACGGCAACGGACGACTCGAGCTGATCCAGTTCCACTCGCCGCCGGCCGAGGGAGACGACCGGCACGCGCCGGCCAACACCCTGGGCCTCCGCCACATCGCATTCGTCGTCGAGGACATCGACGCCGTCGTGACCGGCCTGCGAGCCCGCGGCACGGAGCTCGTCGGCGAGCTGGTGCGCTACGGGGACAGCTACTGGCTTTGCTACGTCCGCGGCCCGGAGGGCATCATCGTCGAGCTGGCCGAGACGATCGGCTGAGCCGAGCGCCGGTGCGCGACACTGACCTGGGGCCCGAGCACGTTCTCGTCCACTTAGACCCGCGGGCGTCTTGCAGGAGTGGCACGGCGCGGGCTAGCGCCCGGCGCGAGGCCAGTACTGCCCGAAGTCGGTATCGGCGAGTCTCGCCTTGTTGACGAAGCCGCAGGCGCCGCTGGACGCGACCATCTCCTGGTGGTGCTTGTCGTTGTCCGTCGAGGCGAGCAGCACCGCGAGCCCGGGCCGTGCGCGCGTCAGCTTGGCGCAGACGTCGTAACCGTCGTCTTCACCCAGACGGATGTCCAGGAGCACGGCTTGGGGGGCGAACTGCTCGACGGCATCGAGCGCGCTCGCGGCGCAGCCGGCCTCTGCCACGACTGCGTAGCCGCGCCGCTCGAGCAGACACCGGGCGGCATCCCTGAAGGCTGGCTGATCGTCCACGACCAGTACTCGGGGGGCGCTGGCTGCGCTCCCCTTGGCGGAATGCGGTAGCCCGGTGTTCATGAGCGTCGTCACGTGGCCACGCTGTTGCGCCAACCCCGCGCGAGGAGGCGCCTCGCCGCTGTGTTTCGAAGAACCCTCGCGTCGCGCTCACGCCGTCCGGGCCTGGGACGAGCCTACCCGCGATCGGTGCCATATGAGTCATTAAGTGGGCGCGTCACGAGCGCCGGAACGGCCATCTCCACTGATACGGTTTCGTCTCTAAGGAGCCTGGGTTTTGGGCGCGCTGGCTGCGGGCTCGGGTGGACTGCAGACGCAGAGCGCCGAGACCGATCCTCCGCACTGATACCGGAACACCCCGGTCTTCCCGTTCACGGGTCGCCGGGGGTCCGAGGAGGACACGCAGATGTCACCCGCCAGAGCGGTCACGAGTTTGAGGCGTGCCGCCACGGTCTGGGCCAGGCGACGAGGCGGCGTGCGCGGTGTGCGCACGCACGACCGGCTGGAACAAGAGCTACGCGCCCATGCTCGCGAGCTGCGCGACTCGCGGGCGCGCCTGGCGCGGGTCGCCGACGAGGAACGCCGCCGCATCGAACGCGATCTGCATGACGGATGCCAACAGCATCTGATTGCGCTGCGGATCAAGCTCGCCCTCGCCGAGGAGCTCGTCGGCGACGAGAACGACTCGGTGGCCAGACTGATCCACGAGATCTCGGAGGACGCCACCTCTGCGCTTGAAGATCTCCAGGCGCTTGTCCATGGCATCTATCCATCGGTCCTCGTCGACCGAGGTCTGGCTGCAGCCTTCAAAGGCATCGGTCGGTCCGCGCCGATGACGGTCCGCGTGTTTGCCGACAGCGCCCGGTATCCGCCCGACGTGGAGGCGGCCGTGTACTTCGCGGTTGCCGAGGCATTGCAGAACACCGCGAAGCACGCGGGCACCGGCGCGACAGCGCGCGTCACCCTGTCTCACGAGCGTTCCCGGCTCTCGTTCGAGGTCCGTGACGACGGGTGCGGCTTTGCTGGTGACGTCAACGCCGGACGCGGGCTGGCCAACATGGACGACCGCCTCCGCGCAGTAGGCGGACGCCTCCGGGTCAGCTCAGCGCCCGGGTGCGGGACCAGCGTTCAGGGGTCCGTGCCTGAGGTCGAGCCGCTCCGCTCTGCTGCTGACCTCCGAACCGATCGCGGCGTCCCACTGCGGACCTGACTCTCGCTTCGAAACACCTCCAGAACGACAAAAGGCCCGCAAAAGCGGGCCTTTTGAGAGAGCGGCTGAAGCACTCGAACTGCGAGCTCAGTTTGCGCGTTTCCGCCGTTGAAGCGGACCGAAACGGCGAACAGCGATCAAGCGAGCGCTTTCGCCTTGAGCTGCTCGAACTCGGCCTGGTTGATGGCGCCGCTGTCGAGCAGCTGCTTGGCGCGCTCGATCTCGCCCGCCGAGCCGCTGTCTGCGGCGACGGTGCGGATGTGCTGGTCGAAGTCGGCTTGTGAGGCCTGTGCGTCGTGGATGCGGCGTTCGGTCAGGCCCTTGCCGTTCGCGATCAGGTAGACGAATGCGCCGAGGAACGGGAGCACGAGCACGAAGAAGCACCAGCCGGCTTTCGCCCAGCCGGAGATGTCACGCCGGAAGACGTCGCTGAAGATCAGGATCAGCATCCAGATCCACGCGACCCAGCAAAAGAACAGGATCATCGTCCAGAAGACGTCCAGGAACGGGTAGTCCGCTGCGAGCACCACGGTGTCTGCCTCCTTGAGGGTTGGCACGTGGTTCGCGGCGCGGCGGGTGATCCCTGCTCACGCTCATCCTCGTCCCGGGAGAACGGCCATCGCGATCCTCGTCGGGAGCGCCCGTCGATTCGCGCCAGGCGTGACGGAGAAGCGCACCGCGGGTACACGACAACACGCCCGTGTCGCCTCGCCTCAACTTGAGCCACGCGTCGGTGCTCCGGACGCACTGCCGCGACCACCTCCGGGCATGAGCGCGCGAGCGGGGCCGGCCTCCGGCCGCATCCCGGCGATCGACGTCGTCAAGGGTCTCGCCATCATCGGCGTGATCGCGCAGCACGCGCTGACCCGCGAGAACATGGACGGCACGGGCGCGGACTTCTGGTTCCGCCAGTCCGTGCCCGTGTTGTTCGTGCTGATGGGGTTCAACGCCGCGCGCGCGAGCCTTCGACGCCCGGCGCCCACGCTCGCGGAGGCGTACGGCGCGCGTTACTGGCGCGGGCGCTTCCGCAGGATCCTGCTCCCGCTGCTGGTCGTCTCCGCGGTGGCCCTCGTCGCCGGCTCGGCCAGCGGGCACCTGCACGTCCGGGCGCTCGCGCTCGTCGGGTACCTGCCGGTGCCGGGCCCGGGTGTCTACTGGATCACGATCCTGCTCACCTTCACGCTGATCTGGCCCGCGTGGATGCACCTCTTCCGGCTCCGCCCGGGCCTCGTGGTGGCCGCCGCGATCGCGCTCGACGTGATCTTCGAGCTGTGGGCGGGCGACGTGCCCGTCTTCAAAGGCGCCGGCAGCCTCGGCGGCTATCCCTACGCCTACGACGCCTGCATCCTGCGCTACTTCGCCGCGATCGCGGTCGGCATGTGGCTGGCGATCGACGACGAGCGGACCGCGCGCCGCCGGCTCGTCGTCGTGGCACTTGCCGTACCGAGCCTCGCGTACATCGCCGTCGCCGGAACCGACCCGGAGTCACTCCCGGACTTCGTGCACGGGTTCACGCTCGCGACCAACTTCGCCGCCGTGCCCTGGGCGGCGACGATGCTGCTCGCGGCGCTGCAGCTCTGGCCCGCTCGCGGGGTCCCGGGCACGGGCTGGCTCGAGCGGCTGGGCGTCGCGTCCTATGAGGTGTTCCTCGTGCAGGTCGTGTGGCTCGGCGTGCTGCAAGACCGTGGTCTGACGCAGTTCCTCGTCGCCGCGCTCGCGAGCGGCCTGCTGGGCTACGCGCTGCATCGCGTACTGACCGCGACGGCGGTCGGCTCGCTTGGCCTGCGCCGCGGCGCACTCGCACGCAGCTAGGCCGCCCGGCGCGCGCGCCTCGTCGACCTGCTGGTTGGCGAGGAAGTACTTCTGCTCCTGCGACGGCCCTGTCACGGAACCTACCGCCCGGCGCCGTCCGCTGGCGCCGGTGAGAGGTTCCTGCGCAACCTATCCCCGGGAGGCGCCGTGCGTCGGCTCATGCTCGTAGGTTCTCTCGCCGCAGTGCTCGTCGTGGCGCTCGCGGGCCCCGCCGTGGCCCATCGCGGCCACGGCCGCTCGGGGGCTCGAGCCGCCGGGGGCTCGCGTCGCCGGCCTCGCGCCGGGGAGTGGCTCGGACGCTGGTCGGAGGTCCTGCTCGAGACGCCGGCGACGGACCAGGAGGACCCGTTCTGCGCCTCGCTCGGCCGCGGCGTGGTCGCGCCGTTCTCCCTCGCCAACCGCGAGCTCACCTGCTCCGTTCCCGAGGGCACGCGGGTCAAAGATCGACTCTTCACCAACGAGTGCAGCGACGTCGAGAACCCGCCGTACTTCGGTAGGACGCCGCGGGAGCGCCGTGCGTGCGCGGTCGATTACGACGAGGAGAGCCTCATTCTCCTCGAGATCACCGTCGACGGGCGCAACACGCGGCTTGACCGGCGCTGGCGCGCCCAGTCGCCCGACCTGGTCGCCTGGCTCCCCGCTGACAACATTCTCGGCGCGCCGGCCGGGCGCGCCCGCTACGCCGCGGACGGCTGGTTCACGATCACCAAGCCGCTCGCCCGCGGCCGCCACCGCATCGTCGGCCATACGGTGGCCGACTTCGATGGCGAGTTCTTCGACGGAACCGGGATCCTCAACCTGGAGGTGACGCGCCGCTAGTGCCCGCGCTCAGTCTGGGCGAGGCGGCCCGTGGGGTACAACCCCACCATGACCTCCACCGGCGCCGTTCAAGCAGACCTGCCCCTCACGACCGCGCAGGAGCTGCCCGGGACGCAGGTCGCTGAGAACCTCGGCCTCTGCTTCGGACTGATCGTACGGTCCATGGGCGTCGCCAAGGGCTTCACGGCCACCTTCTCGGCGATGCGGTCGGGTGAGGTCAGCCAGTACACCGAGGTACTCGAGGACTCGCGCCGTCACGCGGTCGACCGGATGATCGCCAACGCCCACGTGCTCGGCGCCGACGCGATCATTGCTGTCCGCTTCGACTCCTCGGAGATGGGTCAGAACCTGACCGAGATCCTCGCGTACGGAACCGCGGTGAAGCTCGCACGGTGAACGGCGCCGACGCCGCTGCGGCCGAGCTCGGCCGCCACTACATGGCGGGACATCTGGAGGCCGACGAGCTTGACGAGCGGCTCGGCCGCCTCTACGCCGCGCCCGAGTCTGCCGCGGTGCTGCTGGACGACCTGCCGGGCCTCGAAGCCGCCGCTCCCGCTCCCGTCGCCAGCCGCAAGGGCTGGTGGCGCCGCCGGCACGGCGAGAGTGAGGGGGCACATCCGGGCTGGCTCCCCACGTCCGAGCGCTTCCTGGATCCCACGACCGACCGGCTGATGCGCGTCTGGCTGGACCCGGAGACCCGCACGCGCAACTACGTGCCCGAGCCCCGCTAGGAGGCGCAGGGCGGGCGCGCCGGGTCAGAAACACAAAAGGCCCGCAAAAGCGGGCCTTTTGAGAGAGCGGCTGAAGGGACTCGAACCCTCGACCTTCTGCATGGCAAGCAGACGCTCTAGCCAACTGAGCTACAGCCGCGTGATGCCCGGAGAATAGCGAGGTGGGGCGTGCCCGGCTCAGGGACGCTCGGCGCTCGCCAGTACCGCCGCGACCGGGACCTCGAGCGTGCCGTCCGCAGTGCGGTGCGCCTCGGCGAGCTCGGCGAAGGCCGTCCGGATGCGTTCGCGCACGCTCGCCGGCTGTGCCCGTACCTGCTCAGCGGTGCGCACGGTGCCGCCGAGCAGGCCGTGCCACAGCTCGTCCGCGGAGGCGGCCCGGTGCGTGAACTCGATGGTGCGCACCGAGACGGCCTCGAAGCCGGCTCGTCTCAGCAGCTCCTCGAACTCGGCGGGTTCTGCGAAGCCGAACGCGTCGGGCCCCTCGGGCAGCACGAGTGCCGTGTCGGCGTTCGCGCGGGCCAGGGCTTCGTCGGCGAGGCCGATCAGGCGCATCCGCTCTGGGCGGTCCCACACCGTGGCGGCCAGACGACCGCCGGGTGCGAGCACTCGGACGAGCTCGGCCGCCGCGCGCTCGGGGTCGGGGAGGTGGTGCAGGAGGAAGCCGGCCGCGACGGCATCGAAGCTCGCGTCGCCGAACGGGAGCTGCTCGACGTCGCCCTGCAGGAACTGCAGCCCGGGATGGCGCTCGCGGGCGAAATCGACCATGCCCACGGCCAGGTCGAGCCCGACCGGGTCGGCCCCGCGCGCGGCCGCGCTCGCGGCGAGCGTGCCGGGCCCGCAGGCAACGTCGAGCAGCCGGGTGCCCGCGCGCACGCGCGCGGCGTCGAGCAGCGGGTCGATCAGCCGCGCCGTGACGGCGCCCATGAGGTCGTCGTACGTGTCCGCGCGGGCTGCCCACCCGGCGGACTCGAACGCCTTGAACTCCTCGCCGCCGCTCACCAGCGGGCGAGCTTCCACACCTCGGGCTGCGGCTCTCCCTCCGCACCGACCTCCGCGAAGATCGCCACGGCGCGCTTGAGCTCGTCCATCGCGTCGTCGTGGCGGCCGGCGGCGTGCAGGAGGTCGGCGAGGTTGTTGTGCAGAGCCGCCTCGCGGTGGCGGTCGCCCTGGGCGGCGCACAGCTCCAGAGCGGCGCCGGTCAGCTCGAGCGCCGGCTCGAGCTCCCCCCGCGCGCGGTGCGCGAGCGCGAGGTTGTTGAGCGCGGCGACGCGCGCACCAGGGTCGCCGGTCGCCTCGGCGAGCTGCAACGACCGGCCGAGGTGCTCGAGCGCGTCGGCCGCCGCGCCGCCGCTGGTGGCGAGCGCGCCGAGCAGGTTGTGGGCCTGGCCGAGTGCGCGCGGGTCGCCGGCCTCCTCCGCCATCGCGCGGGCGCGCTCGGCGAGCTCGGCCGCGCGGGCCGGGTCGCCGCCGTCGTGGGCGCTCAACGAGAGGTCGGCGCAGATCCGCGCGCGGGCGGCGAGCTCGTCCTCGGGCGTGGCGGCGAGCGCGGCCTCGAAGTGCGCGGTCGCGAGCGCCCACTCGCCGCGGCGGTGGCGGACCTGGCCGAGCCGGTGCTCGATCGCGCCGAGCTCGGCGGCGGGGGAGAGGGCCGCGGCCGTCTCGTAGGAAGCGAGCGCGGCCGCGTACTCGCCCTGCAGCGTCTGCAGGTCCCCGATCGCCAAGTGCAGCGAGCCCGGCTCCGGGTCGCCGACCGCGAGCGCCGAGCGCAGGTGCGCGAGCGCCTCGGCGTTGGCGAACAGCGCGCGCGCGTGCTCGGCCGCGCGGCGGTAGGCCGCCGCGGCCTCGGCGTCGCGGCCGGCCATCCGCAGGTGGCGCGCGACCTCGGCGGCGCCGGCCGGGCCGCCCGCCAGCGCGTCCGCCGCTCGGCCGTGGAGCAGCCGCCGCCGCGCGAGGCCGGTCTCCTCGGCCACCAGCCGGCGCAGCTGCTCGTGGGCGAAGTCGTAGTCGAAGCGCCCCTCGCGCACGAGGCCGCGCCGGACGAGCTCCTCCAGCGCGCCGACCGTCTCCTCGTCACCGCGGCCGGATGCGGCGCGGACGGTGTCGACCTCGAACGAGCGGCCGATCACCGCGGCGGCGGCGAGCACCTGGCGGCCGGTCTCGCTGACCGGGTCGAGGCGGGCGAGCAGCAGCTCGCGCGCGCCCGCGGGCAACGCCCAGTCCGGGTCCGCGCCCAGCGAGTTGAGGTACTCGACGAGCAGGAACGGCAGGCCCTCGGTCTCCTCGTAGAGCCGCGCCGCGAGCTCGGGCGCGGCGTCCGGCGCCGCCGCGCGCAGCAGCTCGCCGACCTCCTCGGGCGCGAGCCGCTCGAGCGCGAGCACGGTGCCGCCGAATCGCCGCATCGGCTCGCGCGTGGTCAGCAGCACGAGCAGTCCGCGGCCGCTCGAGCCGGCGGGCGCCGTAGCTGAGCAGCCCGAGCGTCGCCTCGTCCGCCCACTGCACGTCGTCGACGACGAGCACGCCGGGCGCCGGCCCGGCCGCGGCGGCCGACAGCGTCTCCCACACGCCGTCGAGGAAGCGCGCCTGCGCGGCGGGGCCGTCGAGCGGCGGGGGAGGGGCGCCGCTCAGGTCGGGCAGCAGCCGCGCCGCCTCGCACAGCGCGCGGTCGGAGACGGCGGCGAGCCAGGCGTCGTCGTCGCGCAGCCGCCCCCGCAGCGCGTCGACCAGCGGCCCGTAGGCGAGCGCGGCCTCCTCCTCGTACGCGCGCCCGCCGAGCACCGCGGCGCCGCGGCCGCGCGCGTGCGCGACGAACTCCTCCGCCAGGCGCGTCTTGCCGATCCCCGCCTCGCCCTCCAGCAGCACCACACGGCCGTCCGCGTCGATCCCGTCGTAGGCGCCGACGAGCGCCTCCCACTCGCGGGCGCGGCCGACGAGCGGCGCGACCCTCAAGTAGGGGTCTGACCCCTGGTTGAGGGTTGTCGCCGGCGCCTCGAGCGTGCCCTCGCTGATCGCCTCGTACAGCCGCGTCGTCTCCGCCAGCGGCGGCACGCCGAGCTCGCGCGACAACGTCCGCACGCAGTCGCGGTACTGGGCCAGCGCGGCGGCGCGGTCGCCGCGCTCCGCGTACAGCCGGATCAGCGCCCGGTGCGCGGGCTCGTGCAGCGGGTCGAGCTCGAGCCAGCGCTGCGCGACCGCCACGTCGCCGGTCGCCTCCACCAGCCGCGCCAGCACCGTCGCGAGCTCGCGCCCCAGCGCGTCCGCCTCGGCGCGCTGCCAGTCCTCGAACTCGGGCGCGTCGCGGAGCCCGAAGCCCTCCAGGAACTCCCCGCGGAACAGCGCCGCGGCGCCCGCCGACGTCGCCGTCCCCGGCGAGCGCGCGGAAGCGGTCGACGTCGACGTAGAACCCGGGGCCGCGCACGAGGCTGACCTGGTCGCGGGTGGCGTCGACGAAGTCGGGGCCGACGGCCGAGCGCAGCGCCGAGAGCGTCCGCCGCAGCGCGCCCCGCGCGTGCTCCGCGTCGTGCTCGGGCCACAGCAGCTCGGCGAGCACGTCGCGCGGGCGCGGCCGGTCGGCCAGCGCGAGCACGGCGAGCAGCGCGAGCGCCTTGCGCGTGTCGAACGCGACCGCGGCTCCGTCTCGCACCACGCGCGGGGGTCCGAGCAGCATTACGTCGACCGACGCCACCGCGGGCACCGTAACGATTCCCGGACGGGTCAGGGCGAAGCTCCGCCCACGATGACCACCTTCGAGCACACGGCACAGATCCTCCGCCCGCCCGAGGAGGTCTTCGCGTTCCTCGCGCAACCCGCCAACCTCCCCCGCTGGCAGATGAGCCTGATCGCCGTGCGCCCCCATCGCAGCGGCGCGCTCCGCCCCGGGGCCGAGGTGACCGAAACGCGGCGCTTTCTCGGCCGGGTCATGGAGACGACCTGGGTCTGTACCGAGCATTCCCCCAGCCGCCGTTCGGTGATCGAGAGCGACGAGGGCCCGGTGCCGTTCCGCGGCATCTGGGAGCTCGAGGCGGCGGGCGAGACCACTCGGTTCACATGGACGTTGGAAACCGGTGGTCTCGCCGCACGCCTCGCGAACGCCGTCACCGCGCGCCTGGCGCGGGAGCAGTTGGCCGCCGACACCTTGCGCCTCAAGGAGCTGCTCGAACAGAATCCGGCATGACCTTCGACGTCATGCTCGGAGTGCCGATCGACTCCTCTGGCGCGTTCGTCGGGTGCGAGCGGCTCCCGGCCGCGTTGCGCGCCGCCGGCATCGCGGAGGCGACGGGCGCGCGCGACCTCGGCAACCTCCAGGTGACGATCGCCGACCCGGTACGCGACGCTGAGACCGGCGTCATCGGGCTCCAGGACGTCGTCTCCGCCACAGAGGTCATCCGCCGCGAGCTCGGCGAGGTCCTGTCCGCCGGCCACCGCCCGCTCGTCCTCGGCGGCTGCTGCACGCTGCTGCTCGGCGCGATGGGGGCGCTCCCCGGCACCGGGCTGCTGTTCGTCGATGGCCACCTCGACTGCTACGACGGCGCCAGCTCGCCGGGTGGCGAGGCCGCCGACATGGAGCTCGCGGTCCTGCTCGGCGTCGGCGCGCCCGCGCTGCTCGACGTCGCGCCGCGGCTGGCGCCGGAGCGCGTCGTCGTCCTCGGCCCCGCCGACGAGGAGGAGGCTGCGGCCAACCGCTCGCCGGACCCGCGCGCGTTCGCGCCCGGCATGCCGATCGTCACCACCGACGAGCTCCAGCGCGACCCGGAGGGCCACGCGCGGCGGGCGCTCGACCAGCTCGACGGCCCGTTCTGGCTCCACCTCGACCTCGACGTCCTCAGCGCCCGCGAGCTGCCCGCGGTCGACTACCCGCAGGACAACGGGCTTACCTGGGAGCAGCTGCTCGCGCTGCTGACTCCCGTGCTCGCCGACGACCGCCTCCGCGGCGCCGACGTGACGATCCTCAATCCCGTGCTCGACCCCGACGGCCGCTACGCCGCCCGGGCAGTCGAGTTGCTCAAGAAAGCTTCCGTCGAAAACCGCGAGTAAACCGGTTGCCGAGCGGGAACGTCACCCCTACCAGGGGCGAACGTTGGGAGGCGTTCACACATGTACGCAACCGCAGCCAACGGCAACGGGCGCGCGAAGGACCACGCCAAGGGCACGGCACTGCGCCGGGTGTTGGCGGGATCCGTCGTCGGCACGGCGCTCGAGTGGTACGACTTCTTCATCTACGGGACGGCCGCCGCGCTGGTGTTCGGCGACCTGTTCTTCAACGACAAGGCGGGTTCCGGCGTCGGCACGCTGGCGGCGTTCGCCACCTTCGGCGTCGGCTTCGCCGTGCGCCCGCTCGGCGGGATCCTGTTCGGCAACATGGGCGACCGCATCGGTCGCCGCGAGACGCTGATCATCACGACGCTGCTGATGGGCATCTCGACCGGCATCATCGGCCTGCTGCCGACCTACGCGACGCTCGGCATCTGGGCGCCGATCCTGCTCACGCTGATGCGCGTCTGCCAGGGCCTCGGCGCCGGCGCCGAGTTCGGCGGCGCCTCGACGCTGCTCGCGGAGCACGCGCCCAAGCACAAGCGCGGCTTCTACGGCTCCTTCTCGCAGCTGGGCGTGCAGATCGGCCTGGTGCTCGGCACCGCCTCGTTCCTGCTCGTCAGCCAGCTGCCGGAGGACCAGCTCAACAGCTGGGGCTGGCGGCTGCCGTTCCTGGCCTCGTTCCTGATGATCTTCGTGACGCTGTACTTCCGCCTCCGGGTCGAGGAGTCGCCGGTCTTCGAGCAGCTGCGCGAGCGCAAGGAGGTCGTCAAGCTCCCGGTCATCGAGACGGTCAAGCGCTATCCGAAGAGCGTGCTGGTCGGCATCGGCGCGCACGTTGCTGACGTCGCGGTGATCTACATCTACGTCTCGTTCACCGTCGCGTACGCCACGGACGAGCTCGAGCTGTCCAACACGACCGTGCTGCTCGGCATCGTGCTCGCGGCGCTGATCGGGGCCGCGCTCCAGCCGGTCTACGGCGCGCTGTCCGACCGCGTCGGACGGCGGCCGCTGAACCTCTGGAGCGTCTGCTTCACGGCGCTCTACGCGTTCCCGTTCTGGCTGCTGATCAACACCGGCTCGCCGGTCGTCATCTTCCTCGCGATCGCGATCGGCCTCGCGGTCGGCCTCGGCCCGATGATCGCGGTCCAGGGCGCGTTCTACGCCGAGCTGTTCGGGGCCAACGTCCGCTACACGGGCTTCGCCGGCTCGCGTGAGCTCGGCGCCGCGCTCGTCGGCTTCTCGCCGACGCTGTCGGCCGCGCTGCTGGGCTGGGGCGGCGGCGATCCGTGGCTCGTCGCCGCGTGGATGATCTTCGCCTGCCTCGTATCGCTGGTCGCGTTCCTGGCGTCCGAGGAGACCAAGGACCTCGACATCGGGCTCGAGAAGCCGGCCCAGGCCGCAATCGTGAGCAAGCCCAAGGTCGCCAAGGAGGAGCCGTTGACCCCGGTCGGATCGTGACCGGCGGCGGGCGGGCGCGCCTGCACCCGGACACGTTGCGGCGGGCCGGTCGCGATGCGCGGCCGGCGCTCGCCGAGCGGCCCGCTGTGGGCATCGTCCACCTCGGGATCGGCGCCTTCCATCGCGCGCACCAGGCCGTCTACACCGCCGAGGCGATCGAGCGCGCCGGCGGCGACTGGGGGATCCTCGGGGTCGCGCAGCGCCGCCCCGCCGCCGTTGAGGCGCTCGCGCCGCAGGAAGGCCTGTTCAGCGTCCTCGAGCGCGGCCCGGTCGAGGACGACGTCACCGTCCTCGCCTCGGTCCGCGACGTCCTACTCGCGACCCAGCACCCCAACCGCCTCGCCGACGCGATCGCCGACCCCGGCGTCCACGTGATCACGCTGACGGTGACCGAGAAGGGCTACCCGCGCGACCGCGCGACCGGCGGGCTGCGCGTCGACGACCTCGAGGTCGCCTCCGACCTCGCGGGAGGGCCGCCGCGGACCGCGGTCGGCCAGCTCGCGCGCGGGATCGCGCTGCGCGCGGCGGGGGGCGAGGGCGGGCCGCTGACCGTCGTCTCGTGCGACAACCTGCCCCGCAACGGCGAGGTGCTCGGCCGGCTGGTGCGCGACTTCCTCGCTCGCCTGCCCAACGGCGAGGGCGGCCACGCGCTCGGCTGGATCGACCGCCATGTGAGCTTCCCGAGCACGATGGTCGACCGCGTCGTGCCCGCCACCACGCCCGCCGACCGCGAGGAGGTGGCGCGCACGCTCGGGCTCGACGACCAGGGCGTGGTCGTCGCGGAGCCGTTCCGCCAGTGGGTCATCGAGGACGCCTTCGCCGGGCCGCGCCCGGCGTGGGAGCAGGCGGGCGCGCTGCTGGTGCCGGACGCCGGGCCCCACGAGGCGGTCAAGCTGCGCCTGCTCAACGGCACGCACTCGATGCTCGCCTACGTCGGCGGGCTCGCCGGCGCGAGCACGGTGGCCGGCGCCTGGGGCGACCCGGGCGTGGCGGCGGTGGCCGACGTCCTCGGCAACGAGGACCTCGAGCCGACGCTCCCCGAGGCGCCCGGCATCGACATTGCCGCCTATCGCGCCGAGCTCGGCCACCGCTGGATCAACCCGCGCATCCACCACCGGCTCGAGCAGATCGGCTCCGACGGCTCGCAGAAGCTGCCCGCTCGCTTCGGTGGGCCGGCGCGCGAGCGGCTGGAGGCGGGCGCGCCGCCGCGCTGGATCGCGCTCGTCATGGCGGCCTGGGCGCTCCACCTCAAGGAGCCTGACGGCGGGCTGCCGGTGCGCGACCCCGGCGCGAAGCCGGTCCAGGAGGCGCTCGCCCGCGCCGACGGGCACGAGGAGGAGGCGGCCGCCGTGCTCTCGGTCCTTGGCGAGGAGGTCGCCGGCTCCGAGCCGATGATCGACCTCGTCGCCGACTGGCTCGGCCGGCTCGACGCCGACGGCGTCGCGGGCGCGCTCAAGGAGGCAGTCCGCGGGTAGCTTGCGCATCCATAACAAACGTGTTATAAAACGATCTTGTTATGGCCGACAAGCAGCTCGATGCAGTCTTCGGAGCGCTCGCCGATCCCACCCGCCGCGCGATCCTCGCGCGGCTCACGGATGGGGACGCGAGCGTGTCCGAGCTCGCCGCGCCGTTCGCGATGTCGCAGCCGGCCGTCTCGCGGCACCTCAAGGTGCTCGAGCAGGCCGGGCTCATCTCCCGCAGCCGGCAGGCGACCGTCCGGCTCAGCCACCTCGAGGCTGACCCGCTGCGCGACGCCACCCGCTGGCTGGCTGACTACCGCGAGTACTGGACCGAGAGCTTCGAGCGGCTCGACGAGCTGCTGGCCTCCCTGCAGGACAACCCGAGAGGAGCCCACCATGGGCGAGACACAACTGATCGCTGAGCCCGGCATCCCGCAGGTCGTGATGATCCGCGAGTTCGACGCCCCGCCGGAGCTGCTGTTCCGCGCTTACACCGAGCCCGAGCTGATCCCGCAGTGGCTCGGCCCGCGCCGCCTGGACGTGGAGGTCGAGCAGCTCGACGTCCGCCACGGCGGCCAGTGGCGCTACATCCACAGCGACGCCGACGGCCGCTACCCGTTCCGCGGCGTCTTCCACGGCACGCCCTCGGTCGAGGACGGCATCACCCAGACGTGGGAGTACGAGGGCGCGCCTGGCCACGTCCACCTCGAGGTCGCGCAGTTCGAGGAGATCGACGGCGGCACGCGGCTCGTGCTCACTGCCGTCTACCCGCAGGTCGAGAGCCGCGACGCGGCGATGGCGTCCGGCATGGAGAGCGGCGCCCGCGAGTCGCTCGAGCGCCTCGACGAGCTCGTCGGGACGCTGCAGCCCGCCTAGCGGGCGGTCATCCCGCCGTCGACCACGAGCTCCGTGCCCGTGACGAACGACGACTCGGCGCTCGCGAGATAGAGCGCCCCGTCTGCCATCTCCTCGGCCGTACCCAGGCGGCCGAGGGGCTGGCGGGCCTCCAGGTCCTCCAGCTTCTCGCCCTGCTCGGCGACGAGCCGCTCGATCCACGGCGTCTGGGTGGTGCCCGGGCACAGCGCGTTGACGCGCACGCCCTCGCCGACGTGGTCGATCGCCATCGCGCGCGTGAGTGCGAGCACCGCGCCCTTCGACGCGCAGTAGGCAGCGCGGTTGGGGACGCCGACGAGCCCGGCCACGCTGGCGACGTTGACGATCGCGCCCTTCGAGGCGCGCAGCAGCGGCATCGCGTGCTTGGACATCAGGAACGTGCCGCGGACGTTGGTGGCGAAGACCTCGTCCCACAGCTCGTCGGGCGTGTCCTCGGCCGTGTGCGTGGAGACGATGCCGGCGCCGTTGACGAGCACGTCGAGCGTCTCGACGCCCGCGAACAGCGCGGAGACCGCATCCGCGTCGGCGACGTCGAGCGCCGCGGTGCGCGCCTCGCCGCCGGCGGCGCGGACCAGCTCCGCGGTTTCGTCGAGTGTCGCCTGCGTGCGCCCGACGGCGAGCACGGAGGCGCCTTCGCGGGCGAAGCGCTCGGCGATCGCGCGGCCGATCCCCGAGCCGGCGCCCGTGATCAGCGTGTGGCGGCCCTCCAGCCTCATGCGAGCGCGGGCGGGGCCGGCATCGCCTCGGCGGGCACGATCGCCCCGCGGTGCCGCAGCACGGTGGCGGCCAGGCGCGCGCCCTCGGCGGCCGCGGCGACAGGTGGGAGGCCGGCGAGCCGCGCGTGCAGGTAGCCGGCGTCGAAGGCATCGCCGGCGCCGGTGGTGTCGACGACGTCGACGCCGGGCTCGGCCGGGACGAGCTCGCCCTGGACGAGCGCGCCGTCGGCACCGAGCTTGACCACGACCTCCTCGACGCCGAGCGCGGCGATCCGCCGCAGCGTCGCCTCCGCGTCGCGGTCGCCGTGCAGCGCCTGCTCGTCGTCGAGCGTCGGCAGCGCGAGCGCGGTGCGAGCGAGCACTTCATCCATCCGCGCGGCGGCGGTGGCGGCGTCGGGCCAGCCGGCGGGCCGGTAGTTGGAGTCGAAGGCGACGCGCGTGCCCGCGGCGGTCAGCGCGTCGAGCAGCGCCAGCAGGCGCGCGTGGGCGGCGTCGGACAGCAGCGACAGCGAGATGCCCGACAGCAGCAGCCAGTCGGTGCCCGCGAGCCCGGTGCGGACGTGCTCCGCGTGGGCGTCGTCGGCCAGCAGCTCGCGCGCGGGCGAGGCCGAGCGCCAGTAGGTGAACGAGCGCTCACCGTCGCCGTCGGTGCGGATCATGTAGAGCCCGGGCGCGTAGCCGGGGAGCTGGTCGGTGAGGCTCGTGTCGAGGCCCTCCTCGCGCCAGGCCTCGAGCATCGCCGCGCTGTGGTGATCGTCGCCGAGCCGCGAGACGAACGCGACCTCGGTGCCCCAGCGCGCCAGGCTGACCGCGACGTTGTAGACGTCGCCCGCGTAGCCGAGCGCGAGCGTGCGGTCGTCGAGGTGGCTGAGCTCGATCATGCACTCGCCCATCACGGCGACGCGCGTCATGCCTTCACCGCCCCGCGCAGCTCCTGCAGGCGCTCGGCGTGCTCGGCGCGTCGGGCGCAGCTCGCTGCCGATCCCGACCGCGTAGGCGCCCGCGTCGAGCCAGCCCTGGACGTCGTCGAGCGCGATCCCGCCGGTCGGCACCACGCGCGTGCCCGGCGGCGCGACGGCGAGCACCGAGCGCAGGTAGCGCGGACCGACCGCGTGCGCGGGGAAGAGCTTGGCGATGCCGCCGTCGGCGGCGGCGAGCACCTCGGCGGGCGTGAAGCCGCCGCCGATCGTCAGCACGCCGCGGCCGGCGCCGATCGTCGCGACGGCGGGCGCGGGGACGGGGCTGACGAGGAAGCCGGCGCCCTCGGCGCAGGCCAGGCGCGCGTCGTCGGCGGTGCGCAGCGTGCCGACGCCGATGAACGTGTCCGGCGAGCGCTCGCGCAGGTGGCGGAGCGCGTCGACCCAGCCCGGCGTCGTCGCCGTCAGCTCGAGCGCGGGGAGCCCCTGCTCGATCGCCCACTCGGCGACCTCCAGGGCCTCTGCGGCGGTCTCCGTGCGGATGACCGGGACGACGACGGCGGCGGCGATCGCACGGGCGGCGGACTCGGCAAAACCGGTTTCCTGCATCACATCTGAGTATGCCCGATCCGGCCGCGAGCCCAACCGCGAAAGCCGTGCGCGGGTTAGGGTGCGCGCATGACCGGTCGCGCGCGCTTGGAGGACGTCGCCAACGCCGCCGGGGTCTCGAAGTCGACGGTCTCGCGCGTGTTGAGCAACGATCCGACGCTGTCGGTCCGCGACGAGACCCGCGAGCGCGTGCGCACGCTCGCGCAGGAGCTCGGCTACCGCCCGCATCCCGTCGCCCGCGCGCTCGCCGTGCCCGACACCGGCGCGCTCACGCTGCTGGTGCCCAACCTCTCCAACCCGGCCTACGTGGAGATCATCCGCGGCGCCTACCGCCGCGCGCGCGAGCGCGGCTACGTGCTGCTGTGCGCCGAGGACTTCGAGGACCAGGAGGCCGACGAGGCGTTCACCGAACTCGTCGAGGGCGGCCGCGTCGACGGGCTGCTGATCGCCTCGGCCCGGCCCGAGAATCGGCTGCTCGAGGCGCTCGGCCGCCACCCGGTGCCGCACGTGTTCGTCAATCGCTCGGTGCCCGGTGCGCCGGCCAACGTGACGCTCGACGTCGAGCGCGCGACCCGTGTCGCCTACGAGCACCTGGCCGGACTTGGCCACACCGCGATCGGCCATCTGGCCGGACCGCGCGACGTCCAGTCAGCGCGCGGACGCGAGGAGGCGTTCCTCGCCGCCGCCGCCGAGGCCGGGCTCCCCGAGCCGCCGGTGGCGCGCGGCGCGTTCACCCCGTCGGGCGGCGCCGAGGCGGCCGAGCGCCTGCTGCGCGAGCACCCCCAGCTCACCGCGGTCTTCACCAGCTCGCTGGCGCAGGCGATCGGGTTGCTGCACGTCGCGCGCGAGCTCGGCCGCGCCGTGCCCGCCGACCTGTCGGTGATCGCCTACGACGAGCTGCCGGTGGCGGCGTACCTCTCGCCGCCCGTGACCACGGTCGCGATGCCGCTGTCGGAGCTCGGCGCCGCCGCCGTCGACACGCTCGTCGAGCTGCTCGACGGGCGCGAGCCGCGCTCGCAGGTCCTCGGCTCCGAGCCGGTGCTCGTCGAGCGGGAGTCCACGGGGCCGCCGTAACGATTGCCGGACGGGCGTGGAGGAGGCTGCGCGACACCTTGCGGCTGAAGCACCTGTCCGAAGAGAATCGATCACGATGAAGGTGAGGCGCCTCGCTTGGGGGCTCTTGGGCCTGTGCGTCGGACTCACCGCGGCCGGGCTGGTGTTCGCGGCGCTCAACCGCGGCTCGCCGCAAGTCAACACGCTCGGATCGCCCGCGTTCGACGCCGTCTTCAGCGTGATCTTCCTGGCCTTCCCGATCGTCGGCGCGCTGATCGCGACGCGGCAGCCGCGCAATGCGATCGGCTGGCTGTTCCTCACCACCGGGCTGGGGCGCGCCGTCGACTTCGCGTTCCTCGGCTACGCGACCCACACGCTGGTCGAGGCCCCCGGCTCGCTGCCCGGCGGCGCGCTGGCGGCTCTGGTCGCCGATCTGGCCTGGGTGCCGAGCCTGCTGGCCGCCACCGCGCTGCTGTTCCTCCTCTTCCCGCACGGGCGCCTGCCGTCGCGGCGCTGGAGGCCCTTCGTCTGGCTGATCGGCGCGGTCACGCTGGCGTACGTGGTCGCGACGGCGTTCAACGCCGGTCCGCTCTACTACTTCCCCGACATCGAGAATCCGCTGGGGCTCGCGGATACGACGGCCGTCGTGGACGCCGCGGGCGTCGTGGCGATCGGGCTGATCCTCGTCGCCGTCGCCTCGCTCGTGGCGCGCTTCCGGCATTCGCGCGGGCAGGAGCGCCAGCAGCTCAAGTGGCTGGTCTACGCCGCTTCGCTGCTGTTCTTCTCCACGCCGCTCCAGCCGTTCCTTGAGGGCGTGATCAGCGATGTCCTGTTCGGCTTCCTCATCTCGCTGCTGCCGATCGCCGTCGGCATCGCAATCCTGCGCCACCGGCTCTACGACATCGACCTCGTGATCCGGCGCACGCTGGTCTACGCCGTGCTGACGGCGACGCTGGGCGCCACCTACCTCGGCAGCGTGCTGCTGGTGAGCCTCGCCGTGGGCGAGTCGGGCTTCGCAGTGGCCGTCTCGACCTTGGCGGTGGCGGCGCTGTTCCGCCCGGCGCTGACGCGCATCCAGGCGGTCGTGGACCGGCGCTTCTACCGCCGTCGCTACGACGCCTCGCGCACGCTCGAGGCGTTCGGGGCCCGCCTACGCGACGAGCTCGACCTGGAGACGCTCACCACCGACCTCCGCGGCGTGGTGCGCGACACGGTCCAGCCCTCCCACGTCTCGGTTTGGCTCCGATGAGGCGCCTGGCGTATCCGCTGCTCGGCGTGTGGGCGGCGCTGGCCGTCGTGGCCGTGGTCATGCAGGCGCAGGCCGGCGAGCAGCTCGAGGGGCTGACCACGTTCGCGCTCGGCGTGCTCGCGGGCGTCGGCGCGTTGCTGTCGCGGCGGCGGCCGGAGAACCCGATCGGGCCGATCCTCCTCGGCCTCGCGCTCGTGGTCACGCTCTCGGTGGTCGGCGACGGCATCTCCTCGCGGTACGAGGACAACCCCGACCCCGGCCTCGGCGTCCGGCTCGTGGTGTGGTTCAACGAGGCGGTCATCTACGTCTGGTTCGGCCTCGTCGGCCTGCTGCTCCCGCTCTTGTTCCCCGACGGCCGCCTGCCTTCGCGCCGCTGGCGACCCGTCCTGTGGGCAGGCCTGGCGCTGGTGGCACTGGCCGTGCTGGGCACGCTGTTCGGCGTCGAGCAGGGCGACTGGGACGGGACCGGCACACTTCGCAACCCGCTGGCCATCGGCGGCCCCGTGGGTGACGCGCTCGAGGCCGGCGTCGCGATTGGCGGGCCGCTGTTCGGCGTCCTCGTGTTGCTCGCGCTGGCCAGCGTCGTGGTGCGCTTCCGCCGCGCGCGCGGCGTCGAACGCCAGCAGCTCAAGTGGTTCGGCTACGCGATCGGACTGCTGCTGTGCGGATTGGCCGCGGCTGCCATCAGCGAGGCGACCGGCTGGGAGCTGATCGGCAACGTGGGCTGGAGTGTCTTCCTCGGCTCACTGATCTTCGGGATGCCGCTCGCGATCGGCGTGGCGATCCTGCGCTACCGCCTCTACGACATTGACCTGGTGATCCGGCGCACGCTGGTCTACGGCGCGCTCACGCTTACGCTCGGCGCCGCGTACCTCGGCAGCGTGCTGCTCGTCGGCCTTGCCGTTGGACGATCGGGCTTCGCGGTCGCGGTGTCGACGCTGGCCGTCGCGGCGCTGTTCCGCCCGGCGCGCGCCCGTATCCAGGGCGCGGTCGACCAGCGCTTCTACCGCCGCCGCTACGACGCGGCGCAGACGCTCGAGGCGTTCGGGCTCCGGTTGCGTGACGAGCTCGACCTCGAGGCGCTGAGCGCCGACGTGCGCGACGTGGTGCACGACACGGTCCAGCCCGCGCACGTGTCGCTGTGGCTCAGGAGCGGGGCATGAGGGCCGCCGCCTGGGGCCTGCTCGCCGTCTACGTCGCGCTCGCCGCGGCGGCCGTCGTGCTCGTGGCCTTCGAGGGGGCGGACACCGACGCGCTTGGTGCGGTCCTGTTCGGCGCCTTCGCGGGCGTCGGCACGCTGATCGCGCTGCGGCGGCCGGACAACGCGGTCGGGTGGTTGCTGCTCGGGACCGCGATCTGCTTCGCCGCGGGCGAGGTGGGCGAGGCCTACGTCGTGGAGCCCCCGCACCCCGGGCAGGTGTGGGTGGCGTGGCTCAGCACGTTCACGACGAACCTCTGGTTCTCGCTCGCGCTCATCTTCCTGCCGCTCCTCTTCCCGGACGGCCGGCTGCCGTCGCCGCGGTGGCGCCCGGTCCTGTGGCTGGGCGTCGCCTCGGTGGTGTCCGGCGCCGTCGGCACGGCGATCGCCCCCGGCGCGCTCGAGCTGCGGCAGAGCTCCGGGATCGACAATCCGCTCGGCGTCGAGGGCGGTCTGTCCGACGTTGCGAACACGGCGAGCCTGGTCCTCGGAGCGCTGGCCGTCGTCCTCGCCGCGGCCTCCGTCGTCGTCCGCCTGCGCCGCGCTCGCGGCGCGGAGCGCCAGCAGCTCAAGTGGTTCGCGTACGTGGGCATCCTCGCCGCGACGTGCCTCACGGTGGCCGTCATCAGCTCGGCCTTCGCCGATTCGAGCGACGGTTTCACCGCCGTGGCGGTCACCGGCTGGCTGACCGGGCTCGCGCTGATCGGGTTCGGCCTCCCGGCGGCCACCGGGATCGCGATCCTCCGCTACCGGCTCTACGACGTCGACCTGGTGATCCGGCGCACGCTGGTCTACGGCGCGCTGACCGCGACGCTCGGCGCGACCTACCTCGCGCTCGTCCTGCTCGCCGGGCTGGCGGTGGGCAAGTCGAACGTCGCCATCGCGGTCTCGACGCTGGCGGTGGCGGCGCTGTTCCGACCGGCGCTGCGGCGCATCCAGGCGCTCGTCGACCGGCGCTTCTTCCGCCGCCGCTATGACGCCGCGGTCACGCTCGAGGCGTTCGGCGCGCGACTGCGCGACGAGATCGACCTCGAGACGCTCGCCGACGACCTGCGCGGCGTCGTCACCGACACCGTCCAGCCCGCGCACGTCTCGGTATGGCTGAGGAGCACCTCGTGAACGGCGAGGACGCCATGGTCACCGTGCTGTTCGTCGACATCCGCGACTTCACGCCGTTCGCCGACCGCGTGACGGCGCGCGAGGCCGTCGCGCTGCTCAACGAGTTCTTCGGCGTCGCCGTGCCGGTGCTGGAAGAGCACGGCGGCCGCGTGCACCAGTTCCTCGGCGACGGGATGCTCGGTGTGTTCGGCGTCCCCGATCCGCTGCCCGACCACGCCGACCGCGGTGTCGCCGCCGCTCGCGCGATCGTCGCGGCGGTCGAGGCGCACTTCGGCGAGCGCTGCCGGGTCAGCGTCGGTGTCAACTCCGGCCTCGTCATCGTCGGCACCGTCGGCGGCGGCAGTCGCTTCGACCTCGGCATCATCGGCGACCCGGTCAACGTGGCGGCGCGCGTCGAGCAGGCGACCCGCCGCACCGGCGACAGCGTGCTCGTCACCGAGGCAACCCGCTGCCTGCTCGACCGCGACGGGCTCGTGCCGCGCGGGACGATCGAGCTCAAGGGCAAGCCGGCGCCGGTCGTTGTCTACGCGCTGGGAGAGGTGGCATGAGGCGGCTGCCGCTCGTCTTGTGGATCCTCGCGGTCGGTTTGATCGTCCCGGGAGCGGCCGCGAACGCGGTGCTCGACTACCCGAACGCGATCGTGCCTGACCTCGGGTTCATGGCGCTCGCCGCCGGCGCGGCGACGACCGGCGCCCTGGTGGCCACGCGGGTCCCCGGCAATGCGGTTGGCTGGATCCTGCTCGCCCTCGGTGCGGGCGTCGGGTTCACCATCGCCTGCGGCGCCTACGCCGAGGTGAGCGCGACGACCTCGCTCGGGCCGCTGCCCGGCGCGCGCTGGGCGTCGTGGCTCGGCGACTGGCCGTCGATCCCCGTCCTCTATGGCCTGCCCGCCTTCCTGCTGCTGCTGTTCCCGGACGGGCATCTGCTGTCGCCGCGCTGGCGCTTCGCGGCGTGGTTCGTGGCCACCGGCGTCGGGCTGGCCGCGGTTGCCGCCGCGCTGGGCCCGGACGAGACCGGGAGCGGCCTCGGCAACCCGGTCGCCACGAGCGGCACGGCGGCCGAGGTCGTCGACACGCTCGGCACGATCACCGATGTGCTCGCGCTCCCTGCGCTGGCGCTCGCCGCGGCCGCGCTGGTGGTGCGGCTGCGACGCGCGCGCGGAGTCGAGCGCCTCCAGCTCAAGTGGTTCACCTACGCCGCCTCGTTCGTCGGAGTCGGGCTGGGCGTGACGACGGTCACCCACGGCTTCGTCGCCGACGCCGCGTTCGTGCTCGGCCTGTTCGGGCTCGTCGCGCTGCCGATCACGGCGGGCATCGCGGTCCTGCGCTACCGCCTCTACGACATCGACGTCGTGATCCGGCGCACGCTGATCTACGCGGCGCTCACCGCGACCCTCGGTGCGACCTACCTCGCGCTCGTGTTGCTGATCGGGCTTGCGGTCGGGCACTCGGGGTTCGCCGTCGCCGTCTCGACCCTCGCGGTCGCAGCGCTCTTCCGGCCGGCGCTTGCGCGCATCCAGTCGGTCGTCGACCGGCGCTTCTTCCGCCGCCGCTACGACGCCGCGCTGACGCTCGAGGCGTTCGGCAGCCGCCTGCGCGACGAGATCGACCTCGAGGCGCTCGCCGACGACCTGCGCGGCGTCGTGCACGACACGGTCCAGCCCGCGCATGTCTCGGTGTGGCTGAGGAGCGCGCGGTGAAGGCCGTGAGGCGGAATCTGCCGCTCGTGCTGTGGATCCTGGCGGTCGCCGCGATGCTGCCGGCCGCGGCGATCAACGCGGCGCTCGACTGGGGGGACACGCTCGACATCGTGGCCAACGTCGAGTTCACGCTGCTGATCTTCGGCGCGGCGACCACGGGTGCGGTCGTGGCGACGCGCGTGCCCTCCAACGCGATCGGTTGGACGCTGCTCGCGCTCGGTCTCGGGCTCGCGGTCGGGCTGCTCGCCGGCGCCTATGCCGAGGCGGGCCCGCTCCCCGCCGACGAATGGATGGCCTGGCTGGGCAACTGGCTCCCGCTCGTGGCGATGTTCGGGGCGACGGCCGCCCTGCTGCTGCTGTTCCCCGACGGCCGGCTCGTGTCGCGCCGCTGGCGGCCGGTCGCCTGGGTCTGCGCGGTCGGGGTGGCGCTGGCGGGGCTCGGATCGGCGCTCGATCCGAGGCCGCTCGGCGAGGCCGAGCTGCCGAACCCGGTCGGCGCCGAGGGCGCCGCGGACGAGCTCGTGCGCGGCCTCATCGCCGTCACCGACGTGCTGGCGCTGCCGTTGCTGCTGGCGGCGGCCGCCTCGCTGGTCGTGCGCTTCCGCCGCGCGCGCGGCGTCGAGCGGCTGCAGCTGAAGTGGTTCACCTTCGACGCGGCGATCGCCGGCGCCGCGCTGGGCCTGGCGGGGACCGGGACGGGCATCGTCGCCGACACCGCGTTCATCGTCGGCCTGCTCGCCCTCGCCGCCCTCCCGGTGACCGCCGGCCTCGCGATCCTGCGCTACCGGCTCTACGACATCGACGTCGTCATCCGGCGCACGCTGATCTACGCGGCGCTGACCGCCATCCTCGGCGCCACCTACCTCGTGACCGTCCTGCTCGTGAGCCTCGCCGTCGGGGAGTCGGGCTTCGCCGTCGCGGTCTCCACGCTCGCCGTCGCCGCGCTGTTCCGACCGGCCCTCACGCGCATCCAGGCGCTCGTCGACCGGCGCTTCTATCGCCGCCGCTACGACGCGGTGCAAACGCTCGAGGCGTTCGGCGCGCGGCTGCGCGACGAGCTCGACCTCGAGGCACTGGGCGAGGACCTGCGCGGCGTCGTCCACGAGACGGTGCAGCCGGCGCACGTGTCGCTGTGGCTAAGGAACGAGCGATGAGGTGGTCGCCGTGGTCACCTCGTTCGTCGCGGGGTCCTCATCGAGCGATGAGGTGGTCGCCGTGGTCACCTCGTTCGTCGCGGGGTCCTCATCGAGCGATGAGGTGGTCGCCGTGGTCACCTCGTTCGTCGCGGGGTCCTCATCGAGCGATGACCCGCTGGTTCGCGTGGGGGTTGTGGCTGGCCATCGTCGGCTCGTTCGCCGCTGTCGTGGTCACCGGCGCGGCCGCTGAGGACGGGGAGGGCTCAGCCTTCGCCTACACGTTCTTCGTCGGCGCCTTCGCGACCATGGGCGCGCTGGTCGCGAGCCGGCAGCCGGGCAACCCGATCGGGTGGATCCTGCTCTCCGGCGGCGCGGCGTACACGATCGGCGGGCTGACGATCGCGCAGACGGAGAGCGAAGGCGGTGCCCCCGCGCTCGTGCACTGGCTCTCGACCTGGGTGTGGATGGCCGGCATCGGGCCGATCGCCACGTTCGGCCTGCTGCTGTTCCCCGACGGGCACCTGCCGTCGCCGCGCTGGCGGGCGTTCGCCTGGTTCGCCGCCGCCACGGTCGTCATGACGGGCGCGGTGATCGCATTCGCGCCGGGACCGTTCGAGGACTCCACGGTCGTGAACCCGCTCGGATTCGAGGCACTACCGGGGCTGTTCGACGTGCTCCAGAACGCGAGCCCGGCCGCGCTTGCCGTGGCGATCCTCGGCTCGATCGCGTCGCTGTTCGTCCGCTTCCGCCGCGCCCGCAACGTCGAGCGCCAGCAGCTGAAGTGGCTCTCCTTCACGGGGGCGCTGGTCGGGGTGGCATTGGCCATCGCAATCGCGATCGAGACGGTCGTGGGCGAGCGGGCGGTGGACCTCGCCAACACGATCATCTCGGTCTCGCTCGCGCTGGTTCCCGTCGCGATGGGCATCGCGATCCTGCGCCACCGGCTGTACGACATCGACGTCGTCATCAACCGCACGCTGGTCTACGGCGCGCTGACGGCGACGCTCGGCGGCGCCTACCTCGGCACCGTTCTGCTGGTCGGGCTGGCGGTGGGGGAGTCGGGGTTCGCGGTGGCGGTCTCGACGCTGGCGGTCGCGGCGCTGTTCCGCCCGGCGCGCGCGCGTATCCAGGGCGCGGTCGACCGGCGCTTCTACCGCCGGCGCTACGACGCGACGCAGACGCTGGAGGCGTTCGGCGGGCGCCTGCGCGACGAGCTCGACCTCGAGGCGCTGGGGGCCGACCTGCGCGGGGTCGTCAGCGACACGGTCCAGCCGACGCACGTGTCGCTCTGGCTCAGGAGCGAGCGATGAGGCGGTCGCCGTGGTCACCTCGTTTGTCGCGGGGTCCTCATCGAACCATGACCGCGCCGCGCCTCGCCTGGGGCCTGTTCGGCCTCTGGGTCGCCCTCGCCGCGCTCGCCGGCTACTACGCGACCTACAGCGACGAGCCCTTCGAAGGGATCTTCATGCTCGCCCTCACGGTCTTCGCGGTGGTCGGGGCCGTGGTTGCAAGCAGACAGCCGCGCAACCCGATCGGCTGGATCCTCGAGGCGGTCGTGCTCTTCAGCGCCCTCACCTCGGTGCTGATCGGCTACACGTCGACCGCGGAGGATCCCCCGCTCGTGGCGATGTGGCTCGACGACTGGATCGCGGACGTCTGGATCGGGTTCGTCGCGGTGGGGATCCCGCTCCTGCTTCCCCGACGGCAGGCTCCCTTCACCACGCTGGCGCCCCGCGGCCTGGCTGGCCGTCGGCGTCTTCGCGCTCGGGATTCTGGGTCGCGCCTTCGGCGACCGCGTGCTCGACACCGAGGCCGCAGGGACGTGGCCCAACCCCTACGCGCTGCCGGGCGTGGCCGGCGACGTCATGGCGGCGATCGCATCGGCGAGCGTGGTCGTCTACGGCGTTCCCGCGCTGATCGGGATCGCCGCGCTCGTCACGCGGATGCGGCGCTCGCGGGGGGTCGAGCGCCAGCAGCTGAAGTGGTTCGCCTACGTCTGCCTGCTGATGCTTGCGTCGTTGGTGCTGGCGGCGATCAGCCTGATCGGCCACGGCCTCTACGCCGTTGGGGCGATCGGGTGGACGTGCTTCCTCGGCCTCGTCGCCTTCGGGCTTCCGCTGACCATCGGCGCGGCGATCCTGCGCCACCGGCTCTACGACATCGACGTCGTCATCAACCGCACGCTGGTCTACGGCGCGCTGACCGCCACGCTCGGCGCGACCTACCTGGCGCTGGTGCTGCTGATCGGGCTCACGCTCGGCACGTCGAACCTGGCGATCGCGATCTCGACGCTGGCGGTGGCCGCGCTGTTCCGGCCCGCACGGGCGCGGATCCAGGCGGCGGTCGACCGCCGCTTCTACCGCCGCCGCTACGACGCGGCGCGGACGCTGGAGGCGTTCGGCGGCCGGCTGCGCGACGAGCTCGACCTCGACGCGCTGCAGGCCGAGCTCGTGGGCGTCGTCGGGCAGACCGTCCAGCCCGCCCACGTGACGCTGTGGCTCCCTCGTAACGATTCCCGGACGCATGGCCCGTAGAAAGGACCGCGACATGACCGGCCTGACCCGCACCTTCCGCCGCCGCCTCCGGCGCGCTCCGCACGAGGAGCTCGCGCCCGAGGTCACGACGGCCGCGGGCGCGGACGAGGCGGCGCCGATCGACATCGCGCCGAACGACCCGCTGCTCGCCTACCTGCAGAGCGCGAGCGGCGCCGTCGACATCGAGGCGCTCGAGCTCGACTCGCCCGCGCTCGCCGAGCTGAAGGCCGCCGGCATCAAGCTCGCGGTCCCGCTCGTCAGCCAGGGCGAGCTGATCGGCGTGCTCAACCTCGGGCCGCGGCTGTCCGAGCAGGAGTACTCCTCCGACGACCGCAAGCTGCTCGACAACCTCGCCGCCCAGGCCGCGCCGGCCCTGCGGGTCGGCCAGCTCGTCCGCCAGCAGCAGGCCGAGGCGGCCACGCGCCAGCGCTTCGAGCAGGAGCTCGAGGTCGCCAAGCTGATCCAGCAGAACTTCCTCCCCAAGCAGCTGCCCGAGCTCTCCGGCTGGCAGGTCGCCGCGTACTACCGCCCCGCACGCGAGGTCGGCGGCGACTTCTACGACGTCATCCCGCTCCCCGGCGGCAAGGTCGGGTTCGTGGTCGGCGACGTCACCGACAAGGGCGTCCCCGCCGCGCTCGTGATGGCCGCCACCCGCAGCGTGCTGCGCGCCTCCGCCCAGCGGCTCGTCGAGCCCGGCGAGACGCTCGAGCGCGTCAACGAGCACCTGTGCCCGGACATGCCGGAGAAGATGTTCGTCACCTGCCTGTACGGCGTGCTCGACCCCGAGACCGGCCACTTCCGCTTCGCCAACGCCGGCCACGACCTGCCGTACGTCAAGACCGCCGAGGGCTCCGAGGAGCTGCGCGCACGCGGCATGCCGCTCGGCCTCATGCCCGGCATGCCCTACGAGGAGAAGGAGACCGTCCTGCAGCCCGGCGACTCGCTGCTGCTGCACTCCGACGGCGTCGTCGAGGCGCACAGCCCCGACCGCGAGATGTTCGGCTTCCCGCGCCTCAAGCAGTGCGTGGCCGACTACCCCGGCGGCGGCGAGCTGATCGACCGCGTGCTCTCCGACCTGCACGCCCACACCGGCCCGGACGCCGAGCAGGAGGACGACATCACGATGGTCGTGCTCCAGCGCTCGCCTGGCGCGGGCCACATGCTCAACGGCGCCGTCCCCGCGGACGTGCTCGCCGAGTTCGAGGTCCCCAGCGCCGAGGGCAACGAGCGCCTGGCGATCGCCCGCGTGAGCGAGGCGGTGGCCGGCCTCGGCATCGCCGACAGCCGCCTCGAGCGCCTCAAGACCGCGGTCGGCGAGGCGACGATGAACGCGATGGAGCACGGCTCGGGCTACCGCGACGACCGCCCGGTCAACGTCCGCGTGCTCACCGGCGACGGCCGCGTCCGCGTCCAGATCACCGACCTCGGCGGCGCGCCGCCGGAGTCCGAGCGCGAGATGCCCGACATCGAGGCCAAGCTCGAGGGCCTGCAGCGCCCGCGCGGCTGGGGCCTCTTCCTGATCGAGAACATGGTCGACGAGACGCGCGAGACGAGCGACGGGGAGCACCACACCCTCGAGCTCGGCCTCCGCCTGGAGGGAGATGACGATGGCGACGAGTGAGATCCCGGCGGTGCGCCGGCGTGACGGGGTCGCCGTGATCGACCTCTCCGGCGACGTCAACCGCGGCGCCGAGGAGGCGCTCGAGGCCGCCTGGCAGCAGGCCGTCGCCGAGCCCGCCGACGCCGTCGTCCTCAACTTCGAGGGCGCCGGCTACATCAACTCCACCGGCATCGCGCTGATCGTCGGGCTGCTCGCCCGCGCCCGCGCGGCCGGGATCGAGGTGCGGGCCTACGGACTGACCCCCCACTACCGGGAGATCTTCGAGATCACCCGGCTCGCCGACTTCCTGGCGATCAACCCAGACGAGGACAGCGCCGTCCGCGGCGCGGAAGGGAGCAGGGATGCCTGAGGCCACCGCGACGTTCGAGGTTCGCCGGGAGGGCCCGGCGGCCATCGTCGACATCCGCGGCGACGTCACGGCCGGCTCGGAAGCCGTCCTGATGACCGCCTACGAGGAGGCGGGCGACGCGAAGGCGATCGTCCTCAACTTCACCGATCTCTCGTACATGAACAGTGGTGGGATCGGCCTGCTGGTGACCCTGCTCGTGCGCGCCAACCGGCACTCGCAGCAGCTGCTCGCGTTCGGCCTCTCGGACCACTACGCGCAGATCTTCGAGCTGACCCGCCTCGACGAGGCGGTCGGGATCCACGACGACGAGTCCGGCGCGCTGGCCGCGGCGGGCGCCGCATAGAGGAGCTCGCAATGAGCGACGTGAACGAGAAGGCCGCGGCGCGCGACGCCACGAACTGGGCCAAGAAGGTCTCGACGCTGAACGTCGCCGAGGTGCCCGAGGGCGCCGTGGCGATCAACGTCGAGGGCAAGCGGCTCGCCGGCCCGATCCAGGGCTTCGGGAAGATGTGGCAGAAGACCTACCAGGTGCGTCTGCCGCAGGAGACGGTGTCCGCCACGGACCTGATCGCGACCTGGAAGCAGCGCTTCCCGGAGTTCTGGCCCGAGGGCAACAGCTTCTACGCGCCGCTGACCGGCATCGCGCCCGGCGAGGTCGCGCTGATCGGCATGACGCTGCCGGGCAAGATGAAGCTCTCGACCGGCGTGATGGTGCTGTACGCGGACGAGGAGTCGTTCACCCTGATGACGCCGCAGGGCCACATGTTCGCCGGCTGGATCACGTTCAGCGCGACCGAGGTCGACGCTGAGACGGTCGCCCAGGCGCAGGTGCTGATGCGGGCGTCGGACCCGATCTTCGAGATGGGGCTGACGTTCGGCGGCCACAAGCAGGAGGACCGCTTCTGGCAGCACACGCTGGGCGCGGTCGCCGCGGAGTTCGGCCAGCCCGAGGCCGAGATCGACACCCAGGTGGTGTGCGTCGACAAGAAGCGCCAGTGGTCCAAGTGGCGCAACGTCTGGCACTCTTCCGCGATCCGCTCGACGCTGTACATGCTCGGCGCGCCGGTGCGCGGGATGAGGCGGTTGTTTGCCTGACGCGGTCGTCGTCGGCGCGGGCCCGAACGGCCTGGCGGCGGCGATCGCCCTGGCTCGCGCCGGGCGCTCGGTGCGGGTGCTCGAGGCGGCGGAGACGATCGGGGGCGGGTCGCGCTCGGCGGAGCTGACCCTCCCCGGCTTCATCCACGACGTCTGCTCGGCCGTCCACCCGCACCCGCTCGCCTCGCCGTTCCTGCGCGAGCTGCCGCTGGCCGAGCACGGGCTCGAGCTCGTCCAGCCCGAGCTGCCGCTCGCGCACCCGCTCGACGACGGCACGGCGGTGGCCTCCGCCCGCTCGATCGACGAGACGGCGGCCTCGATCGGCGGCGCTGACGGCGACGCCTACCGCAAGCTCGTCGCGCCGCTCGTGCGCGACGCCGAGAAGTTGCTGCCGGCGATCCTCGGCCCGCTGCGCCCGACCCGGCACCCGCTCGCCCTGACGCGCTTCGGCCTGCTCGGCCTGCCCTCGGCCAAGTTCCTGGCGCGCCGCTTCGACGACCCGCGCGCGCGGGCGCTGATCGCCGGGCACGCGGCGCACTCGATGCTGCGGCTCGACCGCCCGCCGACCTCCGCGGTCGCGCTCGTGCTCATCCTCACCGGCCACCACGTCGGCTGGCCGGTGGCGCGCGGCGGCTCGCAGGCGGTAGCCGACGCGCTCGCCTCGCTCGCGCGCGCCCACGGCGCGGAGATCGTCACCGGCCACCGGGTCGAGCGCGTCGACGAGCTCGACGACGCGGGCGCCGTGCTGTTCGACCTCACCCCGCGCCAGGTCGTCGCGCTGGCCGGCCACCGGCTGCCGGATCGCTACCGCCGCGCGCTCGAGCGCTACCGCTACGGCCCCGGCGTCTTCAAGCTCGACTGGGCGCTCGACGGCCCGATCCCGTGGACGGCGCCGGACTGCGCGCGGGCGGGCACCGTGCACGTCGGCGGCACGTTCGAGGAGCTGGCGGCGAGCGAGGCGGCCGCGACGTCGGGGCAGCACGCCGAGCGCCCGTACGTGCTGCTCTCCCAGCCGACGGTCTGCGACCCCAGCCGCGCGCCGGAGGGCAAGCACGTCGGCTGGGCGTACTGCCACGTGCCGTCGGGCTCGGACCGCGACATGACCGAGCGCGATCGAGCGCCAGGTCGAGCGCTTCGCGCCCGGCTTCCGCGACCGCATCCTCGCGCGCGCGTCGATGAACGCCGCGCAGATGGAGGCCTACAACCCCAACTACGTGGGCGGCGACATCAACGGCGGCCGGATGGACCTGACCCAGCTGTTCACGCGCCCGGTCGTGCGCCCCGTGCCCTACGCGACGCCCGACCCGCGGCTGTTCATCTGCTCGTCGGCGACGCCGCCCGGCGGCGGCGTTCACGGCATGTGCGGCTACTTCGCCGCTCAGGCCGTGCTGAAGCGCACGCTCACCCAGCCGAAGTCGTCGCCGGGCAGGTAGAAGCCGGCGAACACCGAGTCGCCGGTCCCCTCGGGCACGGTGCCCGGGATCTGCTCGTAGGTGATCGTCTTGCCGTCCGGGCTCGTCGTGTGCGACGCCGCCTGGTCGGGGTGGAGCTTGATCAGCACCTCGCGCTTGCCGTCCAGGCGGAAGATCGCGCGCGAGTCGGCGCCGTTGAGCTCGATCGTCAAGGTGGCGCGGCTGAAGGGGACTTACCTGCTGCGGGTGCCGGGCCGCAAGGCCGTTCGGGTGCGCATCCGCTAGGGGGCGCCGAGCAGCTGGGCGGCGACCTCGTCGAGGTCGCCGCCCACGACGCTCGGCTGCTCGCCCACCGGGAAGAGCGCCATTCCCGGCCGGTACACGAACGCCGCCTGGCAGCCGGCGGCGAGCGCGCCGGCGCAGTCCCACGCGTGGCAGGCCACGAGCGTCACGTCGCCGATGTCGACGCCGAACGTCTCGGCCACGTGGCGGTAGGGCTCCGGCGCGGGCTTCAGCCTGCGCACCGTGTCGGCGGACAGGATCGCCTCGAAGCGGTCGGCGATGCCCGCGTGGGTGAGCTGCGCGGTCGAGACCTCGAGCGACGAGTTCGTCAGCGAGCACAGCGTCAGCCCGCCCTCGCGCAGGCGGTCGAGCGCCGGCGCCGCGTCCGGATGCGGCGGCAGCGAGCGCATCGCGGCCGCGACCTCGTCGGGGTCGGGGCCGTCGCCGAGCATCTTCAGCGCCGCCCGCTGCGCGGTGGAGAAGTCCACGTACCGGTCGGTGATCACGCCCACGAACGCGAGCTGGAGCATCTGCCCGAACCACCGCTTCCGGGCCGCGGCGTCCCCGAACAGCCCGTCGAGCGCCCGCAGGTCGAGCAACGTCTCGTTGACGTCGAAGGCGATGACCCGGCGCATCGGCGCATCGTAATCGGGTAGGGATCACTGCCATGCCCGTCCTCGTCACCGGCGCCACCGGCTTCGTCGGCGCCCACGTCACCCGCGCGCTCGTCGAGCGCGGCGACGACGTCCGCGCCGGTTACCGCAACCCCGATCGCCTGCCGCGCCTCGGCGACCTCGACGTCAAGCCCGTCAAGGGCGAGATCCTCGACCTCAAGGCGATGCGCAAGGCCATGCGCGGCTGCGACACCGTCTTCCACGTCGCCGGCTTCGTCGCCTCCAAGCCGGTCGAGAAGGTGTGGGAGCTGAACCAGCGCGGCCCGCTCGTCGCCGTCGAGGCCGCCGCGATGGAGGACGTCAAGCGCGTCGTGCTCACCTCGACGATCTCCGCCGTCGGCACCGCCAACGGCCGCCCGGCGGACGAGGAGAACCCGTACCCCGAGGACGGCCTCGGGCTCGTCTACGCCGACGCCAAGCGCGGCGGCGAGCGCGAGGCGATCGCCGCCGGCGAGCGGCTCGGGGTCGAGGTCGTCGTCGTCAACCCCGCCTACGTGCTCGGCGTGCCGGTCGACACCTCCCAGCCGGGCGAGACCTCGACCCGGATCGTCGGCAACTACCTGCGCGGGCGCCTGCCCGCGGTGCTCGACGCCCCGATCAACTTCGTCGACGTCGCGGACGTCGCCACCGGCCACCTGCTCGCCGCCGACAAGGGCAACCCCGGCGAGCGCTACATCCTCGGCGGCCACAACCGCCCGTGGGCCGAGCTGATCGACATGGTCGCCCACGCCTCCGGCCTCCACCACCCGCTGCTGGTCGTCCCCGCCGAGGCGGGCCACATCGCCCGCCTCCGCGAGCGGCTCGGGCTGCCCGGCGCCATCTCCGCCGAGGCGTTCGGCCTGATGGGCCAGGACTGGCGCTTCACCTCCGCCAAGGCCAAGCGCGAGCTCGGCTACCGCCCGCGCCCGCTCGCGCAGACGGTCACGGCGACCGTCGAGTGGTACCTCGAGCTGATCGAGAAGGGCGCCTTCGAAGGCTCTGACAGCTCGGCGCTCTCGATTGCCGCCGAGGGGATCGCCACCGCGGAGCGGTTCGGTCTCTTGTGGCCGCTGCGCCCGGCTGAGAAGCTGCTCCGACGGAGGTTGATCGCAGGACGCTGAGGAGGGACCGGATGGCGCTGTCGTACTCGCAGGGACTCGGAACCACCCCACTGCTCGGGGAGACGATCGGCGAGAACTTCGACCGCGCCGTCGCGACGTACCCCGATCGCGACGCGCTCGTGGTGCGCCACCAGAGCGTCCACTGGACCTATCGCGAGCTCGCCGACGAGGTCGATCGCGCCGCGCGCGCACTCGCCGGCCTCGGCCTGGGCAAGGGCGACCGGGTGGGGATCTGGGCACCCAACTGCGCCGAGTGGGTCGTCGACCCAGTTCGCGACCGCCAAGCTCGGCGTGATCCTCGTCAACATCAACCCGGCCTACCGCACCACCGAGCTGGCCTACGCGCTGCGGCAGTCGGGCTGCAAGGCGCTCGTCTCCGCGACGGCGTTCAAGACCTCCGACTACCGGGCGATGATCGACGAGGTCCGTGACGACCTCCCGGATCTCGAGCACGTGCTGTACATCGGCGAGGGCCTCTTCGACGACGCGCCGGACGCGGTCGAGTGGCCTGAGCTCGACGCCTTCGAGCCGATCAACATCCAGTACACGAGCGGCACCACCGGCCGGCCCAAAGGCGCCACCCTCTCGCACTCGAACATCCTCAACAACGGTTACTTCGTGGGCGAGTTCTGCCGCTACACGGAGGAGGACCGGGTCTGCATCCCGGTGCCCTTCTACCACTGCTTCGGCATGGTCATGGGCAACCTCGGCTGCGTCTCCCACGGCGCCTGCATGGTCATCCCGGCACCCTCGTTCGAGCCCGAGGCCACGCTCGCGGCGATCGCCGAGCAGCGCTGCACGAGCCTCTACGGGGTGCCGACGATGTTCATCGCCGAGCTCGAGCACCCGAGCTTCGACGGCCACGACCTGTCCTCGCTGCGGACCGGGATCATGGCCGGCTCGCCCTGTCCCGAGCAGGTCATGCGCAAGGTCATCGACCGGATGAACATGGAGGGCGTGACCATCTGTTACGGCATGACGGAGACCTCGCCCGTCTCAACCCAGACGACCGCCGAGGACGAGCTCGAGCGCCGCGTCGGCACCGTCGGGCGGGTGCACCCGCATGTCGAGGTGAAGGTCGTCCACCCGGAGACCGGCCGCCTCGTGCCGCGCGGCGAGCCGGGCGAGCTGTGCACCCGCGGCTACTCGCGTGATGCTCGGCTACTGGGAGGACCCGGAGCGCACGAGCGAGGCGATCGACGCCTCGCGCTTCATGCACACCGGCGACCTCGCGACGATGGACGACGAGGGCTACGTGAAGATCGTCGGCCGATCGAAGGACATGATCATCCGCGGCGGCGAGAACGTCTACCCGCGCGAGATCGAGGAGTTCCTCTATACCCACGACGCGATCTCCGACGCCGCGGTCTACGGCGTGCCCGACCCGCGCTACGGCGAGGCGGTGATGGTGTCGGTGATCCTGCGCGAGGGCGCGTCGCTGACCGAGGACGAGCTGCGCGAGTTCTGCTCGGGCAAGATCGCCCACTACAAGGTGCCGAAGTACGTGGTCTTCGTCGACGAGTTCCCGATGACCGTCACCGGCAAGGTCCAGAAGTACATGATGCGCGACGCAGCGGTGGAAGAGCTCGGTCTGCCGGAGGCGCAGCCTGCCTAGGCGCGGCTCCGCCTCGGCTACCGTGGGTCGGGTGGGTGATCGCGCCGTCAACGCACTGCTCGGGGCGGCGGCGTGCGTCGCCGGCCTCGTCGCGCTCTACCTCGCCGCGTTCGAGCTCGGCGCGACCGAACGCGCCGACCAGCGCGTGCTCGACGGCTTCCTGTCGCTGAGCACCCCCTCGACCTGGGCCGCCGCGAGCTTCGTCTCGCACTTCTTCAACGAGCGCCCGTACGCGGTTGCCGTGCTGATCGTGATGGTCGCAGCGCTGTGGCTGGGCCGCCTGCGGATGGCGGTGGCGGTGGGCGTGGTGTGCCTCGGGGCCAACCTGACGACGCAGGCGCTGAAGATCCTGACCGCCGCCCCGAGGGAGCCGATGTGGCTGCCCGAAGCGAGCTTCCCCAGCGGGCACCTGACCGCAGCCACCTCGCTCGCGCTCTGCGTCGTGCTCGTCGCGCCCGTCGCCCTGCGGCCGTACGCCGTCGTCGCGGGTGCCCTTGGCGTGCTGGCGACGGCCTACTCGATCCTCGTGATCGGCTCCCATCACCCCAGCGACGTCGCCGGGGGCATGCTGGTGGCCGGCGCCTGGACCGGGGTGGTCGTGGCCGTGCTGGAGCGTGGCCGCGCGGCCACCGGCGCGCGGCGGCGAACGCGCTGGCTGGCGCTGGCAGCGGCGGGGATCTCGGTCTGCGTCCTGCTCGTGGTCGCGGTCGCGGTGGCGCCGCTCGGTCCGCGTCTGGACGGCCACACGACGTTCCTGGCCGGCGCTCTGCTCCTGGCGGCCTGCGCCGCCGTGATCCCGGCAGCCGTGGCGACGCTCCTCGCGCCGCCGGCCCCCAGCCGCTGAGCCGGCGGAGCCGTGGGTAGGCTCGCGGGCGTGGGGGAGTACTACGACGAGGCGTACGAGGACTCGGGTGAGCCGCGCCCGCACTACCGCGCCGCGCTCGAGGCGCTCGCCCAGCACGACCTGAGCGAGCTCGGCCGGCGGCTGCGCGAGCGCGTGCTCGAGCGCGAGGTCCGCTACGGCTCGACCGGCCCGGACGCGTTCGTGATCGACGCCGTGCCGCGGATGTTCACCCCCGAGGAGTGGGAGACGCTCGACCGCGGGCTCGCCCAGCGGGTGCGCGCGCTCGACGCCTTCCTGCGCGACGCCTACGGCGAGCGCCGGATCGTCGAGGCCGGCGTCGTGCCGGCGCGCCTGATCGAGGACGGCGCGTTCTACGAGCCCGACATGCAGGGCGTCGAGGTACCGGTGTGGGCCGGCTTCGCGGGGCTCGACGTCGTCCGCGGCGCCGACGGCCAGTTCAACGTGCTCGAGGACAACGTGCGGATGCCGACCGGGCTCGGCTTCGCCCCGCTGGCGTGGGAGGCGGTGGCCGACCTGCTCGACAGCGGGCTGCCCGACCACTCGCCCGCGCGCGGCGAGTCGGACGAGCGCTTCAAGGCGATCCTGCGCTCGGTGGCGCCCGACGGCCGCGGCGACCCGTCGATCGTCGTGCTGGGCGACGGCTTCGAGAACGACGCCCAGTGGGAGATCTCCGAGGTCGCCTTCCGCCTCGGGGTGCCGATGGTCACGCTCGACGACCTCCGCCAGCGCGAGGGCCGCGTCTACGCCCATGTCGACGGCCGCCGCCGCGAGGTCGACGTCATCTACCGCCGCTCGAACTACCACCTGCTGCGCGACGAGGACGGCTCCCCGAGCACCCTCGCCGAGAAGCTGCTCGAGCCGATCCGGCGCGGCACGGTGACGGTCGTCAACCCGCCCGGCGTCGGGATCGCCGACGACAAGCTCGCCCACGTCTACGTGGAGGACATGATCCGCTTCTACCTCGACGAGGAGCCGGTGATCGCGCCCGCGCGCTCCTACGACCTGACCGACGACGACGCGCGCGAGGATGCGCTCGGGCGGCTGGGGGAGATGGTCGTCAAGGTCCGCGACCGCGTCGGCGGCGAGGGCGTGCTGATCGGAGAGGAGGCCGAGAGCGCGCGCGAGGACATCGAGGCGCGCCCGGAGGACTTCGTCGCCCAGGAGATGGTCGAGCTCTCGCGCCACCCGACGCTGTTCGACGGCGAGCTGGCACCGCGGCGGATCGACCTGCGGCCGCTGATCGCGCACGACGGCGGGGACGCGGCGACCGTGCTCGGCGGGCTCACGCGGGTCGCGCTCGGCGAGGACTCGAAGGTCGTGAACATGGCGCAGGGCGGCGGCGTGAAGGCGACCTGGACGGCACTGTGAGCAACGCCGCGCGCGCGATCTCGGCCGCTGCGAAGGCGGTGGCACGCAACAAGGCAGTGCAGGGCGCGGCCGCAGCCGCCGCGGCCAAGGCCGCCACGCGCGCCGAGCCGGCGCTGCGCGAGCGCTACGACCGCTGGAGCGGCCGCCGCACCGACCGCCTGCTGGCGATCCGGCTCGCGCGCCAGATCCAGGGCCGCTGGTCGGCGGACACGATCATCGGCGGCAAGCCGCATCAGGTGGTGTGGAAGGACGGCACGCCCGTCGAGGCGTTCCCGCCGGTGGCGGATCTCGAGCTGCGCCCGGAGTTGCGCGACTTCGACGAGCGGCTGATGAAAGTTCCGCCGCCCGAGCGCGGACGACGGTCGCTTATGAAACATTAGCCGCGTCCTGCGAGAATCCCGGGCCGATGGCCGAGTACGAACGTCGCCCGCGCGTCCCGACGGGCAGCAACAAGCCGGAGTCGCCCGAGGGCGGCAAGCCGCGCGGCCGCCTGTCGATGCCGCGCCCGCGCTTCATCGTCATCGTGCTCGTGCTGCTGGCGCTCAACTACGCCAGCGTCGCGTTCCTGGGACCGGGCCGCGAGCCTTCGATCGACATCCCGTACAACCCGACCTTCCGCGCCCAGGTCGAGGCCGGCAACGTCAAACGCATCTCCTCGAAGGGCGAGACCGTCGAGGGCGAGTTCAAGAAGGCGGTCAAGCCGCCCGACGACTCGAAGGCCAAGGCGGCCAAGAACTTCGAGACCGAGGTCCCGACCTTCGCGAACACCGATGAGCTCTCGGACCTGCTGCAAGAGCATGACGTCATCGTCCAGGCCAAGCCGATCAACTCCGGTGGCCTGCTGACCAACATCCTGCTCGGCTTCGGCCCGGTGCTCCTGCTCGTCGGCCTGTTCGTGTTCCTCGCCCGGCGCGCCGGCGGCGGCGGGGTGAGTGGACTGAGCGCGTTCTCGCGCTCGCGCGCGCGCCGGGTCGAGGGCGGCGAGCAGCGCGTGACCTTCTCCGACGTGGCGGGCATCGACGAGGCAAAGGCCGAGCTGACCGAGATCGTCGACTTCCTCAAGAATCCCGACCGCTACCACAAGCTCGGCGGCCGGATCCCGCGCGGCGTCCTGCTCTCCGGGCTCCCCGGCACCGGCAAGACCCTGCTGGCCAAGGCCGTGGCGGGGGAGGCGAACGTGCCGTTCTTCTCGATCTCGGCGTCGGAGTTCGTCGAGGCGATCGTCGGCATCGGCGCCTCGCGCGTCCGTGACCTGTTCAAGACGGCCAAGGAGGCCTCGCCGGCGATCATCTTCATCGACGAGCTCGACGCCATCGGGCGCTCCCGCTCGCAGGGCGTCGGCTTCGGCGGCGGCAACGATGAGCGCGAGCAGACGCTCAACCAGATCCTCACCGAGATGGACGGCTTCGAGTCCAACGTCGCGGTGATCGTGCTCGGTGCCACCAACCGCCCCGAGATCCTCGACAACGCGCTGCTGCGCCCGGGGCGCTTCGACCGCCGCGTCGCCGTGCCGCCGCCCGACAAGGACGGCCGCCGCAAGATCCTCGAGGTCCACACGCGCTCGCTGCCGCTGGCCGACGATGTCAACCTCGACCGCATCGCCGCTACGACGCCGGGCATGGTGGGTGCCGACCTGGCCAACCTCGCCAATGAGGCGGCGCTGACGGCGGCGCGGCGCAACCACGAGAAGGTCCAGCTCGCCGACTTCACCGACGCGCTGGAGAAGATCGTGCTCGGCGCCCCGCGCGGGACCGTGCTGTCCGAGGAGGACCGCAAGCGCGTCGCCTACCACGAGGGCGGCCATGCGATCGTCGGGATGCTCACGCCCGGCGCCGACCCCGTCCGCAAGGTCTCGATCATCCCGCGTGGCATGGCGCTCGGCGTCACGCTCTCGGCCCCCGACCTCGACAAGGCCAACTACGAGGAGGCCTACCTGCTGGCCAAGATCAAGGTCGCACTCGGTGGGCGCGTGGCGGAGGAGCTCGTCTACGGGACGATCACGACCGGCGCGGAGTCCGACATCCAGCAGCTGACCGGGATCGCCCGCGCGATGGTCGGCCGCTGGGGAATGAGCCGCAGCATCGGGCCGATCGCCGTGCTGCCCTCTGAGATGAACGGGCCGCTGCTCCCGGGCTCCTCCGAGGTGTCACCGGAGACGCAGCGGCTGATCGACCAGGAGGTCCAGCGGATCGTCGAGGAGAGCCACCAGCAGGTCACCGCGCTGCTGACCGAGCACCGCGACAAGCTCGAGTCGCTCGTCGAGGGCCTGCTGCGCGACGAGACGCTCGACCAGGACGCCGCCTATGCCGCGGCGCAGGTCGACCCGCACGTGGTGCCGCACGCGACCGGCGCGCCGGTCGTCGCGGTGAGCGACGCCGCTCAGCCCACCGCGCGCCCGCGCTGAACGCCGGTGTCCTCGCGCTCGAACCGCTCGCGGGCGGCGTCGAGCAACTCGCCGTCCTCGGACACGTAGTCGCGCCACGAGCGGCTGGGTGCGTAACCGAGCAGGCGCTCGGCCTTGGCGATGCTGAGGCCCGACGCGTCGGGGCGGGGGAGGGGCTCCCGGATCTCGATCTTGTCGCCGTGGTGGTGGCGGACGATGTCGACCAGCGGCCGGTTGGCGTGGTTGTCCGGGCTCGCGATGTAGAAGACCTCGTGGGTGTCGAGGTCGGACTGCGCGGCGAGCACCAGCGCGTCGGCGAGGTCGTAGACGTCGATGTAGGCCCACAGCGAGGCGCTCGGCGCGGCCTCGGGGTCGCGCAAGGCCGGGCCGAGGTTGTGCGCGTAGTTGCCCTCCCACTGCACCCAGCTGGGGCGGATGGTCAGGCAGCGGATGTCGGAGCGGCGCATTGCGGCGTCCATCAGCAGCTCGGAGAAGTACTTCGCGGTCGCGTAGGGGTCCTGCGGGCGGATCGGGTGCTCCTCGTCGACCGGCGCGTAGTCGGGCAGGAACGGCCGCTCGGGGAAGAAGAAGCCGGGCACCGTCTCGCTCGAGACGTTGACGTAGCGCGGCACGCCCCAGCGGACGGCGGCCTCGAGCGTGTTGAAGACGCTCATGAGGTTGTTCTGGAAGACGGTGCTCGCCGGGTTGCGGGTCGGCTCGGGCAGCGCGGCGGCGTGGATCACGGCATCGTGGCCGCGCACGACGGCGAACGCGTCGCCGGCGTCGGTGAGGTCGGCCTGGACGTATGAGGGGGCTCCGGGCGGCGGCGCCTCGAAGACGGGGCGGCCGAGATCGCAGGCCGTGACGGCGTGGCCTGCCTGGTGGAGCGCGTCCACGGTGGCCGAGCCGACCTTCCCGCGCGCGCCGGTGACGAGGATGCGCATCGCGGGGACCCTAATGGGGCGAAGAACTTATCTAGCGCTTGGGTTGGCTGCCGACACTTCACCCATGACGCTCGCACCCCCCATCACAGACGCCCCGACGCAGGTCACTCACTCGCGCCCCCGCGTCAGCGACCGCGTGCGCCGCAATGCCGCCCTGACGGCTGAGCAACTTGTCCCTGGCCGCTACCTCGCGATCGAGGACGGCGGCGAGGTCGTGGTCATCGCGGTCGGCGAGGGCTCCCTGCGCCTCGGCCGCGGGATTGGTGCCGACGTGGTCCTCGAGGACCGCTCGGTATCGCGCCGCCACGCCGTCATCACCTGCCGCGAGGGTGAGGTCGTGCTGCTCGACGACCGCAGCCTCAACGGTGTGCACGTCAACGGCGAGCGGGTTGGCCAGGCCACCCTGCGCGACGGCGACGCGGTGGCGCTCGGCGACGTGCAGATGCGCTTCCTCATCGTTTCGTAGGTGCGGAGAGCCGCACCCCGCCGCGGGTTCTGAGTTCCTGACGGACACCTGTGGGCTCCATCGTGCGCGGGGCGTGCTGACGGCACGCTCCGCGCATGCTCTCCCAACTCCGCTCCCGCGCCACCCGAACCACCGAGGCGCTCGTGTTCAGCGGCGCCGTCGTCCTGGCGCTCGCTCATGCGTTCGACGACGCGTTCCTGCTCAACCGCGCCGGCGTCCCGCTGACGCAGCACGCGCTCGCCGCAGCGATCGCGCTGGTCGCCAGCGTCCTCGCCATCGTGTCCTTCGATTCGCTGCGGCCCGGCTTGCGCTCAGCGACCGCGTTCGTCTTCGGTGTGCTCGCGGTTATCAATGGCGGTCGGCATCTGCATCACATCCTTACCGTCGACGTCACCGCCAACGACGTGACCGGCGTCCTCGCGCTCGTCGCGGGCGTCGTGCTGATCGGGCTCGCGGCGTGGATCCCATTCCGCCACCGCGGCGAGGGCGCCGCGGCGCCCGTGCGCCGCTGGGTGATCCGCCTTGCGGTCGTCCCCGCGATGCTCGTCGGCATCTGGGCGATCGGCATGCCGGTCGGCATGGCCCTCACCGACATCCACTCGCTCGAGAAGCCCGTCGGCCAGGCGCCGAACGCGACCTACAAGACCGTCCACTTCACGGCCTCCGACGGCGTGAAGCTCGAGGGCTGGTACCACCCGTCGCGCAACGGCGCGACCGTCCTGGTCATCCCCGGCGGCGGCAGCAACCGCATGGGCCCGCTGCGCCACGCGAAGATGCTCGAGCGCCAGGGCTACGGCGTCCTGGTCTACGACGCGCGCGGCCTGGGCCACAGCGAGGGCACCCCCAACTCCTACGGCTGGGACTGGGACAAGGACATCGACGCGGCGCTCGCGTACCTGAAGGGGCGCGACGACGTCGATCCGGCGCGCATCGGCGCACTTGGCCTCTCCACCGGCGCCGACATGGCGATCGACGCGGCCGGCCGCCGCTCGGACATCGCCGCGGTTGTGGCCGACGGCACGGCCGCGATCGGCTACCACGACATCGAGGAGTACAGCTCCAAGACGCTCGACCGTGCGCCGATGTGGCTGCTGTTCAAGACGATGGAGGTCATCCGCGCCGGCTCGGCCCCGAAGGTCTCGCTCGCCGACCGGATCGCCGCCACCCGCACGCCGCACCTGCTCGTCGCCGCCGGCAAGCAAGAGAAGGAGTGGGGCGAGCTCTACGACAAGGCCGGCGGCTCGCGCAGCGAGGTCTGGTACCTGCCCAAGGCGAGCCACACGGCCGCGCTGAAGCAGTACCCGGCCGCCTACGAGCAGCGCGTCAGCGCGTTCTTCGACCGCCACCTGGGCGAGGGCGCTTAGCGCAGGTTCAGGGGCGCGGCCTACCGTGACGGGCGTCGACGGGAAGTATCCCGACGGCGAGCATCGTCAACACGGTCGCGCCCCTATGGCGCCACCCGGTGCTCGCGGCCGGTAGGCGGAGAAACCTCGGCGGATCCCTGAACCGCGGAGGTGCCCCCGTTGCTCGCTGTGCTCGTGCTCACGGCCGTCCTGGCCGTCCTGCTCGTCATCGATCTCGCCGTCGTCCGTGGCCGCGGCGGCGAGATGTCGCTACGCGCCGCCGCAGTCGCCAGCGCGGCCTGGGTCGGCGTGGCGCTCGCGTTCTTCGCCGTGCTGCTCGCCGCCGGCGACGGCGAGCGCGCCGGGGCGTTCCTCGCCGGCTACCTCGTCGAGAAGTCGCTCTCGCTCGACAACGTCTTCGTCTTCCTGCTCGTGCTCGGCGCCTTCGCGCTGCCCGTCGCGGAGCGCCACCGGATCCTCAGCTACGGCATCGTGCTCGCGCTCGTCCTGCGCGCGCTGTTCATCGTGGCCGGCGCCGCGGCCCTGTCGGCGCTGTCGTGGCTGAGCTTCGTGTTCGCCGCGTTCCTGATCTGGACCGGCTGGCGGCTGTTCCGCCACCGCCACGACCACGATGCTGAGCACGCCCTCGTCGGCCGGTTGAAGCGCTGGCTGCCGTTCTCGGCGCCGGTCGCCGCGCTCGCGGGCATCGCGCTCGTCGACATCCTGTTCGCGGTCGACTCGGTGCCGGCCATCCTGGCCATCACCGACGACACGTTCATCGTGTTCGCCGCCAACGCGTTCGCGCTCCTCGGGCTGAGGCCGCTGTTCTTCCTCGTGGCCGAGCTGGTCGAGCGCCTCTACTACCTCAAGACGGCGCTGGCGGCGCTGCTCGTGTTCATCGGGGCGAAGCTCGTCGCGGCCGAGTTCGTCGGCAAGATCGGGCCGGAGTACAGCCTGCCCGGGATCGCCGCGATCCTCGGGGCGGGAGTGGGCGCCTCGCTCGTGCGGGAGCGGCGGTCGTCGAAGGCGCCGACCGGAATCGAACCGGTGTAAACGGCTTTGCAGGCCGCTGCGTAGCCACTCCGCCACGGCGCCAGGGCGGTACAGGGTACCCGGCCCGGGGGCGAATCCGGCGGTCGTCCTGCCTAGTCATCGCTATGCGATGGCAGGGCAGGACAACCCAACAGCGCATTGAGTGGGTTGCCACCGAGCGGCACGGCGTCGCCTCGCGGCGCCGCCTGCTCGAGGCGGGCGTGTCGGCCGGTGAGATCGAGCGGCGGGTCCGCTCGGGCCTGCTGCTCGTCGAGTACCGCGGGGTCTACCGGGTTGGTCACCGCGCACCGAGCCGGGAGGCGCAATACGCCGCGGCAGTGGAGGCGTGTGGCGGCGGGGCGCTCTTGTGTGGGCTGGCGGCCGCGCACCTGCACGGGCTCGTGAAAGGCTCGGCTCCTCCGCCGGAGGTGATGGCGCGGGGCGAACGGCGCATTGAGGGCCTCGTTACCTGCCGCAGTCGACGCATGGACCCGCAGGATGCGACGACGGTTCTCGCCATCCCGGTCACCACTGTGGCGCGGACCCTGGTCGATCTCGCCGCGGTGCTCGGTGTCGACGCACTGGCACGCGCGTGCCACGAGGCGGGTGTTCTGCATGGCACGACGCCGGGGGACGTGGAGGCAGTGCTCGAGCGCCGACCTGCCAGCCCTGGGATGCGGAAGCTTCGGAGAGTCCTGCACGGCGACGTCCACGTCACACTCAGTCGGCTCGAACGCCGCTTCCTCGCGCTCCTCAGGGCCGAAGGGCTCCCTTTCCCCGTGACGAACCGCGTCGCCGGCGGGCGCCGGGTCGACTGCCGCTGGCCTGAGCGGCGCCTGACCATCGAGCTCGACGGCTACCGGTACCACCGCTCGCGCCACGCATGGGAGAACGATCGCCGTCGTGAGCGGGAGGCGCGAGCCCGCGGCGACGAGTTCCGCCGCTACACCTACGGCGACGTTCTCGAGGACTCGCGGTTCATGCTGCCCGAGCTTCGGGCTCTTCTTCAGGGAGGTTGTCCTGCCTAGCCATCGCAATGCGATGACAGAACAGGACAACCCCTCGCTAGGCGTCCCAGTCCGGCGCCCAGCGCGGGTCGATCACGCGCTCGTCCTTCGGGAGCGCGTCGATCTTCGCGCGGTCGTCGTCGCTGAGCTCGAAGTCGAAGACCTCGAAGTTCTCGACCCGCCGCTCGTGGCTCGAGGCCTTCGGGATCGTCGCGACGTTCGGCTGGTCGAGCAGCCAGCGCAGGGCGACCTGGCCGGCGGTCTTGCCGTACGCGTCGCCGATCGCGCGCAGCGTCTCGTCCTTCGGGACCTTGCCGCGGGCGAGCGGCGAGTAGGCGGTGACCATGAAGTCCTTCTCCGCCGCGAGGTCGACGAGCTTCTGTTGCCCGAGGAACGGGTGGAACTCGACCTGATCGGCGAAGATCGCTGCGAGCTCGAGTGCCTCGTGCAGCATGCCGGCGGGGACGTTCGAGACGCCGTAGTGCCGCACCAGCCCCGCCTCGCGCAGCTCGGCGAGCGCGCCCAGCGTCTCCGCGAGCGGGACGTCGTCGTTGGGCCAGTGCAGCAGCAGGAGATCGACGTACTCGACCTGCAACCGCTCGAGCGACCCCTCGGCCGACGGTCGCACGCGGTCGGCGGCGAACTGGTCACGCCACAGCTTCGTCGTCAGGAAGAGCTCGTTGCGCGGCACGCCGCCGGCGGCGAGCCCCTTGCCGACCTCGGATTCGTTCTCATACGCCTGCGCGGTGTCGATGTGCCGGTAGCCGATTTCGAGCGCATCGGCGACCGCTTCCTCGCAGTCGCGGCCGAGGATCTCCCAGGTCCCGAATCCGAGCTTGGGGACGGTGGAGCCCTGGATCTCGAGGGCGCGCATTGAGGCATCGATCGTGGTCATCTCGGCCCCCTACCCCCGCCGCTCGCTTGCTACCCTCCGGGCCGATCCCAGGGCGATTAGCTCAGCTGGGAGAGCGCCGCCTCGACAAGGCGGAGGTCACTGGTTCGAGCCCAGTATCGCCCATCGTTTCTAGGCAGGCGGGCTCGTCGGGGCGATCGCGCAGCGTTTTCGTCCTTCTTGGACCCGCTGATACGGTTTAGTTTCCCCCTGCAATCGGCATCGGTTTCGTATTTTCCGGTGTGTGCATCGGCCAGCGCGGCCGGTGGTCCTTCTCAGACGGCATCAGGGATTCGCGGGGCGCGACTCGACGTCGCGCCACGGCGCGGCCGTCATTACCCCCACGCGCCCGGACTCGAGGATCATTGCCGCCCAGAACTGCTCCCACCGAGGTCGAGAGCTTCGACCCTGAGGTCCTGCTCGCCGTTCTGAGCGACGTCGAGGCCGGCGATTTCACCGCTCGCATGCCGGTGCACTGGACCGGCATCGGGGGCAAGGTCGCGGACCGGCTCAACGACATCATCGGGGCGAACCAGGCGCTCGGCGACGAGCTCGAGCGCGTCAGCCGCGTCGTCGGCAAGGAGGGGAAGCTCTCCCAGCGCGTCTCCTTCAAGGGCACCGACCAGGTGTGGGGCCGTTGCATCGAGTCGGTCAACAGCCTGATCGAGGACCTCGTTCGACCCAGCAACGAGATGCAGCGCGTCATCGGCGCGGTCGCGGACGGCGACCTGAGCAAGAAGGTCTCCGCCGACGTCCAGGGCGAGATGCTCGAGCTCAAGAACACGATCAACGACATGGTCGACCAGCTCAACGGCTTCATCTCCGAGGTCACCCGCGTGGCGCGCGAGGTCGGCACGGAGGGCAAGCTCGGGCAGGCGGCCGCGGTGACGATCGAGGTCGCGGGCGTCTGGAAAGAGCTCACCGACAACGTGAACCTGATGGCCGGCAACCTCACCGGCCAGGTCCGCGACATCGCCGAGGTGACGACCGCGGTCGCCAACGGCGACCTCAGCAAGAAGATCACCGCGGACGTCCGCGGCGAGTTCCTCGAGCTGAAGAACACCGTGAACGCGATGGTCGACCAGCTCAACCGGTTCGCCGGCGAGGTGACGCGCGTCGCGCGCGAGGTCGGCGTCGAGGGCAAGCTCGGCGGCCAAGCGCAGTCGCAGGAGGTCGCGGGCGTCTGGAAGGACCTCACCGACGACGTCAACCAGCTCGCGGCGAACCTCACCAACCAGGTGCGCGCGATCGCGGAGGTGGCGACGGCCGTGACCGAGGGTGACCTGACCCGCCAGGTCAGCGTCGAGGCGAGCGGCGAGGTCGCGGTCCTCAAGGACCTGCTCAACGAGATGATCCGCAACCTGCGCGAGACGATGCGCCAGAACACCGAGCAGGACTGGCTGAAGACGAACCTCGAGCGCTTCACCCGCATGCTCCAGGGCCAGCGCGATCTCGCGACCGTCTCGACCATGATCCTGTCCGAGCTGACGCCGCTGGTCTCGGCGCAGCACGGCGTCTTCTACGCGCTGACGGAGCCGGACGACGGCAGCGAGCCGATGCTCGAGTTCCAGGCCGGCTACGGCTACAAGGAGCGCAAGCACCTCTCCAACTCGTTCCATCTCGGAGAGGGCCTCGTCGGTCAGTGCGCGCTCGAGAAGGAGCGGATCCTGCTCACGGATGTGCCCGGGGACTACATCCAGATCAGCTCCGGGCTCGGCGAGTCGCCACCGCTGAACATCATCGTGCTGCCGATCCTGTTCGAGGGTTCGGTCCGCGCGGTGATCGAGCTGGCGTCGTTCTCGGCGTTCAGCGCATCGCACCAGTCGCTGCTCGACCAGCTCACGGAGAGCATCGGCCTCGTGCTCAACACGGTCGCGGCCACGTCGGTGACCGACAAGCTGCTCGAGCAGTCGCTGTCGCAGTCGAAGGAGCTGCAGTCCCGCCAGGAGCAGCTGCATCAGTCCAACGAGGAGCTCGCCGCGCAGGCGCAGCTGCTCGCCGACAAGAACAGCGAGGTCGAGGGCAAGTACCAGGAGGTCGAGGAGGCGAAGCGGTTCGTCGAGGAGAAGGCTCACGAGCTCTCGGTCTCGTCGCGCTACAAGTCGGAGTTCATCGCCAACATGTCCCACGAGCTGCGCACGCCGCTCAACAGCCTGCTGGTGCTGGCCGAGCAGCTCGAGGACAACCCCGAAGGCAACCTCACCCAGCGCCAGGTGGAGTACGCCCACGTCATCCGCTCGTCGGGCGTCGACCTGCTCAAGCTGCTCAACGACATCCTCGACCTGGCCAAGGTCGAGTCCAACACCGTCCAGCTGGAGACCAGCGCGCTCCCGCTCGCCGATCTGCGCGACAGCATGGTGCAGACGTTCAGGCCGATCGCCGACGAGCAGGGTCTGGCGTTCTCCGCCGAGCTCGACGAGCGGCTGCCGGCGACCATGACGACGGATCCGCATCGGCTGCGGCAGGTGCTGAAGAACCTGCTCGCCAACGCGTTCAAGTTCACCGAGCACGGCGAAGTGATGATGCGCATCGAGCCGAGCGCGGACTCCGGGATCGCCATCAGCGTCAGCGACACCGGGATCGGCATCAAGCCGGAGCTGCACAAGGTGATGTTCGAGGCGTTCGCGCAAGCCGACGGGTCGACCGCCCGCAAGTACGGCGGCACCGGGCTCGGGCTCTCGATCAGCCGCAACCTCGTCGATCTGCTCGGCGGGGAGATCACGCTGGAGAGCGAGCCCGGGCGCGGCAGCACGTTCACGGTCCGGCTCCCGCTGCACGTCGGGGAGATCGCCGAGGTGCCCACCAACGGCAAGCCGCACTCGACACCCTCCCCGTATGTGGTCGACATGGCTGCCCCGGTTGGGGGGGAGCTGTTCTACGACGGCGAGGCGGCCGGCACAACGGTGCTGATCGTCGACGACGACTTCCGCAACATCTTCGCGCTGACCGCCCTGCTCGAGCGCGGACAGGTCGTTGCCGTCGCCGCCGAGAGCGGTTCGGCGGCACTGGAGATCCTCGACGAGCGAACCGACATCGACCTCGTCCTGATGGACATCATGATGCCGGGGATGAGCGGCTACGAGACGATGGAGGCGATCCGCCTCCGTCCGTCGCGGGCCGACCTCCCGATCATCGCCGTCACCGGCAAGGCCGAGAACGGTGAGCGCGCACGCTGCCTCGCGGCGGGGGCATCCGACTACATCCCCAAGCCGGTCGACTCGGCGGGGCTGATGGCGAGCCTGCGCCGGTGGTTCCCCGCCACGCCGCCGACCCCGGTGGCGCAGCCTTGAGGGGCGCCACGGCCCTTGATTCGCCCGCCGCGATCCTGGTCGTCGACGACAACCCGGGCAAGCGGCTCTCGATCGTCTCGGTCCTCGAGCCGCTCGGCCACGCGATCGTCGAGGCCGACTCGGGCGAGGCCGCGCTGCGCGCCGCGATGCGCCAGTCGTTCGCCGTGGTGCTGATGGACGTTCAGATGCCGGGGATGGACGGCTACGAGACGGCCGGCCTGATCCGGATGCGCGCCGAGTTCGAGCACACCCCGATCATCTTCATCACCGCGCACTCGACCGAGGACGCCAAGATCCGCGCCGCGTACGCGAGCGGTGCCGTCGACTTCATCTCCGCTCCGATCGTCCCGGACATCCTGCGCGCGAAGGTCTCGATCTTCGTCGAGCTGTTCCTCAAGTCGCGCGAGCTGGAGCGCTCCGTGGGCGAGTTCCGCGACAGCGAGGCGCGCACCCGCTCGGTGCTCGAGAACGTCGCGGACGGCATCGTCACGGTCAGCAGCGACGGGGTGATCCAGTCGTTCAACCGCGCGGCGGCCGAGCTCTTCGGCTACAGCGAGGAGGAGGCGATCGGGAAGTCCTTCTCGATGATGGTCGGTCCGAAGTACCCCGCCGACTACTCGAGCGACCCGGACACCAAACGACAGCCCTGGAGCCCGCAGCTGAGCAGCGACCGCGCGGCCGAATCGGTCGGTCGCCGCAAGGACGGGACGACGTTCCCGATGGAGCTCGACCTGAGCGACATCGAGCTGCAGACCGGCAGGATCCACATCGGCTGCCTGCGCGACATCTCCGAACGTCAGACCTATACCGACGCGCTCCAGTACCAGGCGCTGCACGACAACCTCACAGGCCTGCCCAACCGCGTCCTGTTCGGCGACCGCGTGGAACAGGCGATCCGGGCGGCACTGCGAACCGGTGAGTCGCTGGCGCTCCTGGTCATGGACCTCGACGACTTCAAGCAGGTCAACGACACGCTCGGCCACCACCATGGCGATGAGCTCCTCAAGCTCGTCACCGAGCGGCTCGTCGGCTGCCTGCGGACCGGCGACACCGTGGCGCGGCTCGGCGGGGACGAGTTTGGCGTTTTGCCGCGAGACGGCACCGACCTGGCCGGCGCGGCGACCGTCGTGTGGAAGATCCAGCAGGCGCTCGAGCCGTCGTTCCTCGTCAACGGCCACGCCGTCAACGTCGAGGCGAGCATCGGCATCACGCTGGTGCCCGACCATGGCGACAACCGCGACGATCTGCTCCGGCGCGCCGACCTCGCGATGTACGACGCCAAGCGCACCGGCACCGGCTACGCGCTGTTCGCTGCCGAGCAGGAGGAGACGCCCGCGCGCCGCCTCGAGCTGCTCGGCGATCTCCGCCGCTGCATCGAGCGTGACGAGCTCGTCCTCCACTACCAGCCGAAGATCGACCTCTCCACGCAGGAGACCGTCGGCGTCGAGGCGCTGCTGCGCTGGAACCACCCGTCGGGCACCCTGTTCATGCCGGACGCGTTCATGCCGGAAGTCGAGCGCAGCGAGCTGATGATCCCGATGACGGAATGGGTCATCAACGCAGCACTGGCGGATCTCACGAAATGGCGCCAGGCGGGCTACGACCTGACGATGGCGGTCAACATCGGCGCTCGCTGCCTCGCCGAGGGCACGGGGATGTTCGACTCGATCCAACACCTCACGGGCCGCTGGGGCGTTCCGGCGGACCGACTCACGCTCGAGCTCACCGAGAGCGCGCTGATCGACACCGCCGTGCCCGGCATGCTCGAGCAGCTCCGCGACATGAACGAGCGGCTCTCGATCGACGACTTCGGCACCGGCTACTCGTCGCTCGTCTACCTCCAGCGGCTCCCGGTCGTCGAGATCAAGGCCGACCGCTCGTTCGTGATGAATATGTGTTCGGTCAAGGACGACGCGGTCATCGTCCGGTCGATCATCGACCTCGCGCACAACCTCGGGGTGAAGGTGGTCGCCGAGGGAGTGGAGGACGAGGCGACGATGAGCCTGCTCAACGACTATGGGTGCGACGAGGCTCAGGGCTACCACTTCAGCCGCCCGGTCGAGAGCGACGTGTTGTTGGAGTGGCTCGAGACGTCGCCGTTCGGATTGCCACCGCGGCTGAAGGAAGAGCTGCCTGAGATCGACACCCTGCCGTCCGGAGACCGGGCAGCATGACCCGGGCGGCGCGCTCGCGCCGCTGGATGATCGCGGCGGCCGGGGCGCTCTTCGCGGCGGTGTTCGTCCTGCGCCTGCTCGACGACGTGCCCGCCGACGGGGTCGGCTTCCTCTACGCGCTGCCGGTCGCCCTGGTGGCCGTGGAGTGGGGATGGAAGTGGGGCGTCGCGGCCGGCGTGCTCGCGTGCCTGCTGTACCTGCTCTGGGCCGTCATCGCGGGGGGCGACCTGAGTGCCGTCGGCTACGCCACGCGGGCGTTCGTGTTCATCGCGACGGGTGGGGTGCTGGGCCGCGTCGCCGCGCGCATCCGGGCGGAGGGCGACGAGACCGACCGCTGCTTCGCGATGGCCAACGACATGCTCGCGATCGCGAGCGTGGAGGGGCGGTTCACACGGCTGAACCCCGCGTGGGAGCGGACGCTCGGCTGGTCGCAGCCGGAGCTGATGTCGCGGCAATACACCGACTTCATTCATCCCGACGACCTCGACGCGGCTGGCTGCTGTGGAGCTCGTACTCCGACGGTCGTCACGTCTACGCCGTCGTGAAGGACGTCACGGAACGCAAGCTCCTGGACGTCGAGCGCGCGGAGCTGCTGAGCCGCGTGGAGGCGATGGCCCGGACCGACAAGCTGACGGGGCTCCCCAACCGCCGGGCCTGGGAGGACGAGCTGCGCCGCGAGGTCGCGCGGGCGGACCGCATGCAGCACGTCCTCGTCGTGGTGATGCTCGACCTCGATCACTTCAAGCTCTACAACGACGAGTACGGCCACCAGGCCGGCGACCGGCTGCTGACCGACCTCGGCGACCTCTGGCGAACGCAGCTCCGGACCGGTGACTTCGTGGCGCGCTACGGCGGCGAGGAGTTCGCCGCGCTGCTGCCCGCTTGCCCGCCGGAGCAGGCGACGGTGATCCTCGAGCGTCTGCACAGCACGATCCCGCATGGCCAGACCTGCTCCGCCGGCGTCGCGTGCTGGGACGGCACCGAGAGCGCGGAGACGCTGATGGGGCGCGCGGACGTCGCGCTCTACGACGCCAAGCGCGCCGGCCGCGACCGGATCGTCACGGCACGCTGAGCCGACGATCGCCCGATTAGTAGGGTTCGCGCGCGGATGGCGAATGAGCGTTCACATCCCGCGGGCGAGGCGCAGAAGCCGGGACTGCGCCGGGAGCTGCGCTTCATCGAGGCGATCGCGCTCTCGCTCGCGATCATGGCCCCGACCGCCGCGATGGCGCTCAACGGCACGGCCGTGGCGGGCCTCATCGGCCGGGCGGTGCCGCTCGCGTTCCTGATCGCCACGATCGGCGTGATGTTCGTGTCGTACGGGTTCGTGCGGCTCACGCGGTACTTCAACTCGGCTGGCTCGGTGTTCGCGCTCGCCGGCGCGACGCTCGGCCCGCGGGCCGGGTTCTTCGCCGGCTGGGCGCTGATGGCGACCTACACGCTGTTCACCGTCGCGTCGGCGGCGGAGGTCGGGCTGTTCGGGCAGGGGTTCCTCGACGGGATCGGCGCCGGTGATGTCGACTGGCTGATCATCGGCCTCGTCGCGATGGTCTTCGTCGGGATCTTCGCGTTCGGCGACATCCGCGTCGCGACGCGCTCGCTGCTGGGCATCGAGGGGATCTCAGTGACGCTGATCCTCGTGCTGATGGTGGTGATCTTCGCCAAGGTCATCGGCGGCTCGGCGCCCAACGACCAGGACTTCACGCTCGAAGTCTTCTCGCCCCCGGGCGGGATCCCGTTCAGCACCGTCGCGATCGCTGCCGTCTTCGGCTTCCTGTCGTTCGGCGGCTTCGAGGGCGCGGCGTCACTCGGCGAGGAGACCGACAACCCGGGCCGCAACATCCCGCGCGCGATCTTCACCGCCGTCGTCGTCGCCGGCGTCTTCTACATCCTCTGCATGGTCACCCAGAGCCTCGGCTTCGGGCTCGACGACGAGGGCATCAAGCGCTTCAGCGAATCGTCGTCGCCGCTCGGCGATCTGAGCAACGACTACATCGGCGAGGCGTTCGCCGACTTCATCAACTTCGGCGCCACGATCAGCGCGTTCGCCGCGACGCTCGGCGCCGCCACCGCTGCGTCTCGGATCCTGTTCGCGATCTCGCGCGACGGCTTCAGCGACAACCGCCTCGGGCGCACCTCGACCCGCTCCGGCGCGCCCGCCGGCGCGCTCGTGGTGATCATGGGCATCGCGGTCGTCGCATTGTTCGCCTACCGCATCAACGGGACCGACGCGGTCAACGCGTTCTTCTATCCCGGGACGATGGGCGTGCTGCTGATGCTGGTCAGCTACATCGTCTGCAACGTCGGCGCGATCGTCTTCCTCTACTTCCGCGGCGAGCGCAAGGTCCCCATGCTGGAGATCGTGATCCCGCTGATCGCGCTGGCGATCATCTTCTATGTGCTCTACCAGAACACGCTGGCCGACAGCCTCGAGTACCCGTACACGGTCTTCCCGCTGATCGTTGCCGGCTGGCTCGTGCTCGGCTTCCTGATCATCGCGCTCGTGCCCGGCCTCGCCCGCCGCATCGGCGAGGGCCTCGCTCGCGAGGAGGGCATGCGCGTGGCGGGCCGCGACGACGAGTAGCACGCGGGCGACCCGCCGGAGCGGGCCGCCCGCCATGCGGGGGGAGTCTCAGCCGGCGAGGGGCTTGCCGGTCTCGAGCAGCGACTTGAGGTCGGACAGCGCCCACGCCCAGCCGCCGCCGGCACCCTCGGCCTCGGCCTCGCCGGCGACCATCGCGGCCAGCGTCGGCGCGCCCTCGAGCTCGTGGATGACCGTGAGCTTCGTGCCCGCGCTCTCGGTCGCCTCGATCTCGTAGGTCAGCTTCGTGAAGCCCTCGGCCTCCATGGCGGGGTCCATCAGCATCCGCCACGTCATCGACAGCCGCCGCGGCGGGTCGGCCTCGAGGATCTCGCCGTCGATGATGTCGTCCGGGATGTTGGGGAACTCGCGCATCCCCGCGCCCGGGTGGACGACGTAGCGCGCGCCTGGGCGCAGGTCGAACTCGGGGATGCCCCCGTAGCCGTAGCGGTCGGTCCACTCGGGCTTGGTGATCGCGTCCCAGATCGCCTCCGGGGTCGCCTTGATCCACACTCGGTAGACCTGGGTCGTGGTGGCGATTTCCGTTGCATTCATGCGCTCTGCTCCAGTTGTGACTTGAGGTCGGCGAGCGCCGAGACGTGGCGCTCCGTGTACTTGTCGATCCAGCGGTCGTGGATCAGCCGAATCGGCACGGGGTTGAGGAAGTGCAGCTTCTCGCGACCCGATCGGCGAGGGACGACGAGGCCCGCGTCCTCGAGCAGGCGCAGGTGCTTCATGACGCCGAAGCGCGTCATCTCCAGCCCCGACTCGAGCTCGGTCAGCGTGCGGCCGTCACGCTCGAAGAGCCGGTCGAGGAGGAAGCGACGCGTCGGGTCCGCGAGCGCCTTGAACACGCGGTCGTCGTCGGTCATACGATCCATAATAGGTGACCAAAAGGTCACATGTCAAGGTCGGATAACGTCCGCCAATGGCCACCGCGCAGCCGTTGCTCCAGGACCCGGGCAGTGAGCTGGAGGTCGCCGTCGGGCGCGAGCACTTCCGCAACGGGCAGGTCGCGCTGACCGTCCACGGATCGGGCGAGGTCGACGTGGTGCAGCTGCGCTCCGGCGCCGAGCGCGACTGGCACGCGACGCTCGCCGACGATCGGCTGCGAGCGCTCGCGGAGGAGCTCGCCGAGCTCGACGTCGCTGCGCTGCGCCCGCGCGCGGGCGGCCGTGATCCCGACGACGATCCCGTCCGCGTCGCCCTGCGCGCCGGCGGCGAGCCGGTCCACGAGGCGCAGCTGTGGCACGCCGACCGCTTCGGCGACGACCGCCTCGACCGCCTGCTGACCCGCTGGCAGGCGCTGACCGAAGAGGTCACCGGCGGCGCGCTGCCCTACGGGGAGCCGCGGTGAAGGAGGCCGTCGAGCAGACCGAGGCCGGCGCCGAGGTCGCCGCCCCCGCGAGCACGACGTCGCTGGCGCCCACGCAGGCCGGCCGCATCCTCGCCCTCCAGCGCAGCGCCGGCAACCGCGCCGTCGCGCAGCTGCTCGCCCGCGCGGACACCACCACGGTCACCAAGCACGTTCGCGAGGAGACGACCGGGGCGGAGAACGTCAACTGGGACGCCAAGTTCGACGTGAGCTTCGACGAGGACGCCTCGACGCCGACCATGTGGCTGACGATCAACGTCAAGCTCAACCCCGACGACGGCATCACCGACGATCAGCTCACGCACTTCCGGATCTTCACTCGCTCTCGCTTCAGCCTGATGTGGGACTCGAAGTTCATCTTCCACGAGCACCGCACGTGGCCTTGGTCCGACCGCGACTGGCTGGTCCGGCCCGAGGTCAAGTTCGTCGACTCCGGCCAGCACCTCACGGTCAGCCTGCACAAGGGCAAGGGCGCCGACAACCGCCAGAACTGGTACATCGACTCGCCCGACTACACCCACGTGCACGAGGTCAGCCACCAGATGGGGCTGCTCGACGAGTACGCCGACGTCAGCGTCCCGAATCGCAAGGTCTACGACGACCACTCGATCATGGGCGACTACTACAAGGAGGGCATGACCGAGGCGACCGCCAAGGCGCGCCACGGCGAGCGCCTCGCCTCGATCATCGGCGCCGCGGTCGACAAGAACCTGACGTCGAAGCTGCGCTAGGAGGCCTTCGGCGCCTCGCGGTGGGGGAGGAAGGGCTCGACCTCGGGGTCGTGGCCGCCCTCGATCTGGCGCCCGCGCTCGACCTCGGCGTTGAACTCGGCGCCCAGCAGCATCACCAGGTTGGTGATCCACAGCCAGACGAGGAAGATGATCACCGCCGCCATGCTTCCGTAGGTCTTGCTGTAGGAGCCGAAGTTGGCGACGTAGAACGCGAACGCCCCCGACGCGATGATCCACAGCACGACGGCGAGGAAGCCACCGGGGCTGATCCACCGGTACCCGGGCTGCTTGACGTTCGGGCTCACCCAGTAGAGGAACGCGAAGATCTGGCTGACGATCAGTGCGATCACCGGCCACTTGACGATGTTGAACACGGTCACGGCGGTGTCGCCGAGGCCGAAGACGTCGCCCACCCGCTGCGCGATCGGGCCGCTGACCACGACGGCGATGGTCACGAGCGTCGTCAGCACGACGATGACCACCGTGACGAAGATCTGGAGCGGCTTGAGCTTCCAGAACTTCCGCCCCTCCTCGACCTCGTAGATGATGTTCGAGGCCTTCATGAAGCCGCCGACGTAGCCGGAGGCCGACCACAGCGCGCCCGCAATGCCGATGATGAAGGCGAGGCCCGCACCGCTGCTGTTGGACTGCAGGTTGCGCACGGCGTTGGTGATGACGTCGTTCGTCGCGCTCGGTGCGATCGCGCCGACGTTCTCGAGCAGCGTGTCGATCGTGCTCTGCCCGGCGAGCCCGAGCAGCGCGAGCAGCACGAGCAGCGCTGGGAAGAGCGAGAGGATCCCGTAGTAGGTGAGCGCCGCGGCCAGCAGCGTCAGGTCGTCTTCCTTGAACTCGCGGAGGGTGCGCTTGAGCGTGCCGATCCAGGTTCGCTTGGAGAGGTCGGTCGGCGTCTGGGGGGCGTGGCCGTTGGTAGCGGTTTCAGTCATCGACGCGGGACTACCCGCGGCGACGATCTGCAAGCATTGAGTGCCTACGATTGGTAAGTAATCTTGAGGTCTCCGTGAGAAACGCCGATCAAGATGTACGCATGTCGCGCCTCGAGCTCATCCCGGAACGCCGCGCAGACGGCACGATCGTGCTCCGCGCGGTCGAGCGCGGGCCGCTCGAGCGGCTGAAGCGCTTCGTGCGCGACCTGCTCCGCGGCTAGCCCTTCTTGGCGCGCTTGCGCTTCTTCGTGCAGGTCCGGTAGACGCGCTTGTCGCGCAGGACCTTGCCGCTCCGCGTCCGCGCCACGATTCTGACCTTCACGCGCTGCTTGCGCTGCCCGCGCAGGTCGACCACGGCACGCAGGCGCCCGGCACGGCGCCGGACCTTCACGCGCTTGCCGTTGACCCACACCTTCGCCGAGCGCAGCCGCGCCTTCCCGCGCCCGCGCTTGACGCGGATCTCGAAGCGGCGCCGCGACAGGCAGCGCCGCGAGGTGGGGAGGACGCCGCTCGACGCGCCGGGGCCGCTGAAGCCGGTCGCGGTCGGGAGCGTGAGCTTGATCGAAGACAGCTGGATCGCCGCGGCGCTGCGCACCGGCCCGTAGACCTGGCTGCCGCCGATCACCTGCAGGCGGTAGCGCGCGCCCTTGCCGATCGACGCCGCGACGCCCTCGAGCCCGCGTGTGACGGTGTGCGACTTGCCGTCGAGCGTGACCGGGATCGGCGTGACCTGGTTGCCGAGCACGACGTTGCGCCCCTCGTCGACGATCTGCGCCAGCACGTGCGTGCCCGTCGCCGAGCCGGTGCCGCTGTACGTCAGCTCGAGCTTGGGCTCACCGACCACCTGCGTCGCCGCGGCCGGCGGCGGGATCGGGACGTTCACCGCGTTGGTCGCCGGCCCGGCCGCGATCGGCGTGCCGGAGGTCACGTCGGCCGGGTTGAGCACGAGCGTGCCGGAGCCGCGCGCGGTCAGCGGCGCGCCCGACGGCGGCGGGAAGGCGGGGGTGGAGCGCCACTGCGCGTCATCGGCGAGCCACTCGAAGCCCGGGCCCGTACCGACCGAGTTCTGACCGGCCAGGTTGCGCCGCAGCCAGGCGACGGTCGCCTTCTCGAGCCGCCCGGCGGGCCCGGCGCCGGTCAGGCACGTCCCGTGGCCGCCGCAGAACCAGATCAGCTTGTGCGGGACGCCGTTCTTGCGCAGGATCGCGTCATTGCGCATCGACTCGCTGAGCGAGAACAGCGTGTCGGCGGTGCCCTGGAGCATCAGCGTCGGGACCCGAACCTGGTTCACCAGGGCGTCGCCCGGGCCGCGCGAGTCGAACCACGCGCGGTCCGCGGGGCTGAAGTGCCCGGTGGCCAGCCCCGAGGTAAACGAGGACGTGATGTGCGGGTCCAGCCCGCCGCCCTGCGCGTTCGCGGCGGGCAGCCCGGCACCGTAGAGCGCGGAGCCCCAACCGGTCTTGGCCAGGTCCTCGCGATACAGCGAGGTCAGCAGCGAGTGCCAGGAGATGGCGGGCGCGATCGCGTCGACGCGCTTGTCGATCGCGGCGGTCACCCACTCGATGCCGCCGGCGTAGGAGGCGCCGTGCATCCCGACGCGCGGGTCCCCGGTCTTGTCGAGCTTGGCCTCGGGCTGCTTCGCGAGCCAGTCGATCAGCGCCACTGCGTCGCGGCCCTCGTTGTCCTTGTAGTCGACGGTCACCACGCCGCCCGAGGTGCCGAACCCGCGCGAGTCCCAGGTGAGGACGTTGAACCCCGCCTTGCGCAGCGGGCCGACGCCGGTGTTGCCGACCGCCTCGCTCGAGCCGGCGTTCTCGTCAGTCGTGCGCGTCCCGGCCCAGCCGTGGGTCATCAGCACGGTCGGTGCCTTCTGGCCCGGCTTCAGCCCGGCGGCGGGGAAGAAGCTCGTCGAGATCTGCGTGCCGTCGAACGACGTGACGGTCTGATCGCGGGCAGACGCGACGGGGGCGAGCAGGGCGAGCGCCGCGAAAGCCAGCGGCAGGGACAGTTTGCGCATTTCCGGCGTGTACCCGGAACCTCAGGCCTAGGGGCGCTGGTAGGCGATGCGCATCAGGTCCCCGCTGGAGAAGAAGTTCGCGGTCGGCCCCGTGCAGCGCACCCGCACCCGCACCTCGCCGGTCGGGCTGATGAAGCCGGCCGACGCCCCGGGCGGGTCGACGTTGCTGATCGTGATGTCGGTGGTCGTCACGGCGCGCGAGTCGAACTGCTGCCAGGTGCTGTCGCTCCAGCGCCAGGCCGACAGCGTCTGCGTGCACGAGCGCGAGTTGCGGCCTTCGTAGGTGATCTTGAGGTTGGCCGGCACCGGCGGTGACACCGGTGAAGCTGCCGTACCAGGAGGACGTCCGTGGGCTGGCCGTCGTCGAGTTGACCTCGTAGAGCACGTTGTCGCTGGTCGTCAGGCGCGAGGCCGGCCCGGTCCGCAGCGTGCCGGTCTCGATCACCGGCGGCGGCCGGCGCCTGGCCGATCGTAGGTCTTGAACGACGCGGGCGTGTCGGGAGCGGTGGTCGCGTTGCCCGAGCCGTCGGCGGAGCGCACGCGGAAGAAGTAGGTCGTCCCTGCCGTGAGCCCGGTGAGCTTGATGCTGTGGGCGGTCACGGCGCCGGCGTCTGTCGCGTTCTGGGTAAGGCGAACCGGCGCTCGTGCCGTAGTCGACGCGCGAGTCGGCCGCCTCGTCGGTCGTCCAGGTGACGGTCGCGGTGCCGTCGATCGCCGCCGTGGACGCGACGCTCGAGATCGCGGGTGCGGTGCGTGTCCGCCTCGTAGCTCGCCGCGTACTGGCCGGCGGAGGCGGCGAAGAACGCGTACTCGACGCCCTTGATCGTCTCGCGCGTGACCGTCACCGGCGCTGCCGTCGCGGGTCACGCTTCTGAGCGCCTTGCCGTTGAACTGAGCGGGCACCATGCCGCGCAGCCCGGTCGCGCCCGCGCCCACGCCGACCCGGAAGCTGAGCGTGTCGTTGCTCCACGCGATCGTTGTCGAACGTCGAGCCGTTGCGACCGTCGAGCCAGGTCAGCATCTGGCGGGCGCTCACCACCGGCACACCGCGCGCCTTCGCCGAAGCGACGATGGCGTCGGCGCCCGGCGAGCTGACGGCGTCGGTGTGCATGTTGGCGTTGAACGCGCCGTAGTAGCCGGTGGAGCCGAGGGCGCGGTCGAGCAGCGTGTCGACCGTGAACGGGTAGCCTCTGATCCGACTCGTCCGTCATCTGCGTCGTCGACTGGTAGACGTCGATCATCGAGCCGTCGGTGTCGGCGAAGCGCATCGGCATGCCCGAGCCGGTGAACATGCCCGGCACGTTGAGCACCCACTCCGGCGGCCAGTAGTAGTAGTTGGCATCAGCCGCATGCCGTGGCGCGAGGTCGGTCTTCGGCGTCGAAGCCCAGTCGCTGAACGCGATGCAGTGCGTACGCTCGGACACCGGCGCGGTAGGCTCGGGTAGCGGTTCGTCCAGCTGAGCAGCTGCTCGCGCGTAGTCGTCCTCGAGCGAGGCCGGGGTGTAGTCCCCGCAGTCCGTGGTGACGTGCAAGCCCACCTCGAACCCGTCGGCGGTGGCCGTCACGGCCTGGGCGTTGGTCAGCGGCGAGACCGGAGTAGACGTAGGACGTGCCGCGGATGCACTCCCACTGGGCGACCGAGCAGCCGGCCGGGCTCGCGGCGCGGAACTGGTCGAAGCGGCTTGCGGTGGCGCCGTTCGCGTGGTCGTCACCGGTCATGATCACGGCGGCCTTGACCCCGCGCGGCAGGTACCAGAAGCGCGGGATCGGCTTCTTGTCGGCGGTCAGCGTGCCGAGCAGGTTCACGAGCAGGCGCTGCTGCTCGTCCGCCTGTGGGATCGCGACCTTGCTCAGGTCGATCCAGTTGGGCTGCGGGTCGAACGACGCGTTGCCGAAGAACAGGTCATCGGAGCGGATCGGGGCCGGTGCCGTCACGCTCCTGGCCCTCCCACGCCGGGTTGCCCTGGCGTGTGTAGACGACCGACTTGGCGAGGTCGTAGGTGAACGCCGCGGCGCGGCCGCCCTGGCTGCCGACGCTCCGCATCGTCACGGCGGGCGCGGTGGTGGCGGCCGTCGCGGTCGAGTAGAGGTCGGCGACGCTCGTCGCGCCGTTGAGGCTGTAGCGATCGGCGATGCCGTGGAACTGCATGGTCTGGCTGACGATCCCGCGCCCGGCGCGGCTCGACGTGTCGACCTTGCAGGTAGGCGTTGGCGAGCGTCGAGCCGGCGTCGGTGAGGCCGAGCAGGCCCGCGAGCTGCTTGTCCGGCCGCATGGCGACCAGGTCGCCGCCGCCGGTCACCCACGTGCTGAGCATCGACGCCTGCGCCGAGCGTCAGCGACTATGTCACCCAGGATCATCACGTCGTAGCCCGCCAGCGTCGTCGGCGGTGCACGGTGCTGATGTCCTTGACCGTGAACTGCGTCAGGCCCTCGGCGCGGAGGATCTCCGCGTAGTAGCGACGTGAACGGGTTCGACGCCTTGCCGATCACCAGGATCGGGCCGCCGGCGCCCTCGTCGGGCGGCGGGCCGGGCGGCGCTGCCGGTGGTGAACGTCCAGCTGCGATCGGCGGCCAGCGTGTTGCCGGCGCGGTCCGCCACGCCACCGGCTCCGCCCTGGACCTTGACCGTGTATCGCGGTCGTGTCGGCGAGGTCGCCGCTTGGGTCGAGCGTCGCACTTCTGGCTCGAGCGTCGTAGGAGACCGTCGGCGGGACGAGGTTGCCCGCGGGGTCGCGGAGCTGCACGGTCGAGGTGGTGATGGTCGCGCGGTCATCGCCTCGTTGAACGCCGACGACGACGTTGGTGGCCGGCGGCACGCCCTCGCTGCCGCTCGGCGGGTAGCTCGCCGGTGATCCGTCGGCGCCGTCGTGTCGGCGCCGGTGCTGTCGTCGAAGACGACGTCGACCCAGTAGTTCGTCGGTCCGGTAAGTCCCGGTCGGGAAGGTGCCGCTCGGGCCGTAGCCGTAGACGCCGTTGCCGCCGTCGACGCCGTCCCTGAGCGCGTGCAGCGGCGGGCGTGTCGACGCCGCGCGGCGGCGAAGAAGTCGCTCGCTGACCGCGTAGTTGCCGCGCGGCGCGTGAGTAGGAGGCGACGTAGGTCGTGTTGGCGGTGATCGGCGACCGGCGTGGCCGAACGTCACCTGCTGCCAGCCGCTCGCCGTCTCGTTGGTGAACGTGGCGGTGGCGAGCAGCGTGCCCGGTGCGCGTCCACAGGTGGCCGACGTGGGTGCCGGTGTTCGGTGGCGCCCTTGTAGAAGCGCAGGCCGGTGATGAGGCCGTCGGTGTCGGCGCGGAACTTCACGCCGACCTCGATCGCGGCCGTGTCGCGTCGTCTGGCGGCCTTCTCCGGGGTTGCGGTCGAGCGCGCCAGATGCGTGCACGGACAACCCGAGCTGCGAGGGCGCCGCGGTCGTGAAGCTCCACGTCGTTGTCGGCCGCCAGCGCGTTGCCGGCGCTGTCCTTGACGCCAGCTGCGCCGCCCGTGACGGTGGCCGTGTAGGTGGTGGAGTTCGCGAGCGCGGCCCCCGGGTTGAGGGTCGCCGTCGCGGTCGCCGCGTCGTAGGTCACGGCCGCCGCCACGCACGTTGCCGCCGGGGTCCCGAGCTGGAAGTTCGTGCGTGGTGATGCGTCGTCGGCGCCCATCGGCTCGCTGAACGGTCGCGGTGACGTTCGCGTTGACGCCGATCCCGGTCGCGCCGGCGGCCGGCGTGGTCGACGGCGACGGTGGGCGGGGTGGTGTCGCCACGCGCCGCCGCTCTGAGCCCGTGTCGAAGACGACGTCGACCCAGTAGTTCTCGGTTCGGTAGACGCCGGTCGGGAAGGCGCCGCTCGGCCCGTAGGCGTAGAGGCCGTTGCCGCCGTCGACGCCGTCGCGTGAGCGCGTGCAGCGGCGGCGCTGTCGACGCCGCTGGTCGCGAAGTAGTCCTCGTTGACCGCGTAGTGGCCATTCGGCGCGTAGTAGGAGGCGATGTAGGTCGTGTTGGCGGTGATCGCCACCGGCGTGGCGAGGTTGACCTGCTGCCAGCCGGTGGCGGTCTCGCCGCGTGAACGTGGCGGTGGCGAGCAGCGTGCCGGTACGCGTCCACAGGTGGCCGACGTGCGTGCCGGTGTTGCCCGCACCCTTGTAGAAGCGCAGACCGGTGATGCGGCCGTCGGCGTCGGCGCGGAACTTCACGCCCACCTCGAGCGCGGCGCTGTCGTTCTCGGACGCGAGCGCGGGCGTCGTACTGCTCGGCCAGATCGTGCACGGACAGCTCTGGTTGCCGGAGCCGACCGTGACCGTGACGCCCGCCTTCGGCGACTCGAGGTTGCCGCTGTCGTCCGCCGCGCGGCTGCGGATCGTGGCGGTACCCGAGCTCCCGGCCGCCCATGTGTAGGTCCAGGTGCCGCGCCCGGTCGCGCGGTGCCAGCGTCGTGCCGCCGTCGGTCGAGACCTCGACGCCGCCGACGACGCCCCCGCTGTCGGTGGCGGTGCCGGACACGGTCACCTGCGTGCCCGGGGCGATCTGGGCGTTCGCCGCCGGCGAGGTGATCGTGGAGCTCGGCGCGGTGGCGTCGGAGCTCGCGGTGGCGGCCGTCAGGCCCGTCATGCAGCGTGGCCGGCTGGGTGCCCATGTCGGCCAGCAGGTTGACCGTGGCCTGCTGCATGCTCGTGTTCGGCTGCGGTGCTGCCGCGATCGTGGTTGGCGTCGAGTCCCCACGACCATTGGACGGTCCCGGCCCCGAATACGCGCGCGCCGCTCGCCGCCCTGTACATCGTCATGTTGTGGTTGGCCGTGGCGCTTCCGTACGTCGACCCGTAGTCCTGCAGCACCGGCGCGCCGGTCACCGTCGGTCGCCGAGAGCTGGAATGCCCCGGCCGGGCGCGCGCCGTTGTCGAGGTCGAAGTCCCACTCGTAGCCGAGCGTGCCGGTCGGCAGCGTGGTGGTCGCGCCGGCCGCCTGCGTGGCGATCGGTCGTGCTGCGCCAGAACCGCATCTTGCCGTCGGCGGCCGGGACCCTGATCGCGCTCGTGGCGCCGTTGTTGACCCCGAAGATCTGCCCCGTCAGCGCGTTCTCCGGGCGGCCGCCGTCGGCCGGCGGGCTGAAGCGTGGGTCGCGCCAGGTGCCCGTCCAGACGCCCGGGAGGGGATCGATCTTGGCGTTTGCGTGCGTCTCCTTGTAGGTGACGAGCGTCCGGTTGGGCGTGCCGGTGCCGTCGATGCTCGGCTCGCAGCGGGTCTTCCAGAACACCTCGTTGCCGCTGAAGAACGCGAGGTGCACGCCCGGCGGCGCGCGCGGCCTCCACGTTGGCGCGTTGATTGCCCGACCAGTACTCGTCGTGCCCGACCGAGAGGAACGCCTTGTGCTCGAGGATCTCGGCGCCGCGGCGGTCGGTGTCGATGTCCGTGGAGTAGGAGGCGTTGTAACCGTTGCGCTCGAGGAACCGGACCATCGGATACTCCGCGTTGAACACGTAGTCCTCGGCGCGCGGTGCCGCGCGTGGTGATCGGGCGGTTGTAGCTGACCTTGTACGCGCGACCGTCGGGCGAGCCCGTGTAGAGGCTGTTGCCGCCGTACTGGTTGTAGGCCTGCCAGGTCGAGTCGGAGGTCTGGAACAGCAGGTCGGAGCGGCCGTCGTCGTCGCGGACGACGAAGACGATGTGGCTCGAGCCCGCGGTGCCGTCGTCGCGCGTGAGCTTGGCGAAGTAGATGCCCGAAACCGCGTCGGCGGGCACGCTCCAGGTCGCCGAGACGCCCCAGTTCCCGCAGTCGATCAGCCCCGTCGAGCTCTGGCCGTTGCACTGCGGCTGCAGCTGGGGAGCACCGCGAGCGGTTGGACTGTCGCGACCTTGCGAGCGCCGCTGCCGCCGTAGTAGCCCATGCGGTAGATGTCGAGGTGGTACCGGGTGGCCGGGGTGTCGACCTTGAACGAGACCGTCTGGCCTTGGTCGACGCTGATGTCGGTCGAGAACCCCTGGATTGCGCTGCTGCCCGACCCGCTGATGTCCCACTCGGAAGCCGGGTTCCCGGCCTTGGTGTTCTCGCAGGCCACCGGGTTGGTGATCGGGGCGTCACACGGCGCCGCGGCGGCGGGCGAAGCGCCCACGCCGAGCACCAGGGCGGCAGCTGCGGCGGCAAGCCCCAGGATCCTCCGGCACGGCGAGACCCAGGTCATCCGACGACCGTAGGTCGGCTTGTGGCATCGCGCGCTCCCCGGATGGGGAGTCTTTTTTTCTAGTCTGAGCGCACCTCGTCGCCGTCCTGGCCCCAGCGCACGTGGTAGGTGCCCTCGGCGTCGACGCGGCGGTACGTGTGCGCGCCGAACAGGTCGCGCAGGCCCTGGATCAACGACGCCGGCCCGCGCTCACGGCGGTAGCCGTCGTAGTAGGCGAGCGAGGACGTGAAGGCCGGCACCGGCAGGCCGATGTCGACCGAGTGCGAGATCACGCGCCGCCAGGAGTCCTGTGCGTCGGCGACCGCGTCGCGGAAGTAGTCGACGAGCAGCAGGTTCGGCGTCTCCGGGTCCGTGTCGTAGGCCTCGCGGATGCGGTCGAGGAAGCGCGCGCGGATGATGCAGCCGCCGCGCCAGATCGTCGCCATGGCGCCGAGGTCGAGCTCCCAGCCCTCGGACTTCGCGGCCGCCGTCATCTGCTCGAAGCCCTGGGCGTAGGCGACGACCTTCGACGCGTAGAGCGCCTTGCGCACGTCCTCGACGAGCTCGCGGTCGGCGAGCGCGCCCTCGCCGGGCTTGGGGCCGGCGAGCTGGGAGGAGGCCTGCTTGCGCTGGTCGCCGAGCGCCGACAGCGAGCGCGCGAACACCGCCTCGGTGATCGCGGTCAGCGGTACGCCGAGCTCGAGCGCGTCCTGCGCGGTCCAGCGGCCCGTGCCCTTCTGCTCGGCCTGATCGAGGATCACGTCGACGAGCGGCTCGCCCGTGCGCGCGTCGGTCTTGTCGAGGACCTGCGCGGTGATCTCGATCAGGAACGAGTCGAGGTCGCCCTCGTTCCACTCGTGGAAGACCTGCGCGATCTCCGGCACCTCGAGCCCGACGCCGTGGCGCAGCAGGTCGTAGGCCTCGGCAATCAGCTGGATGTCCGCGTACTCGATGCCGTTGTGGACCATCTTCACGTAGTGGCCCGCGCCGTCGGCGCCGACGTAGGTGCAGCACGGCGTGCCATCGACCTGGGCGGCGATCGCGGTGAAGACGTGCTCGACGTCGTCGTAGGACTCGCGTGAGCCGCCGGGCATGATGCTCGGTCCCTTCAGCGCACCCTCCTCGCCGCCGGACACGCCGACCCCGAGGAAGCGCAGCCCGCGCTCGTTCATCGCCTTGTCGCGGCGCTGTGTGTCGCGGAAGTGCGAGTTGCCGCCGTCGACGATTGTGTCGCCCTCGTCGAGCAGCGGCGCGAGTTCTTCGATCACCGCGTCGACCGCCGGGCCGGCCTTGACCATGGTCATGATCGTCCGCGGGCGCTCGAGCGCCTGCACGAACTCCTCCGTCGTGCCGGTGCCGGTGATCGGCCCCTCAGAGCCGTGGTCGGCCATGAACTGCTCGGTCTTGGATTGCGTGCGGTTGTGCACCGCGATCGGGATGTCGTGGTGGGCGACGTTGCGCGCGAGGTTGGCGCCCATCACCGCGAGGCCGGTCAGGCCGAATCGAGGGCCGCTCATGGCGCGAACCCTACGACGTAGGGTGCCTCAGATGGACACCGCCCCTCTCGGCCCCTTCACGGTCTCCCGTCTCTGCCTCGGCACCATGCTGATGGGCTCCAAGACGCCCGTCGAGGAATCGCACCGCATGCTCGATCGCTTCCTCGACGCGGGCGGCAACTTCATCGACACCGCCGACACCTACGACGACGGCGGGTCGGAGGAGACGCTCGCGCCGTGGCTGGCGAAACGCCGCGACGACGTGGTGCTCGCCACCAAGCTGCGCTTCTCCGTGTCCGACCCCGGCGGGGAGGGCCTCGCGCCCGACCGCATCGGCAAGGCCTGCGATGCCAGCCTGCGCCGCCTCGGCGTCGACGTGATCGACCTCTACCAGGTCCACGCGCCCGATCCAGACGTGCCGTTGGAGGCCTCGCTCGAGGCGCTCGACGGGCTCGTGCGGGCCGGCAAGGTGCGCGCGCTCGGCGTGTCGAACTTCCCGGCCTGGCTGCTGGCGTGGGCGGTCGCGCTGCAGGACCGCCACGGCTGGGCGCCGTTCGTCTCGCTGCAGCCGCAGTACTCGCTGGTCGAGCGCTCGATCGAGACGGAGATCCTGCCGTTCTGCCGCGCCGCCGGGCTCGGGGTGCTGCCGTGGGGGCCGCTCGGCGCCGGCTTCCTCACCGGCCGCTATTCGCGCGACGAGCCGCCGCCCGCGGGCTCGCGGATGGGCGAGGCCACCGACGACCTCGAGGAGGCGCCGGCCCGCCGCGCGATCGAGCGCAACTTCGCCGCGGTCGACGAGGCGCGCGCGATCGCCGAGGCCAAGGGCGCGACGGTCTCGCAGGTCGCGCTGGCGTGGCTGCTGGCCACGCCGGGCGTGACGTCGCCGATCGTCGGCCCGCGCACGTTCGAGCAGCTCGAAGACCTACTCGGCGCGAGCGACGTCTCTCTCAGCGCCGAGGAGTACGACCGACTCGCCGCGCACACCGAGCTGCCGGCGAGCTACCCGGACCGCATGCTGCGCGAGCAGAGCGGGATCGACGTCGTCGTGCCGTTGCGGCGATGACGCCCTCGTTCGTGGTGACGGGCGGCGCCCGCGGCGTCGGCAGGGCGATCGCGGAGCGGCTCGCCGAGGACGGCGCGGTCGTCGTCGTGGACAGCGCCGCAGTCGACGGGCTCGGCACCGGGATCCGTGCGATCGCCGGCGACGCGAGCGACGACGCCGTGCTCGGCCGGGCGGTGCAGATCGCTGCGTCGAGCGGCACGCTCAGCGGCTGGGTCAACAACGCCGCCGTGTTCCGCGACGCCGCATTGCACACCACGCCCTCGCGGGAGGTCGTGGACCTGATCGCCGAGAACCTCGCGCTCGCCGTGGCGGGTTCCGGTGCCGCAATCCGGCGCTTCCTGGCCGACGGCACCGCGGGCGCGATCGTCAACGTCTCTTCGCACCAGGCGCAGCGGGCGGTGCCCGGCGCGCTCCCGTACTCCACGGCCAAGGCTGCGATCGAGGGGCTGACGCGCGCGCTGGCGGTCGACTACGGGCCGCGCGGCATCCGCACGAACGCGGTCGCGCTCGGCTCGATCAACACCGAGCGCTACGACGCGAGCCTCGACGCCGAGCTGGCGCGGCTGCACCCGCTCGGCCGGGCAGGGCAGGGCTCCGAGGTCGCCGAGGTCGTCGCCCACCTGCTGTCGCCGGCGGCGAGCTTCGTCAATGGCGCGGTGATCCCCGTCGACGGCGGCCGCGCCGCGCTCGGCGTCGACCCCGAGGCGCGCGAGGTCTAGAGCGCCGCGAGCAGCCGGTCGAGGTCGTCCTCGCTCGACCAGGCGCCGACCGAGGCGCGCACGTACGGCGTGCCGGGGAGGTTGCGGACGACGACGTCGGCCGCCTTCAGGCTGTCGCGCGCCGCCTCGGGGTCGTCGACCTCCCACGCGACGAGTGTCGTGTGCCCGCGCGGGGCGACGGTGCGGCCGTGGGCCTCGAGCCGCTCGGCGAGCTGCGCGGCGAGCACGGGCCCGCGGGCGAGCACGGCGGCGAGGTCGGCGCCCCGCAGAACGTCGAGCGCGGCGAGGCTGAAGGCGACGACCTCGCGGGCGAGCGCGGGCGTGTCGTAGCGGCGCGCGTCGGACTTGAGCTCGGACTCGAGGCCGAGCGACGCGTCCTCGAAGGAGATGTAGGACGGCGCGATTGCGCGCACCTGGTCGCGGAACTCCGGCGCGATGTAGAGCATCCCGGTGCCGTCGGCGCCGCACAGCCACTTCTGGCCAGCGGCGGCGTAGACCGCGCAGCCGAGCTTGACGACGTCGACCGGGACCGCTCCGGCGCCCTGGGCGCCGTCGAGGATCACCGGCACGTCGACGTCGGCGAGCTCGGTGGGCGCGAGCTCGCCGGTGCGCCAGTTGATGTGCGAGCAGGCGACGAGCGTCGTGGTCGGGCGGACCTCGTCGGCGAGGTGCGCGAACGGCACCGCGCGGATCGTCGCGCCCCGGAGGCGCGCGGCGATCAGCGGTCCGATCAGCCCTGGGTGCTCGTCGGTGGACGTGATGATCTCGACGCCGGGGCCGATCTCCATGCCTGCGAGCACCTTGCCGAGCCCTTCGCTCGTGCCGGTGCAGAGCGCGAGGTCGTCGACCGTGCAGCCGAGCAGCTCCGCGTAACCGCTGCGCAGCTCGCCCATCAGCTCGAAGCGGCGCTCGAAGTGCGCCATCACGCGGCCCTCGTCGACCTCGGCGGCGAGCTCGCGCGCGACCGCCTCCTGCGCGGCGCGCGGGACCGGCCCGTCGGTGCCCGCGTTGAGGTACGCGACGCGCTCGAGGATCGGGAACTCAGAGCGCAGCGCGGTCAGGGACACGGCGGCGGAGGATAGGGCCTCACTGGCCGCAGACAGGCCAGGACGACGGGCCGGTGCGCGAGTAGAGCATCGCAGCGCGCTTGTCCTGCTCGGCCTCCGAGGCGGCGGCGGGATTGCCCGAGCCGCCCACTGACGCCCAAGTCGACGCCGAAAATTGGTACTTGCCGTAGAACCCGTTGCCGGTGTTCGTCGACGGGTTGCCGCCGGACTCGCAGGCGGCGATCGCCTGGAGATGCGGCGGAGTGGCGGGCTTCAGGCGCGAGACGCGCGTGCGCAGCCGCCGGTTGCGCTCGCGCAGGACGCTCACCGGCAGCGTCTGCAGGCGGCGCGCCCGCGGCTTGCGGTCCAGGCGTCTGGAGAGGCGGATGTTGGTCCGCACCAATCGATCCTTCAGCCCCTCGTCATGGGTCAGCTTGCCCGACGGATGCAGTGCATCGCGGTCGGTGGAAGTGGATTCATCGTCGGCGGTGGCAGCCAGGGCGGCGCTCGGCACAGCGAGCACGGTTCCGGCGACCGCCAAGGCAGTCTTGGCGTGCATCGGTATCAGGTCCTTCCTTGCGATTTTCAGGTCCGGCGACGGTCCATGAAGGAGTCAAAAAGCGCCGGAAATCGCCACGTTAGCAGCCCCGAACAGGCGTTCCCGCGGCTGGGACGTGACGTGCATCACACGCGATCGGGTACCCCAATCAGTGGAGGCAGTACAGGGAGCCAGACAGGGGAGATGCGATGAGTCTCGAGACACCGGATCGCACCACTGCGACCCAGAAACACACGATCAAGCCGGTCCAGCGCGCGCCAGAGGGGAGCTGGTGGAGCGCCCTCGGCGACCGCGGGCAGAAGGCGTTCAAGGCCGCGTTCGCGGGCTACTCGCTCGACGCGTTCGACCTGATCATCCTGACGCTGACGCTGGCGGCGATCGGCACGACCTTCGGTGTCGGCACGGGCGCCACCGGCGCGCTGGCCACCGTCACGCTGTCCGCCTCCGCCATCGGCGGCATCCTCGGTGGTGTCCTCTCCGACCGCATCGGCCGTGCGCGCACGCTGATGCTCACCGTCGGCGTCTACTCGGTCTTCACGTTCCTGTCGGGCATCGCGTCGAGCTACGAGATGCTGCTCGTGTTCCGCGTCTTCCAGGGCATCGGCTTCGGCGGCGAGTGGGCCGTCGGCGCGATCCTGGTCGCCGAGCTGATCCGGCCCGAGAACCGCGGCCAGGCGCTGGGCGTGATCCAGAGCGCGTGGGCGGTCGGCTGGGCGCTCGCCGTCGTCGCCTACACGATCGTGTTCTCGCTGTTCAGTGACGAGCAGGGCTGGCGCATCCTGATGATGCTCGGCATCCTGCCGGCGCTGCTGATCCTCTACGTGCGGCGCAACGTCGACGACCCGGAGGTCTTCTCCGAGACGAAGAAGAAGGAGAAGCAGGACAAGAAGGAGGACAGCCCGCTGAAGCAGATCTTCCGCGGCGACCTCGTCAAGACGACGATCTTCGCTTCGATCCTCGCCACCGGCATCCAGGGCGGCTACTACGCGATGTTCACCTGGATCCCGACCTACCTCAAGGAGGAGCGCAGCCTCTCCGTGGTCGGCAGCGCGGGCTACCTGTTCGTGGTCATCGCGGGCGCGTTCGCGGGCTATCTGACGGCCGGCTTCGTGCACGACCGGCTCGGCCGTCGCAAGAGCTTCACGCTGTTCGCGTCGCTTGCCGGCGTGGCGCTGGTGGCCTACTTCCTGGTCCCGAGCGGCTCCAACACGACGCTGCTGATCATCGGCTTCCCGCTCGGCTTCTTCGCCTCGGGCTGCTTCTCGGGCTTCGGCTCGTACCTGTCCGAGCTCTACCCGACGCGGGCGCGAGGGACGGGCGCGGGCTTCTGTTACAACGTCGGCCGCGCGTTCGGCGCGCTGTTCCCGGGCATCATCGGCTTCCTCGCGGCGGCCATCGGGCTCGGCGGCGCCGTCGCCTTCGGCGTGTTCGGCTACGTGCTCGCGATCGCCGCGCTCCGGTTCCTGCCGGAGACGCAGGGCAAGGAGCTCGTGCCGGTCGAGTGACGGAGCTCTCGGACGCCCTCGCGGGCGCGCAGTACTACGACCTCGAGCAGCCGCGCTACGCCGGTGCGCCGGTGTGGCCGGCGCACGAGCCCGGCGTGCTGCTGAAGCTGCACCGGCGCCATGAGGCGGGGCTGGGCGAGGCGCGCACGAGCGCGTCGGCCCTGCTCGTCATGGCCGAGCACTCCGGCACGCACATCGACGCGTTCTGCCACCAGGCGGAGAACCTCTGCATGTACGGGGGCGTCGAGGTCAACGCGCAGGTCCAGACGCCCGAGGGCTTCACCGAGCTGGGGACGGACACGATCCCGCCGCTGTTCGCGCGCGGCGTGCTGCTCGACTGCGCCGACGCCGGCCACGCGGTCGGGGCGGAGGACCTCGAGCGCGCCGCCGAGGGGCTCGAGATCGTCGCCGGCGACGTGATCCTCGTGCGCACCGGCACCGGCGCGCTGTGGGAGGACCCCGAGGCATTCCTCGCCGCCGGCGGGATCGACGCGAGCGGGTCGCGCTGGTGCGCGGGGCACAAGCCGCTCGCGGTCGGCGCCGACAACGTCGCGTGGGACGTGCCGGGCGAGGTCGACCCCGAGCTCGGGTCGCTGCCGGGGCACGTGATCCTGCTCGTCCGCGAGGGCATCTACATCATCGAGGCGCTCAACCTCGAGCAGCTCGCGAGCGACGGCGTGCGGGAGTTCGCGTTCGCCTGCCTGCCGCTGAAGTTCCGGGGCGGCACCGGGTCGCCGGTACGGCCCATCGCGCTCGTGTAGCGTCGGCCCATGGCGACCCACTACTTCCCCGAGGACCAGGTGCACTTCACCTGGGACACCGGCAACGAGCCGGTCATCACCGTTGCTGACGGCGACACCGTGGTCTTCAACACGCGCGACGTGAGCGACAACCAGATCGGGCCCGACTCCGACGCGAGCGTCATCGACGGGCTCAACTGGGACCGCGTCTATCCGCTCGCCGGCCCGGTCGCGGTCGAGGGCGCCGCGCCGGGCGACACGCTCGTCGTGGAGATCCTCGACCTGCGCACGCGCGGCTGGGGGTGGACGGCGATCCTGCCCGGGCTCGGGTTGCTGGCCGACGACTTCCCCGACGCGTACCTGAAGATCTTCGACATCTCCGCGGGCGACTATGCGCGCTTCGACGACGTCGCGGCGATCCCGCTGACCCCGTTCATGGGCACGATGGGCGTCTGCCCGGCCGACGCGTCCGCGCAGCCGATCATGCCCCCGGGCCGCTTCGGCGGGAACATGGACACGCGCCAGCTCGTGGCGGGGACGACGCTGTACCTGCCGGTCCACGTCGACGGCGCGCTGTTCTCGACCGGCGACGCGCACGGCTGCCAGGGCGACGGCGAGGTCTGCGTGACCGGACTCGAGGCGCCGATGTACGCGTCGCTGCGCTTCTCGGTCCAGAAGGGCCGCGAGCTGCCGGCGGCGCAGTACCGCACGGCGCCCGGCTCGCTGACCTCGAAGGTCGATCACGGCGGCTGGTACGGCACCACCGGCGTCGGGCCCGACCTCTTCGTCGACGCCCAGAACGCGGTGCGGGCGATGATCGACCACATCACCGGCACCTACGGGATGTCGCCTGAGGACGCCTACCTGCTGTGCTCGCTGTGCGTCGACCTGAAGATCTCCGAGGTCGTCGACGCGGGCGAGTGGATCGTCAGCGCGCTGCTCCCGGAAGCGGTGTTCACCAAGGCGTGAGCGGGCGCATCGTCGCGATGGGCGGGGCGCAGCTCCGCCCAGAGGACTACGACCCGCGGCTCAACGCGTTCGTGCTCTCGCTGGCGCGGCGCGCGCGGCCGCGGGTCTGCTTCGTGGGGACGGCGACCGGCGACTCGCCCGAGTACGTGGCGAACTTCTACCGCGCGTTCGCGGGCTACCACGACTGCGAGCCGTCGGATCTCGGGTTGTTCGAGCGGACGGTCGCCGACCTGCGCGGGTTCGTGCTCTCGCAGGACGTCGTCTACGTGGGCGGCGGCAACACGGTGTCGCTCTTGGCCGTGTGGCGGACGCACGGGCTCGACGTTGTGCTGCGCGAAGCGTGGGAGGCCGGAGTCGTGCTGTGCGGGGTGAGCGCGGGGATGAACTGCTGGTTCGAGGCCTCGACGACCGACTCGTTCGACGTGACGCAGGTCGCGCCGCTGCACGACGGCCTCGGCTTCCTGCCCGGCAGCGCGTGCCCGCACTACGACGGCGAGGAGCAGCGGCGGCCGCTGTACCGGCGGTTGGTGGCCGAGGGCGTGTTGCCGCCGGGGTATGCGGCCGACGACGCGGCAGCGCTGGTGTTCGAGGGGACGACGCTGGCCGAGGTGGTGACGACGGAGGAGGGCTCGACCGCCTACCGGGTCGACGCCGGTGGCGAGGAAGTGCTGGCCGCCCGGCTGCTCTGACGAACGGCGGCTGGGTGGGGATCGGGTTCGGGGTCGCTTTCGGCCACGAATGTCACCTCGAGGGCGCATACCGCCCTCGAGGTGACATTCGTGGCCGCCGGGCGGGTCGAACCCGCTTCCCTACCCAGCCGCCGTTGACGTTCTCAGAGCGTCGCCATCGCCTCGTCGCGCGCGTCGGTGACGAACATGTGGCCCGGCGCGTGGGTGATCATCAGCTTCGGTTTCGACGCGACCGCCACCGCCTGCGGCGTCACCCCGCACGCCCAGAACACCGGCAGCTCGCCGTCGCGGATCTCGACCGCGTCGCCGTAGTCCGGCGCGCCGAGATCGTCGATGCCGATCGCGGCGGGCTCGCCCACGTGCACCGGCGCGCCGTGCACCGGCGTAGTAGCGGGAGGTGATCTGCGTCGCGCGGATCGCCTGCTCGGGCGTCATCGGGCGCATCGAGACGACGAGCGGGCCGGAGAAGCGCCCGGCCGGGGTGCAGTCGATGCTCGTGCGGTACATCGGGACGTTGACGCCCTGCTCGACATGGCGGATCGGCAGGCCCTCGGCGAGCAGCGCGCGCTCGAACGTGAACGAGCAGCCGATCAGGAACGCCACGAGGTCGTCGCGCCAGTGCTCGCTCGCGTCGGTCGGCTCGTCGACCAGCTCGCCGTCGCGCCAGATCCGGTAGCGCGGGACGTCGGTGCGCAGGTCGGCGCCCGGCGCCATCTGGGCCGGCTCGGGCGAGCCGGGGTCGGAGACGTCGAGCACCGGGCACGGCTTCGGGTTCGCGACGCAGAAGCGCAGGAAGTCGAACGCGTCGGCCTCCGGCAGCGCGACGAGGTTCGCCTGGGTGTAGCCGGGGGCAAGGCCGGCGGTCGGCCCGGTGTGCTCGCCCGCGCGGACCGCCGCTCGCAGCGCGTCGGCGTCTAGCATCCGGCCTTCCATGAACGTGATCCTTCCCGACGGCAGCCAGAAGGAACTCCCGGATGGCGCGACCGGCGCCGACCTGGCGGCCGCGATCGGCCCTGGGCTCGCCCGCGCGGCGCTCGCGATCAAGGTGGGCGGGGAGATCCGTGACCTGGCCCGACCGCTCTCCGACGGCGACGAGGTCGCGATCGTCACCAACCGCGACGACGACTCGCTCGACCTGATCCGCCACGACACCGCGCACGTGCTGGCCGCCGCCGTGCTCGACCTCTATCCCGGCACGAAGATCTCGATCGGGCCGCCGATCGAGGACGGCTTCTACTACGACTTCGAGTTCCCCGAGGGCGTGACGGTCTCCGACGCCGACTTCGAGCAGCTCGAGGCGAAGATGCGCGAGCACGTCAAGGCGGGCGAGGTGTTCGTGCGCGAGGACGTGACCCCGGACGCCGCGCTCGAGCGCTTCAAGGGCGAGGGCCAGGACTACAAGGTCGAGCTGATCGAGGACCTCGTCTCCAACAACGGCGTCGACTCCGTCTCGCTCTACACCAACGGGCCGTTCACCGACCTCTGCCGCGGCCCGCACGCGCCCTCGACCGACCGCATCAAGGCGTTCAAGCTGCTCTCCGTCGCGGGCGCCTACTGGCGCGGCGACTCCGACAACACGATGCTCACGCGCATCTACGGGACGGCCTTCCACTCGAAGGACGACCTCGCCGCCCACCTCGAGCGCCTCGAGCAGGCCCGCCAGCGCGACCACCGCAAGCTCGGCCGCGAGCTCGGGCTGTTCAACTTCTCCGAGCTCAGCCCCGGCAGCGCGTTCTGGCAGCCCGCCGGCACCGCGGTGTACAACGCGCTCGTCGCGCGCTCGCGCAAGATGTCGGTCGAGCGCGGCTACCAGGAGATCAAGACCCCGCTGCTCTACGACCGGAAGCTGTGGGAGATCTCCGGCCACTGGGACAAGTACCGCGAGAACATGTTCGTGACCGAGTCCGAGGACCGGCCGATGGCGCTCAAGCCCATGAACTGCCCGGGGCACTGCGCGTTCTACGCGATGGGCAAGCACTCCTATCGCGAGCTGCCGATCCGCTACGCCGAGCCTGGGCACCTGCACCGCAACGAGCCGAGCGGCACGCTCCACGGCCTGCTGCGCGTCCGCCACTTCATCCAGGACGACGCGCACATCTTCTGCATGGACGACCAGGTCGAGCAGGAGGTGCTCGACTGCCTCGCCTTCGGCTTCGCCTGGTACGACCAGTTCGGCTTCGACATGCGGATCGAGCTCTCGACCCGGCCCGAGCAGCGCATCGGCACCGACGAGATGTGGGACCGCTCGGAGGCGGCGCTGCAGGCGGCGCTCGACCGCGGCGGATACGAGTACACGATCCACGAGGGCGACGGCGCGTTCTACGGACCGAAGATCGACCTCCACATGCGCGACTCGCTGAACCGCTCATGGCAACTCGGCACCGTCCAGCTCGACTACAACTTCCCCGAGCGCTTCGACCTCACCTACACGGGCGCCGACAACGCCGAGCACCAGCCCGCGATGCTCCACCGGGCGCTCGTGGGCTCCTTCGAGCGCTTCATCGGGATCCTGCTCGAGCACACCGGCGGCGAGCTGCCGTTCTGGCTCGCGCCCACGCAGGCCACCGTGCTCCCGCTGGCGGACCGCCACAACGACTACGCGCACGAGGTGGCCGCGGCACTGGGCGCCGCCGAGCTGCGCGCCGATGTCGACGACCGCACCGAGTCGGTCGGGCGCAAGATCCGCGAGGCCGAGCTGCGCAAGGTGCCGTACATGCTCGTGGTCGGCGATCGCGAGCAGGAGGAGCGCGCGGTCGCCCTGCGCCGCCACGGCGAGGGCGACCAGGGCACGGTCGCGCTCGACGAGGCCGTCCAGCAGCTGACCGCCGAGGCCGAGTAGGCGCAACCCCGGCGCACCCGCGCCGTTCAAGCGGGTGTGCGGCTCACGCTCGCGGTGCTCGTCCTGCTGGCACTGCCCGCCACCTCGGCGGCCTCGACTGCCCGCGTGACGCAGGACTTCAGCTGGTGCCGCGACTTCTGCGGGAAGATCGGGGCGGGGCCGGAGTTGGTGGTCGTCTACGACGCCGCGCCCGGCGAGGCGAACCGGCTGACCGTCGGGCGCGGCCGGCCGCGCGATCACGCTCTCCGACCCCGCGGCCACGGTGGGCGTCGTCCCGCCTTGCGTGGCGCTCGATGCCCACACCGCGTCGTGCGACGGCGGCAAGGCGACCGATGTCGGCTCGGACCAGGTGTCGTTGCGGCTCGGCGACGGCGACGATCTGGCCGTGGTCGGCGCTGACGTGCAGGTGCTCGCCGTCCTCCAAGGAGGCGAGGGCGAGGACACGCTTCGCAGCGCCCAGCCGGGGGACAGATTCGACGGCGGGCCCGGCGCCGACCGCATCGAATCCTTGGCGGGCGACGCCAGAGCTCTCATTCCGCGGCCGCCGGAGCGGCGTGAGCGTCGACCTCGCGGCTGGCCGCACGAGCGACGGGGACGTGATCGCGGGCATCACGACCGTGTTCGGCGGCCACGGGCCCGACCGCATCCGCGGCGGGCGCGGCAGCGAGGTGCTGCTTGGCAACGAGGGCGCCGACACGCTGCGGGGCGGGGGTGGGAACGACACGCTGTTCGGGGGGCCGGGCGCGGACCGCCTGTTCGGCGGCTCCGGCGGGGACGAGCTGATCGGCGAAAGCGGGGCCGATCGCCTCGTTGGCGGCCCGGGCCAGGACGGGCTGTTCGGCCGCTCTGGCGACGATCGCATCTTCGCCGTCGACGGTGCCCGCGACAGCATCAGGTGCGCCAATGGGCGCGATACAGCCAGGATCGATGCGAAAGACTACGTGCTCGCTTGCGAAATCCTGCGTCGCCGTGGCTATACTTCGTCAGGTTGATCAAGCGTTCCCACACAGCAGCGCCGCGTACAGCTTGACGCCGCGCCGCACCGCAATCGCCTAGTGCCGGTCCCTCGCAGGTTCGACCGGCAACCGCCGGAACGCGATACCACCCGCATCAACGAGCGCATCCGTGTGCCCGAGATTCGGCTCATCGACGAGACCGGCGCGCAAGTCGGGATCATGAAGACCGCCGATGCGCTGAAGATCGCGCAGGATCGCGATCTCGACCTCGTCGAGGTCGCCCCTGAGGCGAAGCCGCCCGTCTGCCGCATCCTGGACTACTCGAAGTACAAGTACGAGCAGGCCCAGAAGCAGAAGGCCGCGCGCAAGCACCAGACGCAGATCAACGTGCGGGAGATCAAGTTCCGCCCGAAGATCGCGCAGCACGACTACGACACCAAGAAGGGCCACGTCATCCGCTTCCTCAACGGGCGCGACAAGGTCAAGGTGACGATCATGTTCCGCGGCCGTGAGATGGCCCACCCGGAGCGCGGCGAGCAGCTGCTCAACCGCCTCGCGGACGAGCTCGGCGAGCTTGCGGTGGTCGAGCAGCGGCCCCAGCAGGACGGCCGCAACATGGTGATGATGCTCGCGCCCTCGAAGGTCGCCGGCGAGGAGAACCACGACGGCGAAGAGGAAAAGCAGGTCGAGCAGCGCCGTCCGATCCAGCAGCGCCCGGCGGGTTCCGCGGACCCGGCCGAGATCGAGCCTGACGTCATCTAGCGCGACTGCAGGACGCGCAGGCCGAGGTCGGCGAACGGCCTCAGCACGGCGTCGGGCACGTCCGGCTCGGTCGCGAGGTGCGTGAGCGCGGTGGCCGGCGCGATCGTGAACGCCGCGGCAGTGCCGAGCTTCTCGCGTGATACGAGGCCGACGACGCGGTCGGCGCACTCGACGAGCACCCGCCGGATCTCTGCCTCCTCGTAGTAGGCGGTCGAGATGCCGCCGGTGGCGTGCAAAGCCCACACGCCGAGGAAGCACAGGTCCGCGCGGATCCCGCGGAAGGTCTCGATCGCGCGGGCTCCGACGGACACCATCGCGCGCGGGTCCAGCGTGCCGCCCACGGTGATCACCTCAAGCCCGGGACGGCGGCCGAGCGCCGCGGCGACCGGCGGGCTGTGCGTCACGAACGTGCCCGTGTGGCCGGGCGGGATGGCGTCGACGAGGTGCAGCGCGGTGCTGCCGCCGTCGAGGATCACGACCTGGCCCGGCTCGAGCAGCGTGGCCGCCGCGCGCGCGGTGGCGATCTTGCCGTCAACCGCCTGGATCTGGCGGCCCTCGTAGGTCGACGCGACCGGCGAGCGCGCGAGTGCGCCGCCGTGCACGCGCTGCAGGCTGCGCGTGTCCGCGAGCTCGTCGAGGTCGCGGCGGATCGTGTGGCCGGAGACGCCGAGCACGCCCGGCAGCTCGGCGGCGACCAGCCGTCCCTCGGTCTCGAGCAGCTCCAGGATTCGCCGGTGGCGCTCCTCCTTGAGCATCAGGGCAGCTGAGCGACCTCGCCGACGACGAGCTTGCCCTGGTCGCGGGCGATCGCGACCATCTCGTCCGCGCCGGCCGAGGCGCCGCCGATCCGCAGCACGGCGTCGCAGCGAGCGAGCAGCCGCCGCGCGATCGGGTGGAAGATCTCGTCGAACAGCGGGTCGCCGACGCCCGCGCTGCCCGCGGCCTCGATCAGCGGCAGCGCGAGCGCCTCGCCGGTCACGGGGAGGTGCCCGGCCCGGAAAACGTCGAGCGCCGCTGTGTTCATGGCGGCGACGTTGGCCGCCAGCTTGCCCGGGTCGTCCCCGGTGCCGGAGCGGTAAGGGCCCGCCACGAGGACGAGCAGCTCCGATTGCGCTTTTGTGCTCATATCTGCGCAGTATTGCGCAGATGGGTGAGCGAGTCTAGGGGCAGTCGAAGCGCGCGCGGCCCATGGCCATGCGGATGCTGCCCAACAGGTGCCTCCTGAACAGCGGCTCGGCGTAGGACTCGCTCGTGTGCCCCATGGCGGTGTAGACCGAGCGCCCGCGGCCCTCGCGCCGGCACCAGGCGATCGGGTGATCCGCCCCCATCGCGCTGTCGCCGGCCGGGTAGGTGCGCTCGTCGACCGTCGCCAGCACGCGCACCCGGCGCCGCGGGTTGGACTTGAACGCGTACCACTCGTCCTGGCGGCTCCAGGCCGCGGGGAGACCTCGGGTGGCCGGCGCTCGCCGGCGCGCGACGTTCACGACCGCGAGCGGGGTTCCCGGCGCGTGGCTGCGGAAGCGCGCCCCGACGAGCCGGTCGAACCAGCGCCACCCGGGCGCGGTGTCGGAGGCGGCATGGATGCCGAAGAAGCCCCCGCCGCGCTCGACATAGCGGCGCAGCGCGCGTTTCTGCGCGGTCCGGCCGAGCGGGTCGCCCGTGGTGGACAGGAAGACGACCGCGTCGTAGCGCGCGAGGCCGCGGCGGGTGAAGCGGCCGGCGTCCTCCGTGTGGTCGACGCGGAAGCCGTGGCGGCGGCCGAGCTGCTCGATGGACGCGACCCCCGCCGGGATCGAGTCATGGCGATAGCCCGTGGTCTTGGTGAACACGAGGACCCGGGGCTCGGCCGGCGCCGCGGCGAGCACGAGCGCGACGAGCAGCAGCCCGCCGAGGCCCGGCACTAGCTCGCGACCGGCGTCTTCGACTCGAGCGGCTCGACCGGCTCGACCGGCTCCGCGGAAGCCTCGGCGCCCTTGCGCGCGGCCTTGCGCTGCGGGCGCTTGACCTTGACCTGCGTCGCAACCACGTAGGAGCCGATCACGAACACGATCGCCGCGACCTGGGCGAGCAGCGTCTCGACGCTCGGGAAGACGCCCATCCACAGCCCGAGCGACGCGGGGATGTCCCAGTCGAGCGGCGTGATCGGCAGCCAGCCGGTGCCCTGCATCGTGCGCGCGGTCTGGCCGACCATGACCACCAGCACGACGCCGATCAGCACGCCGGTGACGATCAGCATCTTCTTGTAGGGCAGCTTGCGCTGGAGCGCGAACGTCAGCACCGCCACCCCGAGCGTCAGCGCGAGCCCGAGCGCGGCGCCCTCGATCACGGCGGTCGCGCCGGCCGACAGCTCGAGCGACTGCAGGAAGAGCACGGTCTCGAAGCCCTCGCGGTAGACGCTCGTGAGCCCGAGCACCAGCAACCCGAGCGCCTGCGCGGACCAGAAGCCGGCCTGCTCCTTGGCCATCAGCTTGCGCCGCTGGCGGTGGAAGCGCCCGATCCACTCGCTCCAGTAGACGCGGTGGAAGAACCAGTTGGTGATCAGTAAGAGCACCCCGATGGCGATCAGCCCCACCACCGCCTCGAGCTTCTCGCCGTAGCGCGACAGCGACTGGAGCAGCGTCTGCGCGAGCACCCAGGTGAACACGCTCGCGATCAGGCCGAGCACCGCTCCGACCATCACCGGCCGCCGCAGGCGCCGACGGATGCCGACGAACGACGCGGTGATGGCGGCGAGGATCAGCACCGCTTCGAGGCCCTCGCGGAAGACGATGATCGCCGCGTTGGTGACCACCGTCGTGCGGCTGGCGCTGTCGCCGAGCGTCCCGCGCGCGTCCTCGAGCTGCTCGTCGAGCGCGACCCGCGTGTCGTGCACCTCGCGCCGTGACGCGCCCTTGGAGATCAGCTCGGCGAGGCCGTCGTGGTCCATGGCGCCGAACCAGATCAGGCCCTCGATGTCGGTCGCGAGCCCGGGGTCGATCGACTTCAGCCGCCGCTCGGGGCCGAACTCGAAGAACGCGTAGGCCTCGAGCCTCGCCTGCTCGGCCTGGCGGCGCTGGCCGGCGCCGACGGCGGCCTCCATGCGGTCGAGGGTGAGAGCGATCAGGTCATAGTCGGAGTCGTCGGTCGGCTTCTGCCACTTGGCCGGCATGACGTCGGCGAGCTGGTCCTCGATCTTCTTGCCGAGCTTCTCGACGTCCTCGTGGGAGGTGACGCCGGTCTTCTTGCGAGCGGCGTCGGTGGTGACGGCGCTGAGGCGGTCGATCTCGGCGCCGACCGAGTCGGTGGCGGCCTTGTCGCGCTTGGCGAGCTGGTCGCGGAGGTCGTCGAATGCCGCGTCGGCGGCGGTGGCGAACGCGATCGCCTCCTGGACCTCGAAGTCGAGCGTGACCCGCCCGTCCTTGACGCCGCGGCCGTACTCGACCGGCACGAGCGCGACGAAGCGCAGGAGCTGCTGGGCGCGGCGCGCCGACTCTTCGGCGGTGAACGGCGCGGCGGTGAAGCCGTCGAGCGCCTGGTCGATCTCGCCGCGGGCGCTGGCGGCGGCCTGCTTGTCGCCGGTCTCCGCGGCGTCGCGCAGCTCCGCGAAGGCGGCGCCGGCAGCGTCCGCGGCGGGCGCGCCGCGGTCCTGCTCGTAGCGGGCGGCGAGGATCTCCCAGTAGCCGGCGGCCTGGGCGGCTGCCTCGGCTTCGCCGGTGGCGAAGCCCTTCTCGCGCGCGCCGTCGGCGTCCTTGAGCAGCTCGCGCAGGCGCGCCTGGTAGGCGTCGAGCAGGTCCTTGGCGACCGCGAGCCGCGCTGCCCGCGGCGCGAGCTTGCCGCGGGCGAGCTGCGCGACGGCGCCCGTGGCGTCGGCACCCGGGCGCGTGAAGCGCGTCGCAGTGCGGAAGTCGCGCAGCAGCAGCCACGAGCGCGCGGCCGCGGCGTCGCCGCGGCCGGCCGTGTTCAGCGTGACGGTGTAGGCACCCGCGAACGTCGCGGCCCGCGCCTCGCCGCGAGCGGCCGCGAGCGCGCGCCGGTCGCCCTTACGCGCGGCCCGGTCGGCGACCGCGAAGGCGCGCCGTAGGGCGCGGTCGGCCGCCGGCGCCTCGGCGCGCAGCGCCCGGCGCAGCGGTCCGCGGTAGGCCGCGCGCGCCCGCCGGACCTCGCCCTGCGCATCGGCCGGCGTGCCGAGGATCAGGTCCTCCTGCGCGGCGAACAGCGCCCGCTGGACGCGGTCGGCGCTGCCCCATGGGGTGTCGGCGGCGTGGGCCGGTGCCGCGGCAACCAGCAGTGCCGCGGCGGTGCAGACGATGGCCCAGCCGAGTCGCACTACGTCTCGAGCTCGATGTTCAGCTGCTTGGCGGCCTGCGTGATCTGGCCGGCGATCGCCTCGGCCTGGTCCTGCGCCTGGCGGCCGAGCGTGTCGGCGTCCTCGGCGGTGAACTTCTTGCCGTTGGCCTCCTCGTCGCGCAGGCGGGCGGCGAAGTCCTCGAGCTTGCTCAGCGACTGGCCGGTCTGGTCGGCCTGCTCCTGGTTCGCCTCGGCGATCTTCGGCTTCACGTTCGCGTAGATCAGCTCCAGGCCGCCGAGGATGTCGGCGATGTCCTGCAGGCGCGAGGCGCCGACGAACGACTTCTCGGTCGCCTTGTCACCGGCCACGAAGCGCGAGTTCTTCCAGGCCTCGAAGTACTCCGACATCGTCGGGGTCATCACGACGAGCGCGGTCAGCGCGTCCTGCTCGTTCGGGGTCCACTTCTGCGCGGAGGCGTCGAGCTCCTTGGCCTGCTTGTCGAACTCCTCGATCGCGGCGTTGTAGAAGCGCGGGTCGGGCAGCGCCTCGCCGAACTCGACCTTGCCGTCGCCGTCGACGTCGGCCTTGGTCGACCACTTCGGCTCCGTGCCGTAGAGCGAGCTCTCGGTCAGGAAGAACAGGTTGCCGGGCTGCTTGTAGGTCTTCCCGTCCTCGGTCTTGATCGAGAACGGCACCGCGCTCTCCGGGTCCGAGCCGTCGCTGCCGGCGTCGATGATCACGTCGTAGTCGGCGAGCGAGGGGACGCCGGCCACGACGCCCTCCATCTCCTCGTAGGCGGGGTTCGCGTCGATGTAGGTCTTCTTGGCGTCGCCGAGGAGCTTGGCGACCTGCTCTTGGTTGTCGGCGAGCATCTTCTTGGTGTCGAAGTTGCTCTGCTCGGCCAGGTCGTGGTACTGCTGCGCGTTCGCCTTCAGCGTGGCGATATCGCCGGCGAGGCGCTGGGAGTGGTCGGTCAGGTACGTCTTGATGGCGGCGAGGTCGGTCCCGGCCTCCTTCGAGGCGGCGGGAGTCTTCTCGGCGCTGTCGGAGCTGTCGTCCCCGCCGCACGCGGCGAGCGCGAGCACGGCGCTGGTGAGCAAGAGCAGGACGGGACGCACGGGCGGATCTCCTCGGAGTCAGAAGGTTAGGTCGGCCTAAGTAGGGCAACCTAACAAAGCCCGACCGGTCCCGTCGGGATTGGGCACCGAGACAGCCATCTATACTGCGCCACCGCCATGCCGAAGATGAAATCCCACTCCGGCGCGAAGAAGCGCTTCAAGAAGACCGCCACGGGCAAGCTCCGGGCGCGTCACGCGAACTCGAGCCACATTCTCGAGAAGAAGTCGCCGAAGCGTAAGCGCGGGTTCCGTAAGGATCGGGTCATCTCGAAGGCGGATACCAAGACCGTCAACAAGCTGCTCGGGGGCAACGGCCGATGACCCGCGTCAAGCGCTCCGTCCACGCCCGCAAGAAGCGCCGCGCGACGCTCGATCGCGCCAAGGGCTACCGCGGGGAGGCGCACTCCTCCTACAAGCGGGCCAAGGAAGCGCTGATGAAGGCGGATTCCTACGCGTACCGCGACCGCCGCAACCGCAAGCGCGACTTCCGCCGCCTCTGGGTGACCCGCATCAATGCCGCGGCGCGCCAGGAGGGCATGACCTACTCCACCTTCATGCACGGCCTCAAGCTGGCCGGCATCGAGGTCGACCGCAAGATGCTTGCCGACATCGCCGTGCGCGATGCCGAGACCTTCCGACGCTTTGCCGAGAGCGCCCGCGAGGCGTCGTCGGCCTGACCGCCGAAGACACCAGAGCCCCGGGCGCCCCTCCTGTCGGAGCGGCGCCCTTTTTTTCGCCGTGATTACCAGCCCCCACAACGACAATCTCACGCAGGTCCGCAAGCTCGCCGGGCGCAAGTGGCGCGAGAAGCTGGGCGAGTTCGTGGCCGAGGGCGAGGACCTGATCGAGGCCGCCGAGGCGGCCGGCTGGCCGGCGTCGATGCGGCTCGTGGCCGGCGGCTCCGGGCTCGACGGCGAGGAGGTGGCGCCGCCGCTGCTCGCCAAGGTCTCGCAGATGGGCTCGAGCACGCGCGCGCTGGCGGTCTATCCGATGCGCTGGGCGTCCGCGCCCGCCGGGCCGCTGTGCGTGGCGCTGTGGGGGGTCGGCGACCCCGGCAACGTCGGCACGGTGCTGCGCTCGGCGCTCGCGTTCGGCGCCGGCAGCGTGGCGCTCGGCCCGGGCACGGCCGATCCCTATGGGCACAAGGCCGTGCGCGCCTCGATGGGGGCGATCTTCTCGGTGCCCGTGGCGCGCGTGCGCGGGGTCGACGAGCTGCCGGGGCGGCGGGTCGCGCTGGCCGGCGGCGTGGGCCGGTCGCTGGCCGAGCTGGGGGAGCGTGAAGTCACGCTCGTGGTCGGCGCAGAGCGCGAGGGGCTGCCCGACAAGGTGCTCGCCGAGTGCGACGAGGTCTGCCACATCCCGATCCATTCCGAGTCGCTGAACGCGGCCATGGCCGCGACGGTGGCAATGTACGAGGTGTCCCGATGATCGACCGCATCCAGCAGATCCAGGACGCGGCCGCGGCCGCGGTCGACCGCGCCGCCTCCTCCGAGGAGCTGGAGCGCATCCGGATCGAGTACCTCGGGCGCAAGGCCGAGCTGCCGCAGCTGCTGCGCGGCGTGGCCGAGCTGCCGCCCGAGGAGCGCGGCAAGGTCGGCAAGGCCGCCAATCAGGCGCGCGGCGCGATCGAGGGGCTGATCGGCCGCCGCCGCGAGGAGGTCGACCGCTCAGAGCTCGACGCGAAGCTCGCCGCCGACGTCGTCGACGTCACTCTGCCCGGCTCGCCCGCCCAGCCGGTCGGGCGCCTGCACCTGCTGACCCAAACGCGGCGCGAGCTCGAGGACATCTTCGTCGGGCTCGGCTTCCGCGTCGTCGAGGGCCCGGAGGTCGAGACGGTCGCCTACAACTTCGACGGGCTCAACCACGACGCCACGCACCCGGCGCGGCTGTGGTCGGACACCTTCTACGTCGACGACGACCTCGTGCTGCGCACGCACACCTCGCCGATGCAGGTGCGCTCGATGATGGAGCAGCCGCCGCCGCTGTACATCGTGATCCCGGGCGCCTGTTACCGGCGCGACAACGACGCCACGCACACCCCGCAGTTCCACCAGGTCGAGGGGCTGGCGGTCGACGAGGACATCACGCTCGCCGACCTCAAGGGCACGCTGCTGGCGTTCGCCCAGGGCATCTTCGGCGACGAGCGCGCAGGTTCGCTTCCGCCCGCACTTCTTCCCGTTCACCGAGCCGAGCGTCGAGCTCGACGTCGACTGCTTCGACTGCGACGGCGGCGGCTTCCTGCGCGACGGCTCGCGCTGCCACCTCTGCAAGGGCGAGGGCTGGATCGAGCTGCTCGGCGCCGGCGAGGTCGACCCGAACGTCTTCGAGTACGTGCGCGAGTACGGCTACGACCCCGAGATCCACCAGGGCTTCGCCTGGGGGATGGGGATCGAGCGGATCGCGGCGCTCAAGTACGGCGTGCCGGACATCCGGCTGCTCTACGACAACGACCTGCGCTTCCTGGAGCAGTTCGGCTGATGCTGCTCCCGACGCTCTGGCTCCACGATCACTGCGATCCCGGCCTCGACGTCAGCGCGCTCGAGGAGCGGCTGACGATGACCGGCACCTACGTCGAGCGCATCTACACGCACGGCGTGACGGCGCTCGAGAACTTCGTCGTCGGCCGCGTGCTGTCGGCCGAGCGCCATCCCGACGCCGACCGGCTGACGGTCTGCATGGTCGCGCTGGGCGAGGGCGACACCGCGCAGATCGTGTGCGGGGCGCCGAACGTCGCCGAGGGCCAGACCGTCGCGGTCGCGCGGCCGGGCGCGGTGATGCCGGGCGGCGTCAAGCTCAAGAAGGCGAAGCTCCGCGGCGTTGAGTCCGACGGCATGATCCTGGCCGAGGACGAGGTCGGCATCGGCACCCTGCACGAGGGGATCATGGTCCTCGACGACGACCTCCTGCCGGGGACGCCGCTCGAGGAGGTGCTGCCGCTCGCGTCCGACGTGCTCGAGCTCGAGATCACGCCGAACCGGCCCGATTGCCTGGCCGTCTACGGCGTCGCGCGCGAGGTCCACGCTGCCACGGGCGCGCCGCTGACGCCGCCGGACGGCGCCGAGCTGCCCGCCGCCGGCGAGATCCCCGGCTTCTCGGTGACGGTCGAGGACCACGAGCTGTGCCCGCGCTTCACGGCGCTGCTCTTCGACGACGTGAAGCTCGGGGAGTCGCCGCCGTGGCTGAAGGCGCGGCTGATGGCGGCGGGGCAGCGGCCGATCTCGAACATCGTCGACATCACGAACTTCGCGATGCTGCTGACCGGGCAGCCGATGCATGCGTTCGACGCGGACCTGGTGGCGGGCGGCTCGCTGGTGGTCCGGCGAGCGCGGGACGGCGAGACGATGACCACGCTCGATGAAGCCGAGCGGAAGCTCGACTCGCGCATGCTCCTGATCGAGGACGCCGAGGGCCCGACGTCGATCGCCGGGATCATGGGCGGTGCGCGCTCAGAGGTCAACGACACCACCACGCGCGTGCTGATGGAGGCGGCGACCTGGAACGGGCCGAACATCCAGCGCACCTCGTCGCGGCTGGCGCTGCGCACCGAGGCGTCGGGGCGGTTCGAGAAGGGGCTCTCGCCGGAGCTCACGCTCGAAGGGCAGGCGGTGGCGGCGAGGCTGATGGTCGAGCTGTGCGGCGCGCGGATCGTGGGCGGGCTGATCGACGTCGGCGGGTCCGGGCCCGAGGCGGCGGTGATCCGGCTGCGCGAGGCGCGCGTCGCGGGGCTCCTCGGGCTCGCAATCCCCCGCGACGAGCAGGCCAAGATCCTCGAGCGGCTCGGCTTCGGCGTGGCGCAGGCCGACGACGGGCTCGACGTCACCGTGCCGCACTGGCGGCGCAACGACGTCACCCGCGAGGCCGACCTCGTCGAGGAGGTCGGGCGGATCTGGGGCTACGAGAAGCTCCCGACCACGCTGCCCTCGCGGCGCGGGGTCAGCGGCCGGCTCGAGCCAGCGCAGCGGCTGCGGCGGCGGGCCGAGGACGCGCTCCTGGGCGCCGGCGTCTCCGAGATCCTGGGCTGGAGCTTCGCCGCGCCGAACCTCGTCGAGCGCCTGAGCATCCCCGCCGACGATCCGCGCTCGCGGGTCGTCAAGCTCGCCAACCCGATGTCGGAGGAGCAGTCGGTGCTGCGGACGAGCCTGCTCGGGCCGCTGCTCGACAACATCGAGCGCAACCGGGCGCGCGGCAACGAGGACGTGCGGCTGTGGCAGTACGGGGCGATCTACCTCGCGGCAGCGATCCCGCGGACGGCAACGGGTGCCGGGGCCGCCCGCGGTGCCGTGCCGGGCCTCGACCGCCTGCCGACCGAGCGCCAGCACCTCGCCGCGCTGCTCACCGGCCACCTGCGCCCGCCGACGTGGCGCGAGGGCGAGCCGGCGCGTGCGGACTTCTTCTCCGCCAAGGGCGTGCTCGAAGCGGTGATGGCCGCGCTGCGCGTGCCGTGGGAGGTCGAGCCGTCGCGCGAGCCGTTCCTGCACCCCGGGCGCTCCGCGCGCGTGCTGGCGGGCGGCGAGCCCGCCGGCTGGCTGGGCGAGCTGCATCCGGCGGTCGCCGCGCGCTGGGACGTCGAGCAGGCCGCGGGCTTCGAGCTCGACTTCGGCGTCCTCGCCGACAAGGCCGTGCTGACGCCCGACTACGAGGACCTGACCTCGTTCCCGGCCGTGCGCCAGGACATGGCGATCGTCGTGCCCGACGGCGTCTCGGCCGCGCAGGTCGTCGCTGTCGTGCGCAAGGCCGGCGGCGCACTGCTGCGCCGCGCCGAGGTGTTCGACGTCTACCGCGGCGCGCAGGTGGGGGAGGGCTCGGCGTCGCTGGCGCTGCGGCTCGAATTCCGCGCCCCCGACCGCACGCTGACCGACGAGGAGGCCGCCAAGCGGCGCGAGAAGATCGTCGCCGCGCTGTCCGAGCAGCTCGGAGCGCGGCTGCGTGGCTGAGGTCGCCGTCCTCGGAGCGTCCGGCTACGCGGGTGCGATCGCGGCGTCGCTGCTGTGGCGCCACCCGTTCTTCGAGCTCAAGCACGTCACCGCGCGCTCCGAGGCGGGCGCGGTGCTCGACGAGGTCCACCCGCGCACGCGCGTGCCGCTCGTGCTCGAGGACTGGGACCCGGACGTGCAGGGCGACGTCGACGCGGCACTGGTCTGCTGGCCGCATCGCGTCTCCGCGCCGGCCGTCGCCGCGCTGCGCAAGCGCGGCGTGCGGGTCGTCGATCTGTCGGCCGACTTCCGGCTGCGCGACCCCGAGGTCTATGACGACTGGTACGGCCCGCACGGCGCGCCCGAGCTGTTCGGCGCCGCCGTCTACGGGCTGACCGAGCTCTACCGCGAGGCGGTCGCCGGCGCCGATCTCGTGGCCAACCCCGGCTGCTACCCGACCGCAGCGCTGCTCGGGCTGGCGCCGCTGGCGCGGGCGGGCGCGATCGCCGACGTGGTGATCGACGCGAAGTCGGGGGTCTCCGGCGCGGGCCGCTCGCCGACGCAGACCACCCACTTCATCTCGGCCGACGAGAACATGACCCCGTACAAGGTCGAGCGCCACCGGCACACCCCGGAGATCGAGCAGGAGCTCGCCGTGCTCGGCGCGTCACTGCCGATCACGTTCACCCCGCACCTCGTGCCGCTCGCCCAGGGGGAGCTGGTGTCCTGTTACGTGACGCCGGGGATCGAGCTCAGCGAGGGGGAGCTCGCCGACCTCTACCGCGAGGCCTACGAGGGCGAGGTGTGGGTCGAGGTCGCGCTCGGCCCGCCCGGGGTGATCGAGGTCCGCGACACGAACTACTGCCGCATCTCGGTGCACCGCGACGACCGCACCGGGCGGGTGCTGGTGTTCTCCGCCATCGACAACCTGTGGAAGGGCGCCGCCTCGCAGGCGGTGCAGAACCTGAACCTGATGTTCGGGCGCGATGAGAGCGAGGGATTGCGATGAGCCGCTGGGTGTCTCTGCCCGACCACGCGACCGACGTCGAGGGCGGCCTCCCGCAGGGCTTCCGCGCCTCCGGCGTCGCCTGCGGGCTGAAGCCGAGCGGCGGGGTCGACATGGGCCTGCTCGTCTCCGACTCGGTCGGGACCGTGAGCGCGGCGCGCTTCACGCGCTCGGGCGTGCTCGCCGCCCCGGTGATCCTGTGCCAGGAGCGCTGCCGGCTCGACTCGCTGCGCGCGGTCGTCGCCAACGCCGGCAACGCGAACGCCGCCACCGGCCGGCGCGGCGTCGACAACGCCGCCCGCATGCAGGGCGCCGCCGCGATGGCGGTCGGGCTCGACCCCGAGGTCGTCGCCGTCGCCTCGACCGGGGTGATCGGCGTCCAGCTGCCCGACCGCCCGATCACGCAGGGGATCCTCGCCGCGCGCGGGGAGCTGAGCGAGACCGGCGACGAGGCGTTCGGCGAGGCGATCCGCACCACCGACCTGTTCCCCAAGCGCGCGTGCGTCGACGTGACGCTGCCGAGCGGCACCGTCCGGATCAGCGCGCAGGCCAAGGGCGCGGGGATGATCTCGCCCAACTTCGCGACGATGCTGTGCTTCGTCCAGACCGACGCCGCGCTCGCGCCCGAGACCGCCGATCTGCTGCTCGGCGTGTGCGTGAAGCGCTCGTTCGATCGCATCTCGGTCGACGGCCAGCTCTCCACCAACGACACCGCGATCCTGATGGCGAGCGGTGCCAGCGGCGTGCGGATCGTGCCCGAGTCCGACGACGAGCTGCGCTTCGGCGAGGCGCTCGACGCGATCCTGCGCCGGCTCGCGCTGCTGATCGTGCGCGACGGGGAGGGGGCGAAGCGCGTCGGCCGCGTGGTCGTCAACGGCGGCCATGAGGAGACCGTGAACGCCGCGGCGCGCGCGGTCGCCAACTCGCCGCTGGTGAAGGCCGCGCTCCACGGCGGCGACCCGAACTGGGGCCGCATCGCGCAGGCGGTCGGCGGCGTGCTGCTCGACACCGCGCCGCTCGACGTCAACATCTGGATCGAGGACGTCCAGGTCTGCTCGCACGGAGCGGCGGTGCCGTTCGACCTGCCGGCGCTGCAGGAGGCGGTGGCGCGCGAGGAGGTCGAGTACACGATCGGGCTGCCAGGCGAGGGCGTCGAGACCGAGGTCTTCTTCTCCGACCTCTCGCACGACTACGTGTCGATCAACGCCGAGTACACGACGTGATGAGCGAGCGAAGCGGTGGCGAGCCCCCCGGGCGAGACAGAATCGGAACACTCCTCGAGGCGCTCCCGTACATCCGGGAGTTCCACGGCAAGACGGTCGTCATCAAGTACGGCGGCGCCGCGATGACCGACCCGGAGCTGCGCGAGGAGTTCGCCCGCGACGTCGTGTTGCTCAAGTACGTCGGGCTCAACCCGATCGTCGTGCACGGCGGCGGGCCGGACATCACCGCCTACATGCAGCGGCTCGACATGCCGGTCGAGTTCGTCGGCGGGCTGCGGGTCTCCGACGCCGACACCGTCGAGATCGCGAAGATGGTGCTGGTCGGCAAGGTGAACAAGGACATCGTGCTGCGGATCAACCGCCACGGGCAGCCGGCGGTCGGGCTGTGCGGCGATGACGGGCTGCTGTTCCGCGCCGCCACCACGGCCGGGCCGGAGGGCGAGGACATCGGCTACGTGGGGCGGATCGAGCGCGTCGACGTCGGCGTGATCGAGCACATCGCGGCCGACTACATCCCGGTCATCGCCTCGGTCGGGGCCGACCGCGCGGGCAACTCGCACAACATCAACGCCGACGAGGCCGCGGGCGCCGTGGCGCGGGCGATGGGCGCCTACAAGGTCATCTTCCTCACCGACGTGGCGGGCTGGCTGCGCGACGCCGCCGATCCGTCCTCGGTGATCAGCGAGTGCACGGCCGACGAGGTCGAGGGGGCGCTGGTCGACGTCGCCGGCGGCATGCGGCCGAAGCTGCGCGCGTGCCTCGACGCCATCCACGGCGGGGTCACCTACGCGCACATCATCGACGGCCGGGTGCCGCACTCGCTGCTGCTCGAGTTGTTCACCGACGCGGGCATCGGCACGAAGGTCCGGCCGGCGCGGTGAGCGATGCGCTGATCCCGAACTACGCCCGCTACGACGTCGAGTTCGAGCGCGGCGAGGGGGTGCGGCTGTGGGACTCCGACGGCCGCGAGTACCTCGACTTCCTGAGCGGGATCGGCGTCTGCAACGCCGGCCACTGCCACCCGAAGGTGGTCGCCGCGGTGCAGGAGCAGGCGGCGCGGCTGCTGCACGTCTCGAATCTCTTCTACACGGAGCCGATGACGCGGCTCGCCGCGCGGCTGGCGGAGCGCTCGCTGGGCGGCAAGGTGTTCTTCTGCAACTCGGGCGCGGAGGCGAACGAGGCGGCGCTGAAGCTCGCGCGCAAGCGGCGGCCGGGCGGGCGCTTCGTGGTGCTGCACGGCGGCTTCCACGGGCGGACGTTCGGTGCGCTGTCGGCGACCCCGCAGGAGACCAAGCAGGCGCCGTTCGCGCCGCTGGTGCCGGGCTTCGACGCGGTCATGCCGGCCGCGGCGCCGGAGGCGGTCGACGGCCAGACGGCGGGTGTCGTGCTCGAGCTGATCCAGGGCGAGTCGGGCGTGCACCCGCTCGATCCGGGGCTGGTGGCGGAGATCCGCGCGGCCTGCGACGAGCACGGCGCGCTGCTGATCCTCGACGAGGTCCAGACCGGGATGGGGCGGACGGGGACGCTGTGGGCCTACGAGCGCTACGACCTGCGGCCGGACGTCATGACGGTCGCCAAGGGGTTGGGCGGCGGGCTGCCGATCGGCGCGCTGATCACGACGCCGGAGCAGGCGGACGTCTTCGCGCCCGGCGACCACGGCTCGACGTTCGCGGGCAACCCGCTGGTGACCGCGGCCGCCAACGCGGCGCTCGACGTCCTCGACGACCCGGCGCTGCTCGAGCACGTCGACGAGATGGGCGCGCTGCTGTCCGAGGGGCTGCGCGAGCTGCCGCGGGTGCAGTCGGTCCGCGGGCGGGGGCTGATGGTCGCCGCCGAGGTCGACGCCGACGCGCCGCAGATCGCGCGGCGGGCCTTGGAGGAGCAGGCGCTCGTCATCAACGCCACCGGCCCGAGCACTGTGCGCTTCCTCCCGCCGCTCGTGGTGCAGGAGGCGGAGATCGCCGAGGCGCTCAGGCGGGTGGGGGAGCTGCTCGCGTGAGCTCGTGGATGACCAGGGGCTGCCCGCGCAGCGAGTAGTGGTCGCCCTGCGGCCGCATGCCGAGTCGCTCGGCAACGCGCTGCGAAGCGACGTTCTCAGGGTCGATCAGCGAGATCAGCCGGTCCGCGCCGAGCTCGCTCCACGCGTACTCCAGCGACGCCCGCGCCGCCTCGGTGGCGTAGCCCTGGCCCCACGCCCCGCGGCCGAGCAGCCAGCCGACCTCGAGCCCCGGCCAGCCCTCCGGCTGCCATAGCCCGATGCGGCCGATCAGCGCGCCTTCGCGCTCGACGACCCAGATCCCGTAGCCGCGCAGCGCCCAATGGCCGGTGAACACCGCCATCTCCCGCCAGGTCTGCGCCCGATCGATGACGCCGCCCATGAAGCGCATGACCTCGGCATCCGCGGTGATCGGCGCGTAGTCGTCGAGGTCGTCGTCGCGCCAGCCGCGGAGGGTCAGGCGATCGGTGGTGAGCGTCGGGACCATCGCGGCAGCCTAGGCTGAGGGGCATGCAGGACGTCCCGATCCGCGGCGACATGATCCGCCTCGGCCAGCTGCTCAAGCTCGCCGGCGTGATCGACGTGGGCGGCGAGGCCGCCGCGTACCTGGCCGAGCACGGCGTGCTCGTCAACGGCGAGGCCGAGAGCCGCCGAGGGCGCCAGCTGCATCCCGGTGACGAGGTCGTGGCCGGCGAGGAGACGCTGCGGATCGTCGCCGGCGGCTGACCACCGCCGCCCGGACGACGGCGGCCATCGCCAGGCCGGCGGGGGCGAGCTGCAGCAGCGCCTCCTCCACCGGCACGCCGGAGACGTGGGCGATCACTGGAAGATCTCGGTCGTGCAGTCGCCGCCCTGAAGCCGGACCTCGTGCGCCCGTGCCGGGCCGCCGGGACGGTCGTGGAGGTCGACGAAGAAGTCGGGGTCGATCTCCATCCCCCCGTCGCGGCCGCAGTTGACACGCATCAGCCACGAGCGCAGCCCCGGGTAGAACTGGTTGTCCCAGGTCGAGTAGAGCGAGTTGCTCACGTAGAGGCGGCGGCCGTCGAGCGACAGCTGGAGCATCTGTGGGCCGCCGGCCAGGTCGCGGTCGCCGTCGAGCGGCCGGCCGAGCACGCCCCCGAGCTGGAGCTGCCCGGTAAGTCGCGGGTGGGCCGGGTCGCTGATGTCGTATTGGCGCAGGTCGCCGTGCAGCCAGTTGGAGAAGTACAGGAAGCGGTCGTCCATCGAGACGACGAGGTCGGTGATCAGACCGGGTACGGGGAACGGCCAGCCCTCCTGCTCGACGCCGTCGACCGCGATCACCGTCTTGGCGCGGTAGGCGCCTCCTTCCCGGTGGAAGTGCCACATCGTGCTCGAGAGGGCGGCGCCGACGAAGCCCTCGTCGGCGTCGGGGTCGTGCAGCCAGCGCACCTCCAGCGGCACCAGCCCGGTCTCGCCGAGCTCGAGCGTCTGCTCGACGCGGCGCTCGCTCAGGTTCCAGAAGTGGAGCCGGCTGCCGTAGCGTCCGGCGGCGACGTCGTTCGGATCGAACCCCGGCTCGTAGGCCACGGGCTCGCCGAATTCCGACGAGGCGAGCACGTTCTGGCGCGGCTGGTACCAGAAGTCGTAGTTGAGCGACGGCCGTGGGCCTCCGTTCTCCCAGCGACCTTTGAGCTCGAAGCTGGCGGCGTCGAGCACCGCGAAACCGCCCGCGCCGTTGCCGTCGCGATCGCCGAGCATGCTGATGACGACGTTGCCGCCCGGCATGCAGTGGACGGTGTGCGGGCGCGTGTAGCCGGTCTTTTCGATCAGCTCGTCCGGCTCGATCACCTTCTCGATCCTTGGCCGGCGCGGATCGTCGGCGACGTTGAGGACGTGGATGCGCGAGGAGCGGAAGCCGGGCACGATCAGGTGCGAGCGGTCCGGTCCGTGGCACGCGGAGCTGCAGCGGTTCCAGCCGAAGTGATGCAGCTCGTCGCCGACGTTCGGCATCGGTGTCTCGTGCACGACGCGGCCGTCCTCGGCCTCGACCACGGCGAGGAAGTCCGGCTGCTCGACGCCGGTGCCCTCGTGGAGGCAGGCGAGATAGAGAAACTCCTCGGGCGGCGCTTGGACCGCGTCGGCGGGGGACGCGTGGAATGACTGTGGCTGCATGAGAACCCCTTACGGTTTGGCTGCGAGCACCGAGATGCTCTGGACGGCGTAGGTGCGGCACGCCCCGACGGCTCGCTCCGAGGTGAACCGGTAGTCGTTGCGCCGGACCTTCACGACCCGGAGGTCGTGGGCCTCGAGCGCTTGCAGGTAGGCGTTGCGGGGGATCGCGCCGGCGATGCAGGCGGCCCAGAGCTCGACGTTTCGCCGTGTGCGCTCCTTGAGCGGGCGCCCACTCACGATGTCGGCAAACGCCAGCCGGCCGCCGGGCCGCAGCACCCGTGCCGCCTCGGCGAAGACCCGGTCCTTCGCCGGGCTGAGGTTGATCACGCCGTTGGAGAGCACGGCGTCGAAGCTCGCATCGTCGAACGGCAGCGCTTCGATCCGGCCCTCGACGATCTGGACCTGCGGGAACCCATTACTGCGTTGGAGCCGCGAGGCCTTGGCGACCTGGTCGTCGGTCATGTCGACCCCGGCGACACGGCCCGATTTGCCCACGAGCACCGCCGCGCAGAAGACGTCCGTTCCCGAGCCCGACCCGAGGTCGAGCACGGCTTCGCCGGGTCGGAGCGCCGCGAGGTCGAGGTGGTGTCCCACTCCGGCGAAGGACGTCAGGGCCTCGGCGGGGATCGCGTCCAGCAGCCGGGCCGGGTATCCGAGTCGCTCGGCCAGCGGCCTGCCGATGTCAAAGTGAAGGCCGGCATCATCGCCGCGCGCCACGTCGCGATACATGGCCGTGATCTCGGCCTGGAGGCGCTCGACGTCGATGAGCGATGTCGCATTGAGTTCCATGGGCCGGACTCCACACGCGCGCCGTGTGACGGCGCGTGTGATCAGGCTGCGGTGGCCAGCGCGGTGCGCAGCAGCGGATTGTCGATGGCCTCGCCGAGCACGCGGGCCGCTGCGAGGCCGCTGGGGTCGCCGAGCCGGGCGCGGTGCACCGCGGCGCGCACGACCAGCTCGCGCATGTCGCCTCGCGCGGCGAGCCGCTCGAGCTGGTCCACAACGGTACGTGCATCCGGTGCGGCGTCGGCGATCGCGACGCCGGCGAGGGCGTCCAGGCAGTGGGCATGCATCCAGACGTAGGGATCTGCCACCCGCACCGCGCGCAGGGCCGCGTCGCGCAGGCACGCAAGCGCCGCCGCGCGCTCCCCCGCCGCCTCGTGCCCGAGGCCCCGCGCCCGCGCGGCCATGGCTTCCCAACACGGATCACCGATACGGCAGCCGAGCGCGAACGCGTGATCAAGCAGCCCCATCGCGCGGTCGCGGTCGCCTTGACGCAGCGCCGCCTCGGCTCTGAGCGCCTCCGGGAAGGGCTGGAACGCCACCCAGCCGTCCTCCCCCACCAGCGCAAGGGAGTGGTCGAGCACCTCGGCCGCCTCCTCCCACTCGCCGCGCAGGACGAGCGCGCGCCCGATGATCGCCAGCGACCACGCCGCCTGGCGCACGTCGCCGCAGCGCCGCGCGGCCGCGACCGACTCCCACAGCAGGCCGATCGCGGCGTCGTAGTGCGCTCGATCGGACAGCGCCTTGCCACGCACCCCGAGCACCGCGGCCCGCTCCCGGTCGTCGACGGCGAGCGCGCCGGCCCGGCCCAGCCACCGACCCGCCGACACCCCGCGGCCGGCCTGGACGGCGACGAACCCGAGCTCGCGGCAGACCTTGCACTCGATTTCGCGGTCGGCGGCGGCCTCGGCGAGCGCGAGTGCCTCGTGCAGCACCGCAGCGCCCTCCTCGTCACCGCCGCGCACCGAGTGCACCAGTGCCGCCCCGAGCGCCGCGGTCGCACGCGCCAGCAGCGCCGGATCGCCGACGCCACGCGCCTCGGCACAGGCCTGCCTGAGGCATGCCACGCCGGGCTCCACCGCGCCGGCATCCACGGCGGCGCGCCCCGCGTCGAGCTGGCCCACGGCCGCCGCCCGGTCCGCCAGCCGGCACCGGCTGCGCGTCGCCCTCCTCGGCGGCCCGGTGCACCCCCGGATCCGGGGCGCGCCCCAACTGGCGGCGGAACAGGACGTCGCAGGCGTCCGCATGCTCGCGCGCGGCGCCGATCTGGCCTGCCCGCGCCAGGCACCGCACGAGCAACTCGTGCGCGCCGTCGTCGAACCGGTTCAGCGTGACCGCGCGCGAGGCCAGCGCCGCGGCCTCGAGCGGATGACCGGCGGCGAGGGCACCCAGCGCCTCATCCCGCAACACGGCCTCGCAGACTCCCGCCAGGCGCCGCCGCTCGACGAGCAGCCAGGCGTCGAACTCCGGCCCGGCGCCGGGATCGACGCCCTCCAACAGCTCGCCGCGAACCAATGCGGGCTCGGTCTCGCCCGCCGCCAGCGCCAGCACGTCGACCACGGTCGCCGGCGGCAACGCGAGCTCCACGGGGTCTCCACCGAGTCCACCGGCCACCCCGAGGGCGCGCCGCAGTTGCGCCAGCGTCCAGCGCAGGGCCCCGCGCGGATCTTCGGCATCGCCGAAGACCAGCGCGGCCAACTGCGTCCGCGACACCGGTCGCTCCGTCAGCACCAGGTACGCCAGCACGGCCCACGCCTTGTGGCCACGCGGCGGAGGGACGATGACGCCGTCCCACTCGATCTCCGGCGGTCCCAGCAGGCGCAACACCAGCGTCGACACGACACCGCGATCGTAGTCCGGCCTGACCTTTCGCGCGAGTGGTGGCGCCGACTAGGGCACCGGGTGGCGCGGCTCGTAGAGCCCGAGCTCGCCGCCGCCGGGGAGCGCGATCGCGGTCACGAGGCCCCAGCCCTCGTCGCTGACCGGGCGGGTCAGCTCGACGCCCTTGGTCTGGAGCTCCGCCGTGGTCGCCTCGATGTCGTCGCACATGAGGTAGAGCTGCGTCGCGTTCTCGTCGCTTGGATGGGCAGCGACCTCGGCCGGTGGGAGGCCGAAGATCAGCCAGCCGCCGCCGGCGTCGACGGAGCGCAGCTCGAGCACGTCGCGGAGGAAGGCGCGGACACCCTCGGCGTCGCGGGTGAACAGCAGGGCGTGGACGCCGGTGATCATCAGTCGGGACCGTAGCCGAACGCGACGAACCCGACCCAGAACAGCAGCGCGAGCTCGGCGGCGACGGTGACGAGCGGCCAGACGACGCGCTCGAACCAGCCGCGCCGGCGCGCGAGCCAGATCGTGAGCACGGCGGGGATGGCGAAGGCGGCGAGGAAGAGCGGCAGCTCGGCGGACGGCTTGTCCTCGATCACCGCCGTGGCCGCGGCGGCGCCGGCCGCGGGGAAGAGGAGCGGGGCGCAGAGCCAGAGCAGGATCTGCTCGCGGCGGTCGCGCCTGGCCGCCTTGCGGTCGCGCTCGCGGTTGCGCGCCTCGATGCGCGTGCGCGCGGCGACCGCGAAGTCGTCGTCCTCCTCGCTCATCCCTTCTCGAGGAACCTGGCGACGTTGGCGCGGAAGCCCTCGGAGCCGTACGCCGCGCGGATCAGGTCCTCGCCGTCGGGCGTGGTCGCCGCGCGGATCCGGCGCAGCGCCTCCTTGGTCGCCCACATCGTCACCGGCGCGTGGCCGCCGAGCAGCTCGCACAGCTCCTCGACGCGCGCCTCGGCGGCATTCACCTCGACGACCTCGGTGGCGAGCCCGATCGCGAGCGCCTCGTCGGCCTCGATCGTGCGGGCGGTGAAGACGATGTCCTTCAGCCGTGCCGGCCCGATCAGCGCGGCGAGGCGGGCGTAGTTCTCCATCGACAGGCAGTTGCCAACCGTGCGGGCGATGGGGAGGCCGAAGCGGGCGGCGGGGGTGCAGACGC
>CAWDKH010000011.1:0-321679 GCA_963802905.1 uncultured Solirubrobacteraceae bacterium | reverse complement strand
GGCCGCCGGGATCGACCACGAGCGCAGGGTTCGTGAAGCCGGTCCACCCGCTCTGCACCGGGGTCGTGGCCCCGAGCTTGCCCGCCGGCGAGATCACGGTATGGAGGAGGTCTTCCGTGTTCGGCCCGGTGGGGTGATGCCAGGCGACGTGGAGGACGCCGTCAGCAGTGCGCGCCAGGCCGACCTGGTGCGTGCTCGCCCCATCCGGCGTGGTCACCCGCTTCCAGGGAGCGGCGTGCGCAGCAGGAGCCGCCGAGGCGGCGGCGACGATTACGGCAACGGCAACAACACGAAGCTTCATCGAGCCTCCGCCTTCCTTGGACGAGTGGCGCGAGCCTAGCCGTCGAGAGATGCCCCATGTTGGGAGGATCCGCCGCGTGGAGATGCCGCGCAACCGTCCACCGTCGGTCCGTGAGGTCGACCTCGTCCTGCCGCGACCGCGCCCCGAGCGGGTGTCGCTGGACGGTGAGGACGTCCGCGTCGAGCCGCTGGATCCCGGCCGCCACGCCTCCGACCTGTTCCGCCTCGGCCACGACGGCACGCCGGAGGCCGAGCAGAGCTGGGAGTACATGCCCTACGGCCCGTTCGCCTCGGAGACCGAGCACCGAGCCTGGCTGGAGACCCAGGCGGCGAGCGAGGACCCGCTCTTCTTCACCGTCGTCGATCGGCACGAGCACCGCGCGGTCGGGATCGCGACGCTGCTCTCGATCGTGCCCGCGCACGGCTCGATCGAGCTCGGCCACATCTGGCTCGCGCCGCGCCTGCAGCGCACCCGCGCGGCCACGGAGGCGCTCGTGCTGCTCCTCCGCTACGCCCTGGACGACCTCGGCTATCGCCGGATGGAGTGGAAGTGCAACGCCGCCAACGAGCCCTCGCGCTCAGCGGCGAGGCGGCTGGGCTTCCGCTTCGAAGGGATCTTCTACAACCACCTGGTCTTCAAGGGCCGCAACCGCGACACCGCGTGGTTCTCGATCCTCGACGAGGAATGGCCGCGGCTCCGCGAGGCCTACGCGACCTGGCTCGCGGCCGCCAACTTCGGTCCCGACGGCGCTCAGCGACAGCGCCTGAGCGAGCTCACGTGAGAGATCCACCGATGAGTTCCGCCGGCTGGGCCGGTCTACCTGGACGTACGCCGTCGAGCCACCGACTGGAGACCCACCATGACCACTCCCGCACACCCCGGCCGCATGCTGTTCGTGAACATCCCCGTAGCGGACCTCGAGCGCAGCAAGGCGTTCTTCGCGAAGCTCGGGTTCACCTACGACCCGAGATTCGCCGACGAGTCCGCCGCCTGCATGCTGGTCGGCGAGCAGGCCTTCTTCATGCTGCTCAGCCGCGAGAAGTTCGCGGAGTTCGCGAAGCTGCCGATCGCCGATCCCACCACGCACACGCTGGCGCTGTACTGCTTCAGCGTGTCATCCCGCGACGAGGTCGATTCGGTCAGCGCCGCTGCGCTCGCGGCGGGCGGCACCGAGGCGGATGACGCCGAGGACCACGGCTTCATGTACTCACGCAGCTTCTTCGACCTCGACGGCCACGGCTGGCAGGTCATGTGGATGGATCCGGCGGCGGCGGAGCAGGGCCCCGAGGCGTTCGCGCCCGCCGCCTAGAATCGCGAAAGGCCCGCGAATGCGGGCCTTTTGTTCGATGCCCCCGCCAGGAATCGAACCTGGAACCTTCGGATTAAGATCTCGTCCGGGAGGGCGAGTTTGGCGGTGTAGAGCCGAATACGGGCCGTCGAGTCGGCCCCGGACGGGGTCAGTTCTGCTGAGTCGGGGACACGGTTGGGGACACGAATCTCTCCGACACCGCTCGCTGCTGTGCCCGAACGCCGCCGCGAAGATGGGCGAGCGCGACGAGCAGTGCGACGCACGCCACGATCGCCGCGGCACCCACGGCCGTGCCGGCCGGCGAGCGCGGCACGTCGGCGTCGGCCGCGGCGACCACGAGCGCGCTCGCCGGAATCGCGGCGCCGCCCACTGCGAGGATGGCCACGAGCCGGGGCAACTCGACGCCCGCGTCCGCGCGCTCGCGGATCCGCTCGTCGAGCGACCAGTACGCGAGCTCGCCGCAGACGAGCAGCACGCTGCCGTAGATCGGCACGGCGATGGTGTGGTGGCCAACGGGCAGCGCGTAGACCGCGCCCAGCAGCAGCAGCGCGAACGGGATGGCCGCCTGGCTCCCGGTCGCGAGCGCAAGCGCAAGAAGAAGGGTCGCTGTCCCCGTCCCGAGGAGCCCCAGCCCGCTCTGGACGGCGTCGAAGGCCGTCGCGACGCCGAGCGCGACGGCCAGCGCGAGCGCGGCGGCCGCCGTCGCTAGGCGTGCGGGGCGGGTCGTGCGTGCCGCCGGAACGTGATCACCTCCTCGATCGCGAGCTCGAGGCTGCTGCCTGGATGCGCCCAGCTCACGACCGGGACGCCGAGCGCCTCGAAGCGGGCGCGCAGCGCGTCGCGCTGGAGGGCCCACAGGCGGAGCGGCAGCCGGTGGGCCTCGTCGGCCGGCGTGTGGAGGAGCGGCGAGATCTCGACGACGGCGAGGTCATAGCCGCGGGCGCGAAGGTCGAGCAGCGCGTCGATCCCGCGCGCGTCCAGGAGCGGGGTCAGCGCGAGCACGAGCGCGCGGGCGGGCAGCAGGCGGCGGGGAAGGTGCGCGACGTTCTTCCACTTGTGGCCGCGCCGGATCTCACTGGCGAGCAGCGCGTCGACGATGCGATACAGCTGGGCTGCGCCGGCGCTCGGCGTGAGCCAGCTGACGCTGCCGCCGAAGCTCACGAGCGCAACGCGGTCGCGGCGCGCGAGGTAGGCGGACGCCAGCGCCGCGGCCGCCACGACCGCCGCGTCGAGCGTGCCCTGCTCCGCGTGCTCGGCCTGCGCGAACGTGTCGAGGAACAGCACGACGTCGGTGCTCTGCTCGGGATGCTGGACGTTGACGTACGGGACCCGGCGGCGCGACGTCGCGCGCCAGTTGATGCGCCGGACGCGGTCGCCGGCCACGAGCGGCCGCAGGTCGGCGAACTCGATGCCCTCGCCGCGCTCGCGCGCGACCTGGCTGCCCAGGACTGGCCGGGTCCGGAGCGGCGCGACGAGCCTTCGCAAGCGGTCGAATTTCGGGTACGCCCGCAGCTCACACGCCCCGCCGAGCTCGCCCTCGAGCGCGAACGCCCCGAGCCGGTCGCGGGCGCGCACCAGCGCGGGCCCGGCACCGTGCACACCCCAGCGGTCCACCCCGAGCTCGAAGTGGATCTCGCGGCGCGCGCCGGCGGGCAGCCAGAACGCGGTCGCCACGGGCTCGGACCGCAGCCGGGGCGTCGTCGGCAGGTAGAGCTCGACGCGCGCGGAGGCGCCGGTGTTGGTCACCGTCGCGGTCGCGCCCACCGGCTCGCCCTCGAGCACGCGCTCCCGCTCGAGCCGCAGGCCGCCGTCGAGCGCGATCGGCGCCCCGGCCAGCGCGACGACCACCAGCAGCGCGAACGGCGTCGCGAGAGCGGCGAGCTCGGGGCGGCCCGCGCCGAGCGCCGCGACGAGGCCGAATGCGGCGAGGGCCGCATAGGCCAGCAGCCGCGGCGACGCCGACGGGGTCACGGAGCCGAGCCCGAGACGCGCACGGACGGGACCGGGCAGCTCTCCAGGCACTCGCGCACAACGTCCTCGGCGTCGACGCGCTGGATCCACAGCTCGGGGCGCAGCGTGATCCGGTGCGCCAGCGCCGGTACCGCGACCTGCTTGACGTCGTCGGGGGTCACGAAGTCGCGCCCAGCCAGCCCGGCCCTCGCGCGCGCCAGCTTGAGCAGCGCCAGCGTGCCGCGGGGGCTGGCGCCCACCTGCACTTGGGCGCTCTCGCGTGTCGCGGTCACGAGGTCGACCGCGTAGCCGATCACGTCCTCGGTCGCGTGCACGAGCTCGACCGCCTGCTGCATCGCGAGCAGCTCGTCGCGGTCGACGACCGTGCGCAGCTCCACGTCGTCGCTGCCGCGCTCCAGGCGCCGTGCGGCCAGCTCGACCTCGGCGCCGCGGTCGGGGTAGCCGACGCGGATCCGCAGCAGGAAGCGGTCGAGCTGCGCCTCCGGGAGCGGATACGTCCCTTCGTACTCGATCGGGTTCTGGGTGGCCAGCACCAGGAACGGGCGCTCGAGGGCGCGAGTGCCCTCCTCGCTCGTGACCTGGCGCTCCTGCATCGCCTCCAGCAGCGCCGCCTGCGTCTTCGGCGGCGCGCGGTTGATCTCGTCGCCGAGCAGGATGTGCGTGAAGATCGCGCCGGGCTGGAAGCGCAGCTCGCCGCTGCGCTGGTCGTAGATCGTCGAGCCGGTCACGTCCGACGGCATCAGGTCCGGCGTGAACTGCACGCGCGCGAAGCGCAGGCTGGTGACCGCCGCGAACGACCGCGCCATCAGCGTCTTGGCCAGGCCAGGGTTGTCCTCGATGAGCACGTGGCCGTCGGCCAGCAGCCCCATCAGGACCAGCTCGAGCACGGGCCGCTTGCCGACCACCGCGCGCTCGACCTCGTCAAGGATGCGAGCGGCGCGCTCGGCGAGCTCGGCGTTGCTGCCATTGGGCGCGGTCACAACGCGTCCAGCGTGTCGAGGATCGACTCGAGGTCGCGGGCCGCGATGCCCGGGCTGTCGGGATCGCGTGGCGGTGGGCGGTCCGGGCGGACGAGCTCCCACGCGGCTGGGCCCATTAGCCGGCGCGCCTCGGTGGCATCCCGGTCCAGCCGCAGGCCCCGGCGCGTCAGGCGCGCCTCCGCGATCTCCACCAGCACAGGACGGAGCGCGTTGTGAACGTCATGGCCGCTCGACGCGGACGACCGGACCATGCGCTCGAGCCGCACGAGCTGGGCCGGCCAGACCGCGGTCTTCACCGGCATCCGCAAGCCGGGCTCGAACACCGGTCCGCCCTGCGGAAGGCGGACGCTGAGGACCGCAAGGCAGACAGCGGCTCCCACGCCGCCGGCGACGATCGCCGCGACCTCAGCCAGCGCCTTCACGGAACCCGAGCCTCCTCCAAAGCTTCAAGACCATAACCGCGATCCGGATGCCGAGAACTGGCCCATCGGAGCGGTCAGGAATAGGCTCGGCCGGATGCAGACGACCGGCGTACGTACCGCTGCCGCCCTGATCGCGCTGACCGCGCTCCTGTGCGCGGCGGCCGTGGCCAGCCGCGAGCCGGTCCGCGGCCCGATCGGCGTCGAGACGCAGCGCCGCAGCCAAGAGTCCGCCGCGACCCCCGCGCCGCCGCGTCGCTCGCTGGACGACGCGGCGCCCCCCGTGGTGACCTACGACTCTGGCACGCGCTCCGCTACGCCCGACTGGCAATGGTGGGCGCTCGCGGCCCTCGGCCTGACAGGCCTCGTCGCCGCAGCCGTGCTGCTCGTCCCCGAGCTGCGGGCGTGGGCGAGGGCGCGACGTGAACGCCGCGCAGCGTTCGTGGCGACGCGGGGCCCGACTGTGGGAGAGGCAACGCGAACAGACGAGCCCGACGAGGCCGAGCTCGTCCAGCGCGCACTCGACGCAGCATCGGTGCGCCTGCGCGACCCCGCCGATGCGCGCGCAGCCGTGATCGAAGCGTACGCCCGCATGGAGCAGGTCCTCGCCGAACGAGATCTAGCCCGTCGGGCGCCCGAAGCACCACGCGAGTACCTCACCCGCGTGCTACGCGAGCACGGCGCCTCCCGCGGATCGCTGACGACGATCACGGCGCTGTTCGAGGTAGCGCGCTTCAGCCATCACCCGATCCCACCGTCCGCCCCACGCCGAGCACTCGGCGAGCTCGAGAACGCCCGCGCCGCCCTGGCCGCGGTGGAGGAGCGGGATTGAAAAGTCCCGCATCCGATTCGACCCTCCCCCGCGCGAGGGCGCGCTGCTCACCTCAGCGGCAGAAGACCTCCTCGTTTCGTTGCGGTGGCGTCGCTCCCACGGGTCGTGCAAGTGCGTGTCGGTCTTGTGGGTGTCGGTCGACGTTGAGGAGTCTGCCTCGCAGCGTGCCTGGTGACAGGCCGGATTCGGTTAACGAGGGGCTCACTTCTGAGCCATCTCGGTTTCTCGAATGGCTCGGATGTGCTGTGCGTGTTGCGTCGATGTCGTCGTGAGTCATATGAGCCGGTGTCCAGGACGCCGTCCCGCGCCGGCCGCTAGCCCATGCAGGCGAATGCGATGGCGGCCTCCGCCGCTCAGCCGACTGCTGCTTTGCATGGAATGCGCAAGTGGCGACCCGGCGGTCTTGCCGCGAAATGCGGCTATCGCATCTCGCGCAATGCGCAAGCGACGGTGTCGGAGCTCCGTCTCTCCGGACCCGACGGTCGCCGACGCGGTGCCTATGCACTGCTTGCACGGAATCGAGCCGCGTCGCGCTCCCGCTGGTCGTCCAAGTGAGGAGTCACGCGGAGTGAAGCGGGAAGCTCGCCTTGGGGACTGAACGAGGAGCCTGCTCGAGACATCCCCCGCGCGAATGTCCGTCTCACCCCTCGTTCGGGCTTCGAAGGCGGCGCTCCCCTCGCTCATGCTCTGAAGCGAGGATGCGTCGGCGGTGGCTGCTCGACCCGCACCTTCTGGGGGCCCGCGAGTCGTGACGCTGCCCTGCGGCGCTCGTCGGCCCGCCGGCTGGCGGGTGCGAACGCGCTCCAGGCGAACCAGCGTCCGAACCCGCGCTGAAGCGCCCTCGGCCCGCGCATGGTCAACTTGCGAGCCCTGAGCGCGCCGGCCAGCGCGGCGCGCCCCAGATAGACGCGGTAGAGCGTCGCCGTATCGACCGCGACCTCGAGGTCGACGTCGAACCCGGGGTGCTGGAGGCAGACCGAGACCTCGGAGGGCTCGAGCACCATCCAGTAGCGCTCCGCCGGGTCGCGGAAGTCGAACTGGACCACCGTGCGAGCCGGTGGAAGCTGCTCACGATCGACGTGGCGAGCCATCCAGACGATCAAGAGGTAGGGGTCCAGCTCCTCGGGGCGGGGATCGGTTACCGACCAGGTCACCCCCCACTCCCCCATCGCCTGCACGACCGGCTCCAGGTCCCGGCCGGCGAGCGTCAGGCGATAGTCCAGCGTCCTTCCCTTGGGGCCGGTCCGGCGATCGATGATCTCGGCCCGCTCGAGCGAGCGAAGCCGATCGGAGAGGACCGAGCGCGAGATCCCCGGCAGGCCACGCTGGAGCTCGTTGAACCCGCTCGCACCGCCCAGCATCTCCCGCACGATCAGGAGCGTCCAGCGGTCGCCGAGGATCTCGCTCGCCTTAGCGATCGGGCAGTACTGCGCGTAGCCCCGCATCCTCGGCGGATGCTAAACCCGGATAGGGGCCAGGTACGAGCCAGGTTCGGAATTCGAACCACTTGGTTCGAAACTCGCTCTAGTCCGTGGCAGGGCACCCGCCTAGCGTCGGCGACATGGCTACCGAGACGACGACACTCGCGGCAGCGATCACCGACCTCGACCGTCTGCACGACTCCATCCGCGGCCCGGTGATCGATCCCGACGACGAACGCTACGACGCCGCGCGCGCGATCTGGAACGGTGCGATCGACCGCCGCCCCGCCTGCGTCGCTCGCTGCACCGGAGTCGCCGACGTCGTCGCGGCGGTTCGCTTCGCGCGCGAGCGCGACCTACTCGTGGCGGTGCGCTCCGGCGGCCACGGCGTCGCTGGTCATGCCGTCAACGACGGCGGCCTCGTGATCGACCTTTCGCCGATGAAAGGGATCAGGGTCGACCCGGCAGCGCGCACCGCCAGGGCCGAGGCCGGCGTGCTCTGGGGCGAGCTCGACCGCGAGACGCAGCTTCACGGCCTGGCGACGGTGGGCGGGATCGTCACCCACACCGGCATCGCCGGCCTCACCCTCGGCGGCGGCATCGGCTGGCTCACGCGAAAGCACGGCGCGACGGTCGACAACCTCCTCTCGGTCGACCTGGTCACGGCCGAGGGAGAGCTCGTCACCGCGAGCGGGGACGAGAACCCAGACCTCTTCTGGGGGATCCGCGGCGGCGGCGGGAACTTCGGCGTAGTGACCTCGTTCGAGTACCGCCTTCACCCAGTGGGCCCGATCGTGCTCGCCGGACCGATCTTTCACCCCCTCGAGGATGCCCGCGAGGTGCTCGCCTTCTACCGCGAGTTCATCGCCACGGCGCCCGACGAGTTGACGACGATCTTCGAGCTGAGCGTGGCCCCGCCGGTCCCCTTCCTGCCCGAGGACGTGCACGGCAAGCCGATCGTGATGGTCGGGGCCTGCTACGCCGGCGCGCCCGAGGACGGGATCGAGGCGGTGCGGCCGCTGAAGGAGTTCGGCAACCCGATCGCCGACCTGCTCGAGCCGAAGCTCTACACCGCGCTGCAGTCGATGTTCGACCCGTTCGTCCCGCACGGCTGGCACCGCTACTGGAAGTCGGTCGAGCTACCGCCGCTCACCGACGACGCGATCGACACGCTCGTCGAACGCGCCTCGGCGCAAACCTCGCCGAAGTCGTACTGCATCGTCTTCCAGCTCGGGGGTGCCCTCGCCCGCGCGGGAGAGGACGACACCGCGTTCAGCCAGCGCGACGCCGCCCACAACGTGGTCATCAACGCGGTCTGGACCGAGGGCGACCCCGAACCGCCACGTCGCCTGGGCGCGCGACTTCTTCTCGGCGCTGCAGCCGCATGCGGGCGACCGCGTCTACGTCAACTTCCTGGGCGATGAGGGGGCCGAGCGGGTCCGCCAGGCCTACGGCGACCGGCAATACGAGCGGTTGGTCGAGCTGAAGCGCGCACACGACCCGACGAACTTCTTCCGGCTGAACCAGAACATCGAGCCGTAGCGACACCTCGGGCGGCCTCGATCTAACGGCGGGTCAACGATGCGGAACGACAAGAATGGGGCCACGCACGCGGCTCGGTTGCCACGGACGCTGGTCGTCGCTTTCGCGCTTGTCATCGCGCTCGCGCTCAGCGGGTGCGACGAAGACTTCTGCCGCGCGAGCAACGGAGATCCGGGCGGGGCGATCTTCCAGGGACTCCTATGCTCGGGCAACAAACCACCATCGTTCGGTAAGTCGCCGACGGCCTCGTTCACGGTTGCCCCCGGCACCGTCGCCAATGGCGGCGCGGTGGTTCTCGACGCATCGGCTTCGAGCGATCCCGACGGCCGGATCGTGCGTTACCAGTGGGACGTCGACGGCGCTCCGGACGTGTCGATCGATTCCAGCTTATCCCTCAACTTCGAGCTCTGACGCGCGGGATCAAGGCGTGATCCGGCGGGAGATCTTCGCGGTGGAGGGAGGGGTGCTCGACCAGCGCAGGGTCATCGGACTGCGAGTGATCGACGACTCCGGGAGGTCAGCGGAAGCTCGGCAGGAGATCACGATCCTCGGCAGCTTCTCCGGGCCGGTTGCGAGCTTCACGTTCACGCCGAGCCCTGCCGTCGTGGGGCAGAGCGTGCTCTTCGACGCCTCTCGCTCGAGCGGTGCGCGGCACTATGCGTGGGACCTCGACGGCAACGGGACGTTCGAGGTCGGCCCCTCGTCACAGGCCACGACCTCGATCGTCTACGCGACATCCGGGGCCAGGGCCGTGCGGCTCCAGATCACCGACGCCGCCGCTCGGACGGCCACGACTGTGAGGGAGGTGCCCGTGGCACCGTCCCGCGCGGCGAGCGCGGCCGCGGCCGCCAAACGCGCGCCGGGCCGGGCGTTCTCGGCGCGGCTGGCCGGCGTGTCATTCTCGAACGGCCTCGGCACGCCGCGGCGCCGTGGCGCGCAGGTCGTGTTGCCGGCTGTCCGTGCCCGCGGGCGCCTGATCGCGCCCCCTCGTGGCCTCGGGCCGTTGCGGCCCTTCCGCCGCTCCACCTGGGTCGCGCGGCTGCGGCTGTCCGCGGACCGGCGGACTGGCGTGGCGCGCCTGTCGGGGCTCGCGCTGGCGACGTTCACGGGCGGTAGCGGCCGCGCCTGTCTGCGGATCACGATGGCGACCCGCGCGCGCGGCGCGCCGACCGGAACGCTGAAGGTGATCGGCGGGACCGGCGCCGCCGCGCACCTCGCCGGTGGCGGCCGCTTCCGGTTCGCCTTGCGCAACGGCACGCCCCGACTCGACGGCCGGCTCGACGCGACCGTGGGAAAGCCACGTTCACTGCCACGGCGCTGCTCGCGACTGCGCTGATGAATGCGCCACATGGATCGGGCATCCGTTGCCGCGTGCGAAACCCCATGTCCCAACCACCAGACACCCCGCTCCCAGGGAGGCGACGATGGCAACAACACCCATCCAAATTCACGACGCGAATGCAGTTCATCAACGAGCAGGACGCCGCGACACGCGAGCGGTTCATCCAGCGGCTGGAGTTCCGCGCCACCGATCCGACGTTCACCGCCTATGCAATGGAGCGGCGCAGCCAAGCGGCCGCTCGCTAGTCCTTTCGCTGCTCCTATGTCAAGAAGTTGATGGGTGGGGGTGTCTTGGACCGGGTGGGGCGGCGTCGGTGAGGAGGTGCCAGATGCGGCGGGCGAGATGGCGTTTGAGACAGCGGATGGCTTCTTTGGTGCTCTTGCCTTCGGCGCGTTTGCGGTCGAGGTAGGCCTTGGTTTCGGGGTGGCAGCGGGCGCGGGTGACGGCGACGCGGTGAATCGCGGTGTTGATCTGGCGGTTGCCGCCGCGGTCGAGGCGGTGTCGGTTGGTGTTGCCGGAGCTGACGGGGATCGGGGCGATGCCGCTGGCGCGGGCGAGTTTGGCGTCGCTTGAGAAGCGATGCGCGCCGGCGATCTCGCCGATCAGCTTGCCGGCGGTCAACGGCCCGAAGCCGGGTTCGGCCAGCAGTTGCGGTGCGACCTGGGCGACGAGTTGGGCGATCTCGGCCTCGAGCGCGTTGATGGTGTGGGTGAGCTCGCGCATGTGGCTGAGCTCGTCGCGCGCGATCCTGATCCGCGCCGTCTGCTCGGCGCGTGCGAGGCGTATCGCCTTGGACGAGAAGCGACAGTGCGGCTGCTCAGCACGTGGGATTGCGTCCGTTGCGCTCCGAAGTCACCGCGTTTTGTCCGCGGGCGGTCCTCAGCGGCTTAACCGCATGGAGACGATTCACGGTGCTGTCGATCGGAAAGCTCGCCGCCGGCCAGGCCGGCTACTACCTCGAGCAGGCGCACGGGTCGGTCACGCGTGCCGGCGCCGTGAGCTCCGGGCGTCGAGGACTACTACCTCGGCGGGCCGGAGGCGAGCGGGACGTGGGACGGGTGCGGGAGCCGCCGCGCTCGGGCTGCGCGGGACGGTCGACGCGCAGCGCGCTGGACCGCGTGCTCGCCGGCGAGCATCCGTGCGACGGGCGAGCCGCTCGGCCGGGTCCTCGGCGGCGCGAGTGCCCGGGTTCGATCTGACGTTCTCGGCGCCGAAGAGCGTGAGCGTGCTGTTCGGCATCGGCGACGACGAGCTGCGCGCGGCGATTCGTGACGCGCACGACCGCGGCGGTCGTGGACGCGCTCGGCTACATGGAGCGCGAGGCGGCGGTGACGCGGCGCGGCCCCGGCGGCGTGCATGCGATCGCGGGCAACGGGCTGGTCGCGGCGGCGTTCCGGCATCGCACGTCGCGCGCCGGCGACCCGCAGCTGCACACGCACGTGCTCGTCGCGAACCTGACGCTCGGCGCCGACGGGCAGTGGTCGACGCTCGACGGCCGCCGGATCTACGCGCACGCCAAGACCGCCGGCTACCTCTACGAGGCGCGGCTGCGGAGCCTGCTCACGCGCGAGCTCGGCGTCGAGTGGACGCCGGTGCGCAACGGGATCGCCGACATCGACGGCGTGCCGCCGGCGGTGCTGCGGGCGTTCAGCCGGCGGCGCGCCGACATCGAGGCCGAGCTCGAGCGCCGCGGCGCGTCGAGCGCGGCCGCCGCGCAGGTCGCGGCGCTGCAGACGCGGCGCGCGCAAGGACTACCGCGTCACGCCGGAGCAGCTCGTGCCCGAGTGGCGCGAGCGCGCCGCGAGCTTGGGCTTCTCGGCGGAGCAGGTTCGCGACCTGCTCGGTCGGAGCGTCGGACGTCGAGCTCGGTGAAGCGCTCGAGCGCGAGATCGCCGAGGAGCTCGCGGGCGCCGGACGGGCTGACGCGTGATCGGTCGACGTTCACGCGCCGCGACGTCATCCAGGCGTTCTGCGAGCGGCTGCCGGCGGGCGCCGGCCTGACGATCGCGGAGATCGAGCGCGGCGGCGGATCGCTTCCTCGCCTCGATCGCGCGGTGGTGCTCGCGGTGGGCGAGCGCGGCTCGAGCGATCGCGACGTGCTGCGGCGCCGCGACGGCCGGGTCGTGCCGCTCGTGCGCGGCGAGCGGGTCTACTCGACGCCGGAGCTGCTCGCGCTCGAGCGGCGGATCCTCGAGCACGCGTCGTCGACGCAGAGCGGACGCATCGGCGTGGCGCGCGAGCGCAGCGGTCGAGCGCGCGCTCGACGCGGCGCCCGACGCTGAGCGGCGAGCAGGCGGAGATGGTGCGCCGGCTCACGCGCGACGGCGACGGGGTCGCCGTCGTCGTCGGGCAGGCCGGCGCGGGCAAGACGTTCGCGCTCGCCGCGGCGCGGAGGCGTGGGAGGCGAGCGGCCGCGTGGTGGTCGGCGCGGCGCGTTGCGCGGCGCGCGGCGCGCGAGCTCGAGGACGAGCGCCGGGATCCCGAGCACGAGCGTCGCCGCGCTGCTCGCCGAGCTCGACCGTCGCCCACGCTGGGCTGCCGCGCCGTGCTGTCGTGGTCATCGACGAGGCCGGCATGGTCCCGACGCGCGCAGCTCGCGCGGCTCGTCGAGCACGCCGCGCCGGCGCGCAGGCGAAGCTCGTGCTGCGTCGGCGATCACCGCCAGCTGCCCGCGATCGGGGCCGGCGGCGCGTTCCGCGCTCTGATCACGCGGCTGCCGGTGATCGAGCTGCGCGAGAACCGCCGGCAGGCGGAGCGCTGGGAGCGCGACGCGCTCGCGCTGCTGCGCGACGGGCGAGGCGCCGAGGCGCTGCGGCGAGTACGAGGCGCGCGGGCGCGTCGTGGTCGGCGAGGACGCCGACGAGCTGCGTCAGCGGCTGGTCGCCGACTGGTGGGCGGCGCGCGACCCCGACGGGTCGGTGATGATCGCCCACCGCCGCGTCGACGTCGCCGACCTCAACGGCCGCGCGCACGCGCTCATGCGCGCCGCGGGCGCGCTCGGCGCGCGAGGAGCTGACGGTCGGTCGCGCCGCGTTCGCGGTCGGCGACCGCGTCGTGCTGCGCCGCAACGACCGGCGCTCGGCGTCGTCAACGGCGACCGCGGCGTCGTCGTCGCGGTCGACCGTGACGGCCGCGATCGATCGACATCGAGCTCGGCAGGCCGGCAGGTGCGCGCTCGACTGCGCGACTACCTCGACGCACCGACGCGGCACGGGCGCCGCGCTCCAGCACGGCTACGCGATCACCGGCCACCTCGCCCAGGGCTGACGTGCCGGCAGACGTTCGTGCTCGCCACCGACCGGATCTCGCGCGAGTGGGCTACATCGCGCTCAGCCGCGGCCGCGAGAGCAACCGGCTCTACGCGTCTCGGAGCGCGACCGGCGAGCGCGACGAGTACGCGCCGGCCGAGCGGGCCGGCGGCGGGACGCGCGATCGGCTCGCGACCGCGGTCGAGCGATCGGAGGCGCATGAACTGGCAAGCGACACAGGCCGCGAGGAGCGGCTCGTCGGGGAGCTTCAGCGCGCGCACGCGGAGCTCGACGCCGCCAGTCGCGAACGCGATGCCGCCGCGGCGGCGGCATGCCGAGCTGGAGCGCGTCGCCCCACATCCGCTGCGACGAGGTGCCCGGCGGCAACACCAGCAAGCTCTCACGCGTGCGCGTGACACGGAAGAACGCGCGGCGGGTCGCGTGGCCGCGTGCCGCGACAGGGTGAACGCAGTGCTCGCAGAGCTACAGCGGGTGCGGCGCGTCGAGTCGCGTCGACAGGAACCGCAGCGGGCACAGCGGCTCGAGCGGCCAGAGCGGGTGCTCGACCGCGCGGCTGGCGCCGGCTGGGAGATCGGCCGGTAGCGAGAGCATGGCCCTCGTCGAGCACAACGGCGTCGCCGCGGCTCAGACCGAGCTGCCGCTGCTCTCAGAGCCGCTGCTGACCGCAGACGACGCCGCCGAGTTGCTCCGCGTTCGGCGCTCGACCGTCTACGAGCTCGCCCGCAACCGGCGGCTCCCGCACGTGAAGGTCGGCCGGCGCGTCCTCTTCGTGCGCTCGGATCTCGCCGCGTGGATCGTCACGAACCGCGTCGAGCCGCGCTGATGCTGGCCGTCGGGCCGCGACACGGCGAACGCCGCGGCGACGAGCTCGGCCTCGTCCGGGCGCTCGACGTAGTGGAGGTACTTCATCGTCGTGGCCACGTCGGCGTGGCCCATCCACTCCTGGACGCGGCGGATGTCCGCCTTGGCGATCATGCGCGTCCCGAACGTGTGGCGCAGATCGTGGAAGCGCAGCCGGCGGAGCTCGGCGCGCTCGAGCGCGAGCGCGGTAGCGCTTCGAGAGCGCCGACGGATCGAGGTAGCCGCCCGCGACGCTCGGGAACACGAGGTCGTCGTCGCCGGTCCAGCCGCTCGCGGCTCGCGAGGCGCGCCAGGGCCGAGGCGACGTCGGGCGCCAGCGGAACCGAGCGGACCTTGCCGCTCTTGGGCGTCGTCAGGCGCCCGCCGGCGAACGAGCCGCAGACGCGGACGCGCGACGCCGCGAAGTCGACGTCGCGCCAGCGAAGCGCGACGAGCTCGCCGCGGCGCAGGCCCGTGAACGCCGCGGTGAGGTAGATCGCGCCGTCCTGCTCGGACTCCGCGGCGCGGACCAGCGCCCACACCTCCTCGGGCGAGAACACCTCGATCGCCGCGCGCGACCGGTGCCGCGGCTTCTCGACGTCGGCCATCGGGTTGTGGCGGAGCCGGTGGACGCGGCGCGCCCGCGTCAGCACGCCGTTGAGCACCGTCAGCAGCTTGATCTTCGTCCGGTTGCCCACCGCGCAGCGTCGCCTTCCAGGCCTCGATGCGATCGGCCGTCACGTCCTCGAGCCGCAGCGACCCGAACGCCGGCACGAGGTGCGCGCGGATCGACCGAGCGGTAGTCGCCCACCGTCGACGGCTTGCGGTCGAGGTCGTGCTCGACGTAGCGCAGGTACTCGGCGCACGCGTCGGCGAACGTCACGCCGGTCCGGACCATGCCCGGCAGCGTCCCGGCGTGCGCCTGGTCGAGCACGTCGCGCAGCCACGCCTCGGCCGTGCGCTTCGTGAAGTACCCCGCCCGCGGCCGCCCGCGCTCCGTCCACGCCGGCCCGATCGTGCGGTGGACCTGGCGCCCGTCAGGCAGCCGGTACTTGGCTCGCCAGACCGGCCCGCGAGCGCCCTCGTGGCGGTAGACGTGTCCCGAGATCGGCGTCATCTCGGGACATAGTTGGGACACGGTCGAAACTCGCCCCCCGTCACCCAAGAACGCGAAAGGCCCGCGAATGCGGGCCTTTGTTCGATGCCCCCGCCAGGAATCGAACCTGGAACCTTCGGATTAAGAGTCCGCTGCTCTGCCAGTTGAGCTACAAGGGCGCTGGCGGAAGTGTAGAACGAAGCTACGGAGTGGCGCTGGGCTGCGCCGCGGCGCCCGCCGCCTGCTGCTTCGCAGACTCGAGCTGGCCCTTCAGGGCCTCGCGCATGTCCGGGTCGGTGAGCTCGAGCGCCTTGTCCTTGGCGAGGTCGCCCTTGCGGGTCTGGCCGGCCTGGTAGGCGAAGATCGCGAGCTGGGTGAAGGTCGAGGCCGTGGGGCGGGCGTCGGTGATGACCTCCTGGGCCGTCGCCGCCTTGGCCGGCTCGTTGAGCGCGCCGAACGCCTGCACCATCAGGCTCGCGACGCGGTCGTCGGGCTTCTTCGGGTTCAGCGCCAGATAGCGCTCCCACGCGTCGCCGGCGGCGACGAGCTTCGCCTGGCCGGCCTTGGTGAAGGTGCCCTTCTCAGGATCGAAGTTCTCGCCGGAGCCCGCGAGCTGGAAGCGCGCGCGGGCGAGCGCGGCCCAGGCGGGCGCGTCCGCGGCATTGGCCTTCGTCTTGGCCAGCGCCGCCTTCTCTTGCTTGGTGAAGCGGTCCGTGCCGGTGTCGCCGCCTCCGTCGCGCTCCGTGATCGCGTCGACCAGGCCGCCGGAGATGCCTCCGCCGCCGCCGATGCCGAACAGCACGAGACCGCCCCCCATGAGGAAGGCGAGCGTGATGTACACGATCTTTACGGTCCGGCGTCTGCCGGAGCCTCGGAGGTCAAAGAGCATGGATCAGGGTTCGAGGTCGTCGGACGATTCCTGCTCGGCGGATTCCTTGCGCGCGGCGCGCCGGTCGAGCAGCGATGCCAACAGGATAGAGCCCTCGAAGAGGACGTAGAGCGGGGCCATCAGGGAGAGCATCGTCACCGGGTCCTGGCCGGGCAGCAGCATGGCCACGACCGCGATCACGAGGATCGCGTAGCGGCGCGACTTGCGCAGCTGCGCCACGGAGACGATCCCGACGCGCGTGATCGCGAGGATCCCGACCGGCACCTGGAAGGCGATGCCCATCGCGATCAGGACGGTGATCGCGAAGCGGTAATAGTCCTTCGCCTGCAGGAGGATGTCGTAGTTGTCGTCGTTGAAGTTCTGCAGGAAGTCGATCGCGTTCGGCAGGACCAGGAAGTAGGCGAAGACGACGCCGGCGAGGAACAGGAACGGCACCATCGCCATCAGCGGCAGCGCGACCGATCGCTCCTCGCGCGAGAACGCCGGTAAGACGAACGCGTAGGCCTGGAAGAGGAGGAGCGGCAGCGCGAGCAGCAGCGCCGCGTAGGCGGCGACGCGCACCGTGGCCGTGAACGGCTCACCGACGCCCAAGGTGACCGGCCGCCGCGCCTCCTCTGGCGGCACCGAGCGCGCCAGGGCGCGATTCTGCGCGGCCAGCGATTCGTACTGCTCGCGCACGACGTTGTTCTCGGCCTTGAGCGCCAGCACATCGAACGCCCGTGCCGATGCCACGGCCGACTTGCGCAGCTGCGCCTGGAAGGCGGCCGTGCGCTCGAAAGGATCCTTCGAGCTCTTCTTCTCCTTGAACGCCGTCTGCTGGAGCGGGCGATTCATGATGTCGAGGATCACGTCGTCCTGCCACAGGCAGATGCCGAAGCTGATGACGAACGCGGTGACGCAGATGATCAGCCGCGTCCGCAGCTCGTCCAGGTGCTCGATAAGGCTCAGTCGATCCTCGTGCCGGATCGGCCGCAGGGTGCTCGTCATCTTCTGCGGCGCCTCCGGCGCCTAGCGCTTCTCGGCGGAGACCCCGTCCGACACCGGCTGTGTGGCCGGCTCGTCATCGGGTCGGCCGAGCGCCGCGGTCGCCTCCCGGCGACCACCGTCGTCCGCGTCGTCCGCGTCGTCCTCGTCATCGCCCTTCTTGGTGATCGAGTCCTTGAACTCGCGCATGCCCGCGCCGAGCTGGCGCCCGAGGCCCGGCAGGCGCTTGGGCCCGAAGATCAACAGCACGATCCCGAGGACGATCAGGAGTTCGAGGGGTCCGATGGACTGGAACACGGCGAGGGTCATAGGGGCTACTACAGCCGTTCCTACGCACTGGCAAGCCTAGCGGCTCACTCGGCACTGGACGTTTGGTCCATTTGGACGCGAGTGGACGGATGGCCCAGTCAAGGAGGGACACCGGGTACCCGATGTAGGGGCCAGACCCCATCTTGCTCTCATGAATCAGCCTTCCGACAACTCCCATTACGTCCGCCGCGTGGTCCTCCCCTCGGGCCGCGAGATCGAAGTCGTTTACTTCGACGCCCAGGCCGCTCCCAGCGAGCCTGAGGCCGTTGTCTCGAGCCCGAATCGCGACCTGCATGAGTGCCCCGAGTGTGATCGCACGCTCGTGTACCCGGTGGAGTGGGAGGAGGCTTCCCCCACCCAGTGGGAAGTGCTGCTTCGCTGCCCGAACTGCGAGTGGACGCACCTGGGGATCTTCGACCAGTCCGTCGTCGACCGCTTCGACGAGGAGCTGGACCGGGGCACCGAGTGCCTCATCGAGGACCTCACGCGCCTCACCCAGGCCAACATGGAAGACGAGATCGAGCGCTTCACCTCCGCGCTCGCCTCGGACGCCATCTGGCCGATGGACTTCTAGCTGTAGCGGTCCACCACTCCGTCGGCGACCAGCTCGAGCGCACCTCGCTGAGTCGCCGGCAGGTCCGGCAGCTCCGCCTTCGCCTCGGCCACCATCGCGAGCGCATCGGCCCGGGCCACCTCGAGTGCCCCCGTGGCGGCGATCGCGTCGCACACCGCCTCCGCCTGGTCGGGGGTGCGCACGCCGCGCAGATCCACCGCGGCCAGCTCTGCATCACGCTCGCGCGCGATGATCAGCGGCAGCGTCACCGTGCCGTCGAGCAGATCCGTGCCGCGGTGCTTACCCGTCCGCTCCGCCGGGCCTGAGACGTCGAGCACGTCGTCGAGCAGCTGGAACGCGAGCCCGATGCGGCGCCCGAAGCGCCCCAGCGCCTCAGCCGGGCCGCCACCCTCGAGCGCGCCCAGCTGGCAGGCGGCCTCGAACAGCTTCGCGGTCTTGAGGTCGCAGCGCGCGAGGTAGCGCTCGCGGGTCGTCGCCACGTTCCACGCGTCAGCGCGCTGCATCAGCTCGCCTTCCGCAAGCGCCGACGACGCACCCGACAGCACCCGCACCTCGTCGGCGCGCCCGTTGGCGGCCAGCTCGGCGAACGCGCGCGAGAACAACAGGTCGCCGGTGGCGGTGGCGAGCTCGCGCCCGGCGCTCGCGACGACGGTCGGGCGGCCGCGGCGCAGTTGGGCGCCGTCGAGCACGTCGTCGTGGACGAGCGTGGCGGAGTGGACGAGCTCGACGGCGACCGCGGCGCGCAGCACGCCGTCGCTCGGCGCGCCGGCCGCCACGAACACCAGCAGCGGTCGCAGCCGCTTGCCGCCGGCGGAGATCGTCGAGCCGGCATGCTCGGCCAGGACCGGGCCGTGCGAGGCCGCGACCTCGGCGAGCCGCACCTCGAGCCGCTCGAGCAGCTCCGGCACGTGCGCGCCGCCGGCCTCGATGACGGCGGCGACCGCCTCGGCGGAGGCCACTACCGGACCGTTCCCGAGTGCAGGGCGATGATCCCGCCGGCGGTGAGGATCCAGCGCACGTCGGTCAGGCCGCTGCGCGCGAGCACGGCGCCGAGCGCCTCCGGGCCTGGGAAGCGCTTCACCGACTTCGGCAGGTAGGTGTAGGCGTCGTCGAAGCGACCGAGCAGCGGCACGAGGCGATCAAACCAAATCGAGAAGAACGTGGACAAGGGCGGCTTGGTTGGAGTGGTTATCTCCAGTACGACCACGCGGCCGCCGGGGCGCACCACGCGCGCCATCTCGGCCAGTCCCCGCTCGAGGTCGGAGAAGTTGCGCGCGCCGAAGCCCACCGTCGCCGCGTCGAAGGCGTCGTCGGGGTAGGGCAGCTCGAGTGCGTTGCCCCACTCCCAGGTCAGCTCCGGTGCCTTCGTGCGGGCGCGCTCGAGCATGCCCTGCGAGAAGTCGGAGCCGATGACCTCGCCGCCTGGCGCGACCCGCCCCGCCAGCTCGACCGCCAGGTCGCCGGTGCCGGTGGCGACGTCGAGCGCGCGGTCCCCGGGCTTCAGCCCGGCGAGGTCGGCAGCGCGCTCGCGCCAGCGGTGGTGCAGCCCCGCCGTCATCACCGAGTTCATGAGGTCGTAGAAGCCGGCGATGCGATCGAACATCGCACGGACCTGGCCCTCCTCGAGGGTGCCCGACGGGGCGGGGGTGGAACGCACCTGAGAGCTACTTGTTGTCGTCGCCGTGCAGCTGCGCGAGGAAGTCGACGAGCGCCGCCTTCTTGTTCTCGGGCAGGTTGCGATACGACGGCATCGGGGCCGTGGGGTTCTCGAGCGTCTGGCGGATGGCGGCCTTGGGCAGCTTGTCCGCGATCTCGGTCAGGTGCGGCCCTGGCCCGTCGTTGCCGTTCTCACCGACCTTGTGGCACGCGAGGCAGCCCGACTGGGCCATCACCAACTTGCCTGCCTCGTACTTCTTGGCCACCTTCATGTCGATCTCGTTCGGCGAGCCGGCGTTGGCGCCGAGGAAGGTCAGGTAGCCCATCGCGACGATCGTGAAGATGCCCGCCACGGTGGCGATCGGGCGCCGCTCGGGCCGCCGCTCCGGGCCGCGGTCGTAGAACGGCAGCAGCAGCAGCAGGACCATGCAGACGGTCGGGATGCCGATCGTCGCCACCGGCGTGAGCACGGCCGGCTTGATCACGCGCAGCAGCTCGAAGAGGAAGAAGAAGTACCACTCCGGCCGCGGCACGTAAGTGGTCGTGGTCGGGTCCGCTTTCGGCCCCAGCTCGGCGCCCAGGAGGAGCGACATCAGGATGATCGTGAACATGACGACGCACGCCATGAGCGAGTCCTTGGCGACCGCGTACGGGAAGAACGGCTTGCCCGCAGACTTGTGCAGCCCGTACTCCCGCAGGTAGGCCTGCTTCTCCGCGCGGTTCATACGCGCTCCTCTTCGAGCGACTCGGGCTCCGCAGCCTTCAGCCACGGCGGCGCCGTGGTGCCCAGGCGGGTCACGAGGTAGAGGTGCGCGCCGATCAGGGCGGCGATCAGCCCTGGCACGAGCAGCATGTGGATCGAGTAGAAGCGCGACAGCGTGGTGGCGTTGAACTCCGCCCCGCCGCGGAGGAAGTCACCGAGATACGGGCCGGCGAGCGGGCCCGACGCGGTGATGTTGGCGGCCACGATCGTCGCCCAGTAGGAGCGCTGGTCGAACGGCAGCAGGTAGCCGGTCAGCGACATCACGAACGTGAGGATCAGCAGCACGACGCCGATCACCCAGTTGAGCTCCCGCGGGTACTTGTAGGCGCCGAAGAAGAACGTCCGCGCCATGTGCAGGAAGATCAGGATCACCATCACCGACGAGCCCCACTTGTGCATCCCGCGCACGAACTCGCCGAGGAAGACTTCGTTGGTGATGTAGCGGGCCGACTCGTAGGCACGCGTCGCCGACGGGTCGTAGTACATCGCCAGGAAGACGCCGGTGACCGCCTGGTTGAGGAAGGCGAACAGCGTCGCCGAGCCCAGCGTGTAGAACCAGTTCGTCCCCTTCGGGACCTTGCGGAACATCAGCCAGCGGCCGGCGCCGGACAGCGAGGTCCGCTCGTCGATCCAGCCGACGGTGTGGATCCCCGCCTCCTTGGCATGATGGCCTGCACCGTGGCGCGGCTCATCCGGGCGCTTCGGCTTCGGCAGCAGCAGCGGCGGCAGTGGGATCTTGGGCAGCTTCATCGCTTACTGCTTCGGGGTCGAGAAGCGCGGGGGATAGAGGTACTGGCCGATGCCGTCGAGGTCCTGCGCCGGGTCGCGGTAGGAGTCGAAGCGCTTGAGCTCGGAGTTGACCGAGTAGCGCGGGCCGACCTCGACGATGCCGGCGCGCACGCGCGTGTAGAAGCGGTCGAGCGGCCGGACCGGCGGGCCGCCGACGACGATGCCCTGGAAGTCGTAGACGCCGCCGTGGCACGGGCAGATGAAGCGCTGCGAGGCAGAGACGTAGCGGACCGGGCAGCCGAGGTGCATGCAGCGCGTGGAGATCGCGATCGCCAGCTCGTCGTAGCCAGGCGGATTCGGCGGCGAGTCGATCTTGTCGCTGCGGCGGCGCATGTAGACCGTCGTCTTGCCGACCTCGCCGATTCCCGTCGTCAAGGTGATGACCTTGGGGATGTAGGTGTCGTCCGGGAGGTCCTCGAGCTTGCCGACGCCCTCCCAGCGGACCGGCGGGCGATCGAACAGCGCGGAGCCGACGGCGAAGCCGAGCGCGGGCAGCGTGAAGGACAACGCCGCGGCGGCGCCCGCGCCGTGCGCGGTGAGCGTCATGAAGCGCCGCCGGGTGACCGTTTCGCCCTCGAAGGCGCCCGGATATTCCCGGCCGGCGGTGTACTTCGACTTGGGCTCTTTGCGGGCGGAGGCCACGACGGCGCGAACAATATCGACCGGCGCGGGAAATCCGGGCTCAGCTGGCGCTCTCGCGCGCAGACCGGCCGACCGCCCGCGCGCCCGCCTCCCAAGCGGCCCTCGCGGCGTCGGGGTCACCCTCGGCGTGCGCCTGCGCGGCGCGCGAGATCACGCCGGCCAGGACGTCGACCGCCTCGAGGTCGCCGAGCTCGGCCAGCCTGGCCAGCCCGAGTGCATACAGGCGGTCGCCGGCGAGCAGCGCGAGGTCGGGATCTTCGGGCCGCAGCACGCGACCTTCGCCGTAGTGCTGGAGGTAGCCCTCGTAGATCGCCTCGACGAGCTCCTCGTAGCCCGGGCCCGCCAGCTCCCCGAGCGCGGCGTCCTCTGTGGGATCCGTCACGGTGTCAGCCAGCAGGCCACCGCCGGACCGGATGGTGGCGGCGAGAGCGTCGAGCGCGCTCATGCGATCTCCGCGAACGCTGCGGCCGCGGCCTCAACCGTGCGCTCGACGTGCTCGGGCGTGTGGGCGAGGCTCGGGAACCAGGCCTCGAACTGCGATGGCGGCGGGTAGACGCCGCGGGCCAGCAGCGCGCGGCACCAGGCGGCGTGCGCCTCGGTGTCGCAGGCGGCGGCGCCCGCGTAGTCGGTCACCGGGTCGGCGGAGAAGAAGACGGTCAGCAGCCCGGTCGTCTCAGCCACCTGGACCGGGCGGCTCCCGGCGGCCTCGCGCAGCCCGGCGGCGAGCGCGCGGGTGGTCGCGGCGAGCTGGAGGTAGGCCTCCTCGTCGAGGTCCCGCAGCGCGGCGAGCCCGGCGGCGACCGCCAGCGGGTTCCCGCTCAGCGTGCCGGCTTGGTAGACGTCGCCGGCCGGCGCGATGCGGTTCAGCAGCTCGGCCGGGCCGCCGTAGGCGGCGGCGGGCAGCCCGCCGCCGATGACCTTGCCCATGATGGTGAGGTCGGGGAGGACGCCGGTGAGCTCCTGCGCGCCGCCGGGGGCGACGCGGAAGCCGGTGATGACCTCGTCGAACACGAGCAGCGCGCCGGACTCGTCCGCGAGCTCGCGAAGCAGCTCGAGGAAGCCGCAGGCGGGCGGGACAAGGCCCATGTTCGCGGGGTAGGGCTCGGCGAGGATCGCGGCGGGCGCGTGCTGCTCGACGGCGGCGCGGATCGCGTCGACGTCGTTCCACGGCACCACCACCGTGGCCGCGGCGGCGGCCTCGGGCACGCCCGGCGAGGCCGGGATGCCCTGCGTGGCAAGCCCGGAGCCCGCCTCGGCGAGCAGGCCGTCGACGTGGCCGTGGTAGGCGCCGGCGAACTTGACGAGCGTGTCGCGCCCGGTGGCGGCGCGCGCGAGCCGGATCGCGCTCATCGACGCCTCGGTGCCCGACGAGGTCATGCGCAGCATCTCCACCGACGGCATGCGCTGGGCGACGAGCTCGGCCAGGTCGACCTCGGCCGCGGTCGGGGCGCCGAACGTCGTGCCGCGCTCGGCGGCGGCGGCGACCGCAGCGAGCACGGGCGGATAGGCGTGGCCGTGGATCAGCGGGCCCCACGAGCAGACGTAGTCGACGTAGGTGTTGCCGTCGACGTCGGTCAGCTCCGCGCCGGCGGCGCGCTCGACGAACACCGGGTCGCGCCCGATCGAGCGCATCGCCCGCACCGGCGAGTTGACGCCGCCCGGGAGCACCCGCACGGCGCGGCGGTACAGCTCCGCCGACCTGGTATCGGTCAGCGAGGCGGTCAGGAGTTCTCCTGCTCCCAGTCCCGGAACGCGCCCGTGAAGTAGAGCATCCGGATCTTCTTGAACTCGGTGCTCGAGTAGAGCGTCGCGCGCTCGGTGATCCCGGTCGCCTCGGCGACGGCGTCGAGCACGGCGTCGCACTCCTCCTTCGAGCGGCCGTGGGCCATCGTGAACACCGAGTAGGGCCAGTCGGCGTATGTCGGACGCTGATAGCAGTGCGAGACGCCGCGGAAGGCGGCCATCCGGCGGCCGATCTCGAGGATCTCGCCCTCCGGCACGCCCCACACGCCCATGCCGTTGGCCGAGAAGCCGGCGCGGCGGTGGAAGAGGATGGCGGCGACGCGGCGCAGGCCGTCGCGCTCGCGCAGCGACTCGAGCCGGCGCAGCACTTCGTCCTGAGAGACGCCGAGCCGCTCGGCGGCCGGCGCGTAGGGCTCCTCGAGCACCGCCATCGGGCCCTGGGTGGCGCGGATGATCTCGACGTCCTCGTCGGACAGCTCGATCGGGTCGAGCTCGCGCGGCTCGACCGCCTCGCCCGCCTTGGCGAGCTCCTCGGTGCCCTTCTCCATCTCGAGGTCCATGCGGATCTTGAACAGCTTCAGCGTCGGCAGCTGGCGGATCGACTCGGCGCCGGTCTTGTCGGCGATCACGTCGAGCGTGCCGTCGAGGCCGAGCGGCGAGCCGGGCTCGGTCGCGAGCGTGAACCAGAGGTTGAAGTCGTGGTTGCGCAGGTAGTTGTGCGTGACGCCCGGGTGGGTGTTGATGAACTTCGCGGCCCGGTGCGGATTCTCGGGGTCGACCTTGGCGGCGACGAGCATCGACGAGTACCCGAGCGCGCGCGTGTCGAAGATCGGCGTGATCTCGCGGATGATGCGCCCGTCGAGCAGGCGCTGGACGCGCTGCATGACCTCCGCCTCCTCGATCCCGGCGAGCCCGGCGACGTGCGCGAACGGGCGTCGCATGAGGTCGAACGAGCCCTGCATGAGATTGAGGAGCTTGCGGTCGGTCTCGTCGAGCGGGATGGCTGAGCCGTCCTTGCGCGAGCGCACCTTGGGCTGAGCTACTGGAGCCATCTGGCGACGTCCTTGGCGTGGTAGGTGATGACGATGTCGGCGCCGGCGCGGCGGATACCGGTCATCGCCTCGAGCACGGCGGCGCGCTCGTCGAGCAGGCCGGCCGCGGCGGCGGCCTTGATCATCGCGTACTCGCCGCTGACGTTGTAGGCGGCAACGGGCAGGCGGGTGCGCTCCTTGACCCGGCGGATGACGTCGAGGTAGGGCAGCGCGGGCTTGACCATCACGACGTCGGCGCCCTCGGCGGCGTCGAGCTCCGCCTCGCGCTCGGCCTCGAGCGCGTTGGCGGGATCCATCTGGTAGCCGCGGCGGTCGCCCTGCTGCGGCGCCGAGTCGGCGGCCTCGCGGAACGGGCCGTAGAAGGCGGAGGCGAACTTCGCGCTGTAGGCGATGATCGGCGTCTCGGCGAGGTCGTGGTCGTCGAGCGCGGAGCGCAGCGCGCCCACGCGCCCGTCCATCATGTCGCTCGGCGCGACGGCGTCGGCGCCCGCGGCGGCCTGGGACACGGCGGTGCGGGCGAGCAGCTCGAGCGTCGCGTCGTTGTCGACGACGCCGTCGGCGCGCAGCACGCCGCAGTGGCCGTGGCTCGTGTACTCGCACAGGCAGAGGTCGGTGATCACCAGCAGGTCGGGGTGCTCGGCCTTGATCGCGCGCGTGGCGAGCTGGATGACGCCCTCGTCATCCCAGGCGCCCGAGCCCTCCTCGTCCTTGCTCGCGGGGAGCCCGAACAGCAGCACCGCCGGGATGCCGAGCGCGGCGGCCTCGCCGGCCTCCTGCACCGCGTGGCGGATCGAGAGGTGGTCGATCCCCGGCATCGTCGGGATCGGCGTCCGGCTGTCGGAGCCATGCACCACGAACATCGGGTAGACGAGGTGCCGCGCGGCCAGCTCCGTCTCGCGCACGAGGTCGCGGATGCCGGTGGTGGCACGGAGGCGGCGCAGGCGGGTGGCGGGGAAGGCCATTGAGGCGAGGATAGAGGCGCTCAGGCGAAGCGACGCAGCGAGATCCGTGCGATCACGCCGAACGCGAGCGTCAGCGCGGCGAGATGCAGCAGGGGCGTGAGCAGGGTGCCGCCGCTGATGGCGGCGTCGAGCGCCTGCAGCGCGGGCCGGAACGGGAAGGCCCCGGAGACGATGCGGATGGCGTCGTAGAGGGTCTCGTCGACCGCGCCGCTCGGGATCAGCGCGAGCGCGGCGACCGGCAGCGAGACCACGAACGCGGCCAGCGAGGCCGAGCGGACCTCGCGCGTGACGCCGCCGATCGCCACGCCCATCGCCCCGAACGCCGCCGCGCCGAGCGCGAGCGCGACGAGCCACAGCGGCCCGCGGGTGAAGTCGAAGCCGATCAGCGCGGCGAGGATGCCGAGCATCACCGTGGTGATGACGAACGCCATCAGCGCGGCGAGCCCGACCTTCTCCGTCACGAGCCCGGTCCGGCTGATCAGCCCGCGCACGAGCCTGCCGAACGCGTTCTCCTCGCGCTCGAGCGCCAGCATCCCGGCCGCGATCAGCAGCGCGACGAACATCATCGACGCGATCACCGCGACCTCGGCCGCGAACGCGCTGAGCGACGAGTCGGAGCCGGCGACGACGATCCGCTTGACCTGCACGGGCTTGCTGATCGAGGAGAGGATCGGCTTCGAGAGGTCGAGGTTGTCCGCCGCGAGGCCCGCGAAGCGCGAGACCTGCTCGAGCGCCACGCGCTCCGGCGCGTCCTCCGGCAGCTCCGCGAGCGCCGAGTCGATGATCTTCCGCGCGTTGCGCAGGCCGAGGATGTCGACCGAGCCGACGAGCGGCAGCGCGACCTTGCCGCCCGCGACGATGACGTTCAGGTACTTCGCGGACTCCTTCAGCACCTCGGCCGAGATCGCCGCGTTGGCCTCGGCCAGCGTCGCGTCGATCGTGTCCTTGACGAACTGCGTCTTCAGCGGGTTCTCGGCGCTGTAGTAGACCTCGACCGTCGGCCGCCTGCCGCCGCCCAGCCCGAGCGTGCCCTGCAGGCGCTCCGTGACGTCGGCCGGCACCACGAGCGCGCCGAGCGCCTCGCCCGACTTGACCTTCGCGATCGCCTGCTCGCGCGTCTTCACGCGGATCGGCTCGACCTTCGCGAACAGCTTGTCCGCGTACTGGGTGGCGTCGACCGTGCGGCCGCCGAGCGCGACCTCGGACTTGTCCTCCGGCACGAGGTTCGCGAACGCGACGCGCGGCTTGCCGGGGCCAGAGGAGAGCGCCAACCCCGCCACCAGCGAGACGACGACCGAGTAGGCGATCAGTACGCCGACGAGCAGCGGCGAGCGCTTGAGGATCTGGAGGTCCTTGAGCAGCAGCCAGCGCATCGGTCAGTGGCCCTTCTCGTGCAGGAAGCGCACGAACGCCGACTCGAAGTCGGGCGCCGCGGCGGCGCCTTGCACGGTCTGCTCGAGCTCGCGCGGGCTGCCGGAGAACAGCAGCTCACCGTCGGCGAGGACGAGCACGCGATCGGCGTAGCGCTCCGCCTCGGCGACGTTGTGGGTCGCGTAGACGACCGCGGTGCCGGCCTCGGCGAGGCCGCTCACGAACGCCCACAGCACCTCGCGCTGCCGCGGGTCGAGCGAGGAGGTGGGCTCGTCGAGCAGCAGCACCGCGGGTTCGGCGAGCAGGCCGATGGCGATGTTCACGCGCTGGCGGTTGCCGCCCGAGAGCTTGCCCACCTCGTCGCCGGCGCGCTCGCGCAGCCCGGTCTGGTCGAGCATCCGCTCGACGGTCTCGGGGACGTCGGGCCGCTTCTCCAGCCGCGCGAAGAGGCGCAGGTTCTCGGCCACCGAGAGCTTCGAGTAGAGCGCCGGCTGCTGCGGGACCCAGCCGACGGTGCCGCCCTCGAGCGTCACCTCTCCGCCGCTTGCGCGCAGCGAGCCCGCGAGGATCTGCAGCAGCGTCGTCTTGCCGGCGCCGTTGGGGCCGATGATCGCGATCCGCTCGCCGCGGTGGGCGGCGAACGACACGCCTTGGAGCGCCCTGCGCTCACCGTAGGTCTTGGTGACGCCTTCGGCGGTCAGGGCGACTGGCGCGGCGGCCGAGGTCGCGCTCACCTACTTCTGCTTCGTCGACTTCGCGAGCTCACGCTCGAGCGCGGCGCTGAACTCCTCGATCGGCCGGGCCCCGGTCACGGGAGAGATAGTGACGTCCTTGCCGACACCGGTGTAGTCCACCCGGTACTCGATGGAGCCGCCGGTGATGCCGCCGGCGGCCTCCTGGTTGGCCGCCGGGGTGACGAAGCGGGTGGTCATCACCATCCGGCGGATCGTGTCGTCATCCGCCACCTGGATCTCGAAGCGAGGCGACTGGAAGGTGCTCTTGGCCTTGGCGCGCTGCTCCGGCGTGAGCCGCAACTGGGACACGCCCTGCCCGCTCGTCGCCTGCGCGGGCACGTGGCGGAGGAAGCTCTCGACCTGGTCGAGCGCGGCGTCGACGTCGATCGCGCCCGTGTAGCGCGTCGTCTTCGTGCCGCCGACCTCGCCCTCGCCGGCGTCCTTGACGTCGGTCACGGCGGCGAGCGGGTCGAGCCCGACCGCGGCGAGCCCGTCGTCCTTGCCGGTCGACGCCGCGTTCTGATTGACGCGCGCGACGTTCTGCTCGCCGAGCTCGAAGTCCTCGCCGCCGAGGTTGATGAAGACGTTGTTGCCCGTCGAGACCACGCGGCTGGTGAAGTTGGAGAAGCCCGAGTTGAAGGCGAGCTTCCAGTCGAGCGACGGGAGCTTGCCAGGGCCGTTGGAGCGCAACGGGCCGTCGAAGGTGAACTCGAGCTTGTTGCCGATCTCCGCGGGCGCGTTGTCGAGGTTGATCCGGAAGATGCCGTCGACCGTGGCGGTCGAGATCGGCTTGACGCTCGCGAGCGCATCCTTGGCGTCCTCGCTCGACGAAGAGCTCGATTGGTCGCTCCCGCCGCACGCGGCGACGAGGCCAACGGCGAGCACGAGCAGCGCGAGGGCGAGTCGTCTCATGGGGGGAACGATGGCACAGCCGCCGGGATCCTCCCAGGTCCCAGGACCGGTCCCAAGGCGAAGTTGAGCCGCCCGCCTCTGTTAGGCCGGAACCCCCGCGGGCACCCTTCCAGACATGTTGCGCCGGATTCGTGACCGTATTGCCTTCGCCGACGAGCGAGGCCAGACCGCCTCCGAGTACATGGGCATGCTCTTGCTCGTCGCCGTGGTCGTCGGCGCGCTCATGGCCTCAGGCGTTCCCGGCAAGATCGCGGACGCGGCCAGCGGCATGATCGACAAGATCTCGGGCGGCAACGAGCAGCGGGCCGGTGGCGGGAACAACCCCGGTGGCGGGAACAACCCCGGCGGCGGCAACAACCCCGGCGGCGGAAACAACCCCGGCGGGGAACAACCCGGACGGCGACGATGGCGACGGCGGATCGGCCAGCGCGGCCACCGCGCTCGCCACGTGCGTTTCCTCCGGCAAGGCCTACGGCTACTGCCTCAAGGCGTTCGATCCCGCGCGCTACCTCGTCGAGACGCGGCCGTCGACCGCGCTGAACCGCATCGACAAGGCCACCAAGAGCATCCTCAACTCGGGTCTCCGGCCGGGCGATCCGGGCTACCAGGCGCTCGTCGACGCCCGCACCAAGGCGGTCGACGACTACCTCAAGACGAAGCCGACGGCCAACAACAAGGTCCTCAAGGCGCTCAACAACACGAAGAAGCTGCTCGACCCGCGCTTGAAGGACGCCGAGGAAGTCAACAAGGCGCTCCAGAAGCTGCGCAACACGCCCACTGTCCCGCCGGTGCCGGCGCCGAACACATCGTCCGGCGCGCCCAAGGTGCCGAGCTCGGCCAGCAAGGTCGCCAAGGGCCTGAGCAAGTTCGGCAAGGGCCTCGGCGTGGTCGGCACCGCGATCGGCGCGTACAGCAACATCAAGAACGACGGCGTCGGCAAGGGCGTGACCGAGACCGCAGGCGGCCTGCTCGGCGGCTACGCCGCGGGCAGTGTCGCGGCCGCGGGCTGCGCCGCGCTCGCCGTGACCGGCGTCGGCGCCATCGCGTGTGGCGTCGGAGTCCTGGCCGTCGGCATCGTCGGCAGCGAGGCCGGCAAGCGCGCCGCGGGCTGGGTCTACGACAACGCGCTCGCACCCGCGGGCGAGGCGATCGGCGACGTGGCCTCCGGAGCGGCGGACAAGGTGTCCGAGGGCCTCGACAAGGCCAAGGACTTCGGCGGCGACGTCATCGGGGCCGTCAACCCATTTGGGTGACGTAGGGTGATCGCGTGACCCTCTACGGCGCCGGGCTGATCTTCGCGATCCTGTTCCTGGGGGTCATCTACACCGTGGTCGCCCGCAGGGTCTGGGACGGCGAGAGCGGCCTCGACGGCAACGTCCCGCCCGCGTGGTGGTTCCTCGGCGACGCGACCTGGCGCGGCGTGGCGCGTGCCTACATCGCGACCGGCCCGTTCGTGCTCCTGTTCTTCGCCGGCGCCCTCGTCGCCGAGGCCACGGACGCCGACGACGTGGGCATGGCCGTGTCGGCCGGCGCCCTGCTCCTCGGCGTCATCGTGCACGGGAGCATCGTCGTGTTCAACCGGCCGCAGGCCCTCGTGCCCCCGCACCTGCGAGACGAGCCCGGAGCCCTGGCCGAGCGGCGGCAGCGGCGCGCCCGGCTGGCGCGCCGATGAGCCTGTTTCGCCGCCGCAAGGAGCCCGAAGCCAGCGGCGAGCCGGACATCACCGCCCTGTTCCAGCAGCTCGGCGTGCCGTTCCAGCGCAAGAGTGACGCCTGGCTCGTCGAGGTGGGCGGCGGGTGGGCGACGTTCGGCTGGGTCCCGCGGGACGCGACGCTCGTCGGCTTCCTCGAGTACGCCGAGGCGCCCGGATCGAGCACGGAGCTGCTGCGCGCCAACGCCGAGACCGGCCTCGCGTGGTACCAGTCCGACGGCGACGACCTGATCACCCGCGTCAGCCTGCCGGCCGCGGATCTCGACCCGGCCGGCCTCACGCTGGCGATCGCCACGCTGGGCCGCGAGGCCGGCGGACCGGAGGAGCCGGCGGAGCTGCCGGACGCCCCGCCGCCGCGGCTCGAGGCGTTGCTGCAGGAGCTCGGCGACGACCCGGGGGAGGTCGTGGTCGCCCAGCGCGGGGACATCGTCGAGCTGCGGGTCGAGCTCCAGCGCTCCGCGTCGCCCGACGAGCCACTGGCGGCATGGATGCTGCAGATGAGCGCGATCCGCGGCGCACGGCTGGGCATCGACGGCTCGGGCACGCTCTGCGCGATCGCCGCCGTCCCCGGCCGCCCGGGCTCCACCGGCGGACTCGCATGGGCGCTCGGCGAGGTCCGCGAGCTCGCCCGCCTCTACCGCGAGAACGCGCCCTAGGAGGGCCCGGCCGACGCGGCTGCCGCGGCGTCGTCGGCGCCGCCCAGCTCGGTGCCGCACGACGCGCAGCGCTCCGCGCCCGGCGCCACCGTCGCACCGCACTCGGGACAGGCGCCGGACTCTGTGCCGACCCCCGCGAGCGCCAGCTCCGGCGCGCGCGGCCAGGGCTCGAGCGTCAGGTGGCGGCGCAGGTAGACCACCGTCTCGCGCACGATCGCGGCGATCGGCAACGCGATGAACGCACCGATGAAGCCGTATATCTGCCCGCCGAGCAGCAGCGCGAAGATCACGAGCAGCGGGTTGATGCGCAGCGCGTGGCCGAACACGTTGGGCGCCACGATGTGGCCCTCGATCTGCTGCAGGCCGGTGAACATGATCGCCAGCCACAGCGCGTCGAGCGGCTCATTGCTGAAGAGCGCGATCATCACGGGCGGGAAGGCGCCGACCGCCGGCCCGATGTAGGGGATCAGCTCGGCGAAGCCGTAGAACGCGCCGAACGCGAACGCGTACGTCTTGCCCTGCGGAAAGATCCCCAGCGAGCCGAGGATGTAGAGGCTGATGCCCGCGCTCGCGCCCATGATCAGCGAGAACAGGAGTTGGCCGCGGACGTAGCCGAACACCGCGCCCTGCACGCGGGTCGGGAAGTCGTCCTCGGGCGAGCCGTCGCCGGGCGGCACGACGGCGCGCACCCCGGCGCCGATGCGTTCTCCGTAGAGCAGCATGTAGACGCTGAGGACGACGATCAGGATCAGCGCGATCGACGTCTCCGCCAGCCGCAGCAACGCGTCGCGCGTGAACGCGACCAGCTCGCCCGAGCCCTCCGCGAGGCGGTCGCCGAGCGAGTCGACCGCGGTCCCGCCCGGCTTCGACACCTGCAAGTCGATCCCGTTGCGGTCCAGCCAATCCTGGACGTTGGCGAGCGAGTCGTTGACGCCGTCGACGATCGACGGCACCTCGTCGCGGAACGCCGACACCTGGTTGGCGACCGGGTTGGCGAACAGCACGCCGATGCCGACGACCGCCAGCAGGAGGGCGAGGTAGACGGTCGCGACTGCGGCACCGCGCGGGAAGTGCGCGCGCCGCAGCAGCGTCACGAACGGGTTCAGCAGCAGCGCGATCAGCCCGGCGATGATGAACACCAGCAGCACCGGCCCGGCCGCCCGCGCGAGCGCCCAGGCGCCCAGCAGCAAGAGCGGCAGCATCACGAGCTGGATCCAGCGCGGGACCAGCACCGGCTCGACATGGGCCGGGGGCGCGGCGGACGGCGGCTTCAACGGGAGCGGTGCCTTCTCGACCGCCTCGGGCGGCGGCTCATCCGGCTCCGGAGCCTGTTCTTCGGTGTCCGGTTCGGGCGCGCGCATCTGTTCTCAGTATGCGCCCCGGGGAGGCCGGACTAACCCGGCCCGGGTACCGTGGAGCGCGTGGCGGCCATCCTCTTCGTCGGCGACATCGTCGCCTCCGCCGGGCGCCGCACGCTGCGCGAGCTCCTCCCCGGCCTGCGCGAGGAGTTCGCGCTCGACTTCGTGGTCGTCAACGGGGAGAACGCGGCCGGCGGCATCGGCATCACGCCGAAGCACGCGGACGAGCTGTTCGCCGCCGGCGTCGACGTGATCACGCTCGGCAACCACACCTACCGCCACCGCGAGGTCTGGCCCTACCTCGACGAGCAGAAGTTCATCCTGCGGCCCGCGAACTTCCTGAAGTCGCAGCCCGGCCACGGGACCTGCGTGTTCGAGCGCGAGGACGGCGCGACGCTCGGCGTCGTGAACATGTCGGGCAACCTGTTCATGCAGGCGGCCTCGCCCGCGTTCGCGACGATCGATGACTCGCTCAGGGAGGTCGCCGGCGTCGACCACGTGCTCGTCGACATGCACGCCGAGGCGACGAGCGAGAAGGTCGCGATGGGCTGGTTCCTCGACGGCCGCGTGACCGCGGTGGTCGGGACGCACACGCACGTGCCGACCGCCGACGCGCGCGTGCTGCCCGGCGGGACCGCCTACGTGACCGATGTCGGGATGACGGGCGCGCGCGGCGGCGTGATCGGGGTCAAGCGCGAGCAGTCGATCTCGGTCTTCCGCACGCAGATGCCCCAGCGCTACGACTCGTCGGACGAGGACCCGTGGCTGATGGCGGTGGTCATCCGGACCGCCGACGGCTCGCGCCCGTCGCGGGCGGAGTCGATCGAGACGATCCTGCGCCCGGCGAACAGCGCCACGAACGCCAGCGGCAAGAACCAGACGAGGTAGAGGTAGAACCAGTGCTCCAGCGCGAGCTGGAGCGCGATCAGCGTTGCGGCGCCGAGCGCGGCGACGGTGATCGGGTCGCGGCGGCGCGGGACGAACGCCACGACCACGGCGAGGATCAGCGCGGCGGCGAGCGCGACGCCGCGGCCGGGGATGTCGTAGAGGCCCCAGATCGAGAACGGCGAGCCGCGGTCGGCCTGGAAGCCGAGCGTGCGGTCATAGAACGTCCCCAACCCGTCGCCGAATGCGACCGGGGCGAGGGCAAAGGTGCTCAGCGCCGTGAAGCCGGCGGCGGTCAGCAGGAGCGCGCGGCGGCTCGCGCCATAGGTGGCGAACAGCGGCGCCAGCACGATCGGGGCGAATTTCGTCAGCGCCGCCGCCGCGATCACCGCCCCGCGCGCGACCGGATGCGCCAGCACGAGCATCGCTCCCGTCACCAGCAGCGCAACGAGGCCGTCGTTGGCGTTCGAGTTGGCGACCAGCAGCGTGAACGGGAACGTCGCCCACGCGTAGGCGAGTAACGCCCCGAGGTCCGGCCCACGCAGGCGCTTGCCGAGCAGCCACAGGCCGGCTGCCGTCAGCAGGTCGAAGACGACCGCCGCGACGTGCGCGGCGGGCAGGCCGTCCCAGCCGCCGCGCCACGGCAGCAGCGCCTCGAACGGCACGTAGGCGTAGTAGAGGACCGGCCCGTAGGTGTCGCCGCGCTGGTTGTCGAGCGGGAAGTTGCCGTACACCGCCTGGCCGGAGCCGAAGTGGTCGGCGCCGATCACGCTCGCGTAGCCGACGTCGATCACGTTCGAGCCGACGACGTTGAGCCCGCAGCGGAAGCCGAGCAGGAACACGGCGCCGATCCCGAGCCAGGCGGTCGGCACCGTGAGCCGGATCGGCGGCGCCTCGTGACCGCGCGCGATCACCAGCATCCGCACGAGCAGGTAGGCGAGCAGCGGATAGACGAGCGGGACCGAGACGTCGATCCGCGACGCGCCGAAGTAGGCGTAGGAGACCGAGAACGCCAGCAGCACCGCCAGGTCGAGGTGCAGCAGCCGCAGCGGCGGGCGCGCGAACGGCAGCACGAACAGCGCGCACAGCGGGAGCCAGATCCACAGCGCGTTGGCGATCCGCCCGAACGCGCCCGCGTAGCCGCGCGCCATCGTCCACGCGACCTTGTCGCCCGTCCAGCTCTCGAGCACCCGGCCGCTGCGATCGTCGACGACGGTCTGGGAGACCTCGGTCGTGCGCCCGCCCGGCCGCTCGGGCGCGGCGAAGAACGACACCTGCCAGCGCCGCTTCGCCTTGCTCTTGTAGTAGACGCGCCCGTAGGTCAGCTCGTGGCCAGCGCGGGCGCGCCGGACCTCGGGCCGTGCGGCGACGGCGCGCATGACGTCGCCGGGCGCGCTGCGCCAGCCGGCGGGCGGCGCGTCGTAGCGGGCGGGCGAGGTCAGCCGCTGGGCGTCGGCGGCGGGCGCCAGGACCGCCAGGATGAGGAGGGCGAGGAGCCCCGCCCTCACGCCGCGACGCCGAAGTGCTCGCGCACCATCGGCACGATGTCGCGCAGCGACCACTGCGGCTTCGCGTCCGCGCTGTCCGGCCCCGTGCCGCACCACAGCAGCGTGCCCAGCGAGTCGTTGGCGTGCAAGGAGCCGTGGGAGCCGCCGCCGACGTGGTGGTCGCCGCCCCAGTCGACGAACTCGTAGCCGGGCTTGGCCGACAGCAGCACCTCCGCCGCCGTCCGGCAGCGCAGCGCCGACCACACGCGCCCGAGCGCGTCGGGGTAGGTGGCGGAGAACAGCACGCCGTCCTTGACCGAGAGCCCGAGCAGCGAGAGGTCGCCGTCGACGCTCCAGCGCTCGCCGCGGCGGTCGCTCAGCTCGCCGCCGTGCATGAAGCGCAGCTCGCCGCGCTCGCCGCGGATCGCCGCCTCGCCGTCCGGGTGGTCGGTGAGATGCATGACGAGGTCGACGCCCTCGAGCGCCAGTGCCGTGCGCTCGATGCGCGGGATCAGCTCGGCGCGGCGCTCGCGGTCGAGCACGTAGACCTGCGCGGAGCGCGAGGACGGGCAGACCGCGATCTCCGGCGGCTCGCCGTCGCGGCGCACGCGCGTGGGCATCGGCGGCTCGAGGCCGAATCCGTCGAACGCCTTGAACACGTCGATCTCGCGCTCGACCTGCGATTGCGAGTGGTCGGAGCAGACGATCATCGCGTAGTCCTCGAGGAACGCCTCCGGGCCGCCCGCGGCGTGCATCAGGCGCTCGATCTGCTTGTCGGCCGCGGCGATCGAGGACACCTGGGCGAACGGCCCGTTCTTGTGCGAGTGCGTGTCGTTGTCAGGCAGCGACAGCAGGAGGAAGTCGAACAGGTCCTCCTCGACCAGCTGCGCGCCGACGCAGCCGGCGTGCTGGTCGCGCTGTCCCGGCAGGCCGAGCTGGGCGCGGCAGCCCGTCTTGCGCGAGGCGAAGATGTCCGCGTAGAAGAACTCCCGCGGCCCGTAGACGGCGTGGCGGAAGACCGTCGAGGCGAGGCGGGTCAGTGCGGTGTCGCTCGTCACCTCGTGGCGGTGGCGCCCGCGGTACATCAGGTACGTCGTGCCGGCGGTGCGGATGTCCTCGTCGTCGAGCGACTCGAACACCGTCTTGACGTCCTTCGACAGGTGCTCGAGGTTCATGTTGTAGATCGTGTCGGTGAGCGAGCGCTTGAAGCCGAAGGTCTGCGAGGCCTTGAAGCTCGTGCCGTACTCGACGTAGCGCCCCTCGCCGCGGTGGTACCAGTTCATCGACGGGATGTCGTGCTGGTCGGGGCCGACCCCGGTGGCGATGCTCGCGGCGCACACGGGCGTCACCGAGGGGAACGCCGCGACGCAGTCGTCGACCATCGCGCCGTGCTCGATCAGCAGCTTGAGCGCCGGCGCACGCCCGGTGTTGACTGCCCGCTCGAGCATCGCGGGCTTCATGGCGTCGATGACGGTGAGGACGAGCTTCTTCGGCTGCGCCCCGCCTGCGCTCATCGCAGGATGCGCAGGCCGGCGTACTTCTCGCCGGCACGGCGGCGGCCGCCCAGCAGGAGCGCGAGCAGCCCGCCGATCACGAGGATCGCGAGCGGCGGGAACAGCACCGAGACGCCGGCGGCAAGCATCCCCGCGCCCTCGGCGTAGAGCGGCAGCGCGTTGGCGGCGTCGGCGTCGAGGCGCTTGCGGGTTCGCGACAGCAGGTCGCGCGCGACGACGAGGCCGAGGCCGGCGCACAACGTGCCCACGATGATCCCGGGGACGATGTTCTCGTCGTCCTCAGCCATCACGCCGGCCGCGTAGAGGATCCCCATCACGACGGCGAAGGTGCCGAACAGGTAGGCCCACGGCTGAACCTCGAGAGCGCCGGGCCCGGCGCGGCGGACCAGGTAGATCGAGAGTGCGAGCAGCACGACCACGACCGCCAGCAGCGCCGCCTGCTCGAGGAAGGCGAAGTCGGTGCCGTCGAAATCGACGCCGATGTCGCCGGCGGCGAGCGCGCCGACGAGCAGCACCGGCAGGAAGGGCCGGATGCCGATGCCGGCGGCGATGCCCGCAGCCATAAGGAGATCGAAGGCCAAGTCCATGCTCTAGCGTTCCCGGCGGGTGACCTTAGACGAGACGCCAAGGGGCTCGGGCGGCGGCGGCGAACCACGCAGGGTGGGCGCCCCCCGCTCCACGACCCGCGACCTCGAGCGCTACGCCGGACTCTTCGCCAAGCGCACGCAGTCGATGACCTCATCGGCGATGCGCGACCTGATGGCGGTGACCGCGCGGCCCGAGGTCATCTCGCTGGCCGGCGGCCTGCCGGACACGAGCACGTTCCCGGCCGAGGACTTCGCGGCGCTGATGGCACGGGTCGCCGTCGACTCGAGCGCCGCCGCGCTGCAGTACGGGCCGACCGAGGGGCTCGACGCCCTGAAGGAGTGCATCGTGCAGGTGATGGAGGCCGAGGGCATGGAGCTCGAGCCGGCCGACATCCTCGTCACCACCGGCGGCCAGCAGGTGATCGACCTCGTCTGCAAGACGCTGCTCGACCCCGGCGACGTCGTGATCGCCGAGGCGCCGACCTACCCGGGAGCGGTGCCGGTGTTCGGCTCCTACGAGGCGGACGTCGTGCAGATCGAGCTCGACGACCAGGGCATGCGCGTCGACCTGATGGAGGAGGCGCTCGACCGCCTCGACGCCGAGGGACGCGTGCCGAAGTTCATCTACACCGTCCCCTCGTTCCAGAACCCCGGCGGCGTCACGCTCTCGCTGGAGCGCCGGCGGCGGCTGGTCGACGTCGCCAAGCGCCGCGAGCTGCTCGTGCTCGAGGACAACCCGTACGGGCTGCTGCGCTACGAGGGCGAGCCGCAGCCGACGCTGTACTCGCTCGACGGCGGCGAGTACGTCATCTACCTGGGGACGTTCTCGAAGATCCTCTCGCCCGGGCTGCGGCTCGGCTGGAGCGCCGCGCCGCGGCCCGTGCTGGAGAAGATGAACCTCGGCAAGGGCAGCGTCGACCTGTGCCCGTCGTCGCTGTCGCAGCATTTCGTGCTCGCCTATTTCGCCGACCGCGACTGGCGCCGCTACCTCGGCACGCTGACCGAGCTCTACCGGGGGCGGCGCGACACGATGCTCGCCGCGCTCGCCGAGTACTTCCCGCGCGAGGCGACGTGGACGCGCCCGGAGGGCGGGCTGTTCATCTGGGCGACGCTGCCCGACTACATCGACACGACCGACCTGCTGGCGCGCGCGCTGCGGGAGGAGAACGTCGCGTTCGTGCCCGGCCGCGCCGCGTACCTCGACGGGCGCGGCGGCTCGTCGATGCGGCTGAACTTCTCCGGCGTCGGCGAGGACGACATCCGCGAGGGCGTGCGGCGGATCGGCAAGGTCATCGCCGAGCAGGTCGCGCTGTACGGGACGCTGACCGGCGCGGAGCCGGCGAAGCCCCGCGCCCGGCCGGCCGCCGAGCCCTCCGAGGAGCCTGGTCCGAACGTGCTTCCGCTGCGGCGGCGGGCGCAATGAGCCGGGTCGCCCTCCTCAAGGGCGGCCGCTCGCTCGAGCGCCAGGTCTCGCTCCGCTCCGCAGCCCAGGTGCAGGACGCGTTGGAGCGCCTCGGCCACGACGTCGCCGAGATCGACGTCGGCCCGGACCTCGTCGAGCGGCTGGAGGAGGCGAACGCGGACGTCGCCTTCGTCGCGCTGCACGGGCGCGGCGGCGAGGACGGGACGGTGCAGGAGCTGCTCGAGCTCGTCGGGCTGCCCTACACGGGGAGCGGGCCCGCGGCGTGCATCCGCTGCATGGACAAGGTGATCGCCAAGCACGCGATGCGCGACGCCGGCATCCCGACGCCCGACTTCTACGCGTTCTCCGAGACCGCGTTCCGAGACCTCGGAGCCGCGAAGGCGCTGCCGGCGATCGAGGCGCGGCTCGACTTCCCGATCGTCGTCAAGCCGGCCGGCCAGGGCTCCGCGCTGGGGATCAAGTTCGCGGCGTCGGCGGGCGACGTCCCGGGCGCTTTGGTGGCGGCGTTCTCGTACGACACCAAGGTCCTGCTCGAGCGCCACGTCGCGGGCCGCGACCTCGCGGTGTCGGTGATCGAGGGCCCCGACGGTCCTGAGGCGCTCCCGCTGGTCGAGGCGATCCCCCACGACGACGACTTCTACGACTTCGAGGCCCGCTACCAGATTGGGCGCACCGATTTCCGGTGCCCTGCGGAGGTGGGCGCCGAGGCAACCCAGCGCGCGCAGGAGCTGGCGGTCGCGGTCTACCGGCTGCTCGGGTGCTACGGCTTCGCCCGCGTCGACCTCATGCTCGAGGAGTCGACCGGCGAGCTCGCGGTGCTCGAGGCCAACGCGATCCCCGGGCTGACCGAGACCTCGCTGCTTCCCCAGGCCGCCGAGGCCGCGGGGATCTCCTTCGACGCGCTGATCGAGCGGGTGCTCGACCTCGCGCTCGCGCGTGCGCCGGCGTAGAACGTCAACTGCGCTGGGTAGGGAAGCGAGGGGACCGACCGCGCGGCGGGGTGCCGCGGCGGCGGCATTTCGTTCCTTTCAACGCCGGATCGCGCTCGAGGGGAACGAAACGCGCGCTATAGGGCACCTAACGTTCCCCTGACCCACCGAGGCCGCTCGAGAGGAACGAAATGCCGCCTCCAAACCTGGACCCGACCCCTACCCAGCCGCCGTTGACGTTCGGCGGCGGCGCCATCAACCAACCAAAGCCAAAGAGCTACTGCTCTTCGCCGGCCTGGAAGTCCTCGGGAGTGACGTTGTCGAGGAACTCCTTGAACTTGTCCACGACCTCTTCGGTGTCCTCGACCTCGTGCTCGAACTCGATCGCGGACTCGGCGATCACGTCCTCGGCGGCGAAGATCGGCGCGCCGGAGCGGACGGCGAGCGCGAGCGCGTCGCTCGGGCGCGAGTCGATCTCGACCTCGCGGCCGTTGATCGACAGCGTGATCGAGGCGTAGAAGGTGTTCTCCCGCAGCTCGGTGACCGACACGCGGGTGCAGGCGACCTCGAGCTCGGCGAGCATGTCGAACAGGAGGTCGTGCGTCATCGGCCGCGGCGTCGACGCGCCCTGCAGCTTCATCAGGATCGCGGCGGCCTCGGGATGCCCGATCCAAATCGGGAGGAACTTGTTCGTGTCGACGGCTTTGAGCAGCACGATCGGCTGTTTGCCGACCATGTCGAAGCTCACGCCGTAGATGACCATCTCCTGCAAAACAGCTCCTCGGGCTCCGGGTCGGCCAAGTATAGGCCTGGGGGTGGGCGCTTCTTCGGGCCGTTAACCGAGGGAGCCCCGCCAGTGGCAGGGCTCGCGGGCGATGGGCGATCCAGGACTCGAACCTGGGACCTCCTCCTTATCAGAGAGGCGCTCTAACCGACTGAGCTAATCGCCCTCGGGGGCGCGATGATAGCGCCGGTTCCTTGCCGACACGGCGTCAATTAGACTGGCTCGGCCGTCCCGATCCGCGACGCCAGCTCGAGCGCCTCGTCGAGCGACTCGAACGTCAGCGCGACCTTGTAGCCCGTGCCCCGGGGCGTGACCTTGACGTCTGCGCCGAGCGCGCGGCCGAACGCCTCGCCCAGGCGCGACGCGGCCGCCTCCTGGTCGGGATGGACCGTGCCGCGGCGGGCGCGGACGAGCCCGTCGTCCGGCGCGGCCTCGGACGCGGCGCGCGCCTCGGCCTCGGTGCGGCGGACGTTCCAGCCCTCGGCGAGCGCGGCGCGCGCGAGCCGGCGGCGGTCGTCGTGGTTGCCCGCCATCAGGATCGCGCGGCCGTGGCCCTCGGTGAGGTCGCCGTGGGCGAGCATCTCGAGCGCCTCGTCCGGCAGGTCGAGCAGCCGCAGGAGGTTCGACACCGCGACGCGCGAGCGGCCGACGCGGCGGCCGATCTCCTCGCGCGTGAGCCCGAGCTCCTCGACGAGCAGCGCGCACGCACGCGCCTCCTCAACCGGGTTGAGGTCCTCGCGCGCCATGTTCTCGATCAGCGCGAGCTCGAGCGAGTCGGCGTCATCGTGGATGCGGACGAGCGCCGGAATCGTGTCGAGCCCGGCGAGCTTCGCGGCGCGCCAGCGCCGCTCGCCGGCGATCAGCTCGTAGGTCCCGCCGGTCGACGGCCGCACGAGCACGGGCTGGAGCACACCGCGGTCGCCGAGCGAGCCGGCCAGCGCGAGCAGCGCCTCCTCGTCGAAGTCGCGGCGCGGCTGGCGCGGGTTGGGCGAGATCAGCTCGACGGGCAGTTGGCGCAGATCCCGGTCCCCGGCGCCTCCTTGCGTCGTGCTCGGCGTCAACAGGGCCGCAAGTCCACGGCCCATCCCACGGCTGGGCTCAGCCACGCTGTGCAACCTCCTTGGCCAGCGAGAAATACGCGTCCGCACCGGCGCAGTGCGGATCGTGATGAATGACAGGGCGGCCGTAGCTCGGCGCCTCGCCGAGCCGGACGTTCCGGGGGATCACCGTGTCGAAGACGAGCTGCGGGAAGTGCTTGCGGACCTCGGCCTCGACGTCCTGCGCCAGCTTCGTGCGCCCGTCGTGCATGGTCAGCAGCATCCCGGCGATGGTCAGCCGCGGGTTGAGCTCGCGCTGGATCAGCCCGAGCGTGTCGAGCAGGCCGGCGAGCCCCTCGAGCGCGAAGTACTCCGTCTGCACCGGCACGATCACGCGGTCGGCCGCGACGAGCGCGTTGACGGTGAGCGGCCCGAGCGACGGCGGGCAGTCGAGCAGCGTGAACGCGTAGGCGCCGCGGATCTGCGTCAGCGCGTCGCGCATCCGGCCCTCGGAGCCGGGCAGCCGCGGCAGCTCCATCGTCGCGCCGGCGAGGTCGGGGGTCGACACGAGCATCGAGAGGTGGTCGATGTTCGTGCGCTTGACCGCCTCGGCGGCGGTGACGTCGCCGGAGAGCACCTCGTAGAGCCCCGGACCGTCGTCGCGCGACAGCCCGAGCCCGGTGGTCGCGTTGCCCTGCGGGTCCGCGTCGACGAGCAGCGTCTCGTAGCCGGCCTCGGCGATGCAGGCCGCCACGTTGACGGCGGTAGTGGTCTTGCCCACCCCGCCCTTCTGGTTCGCGATTGCGTAAACGGTGCCCATGACGCCTTCGAAATTAGCGGCCTCGGCGGATGCCGGACGCGGTCAATGGGCGTTTTGCGGCCATTCCCGGCCGCCGCGGATACCCCGCCGGCGTGGGCGCGATCTTGCGAAAGACGTGCAAAGTCCGCCGCTCAGAGCCCTTGTACGGCTCCACGGCACGAACTTCCACCCGCTCGAGGCCGAGCACCTCGGCGGCATGCAGCCCGTCGGCCTCCTCCTGCGCGTCGACCGCGCCCTTCCACGCCACCAACGACCCGCCCTCCCGCAGCAGCGGCGCCGCGTACTCGCACAGCACCGGCAGCGAGCCGAGCGCCCGCGCGGTCACCACGTCAAACGGCGCTTCGTCCAGTTCCTCCGCCCGCGCGCACGCGACGCGGACGTTCTCCACGCCCAGTTCCTCGACAGTCCGCTGCAGCCACGCGCACTTCTTCCCGACGCTCTCGACGAGCACGACCTCCGCGTCCGGCCGCGCGATCGCCAGAACGAGCCCCGGAGGGCCGGCGCCTGAACCGAGATCCACGATCCGGCTCGCCTCGCGCACCGCCTCAAGTTCCAGGCCGACAAGCGAATCCGCGATGTGCACTTTCCGGACCTCGGCGACCGCATGCACCGCGGTTGGCGCCTAGATGCATCCGAGCAGTGCGCTCAGCAAGCATGCGAACGGGCCGCGATCGGACGAAATCGCTCGTAGGAATGTCGGGTTTTGGGGGGCCCTGTAAATCGTGAAACGGATCGCCGTGGACTCCTTGCAGCGGCCACACGCATCGTCGCCGCGACCTCTCGCATCGACAGCATACCGCCCTGCGACGTGCGGGACACCACCGTCTCAAACTCGAGGGAGTCGAAGATATCCAGCAGCGAGCGAAGAGCCGCTCCCACGGACGATGAGGCGGTAGAAATAGCGGCCCTCGCTAGTGGTAAGGGCCCATAGAGAACGCGCACCCGGCAAGAGTGCCTGCACCCTGACGAAGCAGCGTGCTCATGGCGCACGCTGCATCCCGAGGACCAAATGCGCGCGACCGCGATGGACCCCGAAGTGCCCCTCCCCGATCAGCAGGCCCGCCAGCAACCCTCGTTCGAAGTCGGTTAGCGAGCCCATGCGGACCATGATCCCGGCCGCGTCGGAAGGTGTTACAGAACTGCGGAGGCCTAGTCCAGCGGCGCCACGACGAGGTGGCGATCGGGCTCGGTGCCCTCGGAGTAGGTCTCCACGTCCTCGCGGTCCTTCAGGTGCTCGTGGACGACCTTGCGCTCCGTCGCGCTCATGGCGTCCAGCGCGACCGGGCGGCCGTTGCGGACCGCGTCCTCCGCGGCCTCGTCGGCCTGGCGGTGGAGCGCCGACTCGCGCCGCTCGCGGTAGCCGGCGGCGTCGACGATGACGCGCTGCGGGCCGTCGTCAGCGGCGGCGGCGATCCGGTACGCGAGGTGCTGGACCGCGTCGATCGTGGTCCCGTGGCGGCCGATGAAGAGGCCGAGGTCCTCGGCGTGGAGCGTGGCGCGGATGACGCCGTCCTCCGGCTGCTCGATCTCGACGCTCGCGTCGAGCGCCAGCGCGTCGTTGACGTGCTCGAGGAGTTCGCGGACGCGTTCGACCGCGGTGCCGTCGCCGTTGGTCACCGTCGGCGCCCCGAGCGCTTCTTCTTCTTACGGGGCGGAGCCGGCGGGGGGCCGTTGGTCGAGGCGCTTCGCGCCGCCGCTGTCGGCGGTCGCAGCCGTCGGCGAGAGCTTGCCGAGCGCGCGGCCTCCGCCGCTCTTGCCGTCGGTCTTGTCGCTCTTCCCGTTCTTGCCGTCGCTCTTGCCGCTCTTGCCCTTGGTCTTCATCTGCTCCTGCTCGTCCTTGGCCGCCTTCGCGGCAGCCATGGCTTCCTCGCGGAGCGGGCCGAGGCGCTTCTTGATGATCGACTGCTGCAGGATCGTCCACAGGTTCGTCGTGATCCAGTAGACGAGCAGGCCGGCCGGGAACTGCCAGATGAAGGCGACGAACAGGAACGGCAGCGCCAGGAAGATTCTCCGCTGGTTCTTGTCCGCGGTGGCGGACATGAGCAGCGTCGAGACGAGCTGCGACCCGACGTAGAGCACGATCAGCACGACGAGCACTGCGCCGGTCGCCTTGTTCGTCAGGTCCGGGATGAACAGGAAGCTCGACTCGGGCGTCTCCCCGCACGGTTGCGGGTTGGGCGTGCCCGGCGGGTTGATGGCGGGGCAGATGTCGTACCGCAGGTCGACGCGCAGCATGTAGTAGAGCGCGAGGAAGACCGGCAGCTGGGCGACCATCGGGAGGCAGGACGCGAACGGGTTGACCTGGTTCTCCCGATAGAACTTCATCGTCTCCTGCTGCATGCGCTGCGGGTCGTCCTTGTACTTCGTCTGCAGCGTCTTCATCTGCGGCGCGAGCTGCTGCAGCCGGATCATCGACTTCGACGACTTGTAGGTGAGCGGGAGCAGGATCGCCCGCACCAGGACGGTCAGCGTGACGATCGCCAAGCCCCACGACAGCCCCACCTCATCGTGGAAGAACTCCAGGAACCAGTGGAAGAAATCGATCAGTGGCTGGAGGATGTTTCCCAGGACAGGGGTCACGGCCACCGGATCGTAGCGGGGGGCTGGTCTACACTCCGGCCGCAATGGCCGTCCGCGAGCTGCGCCTCCTCAGCGTGGTGGCGCCGATGCTCAACGAGGAAGGGCTCGCCGCCGAGTTCTGCACCCGCACGGCAGGTGCGCTGGGGGATCTTCCGTTCGAGATCGTGGTCGTCGACGACGGCTCCACGGACGCGACCGCCGCGATCCTCGACGAGCGCGCCGACGCCGACCCGCGTATCCGCGTCCTCCACCTCTCGCGGCCGTTCGGCCACCAGATGGCGCTCACCGCCGGCCTCGACCACGCGCGCGGGGATGCCGTGGTGATGATCGACGGCGACCTCCAGGACCCGCCCGAGCTGATCCCCGAGCTCGTGGAGCGCTGGCGCGCGGGCGCCGACATCGTCGTCGCCAAGCGCCGGCAGCGCGCGGGGGAGACGCGCTTCAAGCTCGCGACCGCGCGCTGGTTCTACGCGCTCATGGGCCGGCTCGCGCAGGTCGAGCTCGAGCCCAACGCCGGCGACTTCCGCCTCTTCGACCGCGGCCCGCTCGACGCCCTGCTGCGGATGCGCGAGCGATCGCGCTTCCTCCGCGGCATGAGCTCGTGGGTCGGCTACCAGCGCGATGTCGTCGAGTACGACCGCGCGGCGCGGACGGCGGGCGAGAGCAAGTACCCGATCGGGCGCATGCTGCGATTCGCGCTCGACGGCGTGACGTCGTTCTCGAACTTCCCGCTCCAGCTCGCGGCGCTCGCCGGCGTGATCTGCGCGCTCATCGCCCTGCTCGGCCTGCCGCTGACGATCGTCGCCCGCTACTCGGGCATCTACGAGCGCGGCGTGCCCTCGCTGCTGTTCATCGTGCTGTTGATCGGCGGCATCCAGCTGCTCGCGCTCGGCCTGATCGGCGAGTACCTCGGGCGCATCTACGACGAGGTCAAGCAGCGCCCGCTCTACGTCGTCTCACGCGCGCGCAACCTCGATCCCGATGAGGGCGCCTCGGCGGCGCTGGCCGGGGTCGACCGCCGCGACGACCGATGAGGGTCGCGGTGATCGGGGCCGGCGTCGCCGGTCTCGTGTGCGCGTATCGGCTGGGCCAGGAGGGGCACACGGTCGACGTCTACGAGCGCTGGCCGGGGCTCGGCGGCCAGGCCGCCACGATCGACGTCGGCGGCGGCCACCTGCTCGAGCGCTACTACCACCACCTGTTCACGAGCGACCGCCACATCGCCGAGCTCTACGCCGAGCTCGGGATGCCGGACGAGCTCGAGTGGCGGCCGTCCTCGATGGCGTTCTTCCTCGAGGGCCGCTCGTGGCCGTTCACGAGCCCGCTGCACCTCCTGCGCTTCGGGCCGCTCAAGCCCGCGGCGCGCATCCGGATGGGGCTGGCGGTGCTGAAGCTGCAGAAGACGGCGAAGGAGGTCGGGCCGTTCGAGGGCATCACCGCGCGCCAGTGGATCCGCGACTCGATGGGCGCCCAGCCGTACGAGAAGGTCTGGGGCCCGCTGCTGCGCGGCAAGTTCGGCGACCGCGCCGACGACATCTCGATGGCGTGGCTGTGGGGCAAGCTCACGATGCGGCGCAAGCTCGAGGGCAAGGAGGCGCGCCAGGAGCTGCTCGGCTACCCGGGGCGCTCGTGGGAGCCGCTGTTCGGCGTGCTGAAGGCGAAGATCGAGACGCGCGGCGGCCGCGTGCTGATCGACCGGCCCGCGGCCCGGCTCACCCAGCGCGCCAACGGCTTCGAGATCACCGCCGGCGCTCCCGGCTCGTTCCGCACCGGCCATGACCCGCACGCGTACGCGCCCGACGGCGAGCCCGAGCGCTACGACGCGGTCGTCGCCACCGTGCCCAACGACGTCTTCGTCGGGCTGCTCGACGACGAGCTCGCGCACCGCGATCGGCGACGAGTACCGGGCGAAGCTCGACGGGATCGAGTACCACACCGCGCTCTGCCTGCTGCTCGAGCTCGACCGCCAGTTCAGCCCGTTCTACTGGACCAACATCGCCGACCCCGAGCTGCCGTTCGTCGGCCTCGTCGAGCACACCAACTTCATCGAGCCCGAGCGCTACGACGGCCGGCGCTTCCTCTACGTCGCCAACTACCTCGCCCCCGGCGACGAGCTGCTCGAGCTCGACGCGGACGCGCTGATCGACCGCTACACGCCCGGGCTGCGCAAGGTCAACCCGGCCTTCGAGCGCTCATGGATCAAGGAGCGCTGGCTGCACCGCGAGCCGGCCGCCCAGCCGATCGTGACCGTCGGCTACCGCGAGCGGATCCCGCCGCTGCAGACCGGCGTCCCGCACCTGATCCTCGCCAACACGACGCAGATCTATCCCGAGGACCGCGGCACCAACTACGCCGTGCGGCTGGGCGGCGAGGCCGCCGAGGCGCTGCTCTCGCGGCGCTTGAACAACGTCTGGTCCGAGACCGGGTCGTAGCCCCCGTGGCTCCACGGGTTGCAGCGCAGCAGGCGCCAGCCCGCCAGCACGAAGCCGCGGAACGCCCCGTAGTCGCGCACGGCGGTCACCGCGTACTCCGAGCACGTCGGCAGGTACTTGCAGCGCCGCGGCAGCAGCGGCGAGATGAAGCGCATGTAGAAGCGGATCGGCGCGAGCAGGATGGCGCGCACGGCGCTCAGCCGCTCTCGAACCCGGCGACGAGCTCGGACAGCGCGCCGCGCATGCCCTCCTCGCCCTCGCGCTCGGCGAGATCGCGCGCGTCGGGACGCGCCACGACGACGTAGTCCGACGTGTCGGGCAGGCGCTCGGCCTCGGCCCAGAACGCCTCGCGCAGCACGCGCTTGACGCGGTTGCGCTCGACGGCGCCGCCGACGCGCCGCGACACCGACAGGCCGAGCCGCGGGCCGGCCTCGCGCTCGCTTGCCGCCTCGTCCTCCGCGCGCGGGAACGCGTAGAGCACCAGGTAGCGATTGCCCTTGGAGCGCCCCTGCCGGTACACGCGCTCAAACTCGGCGCTGCGCGACAGGCGGCGGCGCTTCGGGGCCATGGTCGCTAGACGGTGAGGCGCTTGCGGCCCTTGCCCCGGCGCCGCTTGAGCACGACGCGACCGGCGCGGGTGCTCATACGGGCACGGAAGCCATGGGTGCGCGCGCGTTTGCGCTTCTTGGGCTGGTAGGTCCGCTTCATTGCGCCAGCAGGATACCGGGGCGACTTGCGCACCGATCCATGCACACGCCGTCGACAGCGTTCCACAGGCACCGCGACGAACTTTCGTGCGCGTTTTGCGAACCGGGGTCGGACATGCCCCAGACGGTCCAGGAGCCCTTGTTATGCTCGCTCCGCCGGGGCCTTCGGGCCCCTCCGCACCACCGATTTCCACCGACCTCTCCTGGGGAGGAGGGCTTTCCGCGTCCACGTGACCGACGTCGATCTCGCGCATTCCTGGCGGCGCATCCGCGCCGAGTTGCGGACCGCCGTGTCGGACGCCACGTGGCAGCTCTACCTCGAGGCGCTCGACGCACGCCGCCTCGACGGCGGGACGCTCGTCGTCACCGCCCCGGACGAGAGCCGGGCGTGGGTCACCGAGCGCTTCAGCCGCGTGCTGCAGGCCGCCGCCGGGCGCGTGCTCGGCTCCGCGACCGCGGTCCGGCTCGTCGGGCCCGACGACCCCGTCGCGCAGACCGAGGCGCCGGCGCCGGCGACCCGTTCGCTGTGGACGGCGGCCGACGTCCCGTTCAACCCGCGCTTCACGTTCGACCAGTTCGTCATCGGCGACTCCAACCGGCTCGCCCACGGCGCCGCGCTCGCGGTCGCCGAGATGCCGGCGCTCGCCTACAACCCGCTGTTCATCTGCGGTCCGCCCGGCCTCGGCAAGACCCACCTGCTGCACTCGATCGCCAACTACGTCGCCGCCTACGGCGACGGGCTGACCGTCCGCTACACGACGGTCGAGGCGTTCACCAACCACTTCATCGGCGCGCTCCATAACGACGGCATCGACGCGTTCAAGACCGCCTACCGCGGCGTCGACGTGCTGCTCGTCGACGACGTCCAGTTCCTCCAGCGCAAGGCGAAGACGGAGGAGGAGTTCTTCCACACGTTCAACGCGCTGCACGCGTCCGGCGCCCAGCTCGTGCTGACGTCCGACCGCCTGCCGCGCGACATGGGCGCGCTCGAGGACCGCCTGCGCGAGCGCTTCGAGGCCGGCCTCGTCTGCGACGTCAAGCCGCCCGACTTCGGCACGCGCCTGACCATCCTGCGCAAGCGCGTGCTCCAGGACCGCGTCCAGCGGCGTCGATCCCGAGGCCCTGGAGCTGATCGCCGAGCGCGTCGACTCCAACATCCGCGCGCTCGAGGGCGCGCTGATCCGGATCGTCGCCTTCGGCTCGCTGACCGGCCGCGCCGTCGACACCGCGCTCGTCGAGGAGGTGCTCGGCGGCCTCTATCCCGACCTGCGCCCGCGCGTCCGCTCGGTCGAGGAGATCCAGCGCCGCATCTGCCAGGACTTCGACATCTCGATGGACGAGCTCGTCTCCCCAGCCGCGCCCAGGCCGTCACCTGGCCCCGCCAGGTCGCCATGTACCTCACGCGCGAGCTCACCGACGCCACGCTGCCGGCGATCGGCCGCGCGTTCGGCAACCGCAACCACACGACCGTCCTCCACGCCTGCAAGCGGACCGCCGCGCGCATCGCCGAGGACCCCTCCGCCTACGACACCGTCCAGCGCCTGCACAGCGAGCTGCGCGGCGATGCCGACCGGGAGGCTTGAAAGACTTGTGCGCTCCTCCGCCCCGCATCCTCCGCGGTTTCCCGGGTTTGTGCACACCATCCACAACCCTTACGACGGTGACTCACTCTTGATCATCACTACCTCATGAAGGTCTCTACTTCCCGCACCGCACTGTTCACGGAGCTCCAGACCGTGACCCGTGCGGCCTCCACCCGCAGCGCCGTCCAGGCGCTCTCCGGCGTCCAGCTGACCGCCAAGGGCGGCGCCATCGAGCTGCGCGCCACCGACATGGAGATCGGCCTCCGCGTCCCGCTGGAGGGCGAGGTCGTCCGCGAGGGCGCCGTCGTCCTGCCGGCGCGGCTGCTGGTCGACGTCGTCCGTGCGCTGCCCGGCGACTCGGTGTCGCTCGAGCTGCGCGCCTCGGAGCAGGACGTCGAGATCGTCGCGGGCTCCGCGAACTTCCACATCCGCACGCTGCGACTCGAGGACTTCCCGCCCTTCCCGGAGCCGGAGGGCGACGGGCGGGTCGAGGTGCCGGGCCCGGCGTTCGTCGAGACCGTGCTCAAGGTGGCCCGCTCGGCGTCGCGCGACGAGACGCGGCCGGTGCTGACCGGCATCCTCGTGTCGGCGTCGGAGAGCGACCTGCGGATGGTCGCCACGGACTCGTACCGGCTGTCCGTCAAGGAGACGAAGCTCGAGGCGCCGCTGGCCGGCGCGTTCGAGGCCAACGTGCCGGCCCGGGCGCTGCAGGAGCTCACGCGGATCGTGCAGGCGACCGAGGCGGAGACGCTCAGCGTGTCGGTGCGCACCAACCAGGTGATCTTCGAGGCCGGCGGCGTCGTGCTCTCGTCGCGCCTGATCGACGGCCAGTTCCCCAACTACCGCCAGCTGCTGCCGGACGCGTACGAGCACGAGCTCTCGCTGTCGGGGACCGAGATCACGGAGGTCGTGCGCCGCATCTCGCTGCTCGCGCAGAAGAACGCGCCGCTGCGGCTGGCGTTCGCCGAGGGCGAGCTGACGGTGTCGGCGCGGACGCCCGACGTCGGCGAGGCGCAGGAGAGCCTGCCGGTCCCGTTCCAGGGCGAGCCGCTCGAGATCGGCTTCAACCCCGAGTTCCTGCGCGACGGGCTCGAGGCGGTGGAGTCGGGCGACGTCCTGCTCAAGCTGATCTCCCCGCTGCGGCCGGGGCTGATCGAGGCCGGGGACGGCAGCGGGTTCCAGTACCTGCTGATGCCGATCCGGCTGAACGTTTAATCGTGCGCCCGGATGGCGCACGTTCCCGTCAGGGGTGCCGGCCGGATGCCGGCACGGGGTAACCGATCGCCGTGCGGGTCACCCGCCTCTCCATCCGCAACTTCCGCTCCTACGAGGCGGCGGAGGTGCGGCTGGGCCCGGGGCTGACCGTGGTCACGGGCCCGAACGGGGCCGGCAAGACGAACCTGCTCGAGGCGGTCTACTTCGCCTGCACCGGCCGCTCGTGCCGGACCGGCAACGAGCGCGAGGTCGTGCGCTTCGGCGCCGGCGTCGCGCGGCTGGAGCTCGACGCCGAGCGCGACGGCGACGCGCACCGGATCACCGTCGGGCTTCGAGCCCGGCGAGGCGAAGCGGCTGCAGGTCGACGGCGCCACCGTCGACAAGCTGACCGACGCGAGCGCGCGGCCGCTCGTCTCGGTCTTCCTCCCCGACCGGCTCGAGCTCGTGCTCGGGCGCCCCGGCGCTGCGGCGCGCGCACGTCGACCAGGTGATCGCCGCGCTGTGGCCGGCCCGCGTCGGCACGCGCCGCGCCTACACGGCGGCGCTCGGCCAGCGCAACGCGCTGCTGGCCGCGATCCGCGCCGGCCGCGCCGGGCGGAGCTCGCTCCCCGCCTGGGATCTCGAGCTCGCGCGCCACGGCGTCGCCCTGGCCGCCGACCGCGCCGCGGTCGTGTCGCGGCTGGCGGAGCCGTTCGCGACCCACGCCGAGGCGCTCGGGCTCGAGGGCGGCGCCGAGCTGACCTACCGGCCGCGCTCGCGCGCCGAGACCGCGGAGGCGCTGGCCGCCGAGCTGGCCGAGCGCACCGACTCGCGACCTCGACCGCGGCTTCACCGGCCACGGGCCGCACCGCGACGAGCTGGTGCTCAAGCGCGCCGGCCGCGAGCTGCGCACCTACGGGTCGCGCGGCCAGCAGCGCCTCGGGCTGCTCTCGCTGCTGCTCGCCGAGCGCGGCGTGCTGGCGGAGGAGCGTGGCGCCGCTCCGCTGATGCTGCTCGACGACGTGACCTCCGAGCTCGACTCGCTGCGCCGCGAGCGGCTCGTCGAGGCGCTGCGCGAGGGCGGCGGCCAGAGCGTGATCGCGACGACGGACCTCGCGCACGTGCCCGGCGGCGACGAGCCCGAGGTCGTGCGCCTGTCGGTGGCCGAGGGGCAGCGTGCGACTGGAGAGAGGCGCTGGCGTGAGGCGCGACTGCTCCCCGCCCGGTCGCCGCGGCGCTCGACCGCTTCACCGCCGCGCTCGCCCCCGCGACCCTGCTCGCCGAGGTCCAGCGCGCCTGGCCGGCGGCCGCCGGAGACGCGTTCGCGGGCGCCTCGGAGCCGGTCTCCGAGCGCGACGGGACGGTCACCGTGGCGTGCACGTCGGCCGTCTGGGCGCAGGAGCTCGACCTGCTCTCCGAGCGCGTCCTCGAGCGCCTGAACGGCGAGCTCGGGCGCCCTGCCGTCAAGCGCCTGCGCGCACAGGCTCGGCCGGCCTCCCGATGACCGTGCATTTTGTGCGTTTTTGCAGCACTTTCGGCTACACCTGAAACGGCGGATCAGGCACCCCGGCCTGCTATTCTTATGACACGTTTGAGGGACGCCTCGCTCGCGGAGCCGAATTGCTCCACGGCCGGGGCGTCACGCATGTAGACGGAGGAACACGTGGCCGAAGGTACGCCGGACAACGGACAGCAGAAGAGCTCGTACGACGCACAGGACATCACGGTCCTGGAAGGGCTCGAGGCTGTCCGCAAGCGACCGGGCATGTACATCGGCTCGACCGGTCCGCGCGGCCTGCATCACCTCGTCTACGAGGTGGTCGACAACTCGGTCGACGAGGCGCTCGCCGGCAACTGCGACCAGGTCGACGTCACGATCCACCCCGACAACTCGATCACGGTCATCGACGACGGCCGCGGCATCCCCGTCGCGATGATGGAGAAGGAGGGCAAGCCGGCCGTCGAGGTCGTGCTTGACCGTCCTGCACGCCGGCGGCAAGTTCGGCGACGGCGGCGGCTACAAGGTGTCCGGCGGCCTGCACGGCGTCGGCGTCTCCGTGGTCAACGCGCTGTCGGAGAAGCTCGACGTCGAGATCCGCCGCGACGGCCACGTCTGGCGCCAGTCCTACGTGCGCGGCGCGCCGCAGGGCCCGCTGGAGCAGGGCGAGGCGACCGACGAGACCGGCACGATGATCACCTTCCTCCCGGACGCCGAGGTGTTCGAGACGCTCGACTTCGAGTTCTCGACGCTCGAGCAGCGCCTGCGCGAGACCGCGTTCCTGACCCGCGGGCTGCGGATCTCGCTGACCGACGAGCGCGCCGAGGGCGGCAAGGCCGACTTCCACTACGAGGGCGGCATCGAGGACTTCGTCCGCTACCTCAACGAGAACAAGGAGGCCGTCCAGAAGAAGGTCATCTTCTTCGAGGCCGAGGGCGACGAGGGCGCGGTCGAGGTCGCGATGCAGTGGAACTCCTCCTACCAGGAGTCGATCCACAGCTTCGCCAACAACATCAACACCCACGAGGGCGGCTCCCACCTCTCCGGCTTCCGCTCCGCGCTGACCGGCACGCTCAACCGCTACGCGCGGGAGAAGGGCCACCTGCGCGAGAAGGACGACGCGCTGTCCGGCGAGGACGTGCGCGAGGGCCTGACCGCGGTCATCTCCGTGAAGCTCCAGGACCCGCAGTTCGAGGGCCAGACGAAGACCAAGCTCGGCAACCCGGGCATGGCCGGCTTCGTCCAGAACATCGTCAACCGCGCGCTGGCCGAGTTCCTCGAGGAGAACCCGCACGGAGGCCAACCAGGTCGTCAAGAAGGCCGTGTCGGCCGCCCAGGCCCGCGCCGCCGCGCGCAAGGCGCGCGACCTCACGCGCCGCAAGTCCGCGCTCGAGAACTCGGCGCTGCCGGGCAAGCTCGCCGACTGCTCCGTGCGCGACCCCTCGCTGACCGAGCTGTTCATCGTCGAGGGCGACTCCGCGGGCGGCTCGGCCAAGCAGGGCCGCGACCGCGCCACCCAGGCGGTGCTCCCGCTGCGCGGCAAGATCCTCAACGTCGAGAAGGCGCGCATCGACAAGGTGCTGCAGAACAACGGAGATCCAGGCGCTCATCACGGCGCTGGGCTCGGGTGTGCGCGACGACTTCGACATCGAGCGCTCGCGCTACCACAAGATCGTCCTGATGACGGACGCCGACGTCGACGGCGCCCACATCCGCACGCTGATCCTCACGCTGCTGTTCCGCGAGATGCAGGAGCTGATCGAGGCCGGCTACGTCTACATCGCCAAGCCGCCGCTGTACAAGCTGACCCAGGGCCGCCAGGAGCGCTACATCGAGAAGGAGTCCGAGCTCGAGGAGATCCTGCTCGGCGACAAGCTCGACCGCATCGAGGTCGCCGACGCCGGCGGGACGACGTTCAAGCTCACCGACAACCGCTGGCAGCGCTATCGCCGGCTGCTCAAGCAGTACGAGGGCTGGGCCGTCGGCGCTGAAGGCCGAGTTCGGCGGCGACACCGTGACGTTCCTCGAGGAGTCGCAGATCCTCGACGAGCAGATCATGACCGCCGAGGGGCTGATCGCGCTCGTCGAGCGCGAGGATCCCGAGAACGAGCCGTACATCACCGAGCTCGTCGGCTCCGACGACGGCGTGATCCGCGTCAAGGCGACGGAGCGCAAGTCCAACATGGCGCGCACGATGCGCCTGCGCCGCTCGCTGTTCGACGCCAACGAGTACCGCCAGCTCGCGCGCGTGCACGCCGAGCTCACCGGCATGGCCGGCGTGCCGCCGTTCACGGTCAAGCTCGGCGAGCAGGACGAGGAGGCGCTGTCGTTCGAGGACCTGCCGCGCTCGGTGCTCAAGGTCGCCTCCAAGGGCATGAACCTGCAGCGCTTCAAGGGCCTCGGCGAGATGAACGCCGACCAGCTGCGCGAGACGACGATGGATCCCGAGACCCGGACGCTGGCCCAGGTCACGATGGACGACGCCGCCGGCGCCGACCGCCTGTTCACGATGCTGATGGGCGACAAGGTCGAGCCGCGCCGCGAGTTCATCGAGGAGAACGCCCGCGCCGCCACCCTGGACGTGTAAGCCATGGCTACCTCAGACATTCTCTCCGGCGGCAACATCGAGCCCCGCGGGCTCGAGGAGGAGATGCGCTCCGCGTATCTCGACTACGCCATGTCGGTCATCGTCGGGCGCGCGCTGCCCGACGTCCGCGACGGCCTGAAGCCCGTCCACCGCCGCGTCCTGTACGCGATGAACGAGATGGGCCTGCAGCCCAACCGGCGCTACGTCAAGTGCGCCCGCATCGTCGGCGCGGTCATGGGCCAGTACCACCCGCACGGCGACTCGGCGATCTACGACACGCTCGTGCGCATGGCGCAGGACTTCTCGCTGCGCCACCCGCTGGTCGACGGCCAGGGCAACTTCGGCTCGGTCGACGACGACCCCGCGGCCGCCATGCGGTACACGGAGGCGCGGCTCGACGGCATCGCGCGCGAGATGCTGCGCGACCTCGACGCCGACACCGTCGACTTCCAGCCCAACTACGACGGCGAGAACATGGAGCCGACGGTCCTGCCGGCGCGCTTCCCGAACCTGCTCGTCAACGGCTCGTCCGGCATCGCCGTCGGCATGGCGACGAACATCCCGCCGCACAACCTGCGCGAGGTGATCGCCGCCACCGTCGCCTTCATCGACAACCCGGACATCGACACCGCCGGCCTGATGCAGCACCTCAAGGGCCCGGACTTCCCGACCGGCGGCGTGATCCTCGGCCTGTCGGGCATCCGCGAGGCCTACGAGACCGGCCGCGGGCGGGTCCGCATCCGCGCCCGCGCCCACTCCGAGCCGCTCTCGCACGGCAAGGAGGCGATCATCGTCACCGAGCTGCCGTACGCGGTGAAGAAGGGCGGCGACAGCGGCGTCATCCGCAAGATCGCCGAGCTCGTGCAGGAGAAGAAGATCACCGAGATCTCCGACCTGCGCGACGAGTCGGACCGCAACGGCATGCGGATCGTGATCGAGCTCAAGCGCGACGCGATCCCCAAGGTCGTGCTCAACAAGCTCTACAAGCACACGCCGATGCAGACGACCTTCGGCGTCAACACCGTCGCCCTGGTCGACAACGTCCCGCGCACGCTGCCGCTGCGCGGCGTCCTCCACTTCTACGTCCAGCACCAGCGCGAGGTCATCGTCCGGCGCGCCAAGCACGAGCTGCGCACGCTCGAGGCCCAGGTCCACCGCCTCGAGGGCCTGCTGATCGCGCTGGAGAACCTCGACGCCGTCATCGAGCTGATCCGCGGCTCGCGCGACCGCGACGCCGCCCGCGAGGGCCTGATCGAGCGCTTCGCGCTCACCCACATCCAGGCCCAGGCGATCCTCGAGCTGCGCCTGCAGCAGCTGACCGCGCTGGAGGCCGACTCGATCAAGCGCGAGCACGCCGACAAGGTCGAGCGCATCCGCGAGCTGCGCGAGCTGCTCGGCGACGAGGACAAGGTCCTCGGGCTGATCAAGGAGGAGCTGCTCGAGATCTCCGAGCGCTACGGCGACGAGCGCCGCACCGAGATCACCCACGCCGAGGACGACGTCGACATCGAGGACCTGATCGCCGACCAGCAGATGGTCATCGCGATCACGCACTCGGGCTACATCAAGTCCCTGCCGCTCGCCACCTACCGCATGCAGCGCCGCGGCGGGGTCGGCGTCACCGGCATGGACATGAAGGACGACGACTACATCGAGCACCTCTTCGTGTGCTCGACGCACGACTTCCTGTTGTTCTTCACCAACCGCGGCAAGGTCTACCGCTCGAAGGTCTACGAGCTGCCCGAGGCCGGCCGCACCTCCAAGGGCCGCTACCTCGGCAACGTGCTGCCGCTGCGCGAGGGCGAGCGCGTGCAGTCCGTGCTGGCCACGCGCGACTTCTCGGAGTCCGACTACCTCGTGTTCGCGACCCGCCGCGGCACGGTCAAGAAGACCGAGTTCCAGGCCTACAACACGCCGATCAAGGCCGACGGCATCATCGCCATCAACATCCGCGACGAGGACGAGCTCGTGGCCGTGCGCCGCGTCGACGAGGGCGACGAGGTGCTGATGGTCTCGAGCGCCGGCCTGACCGTGCGCTTCGCCGAGGAGCGACGCGCGCGCGATGGGCCGCGACACCACCGGCGTCCGCGGCATGGACGTGCCCGGACGACGTCGACGTGATCGCGATGGACATCGCGCGCGACGACCAGTACCTGCTCGTCGTGACCGAGAACGGCTTCGGCAAGCGCACGCTGGTCGGCGAGTACCGCAAGACCCAGCGCGGCGCCAAGGGCGTCAAGACGATCCAGCAGACCGAGGCCAAGGGCCGCCTCGCCGGCGCGCTCGTGGTCCGCGAGCACCACCAGCTCGTGTTCATCTCCCAGAACGGCATGGTCCAGCGGATCGCGGTGCGCGACTTCCGCCCGCTCGGCCGCAACGCCCAGGGCTTCCGGCTCATGAACATCCGCGAGGACGACCAGGTGTCGGCGATCGCGCTCGTCATGGAGGAGGAGGCCGCGACCGCCGCCAGCGCCGAGACGCTCGACCCCGAGACGGTCGCCGGCCCTGCCGACGATCCGGCGCTGCGCCGATGCGACGACGCCGACGCGCTCGAGGAGGCCGGCCCGGCCGACCCCACCGACGCCGCGACGATGACCCCGCCCGAGGTCGACGCGGACGACGTCGAGCCGTAGCCGACCGACCCTTCTGCCCGTCCCCGCTGTTCTGTACTCTGGCTGTACCAGAGAAAGGGGGTGGTCCGAAGTTGAGTGACAGTTATTACGGGACCCTGGAGGTGCCCGGCCGCTAGTACCAGCCGGTGCTGGACCCGCTGGGTGCGGAATCCACACCGAGGCGCCGTCGCCGTCCGTGCCGGAGCTCGTCCCCCCGGCCGCATAGACCGCGGACCGCGACCTGTAAGTCCAGCAAGTCAGCAACCGAAGGGCCCCGCTCGACACGGGGCCCTTCGTGGTTCTAGGGGCGGAGCGGCAGGTCCGCGATGCCGAGCGTCTGCGCTCGCGCCGCCCAGGCCGTCGGCAGGTGCGTGCCCTCCGTCATCCCCAAGACCTCGTCGAGGGGCGAGAACTCGCGATCGCCGAGCCGGCATCGCAGCGGCTCGTTGATGTCGGCGGTGAGCTCCCAGCCCGCGTCGGCCAGCGCGACCGCGAGGCCGTCGGCCAGGACCTGGACCGCGATCTCGGCCGCCTCCTCCCGCGACATCGTCGGCACCTTGCGATGCACCCGGCTCGCCAGCGAGTCGAGCCCGGCCACCGCCTCGCCGAGCTCGCCCGCGGTCAGGCCGTCGAGGACGAACGCGAAGTCCGCCGCCATGCCCCGTGCGCCGGCAAGGTAGGCGCGGCGGACTCGTTCCACGCCATCGGCTCGAGCGGCCGGCCCGACAACCACGTGATCAGCTCCGCCTCGAGCGCGGGGATCCCGTCCAGCAGCTCCGCCGCGGGCGCCGCGCCGGCAGGCAGCTTCGCCAGGAACCCCTCGAGGAGCGGCGGGCGCCGCCCGGCGTCGAGCGCGGGTGCGACGCGCGTCAGCCAGTAGTCCTCCCACGCGGGGGCGTGCTCCGCCACCCCGCCTGGAGGCGCACCGCCGCTCACCACCTCTGCGCAGCTCGTCCTCGGAGAGCACCGCGAAGAGCGGCAGGCCGAGGACCAGCGCCCGCCGCCCTCGCCGGAGCTCCACGAACTCCGCCCGGAGCGGGAGGTTCACGGAGACCTCGTCGGGCGGCTCGCCCGCCTCCGCGATCAGTGCGAGCAGCCGCGGCTGGCTCTCGGCGGTGACCAGGACGCCCGGCGCGTGGCGCGCGCGCACTAATCGGCCTCAAGCAGCTTCGTGCAGCAGGTACTGCTTCCAGGTCGCCGGGATCGTCGGCGAGGAGAGCTGGATGAAGATGTGGGGGCTCGGCATCCGCGGCTTGATGCGCGGGTGCATGTCGACCTGGTGCGGCAGCCGGTCGCCCTTGCGGCGGTTGCACGGCGCGCACGACGCGACGATGTTGTCCCAGCCCGAGGTGCCGCCCTTGGAGCGCGGGATCACGTGGTCGACGGTGAGGCTCGTGCGGGCGCCGCAGTACTGGCACTCCCAGCCGTCGCGGGCGAACACGGCGCGGCGGGTGATCTTCCGCTTGTGCGTGTCGCGCGGGATCTTCACGTAGGTGATGAGCCGGATCACGACCGGCTTGGCGAGCGAGCCGTTGGCCCAGTGCAGCGTCTGGCTGCCGATCTCGATGACCTCGGCCTTCTCCTTCAGGAGCAGGACCGTCGCGCGGCGCACGGTGCACACGTTGATGGGCTCGTACGTCGCGTTGAGCACCAGCACACGACCACCAGACCAACGGCCACGGCCGTCGGGATCAGGTCCGTGCCGCGGGTGGTCTCCGAGCGGCACAGACCCTACTGGGCCTGGTGGTACTGCAGTCGCCATGACCTCGCGGAGTGTAGCTATGGCGCCGACGGGAACGACCCGAGCACGCGCACGCCCTCGGCGTGGGAGCGCAACGCACCGATCGCCTGGGCTACCGCCGGATCGTCGTCGCGGCCGTCGCAGGTCGACGAAGAACATGTAGGTGCCGAGCCCGCGCCGGCGCGGCCGCGACTCGATCCGCGTCAGGTTGACCTCGCGGTCGGCGAACTCGGCCAGGCAGCGCACGAGCCAGCCGGGGCGGTCGTCGGTCGGCTCCCAGAACATCAGCGCGGTCTTCCAGCGCGCCGCCGATCGCCGGATCCGGCGCCTCGCGGGCGATCCACACGAAGCGCGTCTGCGAGCCCGGCGGGTCCTCGACCCCGGAGGCCAGCACCGCGCAGCCGTAGAGCTCGGCCGCCGCGCGGCTGCCGAGCGCCGCCCACGGCTCGCCGCCCTCGCGCTCGGCGACGATCCGCACCGCGTCGGCGGTCGAGGCGGCGTCGACCACCGCGGCGCGCGGCAGCCGCGTGCGCAGGAACGTGGCGCACTGGCCGCTCGCCTGCGGGTGCGAGGCCACGGCGGCGATGCGCTCGAGCTCGATCGGCTCGCGGGCGATCAGGCAGTGGTGGATCGGGAGCACGAGCTCGCCGGCGATCTGCACGTCCTCGGTCTCGAACGCGAGCGTGTCGAGCGTCGCGTTGACGGCGCCCTCCAGCGAGTTCTCGATCGGCACCAGCGCGCGCTCCACGCGGCCCTCGTGGACCGCCATCACCGCGTCGTGGACCGACGGCAGCGGCACCGGCTCGTAGTTCTCGGTGCCGGGGCCGGCGAACACCGCCTCCTGGCTGTACGTCCCGGCCGGGCCGAGGAAGCCGACCCTCATCCCTGCAGCGTGGCGGCGCCGTCGCCGGCCAGGGCGCGCCGCACGGCCTCGACCTCCTCGGGCGAGAGCTCGAGCTCGCCCTGCCCGTCGTGCACGAGCTTGCAGTAGAAGCGGGCGGTGTCGCGGCGCACGATCGAGGACATCACGACGCCGTTGCGCTGCGCGTCGAGCAGCGCGATCGTCGTCGACTGGTTGCCGGTCAGCTCCCCGTAGGCGTCGTAGCGGACGAGCGAGCGGTAGGCGATCGCGCCGTCGAGCCGCGTCCTCGGCGGCGCCGAGCCGCTGGTCGACGTTGCCGGCGACCTCCTCGACGCGCTCGTGCAGGGCGTTGAACGCCTGCTGCAGCCCCGCGGCGTGGGCGACGAGGTCGCTCTGCCCGCTGTCGCCGAGCACGGCCTTCTGCGCCGCCCGCAGCTTGCGGACGCGGAACGCGAGCACGATTGCGAGGAGCAGCGCGATGAACGCGAGAGCGCCCGCCGACAGGGCGGCGATGCCCGCCGGATCGGTCAGGTCGTTCACGAGCGCGAAGGATACGAGCCCAGGCCGACGGCCCGCGGGTTTCGCCCTCAGGGCGAACACCCGCAAGGGAACCTGGCCCTCTGGGCCAGCGTTACCCGCCTTCGGTGAAGAGCACGTCGTACTCGGCGGTGTTGTTGTCGGTCTTCTGCTCGCCGGGCACCTTGGCGACCGTCACCTTCACGGTGACGGCGGAGCCGGTCGGCGGCTTCGTCCCGAGCGGGACCGACGCCTCGGCGGTCTGGCCCTTCGCGACGGTGTCGACCGTGCGCGACGCCTTGATCGGCTTGTCGCCGCCCTCGATCACGACGCTGACCTTGACGTCGAACTCGTCGTTCTCGCCCTGGTTGGTGAAGCGCACGACGAACGCCGTGTCCGCGCTCGCCGGGATGCGGTTGGGCGCGTCGGGCTGCAGCGTCGTGTCGCCGACGCTGACCGACTCGATCCCGGTGCCGTGCAGGCCGGGCGCCGGCTCGCCGGTCTTGCTGTTGCTGCCGCCGCTGGTGAGCTGCTGGTCGAGCTCCGAGGCGATGGTCTGCTCGCTCAGCCACTCGATGCCGGGCAGGAAGCGCGTGGTCGCGATCTTCTGGCCGCCGATCTCGGCGTCGTCGAGCGCGCTGCTTGATCAGCGGCGAGGTCCGCGCCTGGATAGAGCACGTCGGAGGTCAGGAAGGTCTGCATCTGCCCGGCGATCTGGGTGATCGCCTCGTTGGCGGCGTCGCCCTCGTCGCCGAGCGCGGTGCGGATCTTCTCGGCGATCGCGCCGAGCCCGTCGCGGCGGAACTCGAGCGCCATCAGCAGCGCCTGCTGGGCTCCCTTCATCTCGTCCGGGACGTCGAGGTTGCGGGCCTGCTTGAGCTGCGCCTCGGCCTGCACCCGGTAGCCGGCGATGTTGGTCTGCAGGTCCTGCGGCGACTCGCTGCCCGCCTGGCCGAGCAGCTGGAAGAACGGCTGGCCGACCTGGGTGTCCGAGTCCTTGACGATCGAGGTGACCTCGCGGTTGTAGTCCTTCAGCGCGTTCTCCTTGCGCGAGCTCGCACACGAGCGCACTGCGATGAAAAGCAGCACCAGGAGCAGCACCAGGCCGCCGATGGCGACGGCCCGACGGACCAGCAGCGTCTGCTGATCGGTCGACGGACCACCCGACGCCGCGCTACGGCGCGGACGCGGGCTGCTCCGGGGCTCGTCGTCCTCGTCGAAGAAGGACAAGGCGTGAAGTATGCCCATCCGCTCGGCGGGATCGGCCGCAGGAGCGCTTGCGGCGAGCAGGGGGCCCCGCGGCCGCGGCGAAAGGACGGCTCGCCATGCAGGTCACCGAAGAGCTCGTCGCTCAAGCCGATCCGTCGCTGGCGCTCGGCCGCTACCGGCTGGGCCCGCGCATCGGAGCCGGTGGCTTCGGGACCGTCTACGAGGCGCGCGACGAGCGCCTCGGCCGCGCCGTCGCCGTCAAGGCGATCCCCTCCGACGGCCGCGCCGACGAGCGCGCCAAGCGCGAGGCGCACGCCGTGGCGCGGCTCGACCACCCCGGCATCGTCTCGGTGTTCGACGCGGGCGAGGAGGACGGCTCGCGCTTCCTCGTCTCCGAGCTGGTGGTCGGCGCGACGCTGGCGCAGCTCGAGTCCGCCGGGGCGGTCTCCGATCGCGACGTGCTGCGGATCGGGCTCTCGCTCGCCGACGCGCTGGCCCACGCCCACGAGCGCGGCGTGATCCACCGCGACGTCAAGCCGCAGAACGTGATGGTCCCCGAGCGCCCCCGCTCCCCGTACGGCGCGGCCAAGCTGACCGACTTCGGCGTCGCCCACCTGGCCGGCGACGAGCCGCTGACCCGCACCGGCGACGTCGTCGGCACGCTCGCCTACATGGCGCCCGAGCAGGCAGCCGGCGAGCACGTCGACGAGCGCTGCGACCTCTACGCGCTCGGCCTCGTGCTCTACGAGGCGCTGGCCGGCGTCAATCCGATCCGCGCGGGCTCCCCCGCCGCCACGCTGCGCCGGGTGGGCCTGGTCCAGCCCGCGCTGCGGAGCAAGCGCGGCGACCTGCCGCCGGAGCTCTGCGAGGCGATCGACCGCACGCTGCGCCCCGACCCGGACGAGCGCGGCGGGCTGATCGACCTCGCGGACGCGCTGGCGGAGGCGCTCCCCGATGTCTCCGACGACGGCGGCACCGTCGCGCCGCACCCGCTGGAGGACGCGTACGAGCTGCCGTCCTGGAGCGCCCGCGCCGCAGCGGCGGTGGGCACCGGCCTGCTGGTGGCGCTTGCGCTGGGCGGCCTCCTGCCCGACTCCTCGCTGCCCGCCGTCGGCGCCGGCCTGGGGGCCGCGATCCTCGTGGCGCTCGTGCCAGGTGGCGGCTGGGTGCTGGCCGCCAGCGCGACGCTGATCGCGATGACGTTCGGCTCGTCGCCGCGCGTCGGCGCTGCCCTGATCGTGTTCCTCGCCGTCATGCTCCCGCCGCTGCTGATCCGCGGCGCCGCGATCGCCTGGTCCGCGCCGGCGCTGGCGCCGCTGCTCGGGATCGTCGGCCTCGCCGGCGCCTTCCCCGCCCTGGCGGGCACCGCCCGCACCGCCTGGGCGCGCGGGGCGATCGCCGCCTGTGGCGCGTGGTGGCTGCTGCTCGCGGAGCCGCTGCTGGGCCACAACCTGCTGCTCGGCGTCGGCGGACTGCCGGACCGCCCGCACTTCGACGGCGCCGCCAGCGTGACGGCGAGCGAGGTCGTGACCCCGCTCGTCACCTCCGGCGCCGTGATCCTCGTCCCCCTGTGGGCCGCCGGGGCCGTCGTCATGCCGTGGCTGGTCCGCGGCCGCTCGCTGCCCGCGGACATCGTCGGCGCCACCGTGTGGTCGGCCGGCCTGGCCGCCGCCACCGCCTCGCTCGGCGTCGCCGTGACCGGGGGCACGCCGCACGGCCTGGTTGCGGGAGCGGTTGCTGCGGGCATCATCGCCGTTGGATGGAGATGGGTCCACGGCACGACCGAGGAACTTGACCTCTCATACTCCTAGGCACGCATGAGCGTGCTGCGCAATCTCGAGTCCAAGCTCGCGGGCCTCGTCGAGGGGACGTTCTCGCGCGCCTTCAAGTCGGAGGTCCGTCCGGTCGAGATCGCGCGCAAGCTCGCTCGCGAGATGGAGCAGCACAAGGTCGCCTCGCTGGCGCGCACCTACGCCCCGAACGAGTACGTGGTCTGGCTCTCGCCGCAGGATCGCGAGCAGTTCGAGGGCTACGAGGGCGAGCTCAAGCGCGAGCTGTCCGGCTACCTGCTCGAGCACGCCCGGCGCGAGCGGATCGCCCTGCTCACACGGCCCACGATCGAATTCGAGACCGACGACGACCTGCGCCTCGGCGAGTTCGGCATCCAGGCCCGGCTCGTGCGCAGTGCCGAGGAGGTCGACTCCGACGCCCCGAGCCAGGGCGACCACGGCCACACGATGGTCTACTCGACCTCGAACCGGCTCTCGGAGCCGCTCGCCGAGCCGGATCCGCGCCGCCGCGGCGCGCGGCTGCGCGTCGACGGCCGCACGAGCGTGCTCGGCGGCAAGGGCGCCGTCCTCGGCCGCTCGCGCGAGGCCGACGTCCAGGTCGACGACCCCAACGTGTCGCGCAAGCACGCCGAAGTTCGGCCCTCTGGCGCCTCGTGGACCGTCCACGATCTCGGCTCCACCAACGGCGTCAAAGTCAACGGCCGCAGAATCCAGGGTGCGCAATCGCTGCGAGACGGGGACACGATCACCCTCGGCACCTCCGAAATCGTCTTTCAGCTGGAACGCTCATGACCCTTGACCCCGTCGCCGTCGCCCTGAAGTTCGGCTTCATCGCCGTGCTCTACCTCTTCCTGCTCTGGATGGCGCGCTCCGCGCTCAAGGACCTGCGTCGCACCAGCGGCAGCGACACGGGCTACGACGGCCGCGGCGGCGCCCCGAGCTACGAGGACGCCACCGGCATGCACGTCGCCTCCTCCGGCTTTGGCAGCGACAACGACCTCGGCGCGCCGCGGCTGCGGGTCGAGACCGCGGCGGGCTTGCGCGACGGCGTCGCATACGACCTCTCAGATGGCGCTGTGCTGGGGCGCGGCGACCAGGTAGACATCCAACTGGAGGACTCGTTTGCCTCCACCTCCCACGCCCGATTGGTGCCGCAGGGGGACGTCGTGGTGCTGGAGGATCTAGGCTCGACCAACGGGACCTATCTCAACGGGGAGCCGGTGCGCGGGCCGCAACCACTGCACGTGGGCGACCGCATCCGCATCGGTGACTCCGAGTTCACCTTCGAGCGCTAGCCACCAAAACCCACCGCATGTTGCGCATCGCAGAGCACTGGTACGCCTCCGACCTTGGCCGTCAACGCCAGGGCAACGAAGACAACTTCTTCGTGCGCGCGCCCCTGTTCGTGGTCGCGGACGGCATGGGCGGGGCGCAGGCCGGCGAGGTCGCGTCGGAGATCGCGGTCCGCTCGTTCGACGACGAGCTGCCCAACGGCTCGCTCCCTGAGGCGCTCGCCGGCGTCATCGAGCAGGCCAACAAGCGGATCCACGACAAGGCGCGGGCGGACGAGTCGCTGCACGGCATGGGCACGACGACCACGGCCGCCTACGTCGACGACGACGAGGTGGTCATCGCCCACGTCGGTGACTCCCGCGCCTATCTGCTGCGCGATGGCGAGCTCATCCGCCTGACCAAGGACCACTCGCTGGTGGGCGAGCTCGTGGCCCGCGGCAAGCTGACCGAGGAGCAGGCCGAGCAGCACCCGCAGCGCTCCGTGATCACCCGCGCGCTGGGCCCCGAGGCCAGCGTGCAGGTGGACGTCGACATCTTCCCGGCCAAGCCCGGCGACCTCTTCCTGCTCTGCTCGGACGGCCTCACCTCGATGGTCCACGAGCCGAAGCTGCGGCCGCTGTTCGAGGACGGCGACTCGCTGGAGACGCTCGGCAAGCGCCTGATCGACGCCGCCAACGCCGCCGGCGGGCGCGACAACATCACGGTGATCCTGTTCCGCCTCGAGGCGGTCGAGCCGCGCGAGGGCCAGCCCGCCGCTGCCACGCCGGTCACCCAGGACGAGGACACGAACGAGTACGAGACGTTCGAGGGTGACGCCGTGCCCCCGCCGCGCCAGGGCGTCACGCGCCCCGGCGGGGTCAGCGACGACGAGGTGCTGCGCTCGTCGGAAGTCACCGACTCCGTCGAGGAGGACTACCGCGCCAGCGGCACCGTCGCGCTGTCGGCGATCCGTCCCGGCGGCGAGACCGCCGATGCTCCCCCCGAGGAGCCGCCGCCTCAGGAAACCGCGGCCGAGCCCGCGCCGGCGGAGGGCCCACCGCGCCGCACCGCACCGCTTCCCGCCGACACCGCCCAGCCTTCCCGCAAGCGCCGCCGCCGCGTCCCGGTCGGCCTGTTCGTGGTCCTCGGCATCGTCGCCCTGATCCTCGTCGGAGGGTGGCTGGCCACACGTGCCGTGTACTTCGTCGGCACAGACCCGCGCGACGACCGCACGATCGCGATCTTCCGCGGGCTCCCCTACGACCTGCCGCTGGGCATCGAGCTCTACCAGCGCTACGCGGGCTCGGGGGTGACGATCGACGACGTGCCGCCGACGCGCCGCAAGACGTTCACCGACCACAAGCTGCGCTCGAAGGACGACGCTGAGAACCTGGTGATCGCGCTCGAGCGCGGTCAGATCGAGTGAGGCAGGCGACATGAGCGCCCGCAACCGCGAGCTGCTCGCGCTGGTCCCGGCTTCGCTGCTCGTCGCGGCTGGGTTCGCCGCGATCTTCATCCAGGAGTCCCAGCAGCTCTCCGACGTCTCGCTGACGTACGGCGCCGTGTTCCTCGGCGTCTGCGTCGCCACCCACCTCGTCGTGCGCTTCCGGCTGCCCTACGCCGACCCCTACCTGCTGCCGCTCGCGGCGGTGCTCGCGTGCTTCGGGCTGGTCGTGATCTACCGGCTCGACCCCGAGAAAGCGATCCGCCAGGCCGGCTGGTTCGCGTTCGGGCTCTTGCTCTTCACGCTCACGATCGTCTTCCTCAAGGACTTCCGCGTGCTCGAGCGCTACCGCTACACGATTGCCGCGGCGGGGCTGGCGCTCCTGCTGCTGCCGCGCGTGCCGGGCATCGGCCAGCAGGTCAACGGCGCCTATCTCGGCGTCGGGATCGGGCCCTTCGCGTTCCAGCCCGCCGAGTTCGGGAAGCTCGCGATCGTCATCTTCCTCGCCGCCTACCTGCGCGACAACCGGCAGCTGCTGGTGCAGGGCGCGCGGCGCTTTGCCGGCATCACGTTCCCGCCGCTGAAGCACTTCGGGCCGCTGCTGGTCGTCTTCTTCGCCGCGATGTTCCTGCTCTTCATCATCCAGGACCTCGGCTCGTCGCTGATGTACTTCGGCGGCTTCCTGGCCCTGCTCTACGTGGCCACCAACCGCTTCTCGTTCGTGGCGGTCGGGCTCGCGCTGTTCGCCGTCGGCGCGTACGGGATGTACCAGATCCGCAGCCACATCCAGGACCGCGTGGAGATCTGGCTCGACCCCTTCAAGCCCGACCTCGTCGAGCACCAGGGCTACCAGATCGCCCAGTCCCTGTTCGCCCAGGCCGACGGCGGGCTGTTCGGCACCGGCTTCGGCCAGGCGCTGCTTTCGGTGGGCGGCACGCCGCTGCTGCCGGCCGCCGACACCGACCTCATCTACTCGGTGATCGTCAACGAGCTCGGGCTGGCCGGCGCCTGCGGGCTGCTGCTCGTCTACCTGCTGTTCACCGAGCGCGGGATGAAGACGGCGATGATCGCCCCGGACTCCTTCTCGAAGCTGCTCGCCGCGGGCCTGACGTCGGTGTTCGCGCTGCAGGTGTTCGTGATCGTGGGCGGCGTCACCAAGGTGATCCCGCTGACCGGCGTCACGCTGCCGTTCGTCTCCTACGGCGGCTCGTCGATCGTCGCCAACTTCGTCCTGCTGGCGCTGCTGCTGCTCGTCTCCGACCGCGCGCGAAGGCCCGCGCACCTGCGATGAACCCGCCGATCATCCGCCTCTACGCCTTCTTCGCGCTGCTGTTCGGCGTGCTCGTGTTCGCGACGTCGTGGTGGAGCGTGTTCGGCGCCAAGGACCTGCGCGCCAACACCGCCAACCGCCGGCCGCTGCTGGCCGAGGAGCGCATCAAGCGCGGCACGATCCGCTCGGCCGACGGCAAGGTCGTCGCGCGCTCCACGAAGATCGACAAGGAGCGCTACCGCCGCAGCTATCCGACGGACGCCATGTTCGCCCACGCGATCGGCTACTCGTTCACCAAGCTCGGGCGCTCGGGGTTGGAGCAGTTCCGCAACGACCCGCTGAGCGGGCGCCGGACCGAGCTGATCGGCGCGATCGACTCGCTGCTCGGCGACCGCAACGCCGGCGACTCGATCCGGACGACGCTGAACTCGAAGGCCCAGCAGGCGGCGATCGACGGGCTGAAGGGGCGCAAGGGCGCGGTCGTGGCGCTCGAGCCGAGCAGCGGCAAGGTGCTCGTGATGGTCTCGGATCCTTCCTATGACCCCAACAACCTCGACCGGGGCAACAAGTTCGAGCGCCTCTCGACCGACGATGCGAACTCGCCGCTGGTCAACCGGGCGACGCAGGCCGGCTACCCGCCGGGCTCGACGTTCAAGGCGGTCACCGCCACGGCCGCGCTCGACTCCGGCGAGTTCAAGCCGGACTCGACGGTCAGCGGCAAGAACGGCAAGAAGATCTCGGGCGTCCCGCTCAACAACTTCGGGGGCGAGGACTTCGGCGACATCACGCTCACCGACGCGCTCACCAACTCGGTCAACACCGTGTGGGCCGAGGTCGGTGAGGAGCTCGGCAAGAAGACGATGGCCGAGTACATGACGCGCTACGGCTTCTACAAGCAGCCGCCGATCGACCTCCCGTCCGATCAGCTGCTGGCGTCGGGCGAGCGTGGCCCGAACGGCAAGCTGCTGCGGCCGCGGTCGCCGCGGATCGACGTCGGGCGCATGGCGATCGGCCAGGACAAGCTGCTCGTGACGCCGCTGCAGATGGCCACCGTGGCGGCCACCATCGCCAACGGCGGCGTGCGGATGAAGCCGCACATCACGCAGAAGATCGTCGACCCCGACGGGCGCACGCAGGACGAGATCGAGCCCGAACGCGCCGAGCGGGTCATGAAAGTCGACACGGCCCGCGCGCTGACGGGGATGATGAAGCAGGTCGTCAAGGAGGGCACCGGCACGGCGGCGGCGCTCGAGGGCGTCGAGCTGGCCGGCAAGACCGGCACCGCGGAGATCGACATCCAGCGCAAGATCAACGACCCCTGGTTCATCGGCTTCACCAACGATTTCGCCATCGCGGTCGTGCTGGAGCGGGTGCAGGGCGGGACGGGCGGCGTCGACGCGGCGCCGATCGCCAAGCAGGTGCTCGAGGCCCTCCGCTGATGAGCGTCCACGGCATCGCGCGCGACACCGTTGTGGATGAGCGCTACAAGGTGCTCAACCGCATCGGCTCGGGCGGGATGGCCGACGTCTACTGCGCCGAGGACCTGCAGCTCGGGCGCCGCGTGGCGCTGAAGCTGCTCTACCGCCGCTTCGCCGAGGACGAGGAGTTCGTCGAGCGCTTCCGTCGCGAGGCCTCCAGCGCGGCCGGGCTCCAGCACCCGAACGTCGTGGCGGTGTTCGACCGCGGCGAGTTCGACGGCACCTACTACATCGCGATGGAGTACCTGGAGGGGCGGTCGCTCAAGCAGCTCGTCCGCCAGGAGGGCGCGCTCGACCCGGACCGCGCGATCGACCTCGTGACCCAGATCCTCAAGGCGGCCCGCTTCGCCCACCGCCGCGGGATCGTGCACCGCGACATCAAGCCCCACAACGTGATCGTCGACGACGAGGGGCGCGCCAAGGTCACCGACTTCGGCATCGCCCGCGCCGGCGCGTCGGACATGACCGAGACCGGCTCGATCATGGGCACGGCGCAGTACCTCTCGCCCGAGCAGGCCCAGGGCCACCCGGTCGACGCACGCGCCGACCTCTACTCGATCGGCGTCGTGCTCTACGAGCTGCTGACCGGCCGGGTGCCGTTCGACGCCGAGTCGGCGGTGACGATCGCGCTCAAGCAGGTCTCGGAGGAGCCGGTGCCGCCGTCGGAGTTCAACCCGGCGGTGTCCGACCAGCTCGAGGACGTCGTCATGCGGGCGCTGCAGAAGGACCCGGCGTACCGCTTCGCCGACGCGGAGGAGTTCATCGTTGCGCTCGAGGCGGCGCGCGGGATCCCGGCCGGGACCGGCGAGTACACGCGGATCGCGCCGCACACCGGGACCTACCCAGGGCTGCCGGGTGCGGTCGAGGACCTCGAGCGCGCCGACCGCCGCAACCTCCGCTGGCTGCTGTGGCTGCTGCTCCTGCTCGCGCTCGTGGGGATCGGGATCGGCGCCTACCTGCTGCTGGTGCCGGAGAAGGTCGGGGTGCCGAAGGTGGTCGGGCTGCGGTCGGCCACCGCCGCGCAGATCCTCCAGAACCGCGGCTTCGAGGTGAACGTCGAGAACGTGCGCTCCGACTCCGTGCCCGCCGACCGCGTGGCCACGCAGCGGCCGCAGCCGGGCCAGGAGGCCGACGAGGGCTCGACGGTGACGATCATCGTCTCGAGCGGGCCCGGGGACGCCACGATCCCGTTCGTGCGCGGCTCGCCGCGGGCGACGGCCGAGCGGCGGCTGAAGCAGGCGGGCTTCAAGGTCGACGTGCGGCGCGAGTTCAACGAGGAGGTGAAAGAGAACCGCGTGATCGAGACGTCGCCGTCGGAGCGCTCGCGGCTCGAGCGCGGCAGCACGGTGACGCTGGTGGTCTCGCGCGGACCGCGGACGGTCGAGATCCCCGACGTGGTCGGCAAGGACCGCGACGAAGCCGAGCGGATGCTCGAGTCGCGCGGGCTGCAGGTCTCGTTCACCGACCGCGAGGACGACCAGAAGGAGCCCGACACGGTGCTCGTCGATGTCGCCGGCGGCGGGCAGCGAGGTCGAGCGGGGTGCGACGGTGACGCTGACGATCGCCAAGGAGCCGGAGCAGATCGAGATTCCCGATGTCCTCGGTGAGCAGGCCGACGACGCGGAGCGGCTCGTCGAGCAGGCGGGGTTCCGCGTGCGCCGGCGTGAGCAGGCCGTCGACGGGCCTGAGGGCGACGACGTGGTGCTGGAGACGAGCCCGCCGGCGGGGGAGAAGCGTGACAAGGGCTCGCGCGTGACGCTCGTCGTCGGGCGCTTCGAGCCCCCCAACCTCGATCCCGACCCGGAAGCCACGCCGACGCCGAGCCCGACGCCGTGAGGGTCGCCGTGCTGGCCGGGGGCCGCTCCTCCGAGCACAACGTGTCGCTGGACTCCGGCGCGACGGTGAGCGCCGCGCTGGAGGAGGTGGGGCATGAGGTCCTGTCGGTGCGGCTGTCGCGTGACGGCTCGTGGAAGGGGCCAGACGGGGCCGCGCTGTCGCTCGTGCCGGGCGGCGGGCTGCTGGGCGCCGAGGTGGCCTTCCCGGTGCTGCACGGGCCGTTCGGGGAGGACGGCACGATCCAGGGGCTGCTCGAGCTGCTCGACGTGCCCTACGTCGGCGCTGGCGTGCTCGCCTCGTCGCTGTGCATGGACAAGATCGTGTTCAAGGAGGTGCTCGCCGCCGCGGGCGTGCCGCAGGTCGGCTACCTGTCGGTGCGCCAGACGGCGTGGCAGGACACGCCGGACGCGGTGCGGGCGTCGCTGGCGCCGCTCGGCCTGCCGCTGTTCGTCAAGCCGGCGCGTCTGGGGTCGTCGGTGGGGATCAGCAAGGTCACCACGGCCGATGAGCTCGACGGGGCGCTCGAGACCGCGTTCCAGCACGACGGGCTGGCGATCGCCGAGGCGTTCTCGCCTGGCATCGAGGTCGAGTGCTCGGTGACCGGCAACGGCGAGCCAGAGGCGTCGCTGCCAGCCGAGGTCGTGCTCCAGGGGGCCGATTGGTACGACTACGAGGCGAAGTACGCGCCGGGCGGGGTGGAGCTCGAGATCCCGGCACGGGTGGACTCGGCGGTCATCGAGGAGATCCAGGCGCTGGCGCGCGAGACGTTCGTGCGCGTCGGCTGCTCGGGGCTGGCGCGGGTCGACTTCTTCGTCGAGGACGGCGGCCGCGTGCTCGTCAACGAGCTCAACACGCTGCCGGGCATGACGGCCACCAGCGGCTTCCCGAAGATGTGGGAGGCGACCGGGCGGTCGTTCCCGTCGGTGTGCGACCGGCTGCTGGCGCTCGGGCTCGAGCGCTACCGCGCGGAGCGCGCCGGGCACGCGTTCTAGGTCGAGGTCTTGCGGAACAGCGAGACGTCGGAGATCTCGACGCGCTCCTGGCCGGGCGGGAGCTTCGTGATCCAGATCAGGTAGTAGCGGTACGGCTTGCCGCCGGTGCGGAGCGTGAAGCGCTGGCGCTTGCGCTTGACGGTCCCGCCGCCGACCTTCTGCCACTCGCCGGCCTTGCCGGGGGCTCCGTTGGGCGCGTCGCCCTCGGGGGCGACGTGGATCTCGACCTGCCAGCCGGGCTTGGGGGTGTCGATCTCCATCTTGGTGGCGGCCACGCTCGGGGCGGCGTCGATGTAGAGGCCGACGCCGTCCTTACCGGCCAGCGTGCTGCCGCTGTAGGTCTCGGTGGTCCACGACGTGCCGGGGTCCTTGTCGACGGCGAGCCGCGCCTCGTCGGCGTGCTCGTCCTCGTCGCCGAGCGGGTCGAAGTCCTGGGCGCTCGTGCGCTTGACCGAGACGACCTTCGTGCCGGCGGGCGGCTTGACCTTGCCCTCTCCGGTGCCGCGCTGGGTGCGCTCGAGGCCCTGGAGCAGCAGCACGGCGCCGACCGCGCCGGCGAGCAGCAGCACGCCGATGACGGCGAAGATCGGGATCCTGCGCCGCACGCGGAACGGGACGCGGCGGCGGGCGGACTCCGGCAGCGTCGCGATGACGGCGGTGGCCTCACCGGTGGCACGGCCGGAGCGGGCGGCCTCGACGGCGAGGGCGTCCTCGAGATCGGTCTCGAGCGTGCGCGCGTCGGGGTAGCGGTGCTCGAGGTGCTTGTCCGTCATGCGGTCGAGGATCGCCGCGAGGCCCGCGGAGACGTCTGGGCGGCGCATCTGCACGTCGGGGAGGTCCTCGCGGACGTGCTTCATCGCCACCGCGACCTGGTTCTCGCCGTGGAAGGGGACGTCGCCGGTGAGCATCTCGAACAGGACGACGCCGAGGCTGTAGATGTCGGACTGCCCGTTGACGTCGTGGCCGAGCGCCTGCTCGGGGGAGACGTAGTCCGTGGTGCCGAGGACACGGCCCTCGGCGGTCAGGCCCTCCTCGTCGAGGGAGCGGGCGATGCCGAAGTCGGTGACCTTGGCGGAGCCCTCCTCGTCGATCAGGACGTTCTGGGGCTTGACGTCGCGGTGGACGATGTGGCGCGCGTGCGCGGCCTCGAGGGCGCGGGCGATCTCGATCGCGTAGGCGATCGCCTCGTCGATCGGGAGGCGGCCCATGCGGCGGATGCGGTCCTTGAGCGTCTCGCCCTCGACGTACTCGAAGACGATGTACGGCCGGCCGTCCTCCTCGCCGGCGTCGATGACGCCGACGATGTGCGGGTGGGAGAGCTGGGCGACGGAGCGCGCCTCGCGCCGGAAGCGCTCGAGCTGGTCCGTGTCCGCGGCGATCTCGCGGTGCATGAGCTTGACCGCGACGCGGCGCTCGAGGACGGAATCGAACGCGCGATAGACCGTCGACATCCCGCCGGTCCCAATTTGGGCGTCCAGCCGGTACCGGCCGTTGAGCTGCATGCCGACGAGAGTGCTCATCCGTGTGTCGAACCTATTGTGGACTACGGCGGGGCTATGCCGATGCCGATTGTTCTCCCCGTTGTGGTGGGTCTTTCATGCGGGTTCGGCGTCTGCGGGTGGTTGACCTGCGAGAGATCAGGTCTTTGATTCTGAAAACATCCCGCTCGCAACGTTAAACGCCGAGCGCCGGGTTGCCCCGGCGCTCGATTACCCCTGCGTACGGCTGAAAAACTGGCGCTTACGACCCGATCGGCCGCCCGCTCCACGTGTCGGACTGCGCGGGCCGCTCGGCCTTCGGCTCCTCCTGCACGTCAGCGACGAACCACGGCTCGTCCTCCGCGAGGACCGGCTCCTCGGGCGCGCCGGGCTCGGCGACGAACGGCGACGGCTCGACGGGCTGGAAGCCCTCCTCGGCCATCACGGGCTCCTCGGCCACGAAAGGCTCGGCCTCGAAGACGGGCTCCTCAGCCACGACGTGCTGCTCCGCGAAGGGATGCGCAGCCGCCGGCGGCGCCTCCTCCATCATCGACTGCTCCCAGTCAACGGTCTCACCGGCCATCACGGCCGGCTCCTCGGCGACGACGGGGACCTGCTCGGCGACGGGCTCGGCCTCGTAGGCGGGCTCGTCGGCGACGACGGGGGCGTCTTCGGCGACCGGAGCGGCTTCGTAGACAGGCTCGTCGACCTCGACGGGAGCTTCCTCAGCCACCGCGGGGGCCTCTTCGGCGACCGGGGCGGCCTCGTAGACGGGCTCGTCAGTGACGACGGGGGCTTCCTCGGCGACCGGAGCGGCCTCGTAGACCGGCTCGTCGGCGACGACGGGGGCCTCTTCGGCGACCGGGGCGGCCTCGTAGACCGGCTCGTCAGCGACGACGGGGGCCTCTTCGGCGACCGGGGCGGCCTCGTAGACCGGCTCGTCGGCGACGACGGGGGCCTCTTCGGCGACCGGAGCGGCTTCGACGACAGGCTGCTCAGCGACGACGGGGGCCTCTTCGGCGACCGGGGCGGCCTCGTAGACCGGCTCCTCGACGACCACGGGCGTCTCTTCGGCGACGGGCTCGGCTTCGACGACGGGGGCTTCCTCGCTCACCGGAGCGGCCGCGTAGAAGGGCTCGCCGACTTCGGCGGGAGTCTCTTCGGCGACGGGCTCGGCTTCGACGACCGGCTCCTCAGCGACAACGGGGGCCTCTTCGGCGACCGGGGCCGCCTCAAATGTGTGCTCCTCAGCGACGGGCTCGAGCTCGACGACGGGCTCCTCGGCGACCGGGGCCGGCTCCACGACGGGCTCCTCGGCGACAACCGGGGCCTCTTCGGCCACGGGCGCGGCCTCCACGACGGGGATCTCGGCCGGGACGGACTCCTCGGCGACGACGGGGATCTCGAGGCTCAGCGGCTGCCCGACGGGCTCCGTCTCGACGACGTCCTCCGCGACCGGCTCAGGCTGGACCTCGATGACGGGCAGTTCGAACGCGACCGGCTCGGGGGCCGGAATCGGCTCCACAGCGGGCTCCTCGGCCACGACCGGCTCGGGGGCGGCCTCCACGACCGGCTCGGGAACGACCTCCGCGGCCGGCTCCACAACCGGCTCGGGGGTGGGCACGACGACGGCCTCGGGCGGCGCGGGGACCGGGGGGACGTAGGCGTCCGCGAAGAAGGGCTTGGTCTCCTCGGCGCGCTGACGGGTCAGGTGGCGGAGGATGGCGACTGCAGCGCCGGCTCCTGCCAGGACGAGGATGAATCGGAAAAGACGGGACATGCTGTGGAGCTCCTTCGGCGGTCGCGTGCGTGGAGATGTGGGAGGCACACCGGTCGGACGGAACCGGCACCCACTGCATCGGACCGCACGCGGTGCCCCTTGAGTCCCGCGTGAGGTTTCTTCGGTTATTTCGGCGACAGTCTGAGCCGCCGGCCGCTCATTGCGGCTTTACGGCGCCTCCCGACCAGGTCTTCCAGTCGCCGCCGGAGATGTCGTCGTCGTCGTTGTCGGGCGCCGGTTCGGTCGGCTGGATGCCGGCCTCGGGCGTCTCGCCGATCGCTGGGTTGTCCGCGGCCTCGATCGTGTCGTCGATCTGACGCTCGGCGTCGCTCACGCCCTCGTCGCCCGGCCCGGCGTTCTCCTCGAGCTCGGCCTCGGCCTGCTCCTGGCCCTCGGCCACGCCCTCGCCGGCCTCGGCCAACGGGCGCTCGGCCTCGCTCGCGGGCTCGCCGAGCTCGCTGCCGGCGTACTCGTTGCCCGCCGAGCCGCCGATCGCGGCGGCCTCGGCCGCGGCAGCCTGCTCCTCGGCCGCCTCGTCGATCGGCTCTGGCATGACCTGCGTGTCGGCCTCCGCGGTTGTGCCGAGCGGCTGGATCTCGCCCGACTCGAGCGGCGGCGGAGGCGTCCTCAGGCGTGTCGTGGGCCTTGGTCTCGGCGGCTGCGGGCGTCTCGTGGACCTGCGTCTCCGGGGCCGCGTCCGGCGTCACCTGCGACGGCGGATCGCCCGCCGCCGGGGAATCCACGCCGCCGGCGGGGGCACCGGCGGACGAGGTCACGCCCCCCGCCGCCTCGGCCGCCGCGGCGGCATCCGCGATTGCGTCCCGAACTGCGTCCTCGTCGTCGGCCTGGATCGCCTGCTCCTCGACCGGGTCGGACCGCGACGGGTCCGGCGTCACGACCGGCTCGGGTGCGGGCACCGGCGTCGCGGTGTTGGCCGGGGGCCCCGGCGCGTCGTAGTTGGACGGAGCCGGGACCGGAGGCGAGTACGGCTCGGGCGACGGCGAGGAGCCGCCGGGGAGCAACTGGCGCACCTGCTCGCGCTTGGCGTACGCGGCGCCCGCGGCGACGGCGACGCCGACGAACAGCAGGCGCTTGAAGGTGAGTCGGGCCATGGGTTCAGTCGCTCCTTCGATGACGAGTGCGCGTTCTCCCCGAACCGTACCCTCCGAGCCCGGCGCGACAACGGCTCCCCCGAGCGCCATGCTGTGCGCATGCGGTGGATCGGGGCTGCGCTCAAGCGCTTCTGGGAGAAGGCGTACACGGACAACCTGACCGGCATGGCCGGGATGGTCGCCTACAACCTGCTGCTCTCCGTCTTCCCGGTCGCGCTGATCGCGCTGTTCACCGCCGGCCAGATCCTCGCCTCGCCGGACCTCGAGCGCTCCGTCCTGCGCGACCTCCAGGAGCTCTTCCCCTCCGCCACCGAGACGACCCTCAGCGAGGCGCTGCGCGAGGTCCGGGAGTCGAGCACGACCGCGGGCATCATCGCCCTGGTCGCCTCCCTCTGGGTCGCCACCAGCTTCTGGGGCGCGCTCGATACCGCGTTCTGCCGCATCTACGAGCTTCCCTGCCGCTCCTGGGTGCGCCAGAAGCTGTTCGGCCTCGGGATGCTCGGCCTCGTCCTGCTGTTCTTCGCCGCCACGGTTGCGATGCCGGCGCTGCAGTCGCTGCTGTTCGCCAATAAGGACAACCTGCCGTTCGGCCTCTCCGACCGCGACTCGCTCTACAAGATCACGCTCGGGGTCGGCTTTCTGATCACGTTCTTCGCGCTCGCGACGATCTACCGCACGGTCCCGAACACGCCAGTGCCCTGGTACGGCGTCTGGCCGGGCGCGCTCGGCGCGACGCTCGCGATCGGCGTCGTCGACTACGGCTTCCCCTTCTACCTGTCCAACGTCAGCGCGTTCGCCGGCCTCCGCACGACGCTCGTCTTCGTCCTGATCGTGTTGATCTGGTTCTACGTGCTGGCGCTGATCATCCTCGGCGGCGGGGTGGTCAACGAGCTGCGGCTGGAGGGCCGACGACCGGGTACCCTCGCGAATGTGCCCGATCCGAAGACCGAGGAACTGCGCGTCGAGCAGATCGAGCGGGAGCGCCAGGAGCACGCTCGTGCCGCCCACGCGGACGAGGAGCCCGAGACGGAGCAGCACGAGCGCCGCGCCGACCGCGCGGGCTATCTGCGGGAGAAGCTGGAAGAGCGAGCCGAGGCGGAGGACGCCGCGGCCAGGGAGGGGTAATGGAGGGCCACGAGGAGAAGGCGGCCGAGGCGGAGTTCGAGCTCGCCGACATGGAGGCGCAGTCCGACGCGCTCGCCGAGGAGATCGAGAAGGCGAAGGACGACTGGGCGCAGCAGAAGCAGGACGGCGGCGTGCCCGGGGCCGGGACGGGTGAGGAGCCCGAGGACGACGGCGCGACCGGCGAGGGCGCGACCGAGGTCGACGACTAGCCGGCGAAGGACAGGCCGAGCGAGGGGACCGTCACGCGGTCCGCGTCGCCCGTCACCCAGCCGATCCGCGCGGTGCCGGGATGCCGCCGTGCGAGCAGCTCCACAGCGGCATCCGCCTGCGCGGCGGGCACGACGGCGCAGAAGCCGCAGCCCATGTTGAAGACCTCCCACATCTCCGCGTCCGGCACGTCGGCGAGCTCCTGCACGAGGCCGAACACCGCAGGCACCGGCAGCGGCGCGTCGAGCTCGAAGCCGATGTCGGCGTGCAGCCGCAGCAGGTTCAGCAGCCCGCCGCCGGTGATGTGCGCGAGCCCGCGCACGTCGAGCTCGGACCGCAGCAGCTCGAGCACCGCGCGCACGTAGATCACGGTCGGCTCGAGCAGCGCGTCGGCCACCGACACGCCGCCGAGCACCTCCGGCCGGTCGTCGTACGCCAGCCCGTCGAGCGCCGCCCGCGCCAGCGAGTAGCCGTTGGAGTGCAGGCCCGAGGAGGGCAGGCCGATCAGCGCGTCGCCCGGCTCGCAGGTCGCGCCCGTCACCATCCGGTCCAGCGCCACCGTCCCGAAGCACGCCGCCGTGAGGTCGAACCCGCTGGGCGAGGGGTGGCCCTTGATCAGCTCCGGCAGCACGGCGACCTCGCCGCCGGGGATCTCGACCCCCGCCGCCTCGGCCCCGGCCTTCAGGCCGACGGCGATCGCCTCCATGACCTCCGGGTCGACCCGCTCGACCGCCAGGTAGTCGAGCAGCGCGATCGGCTCGGCGCCGACGCACACGACGTCGTTGACGTTCATCGCCACGCAGTCGATCCCGACGGTGTCGTAGCGGCCGGTCTGCTCGGCCACGATCAGCTTCGAGCCGACGCCGTCGGTGCCGACCGCGATCCCGAAGTTCGGCGCGACCTCGAGCACCGCCGCGTACTGCCCCGACGCGAGCACGGAGCGCGACGCGCGGCCGGTATCGATCGTCTTGAGCACCGCCACCAGCGCCGCGACGCCGCGGTCGGCCGTGCTCGTGTCCACCCCCGAATGCGCGTAGGCGCCGCTCATCGCTCGCGATTCTCGCGCACGAGCAGGACGCCCGCGAGCGCGCAGCGGTAGGCCGCCCACGGCGCCAGCGGCCGGTCGCGCTCCAGCACGCGCGCGAGCGGCATCGCGGCGAGCGTTGCCGCCGCGGCGCTCAGCGCTCCCGCGCCCAGCGTGGCGAGCTCGCTCTTCCCCGGCCGCCGCTGCAGCAGCCGCACGCCCTTGAGCACGGCGGCGCCTGCGATCACCGGCACACCGATCCCGCGCGAGAGCCGCACCGCGTCGGGGCGCGCGAAGCCGAGCGCCCGCGCCGCCGCCAGGGTCGCGCCCGCGCGCGAGACGCCGGGCACCAGCGCACACGCCTGGGCGAGCCCGAGCAGCACGCCGTCGCGCGGCCCCGCGTCCTCCTCCAGCCGCTGCCCCGGCCGCCGGTCGGCGAGCACCAGCGCCACCGACCCGGCCACCAGGCCGCCGGCCAGCGACGCCGGCCCGCCCAGCCGCTCCTCGATCCAGTGCTCGGCCGCGAACGCCAGCGCGACGGTCGGCACCATCGACAGCACCGCGACGTCGAGCGGCAGCGCCATCAGCTCCCGCCGCAGCCCGATCAGCAGGCCGACCGCGCCCCCGGCGTGCAGCGCGACCTCGACCTCCTTGCGCCGCGCGCCCTCGAGCGACGCGTGCTCCCAGCCCAGCAGCACCGGCAGCGCCGCGACGTGGCCCGAGGACGAGATGGGGAGCAGCTCGGCCGGGCCCTGGATCAGCCCGAGCGCGACGACTTCAGCGCGGCGCATCGGCGGCCGGTTCTCCGGCCGCCTCGGGCTTCTCGCCCCCGCCGCGGCGGTTGCGGAACACCAGGTAGCCGAGGCCGAGCACGATCATCGCGGCGACCGCGTAGTCGACGTAGTGCAGCGAGTCCTTCCAGCTCTCCCACTCGTCCCCGACCTGCTTGCCGATGAACGTGAGCATGAAGATCCACGGGATGCAGCCGAGCGTGGTCAGCAGCGTGAAGCGCCAGAACGGCATCCGCGCCACGCCCGCGGGGAGCGAGATGAACGTGCGGATGATCGGCAGCATGCGGGCCAGGAAGACCGTCCACGAGCCGTACTTCTCGAACCAGCGGTCGGCCCACTCGAGGTGCGACTTCTTGATGTGCAGCTTCTTGCCGTGCTTCTCGAGGATGTCGACGCGGCCGTAGTAGCCGACCGCGTAGGCGATCCAGGAGCCGACGACGTTGGCTGCCGTCCCCACCGCGACGACGGCGAACATCGAGTACTCGCCCTCGCTTACGTTGAAGCCCGCGAACAGGAACGTGGCCTCCGACGGGATCGGGATGCACGCGCTCTCGGCCACCATCAGGACGAAGATTCCGGGCAGCCCGAGCTTGTCGATCACGTCGACGGCGAACTGCACGATCGGGTCGGTCAGGGAGGCGACAACCAGGGGCACGCGGCAGCCCAGGCTAGCGGTCGCGGATGAGAGCGCCTCTAGGAGCTACGGGGCTCGATGCGCGGCAGCGTCAGCGAGGTGATGCGCTGCTTGGGCCGCGACACGGCGGTCTTCGGTCGCAGCATCTTGAGGATCATGATCGCCTGGTCGACGTTGGCCGCCAGCGCGGGCCGGTGGGCCACCTCGTAGGTGTTGATGCGCGACCCGACGTCGGGCGCGGCGCCGGCCAGGATCAGCTCGCCGCGGCGGGAGCGCAGCTCGCGCACCGCGCTCGAGAGCGCGGCCAGGGCGGCGTCGCCGACCGGGGCGGCCTCGGCGAGGTCGACGATCAGCCAGCGCACTCCGCCGGCGAGTGCGGCGTCGATGCGGCGCTCGAGCTCCGGCGCGTTGGCGTCGTCGAGCGAGCCCTTGAGGTCCATCTGGTGAACCACGTCGTCGAGCCGCTGCTCCCGGACGGCGAGATCACCGGGGCGAACCACTGAGCGGAGCGATTGCGAGGTGAACACGTTGGCTTTTTACCCTCTGTCCAGGTCCTTCAACGACCACAGTATCGGCCAATACGCTGTTCGCCTGCAATGTCAGTCCCCCTCTTCGACACCTCTACGCCTCTGGCTCCTCTGCGCGACCGCCTGCATGCGAAGGCGCTCGAGGTGCTGGACGCCGGCCGCTACATCCTCGGTCCGGAGGTCAGCGCGTTCGAGGCCGAGTTCGCCGACTACCTTGGCGCCGCCCATTCGATCGGGGTCGCCAACGGCACCGACGCGCTGACGCTGGCCCTGCGCGCGATGGGCGTCGGGCCCGGCGACGAGGTCGTCGTGCCCTCGTTCACCTTCTACGCCTCGGCCGAGGCGATCCCGCCGACGGGCGCCCGCCCGGTGTTCTGCGACGTCGATCCGGAGACGTTCTGCGTGACGCCCGAGACCGTGCGCGCCGCGCTCACCCCGCGCACCAAGGCCGTGATCGTCGTGCACCTGTTCGGCAACGTCGCGCCGGTCGCGGAGATCGAGGCACTCGGCGTCCCGGTGCTCGAGGACGCCGCCCAGGCCGCCGGCGCCTCCGCTGCCGACGGCCGCCGCGCGGGCGCGCTCGGGACGATCTCGACGTTCTCGTTCTTCCCGTCCAAGAACCTCGGTGCGTTCGGCGACGGCGGCGCCGTCGTCACCAACGACGAGACGCTCGCCGAGAACGTGCGGATGCTGCGCTTCCACGGCTCGCGCGACAAAGAGACGTTCGAGCTGATCGGGCACAACTCGCGGCTCGACGAGCTGCAGGCCGCCCTCCTGCGGATCACGCTCCCGCACCTCGACCTGTGGTGCGACGGTCGCCGCGCCGGCGCCGCCGCCTACGAGGAGGCGGGGCTCGGCGAGCTCGTGACACTGCCGACGCCGTTCCCCGGCACGAGGCCCGCGTGGCACCTCTACGTCGTCCGCCACCCGGAGCCCGACGAGCTGGCTGCGGCGTTGAAGGACGCGGGGATCGGGCACAAGGCCTACTACCGCGTGCCGACCCACCGCCAACCAGCCATGCGCCCGTACGCCGACGGGGCCGACCTCCCGGCCACCGACGAAGTCGCGCGGACGCACCTCGCGATCCCCATGAGCCCGGTGCTCAGCCGCGAGCAGGCTGCGGAGGTCGTGGAGGCCGCGCGCGCCGTGGCCGCGAATAGAATGCGCTAGATGCGCCGCAGGTTCAGCTCCGCGGCCTTTCCCGTCCATCGCCACTCTCTGTCGCAGGTCGCGCTGGACGCGGGGCTGGTCGCGCTGGCCTACTACCTGGCCTATCGCCTGCGTTTCGACGGGGCCGGTGGCGTGCCCGCGCTCTACCACGACCTGTTCGTGCGGACACTCGGCTTCGTCGTCATCGGCAACGTCGCGATCTTCACGCTGTTCGGGCTCTACCGGCACTGGATGCGTTACGCGTCGCAGTCGGAGTACCTGCGGATCGCGCAGGCCTGCCTCGCCGCGGTGCTCGCGCTCGTCGCCTACATCGCGGTCGTGCAGCCGAAGCTGCTGTTCGCGCCCCCGCGCGGGTTCGTGTCGGTCAACGCGCCGACCGGGGTGCTCGCGCTCTACGGGCTGCTGATGCTCGTGTTCCTCGGTGGCGTGCGCTTCATCGTGCACGCGATCTACGAGCGGCCGCTGCGCGGCTCGCGCATGAACAAGAACGCGCGCCGGGTGCTGATCGTCGGCGCCGGCGACGGCGGGCGGCTGTTGCTGCGCGAGATCATGCGCAACCCCGAGCTCGGCTATCGCCCGGTCGGCTTCATCGACGACGACCCGCGCAAGCAGGGCGCCCGCATCGACCGCGGGCTCGAGGTGCTCGGCGGGACGAACGAGCTCGGCCGCGTGCTCGACGACGTCGAGCCGCAGGAGGTCCTGATCGCGATCCCGTCGGCGCCCGGCACCATGCGCGCGCGTGTGGTCGCCGCCTGCCGCGAGCGCGGCGTGCCGGTGCGGACGATGCCGACCGTGTTCGAGCTGCTGCAGACCGGCGGGCGCCTGATGCGCCAGGTGCGCGAGGTCAAGGTCGAGGACATCCTGGGCCGCGAGCCGGTGCGGATGGAGGTCGAGCGCGTCGGCGAGTACCTGACCGGCCGGGTCGTGCTCGTCACGGGCGCGGGCGGCTCGATCGGCGCCGAGCTGTGCCGCCAGATCGCGCGCGTGCGCCCGCAGCGGCTGGTCCTGCTCGACCACGCCGAGGACAACCTGTTCGAGATCGAGCGCGAGCTGATCGAGGATCGGCACGCGCTCAACACGGTCTCGGTGCTCGCCGACTGCAAGGAAGAGGAGCGGATGCGCGAGGTGTTCGCGGAGCACCAGCCGACCGTCGTCTTCCACGCCGCCGCCTACAAGCACGTCGGGCTGATGGAGAGCAACCCGGTCGAGGCGGTCCGCAACAACGCGCTCGCGACGCGCGTGATGTGCCGCGTCGCCGGCGACGCGGCCGTCCGCACGTTCGTGCTCGTCTCGACCGACAAGGCGGTCGAGCCCGCCACCGTGATGGGCGCCTCGAAGGCGCTCGCCGAGTGGGCGGTCGAGGCGGCCGACTCGCGATATCCCGAGACGCGCTTCTCGAGCGTCCGTTTCGGCAACGTGCTCGGCTCGTCCGGCTCGGTGGTCCCGATCTTCCGGCGCCAGATCGCGGCCGGCGGGCCGGTCACCGTCACCGACCCGTCGATGACGCGCTACTTCATGACGATCCCGGAGGCGGTCCAGCTCGTGATCCGCGCGGGGTCGCTCAGCCGCGGCGGCGAGGTGTTCGTGCTCGAGATGGGCGAGCCGGTCTCGATCCTCGAGCTCGCCAAGGACATGATCCGGCTGTCGGGGCTGCGCCCCGGCCGCGACATCGCGATCGAGATCGTCGGCCCGCGCCAGGGCGAGAAGCTCAACGAGGAGCTCTTCAACCCCTACGAGCATCCCCAGCCCACGCCCGCGCAGCGGATCCTGCGCGCCGACCGGCCGCGGATCGACCCCGCGTGGGTGGAGGAGACCTTCGACCGCATCGGCTTGCTCACGCTCGAGGGCGATCCGGCCGGGCTGGCGGCGGTCGTGGCGCAGCTCGCGAGCCTCCGGCTGGAGCCCGAGGAAGCCGTCGTCGTGACCTCCTCGCCGGCTCCCGAGTCTGCCGACGGGGCCACCGCCTAGACTGGGCGCCGTCTGTTTATGGCTCTCCTGCTCGCGTTCTCGATAGAGGACCAAGTCGAGAAGTACGGCGCGTACGTCGGCATCGCAGCGTTCTTCGGCCTGGCTGTTCTCTCAATGCTGTACTTCGCCCAAGCGAGGGAGGTCAAGCGACTCCGTGAATGGGCCGGCCGCGCACCTGAGCGTGCGCGCGAGGTCGAGGAGCGCGCCATCGCCCAGGCTGAGGCCGCCCGGCGCCAGCCGCCGGTGCAGCAGCCCGCCGCCGTTGCGCAGCCGGTCGCAGCCGCCACCGCCGCAGGTGGCCGCTCCGGCACCGTCAGCCCGGCGGTGCCCGTCGCCGGTACCGCGACCGCGGTGGCCGAGCGCCCGGACGACGAGGAGGAAGAGGAGGAGCCGATCGTCCACGGGCCGGTGACCGAGGACGGCAAGAAGCCCGTCCTCGCGATCGAGCCCCCCGCGAAGGAAGAGGCAGACGAGGAGGAAGAGACGCCCGACGAGCCCGACGCCGACGAGGAGGAGCCGCGCGGCGAGGGCGAGGACGAAGAGGCGGACGAGGACGAGGCGGAGGACGAGGAGCCCGCGGCGGCCGCGCCCGCCACCAACGGCGCGCCGCCCGCCGGCGCCCAGCCCCCGGCGATCCCGCGCCCGAGCACGGCCGCGGGCGTGGCCGGCGCCGTGCCCAAGCCGCCGGGCGAGCCGACCCCCGCTCCCGTGCCTGCCGCGGCCGCCCCGCCCGCCGAGATGCCCGGCTCGCAGCCGGTGCCGCGCCCGTCCGCCGCTCCGCTCCGCCAGACCACGCCCTCGGCCGCGCCCCGCCGGCAGGTCACGATGCCGCCGCGGCGGCCCGGACCGCCCCCGGCGGCCGCTCCCGCGGGCGGGCATCGCCGCCGCTCGTTCGCGATCGCCGGCGGTGTCGCCGCCGTGTTCGTCGCGCTCGCCGTGCTCGCCGCCACGCAGTTCCTCGGCGGCGACGAGGCGACGCCTCCGCCCAACGAGACCGCGCAGCCGACCGCGGCCCCGACTGACGAGGCCGGCGGCGGGGGTGGCGGCGGGAACAGCAACACCTCCTCGTCGACCAGCCGCGCTGACACCACGGTCGCGGTGTTCAACGGCACCACGATCAATGGGCTCGCCGCCAGCACCGCCGACAAGCTCCAGTCGAGCGGCTACAAGCGCGGCACCACCGGCGACTTCACCGACCAGCAGCGCGCGGCCTCGACCGTCTTCTACGCGAAGGACGCGCGCCGCCAGGCGCGGGAGATCGGCCGCGAGCTCAACATCTCCGAGCTGCGCGTGATGGACGCCGAGACGCAGGCGCTCGCCGGCGAGAACGCCGACATCGCGGTTGTGGTCGGCAGCGACAAGGCGCCCTGAGTCGCGCTCGGTGAGCCAGCTCGCTCGGGTCGTCTTCGCGCTGCTCGTGGCGGCGACGTTCGGCGCCTTCTTCGTCGCCCAGCGCCTCAAGAGCGCGGAGTCGGTGGCGGAGTACACGAAGGTCAAACGCTTCTTCTCGCCGAACGGTGACGGCCGCCGCGACGTCGCGCGGATCACCTTCAAGGTCAAGGAGGCCGACGAGCTGACGGCCACGATCGTCAACCGCGACGGCGATCGGGTGCGGCGCCTCGCCTCTGACCTCAACGCCCGCCCCGACCACACCGTGACCGTGGTCTGGGACGGCAAAACCGACGCCGGCGCGCGCGCCCCCGACGGGCTCTACCGGATGCAGCTCGGCCTGCGGCGCACCGGCCGCACCGTGACGGTCGCGGGCTCGTTCGTCGTCGACACCACGGCCCCCACCCCGGTCGTGCTGTCGGTCGCGCCGCCGATCGCCGGCCCCGTTCCCGGCAGCTTCGAGATCCGCGCCCGCGGCGTCGGGCGCCGCCGCGCGCCGCGCTTCCGCGTCCTGCGCACCGACGTCGACCCCGTCAAGGAGGTCGCGCGCTTCAAGGGCACCAAGGGCAGCCGCCGCGGTGTCTGGGACGGCCGCATCGCCGGCGCGCCCGCGCCGCCGGGGGTCTACATGGTCGTCGTCCGCGTTCGCGACCGCTCGGGCAATATCGGGACGGCGCCCGCCGTGCTCCCGCCGGTGCCCGGCCAGGTCCGCGGCAAGCCCGGCATCACCATCCGCCAGGTCACCGCGCAGCCGCCGGTGGAGCCGGTCCGCGCCGGCGAGCGGGTGCAGTTCTTCGTCGACTCGCGGCGTCGCGCCTACCGCTGGACCGTCCGCCGGATCGGCGCCTCGCGACCGATCAAGAAGGGCCGCGGCGCGCCCGGCAAGACGCTCAGCCTGCGTGCGCCGCGCGGCATCTCCGGCGCCTACCTGCTCCAGATCCGCTCCGGCCGCTCGCGCGCCAGCGTGCCGTTCCTCGTGCAAGCGCAAGACCGCGCGAAGCTGCTGGTCGTCACGCCCACGCTGTCGTGGCTGGGCGTCGACAAGGTCGACGACGACAGCGACGGGCTGCCGAACACGCTCGAGACCGGCGGCCCGGTGGAGTGGCCGCGCGTGATCAACGGCGCCCAGGGCATCCCGCCGGCGTTCGCGGCCGAGACGGCGCCGCTGCTCGTCTTCCTCGACCGCGCGCGGATCCGCTACGACCTGACCTCGGACATCGCGCTCGCGCGCTCACGCGACCCGCGCGCGACCGACCGCGAGGGCGTCATCCTCGCCGGCTCCCTGCGCTGGGTCTCGCGCCCGCTGGCGCGCCGGCTGCGCCGCTACGTCGACGCCGGCGGGCGGCTCGCGAGCTTCGGGACCGAGTCGCTGCGTCGCGGCGTGCGGATCGGCAGTCGCCGGCTCACGCAGCCGACGCAACCGACGCCGACCGACCCGTTCGGCGCCCGGCTCGAGCCGGTGGCGAACCCGCGCACCGAGGACGACGGCCGCACGCCGCTGCCGCTGACCGCGCTCGCCGAAGAGCCCAGGCTCGGCCTGCTGACCGGCTCCGACGGCGTCATCCCCGCATTCGGCCGCCTCGAGGAGTCGGTCGCGCGCCGGGAGACACGCGACGCGAAGGTGCTGACCGCGCTCGGCCAGGACATCAGTGAGAGCGAGCGCGCCAAAGCCGAGGCCGACGGCGAGCTGCCGCGCGAGGCGCTGCCGGTGCTGACCGCGACACAGCTCGGCAAGGGCGTCGAGATCCGCGTCGGGCTCACGCAGTGGGCGCAGCGCGCGGGCACGGACGCCGAGGTCGCGCAGATCACGCACAACATCGCCGACATCCTGCGCCACGTCAGGCCGAAGGTGCAGTCGGCGGGCGGCTGACGATCCCGAGCTCGGCCATCCGCAGCGGGGCGACGGCCAGCAGCTCCTCCGGCGTCAGCGTCAGCGCGGCGCGCTCCGACGCCGCGGCGTCAAGCGTGGCCTCGAGCTCCTCGTCCTCCGGCCGTCCGTACCAGAGCTCCGCGCGCGGGTGGCGGGCGAGCAGCGCGCCGGCGAGGAAGAACTGGAACGGGTGCAGGATCGCCACGGCGGCCGGCGTGCCCGGCAGCTTCATGCGCTTGGCCTGACCCATCGCCGCGCGGGCCGCGACGGTCGGCACCATGCGCGCCAGCGGCAGCCGCGACGGATCGACGGCGACGACCCCCTGCGCGCGCAGCAGCTCGCGCACCGGCTGCTCGAGATGAAAGCGCTCGAGCGGCCGGGGCAGCAGCAGGACGAGGAGCGGTTGGTCCACCGGCGTCCGGACGCTATAGCGTCCGCGCTCGTGGCTGACGTCGACGACCTCGTATTCGAGCTGCGGTCGCCCGAGGGCGACCCGGCCGGCGCGATCGTGCTGCTGCACGGACGCGGCACCTCCGAGCAGGACCTGATCCCCCTGCTCGACGTCTTCGATCCGCAGGAGCGGCTCGTCGGCGCCTTCCCTCGCGGCCCGCTGCAGCTGCCCCCGATCGGCTCGCACTGGTACGTGGTCGAGGAGATCGGCTATCCCGACCCGGAGAGCTTCCGGGCGACGTTCGACCGGCTCGGATCCTGGCTCGAGGGCCTGGCGGAGCGCACCGGCGTCCCGATCGAGCGCACCGTGCTCGGCGGCTTCTCCCAGGGCGCGGTGATGGCGTGGGCGCTGGCGCTCGGCCCCGGCCGCCCGCGGCCCGCCGGCATCCTCGCCATGAGCGGCTTCATCCCGACCGTGCCCGACTTCGAGCTCCAGCTCGACGGACTCGGCGGCTTCCCCGTCGCCATCACCCACGGGACCGAGGATCCGGTGATCTCGGTCGAGCTCGGCCGCCAGGCGCGCGACCGCGCGAAGGCGGCCGGCGCCGAGGTCGCCTACCGCGAGACGGACGTCCCGCACATCGTCGACCCGCGGCTGATCCCCGGGCTCGTCGGCTGGCTCGACAAGCGCTTCTAGGCAGGCGTGAACACGAGGTAGCGCCCCGGCGGCAGCCCCTCGCGCGGCGGCACGTGCGTCTCGCCGGTCTCGACGTAGCCGGCGGCGCGCGCGACGCCCTGCGAGGCGGTGTTGTCCTCGTGGGTCATGATCTCCAGCGTCTTCAGCCCCAGCTCGCCGAGCGCCCAGGCGGTGGCGAGGCGGACCGCGCGGGTGGCGATCCCGCGGCCGCGGGCGTGCGCGGCGACCCAGTAGCCGATCTCGCCGGTCCCCTCGTCCTCGCGGATGCCCTGGACCGCGACGCTGGCGACGATGTTGTCGTCCTCGTCGACGGCGAGCCAGTTCATCGCGGTGCCGGCCGCGACCTCGAGTTCGACGCCCGCCACCCAGCCTTCGGCGTCGGCGCGCGTGTAGGGCTGCGGGACGCGCGTCCAGCGCGGGATCGCGGGGTCCTGGCAGATCGCCACGAGCGCGTCGACGTCGCTCCGGCGGTGCTCGCGCAAGGTGATCACGCCGTCGGTGAGGGGCGGGTCGGGGCGGCGCAACATCGCTTTCAGTGTGCCGCCTGCCACCATGGCGCGCCGTGTCGCGCCTCGTGTTCTGGATCTCCAGCGTCCTGCTCGTGTGGGCGCAGGCGCTCTACGGGCCGTTCCTGTGGGCACTTCGGCGCCTGCGCGGGACGAGCGACGCGGTGCCGGCGAGCGCGGTCCGCCCGCGCGTCTCGCTGATCGTCGCCGCCTACAACGAGGAGGCGGTGATCGCGGACAAAGTCGCGAACGCGCTAGCGCTCGACTGGCCGCGCGAGGCACTCGAGCTGATCGTCGCCGTCGACGGGGGTGCGGAGGGCGGCGCCGACCGCACCGCCGAGCTCGCGCGCGTCGCCGGCGCCGACCAGGTGCTGGAGCTCCCCCGCGGCGGCAAGGTGCGTGCCCAGGATGCCGCCGTGCGGGCCGCCTCCGGCGAGCTGCTGGCCTTCGGCGACGCCAACGCCACCTGGGCCCCGGATGCGCTCCAGCGGCTCGCAGCGCGCTTTGCCGACCCGCAGGTCGGCTACGCGTGCGGCCGCGTGCAGTTCGTCTCCGACGGCGGCACCAACCAGGAGGGCGCCTACTGGCGCTACGAGCTGTGGTTGCGCGCGCAGGAGTCGGCGCTCGCGTCGGTGACCGCGGGCAACGGCGCGATCTATGCGGTTCGCCCGGCCGCCTACGTCGAGGTCGACCCGGTGATGGGCCACGACCTCTCGTTCCCGTCGCTGATGGTCAAGCGCGGCTGGCGCGCGGTCTACGCACCCGACGCGGTGGCGACCGAGAAGATGGTGCCGACGATCGAGGGCGAGTGGCGGCGCAAGCGGCGGATGATGAGCCACGCCTGGCCGATCGTCCTGCGTGGCGGCCTGCTCTCCCCGCGCGGCTATGACCCGCTGTACGCGCTGATGATCGCCTCGCACCGGCTGCTGCGCTACGCCGCGCCCGCGCTGCACGTCGCGATCGTGCTGAGCGCGCTCGCCGGGCGCGAGCGCGCCGTCCAGCGCCTGGCGCTCGCCGCCCACGTGGCGCTGCTGGCCGCCGCGGCCGCCGGCGGCGCCGTCCGCTCGCGCCCGCTGCTGCTGGCGCGCTACTACGTGCTCACCACCGCTTCGCTGGCCGCCGGCCTCTACGACCACCTGCGCCACGGGACGCCGGCCGGCTGGGACGCGCCCGAGGGCACGCGGTGAGCCATCCCGGCTACCTCGCCAAGCGCGCGCTCGACGTCGCGCTCGCCGGCGTCGTGCTCGTCGTCCTCGGCCTTCCGCTCGCCGTGCTGGCGCTGATCATCCGGCTCGAGACGCACGGGCACCCGATCTACCGCCAGCGGCGCGTCGGCCGCGACGGCGTGCCGTTCGAGCTCTACAAGCTGCGGACGATGGTGACCGGCGCCGAGACGATGGGCCCGGGCCTGGTGGTCGACAAGGGCGACGCGCGGATCACCCGCACCGGCGCCTGGCTGCGCCGGCTCTCGATCGACGAGCTGCCGAACCTGATCAACGTGCTGCGCGGCGAGATGTCGCTGGTCGGGCCGCGTCCGACGGTGCAGGTGCAGGTCGACCGCTACACCGACGAGCAGCGCGGGCGGCTGTCGGTGCGGCCGGGCATCACCGGCTGGGCGCAGATCAACGGCCGCGCGTCGCTGCCCTGGGCCGATCGCATCGAGCTCGACCTCTGGTACGTCGAGCACGTGTCGCTGGCGCTCGACGTCCGCATCATGTGGCGGACGCTGCGGATGGTGGTCACGGGCCACGGCCTGTACCGCGGCGAGACGGGCGGCTGGCGCGAGCCGCCGCAGAAATCCTAGGGGACGCGCTCCGGGCCCTTGTCGATGTAGCGCGCGCGGAACGTCCGGATCGCGTCGAAGACCTTGTCGTTCATCTCCGGGCAGGTCAGCGAGTGCGTCCAGGCTGTCGCGGCCACGGCCGAGGGCATGTCGGTCGTGTTCTCGAACAGCAGCATGTGGTAGCCGTCCTCCTGCTCGGCCAGCAGCGCCTCGAGCTTGCCGACCGTCTCGGCGTCGGTGCCCTTCTTGTACTGGACCTCGATCCGCCCGTGCTCGAGCGGGTGCACGAGCTTGCCGAGCTCCGGCGTGTCGCCGGGGGCGTAGATGCCGTCCTCGTACCAGTCGGGGGTGTGGTTGCCCGAGGTCGGCGGGTTCGTCTTGTAGTCAGACGCCTTGAAGTCCTTCTCTTCGTGGTTGGCGCCCTCGTACGCGGGGTTGTTGAGCGTGCAGCCCGCGGCCTTGGCCGCCGCCTTGATGTCGGAGGTCGCCTGCTCGGGAAGCTTGGCGGTCGAGGCGGCGTTGCTCGCCTTGCTCGGCCCGCCGCCGCCGTCGTCGTCGCCGGTGGAGATCAGGACCGCGACGGCGATGCCGGCGATTGCGGCGACCGCGAGCAGGCCGCCGAAGGCGAGCTGCATGCGCTTGCGGCGGGCGGCGCGCTTGGCCTCCGCCTGCTCGCGCTCCATCCGCTCCTGGCGGCGGCGCTCCTTTTCCTCCTGTCGGCTCGACACGGTCGCTGGAGGCTAGCGAAGGGGTTAGCCCGCCTTGCGGGCGCGGGGACGCCGGGCCGCGGGTCGCGGCTTCCAGCATTCGTCGATGAACTCGGCGATCTCGCCGGTGAGCCGCTCGGGGGCGACGCGCAGCTCGATGATCGAGCTGGCCTCGAGCAGGCGGGCGTTGGGCAGCTCCCCGGCCAGCATGCCGGCGTCCGAGAACGGGTGCACGGGGTCGCGGCGGTGGCCGATCACGAGCGTGGTCGTCTTCATGTGGCTGCGCTCGTTGCGGTGCGGGGCGATGCGGCCGAAGAACAGGCCCTGGAGCACAGCCGCACCGGGCGCGGGGTCCTGGCGCACGAGGTCGACGAGGATGTCGGCGGCCCACGGCAGCCGCGGCACGCGCTTCGCGCCCGCCTGGACGGCGCGCATGAGCGGCTCGCCGAAGCTCAGCGCGACCATGAGCGGCGTGAACGCGAGCGCGCACGCCAGCAGCGCGCCGTCGAGCACCGGCATCTCGATGACCATCCCGCGGAGCCGGTCGGGAGCCAGCGAGGCGGCCTCGAGCGCGGTGTTGGCGCCCAGCGACGTGCCGAGCACGACCGCCTCCTCGATCTCGAGGTGGTCGAGCAGCGCGATCACCTGCTCGCCGAAGAAGCTCATCGAGTAGCACTGGGCGTCGAGCGGGCGCTCGGACTCGCCGTGGCCCAGCAGATCGAGCGTGATGACGCGGTTGCCGCGCTCCGCGAGCGCCTTCGCGAGCGGCTCGTGCATCCGCTGGCTGAGGAGGAGTCCGTGCAGGAGCACGACAATTCGGGAACCATCCCCATACTCGCTGTACGCCAGCGTTCGCCCTTCGTGGCGGAACGTCGTCATCCCGGCAGTACCCAACCTTTCCAAGTGTCGAAAGTTCCTACTCACATCGATGATGCCCTACCGATGGGGAATTCTGCGGCCCTGGGGCGATTCCCTCGCGCCGGCCGCGGTCCACGGTCGGCCGTGCTGCTGCGCGTCGCCTCCGACGAGCGGCTCGTCGCGCTCGTACGCGGCGGGAGCGAGGCGGCCTTCGAGGCGATCTATGACCGCCACCACCGGGGCATCCTCGCGTTCAGCCGCCACATGCTGTCCTCGGCCGACGAGGCGGAGGACGCGGTCCAGCACACGTTCATGGCCGCCTACCGCCACCTCGTGGGCGGCGCCGCGGAGATCCAGCTCCGGCCGTGGCTCTACACGATCGCGCGCAACCGCTGCCTCTCGATGCTGCGCGCCCGCCGCGAGCGGCCGCTCGACGAGATCCACGCGCCCGCCACCGAGCACCTGTCGGCCGAGGCGCAGCGGCGCCAGGACGTCCGCGAGCTGCTCGGCGACGTCGCGGCGTTGCCCGAGGACCAGCGGGCCGCGCTGGTGCTCGCCGAGCTCGGCGCCGTCTCGCACGACGAGATCGCCACGGTGCTCGACATCCCGCGGCAGAAGGTGAAGGCGCTCGTGTTCCAGGCCCGCACCTCGCTGATCGCGAGCCGGACGGCCCGGGAGACGCCGTGCGAGGAGATCCGCGAGCAGCTCGCCAACCTCCGCGGCGGCGCGCTGCGGCGCACGACGCTGCACCGCCACCTGCGCGAGTGCCCGGGGTGCCGGGCGTTCCGCGAGGAAGTGGCCCTGCAGCGCAAGACGCTGGCGGTCGCCCTGCCGGTGCTCCCGACGCTGGGGCTCAAGGAGGCTGCGCTCGGCGCGGCCTTCGGCTCTGCGGGGGCGGGCGGCGGCGGCGCGGCAGCGGCCACCGGTGGCGCGATCGCTGCGAAGGCGCTCGTCGCGGTCGCGCTGGTGGGCGGCGGCACGACGGCGAGCGTCGAGGTTGTGCGCCACTCCACACCGCCGGCGCCGAAGGTTGCCGCGCCCGCACCGACGGCCGCGCCGGCGGCCGGGGCGGTGCGCGCCGTCAGCGTGTCCACCGTGCCGGTCGCTGCTCGCCCCGCGGCGCCCGCCTCGGCTCCGCCGCGCCACGCCACGCGCGGCAAGCCCCGCAGCCACGCCAAGGCGAAGCACGCGGGCCCGGGCCGGGCCAAGCACGACAAGGCGAGCCACGTCGCCCCCGGGCAGGCGAAGAAGGTCGCGCGGACCAAGCCGGAGCACGCGAAGCCCCCCGCGGCGAAGCCGCAGAAGGTCGCGAAGGGCCAGACCAAAGTCAAGGCGGTCCCGCCCGGGCAGGCCAAGAAGACCACGCCGACCGCCGAGTCCAAGCCCAAGCACGTGCCGAAGGGCCAGGCCAAGAAGGAGCTCGCGCCGCTCGCGGTCCCCACCGTCGAGCCCAAGGTCACGGCCAACGGCAAGCTCCGCTAGGCCGCCCGCTCGCGTACGGTTGCCCGCCGTGGCAACCATCCGCCCCATGCGTCGCGATGACGACCTCGCAGTCCACGAGGTCTCGGTGGTGACGTTCGCCGACCTCAACCGGCGCCTCCACGAACCGCCGGCGCCGGCGCCGGCGCTGACGCCCGCGATCGTGCGGATCCACCAGCTGTTCGAGCGCGATCCGGGCGGAGCGTGGGTGGCCGAGGACAACGGGCGCATGGTCGGCGCCGCGCTCGCGCTCGACCGCGAGGGCGTCTGGGGCCTGTCGCTACTCGTCGTGCTGCCCGAGTACCAGTCCCGCGGCGTCGGCCGCGCGCTGCTCGAGCGCTCGCTCGAGTACGCCGGCGGCGGCGAGCGGGGCGCGATCATCCTCGCCTCACCCGACTCGCGGGCGCTGCGCGCCTACGCCCGCGCCAGCTTCGATGCGCACCCGTGCTTCGACGCCTCCGGCCACCCCCGGATCGGCGAGCCGCCGCCGTCCGTGCGCGAGGGTGACGAGGACGACATCCCGTTCACCGAGGCCGTCGACCGCGCGGTGCGCGGCGCCGCGCACGGCAGCGACATCGCGGCGTTCCTGCGCGCCCACCGCCGCCTGTTCGTGATCGACGACCGCGGCTACGCGGTGCTGGGCGGCAACGGCGTCAACCTGCTCGCCGCGCTCGACGAGGAGGCGGCCTGCGATCTGCTGCGCGCGGCGCTCGCGGCCTCGCCCACGGACCAGGAGGCCCACGTCGAGTGGATCACCGCCAAGCAGCAGTGGGCGGTCCCCGTCGTGCTCGACGCGGGGCTCGCGCTGAAGCCGGGCGGAGCGGTGTTCGTGCGCGGCGATGTCGGGCCGTTCACGCCCTACCTCCCGAGCGGCGCGTACCTCTAGTCAGCTACGGTTTCAGGACCGTAGCTTTCCCGAGGAGGACCGCTTCCCTATGGCAAAACAGCCCCGCTCCCTAGCCGGAAAGGTCGCCGTCGTCACCGGCGGCGGCCGCGGCATCGGCAAGGCGATCTCACGCTCGCTCGCCCGTGAGGGCGTCCGCGTCGCGATCGCGGACCTCGACGGCACCGTCGCCGAGGAGGCCGCGGCTGAGGCAGGCGCCGGCGCGATCGGCCTCGCCCTCGACGTCACCGATCGCCCCGCCTTCACCGCCGCGCTCGACGACGTCGAGCAGCGCCTCGGCCCGATCGACGTGATCGTCAACAACGCCGGGATCATGCCGATCGGCCCGTTCGAGGAGGAGACGGACGCGACCGCGATCCGCCAGCTCGAGCTCAACCTCCACGCCGTCATCCACGGCTCCAAGGAGGCCATGCGGCGCATGAAGCCGCGCGGCACCGGCCACATCGTCAACGTCGCCTCGATCGCGGGCAAGTTCGGCGCTCCCGGCGGGGCGACCTACGCCGCCTGTAAGCACGGCGTCGTCGGCCTCTCCGAGTCGATCCGCGGCGAGCTGTACGGCACCGGCGTCGAGGTCCACGTCGTGATGCCGGCGTTCGTCAACACGGAGCTGATCGCGGGCACGAACGAGCTCAAGGGGGTCAAGCGCCAGACGCCCGAGGACGTCGCGGAGGCCGTCGTCGACGCGCTGAAGTTCGGGCGCTACGACGTCTACGTGCCGAAGTCGCTCGTGGGCCTCGTCCGCTCGGCGGCGCTGAGCCCGCGGTCGCTCTCGGAGTGGCTCGGGCGCAAGATGGGCGGCAAGTCGCTGCTCCAGGCCGACAAGAGCGCCCGCGCCGCGTACGAGCAGCGCGCGGCCAAGAGCGCGCCGGCCGCCGAGGCGGTCGTCGCCGAGGCCGCGGCCGACGAGCCGAAGACGCCGGCGGCCGCCTAGCTGCTGAGCCAGTCGGCGATCGTCGCGCCGACCAGCGGCCCCTGATCCTCCTGCAGGAAGTGCCCCGCCTCGCCGATGAGGCGGGGCGCGGGCTGCCCGAGAGCGCGCGCAAACGCCTCGCCGACCTTGGGCGGCAGGACCGGGTCCTGCTCGCCCCACAGCATCAACAGCGGCCGCTCGTCCTCGCGCAGGGCCGCCAGCACCTTCCGGCCCTCCGCGGCGCCGGGCGCGTCGGGCCGCTGGGGGATCAGACCGGGGAACGCGCGGGCACCCGCCTTGGCCGCGATGCTCGGGAACGGGGCGTCGTAGGCGGCGGCGACGTCGTCGCCGGGGTCGCGGTGGCAGCCGCGGCGAACGAGCATCCCGACCGGCAGGTCCTCGGTGCGCTCGACGAAGGCGTGGAACGCGTGCCAGGCGTCGCTCAGCGTCTGCTCGCCGGTGAACAGGCCGGTGTCCATGACCACGAGCCGCGCGACGCGGTCGGGGTGCTCGACGGCGAGCCGCAGCCCGATCGGCCCGCCCCAGTCGTGGACGACGAACGTCGCCTCGCGCACGTCGAGGTCCTCCAGCAGCGTGGCGGCCATCGCGGCGTGGCGGTCGTAGGAGTACCAATCGCGCTCGATCGGCTTGTCCGAGCGGCCGAAGCCGGCGAGGTCGGGCAGGATCACGCGGTGGCCGGCGTCGCGCACCGGCGGGAGCACGTGGCGCCACAGGTAGCCCCAGGTCGGCTCGCCGTGCCACATCACCACCGGACGGCCGTCGCCCTCGTCGACGTGGGCCAGGCGCAGCCCGTCGACGGTGCGGTAGTGCGGCTCGTAGGGGTAGTCCGGCAGCCCCTCGAGGATCGGATCGGGGGTGCGGATGGCGTCGGTCATCCGCCTGGTTGTACTCGCTTGAGCAGCGGGAGCAGGGCCTTCCCCTCCGGCGCGGCGGTGACGTGGATCGCTCCGGGCTCTCGCACCCACGCGATCGCGTCGAGCACCTGCAGGCGATCGAGCACGAACTGGAAGGCCTGCGCGTGGGCCTTGGAGCGGTACTTGCGGGCGATGTCGAACGCCCAGCCGGTGGTGTGGAGGGAGAAGTTGCGGGTCGCCTCGCCGTTGCGGGCCACGAGGCGCTTCTGGTACGCGTCGTCGCGCACCGTGGAGGTGACGATCAGCGGCGCCTGGCCCGACAGCGCGCGCACCTGGGCGCCGATGTAGAGCGCGGTCGCGAGCGCCTCGGGACGCAGCCCCTGGTAGAGCGTGCGGGGTCGCCCGAGCTCGCCCATGCGGGCGTCCGCGCGCAGCCCGGTCACGCGCTCGTCTCGCGGGAACGCAACCAGCTGCTCGTCCTCCCACGCCTTCTGCAGCCTCGCGGGCGTCGTGTAGCGCTCCGTCGAGGCGGGCGGGTGCAGCACCTCCTCGGCCGAGTTCTTGGCCGTCTGCGCCGCCTGGAGGGCCGCGAGCTTGCCGGCGTCGTGGCGGCTCAGCTCCATGATCCGCTCTGCCGCGCCGAGCTTCCACCAGTAGTTCGACGAGTCGTCGCCGAACGAGGCGAGCTTCGCGTAGGCGGCCGCGTGGCGGTTGGGCGTCGAATCGAAGTAGACCTGCGTGTAGGGCACGTCGTCCTCGCCGTAGGCGCGCAGCACGCCCTCGAGGTTGCCCATGCCCATGTGGTAGGAGACGAAGGCCATGTCCTCGCGCTTGAAGCGCTCCTTGGCCATCGTCAGGTAGCGCGCGGTCGCCTGCAGCGCCTGGGCGGGATCGAAGCGCTGATCGACCTTGGCGCGGGCGCGCTGGAGCTTCTGGACCTCGATCAGGTGGCCGCGCAAGAGCTCGCGGCGGATGCGGCGCGAGTAGTGGCGGCTGCGGGCGACGTCGATCTTCATGCCGAGCAGGTTCTGGCCCGTCTCGGCGAGGATCTGCGTCAAACCGACGGCGCCTTCGGTGTCGCTGGCGATCGCGTCGGGGCGCCCGGCGCTCTCGAGGAACACGAGCGCCTCGAGGCGGTCGGGGTCGACGTCGGCCGCCTTGGCCGCCGCCTCGATCTGCGGGCGCCACCGCGCGACCCGCTGGGCGGTGACGCCGGCGCCGCCCGGCGAGCGGGCGTACAGCACGTGGCTCGTGCCGGCCGTGGCCCGTGCCTCGAACTCCTTGCGGCGGTCGGGGTCGTAGGCGAACGGATCGGGCAGCGGCGTGCGCTCGCGGTCGGTCTTCGCCCCCGGCGGCGTCGGCACGGCGGGCAGGCCGCCGGGCAGCTTCTCGTCCTCGCGGACGAGCAGCCCCGCGATGGCGACGAGCACCACGAGGACGGCGGCAAGGGGGATCAATCGGCGCGGCTGGCGCACCGAATCCAGGCTAGCCGCGCTCCTCCTCGTCAGGTAAAGGCGGAAAGCGCTCGCGCAGCCGGGCGACGAGCTCGCGCGGGCCGTCGAGCACGAGGTCGGCGCCCAGCGCCTCGGCTTCGCGGCGCGCCTCGCCGGTCCACAGCCGGCCGCCCAGCACCACCAGCGGGCGCGGGCGCAGCATCGAGAGCTCCGAGAGCGCCTCCGCCGTGCCCGGGAGCCCGGCCGGGGTCGAGGTGGAGAGCGCGACGACGTCGGCCTGCTCGGCGTCGGCGAGCCGGGCGAGGTCGCGCGCAGGGGTCGAGGCGCCGAGGTTGAGCACCTCCCAGCCGTCGCCCTCGAGGAAGTCGGCGACCATCTGCACGCCGAGCGCGTGGCGCTCCTCCGGGCTTCCGCTGACCACCGCGAGCCGGCCGTCCTTCGGCACGGCGCGCATCTGCGGCCCGAGCGCGCCGAGCACGGTCATCGTCACCGCCGTCGCGTAGTGCTCGCTCGCGATGTCGATCTCGCCCGCCGCCCAGTCGGCGCCGATCGCGTGCAGCGCGGGCCCGAGGATCTCGAGATACACGTCGGGCACGGTCACGCCGTCGTCCAGCGCGCCGTCGATCGCCGCCCGCGCCGCGGCCGCGTCACGCTCCTGCAGCGCGCCGAGGTACGCGCGGCGGTGCTCGCCGACGTCCATCAGCCGAACGATACGCGGTGCGGCTGGCCGCACCGCCGGGGTGTCGGGAAACCCCATTGCCCGGGGTATCGCGCTCCGGTTCCATCCCCGCTCATGCCTCCCCGCTTCCTCCTCTCCCTCCTCTCCGCGCTCGTCGTGGTCCTGGCCGTGGCTGCCCCCGCCCCCGCCGACGCGTCGGCTTCCAGCGTTGCCTACATCGACGGACACAACCTCTGGTACTCCTCGCCCGACGGCGCCCGCAAGGTCCAGGTGACCTCCGGCGGCTCCGAAGACGCCTCCTGGCAGGTGCCCTCGCAGGGCCGCGACGGCAAGACCGTCGTCGTGCACCGCGACACGTTCGAGGGCGGCTCCAAGCGCCCGGTGCTCTACCTCTACGGCGCCGACGGCAAGCTCGTCACCGCCAACGTGATGCCGGTCTACTCGGGCGCGATCGGTGGCGCCGTCTACCCGATCGGCCTCGACATGGACTGGAACTCCAACGCGGTCGCCTACGGCTACCAGTACTGCGGCTTCGCCTGCCAGTCGCTGTATCGCGGCTACTGGCTGACGTTCTCCGACAACCAGGGCGCGTATCCGACGAACCCGCAGGGCGCCTCGGACGCGTTCAACCCGACCTTCTACAAGACCCGCGTCGTGTCCTCGGACTCCGGCGGCAACATCTTCGTGCAGCCCGACGTCCCCGAGGCGCCGTTCACGAGCTCCTACCAGGGCTGGCTGACCCACGGCGAGGGCTACTACCTCAGCCGCGCCGAGGTCTCGCCGGCCAACAACCAGGTCGCCATCGAGTGGCTCCAGGACGGCGGCGCTGAGGGCATCACGGTCGCCCAGCACTCCGGCACCGTGCCGAGCGCCCTCGTCGCCGCCTGCGACATCCAGGTGGCCGCGCACTCGGGCAACCTCACGTTCTCGCCCGACGGCAGCCAGATGGCCTGGAAGGACGACGAGGGCATCAAGGTCGCCGGCGTGCCGAACATGGCCGCGGGCACCGACACCTGCACTCTGACCGCGCCGCCGCGCGTGATCTCCGCCAGCGGCTCGCAGCCGAGCTTCGGCGGGGCCGACGTGGCCGCGGTCGCCGGCGTGGGCGGTGGTCAGCCGAGCGGCGGCGCCGCGGGCGGCGGCAAGCCGGCCGGCGGCTCCGGCGGCACGAAGCGGCTCAAGGTCCAGTTCCCCCTCAAGCCCACCCGCGCCGCGTTCGCCAAGGGCATCACGCTCAAGGTCACGGCGCCGAAGGCCGGCCGGATCGACGCGTCCGCCTCGATCCCGGCCAAGGTCGCCCGCAGGGTCGGTCTGCGCGGCAAGGCCGGCGCGTCGGCGGCCCGGATCGCCAGCAAGGGCTTCGCCGCCGCGTCGACGACGATCGTCGCCCGCGGCAACACGAAGGCCAAGCAGGCGGGCACGGTGAAGATCCGCCTCAAGCCCACCAAGGCCGCCAAGCGCGCCGCCAAGCGGATGCGCAAGGTCGTGCTCACGATCAAGGTCAGCCAGGCCGGCGCCGCCGGCACGGCCAAGATCAAGCTTCGCTAGCCGCGTTCGGGGTGCTCGCCGCCAGCAGCTTGGCGAGCACCCCGCGCAGCGCCGCGACGTCCTCGTCCGAGAGCACGCCGCCGAAGCGCTCCTCGAAGGCGGCGGCGAACACCGCGCCCATGTGCGCGAACGCCGCCGCCCCCTCGCGCGTCAGCTCCGCCCGCACCACGCGACGATCGTGGGGCGCGGTGCGGCGATCCACCCACCCGCGCTGCTCCAGGCGGTCGATCAGGCGCGTCACCCCGCTGCGGCTCACGAGCAGCGCGTCGGCGAGCTCGTACATCGTCAGCCGCCGCCCGGGAGCGATCACGAGCCGGTGGACCGCCTCGTGCTCCAGCAGCGTGGTCTGCGTATGTTCCTCGAGCCGCCGGCTCAGCTCCGCACGCAGCTGCGTGTCGGCGCGATGCAGGTCCGCCCACGCCCCGAGGCGCTCCAGATCCCGCCGGGTGGGCAGACGCTCCACCCCGTTCATGATGAAATAGTTGACGGCGGAAAGATCTAGGCAGCGCGCTGCGTCAGGCTGAACCAGTTGCCCGAGTTGTCCCGGAACGTCGCCTCGATGCCGTACTGGCGCTCGGTCGGCTCCGTCAGGAACGTCACGCCGCGCTCCTTCAGCTCCTCGTAGGAGCGCCGGCAGTCGTCGGTGGCGAACACGCCCGCGCCGAGCGCGCCCTTCGCCACCATGGCGCGGATCTGCTCCGCGGACTCCGGGTCGAGCATCGGGGGGCCCGGCACGGCGAGGATCAGCTCGAAGTCGGGCTGGTCCAGAGGTCCCACCGTGAGCCAGCGGAACGAATCCATCTTCGCGTCGGTGCGTACCTCGAAGCCGAGCACGCCCGTGTAGAAGTCGAGCGCCGCGTCCTGGTCGAGGACCCAGACGGTGCTGTGGGTCAGCTTGGTGATCATGCGGCGACGCTAGCGCCGCCCGCCCCGTCCGGCTTCTCCGAAACTGCTCGGTTCCACATCAGCGTGTGGCAGGCCGGGATCGCCGGCGCACCCCGCCAGGCCGCGCGGTAGCCGCTCGGCGACGCGCCGGTGAGCTGCCGGAACGTCGTGCTGAACGAGCCGAGGCTGCGGAAGCCGACCGCGAGCGAGATCTCCGTGACGGAGTCGCCGGTCGCCCGCAGCAGCTCCTGGGCGCGCTCGACCCGCCGCCGCTGCAGGTAGCGGTGCGGGGTCTCGCCGAACGCGGCGCGGAACGAGCGGATGAAGTGCGCCTCCGACGCGAACGCCTCGCGGGCCAGCGTGCGCACCTCCAGCGGCTCGCCATAGGCGCGGTCGATCAGGTCCTTCGCCCGCAGGAGGTGGACGTACGTCGGGATCGGATCGGGCACGCGCCCGATCTTCTCAGGACGCGGGGGCGAGCTCCAGCGCGCGCAGCCGCTCGGCGACCTTCGCGCGGCCGCGGTGCAGGCGGCTCATCACCGTGCCGGTGGGCACGCCGAGCGCCTGGCCGCCCTCGGCGTAGGAGAGGCCGATGACGTCGATGGCGACGAGCGTCTCGCGGTAGGGGCTGGGGAGCTCGTGGACCACGTCGAGGACGGCGCGGCCGTCGAGCACGGCCTCGGGCGAGGGCGTGACGGCGCGCGGAAGCTCCGCGTTCTCGTCGTCGAGCGACGCCGGCTGCGGCCGGCGCGCGCGGGTGCGCAGCTCGTCGCGCCAGCGGTTGCGCAGGGCGCGGAGCAGGTAGCCCAGCTCATCGCTGCCGCTGAGCCAGCGGGGGCGTGAGAGGACTGCGGCGTAGGTGTCCTGGACGAGGTCCTCTGCGAGGTGGGGATCGCCGCAGAGGGCGCGGGCGGCGGCGTAGAGCCGGTCCAGGTGTCCGATCGCCGCTTCGGGATCGAGGCGTCGGGGCATAGGGGGAGCGGTACAGGGGGAGGGAGGGGAGGGAACCGATGGTCCCAGGCAGTCCGCACCGGACACAGGCGGTCTACAGGCTTCCCTTGGTGCGGGCCACCTCCGCTTGCAGTACGGGTAACCGAACCCCGTACTCCGCCCTGCACAAGCGCCGGATCGCGGGTTCGCCGCGAGGGCCGTAACCTCGGTGTGTGGTCTCCCGGTTTGCGGGTTGGTACGAGGAGCACACACTCGGAGGCGACGCCGTTCTCGCCGCCGTCCTGCTGCTCGTGTTCGCGCTGCCGGCCGACATCTCCGCGGACACGGGCGCGCTCACCGACGTCGCGTTCTCGACGGCGCTGATCGCCTGCGTGCCGTTCCGGCGGCGGGCACCGGTCGCCGTGTTCGCGGCTGTCAGCGTCATCTGCCTCGTGCAGCTCGCGCTGCTCGACCACATCGTCGCCGGCGATGTCGTCGCGCTGATCGCGCTCTACACGGTCGTGGCGTACGGGCCCGCGCCGCTCGTCGGCGCCGCCGCCACCGCGTGCATGGTCGCGGGCGCGGTGCTGGCGGCGGTGCGCTGGGACGCGCAGAGCGAGCAGGCATCGGAGGTCGACGTCGCGTTCTCCACCGTCGCCTCGACGCTGCTGGCCGCCGTGCTCGGCGCGTGGCGGCGCTCGCGCCGCGACCAGCTTGCCGCGCTCGAGGAGCGCGGAGCCGCGCTCGAGCGCGCCCGCATCGCCCGCGAGCTGCACGACATCGTGGCCCACTCGCTGTCGGTCATGGTCGTGCAGGCCGACGGCGCGGCGGCGGCGGCCGAGCAGCGGCCCGCCGCGGCCGCCGCGTCGCTGCGCACGATCGCCGACACCGGCCGCGACGCGCTCGGCCAGATGCGGCGCCTGCTCGGCGTGCTGCGCGAGGAGCGTGAAGTCGAGACGGCACCGCAGCCGGGGGCGGCGCAGCTGGACGCGCTCGTCGCGCAGGTCGCGCGCGCCGGCCTGCCCGCCTCGCTGTCGGTCCAGGGCGAGCCGCGGCCGCTCGAGCCTGCGGCGGACGTCGCGCTCTACCGCGTGGCGCAAGAGGCGCTCACCAACGTGCTCAAGCATGCCGGCCCGGTGCGGCGCGTCGACGTCGAGGTCCGCTACGGCGACGCCGTCGAGCTCGTCGTGCGCGACGACGGCCAGGGCTCGCGCGCGGCCGGGGACGGCCGCGGCCAGGGGCTGATCGGCATGCGCGAGCGCGTCGAGCTCCACGAGGGCACGCTGGACGCCGGGCCGCGCGAGGGCGGAGGCTTCGAGGTGCGGGCGGTGATCCGGTGACCGCTCGCGTCTTCCTCGTCGACGACCAGGCGCTGGTCCGCGCCGGCTTCCGCATGCTGATCGAGGCCCAGCCGGACATGGAGGTGGTGGGCGAGGCCGACGACGGGCGCAGCGCGCTCGAGGAGCTCGCCGTGAGGCGCGCCGATGTCGTGCTGATGGACGTGCGCATGCCCGGGCTCGACGGGGTGCAGGCGACGGAGCGGCTGCTCGCGCAGACCGAGTCCGATCCGCCGAAGGTGATCGTGCTCACCACCTTTGATCTCGACGAGTACGTGTTCGCCGCGCTCCGTGCCGGGGCGAGCGGCTTCCTGCTCAAGGACGCGCGCCCGGAGGAGCTGCTCGGCGCCGTGCGCGCGGTCGTCCGCGGCGACGCCGTGGTGGCGCCGAGCGCGACGCGCCGCCTGCTCGAGCACGTCGCCGACTCCCTGCCGGCCGCGGCCGGGGAGGACCCCCGGCTGGCGGAGCTGACGCCGCGCGAGCGCGAGGTGCTGATGGAGATCGCGCGTGGACGCTCGAACGCCGAGATCGCCGGCGACCTCTTCATGGCCGAGGCGACGGTGAAGACGCACGTCGGCCGCCTGCTGTCGAAGCTCGACCAGCGCGACCGCGTCCAGCTTGCCGTGCTCGCGTACGAGACCGGGCTCGTGCGCGCCGGCGGCTGATCCGCCTCAGGTCGTACGCAGATCGCGACCCAGGTCGGATGGAAAGTGCGCCGCGCCGCACCACGATGGCCGCATGACTGCTACGACCGCACCACGACTTCGCACCCTTCCCGCCGGCTGGCCCGCCTACGCGGCCAGCGCCCTCGCGATCGCCTACGCCATCGGCGTGCGCGGCTACCAGGGCCTGGGCGGCACGATCGGGCTGAGCGGGACCTTCGAGGACCCGTCGGCCTTCGAGCACGCGAGCCTGCGGGCAGGCGCGTTCCTGCTGCTCGTCGGCATCGGCGAGCTGGCCCTCGTGCGCCCGTGGGGCCTGCGGCTGCCCCGCTGGCTCGTGATCGCGCCGGCGTTGCTCGGCTCGGTGTTCGCGATGGGTCACGCGCTCACCGCCTACGTGACCAAGCCGCTGGACCTCCTCGGCGTCGCCGATCTCCACATCGAGGGCTGGAAGACGCTCGACGAGGGTCAGGCGTTCGCCTGGGACCTGCTCTTCTACGAGCCCTGGTTCCTGGCCCTCGGCCTGCTGACCACCGCGGGCGCGCTGCACCACCACGGCCGGACCGGCGGCTCGGAGACGGCCCGCCGGCGGCTCATCGCGCTCACCGCGGCGGGGACGCTGGCGCTGACAGCGCTGGCGAGCACGATGGTCCTGTGATGTGACATCCGCCTAGAGGCCCTTTCGGGCCCGCGGTGAAATAGTTCCCGAGTAATGGAGCTAGGGGGACTCGAACCCCCGACCTCCTGGGTGCGATCCAGGCGCTCTCCCAACTGAGCTATAGCCCCGGGAATGGACGACCGTACCTAACGGTGTGCAGCCGTCGGGCCGATTGTAGCCGTGGCGCGGCTAGGCTGGCCGGTCGCCTGGTGCCTGAATGAGCTTCCGTAACCGACTCACCGTCTTCTTCATCGTCCTGGTCATCCTGCCGATGATCGTGGTCGCCGCGGTCGGTTTCGTGCTCGCGTCCGATTCCGAGCAGGGCAAGACCGACGCGCGGCTCTCCGAGGCTCAGCGCTCCGCCTCCGGGTTGTTCCGCGAGTACCAGGACCGGGCGGAGGACGCCGCGCGCGTGATCGCGCGCGACGAGCCGCTCGCGCAGGCGATCCAGGCCAAGCAGCGCGGCCCGATCCAGCAGCGCCTCGACGAGCTCGCCCGCCAGCAGGGCGTCGCCCGCGGCACGATGACGCTCGAGGGCGCCGGGCGGTTCGAGACCGGGCGCGGCGATGCGCTCGCGCCGGCCCGCACGCGCCTGATCGACGCCGAGGGCGGCAATGCCGGCGTGCTGACGCTGTCGGCGATCGGCGCCAAGGCCTACGCGGAGCTGGTTGAACGCGTCACCGGCGCGGACGTCGTGATCAGCTCGAACAACGACCTCGTGGTGTCGACGCTCCCCGACGCCGGCGCCGAGCGGCTGCCCGAGTCGGGCGAGGTGAAGATCGGCGGCCGCGCGCTGCGCATCACCGGCTTCGACGGCCCGAGCTTCGACGGCGGCCGCGTCAACGTGCGCATGCTCGCCGAGCGTGAGAACGGCGGCCTCAGCGCCTCCTCGCTCGAGGTGATGGCCATCCTCGCCGCCGCGCTGATCGCGGCCTTCGCGTTCGCGATCACGGTCTCGCGCTCGCTGCAGGCGCAGATCCAGCGCCTGCTGGACGCGGCACGGCGGATGGCCGGCGGCGACTTCGCGGTCGAGGTTCCGACGGAGGGCAACGACGAGTTCGCCGCCCTCGGCACCGAGTTCAACACGATGGCGCGACAGCTCGAGAAACGGCTCGAGGAGCTCCAGCTCGAGCGCGCGCGCCTGCGCGAGGCGATCCGGCGCGTCGGCCAGTCGTTCGCCAAGGGCCTCGACCGCGACGCCGTGCTCGAGATCGTGGTGCAGACCGCGGTCGACGGCGTCGGCGCCGACTCCGGCCGCGCCGCGCTGCGCACGGGACCGGCCGGGCGCTTCGAGCAGGTCGCCGGCGAGGGCGACGTCGATCGCTTCCGCGACGTCATCTCGGCCACCGAGGCCGCCGCGCTCGACGCGGAGGACGTCGTGGAGACCGAGCTGGGCGGCTCGTTCGCGCTCTCGCACCCGCTGCGCGCCCAGGAGGGTGGCCGGATCCTCGGCATGCTCACCGCCGCGCGCGCCGGGCAGGGCTTCTCCGACCCCGAGCGCGAGCTGTTCTCCTACCTCTCCCACCAGGCCGGCGTCTCGATCGAGAACGTCGACCTCCACGAGACGGTCCAGCGTCAGGCGGTCACCGACGAGCTCACCGGCCTGTTCAACCACCGGCGCTTCCAGGAGGTCATGTTCCAGGAGGTCGAGCGGGCCAAGCGCTTCGGCGGCGACATGGGCCTGATCATGCTGGACATCGACAACTTCAAGCGCGTCAACGACACGTATGGCCACATGCAGGGCGACCTCGTGCTGCGCGAGGTGGCGCGCGTGCTCAAGGAGTCCTCGCGCGAGATCGACGAGCCCGCCCGCTACGGCGGCGAGGAGATGGCGGTCGCGCTGCCCGGCACCGACCTCGACGGCGCGTTCAACTTCGCCGAGCGCGTCCGGCATGCGATCGAGTCGCTCGAGCTGCCGTTGATCGAGGGTGGCGGCACGCTGCGGGTCACGGCGTCCTTCGGGGCGGCCGCGCTCGAGCGCGACAACGGCGAGGTCGACAAGGACGTCCTCGTCGCCGCGGCGGACGCCGCGCTCTATCGGGCCAAGCGCTCGGGGAAGAACCGCACGGTCAGAGCGGAATGACTCCGCCTTCGCCGTGACGGCTCCGTGCCGCATCTGCGGAGTCATTCCGGGCGGAGTAGCCTTTAATCGCGAGATGGGATTGCTCGACGACGCCATTCGGGAGCACCTCGAGCTCAAGCGCCGTAGGGGCGCGGACGCCGAGGAGGTCACCCGCCAGGAGGCCGAGGCGCTGGGAGCCCCCCAGCAGCGTGCCGAGTTCGCGGACGCGCCCGCAGCCGAACCTGAGCTCGAACCGGCGCCTGCGCCGGACGAGTCCGCGCCTCCGGAGCCGGAAATGATCGAGCCCGATCCGGCCGAGCCGCTGGCCGAGCCGGTGTTCGTGGAGCCGGAGACGATCGAGCGGCCCGAGCCGGAGGAGCCCGAGGCGGAGGTCCCGCTCGATCAGCCGACGGTCGAGTACGCGGCCGAGACAGAGCCCGAGCCGCAGCCCCCCGCCGCTGAGGGCGAGGACGTGCTGGAGGAGACGCCCGACTTCCTCCAAGAGACACCGGAGCACGAGCGGCTGTGGTTCGAGCAGAAGCCGCCGCGCGACTTCGACCTCGACCGATAGCCGCGCACCCTTACACGCTGCTGGACGTGTTCACCGACCGGCCGCTGGCCGGCAACGGGCTCGCTGTCGTCCACGACGCCGACGCCCTCTCCGACGCGACGATGCACGCGTTCGCGCGCGAGACGCGGCTGTCGGAGACCGCGTTCGTGCAGAGCGCCGAGGGCAGCGCCGACTACCGCCTCCGGATCTTCACGATGGGCGGCGAGATCCCGTTCGCGGGCCATCCCTCGCTCGGCGCCGCGGTGGCGGTGGCGCGGACGCGCGGCGAGTCGCAGGTCACCTACGTCCAGCGCACGCAGCCGGGCGAGCAGGCGATCGACGTCGTGCTCGACGGGCTGGGCGCGAGCGTCTCGATGCTGCAGGAGCCGCCCGAGTACGGGCCGGAGCTCGATCCCGACGAGATCCTGGGGATGGTGGGGCTCGACGGCTCCGAGGCGGATCCCGCGCTGCCGTGCCAGGTCGTCTCCACCGGCGTCCCGCAGGTCGTGGCCTGCGTCCGCGACGCCAGCGCGCTGCGGCGCGTGCTCCCTGCCTACGACCGCATCGGCCGGCTGCTCGCCGACCACGACGCGATCGTGCTCTATCTCGCCGCGGTCGACCCCGAGGCGGGCACGGCCCACGCCCGCTCGTTCATGCGCTCGGCGGAGATGGGCGAGGACCCCGCGACCGGCTCCGCGGTCGGCCCGCTGTGCGCGCACGTGGCGGCGCGGACCGGCACGCAGCGGATCGAGGTCGACCAGGGCGCCGAGATGGGGCGGCCCAGCCGGTTGGTGGCGGAAGTCGACGGCGATCGCGTCCGGGTGGGGGGCGAAGTCGTGGTCGTGGCTGAAGGGACCGTCCACCTTCTGGACACCTGACCGATTTGTTGCAGCAAGGGGTGTTGGGTCTTCGCCCTCCTGCCGATCAGGTGATCAGGCCAGCCCGGCCACCTCTGGACGGGAACGGACCGGGCGGCCCAGCCTCGACACTCCCGGACGAGGCGCTCATGCCGGACGACATACGCGGTGGTATCCCTCCTGCCCCGGGGCGAGCCTTCGCAGCGGCCGGCTTTCGGGCCCCGGGCCGCGTGACTTCGGTCACGCGGTCCGGAGGCTCGGTTCAGCGGATGTAGCCGCGCGTCCGCGCGGCGTCGACCACTCGCTCGATCCCGGTCTGGTACGCGGCGACGCGCAGCGGCACCTCGTCCTCGCTCGCGCGGGCGGCGACCTCGCGGTAGGCGCGGCGCATGATCGAGCCGAGCTTCTCGTTGACCTCGCGCTCGTCCCAGCGGAAGTGTTGGAGGTTCTGGACCCACTCGAAGTAGGAGACGACGACGCCGCCGGCGTTGGCCATCACGTCGGGGACGACATGGACGCCCTTGTCGGCGAGGATCTCGTCCGCCTTCGGGGTCGTCGGGGAGTTCGCGCCCTCGACCACCATCCGCGTGTTGAGGGAGTCGGCGTTGGCGGCGTGGATCATGCCGCCGAGCGCCGCGGGGATGAACACCTCGCACTCGAGCGCGAGCAGCTCGTCGGGCGAGATCGCCTCACCGGGCTCGAATCTCGCTCACCTTGCCGCCCTCGCGCACGTGCACGGCCAGCGCTTCGGCGTCGATCCCGTCCTCGGCGTACAACCCCCCGTGGGCGTCGGAGACGCCGATCACCGTGCAGCCGAGCTGGGAGATGATGCGGGCGGCCCACGACCCGACGTTGCCGAAGCCCTGGAGCACGACGCGGCACTCGTCGGGGCGCAGCCCGAGCGCCGGCGCGGCCTCGCGGAACATGTGGACGATGCCGCGGCCGGTGGCGGCCTCGCGGCCGTACGAGCCCTCGAGCGAGATCGGCTTGCCGGTGACGATCGCCGGCGTGTGGCCGTGCAGCTTGCCGTACTCGTCCATCATCCAGGCCATCGTCTGGGCGTTGGTGCCGACGTCGGGCGCGGGGATGTCGCGCTGCGGGCCGAGAACCTTCTCGATCTTGTCGACGAACGAGCGCGTGACCTGCTGGAGCTCGGCCTCGTCCAGCGCGTGGGGGTCGCAGTCCACGCCGCCCTTGGCGCCGCCGAACGGGATCCCGGCGACCGCGGTCTTCCACGTCATCAGCGTGGCGAGCGCGCGCACCTCGTCGAGGTCGACCTCGGGGTGGTAGCGGATCCCGCCCTTGTAAGGCCCGCGCGCGCCGTTGTGCTGGACGCGGAAGCCGCTGAACACGTGGATCCTCCCGTCGGCGAGCGTGACGGGGATCTGCACCTTCACCTCGCGGTAGGACGAGCGCATGACCTCGCGGATGTCGTCCCGCAGCTCCATCCGGTCCGCCGCCAAGTCGAACCAGTGGTTGACGATGTCGTAGTTCGAGACCTCAGGCTTGCCCTTGGACTTCCGTGCCCGTTTTGTCGCCATGCCTCGATCCTACGGGCGCATCTATCCTGGGGCCCCACCCGGGGGCGTAGTGATAACGGGAGCACGCGGCCTTTGCAAGGCTGAGGTAGGGGTTCGATTCCCCTCGCCTCCATCGATCCGAGCGGCGACGACAGCGGCCGTCGCCGCGTTGATATCCACGGTGTCGCTGATGTCCTCGGCGTAGCCGCCGGCGAGCACCACGCAGACGCTCGCGCCGGCGCCGAGCAGGCGGTCGAGTACGAGCTCGTCGCGCGCCCGCAGCCCGGCCTTGGTGAGCGAGAGGCGGCCGAGCCGGTCGCCCTCCCACGGGTCGGCGCCCGCGAGGTAGAACGCGATCTCGGGCGTGCAGCGCCGCAGGGCGACGTCGAGCGCGCCCGCGAGCGCCTCGAGGTAGTCGGCGTCGCCGGTACCGCTGGGCAGGTCGATGTCGAGGTCGGAGGGCACGCGCTGGAACGGGTAGTTGCGCGCGCCGTGGAGCGAGACCGTGAAGGCGTGCGGGTCGGGGCCGAGCAGGTCGGCGGTGCCGTCGCCCTGGTGGACGTCGCAGTCGATGACCAGCGCGCGCTCGGCGAGCCCGGCCGCGCGCAGCTCGCTGAGCGCCGCCACGACGTCGTTGAACAGGCAGTAGCCGCGGGCGAAGGCGCGGCCCGCGTGGTGCGTGCCGCCGCCGAGGTTCATCGCCACGCGCTGCTCGAGCGCGGCGTGCGCGGCCGCCGTCGTGCCCGCCACGGAGCGCCGCGCGCGGTCGACGAGCTGCGGCGACCACGGCAGCCCGAGCCCGCGCTCCTCGCGCACGCTCAGCTCGCCGTCGCGGATCCGCGCCAGCAGCGCCGCGTCGTGCACGCGCTCGAGCACCGGCCACGGCACCGGGTCGGTCTCGTGGATCTCCTCGGGCGTGGCGAGCCCGTCCGCGATCACGCGCGCCCGCAGCAGCGGGTACTTGTCGAGCGGGAAGCGATGGCGCGCGGGGAGCGGGAAACGGGCGCGGTCGTGAGTCCAGAGCTTCACGGGGGTATGGATGCTGCCATGGCTCTCCCTGCTCCCTCTTACGGATCGACTGTCCTCATCACCGGCGCCTCCTCCGGCATCGGCGCCGACATGGCCCGCCAGCTGGCCGAGCGCGGCTACAACGTCACGCTCGTCGCCCGCCGCCGCGAGCGCCTCGAGGAGCTCGCCGACGAGCTGCGCGAGGCCCACGACATCCATGTCGACGTCGAGACCTGCGATCTCGGCAGCCCCGCCGCGCGCGGCCGCCTGATCAAGAAGCTGCAGGAGGGCGAGCGCGAGGTCGTCGGCGTCTGCAACAACGCCGGCTTCGGCAACCTCGGCAACTTCCTCGACAACGACCTCGAGCAGGAGACCGACGTCGTCCGCCTCAACGTCGAGGCCGTGCACCAGATCACCGGCGCGTTCCTGCCACGGATGGTCGAGCAGGGCGCGGGCGCGGTGCTCAACGTCGCCTCCACCGCCGCCTTCCAGCCGCTGCCGGGCTTTGCCACCTACGCGGCCAGCAAGGCGTTCGTGCACTCCTTCTCCGAGGCCGTGCACTCCGAGCTGAGCGGCACCGGCGTGTCGGTCACGTCGCTGTGTCCGGGCTTCACGCGGACCGAGTTCGAGCAGGCCGCGGGCGCCGAGGACGCCGCCTCGAAGCTGCCGGGCTTCACCTGGATGGAGTCCGACGACGTCGCGCGCCAGGCGATCGACGGCATGATCGGCGGCAAGCGCACGGTGGTGCCGGGCGCGCTCAACAAGGCGGTGTCGACGAGCGGGCGCTACATCCCGCGGACGGTGCTGCTCCCGCTCGTCAAGACGGTCTCGAAGAACGGCTAGCCGCCGCCGGGCCACAGGAGTACCGTCGTGGCATGGCCGCGATCGGTGCGCTGCGGTCGGTCAACGGCGTCGCGCTCTACGTCGAGGAGCACGGCCGTGGCGCCCCGATGCTGTGCGTGCACGGGACGGGCAGCTCGGCGTGGTTGTGGGGCGACGCGCTGCCGGAGTTGGCCAAGTACGGGCGGGTGATCGCCTACGACCGGCGCGGCAGCGGCCGCAGCGAGCGGCCGAAGCCCTACGAGCGCACGAGCCCGGCGGAGCACGCGGACGACGCGGCGGCGCTGCTCGAGGTCCTCGGAGCCGGGCCGGCGGTGGTGATCGGCCGCAGCTACGGCGGCGACGTCGCCGTCAGCCTCGCGCTCCGCCATCCCGAGCGGGTGCGGGCGCTCGCGCTGCTCGAAGGCGCGCCCACGGCGCTCGCGCCTGCGGCGGCCGCGTGGGAGCGTGCGCTCGACGCCGAGGTCATCGAGGCGGCGGCATCGGCTGGCGTCGGCGCCGCGGCCCCGGCGCTGATCGAGGGCGTGTTCGGCGCGGGCGCCTGGGCGACGTTCCCGCCGGAGCTCCGGCGGCTGTTCACCGACAACGGGCCCGCGATCCTCGCCGAGATGCGGGGCGGCGGCCTCGCGGTCGACGCCACCGCCGTCGCGATGATCGAGTTGCCGGTGCTCGTCGTCGCGGCCGCTGCCTCCCACCCGGTGTTCGGCGAGGCCGCCGACGCACTGGCCGCCGCGCTCCCGAACGCCCGGCGCGTGCAGGTCGGCGGCGACCACCTCGTCGATCCGGCCGGGCCGGAGGTGCTGGAGTTCCTCCGCTCGGTGCTCGGCTAAGCCGCCGCCCGCGCCTGGGTGAGCAGTTCGCCGGCCACGCGGTCGGCGGCGTCAGCCGTGCCCGCCAGCAGCCGCCGCGACAGCTGCGCGCGGCGGAAGTAGAGCGGCGCGTCGTGCTCCCACGTCGCCCCGATCCCGCCGTGGACGGAGATCTGCGCGCGCGAGGCGTGCTCGAGTGCCTGGCCCGCGACGAGCCGGAACGCGGAGGCCGCGAGCGGGAACTCCTCGGGCTTGTCCTCGCCCGCCCAGCCCGTGTAGTACATGAGCGAGCGCCCGTTCTCGAGCCGCCGCAGGATCTCCACGAGCTCGTGCTTGACCGCCTGGTACGAGCCGATCGCGCGGCCGAACGTGAAGCGCTCCTTGGCGTAGGCGACCGACACCTCGAGCGCGAGCTCGACGGCGCCGAGCGACTCCGCCGCCAGCAGCGCCTGGGCGATGTACCACGCCGCGGCGGCCTGGCCGGCCTCGAGCTCGAGCAGCGTGCCGGGCGCGCCGTCGAAGCTGACGTGGCCGAGTGCGCGCGTCGGGTCGTAGCCCTCGACGGCCTCGATCGTGGCGTCGGAGGCCTGCACGAGCGCCGCGCGGCCGTCCGCGCCGACGACCACGAGCACGTCGGCGCCGGGGGCGTCGGGCACCCACGGGACCTCGCCGGTGACGGAGCCGTCGTCGGCGATCACGGGCGCCTCGCCGCGGGTGGAGCCGAGCTTGGCGTCGACGCTCCAGCTGTCGTCGACGTCGCCCGGGGGCTTGGCGGGGACGTAGGCCGCGCGGGTGTCGCCGTTGGCGAGCGCCTCGTCGGCCACGCCGGCGCGGTCGAGCAAGTAGCTGGCCGGCAGGTGCCCGAGCAGCGCGACGCCCGCGAGGACGCGGCCGAGCTCGGAGAACACCAGCATGCCCTCCATCACGCCGAGCCCGGCGCCGCCGGCGTCCTCGGACACCAGCAGGCCCGGCCAGCCCGCCTCGACGGCGGTCGGCCACAGGTCCGGCAGCTCGCCGCCGTCGAGCGCCTCGCGGGCGGCCTCGACGGTCTTGAAGCGCGACAGTGCGCCGCGGGCCGCCTCCTTGAGGAACTCCTGCTCGTCGGTCAGCGCGAAGTTCATGCCACGGCCTCGCGTTCCTTGGCGCGCAGCTCGGAGAACGGGATCCCCTTGTCGAGCCGCGGCTCCGGCGGCAGGCCGAGCACGCGCTCGCCGACCATGTTGCGCAGGATCTCCTCGGTCCCGCCCGCGGACTTCAGCCCCGGCAGGTCGGAGACGAGCTCGCCCCACCGGTCGTCGGACAGCCCGTCGGGGCCGAGCACGTCGACGAGCAGCTCGCCGGCCGCGATCGCGGCCTTGATCGTCGTCACCTTGGCGAGCGCGCCCTCCGGGCCGGGGATGCCGCCGCGGTGCAGCGTGGTCAGCATCCGGTAGCCGGTGAAGCGCAGCGCCAGGAAGTCGGCCGCGATCTCGCCGTAGCGGTGGCGGACCTCCTTGTCGCGGGCGGCGGCCTCGTCGGCCAGCAGCGCCGCGGCGAAGCGGTCGGCGCGCCAGCCGAAGCCCTCGCCGCCGAGGCCGATCGCCACGCGCTCGAACATCAGCGTGGTCAGCCCGACGCCCCAGCCGCCGTTGACCGGGCCGACCTCGGACCCGGCCTCGAGGTGCACGTCGTCGAAGAACACCTCGTTGAAGTGCGCCTCGCCGGAGATCTGGCGCAGCGGGCGGATCGTCACACCCTCGGCGTCCATCGGGACGATGAACATGGTCAGGCCCTTGTGCTTGGGCAGGTCGCCGTCGGTGCGGGCGAGCAGCAGGCCGTAGGTCGCGTACTGGGCGTTCGTGGTCCACACTTTCTGGCCCGACAGGCGCCACGAGCCGTCCTCCTCCTGGCGCGCACGCGACTGGATCCCCGCGAGGTCGGAGCCGGCGGCGGGCTCCGAGAAGAGCTGGCACCACACTTCCTCGCCGGTCAGCATCGGGCCGAGGTGGCGATGCTTCTGGTCCTCGTTGCCGTGGGCGATCAGCGTCGGGCCGAGCATGCCGACGCCGATGACGTCGAAGATCCCGGGCAGCCCGGCGCGGCCGATCTCCTGGTTGACGACGACCTGGTTGAGCGGGCCGAGGCCCTGCCCGCCGTAGTCGGCGGGCCAGGTGACGGCGGCGAGCCCGCCCTCGGCGAGCTTGCGCTGCCACGCCCGGCGGGCGTCGACGTCGTCGCGCGTCGGGCGCCTCCGCCTTGTGGTCGTCGAGCCAGGCCCGGACTTTCTCGCGGTACTCGGCCAGGTCGGGGGTGTCGTTCAGATCCAAGGGGGAGCCTCCGTCGTGCGAACGCGGGTGTTCAGACGAGGCACGGTACAGGCTTGCGGGGTTCGGGCTAGCCGCGTGCGCGGTCGATCAGCGCGTCCAGGCGGTCCCAGAACTCGCGGCGAGAGGTGGCGTTGGCGCGCTGCGGCCCGAGGTGGTCGGACGCCCGCGGGTCGTCGACGACGACCAGCCGGCCGCCGGTGCTGCGCGCGATCCGCCGCGCGACGCGGCTGCCGACCACGCGGTCGTTCGTGCCCGCCAGCGCGACGACCTCCGTGTCGCTCCGGGATCCGCGCCGGGTCGATCTCCGGGATTCCCACGTTGACGCGGCGCAGCGTGCGGCCGGGGTAGGCGCTGAACACCGCGAGCGGCTGCGGCAGCTTCGCGGTGCGCGCGATCGCGGCGTAGTCGGCGGCGAGCGCGCCGCCTGCCGAGTGCCCGGCGACCACGAGCGAGCCCGGCTGCTCGTCGATCCGCTTCAGCGCCAGCCGCACGCCCGCGAGCGCGTTGCCGAGCACCTCCGAGGGCTGGTCGACGACGGAGTCCTGGTAGCGCGGATAGATCACCGCGTTGCCCTCGCGCGCGAGGTGGTCGAGCCACGGCTGGTAGAAGCGCGGCCGCGTCGCACCCCAGCCGTGGAGGAAGAGCACCACCGGCACCCGCCCGTCGACGTCCGGCCGCACGATCGTCGCCGTCTGCGGCCCCTGCCCGACCGTCTCGGTCACGAGCCTCGGGGGCCCGCCGCTCCCGCCGCAGCCCGCGGCGAAGAGCAGCACCACCAGGAGGGCAAGCCTCATCGGAACGCCGCGACCACGTCGGCGAAGCGCGTCACCGACGCCGGCCCGAGGGCATCCGAGAGGCCGACGATCGCGGTCTGCACGCCGGCCTCCGCCAGCTCGCGGTAGCGCCCGACGTGCTCCTCGACCGTCGCAGCGCCCTGGCCCTCGCGCGGCTCGCCCGCGGCCACCACGCGGGCGGCGCCCAGGTGCGTGACGGTGACCGCCGCCGGGTCGCGCCCCTCGGTCTCGCACCACGAGCGCAGCACCGACAGCTTGTGTCGCACCCTCGCCGCATCGCCGGTCAGGTTGCAGGCGTCGGCGTGACGCGCGACCAGCCGCAGCGTCCGCTGCTCGCCCGAGCCGCCGACCAGGATCGGGATCCGCTCCTGCAGCGGCCGCGGGTAGCACGTCGCCTCCGGCACGGTGATCGTCCTGCCCTCGAAGCGCGGCGAGCCCTTGCCCCACATCAGCGGCAGCAGCTCCAGCGCGTCCTCGAGCCGCGCGAATCGCTCGCGCAGCGGCGGGAAGTCGTAGCCGTAGAGCGCGTGCTCGCGCTCGAACCAGCCCGCCCCGATCCCGCACAGGGCGCGCCCGCCGGAGACGACGTCGAGCGTCGCCACCACCTTCGCCAGGTGCGCGAGGTTGCGGTACGTGACGCCGGTGACCAGCGTGCCGAGCCGGATCCGCGACGTGACGCCGGCGAGGTAGCCCAGCGTCGTGTAGCTCTCGAGCATGTCCTCCCACTCGCGCCCGACCTGCGGGATCTGGACGAAGTGGTCCATCACCCACAGCGAGCTGAAGCCGGCGTCCTCGGCCGCGCGCGCGACCTCCGCCGAGCGTCTCCGCCGTCGCGCCCTCCCAGCCGAAGCGCGAGATCTGCAGCCCGAACTCGAGCGGCAACGGTGTGTCAGCCTGCCGCGCCGCCGCGGCCGGAGCGCCGAGGAAGGCGGGCGGGACGAGCTCGACCGGCGCGGCGGCCGCCACGCCCTCGAAGCCCTCGCCGGGCAGCGCCCCGAACACCTCCGCCGCCTCGCGGAGCTGTGCCGCGACCACCTTCGGCGGCACCGGCGCCCCGCGCGCCCGGTTGCGCTCGCGCACGAGCTTCTCCGGCACGTCGAACGTCACCGCGTAGGCCGGCACGCCGGCGTCCTCGGCCAGCGCCCGCCACGCCGCGCGGCGCTTCGGCTCCAGCCCGGTCGTGTCGACCACCGTCGTCAGCCCGCGCGCCAGCCGCTTGGTCACGATCAGGTCGAGCAGCTCGAAGGCGTCGCGGCTCGCCCGCTGGTCGCGCTCACCGCGCCCCACGACCGCCCGCAGGCGATCCGACGACACGATCGCGTCGGGCGGGAACCACGCGCCCGCCCACGCCGACTTGCCCGCCCCGGTCGCCCCCACGAGCACGACGAGGCAGGGATCCGGCAGGCGCAGCGTCACTCGTAGACCACGACGTCGGGCGGCGGCTTCAGCCGCAGCACCTGGCGCGGCGTCATCAGGTTCGTGTCCTCACGGTAAAAGAGCTTGAACCCCTCGCCGAAGAAGCGTCGCGGCGAGGCGGTGAACGTGCGGTACTTGTCGCGCTTGAGCTCGGGCGTCCCGAATCCGTCGGCGTTCAGCACCATCGCGAGCCCCGGCCGCTCCTGCAGCTGCGTGTCGTCGACCATGTCCGTCGTGAACTGGTGGATGAGGAAGAGCTTCTGCGGCAGGTCGTTGCGCTCGACGATCTGCGCCAGCCACTCCGAGACCGCGTTGACCTCGCGCGCCTCGACCGACCCGATCACCTGGCCCGGGATCTGGCCCGGTCCCATCCGCCACTCCGGGTCGAGCGCGAGCCCGACGTCGGGCTCGGCCAGCCAGCGCTCGAGGCGCCTGGCCTCGGTGTAGAAGTCCGAGCGCCCCGGCTGGATGTCGAGCAGGAGCAGCGCCTTCGCCTTGCGCGCGGCGCGCAGGTAGCGGTCGATGACGGCGGCGTCCTGGCGCGTGTTGTAGCGCTCACCCTCGCCCGGGTGGGCGGCGGCGGTGACCGCGATCAGCTCCATGGCCGGGAGCACGGGTCGGTCCGGCTCCGCGTACGGCTGCGCCTGGCGCTCGAGCTTGCGCGCCGCGCTCGCCGGCGAGCCGATCCCCAGCGCGCCGAGCTCGGCGTCCTGCGGCGCGCCGTAGTAGGCGACGATCCGCCGGTCGGGGAGCAGCCGCCGCCCGCCGCGCGGCAGTTCGACGGGCTTGTCCGCGGCCGCCTCGCGCGAGGCCGTGCGCGGCGCCGGCTCGTCACTCGCCGCGCGTGAGCAGCAGGACCAAGCCGGCCACGATCAGCAGCAGCACGCCGAGCGCGACCAGCCGGCGGCGGCGGAAGACCGCGGGGCTCGGCCGGCCGCTCACCTATCCAGCCGGAAGCCGCGGTCGAGCAGCTTGCGCGCCTGCCCGCCCGGGTCCGGCGAGTGCAGCAGGACGACCCCGAGGCGCACCCGCCCGCGCCGGGCGGTCGCCACGAGGCAGCGGCCGGCCGCCTCGGTGTAGCCCGTCTTGATCCCCGTCACGCCGCGGTAGCCCTGCTGCAGCAGCGGGTTGTGGTTGTAGAGGTAGATCTTCCCGCCCTTGATCGGGAACGGGAGCACGGCCTGGCGGCGGCGCACGATCCGCGCCAGCCGCGGCTCGCGCAGCACCGCCCGCGCCATCGCCGCCAGATCGGGCGCGCACGAGTGGTTGCCGCGGTTGACGAACCCGTCGGGGGAGGAGAAGTGCGTGCAGGCGAGGCCCATCGCCCGCGCGCGCCGGTTCATCAGCGACACGAAGCCCTTGACCGTCCCGCCGCCCGCCTTCTGCGCCAGCGCGATCGCCGCGTCGTTGCCCGACGGCAGCAGCAGCCCGTAGAGCATCGTGTTGACGCCCATCCGTCGCCCGCGGCGGAACATCCCGACGCCCGAGCCCTTGTAGGAGAGCGCCTCGCGGGTGATCTTGACCTTCGCCCCCGGCGGGATGCGACGGGCCACGATCAGCGCGGTCATCATCTTCGTCAGCGACGCGATCGGCAGCACGCGCGTCGGGTCGCGCCGCCACAGCACCTGGCCGGTGTCGAGGTCGAACATCAGGCCCGAGCGCGGCTGGTGCTTGAAGCGCAGCTGCACGAGGTCGCGCGGGTCGTCGAGCCGCACCGACAGCGGCGAGGGCGCGGTGCCGCCGCCCGCCAGCGGCGCCGGGCCGGAGTCCGCCAGCGGCTCCTCGGCCGGGAGCGCGGCGGGCTTGGCAGGCTTCTCCTGCTTGTCGGGCGCGAGCGTCAGCCCGGCCGCGATCCCGGCCCCGACCAGCACGAGCACGGCGACGAGCGCCGGCCAGCGCCGCCGCCGCCTCCTGCGTCCGCCTTGGAAGACGTGGTAGGGCATGTGGTCAGCGCTTCTGCCCGAGCGCGCCGAAGATGCCGAAGAAGAACAAGGCGACAACGATCAACGAGATCGCGGACAGCACGTCGAGCCCGGTCTCGAAGATCACGTACAGCGTCAGGAACCCGAGCACCGTCGTGAACGCCAGTGCGATGAAGGCGATCGCCGTGCGCATGGCTTAGAAGCGCAAGGCGGCTTCCTCCTGCCGCCGGCGTTTGCGCTCGTCCGCGAACAGCTTGATCGCGGCGAGCCCGAACACGAAGCCTCCGATGTGGGCAAAGTAGGCGACGCCGCCGCCCTCGCCACCGCTATTGAGGTCGAAGTAGCCGAACAGGATCTGCTGGAAGAACCAGAAGCCAAGGATGACCAGGGCGGGCAGCTCGATGATGGTGAAGAAGAACACGATGAAGATCAGCGTGATCACGCGGGCCTTCGGGAACAGCAGGATGTAGCCACCCAGTACCCCGGCGATCGCCCCCGACGCCCCAATGCTGGGCACCGCCGCGTTGGGATCTACGAGCACCTGCCCGGCCGTTGCTGCCAGGCCGGCCAGGAGGTAGAAGAGGACGTACTTCACCGGGCCCATCGAGTCCTCGACGTTGTTGCCGAAGACCCACAGGAACAGCATGTTGCCGCCGAGGTGAAGCAGGCCGCCGTGCATGAACATCGACGTGAACAGCGTCAGCCACGTCGGCGGCTGCGGCTCGGCGGTGCCGCTCACCCCGGGCTGACCCTCGCAGACGATCGCGCCGCTCTGGACCGCCTCGCAGTGCTCGCCCGGGTGCGTGATCTCGTACGGGAACTGCGCGTAGTCGATGAGGTTGTTGAAGTAGTGCGGGTTGCCGGCGCTCGGATCGCCGAGCGAGATCCCGCCCCGCTGCCAGAACAAGTACGCGATCACGTTGAGCGCGATCAGCGCCACCGTGACCACCGGGAAGCGGTCGGTGGGGATGTTGTCCTTGAACGGGAACAACTAGCCGGCGGCGGCCAGCGGACCGGTCCCGGGCTGGGACTGCGGCACGTGCTGGTCGGCGTGGTAGCTCGAGCGAACGAGCGGGCCGGCGGCGATGTGGTCGAAGCCGAGGTCGTAGGCGGCTACCTCGAGCGCCTTGAACTCGTCCGGGTGCCAGAAGCGCACGACCGGCAGGTGGCGCTCGGTGGGGCGCAGGTACTGGCCGACGGTGAGGACCTGGACGCCGTGCTCGCGCAGCGCGCCGAACGCCTCGACCATCTCGTCGTGCGTCTCGCCGAGCCCGACCATCAGGCCGGACTTGGTGACGACCTCGTCGCCGCCCATCTCCTTGGCGTTGGAGAGGACGCGCAGCGAGCGCTCCCAGCGCGAGCCGCGGCGCGCGACGGGGTAGAGGCGCGGGACGACCTCGACGTTGTGGTTGAAGACGTCAGGGCGCTCGGTGATGACCTTGGCCAGCGGCATCTCCTCGCCGCGGAAGTCGGGCGTGAGCACCTCGACCTTGCACTCGGGCGCCTGCATGCGGATCGAGCGGATGACGCCGACGAAGGCGGAGGCGCCGTAGTCGGGCAGGTCGTCGCGGTCGACGCTGGTGATGACCGCGTGCCGGAGGCCCATCTTCGCCACCGAGCGGGCGACGCGGGCGGGCTCGAGCGGGTCGTTCCAGGTCGGCTTGCCGGTCTTGACGTTGCAGAAGCCGCAGCGGCGGGTGCAGGTGTCGCCGAGGATCATGAACGTGGCGGTGCCGCGCTCCCAGCACTCGCCGACGTTGGGGCAGGCCGCCTCCTGGCAGACCGTGTGCAGCCCCTCCGACTTGATCATCTCGGTCAGCTCGCGGTACTTCGGGCCGCCGGGCGGCGGGACCTTGAACCACGGCGGCTTGCGGCCGCGGAACGGCTGCACCTCCTCGCCGAGGATGCGCTTGACGTCCATCCCGCCCGGGTTCGCGCGGGATCGGGTGACGTGGATCCGCTCGCTCACACCGCTGAGGGTATCGCCCGCGCTTCGAGTCGCTCGGGGGTCACCAGCCGCTGCCGGTAGCCGAGCGCCTGGCAGAACGCGAGCGCCATCCGCCGCCGGAAGCAGGCCATGTGCTCGCCCTCGCCCGTCTCCTTGGTGATCGACGTCATCCGCACCCCATCGAGCCCGCACGGGACGACCCACTCGAACGGCTGCAGGTCGTTGTCGACGTTGATCGCAAAGCCGTGCGTGGTCACCCCGCGCGAGAGGTGGACGCCGATCGAGCCGATCTTGCGGTCCTCCACCCAGACGCCGGTCAGGCCCTCGCGCGGGCCGGCCTCGATGCCCTCCTCGGCGAGTGCGGCGACGATCGCCTCCTCCATCGTCCGCAGGTAGGCGACGACGTCGGTGACGGGGAGGATCGGGTAGCCCACGAGCTGGCCGGGGCCGTGGTAGGTGAGCTTGCCGCCGCGGTCGGTCTGGACGATGTCGATGCCCTGCGAGCGGTACCAGTCCTCGCCCATCGGCAGCTCGCCCGCCTCGGAGCGCCGCCCGCGGGTGTACACGGGCGGGTGCTCGAGCAGCAGCAGCACGCCCGGCAGCTCGCCCTCCTGCACCCGCGTGCGGATGCGCTCCTGCAGCGCGACCCCCTCGCGGTACTCGATCTCGCCCAGGTTGCAGACGTGCAGGTCAGGCATCGCCTCCAGCGTACCCCTTGCGACCCACCGTCACGAGGTACTCAGCGGCGTCCGGCCGCCGTTCGCTGAACCGCCGCAGGTCGTCGAGCAGCGCCTGCCAGCGGCCCTGCGGCTCGAGCATCCGGCGGGCCATGATCAGCGGCCCGAACTTCGACGTCGCGAACTCGAGCTCGTCGTCGATTGAGTCGAAGTGCGCGAACGCCGACTGCTCGCGCGCGAACTCGACCTCGATGCCGGTGCCGGCGAACAGCTCGCGGACGTGCTCCTCGGTGCCCCACAGCAGCGGCGGCTCGGCGGAGGGAGGCGGGGCCGGCATGTGGCTCCCGAGCGTCCTGAACATGTCGCCCATCGCGCCCTCCGGCGCCCAGCCGGTGACGCACAAGCGCCCGCCGGGGCGCAGCACCCGCGCCAGCTCGGCCGCGGTCACGCGGTGGCGCGGGGCGAACATGCAGCCCATCACGGAGACCACCACGTCGAAGCGCTCGTCCGCGACCGGCAGCGCCTCCGCGTCGCCCTCCAGCCACTCGATCTCGACGCCCGCCTCGCCGGCCAGCCGGCGGCCTTCCTCGAGCAGCTCGGGCGTGATGTCGACGCCGACCACTCGCCCGCCGGCCTGCGCCGCCCGGATCGCCGCGTTGCCGGTGCCGCAGGCGACGTCGAGCACGTCCTCGCCGGGTGCGACCCCGATGCGGCTGACGATCCGCTCGCCCAGCGGCCACAGCTGCCGCTGCGCGATCGCGGGGTAGTCACCGGCAGCCCAGGTGGCGCGGGCGCCCTGCTTCATCTGATCCAGCTCGCTGATAGCCATGGGGCGACGCTAGGCCGCGACCGTGCGCGCCGCATGAGGCGTTCGCCTCATCTTCCGGCGGCGGATACGCTCGGACGATGGATCGCACGCACGTGCGATTGGCCGAGCTCGTCGCGGCACTCTCGCTCGGCATCGACCTCGGCTTCGGCCAGCCGATGGAGCACGTGCTCCGCCAGTGCCTGATCGCCCTGCGGCTCGCCGACCGCCAAGGGCTGCCCGAGCAGGAGCGCGTCGCGGTCTACTACACGGCGCTGCTCATCAACGTCGGCTGTCACACCGACGCCTACGAGCAGGCGAAGTGGTTCGGCGACGACATCGCGCTGAAAGCGGGCAAGTACGACGGCGGCGCTCTCTCCATGCTGCGGCTCCTCGGCTCCGGCCGACCGCCGCTCCAGCGCCTCCGGACGGGGCTCGAGTTCGCCGTCTCGGGCCGCCGCGAGGTCGATGGCATGCTCAATCACCACGCAGAGATGGCGCGCTCGTTGGCCGCCGAGCTCCGGCTGCCCGCAGAGGTGATCGACGCGCTCGGCGCCGCGTATGAGCAGTGGGACGGCAAGGGCTGGCCTGGACGCCAGCGTGGCGGCGCGATCCCGAACGCCGCCCGCGTGGCCCAGTTCGCCGAACACGTCGAGGTCGCCCACCGGACCGGTGGCATCGAGACGGCCCGGGAGCTCGCTCGGCGGCGCGCGGGCCACCAGTTCGACCCAGCGCTTGCCGCTCTGATCGAAGACGACGGCCTGCTCGCGGGCCTCGAGGACGTTGCGACGTGGGACGCGGTGATCGACGCCGAACCGGCGCTCGCGCTGGTGCTGTCGGGAGACGACATCGAGGCGGCGCTGGTGGCGGTCGCGGACTTCGTCGACCTCAAGACGCCCTATGCGCTCGGGCACGCGCGGGCCGTCGCCGAGCTCGCGGGCGCGGCGGCGGAGCGCCTCGATCTCCCAGAGGACGAGGTGCGGACGCTGCGCCGGGCGGGGCTCGTCCACGACCTCGGGCGGCTTGGCGTCTCCAACTCCGTGTGGGACAAGCCGGGGCCGCTGGGCCCGGGAGAGTGGGAGCGGGTGCGCTTCCAGCCGTACCTGACCGAGCGCATGCTCAGCCAGTCGGCCTCGCTCGCGCCGCTCGCCGCGATCGCGGTCCAGCACCGCGAGCGGCTCGACGGATCCGGCTACCCGCGCGGCCTGTCAGGCGCGGCGATCTCGCCGCCGGCGCGCGTTCTCGGCGCCGCCGACGCCTACCAGGCGATGTGCGAGCCGCGCCCGTACCGGCCGCCTCACGCTCCCCCGGCAGCCGCCGACCAGCTGCGCTCCGACGTGCGTGCGGGCCGCCTCGACGGCGACGCGGTCGAGGCCGTCCTCGGGGCGGCCGGCCACCGCGTCCCCCGCCGCCGCGAGGGACCCGAGGGCCTGACCGCCCGCGAGATCGAGGTGCTCCGGCTGCTCTCGCGAGGGCTGTCGAACCGCGAGATCGGCGCGCAGCTCGTCATCTCGCCCAAGACCGTGGGCAACCACGTCGAGCACATCTACGCGAAGATCGGCGCCTCGACGCGCGCGACCGCGAGCCTGTTCGCGGTCCGCCACGGGCTCCTGCCGGACTGATGGTGGATCCCACCGATCCACCATCTAGAGCGTGAGCTGTGCCGGCGGGTAAGTGAGCCGGCCGTCCTCCACCTGCGCGAACTCCGTCAGCTCGTGCGCGGCGGCCTCGCGCGCGTCGACGATGTGGCGGACCTCGTGACCGCGGACGAGCAGCGTGTCGGCCAGGAGCCGGCGGTGGCAGCGCCACCACGGCGCCTCGGCGCACATCACCGCGACGTGCCGCTCGCGCGCCCAGGCCTCCAGGCGCTCCAGCCCGCGCGCGAACTCCTCCGAGGCCATGTGGTCGGCGTAGCCCTGGAAGGCGGCGACCTCCCAGCCGCCGTTGGGCGAGCCCGGCACGCGCGAGCGCCGGCCGCCGAGCTCGACGTAGTGCTCGTAGGCGATGCCCTCCGCCGGGAGCGCCGCGCGCAGCGCCTCCGCGTTGAAGTGCGGGAGCCGCTTGGAGCCCGGGAAGCGGCGGACGTCGGCCACAGCATCGACCCCGTGGGCGCGCAGGAGCGCGACGAGCTCGTCGCGCTCCCGCGTGGAATGGCCGACGGTGTGGATCAGCTCTCGAGCCGCCCGCGCAGCGCTGCGAGGAACTGCGCCGCCAAGGCGCCGTCGAGCGCGCGGTGATCCCACGACATGCAGAGGTAGGTCATGTGGCGGATCGCGATCGAGTCGTTCCCGAACTCGTCGGTGATGACCACCGGCCGCTTCACGACCGCCTCGGTGTCGAGGATCGCCACCTGCGGCAGGTTGATCACCGGCGTCGCCATGATCGAGCCGTAGCCGCCGGGGTTGGTGATCGTGAACGAGCCGCCGCGGACGTCGTCGGGCGTGAGCTGGTTGTCGCGCGCCTTGCGGGCGAGCGCCTTGATCGCCTTGCCCAGCCCCTCGACGCTCAGGTCCTGCGCGTCGCGGATGACCGGGACGATCAGGCCGCCCGTGCCGAGCGAGACCGCGATGCCGAGGTTGACCGCCTCGTACTGGGTGAACGTCTCGCCCTCGAGCGTCGCGTTGAGCGAGGGGAACTCGCGCAGCGTCTCGATCGTCGCGCGGGCGATGTAGGGCAGCCACGTCAGCCCGGTCGTCTCGCGGTCCTTCGCGATCCGGGTCAGGTCGGCCTCGATGATCGTCGTGCACGTCGCCGCGGTCTGCAGCGACTCGATCATCGCCCTGCCGATCGACTGGCGCATGCGCGAGAGCGGCTCGCCCTGGCCGGTGGGGGCCGGAGCCGCCTCCGGCTTCCTCGGCGCGACCGGCTCGGGCTTGTACGGGCTCTCGATGTGCATCGGCGGCTCTTCCTTCGCGGCGCCGTTGCCTTCGATGTAGGCGAGCACGTCGGGCTTGCGCACGCGGCCGTCGCGGCCGGTCCCCTTGACCTGCTCGAGGTCGACGCCGTGTTCGGCTGCGATTCGCATCACCACCGGCGAATAGCGCCGGCTACCGGGCTTGCGCGCCGGCCGCTCGATCGTGTCGCCGGACAGGTCGCCCGCGTCGCCGGGGGCGTTCAGCGCCACCGCGGCCTCGGACGTGCCCTGGCTCTCCGAGGCGTGCGCCTCGCCGGGCTTCGCGTCGGTGGCGATGCGCGCCATCACGACGCCGACGTCGACCGTCGTGCCGACATCGACCAGGATCTCCTGCACGCGCCCGGACGCGGGCGCCTCGACGTCGGTGTCGATCTTGTCGGTCGAGATCGAGGCGATGATCTCGTCGCGCTCGACCCAGTCGCCGGGCTGCTTCTTCCACTCGACGACGGTGCCCTCGGCGACCGAGACGCCCATCTGGGGCATCGTCACATCCACGAACGTCTCAGTAGGCGAGGAGCTCACGGCACGCCTCCCTCACATCGTCGACCTGGGGCAGAACCGCCTGCTCCAGCGTGGGCGAGAACGGGATCGGCACGTCCGGCGAGGCGACGCGCACGACCGGCCCGTCGAGGTCCTCCCAGCCGCGCTCGGCGATCACGGCCGCCACCTCTGCGCCCGCGGCGCACGTGCGGTTGGCCTCGTCGACGATCACGACCTTCGACGTCTTGCGCACCGACGCGAGGATCGCCTCCTCGTCGAGCGGCACCAGCGAGCGCAGGTCGAGCACCTCGATCGAGGCGCCGTCGATGTCCTCGGTCGCCTCCAGCGCGGTGTGGACCATGGCGCCGTAGGCGATCACCGTGAGATCCGTGCCCTCGCGCGCGATCCGCGCGGTGAACGGCGTCTCGTAGCTGCCCTCGGCGACGTCGCCCTTGACGCGGCGGTAGAGGTGCTTGTGCTCCATGAACAGGACCGGGTTGGGGTCGCGCACGGCCGCGATCAGCAGGCCCTTGGCGTCCTCGGCCGTCGACGGGGCGACGACCTTCAGCCCCGGGGAGTGCATGAACCAGCCCTCGGGGTTCTGGGAGTGGTACGGGCCGCCCGAGAAGCCGCCGCCGGAGGGCAGGCGCACGGTGATGTTCACCGACAGGCCCATCCGGTAGTACATCTTCCCGGCGACGTTGACGAGCTGGTCGAAGCCGCAGGAGATGAAGTCGGAGAACTGCATCTCGGCGATCGGTCGCAGGCCCTCGACCGCCGCGCCGATCGCGCAGCCGATGATCGCCGACTCGGCCAGCGGCGTGTCCATCACGCGCTTGGGGCCGAACTCGTCGATGAAGCCGTCGGTCACCTTGAAGGCGCCGCCGAACGTGCCGATGTCCTCGCCCATCACGAAGACGCGCTCGTCGGAGCGCATCTCCTCGCGCATGGCGTCGGAGATCGCCTGCAGGTAGGTCATGGTCGGCATCAGGCAGCCGCCTTCTTCTTGAAGCCGCTCCACGGCGCGTTGCCGTCCTCGAGCAGCGCCGGCTCGTCGGCGAACAGGCGGTCGGTGGCCGTCGCGCCGTCGGGCATCGGGCTCTCGAGCGCGCGCTCGACGGCCGCGTCGATCTCCGCCGTGACGTCGGCGCGCAGCGCGGCGACGTCGACGCCGAGCGCCTCGATGCGGCGCACCTGGAGGTCGATCGGGTCCTTCGCCTGCCACTCCTCGACCTTCTCCTTGGGCACGTACTTCATGTCGTCGTGCGCGGCGTGGCCGTGCATGCGCATCGTCAGCGCCTCGATCATCGTCGGGCCCTCGCCGGCGAGCGCGCGCTCGCGGGCGACGCGGACGACCTCGAACGTCGCCTCGACGTCGTTGCCGTCGACCTTGACGCCCGGGAAGCCGTAGGCGGCAGCGCGCTCGACGGGGTCGACCGCGAACTGCTGGTCGAGCGGCGTCGAGTACGCGTACTGGTTGTTCTCGAGGATGAAGATGACCGGGAGCTGCTGGACGCCGGCCCAGTTCATCGCCTCGTGGAAGTCGCCGCGCGAGGTCGAGCCGTCGCCGAACCACGTCATGGCGACGCGCTGCTCGCCGCGCAGCTTGAACGCCATCGCGAGCCCGGTCGCGATCAGCATCATGTCGGGGAGCATCGAGACCATGCCGACGCAACCCTTGGTGCGGTCGCCGAAGTGCACGTTGCCGTCGCGGCCGCCGGTGATGCCGCCCTCGCGGCCCATGTACTGGGCGAAGATGCGCTCCGTCTCCACGCCGCGGATCACGTGCGCCGCGAGGTCGCGGTGGAGGATGCAGAGCCGGTCCTGCGCGGCCATCGCCCACGCCGGCCCGGCGGACACGGCCTCCTGGCCGAAGCCGTCATAGAACGAGCCGGGCACCTTGCCCTGCCGGTAGAGCGTCATCGCGCGCTCCTCGATGCCGCGCATCATGAGCATTGCGCGCAGGAGCCCGACCCGGTCCTCGGTGGTCAGGTGCTCCGATACGTCCGGCGGGGCCTCCTGCGAGGCCCCGGACTGTGCTGCTTCGGTCGCCATGTGGCGTGTTCCCTTTCCTCTGGGCGCCTCCGGGATCCTCCGGCCGGCGCTTCCTCACTTGGCGCCCGCGCGGGGTCTCCGGTGGGCGCGGCCAAGGGTACCTTGTAAGGGTGGAGCGGCAGGAGCAGTCGGTATGGCGCACCCGCATGCGGTGGCGGATGCGCGGTGCCTGGCTGTGGCCCTCGTTCATCGTCTTGACGCTCGCCGAGGGCGTCGCGCTCGAGGTGCTGCCGATCAGCGGCGACGGCCCCGGCGGGGTGTTGCCGGGGGTCTTGCTGGCCGGTTTCGCGAACCTGATCCTGATCGCCGCGGCGGCGCCGCTGGCGGGGCGTTGGCTGCGCAAGCGCCGCCCCGACCTGCCGCGCGTCGTCGCCCAGAACTACGCCGGGACGGCGCTGCTGCTGGGGTGCGCCGCCGCGTTCCTCGCCGGCGGGCTGATCCACCGGCCGCAGGTGCTCGCGGCCGAGGACGACCTGCGCGCGCAGGCCGCCGCGGTGCACGACTACGTCGTCTCCCAGGCGCCCGAGTACCGTGCCGGGATCGCGCTCCTCGACCCGCTGCGGATCGAGGACGATCTCTACCGCACGTGCGTCCCGGGCCCCGACCCGAAGCGCTGGCTGTGCCTGTTCGTCAACACCGGGCAGCGCCCGGCCGGCGTGACGCTCGACCACGATCGCGCGCCCAACTCGGGCTACCGCGGACCAGGAGGATTCCAGTAGATGCCACACGCGCCGGTGAACGAGCTCAGCATGTACTACGAGGTGCACGGCGAGGGCCCGCCGCTGGTGCTGCTCCACGGCGCCTACATGACCGCGGACATGATGGCCCCGCTGGCGACCCGGCTGGCCGACTACCGGCAGGTGATCGTGCCCGAGCTGCAGGCGCACGGCCGCACCGCCGACGTCGACCGCCCGCTCAGCTACGAGCAGATGGGCGACGACGTCGCCGGGCTGATCCGCCACCTCGGCTTCGAGCAGGCCGACGTCGTCGGCTACAGCATGGGCGGCGGCGCCGCGCTGCAGCTGGCGATCCGACATGACGAGCTGGTGCGCAGGCTCGTCATCGCCTCCGCGGGCTTCCGCTACGACGCCATGCCCGCCGAGGCGATCGCGATGTTCCCCACGATCACGCCGGAGATGTTCGCGGGGAGCCCGATGGAGACGGAGTACCAGCGACTCGCTCCGAACCCGGACGACTTCCCGAAGCTGGTCGACAAGCTCAAGACGCTCGACACCACCGACTTCGCCTGGCCGGAGGACGACGTGCGCGGCATCACCGCGCCGACGCTGATCGTGCTCGGCGACTCCGACGGCGTCCGCCTCGAGCACGCCGTCGAGATGTTCAAGCTGCGCGGCGGCGGCGTGATGGGCGACCTCTCCGGCATGCCGGAGTCCCAGCTCGCCGTGTTGCCCGGCACGTCGCACTTCATCCCGCCCGGCTCAGGGCTGCTCGACCGCGCGGACTGGCTGCTGGCGATGATCCCGCCGTTCCTCGACCCGCCGCAGCAATGAGCGTGGACCTCTTCGCGGGCAACCGCGTCAGCGACTTCGAGACGGCGAAAGCGTGGTACGAGCGGCTGCTCGGCGCCGAGCCGTCGTTCCTCCCGCATGCCACCGAGGCGGTGTGGGAGGTCGGGGAGCACCGCTTCCTCTACATCCTCGAGTCCGAGGGCGCCGGCGGCTCGCTCCACCTGATGTTCGTCGAGGATCTCGACGCGCGCGTGGACGACATCGCCTCGCGCGGCATCGAGCCGGACGACCGCGAGACCTACCCCGGCAAGGCGCGGAAGGTGATCTACCGCGACCCGGACGGCAACGAGATCGCCTTCGGCGGCGCGGCCGGCTGAAGGCGGACGCGGCGAGGCTCCTTGGCGGAGTAGAGGCGCGCGTCGGCACGATCGATCGCCTCGTCCAGCGACTCCGCATCGCCGCACAGCACGGTGCCGGCCGTCCATGAGGCCGGGTGCGCGCGCCTGAGCCGCGCCAGCACGTGGTCGATCTGATCCCCCGTGACCCCGGCGAGCAGCAGGACGAACTCATCGCCGCCGAATCGCCCCAGCAGGTCGCCGGGCCGCAGCGACGCCGTCCAGGCTCCGGCGAGCTCGAGCAGCAGGCGGTCGCCGTCGGCGTGGCCACCGCGGTCGTTGACGAGCTTGAAGTCGTCGAGATCGATCAGCGCCAGCACCATCGGCTCACCCCGGCGGAGGGCCATCGCGCGCAGACGCGCCGCGGCGACGGCGAACCCGGTGCGGTTGAGGACGCCCGTGAGGCTGTCGGTGTGCGCCTCGACCCGCAGGCGCTCGTTGAGCGCCGTGAGCAGCGCGACGGCCACCCAGACCATCGCCGAGATGATGATCCAGACCGACACGTCGGTCGGTGCCCGGGCCGCCAGCAGGCTCACCCCGAGCACGGCGATCAGCAGCGCCGCGTAGCGCCGCGCGGCGGCCGGGCGGAAGAAGAATGCGACGTAGACCGCTGTCCACACCTGGCCGAGGGCCGCCAGCATCAGGCCTCGCTCGGTCACCGCCACGGCGACCAGCGCGCCGTGGATGGCCGTGACGAGCACGACCGCGGAGTGCAGAGCGAGCGGGGTGACGCGCGGGCCGGCGAGCGTGAGCAGCGCGGCGATCGCGATGCCGGCACCGCCGAGGCAGAGCATCGCCACGCGCGGTGCGTGGTCGACCATCGGGAACGCGGCCGAGCCGAGGCAGCCGGCGCCCATGACGAACGCCATGATCGCGAGAACGGTGACCTCGGTCGGCGTACCGGCGCGGGCGAGCCGCTGGAGAACCTTCACACGGGGTGAGTCGGCGCCCCGCGTGCGCGCCTTGAGCGCGTGGGAGCTACAGCGCGAGCCGCAGCGGGTTCTCGAGGTACTCGCGGATCTTCGCGAGGAACTCTGCGGCGTCGGCGCCGTAGAGGATGCGGTGGTCGCAGGAGATGGTCAGCTCCATCATCGAGCGCACCTCGACCTTGCGGTCGCGCACCACCGGCCGCGGCTCCAGCGCGCCGACGGCGAGGATCGCCGCCTGCGGCGGGTTGATCACGGCGACGAAGCGCTTGATGCCGTACATGCCGAGGTTCGAGACGGTGAACGTGCCGCTCGAGAGCTCCGGCGGGGTGATGGCGCCGGCGCGCACGCGCTCCGCGAGCGCGCGCGACTCGCGGGCGATGTGGCCGAGCGACTTGGTGTCGGCGTCGAACACGGTCGGGACGACGAGCGCGTCCTGGCCCGCGACGGCCACGCCGACGTTGACGCGGCCGTAGAGCTCGAACTTGCCGTCGCGGTAGGCGCCGTTGGCGCGCGGGAAGTCACGCAGCGCGAGCGCGCTCGCCTTGATCACGAAGTCGTTGAACGACGGGGCGGGCAGGTCGCCGGAGGCGGCCTTGAGCTGCTTGCGCAGCGCGACGGCCTCCTCCATGTCGACCTCGACGGTGAGCACGAAGTCGGGCGCGGTCGCCTTGGACTCGGCCATGCGCCGCGCGACGGTCTGCTGCAGGCGCGTGAGGTCCTGCTGCGTGGCCTCGCCGCGGCCGGTCTGCTTGTCGCCGGAGACGACGGGAGCGGGGACGTCCTGCTTGGGCGCCTCCTCCTTCTCCTCGGCGGCGGGCGCCTCTTCGGCCGGCTTCTGCTCTTCCTTCGGGGGCGCCTCCGCCTCGGCGGTGGCGGCGCCGCCCTGGGCAGCGGCCTCGACGTCGGCCTTCACGATCCGGCCACCGGGCCCTGAGCCCTCGATCTGGCCGATCTCGACGCCCATCTCGCGCGCCATCCGCTTGGCGACCGGCGACGCCTTGACGCGGTCGCCGCCGCCGTTGCCGGAGGGCGCCTCGGCCTGTGCGGGCGCCGGCTCGGGCGCCTCCTCGCGCTTGCCGTTGCCGGAGCTGTCCTCCTCCTCGGCCTCGGGCTCTTCCTCGGCCTCGGGCTCTTCCTCGGCCGCGGGCTCCTCCTGCTGCTCCTCTTCCTCCTCGGGCTCCTCCGCGGGCGCCTCGTCCTCGCCACCGCTCTCGGAGCCGTCACCGAGCCGCGCGATCGTCTCGCCGACCGGGAGCGTGTCGCCCTCCTTGGCCACGATCGTCAGCGTGCCGTCGGAGTCGGCCTCGTAGGTCATGTTGGCCTTGTCCGTCTCGATCTCGACGAGCTCTTCCCCGCGCTTGACCTCGTCCCCGTCGGACTTCAGCCACTTGAGGATCGTGCCCTCCTCCATCGAGTCGGACAGGCGGGGCATCGCGACATCGGCCATGCCCGGCACAGTACCCACTCTGCGAGGTCGAACGCCTCGTCCGGCTAGCGCGCGCGAGCGGGTGCGCCGGTCGGCTGGCGGCGCACCGAGCGCAGCGCGGCGTCGACCTCGTGGCGTGGCGTGACGTCGCGGCAGACCGCCATCACGCCGATCACGCCGGCGCGGTCGTCGCGGACCGGCACGGCCTGCACGGACAGGTGCATGCCGCTGCGCCGCCCGACGAACTCGAAGTCGGTCAGCTCGCCCTCCAGCACCGGCCGCAGCAGCGCGTCGAGGCGCTCGGCGTCGGCGTCGCCGCCGAGCGCTTCCAAGACCGTCTTCCCTTCGAGGATCTCGCGCCACATATCGATCGAGCCCATGCCGCCGTCGATGACCTGACAGCACAGGTCGCGGTCGAACAGCGCGACGATCAGGTCCGGCACCGTGCGCAGCAGCACGCGGTAGAGCTCGTCGCCGCGCTGGAGGGCGGCGGCGATGCGGCGGCGCTCGCGGTCGGCGGTCAGGTCCGTCAGCGTCTGCAGCGTCGCGTCGTAGCGCGGCGACTCCGACGGCACCGGTGCGGGGCGGCCGAGCAGGAAGCCCTGGGCGCCGTGGGCGCCGGCCGGGCGGACCTCGCCCTCGGGCTCCGGATCGCGGGCGAGCTCGAGCATCGCCTCGGTCTCGATGCCCTCGGCGATCACGAACGAGCCGCTCTCGTGGGCGAAGGCCATGATCGCGAGCATGACCGCGCGGGCGCTGCGGTCCGCGACCGCGTTCGCCACCACGGCGCGGTCGATCTTGATGAAGTCGACGGGCAGCGCGCGCAGCATCTCGAGGCCCGCGTTGCCGGCCCCGACGTCGTCGAGCGCGAGGTTGAAGCCGAGCGAGCGCAGCCGCGCCGCCTCGGGGATCAGCAGCTCCTTGCGCGCGTCGGTGCGCTCGGTGATCTCGAGCACGACCTGCTCGGGCTCGTAGCCGGCGCCGCGCACGGCGAGCACGAGGCTGTCGCCGGCGAGCCCGTCGTGCTCGAGCGTCTGCGGCGACACGTTGAGGAACAGCAGCGCGTCCTTCGGCAGGTCGGCGGCGGCGCGCAGCGTCGCGCGGCGGCAGACGGCGTCGAGCTCGTGCCCGCGCCCGATCGAGTCGGCGATCTCGAACGCCTCGCCGGGACCGGACAGGTCCGACGAGCGGGGCCGCGCGAGCGCCTCGTAGCCGAGCACGCGCGTGCCGGCGAGATGCCAGATCGGCTGGAACGCGACGTCGACCGCGCCCGCGTCGATCAGCGAGCGCACGGCGCGGACCTTCTCGATCGTCACGACCGGGACGCTGTCGGCGACCTCGGTGGAGGCGACGATCGCATTGCCGCCGCGGCGCTTGGCCTCGAGCAGGGCGGCGTCGGCGCGGCCCCACAGCGAGCTCGGCTCGCGGTCGTCGGCGCGCGCGGCGCTGAAGCCGATGCTGGTGGTGACGCCCGAGAGGCGCCGCTCGACCGCGGTGCGGATGCGCTCGAGCGGGATGTCGGCGTCGGCCTCGCTCGTGTGCGCGAGCAGGACGGCGAACTCGTCGCCGCCGAGGCGGAAGGCGCGGTCGCCGGCGCGCTGCTCGCGCAGCAGCTCGGCGAGCTCGCACAGCAGGCGGTCGCCGTGCTGGTGGCCGTGGCGGTCGTTCTCGAACTTGAAGTCGTCGATGTCGAGCAGCGCGAGCGTCACGGTGCTGGCGTAGCGCGACGCCTCGCCGACGGCGCGGGCGAGCTCGTCCTGGAAGGCGCGGTGGTTGTCGAGATCGGTGAGGCCGTCACGGCGCGCGCGCTGGAGGGCGGCGCGGTAGAGCACGCCGACGCTGCGGCCGCCGAGCACGTAGAACAGCGGCAGCGCGATCAGCAGGCTGAGCAGCACGAAGAGCCCGAGGCTGTCGCGGAAGGAGGCGACGCCGGCGCGCAGCGCCTCGCCGTCGCGGTACTCGGCGAACAGGACGTCGCGGCCGAGCAGGTGCATCGGTGTGATGTAGGCGTTGCGGTCGTGGCTCGCGGCCACGCCGGTGACCGGCTTGTGCGTGCGCGCGACCTTCGTAACCAGTGGGTCTTCGCGCAGGACGCCGACCTGGCCGGCGATCGGGGAGATCAGCACGGTGCCGTCGGTCTCCAGGACGGCGACATCCCTGGTGTCGGGCCGCTCGGCGATCGCGGCGAGGACCTTCGTCACCTCGCTGAGCGGCGACTGGTAACGGTTGCCCTCCGCCTCCTCCGCGCGCTGCTCGAGCGAGCGCGCGTCGGCGGCGTGGACCGCGGCGTGCTCGCGGATCAGGTCGTGCTCGACCCGCTTGCCGACGACGAAGTACTGGAACGTGCCGACCGCACTGAGCGCCAGGATGAGCGTGAGCAGAAGACGGGCGATGACGCTCTCGCGCAGCCGCAGGGCGTGCGCGTGTAGGCGTTGGTACGGACGCATCCGGCCTTGCATCGGCATTTCCGCACGTCCGGCTTGAGGTGCGACGTCAGTCTCATGCCACGCCCACGTAGGCGAGACCGAAAAGCAGACCCATGGCGCCGAGCGCGGGCATCAGCACGGCCCGGTAGACGGGCATCACGGCGGGGCGCGTGAGGGTCCACGCGAAGCCCGACGTGCAGACCGCCATCGAGACCGCCGACATCGGCGCGAACACGGCCAGCGCGGCCGACGCCGCGAGCGGACTCGGGAGCGCCGCGATCAGCAGCAGCACGACCGCACCGGTGCCGGCGAGGCCATGCAGGAGGCCGATTCCGAACGCCTCGCGCGGCGTGCGCAGCGGGCGGTCGTGGTCGTGCTCGCGGTTGCGATGGGCCCAGCGGACGAGCACGCGCAGCGCGAGCAGGATGATCACGACGCCGACCGCCGTCTCGGCGGTCGACTCGAGCACCGGCGGGAGCGCCGTGCCGAGCAGGATCAGCGGCAGGCCGATGAGCAGCAGCGCGGTCGCATGGCCGGCGCCCCAGACCGCGCCGAGGCGCGCGGCCGAGCGCGTGCCGCGCTCGTCGCGGGCGACGAGCGCGGTGACCGCCATCAGGTGGTCGGGGTCGGTGGCGTGGCGGAGGCCGAGCAGGAAGGCGACGCCGAGCGCGACGGCGATCGGTGCGCCCTCGAAGAGGCTGGCGAGGGACTCGTCGAGGTGCTCGACGGGGGCGAAGACGGGGTCGAGGTCGATCATCGGGTGGCCTCGCAGTCGGGGCAGGTGCCGACGAGCGGGAAGTGCGAGAAGTCGCAGGCGAAGCCGGTCAGCTCATGCACCGTCGCGCGCAGGCCGGCGAGGTCGGCCGTGCTCGAGCGGCACGTGGCGGCCGCAGCGCTCGCACGCCGCGTAGCCGCCCGCGTCGCGGCCGCTGAGGACGTAGCGGCCGGCCGCGTGGCCGACGTGCACGTGGTGCGCGATGCCGGCCTGCTCGAGCGCGTCGAGGTTGCGATAGACGGACGCGAGGTCCGCCTTGGTGCTGCGGGCGAGCGCCTCGGCGCTCACCGGGCCTTCGGCGGCGAACAGCGCGTCGACCACCTGGCGGCGGGCGGCGGAGATGCGCAGGCCGCGGGCGCGGAGGGTTCCGAGCGCGGCGGTCGGCGTGGGCAGGGGCAGTCGCTCGGCGCAGTGCGAGTAGGACATGCGGGGGCTCTCCTTCAGGTCGCGCCGCTCCCGCACGGCCTGGTCGATCCACTCTTCGCAGCGGACGCGAGATCGGATCATGCGAATTGCCCCGCGGCCTGGAACGTGAGCATCGCGCCGACGCCGACGATCACCAGCGCGCTCGCGGTCGGCAGCGCGGCGGCGAGCCGGCCGGGCACCGGGAGGCGCGTCGCATGGACGACCGCGATGCCGAGCACGGTCAGCGTCGCGGCGAGCCCGAGGCTGAAGGCGACGATCATCACCAGCCCGAGCACGAGCTGGTTCTGCGCCACGGCGGCGAGCAGGACGACGAGCGCCGACGGGCACGGGATCAGCCCGGCCGACGCGCCCATGGCGAGGATGCCGCGGGTCGACAGCTCCTCGGGGCCGTGGTGGTGGTGATGGTGGTGGTGATGCGCCTTGCGCTTGCGGGCGCGCGAGCGCAGCACGGCGGCGCCGACGACGACCACGAGCAGCCCCGAAGCGAGGTTCAGCCACGGATACAGCTGCTCGGGGAGCACGAACGCCGACAGCGTGAGCGCGACGACGCCGAGCAGCAGCACGCCGGCGGTGTGGGTGACGGTCACCGTCGCGCCGAGCGCGGCGGCGTGTCGCGCGGTCCCGCGCGTGCCGACCAGGTAGGCGGCGACCATCGCCTTGCCGTGCCCGGGCGAGAGCGCGTGCACCGCGCCCCAGCCGAACGCGGCGAGGAGGAGGAAGAGCAGCACGCCGCGGCCGGCGGCGGCGTCCGCGAACAGGCCCGACAGCCCATCCTCGCCCCCGCGGTCCGGGGCGCCGCCGGAAGGCGCGCCGTCCGCGGTACCCGAGGGCGCGCGCTTCGCGTCCGGCCCAGGCGCGCTCACCGTGCCGTCTCCCGGCCGCGCGTCGAGGCGGGCGGCGCGGATGTCAGCCGGGCTCGAGAGCGCGTCCGCGGGGTAGCGGGTGAGGCCGCGCGTCGGGTCCGCGGCGGGCACGTTCGACCGCACTGCGGTGGCCTCGCCGGGGCGCGCGACGATCGCGCGCCAGCCGACGCGGCCGGCGAACGTCTCGTCGTGCACCACGACCGTGCGCGCGCGCACCCGAGCGCTCAGCGCGAGCTCGAAGCGCGTCGTCTTCAGCCCGCCGGCGCCCGCTCGCAGCTCGAGGCGCGGCGCCCCGGGCGTGAGCGTCAGCGGCCGGCCGTCGGCCTCGACCCGCAGGTGCCGCAGCACCTCGGCCTGCTTGCGCCGCACCCGCTCCGCCTGCGCGACACCGCGCTCCTGGAACGTCGGGATCTCGGCCTGGTCGAGCAGGTAGCGGACGTCGACGCGGTCGGTGGAGACGGAGACCTCGGCGACGTGGTTGATCGAGAAGTTGCCCAGCGGGTGCGCGCCCGCGGGCGCGGCGAGCACGGTGAACAGGACGGCGAAGAGGAGGAGCGCGCGCTTCATCGCAGCGCCTCCCGTGCCTGCTTCGCCTGCCACGGCCGCGCGCCCAGCCCATGGTCGAGCGCGAACCGCAGGAGCTTCCGCCGCTCAGCCCCGCGCGCGCTCATGCCCGCGTGGAAGGCGAACAGCGGATCGGCCGACCCGAGCCGCCGCGCGCGCCGCGCCCAGCGCCGCCCCTCATCAGCACGGCCGCTGCGCGTCAGCGCCCAGCCGAGCGCGTCGGCGGAGCGGACGCTCGGGGCATTCGCCCAGGCGCGCCGCGCGAGCGCCAGCCCGCGCGCGCGGCTTCCGTGATCGCTCTCGAACACCGCGAGCTCCACGTCCGTGTTGACGCCGGCACGCGCCAGCAGCCGCTGCTGCACCCGCACGAGCGCGAAGGTCTCGCGTGCGGCGCCCGGCCGCCCGGCCGCCAGCTCCGCCTCGCCGAGCGCGATGACGTACTCGGGCAGCGGCAGCCGCGCCACGAGCGCGCGGTAGCGGCGGATGGCAGTCACGAGCTGGCCCTGATGCGCAGCCAGTCGCGCTCGCCCGGCCTCCGCCGGCGCATACATCGGCGCGGCGGCAAGCGCCCGCGTGTACGCGGCGCGCGACTCATTCGGCCGATCGCGGACGAGCGCCAGGTCGCCGCGCAGCACGTCGATGGCCGCCGCGTTCTCCGGCGCCGGCCCGCTCGCCGCGGAGGCCAGGGCGAGCGCCGAGGCCGCACCGCGCAGGTCGCCGTGCAGCTCGCGCAGGTAGGACACGCGGGCGTAGGTGGAGAGGTTCGGCTTCAGGTTCGCCAGTCGCTGCAGCGTCCGTCGCGCCTCGCCGTAGCGCCCGAGCTCGACGAGCGCGTCGACCTCGACCGGCAGCGCCGACAGGCCGGCGTCGGCGCGCCGCGCCAGTGCGAGCCCGCCACGGAAGTCGTGCCGCGACAGCGCGAGGCCGCCGAGCGCGACCAGCGCGTCGGCGTTGTCCGGATCGCGGGCGAGCACGCCGCGCAGCAGTGTCTCGGCGCGGGCGTAGAACGCGGCGTCGCCGGTCTCCCGGACGCGCTGCAGGTACTCGCCGGCGAGCGCGACGCGAGGGGCGGCGGCGCTGGGCGAGCGCCGCACCGCGGCCTGCAGGCGGCGGATCTCGGCGGCGGTGCTCGCCGACGATGGGCGGACGCTGCCCACTTCGGCAGACGGGCCGCGAGGCGCGACCGGATCGTCGCCGCGCGCCATGAACACGGCGAGCGCGACGAGGAAGGCGAGGCCGGCGGCGAGCGCCGCGCGGCCGAAGGAGGTGTTCACGAGGAAGGTCATGTGGGTTCTCCAGCGGCGCGAGTGCGGGGCCGCGATCCGTGCGGCCCCGCCTCGTGCCTCGTGGACCTCAGGCCGGCGGCTGCGGGACCGGCGCGTGCGCCGGCTCCGTCCGCTTGCTCAGGCCCGTCAGCCCGTCCGTGGGGAGTGCCACGTACGGGAAGCTCGACCGGAACGCCTTGTCGTTCTGGTCGACGCCGTCGCCGAGCGGGATCTGCTTGCCGCCCTGCTCGGGCTTCAGCAGCGCGCCCGCGATGACGCGGAGCTCGATGTCGGTGACGTCGTCAGCCAGCCGGCGGCCGTTCGGGAAGCCGGCCAGGTCGTTCGCCAGCACGCCGAAGCGGCTGGGCGAGGAGCTGGGCGCCACGCCGAGGTTGAGCTTCAGCGTGTCGGCCGGCGCCGGGTTCGACCCGATCTGGGTCAGGCCCGGGATGCCGGTCAGGAGCGCCTGCACGATGTCCGTGCGGTTGGTCTCCTTCACGCCCAGCTTGAACAGGGCGTTCAGCAGCCGCGCGGGCTCCGGGTTGAGCGCGTACGTCCCGAAGTTCTTCAGGTCGTTGGCGGGCGACGTCCGGTTGAACTTGTCCTTCTGACCGATCGGGATGATCACCTCGTTGATCAGCGGGTTGCCGAGACGGCTGACCTGGACCCACCGCTTGCCGTGACGCTTGCCGTGGCCGAGCACGTTGACCCGGCGGCGCTCCGTCGTGGCCCACACGCCGACCGGGGCGTTGGCGGACTTCATGCCGGCGACGTTCTTGCCGTCGCGCGTGACCTCGGACTCCGGCACCTGCAGGACGAACGAGTGCGTGTTGTACGACGCCACGTCGTCCTTGCCGCCGCCCTGGTTGCCGAGGCCGATGTTGGGCCGGCCCGGCTTGTCGATGTTGATGCCGTCGAACACGGCGCCGAGGTCGACGAAGAACGGATCGTCGCTCGGGCCGACGAACGTCTTGCCGCCGCCCGGCAGCGACTTGATCGCGCCCGCCTGCGCCTTGGCGTAGTCCGGCACCGTCTTCGGGCCCGTGTTGGCCGGTCCGACGGGCACGTCGTTGGCCAGCTTCGTGGTCTTCACGCGATGCCCGTTCTTGTACGTCTCCTTCCAGAGGTCGTACCGCTGGAGGAAGTTGATGTCCGGGTCGTCGGCCGAGTCGACCGTCGGCGCGGCATCCAGGAACGAATTCGGGTTGCGGTACTCGTTCGTGAACTTCCAGCGATAGGCCACGTCCTCGCGCCCATCGCCGGTGTTGTCGACCTTCACGTAGTAGCGAGCACGAGGATCGAGCTTCCCGAAGTACGGGCCGCCCGCCGGGTCCTCCAGCGGGATCCAGTTCGCCACGACGGTGAGGCTGTGCGGCGCGTCCGGCGCGGTGAACGCGTACACGTCCGTGTTGTCCGCGCTGGGGTCGAGCATGATCCTCGGCGCCTCTCGGTGGGACGACCCGAAGACGCCCGGAACCGCCAGCGAGCCGGCGGCGAGCGCGGCGGCTGCGGCCGCGCCCAGGACGGTGGACTTGCGCATGAGCGCTCCTTCAGTTGGGGACGCAAACGGATGCGCCCCCGGAGCCCCGGCGGTTCTAATACTTCCTGCGAGTCAGTCGCAGGGGAACCGGCCCTCTAGGCCAGCGTTCCCCGCCCTCTGGGCCAGCGTTCCCCCTAGAGGTCGCGGAACGTCGCGAGAACCGCTTCGACGATCTGCGGTTCGTGCGGGTAGGCGATCTGCTCGAGCGGCTTGGAGTACGGCATCGGGAGGTCCGCGCCGGTGACGCGAGCGATCGGCGCGTCGAGGTAGTCGAACGCCTGCTCCTGGATCAGCGCCGCGAGGTTCGCGCCGACGCCGCCGTGCGGCCAGCCCTCTTCGACGATCACCGCGCGGTTGGTCTTGCGCACCGACTCGAGGATCGTGTCGAGGTCGAGCGGGCGCAGCGTGCGCGGGTCGATCACCTCGGCCTCGATCTCGTGCTCGTCGGCGAGCACCTTCGCGGCCTTCTCCGCCGTGACCGCCATGCGCGAGATGCCGATGATCGTCACGTCGTCGCCCTCGCGGCGGATCGCGGCCTGGCCGAAGTCGACGGTGTGGTCGTCGTCGTCAGGCACCTCGCCGCGCTGGCCGTAGAGGTACTCGTGCTCGATGAAGATGACGGGGTTGTCGTCGCGGATCGCCGACTTCAGCAGCCCCTTGGCGTCGGCCGCGGTCGACGGCGTGGCGACGAGCATGCCCGGCACGTGGAGGAACAGCGCCTCCCACGAGTGCGAGTGGGTCGGGCCGAGCTGGTGGCCGGCGCCCTGCGGCATCCGCACCACCATCGGCACGCGGACCTGGCCGCCGAACATGTAGTGGATCGTCGCCATGTGATTGACGATCTGGTCGAGCGCGAGCAGCGAGAAGTTGATCGTCATCAGCTCGACCACCGGGCGCAGCCCGGTCATCGCGGAGCCGACGCCCATCCCGACGATCGTGTTCTCCGAGATCGGCGTGTCGCGCACGCGCTTCTCGCCGAACTCCTCGAGCAGCCCGTTGGTGACCTTGAACGCGCCGTTGAAGACGCCGATGTCCTCGCCCATGAGGTAGACGTTCTCGTCGCGCTGCATCTCCTCGCGGAGCGCCTGATTCAACGCCTCGCGGTAGCGGACGACGGCCATCAGTCCTTCTCCGCCTCTTCGGCGTCGTCGTCCTCGGCCTGCGCCTCGTCGGACGCCTTCTCGAGCCCGAGGTCCTCGCGCGAGGCCTGCTCGACCGCGTCGCCGTAGGCGTCGGTCGGGCCGAGCTCCTCCTTGGCGAGCTCGCGCTCCTTCTCGCCCGCGTGCACGCCGGCGGAGCGCTCGTCGACCGAGTACCAGCCCTTGACCTGGTCGCCGAGCACGTAGATGTCGTCGTAGAGCGACTCGGGCGGCGGGAACTTCGACTTGTCGGCGAACCGGACGGAGTCGTCGACGACCTTGACCATCGCCTCGTCCAGCTTGTCGGCCTCGCCGTCCTCGAGGATCCCCTCCTCCTCGAGCTTGCGCGCGAAGATCTGGATCGGGTCCTTCTTGCGCCACTCGGCGACCTGCTCCTTGGTGCGGTACTCCTCGGGGTCGGCCATCGAGTGGCCGCGGAAGCGGTAGGTGATCGCCTCGACGAGCACCGGCCGGCGCTCCTCGCGCGCCTGCTTGAGCGCCTCGCCGATCACCGCGTGGGTGTCGAGCACGTCCATGCCGTCGCAGCGCATGCCGGGCACGCCGAAGCCCTCGCCGCGCCGGTGCAGGTCGGTGACGGCGGAGTGGCGCTCGAGCGCGGTGCCCATACCGAACTGGTTGTTCGTGACCATGAAGACGACCGGCAGGCGCCACAGGGCGGCGAGGTTGAGCGTCTCGCCGAACGTGCCCTGGTTGGAGGCGCCGTCGCCGAACACGCAGAGCGTCACCTCTTCAGTGCCGCGGTAGTCGGAGGACAGCGCCATGCCCGCGGCGAGCGGGAGGTTGCCGCCGACGATCCCGTAGCCGCCCATGAAGCGGTTCTCGAGGTCGAACATGTGCATCGAGCCGCCGCGGCCGTGGGAGACGCCGGACTCGCGGCCGAACAGCTCGGCCATGACCTTGTTGGGATCCGCGCCGCGCGACAGCGCGTGGCCGTGCGAGCGGTAGGTCGAGATCAGGTAGTCCTCGTCGCGCATCGCGCGGACGGCGCCGACGATCGTCGCCTCCTCGCCGATGGCGAGGTGGAGGAAGCCGCCGACCTTCGCCTTCGCGTACATCTCGCCCGCGCGCTCCTCGAAGCGGCGGATGAGCATCATCGACTCGAGCCACTCGCGCGCGGCGTCGCGCTCCGGCAGCTCTCGCTGCGCGGCCCGTTCCCTCTCCTCTTGGGTTACGTCAGCCATGGGATCGCGGACGTTAGCGCGTGACTCCCGGCGTGCCGGATTCGACGCGGCCGCACCCGCCACCTGGGGGGTCGAGTACCCCGCGCCTAGGCGGGCTGGCCGGCGCAGGCCTTGAGGCCGAGCTCGGCGTAGCGCGCGTCCACCGCTTGCTCGCGCGCCTGGATGCCGGCGACCTCGCGGGAGAACGCCGAGGCCGGGTCCGGCTGGGCTTCGGCGCGCGCCACGGCCTGGTCGATGGCATCGACCATCTCGGCGTCGATGGCGAGGATCTCCTTGCGCAGGTCCTGGGCGCCGGACGGGGCCTTGAGCGCGCCGATCGCGCGGTGGTCGGCATGCACCCAGCTGACCATCCGGGCGATGGTGACGTCGCCGGGCGCCGACGCGGCGAACGTGTCGCGGCGTTGCTGGCACACCTGGTCGACGGCGGCGAGGTAGTTGTCGTGCGGCTGCGTGGAGAGCGCGAGCGCGATCGCGCCGATCGACCAGGCGACCGGGTAGACGAGCAGCATCGGCGACAGTGCGGCGTGCGGCACGCCGGGCACCGCGCGGGCGACGATCGTGCCGCCGACGAGGTCGCCGATGCGCTGCCGGCGCTTGCCCGTGAGCAGCATCACGACCAGGCCGATCGGCCCGTCGTCGATCAGGCGGAACACCGTGCGCGCGGAGACGGCGCTCGCGGTCGCGGGGCGGCCGTCATGCATCAGCACGCGCAGCCCGAGCACCCGCTTGCCGATGGTCTGGCCCCACAGCGCCTCGCAGATGAAGAAGTAGGCGAGCGTCAGCGAGACGAGGAAGATCTCGAGGCTGCGCCCGACGCCGAGCGCGAACGCGATCGCCGGCGCGCCGGCCACGAGGCCGTCGAGCAGGCGCGCGAGCACGCGGTGGGAGTCGAGCTCCTTGCGGTTCGCGGGCTGCGGAGGGGAGGGGCCCGAAGGGCGCGCCGCGGGGGGAACGGCGGCGCCCGGGGGCGGTGCTGAGAACGTCGTATCCATGCTGCCGACCCACCATCGGCGCAATGGTCAGAAAACTTGAACCGCTCAGTCGTCGGGCCAGCGACCCGTCCGGTCGAACTCCTCGCGCGCGGCCTCCTCGCGCTCGCGGTCCTTGGTCGAGGAGATGCCGAGACGCAGCGCGAGGTTGAGCAGCATCACCACGAGCGCGACGCCGATCAGCGCGATCCCCGCGCCCTGGTCGTTCTCGCCCTCGCCGGCGATCAGGAAGACGACGCCCGCCGCCGCGATCGCGGCCGGGATGCCGATGCGGACGAGCCGCAGGATCACGGCCGCAGGGCCGCCAGGATCGCGTCGCTGGCGCCGGCCAGGAGCGCGCTCGTGAAGCCCGCGCTGATGAGCGTGAACCCGAGCTCGCGATACACGGGTGCCAGCGCCGGGTCGCCGAGGAAGACCGCGGCGGCCTTGCCCTGGTCGCGCGCCGCCTCGGCCACGCGGCCGGCCGCCTTCTGCACCTCCGGCGTGGCGGCGCCGGGCGTGACGCCGAGCGCGACGCCGAGGTCGTAGGGGCCGACGAACAGCGCGTCGACGCCGGGCAGCCGCGCGATGTCGTCGACGTCGTCGAGTGCCCCGCGGGTCTCGATCTGGATCATCACCACGCGCTCCTCGTCGGCGCGCTCGGCGTAGCCCGCGTCGCGGCCGAAGCCCGAGGCGCGCGCGCCGGGGTCGAGGCCGCGGGCCGCCCCGTAGCGCGTGGCCGCCTCCGCGCGAGCGGCCTCGCGGATGCCCTGCACGCGCGGGACGAGCACGCCCGCGGCGCCGTGGTCGAGCACCCAGCCGGTCTCCTCGCTGTCCGCGCTCGGCACGCGCACGATCACCGGCGCGCGCGCCGCCTGCAGCTGCGCGAGCGTCGCCTCGCGCCCGCCGGCGCCGTGCTCGAGGTCGACAACGAGCCAGTCGAAGCCGGCGCCCGCCGTGATATCCGCCGCGAGCGCGGAGCCGAGGTCGAGGAACGTGCCGAGGAGCGGCTCGCCGGACCGCATCCGCTGGCGAAGCCCGCTCACGCCGCCTGCCACCGCCGCCACTTCGCGATGAACGCGTCGGCGTCGAGCGCCGACAAGTCGGCGCGGAGCCCGCGCGCGAGCCGCCCGGTCTGCGCCGGCTGGGTGTCCCAGAACAGGGCGACCTCGCCGGTGGCGATCTCCACGACCTCGATGTGGTCGGTCCCGCCCGGGCCGCGCAGCAGCGCCGGCCCGCGGCCGCTCTTGCGCACGATCAGCTTGTACTCGCGGTTGGCCTTCATGCCGCGAGCGCTCCGGCGGCCGCCTCGAGCTCGCGGTCGCCGTGGAAGATGCGGTCGCCGACGCGCACGGCCGGGACCTCGAGCACGCCGAGCGCCCCGGCGGCGTCGGTGGCCTCGTCGAGGCGGCGGCGGATCGAGTCGCGGTCCGCGCCCTTCTCGATCGCCGCCGGGTGCATCTCGCACGCGGCCGCGGCGAGCAGCACGGTGTCGGGGTGGCCGAGGTCGCGGCCCGCCGCGTAGGCCTGGCGGAACGCGGCGAGCGAGAACGCGACGGCGCGGCCGATCTGCTTCGCGTAGGTGGCGACGAGCATCGCCCACTCGGCGTCGGGCGGGAAGGGGTCGGGCCAGCGCACCGGCTGCAGCCCGTGCTTCACGGCGCGGCGCTCGATGTCCTCGCGGTAGGCGTCGACCTCGGCGTTGCAGCGGAACGGCCCGACCTCACCGGCGCGCAGGCCCGAGAGCCGCACCGGCTCCCACTCCGGGACCGTGCCGAGCACGTACGCCGACCGCTCGGCCGCGAGGTAGGCCTCGGGGGACGCCAGGTCGTAATAGAAGGTCGGCTGCTCGGGGGTCGCCCCGGCCATCACTCAGCCGTGGATCAGCCAGCCGTCGGCCGCGCGTGCGGCCTCCATGACGGCCTCGGACAAGGTGGGATGGCCGTGCACGATGCGCGCGACCTCGTGGTAGCCGCCCTCGAGCGCGCGGGCGTTCACGAGCTCCTGGATCAGCTCGGTCGCGCGTGCCCCGACGATGTGGCCGCCGATCAGCTCGCCGTACTTCTTCTCGCCGATGATCTTGATCATGCCGCCGCGGTCGCCGTAGACCGTGCCGGCGCCGACCGCGCCGTAGTTGACCTTGCCGACGACGACGTCGAAGCCCTGCTCGCGCGCCTGCTCCTCGGTCAGCCCGAACGAGCCGACGTTGGGGGTGCAGAACGTCGCGCGCGGGATGTCGACGTACTCGATCGGGTGCGTCTCCAGCCCGGCGGCGTTCTCGACGGCGATGATGCCCTCGTCGGAGGCCTTGTGGGCGAGCGCGGGGCCGCGCACGAGGTCGCCGATGGCGTAGACGCCCTTCACCGACGTGCGCAGTGCGCCGTCGACGTCGATCAGCCCGCGGTCGTCGAGCTTGACGCCGGCCTCCTCGAGGCCGAGGCCCTCGACGTCCGGGCCGCGCCCGGCGGCGATCACGAACCACTCGGTCTCGGCGGTCTCGTCGCCGAAGGAGAACGTGACCTTGTCGTCGCCGGTCTCGACGTTCTCGACCTTGGTGCCGGTGTGGATCTTGATGTTCTGCTTGCTGAGCCCGCGCCCGACGATCTTCGAGATGTCCGGGTCCTCGGCGGGGACGACGCGGTCGAGCGCCTCGAACAGCATCACGTTCGTGCCGAGGCGGCCGTAGGCGGAGGCGATCTCCACGCCCGACGCGCCCGCGCCGGCGACGACCATCGTCTCGGGCAGGTCCTCGAGCGCCCACGCCTCCTCGGTGCCGATGATGCGGCCGCCGAACTCGGTGCCGGGCAGCGGCTTGGGGACCGAGCCGGTGGCGAGGATGACGGTCTTCGCCTCGATCTCGGTGCCGTCGAAGTTGCCGCCGACCTTGACGTTGCCGTCGTCGGTGACGGAGCCGTGGCCCTCGATGTACTCGATCTTGTTCTTCTTGAACAGGCCCGCGACGCCGCCGGTCAGCGTCGAGATGACCTTCTCGCGGCGCGCCATGACCTTGGCGAAGTCGACGGAGCGCTCGGGCACGGAGATGCCGAAGTCGTCCGCCTCGTCGATCTCGGCCAGCACGTCGGCGACGCGCAGGACGGCCTTGGCGGGGATGCAGGCGTAGTTGAGGCAGCGGCCTCCGACGACGTCGCGCTCGACGACGGCGGTCTTCATGCCGAGCTGCGCGGCACGGATGGCGGCGACGTAGCCGCCCGGTCCCGAGCCGATGACGATGCAGTCGTAGGAGGAGTCAGGCATGGCGAAAGAACCTAGCGCGTGCGTGTCGGCATCTGCAGTCGTGCCATGGCCCGGATCAGGAACCAGAACAGCGGTCCGCAGACGGCGAAGATCCCGAAGCACAGCGCGACGGCCGCGAGGTTCGACGCGCGCAGCAGCGCCGCGGCCGTGCCGATGATGGCGATGCCGAGGAGCATCTCGAAACCGAGCACGGCCCAGTACTTGCGGCGCCACATCCCGACGGCGGCGGCGAGCATGATCCCGACGAAGACCCAGGTCCCGCTCGTGCTCGGCTCCTGGCCCTGGACCTCCCAGCCGCTGTAGAAGAGGACGACGTTGGTTATGGCGATGAGCAGCGCCACGATCGCCGCGACGGTGACGGCTATTGGCCGCTCGCCGGGTTGGAGTGGCTCGAGTGACGCGCGGGCTTCGTCGTTTCGTGCGCGGCTTCGGGCGTAGCCGCGCTCCATCGCGGGCGCGCCGGCCGGGCGGGTCGCCCGCGGTCGACTCCCCGCCCGCGGGAACCGTCCGGACTCCGTCCTCCCGGTTCGAGTTCCGCGGCGTCGGGGATCGCCGCGGACGCCCCGCCGCCGGCGCGCCGCTTACGGCTTCGTTGCCCCAACCTGTACCCCGAGCAGTTCGCTCAGCTCTCTCGCGGCCGCTTCAGGATCGGCGGCATCCGTGATCGCGCGCACGACCACCGCTCGCCGCGCGCCCGCCTTCACCGCTTCCGGCAGCGTCTCCGCGTCGAGCCCGCCGATCGCGAACCAAGGCTTGCTCACCGTGCGCGCCGCGTAGGCGACGTAGTCCAGTCCGGCGGCAGGGCGGCCGGGCTTGGTCGGCGTGGCGTGGACGGGGCCGACCGCCATGTAGTCGACGTCCGGGTCGGCGTCGGCCGCGTCGGCCTGGTCCGGCGCGTGGGTCGAGCGGCCGACGATGCGGTCGGGGCCGACGGCCGTACGCGCCTGCGCCGGCGTCTCGTCGTCCTGGCCGACGTGGACGCCGTCGGCGCCGCACGCCTCGACGAGGTCGGGGCGGTCGTTGAGGATGAAGAGCGCGCCGTGCTCGTCCGCGGCGGCGCGGAACACCGTGGCGGCCTCGATCAGGCCCGCGTCGTCGAGCGACTTGTCGCGCAGCTGGATCAGGTCCGCGCCCCCGCGCAGCGCGGCGTCGAGGAAGGCGCGCGGCCGCGCGTCGCAGACCAGGTACAGGCGCGCGTCCGACACTCGCTCGCGGGGGGTCATGCCCGCAGTGTTGCAGCGCTACGATTTGTGCATCACGGGAGCCCGCCGAACGGGCTGAGAGGGCGGCACACAGGCCGCCGACCGTCGAACCTGATCCGGGTGATGCCGGCGTAGGGAGGGTGGTACGCAGTGGCTTCGCAGTCCGAGCAATACGACGTAGCCGTCGTCGGCGGGGGCGTCATCGGCCTCGCCGTGGCGTGGCGCGCGGCCCAGCGCGGCCTGCGCACGCTCGTGCTCGACGCGGGCGAGGACGGCGCCTGGCGCTACGCGGCGGGCATGCTCGCGCCGGTGACGGAGGCCGAGTTCGGTGAGCAGGCGCTGCTCGACCTCGGCCTGCGCGCGCTCGCCGGCTTCCCCGACTTCTGCGGCGAGCTCGAGCGGGTGTCGGGCCGCGACCCCGGGCTGAGCCTCACCGGCACGCTCGTCGTCGCGCGCGACCGCGACGAGGCCGAGGAGCTCGAGCAGCTCTACGCGTATCGCCAGAAGCTCGACCTTGCGGTCGAGCGGCTGCGCCCGAGCCAGGCCCGCCGCGCGGAGCCCGCGCTCGCCCCGACGGTCCGGCTCGCGCTCGACGTGCCCGGCGACGGCGCCGTCGATCCACGCCGCCTCGTGGCCGCCCTCGCTGACGCCGTGGAGGCGGCCGGCGGCGAGATCCGTCGCGAGCGGGTCACCGATCCCGCGACGCTTCCCGCGCGCCACGTGGTCATCGCCGCGGGCGCCTGGAGCGGCAAGCTCGGCGCGCTCCCCGTCCGCCCCGTGAAGGGCCAGATCATGCGCCTGCGCGACCCCCGCGGCGAGGACCTCGTCACCCGCACCATCCGCACGCGCGAGGGCTATCTCGTGCCGCGCGGCGAGGGCCGCTACGTGCTCGGTGCGACGGTCGAGGAGCGCGGCTGGGACACCGCGCCGACCGCGGGCGCCACGCACGAGCTGATCCGCGACCTCGCCGAGGTCGTGCCCGGCGTGCTCGAGCTCGAGATCGAGGAGCTCGGCGCCGGACTGCGCCCGGGCACGCCCGACAACCTGCCGGCGATCGGCGAGGCGGGCGGGCTGATCTGGGCGACCGGCCACTACCGCAACGGGATCCTGCTGGCCGACGTCACCGCCGAGGCCGTGATCGCCGTGCTCGCGGGCGAAGGGCTGCCGGCGTGGGCCGCGGCGTGCGACCCGGCGCGGTTCGCGGAGGTCACCGCGTGAGGGTGCTGCTCAACGGCGAGGAGACCGAGCTCGAGACCGGCGCGACGGTCGAGTCGGCGCTGGCGAGCCTCGAGCTGCCGCATCGCGGCGTCGCGGTCGCCGTCGACGCGGAGGTGGTCCCGCGCGGGGAGTGGCGCGCACACGAGTTGAGCGAGGGCGCGCGGGTCGAGATCCTGCGCGCGATCCAGGGGGGCTGAAGTGGCGCGAGACATGGCGCAAGCCATAAGCGGTGACGAGGCGCAAGCCGAGGCAGGGAATCAGGACACGTTCACGATCGGCGGGCGCGAGCTGACCTCGCGGCTGTTGCTGGGCACCGGCGGCTTCCGCTCGCTCGAGACGCTCGCCGCGGCGATCGAGGCCAGCGGCTCCGAGCTCGTCACCGTCGCGCTGCGGCGCATCGACCCGAGCGCCCGCGGCTCGCTCGTCGACGTGCTCGACCGCGCGGGCGTGCAGCTGCTCCCCAACACCGCCGGCTGCTTCACCGCCCGCGATGCGGTGCTGACCGCCAAGCTCGCCCGCGAGGCGTTCGAGACCGACTGGGTCAAGCTCGAGGTGATCGGCGACGAGCACACGCTGCTGCCCGACGCGCCCGCGCTGCTCGAGGCCGCCGAGGAGCTCGTCGACGAGGGCTTCACCGTCCTCCCCTACACCAACGACGACCCGATCCTCGCCCGCCGTCTCGAGGACGTCGGCTGCGCCGCGGTGATGCCGCTCGGCTCGCCGATCGGCTCGGGCCAGGGCCTGCTGAACCCGTACAACCTGCGCCTGATCCGCGAGCGCGCGGAGGTCCCCGTGATCCTCGACGCCGGCGTCGGCACTGCGTCCGACGCGGCGCTCGCGATGGAGCTCGGCTGCGACGCCGTTCTGTGCGCGAGTGCGATCTCGCGCGCCGAGGACCCGGTGAGCATGGCCCGCGCGATCCGCCTCGCCACCGAGGCCGGCCGCCTCGCCCACAAGGCCGGCCGGATCCCGCGCCGCCTCTACGCCGAGGCGTCGACGACCGACGAGGGTGTCGGCGAGTTCGGCTGAATCGCGCGCAGCCGCCACACCCCCGGCGTGATCAGCGCCAGGACCTGCACGAGGAACGCGAGCACCCCGCCGACGACCAGCACCTCCACCGCGCCGAACCTCTCCGCCAGCGGCCCGGCGAGGAGGTAGCCGAGCGGGAGCAGCGCGAGCGAGCCCATCCAGTCGAACGAGCTCACGCGCGACAGTGCGTACGGCGGGATGCGTTCCTGCAGCGCGGTGTCCCACGACACGTCGAACATCGCGAAGCCGAACCCGACGAGCACGAACAGCGGGCCGACCACCCACAGCGGCGGCGCGAGCGCGAAGACCGCGATCGCCGGCGGCCAGATCGTGCCCCACGCCATCGCGAACCGGATCGGGTACCGCGGGCGCCAGCGCAGGCCGACGAGCGAGCCGAGGACCGTGCCGCCCCCGAGCGCGACCATGATCGCGCCGTAGGTGCCGGCGCCCCCGTACTCGTCTTCGGCCACCGTCGGCCCGAGCGTCAGGAACGGCGCGAGCGCCAGCAGCAGCGCCACCGAGGTCGCTGCGATCACGACCCACGCCCACTGGCGCGATCGCAGCTCCCGCCAGCCGATCGCCAGCTCGGTGCGCAGCGGCTGGCGCGCCGCCCGCTCCCCGCGCGAGCGCGGGCGGACACGCGAGAGCAGCAGCGCGCTGATCACGAACGTCAGCGCGTCGACCGCGAACGCCCAGCCGGCGCCGAGGCCGAGCACGAGCGCGGTGGCCAGCGCCGGGCCGACGAGCTCGCTCGCGTTCTGGACGACCGACACCGCGGCGTTGGCCTGCTGCAACTCGTCCTCGGGCACCGTCTGCGGGATCAGCCCGGTGGCGGCGGGGCTGAAGAACGCCTCCGCGGTGCCGAACCCGGCCTCGATCACCACGATCGCCCAGATCGGGACGTCGCCGAGGAAGATCAGCACCGCCAGCAGCCCGTGCAGCAGCGCGCGGATGACGTCGGTGGTGACCATCACGCGGTGGCGCTCCAGCCGGTCGGCCCACACGCCGCCGATCAGCACGAACAGCACGAGCGGGAGCGCGTGCGCGGCGAGCACGAGCCCGACGTCGGTCGGCGTCCCGATCTCGGTCACGTAGAGCGCGAGTGCGATGAAGACGATCCCGTCCCCGAGCGTGCTCGCGCTGGACGCCAGCCACAGCAGCCGGAACTCGCGATGGCGGAGGACGGCGCGCATCTCGTCCATCATGTCGGCCGATGACTGTCGACGAGCTGTTCGACGGGTGGGAGCGCGCGTGGTCCGGGCGCGATCCGGCGGCCTTCGATCCGCTGTGCGACGACGACGTCCACTACGAGGACCCGCTGACGTCTGAGCCGCTCGAGGGCGCCGCCGCGATCGCCAAGCACGCGGGCCGGCTGTGGACCGCATTCCCCGACGCGCGCATGCAGAGCACCGGCGACCGGACGACGAGCGGTCCGTTCGTCGCCGCCCCGGTCAAGGTCCTCGCCACCCACCGCCGAGAGGTCGCCGGACTCGCCGCCACCAACCGCTTCGTGATCGTCCACGCGGTCCTCTACTGCGAGCTGCGCGACGAGCGGCTGCTGCGCATCCGCGCGTTCTTCGACCTCTACGGTTCCGCCGTCCAGCTCGGCGTGCTGCCCCGGCCGGGGACGATGGGGGAGAAGGCGCTGCTGATGCTGCGGGGGTTCGGGCTGCGCAACTCGTAGTACGGTGCGGTCTTGCCGCGCCACTTCCTCACCGGCGACGAGCTGACCGCTCCCGAGCTGCACGCACTGCTCTCCCGCGCTCGCGCGCTGAAGGCGACGCCCTGGGCCTCGCGCATGCTGGAGGGCCGCACGGCCGCGCTGCTGTTCGAGCATCCCTCGACGCGCACGCGCACCTCGATGGAGGCCGGCATCGCGGAGATGGGCGGCCACCCGATGGTGCTGCGCGCCAACGAGCTCCAGCTCACGCGCGGCGAGTCGATCCGCGACACCGCGCTGGTGTTCTCTCGCCACGCGGCGGTCATCGGGCTGCGCACGAGTAGCGAGGAGCGCCTGCGCGAGCTCGCCGCGTACGCCGAGGTCCCGGTTGTGAACATGCTCTCGCCCGAGCATCACCCGCTGCAGGCGCTGGCCGACCTGCAGACCGTGCGCGAGACGTTCGGCGACCTCGAGGGGCGCGTGCTCGCCTACGTCGGCGATGGCAACAACGTCGCGCGCTCGCTGGCGATCATCGGCGGATTGGCCGGGCTCGAGGTGCGCGTGGCGGCGCCGCCCGGCTTCCAGCTCCCCGAGTCGCACGGCGCGCTGCTGACCGACGACCCCGCCGAGGCCGCGGACGGCGCCGACGTCCTCTACACCGACGTCTGGGTCTCGATGGGCGACGACGAGGCGCAGGCCGCCGCGCGGCGCGAGGCACTCACGCCCTACCGCCTCGACGACGCGCTGCTCGACCGCGCCGCGCCGAACGCGATCGCGCTGCATTGCCTGCCCGCCCACCCCGGCGAGGAGATCACCGAGGCGGTCCTCTACGGCGAGCGCCAGCGCATCTGGGACCAGGCCGAGAACCGCCGCCACGCGCAGAAGGCGTTGCTCGAGTTGCTCGTTGGGTAGGGTCCGGCGACCATGCCACAAGCACGCCAGTCGAGCCGCAAGAAGACTTCTGCACCGCGCGCTCGAGGTGGGAGCGCTACCAAGGATCCGGGTCTGCGCGAGCAGCTGACGCGCTACCTCGATCCGCGCGAGGTCGTCGTGCTCACGCACGAGCGCGTGCAGGAGGCGGTCGACGACGCGGTCGACCGCGGGCGCATGACGCGCGACGACGCCACGGCGCTCGTCGCCGCGCTGTTCGAGCGCGGCCGTTCGCAGACCGACGACCTGATCACGCAGCTCGAGAGCATCGTCACCGGCACGCCGACGCGCATCGTGCGCGAGGTCGATCGCGCCCGCCGCGCGACCGGCATCGGCTCGAACTTCCCGATCTCCGGCTACGACGACCTGACGGCGGCGGAGGTCGGCGAGCGCCTCGGCGACCTGTCCGCGCCGGAGCTGCGCAAGGTGCGCGACTACGAGCGGCGCAACGCGAACCGCAAGTCCGTGCTGCAGAACATCGAGCGCAAGCTCGGCTAGCGAACCGCCTGCCATCCTGGGAGCGATGGCCGCTCCCACCACCCTCGCCCGTCCCCGCCGCGGGGACGAGCTCGAGCTCACCGTCGACCGCCTCGCCTACGGCGGCAACGGCGTCGCGCGCCGTGAGGACGGCTTCGTCGTCTTCGTCGCCGGCGCCGTGCCCGGCGACCGCGTGCGCGCGGAGATCGGCAAGTCGAAGAAGGCCTACGCCGAGGCGCGCACGGTCGAGCTGCTCGAGCCCTCGCCCGACCGCATCCCGGCCGTCGCCGACCACCCCGGCGCGCCGTGGCAGGTGCTGCCGTATGCGCGCCAGCTCGAGGTCAAGCAGGAGCAGGTCGAGGACGCGCTGACGCGGATCGGCCGGCTCGAGGGCTACGAGCTCGAGCCGATCGTGCCCGCGATCGAGGAGTGGCGCTACCGCAACAAGCTCGAGTACTCGTTCGGCACCGGCGAGGACGGCTCGCTCGTGTGCGGCTTCCACGCCCCCGGGCGCTGGGACCAGATCCTGCCGCTCGAGGACTGCAAGCTCGCCTCCGAGCGCGGCAACGCGGCCCGCGAGCAGGCGCTCGCCGAGCTGCGCCGCCAGGGCCTCGGCGCCTGGGACCGCAGCACGCAGCAGGGCTTCCTCCGCAACCTCGTCGTGCGCGAGGGGCGCCGGACCGGCGAGCTGCAGGTGCGGCTCGTGACCTCGCCCTCCGCCGCCGGCCTCGGAACGTCGGCTGGACGCGGCGGTCGCACCGGCGGCGACGCGCTCGACGCCGAGGCGCTGATCAACGCGGTCGACGCCGAAGGGCTGTTCTGGACCCAGACCGCCGGGCTCGGCGAGACCACCCAGGGCGGCGAGACGGCGCTGCTGCAGGGCAGCCCGAAGCTGTCAGAGCAGCTCGGCGACCTGCGCTTCCTGATCTCGCCCGAGGCGTTCTTCCAGACCAACACCGAGATGGCCGAGGTGCTCTACGGCCACGCGACCGAGGTCGCCGCACTGCGCGGCAGCGAGCGCGTCTTCGACCTCTACTGCGGCATCGGCACGATCGGGCTCTCGCTCGCCACGCGGGCACGCGAGGTCATCGGCGTCGAGATCGTCGAGCCGGCCGTGGCCGACGCGATCGAGAACGCACGCCTGAACGAGATCACCAACGCGTCGTTCTTCGCCGGCGACATCCGGCTCGCGATGCGCGACCTCGTCGAGCAGGCCGGCAAGCCCGACGTCGCGGTCATCGACCCGCCGCGCGCGGGGCTCTCGCAGAAGGTCGTGCGCCGCATCATCGAGGCCGCGCCCGAGCGCATCGTCTACGTGTCCTGCAACCCGACGACGCTCGCGCCGAACGCCGCGCAGCTCGTCGAGGCGGGGTGGAAGCTCAAGCACGTGCGACCGGTCGACATGTTCCCGCAGACGCCGCACATCGAGTGCGTGGCGCTGCTGGAGCGCGCATGAGCATCACGCGCATCCCGCGGATGCTCGGGATCGTCAACGCGTTCCTCGTCGAAGAGGACGACGGCATGACGCTGATCGACACCACGATGGGCGGCGGCGCCGCCAAGGCGATCCTCGCCGCGGCAGGCAAGCAGGGCCGCCCGATCGTCCGCATCGCGCTCACCCACGCCCACCAGGACCACATCGGCGGGCTCGACGCGCTGGCCGCCGAGCTGCCGGGCGCCGAGGTGCTGATCTCCACCCGCGACGCGAAGCTGCTGGCCAAGGACACGACCCCTGAGCCCGGCGAGCCCGCCGACGCGAAGCTCCGCGGCGGCTACACGGGCGCGAAGACCAAGCCCACCCGCCTGCTCGAGCCCGGCGACCGCGTCGGCTCGCTCGAGGTCGTCGCCGCCCCCGGCCACACGCCGGGCCAGATCGCGTTCATGGACACCCGCGACCGCACGCTGATCGCCGGCGACGCGTTCTCGACCCTCGGCGGCGTCGCCACGACGGCGAAGCCCAACCTGCGCTTCCCGCTGCCCGCGCTCGCGACCTGGCACCGCCCGACGGCTCTTGGCAACCGCCCGCGCGCTGCGCGCGCTCGATCCGGCCCGGCTTGCGGTTGGTCACGGCAAGACGGTCGAGAGCCCCGGCGCCGCGATGGACGCGGCGATCCGTAAAGCCTCCTGAGCTTCCGGCGAACGTCAACTGCGGCTGGGTAGGGGTGGGTTTGGACTGCCGCGGCGTGGTCGGGGCGGGTGTGGTCACCTGGGGCTGATAGTGCGACCCAATCGACCACACCCGGCCGCACGAGCCGGTTGGCGCGGGGGTTTGCGATGTTTGTGGCAATAGTTCCCACGAACTCAGCACACCCGGCGGCCGCGGAGCCGCCGCGGCACCCCGCACCCTCCCCTCAATGCCGCCGTTGACTTTCGCGCCCTAAGCCGCGCGAGGCAAATCGTCCGCGAGCAGCGGATCGAGCTCGCGGAAGCGACTCAAAGCATCCGCGACGGCGAGGAAGGCCTGGGCGTTGACACCCATGCCGCAGTGCGAGGCGGAGACCTCGACGAGCTCGTCGGCGGCCGGGTCGAGGCAAGACTTCCACTTCACGATGCCGTCGCTCTTGGAGTAGACCGCGACGTAGCCGACGTCTTCGGGGAACGGGCCCTCGAGCGCGTCCCGGAACGCCGAGCAGCACTTCCCGCGCAGGCAGCTGATCGAGAACAACCCTGGCACGTGCGCGGTGCCAAGCGCGCTCACAAGGCCGACCTGGGCGAGCACGAGCGGGTGGATGGCGAGCTGGGAGACGCTGGGCGAACCGAGCGTGACGATGCCCTGGACGAGCTCCGGCCGCCGTGCGGCGAGCGCCTTCGCGAACACGCCGCCGCGGCTCTGGCCGATGACGACGACGCGCTCGTCGTGGCGCTCGGCCATGTGCTCGAGCCTCGCCTCGAGGCGCCGGCAGGCCTCCTCGGAGCAGTCGAAGTTGGCGCGGATGCCGGTGCGGTGCGTGCAATAGCCGTTGCGCCGCAGCCAGCCGGCGAGCGTGCCGAGCGACAGGTCGCCGGCCATGAAGCCGGGGATCAGCAGGACCGGGCGGCGCTCTCCCGGCGGGACGCCGAGGCCGTCGAAGACGGGACTGCGCCGAAGCGCAGCGGCCTCGAGGCCGATGCGTGACTCTCGCCACAGCGGAGGAATCCGCGGGATTGCAGGCATGATCGACATGCTGACGGAGCGTTACTTACCCTTGAGACTATCGGCACGAACTCCTGAAGTCATCAAGAGCAGCTGGACGTTCGGACGGCTTGGGCCACCCCGGAGGTAGCATCGCGACGATGCGCGCAGCCACGATTCGCGACGGGTCGATCGCCGTCGAGGAGCACCCCGATCCGGTCCCCAGCGACTCCGATCTGCTGATCCGCGTCCGCGGCGCCGGGCTCAACGGCGCCGACATCATGCAGCTGAAGGGCCGCTACCCCGCGCCGCCCGGCGCGCCGCAGGACATCCCCGGCCTCGAGCTCGCGGGCGAGGTCGTCGCGGTCGGCCCCGGCGTCCAGCGCTTCGAGCCAGGCGACCGCGTGATGTCGATCGTGGCGGGCGGTGCCCAGGCCGAGCTCGCGGTCGTCCACGAGCGCACGGCGATGCCGGTTCCCCCGGAGCTCGAGTGGGAGGCGGCCGGCGGCGTGCCCGAGGTCTTCACCACCGCCCACGACGCGCTCTTCACCCAGGCCGGGCTGCGCGCCGGCGAGCGCCTGCTCGTCCACGGCGCGGCCGGCGGCGTTGGCATGGCCGGCGTCCAGCTCGGCCAGATGGCCGGCGCCCGCGTCACCGCCACCGTCCGCAATCCCGACAGCCGCGAGCGCATCGACGCGCTCGACGTCAAGGCGATCGAGCCCGAGGGCTTCGAGGAGCACGGGCCGTTCGACGTCATCCTCGAGCTCGTCGGCGCCCCCAACCTGCCCGGCAACGTCGCGGCGCTCGCCACCGGCGGCCGGATCGTCGTGATCGGCATCGGCGCCGGCGCGAAGTCCGAGCTCGACCTGCGCGGGCTGATGGGCAAGCGCGGGAGCATCCACGCGTCGACCCTGCGCTCCCGCCCGCTCGAGGAGAAGGCGCTGACCGCGCGCTGCGTCGAGCGCTCGGTGCTCCCCGGCTTCACCTCCGGCGATCTCAGCGTGCCGGTCTGCGCGACCTACCCGCTCGACGCCGTGGCCGAGGCCTACGAGCGATTCCAGGCCGGGGGCAAGCTCGGCAAGATCGTGCTGCTGCCCTAGGGCGTCAGGCGGCGGTGTCGTCGCCCGGGTCGTCGAGCTCGAGCGACTCGGCGTGGTGCACGCTGCAGAGGTTGGGCCCGCCGGACTCGAGCGCCAGCTCGATCTCGCGCTGCGTCAGCGCGGCCCCGCACTCCTCGCACTTCCCCGAGACGGATTCGAGCGTGTGCTCCTCGAGATCCATGGCCAGAAGTTTACGGACCGGCTCCGCTCTAGGCAGATGTCCGATTGAACGGGTCGGACATCTGCCGACATACTGCGCCAACGCTCAGGAGGGAACCTGAGCGCTCTTCCCCACCGGCAGGAGGCTGGGCTCAATGATTCGATCGTCTCGCCTGATGGCGACGATGCTGGCTGCGGTGTTCGCCGCCGTTCTCGCGACACCCGCGTACGCCACGTACACCAGCACGTGCGGCAGCTCGTCTGCGCGCCACGTACACCACCACGAGCTGCAAGGCGGAAGGCACCAAGTTCAACGACCTGGATGCCGACGGCAAGCGCGACAGTGGCGAACCGGGTCTTGCCAACTGGCGCATCTGGGCGGACTTCGACAACGACGGCGTCCTCGATTCCGGCGAGCCGTACGACGACACCGACGCGAACGGCCGCTACGTGATCGACGGCATCAAGCCGACGAGCAGCAGCAAGACGCGCACGTACACGACCCCCAAGACCTACCGCCTGCGCGAGAAGCGCCCCGCCGGCGGGGACCGACGGCTGGACGTGCTCGTACCCGAACGCCTCGACCTCCGGTGGCTTCGCCAACGGCACGGGCGGCGACTTCAAGTGTGGCCACGGGCCGATCGACGTCAGCACGGCCCCGAAGGTCACCGGCAAGGACTTCGGCAACTACAAGAAGCCCAAGATCACCGTGATCAAGAAGCTCGTCCCCGCCATGGACGCGGGCCGCTTCGACCTCAAGGTCGACGGCGCGACGATCAAGGCGGCAGCCGGCGACGGCGGCAGCGGGAGCACCTTCGTCACGGTCGGCGCGCACCAGGTCACGGAGACCGGGGCGAACGGCACCAACCTCGCCGACTACACGGCCTCGATCAACTGCAAGACCACCACGGCCGCGCGCACGTACGGCCCGGACTGGGTCCACGTCAAGCCGGGCGACGACGTCACCTGCACGATCACGAACACGCGCAAGGGCAAGGTCGAGATCGTCAAGCAGACCGAGCCGGCCGAGACGGGCGGCACGTCCTTCGGCTTCACCGGCTTCGCCGGCGCGTTCAGCCTCACCCACGGCGGCATGAAGACGATCACCGGCGTCCTCCCGCGCACCGACCCCTACACGGTGACCGAGTCCAGCGCGGCGGGCTACCGGCTCAAGTCGATCACCTGCAACGACGGTGACAGCACCGGCGCGGTCGGTTCGCGCACGGCGAGCATCCGCGTCGCGGCCGGCGAGACCGTGCGCTGCACGTTCGTCAACTCGAAGCTGGTGCCGGCCATCGAGGTCGTCAAGTCCGGCCCCGCGCAGGTCCACCACGGCGACAAGATGGACTTCTCGTTCGCCGTCCGCAACGTCGGCAACTCGCCGCTGCACGACATCAAGGTCACCGACAACCGCTGCGCGCCCGTCTCGGCCACCCCGGTCAGCAAGACCGGCGGCGACCAGGACGACCTGCTCGAGGACGCCGAGGTGTGGACCTACACCTGCACCAAGACCGTCCCCGCGCACGGCTCCGGCGAGGCCGACCCGCTGTGCAACGTCGCGACCGCGACCGGCGACGACGAGCAGGACAAGCCGGTCACCGACACCGACCAGCACTGCACGGACATCGTGCACCCGGCGATCAACGTCGAGAAGACGCCGAACCGCACGACCGCAACGGTCGGCGACACCATCGGCTACCGCTTCGACGTCACCAACCCCGGTGACATCGGGCTCGCGGTGACGCTCAGCGACCCGCGTTGCGACGCCGGCACGATCGCCGGCCCGCAGAAGATCACCGGCGACAGCGACAACTCGCTGGAGCCCGGCGAGCTGTGGCGCTACACGTGCACCCACAAGGTCACGGCCAGCGACCCCGACCCGCTGCCCAACACGGTCCACGTCACCGGCAAGGACCCGCTGGGCGGCACCGTCGAGGACGAGGACTCGGCCACGGTCGACTTGACCCAGCCGGCGCCGCCCAAGCAGGAGGTCAAGCCCGCCCCGCAGCAGCAGGTGCTGGCGGCCCAGGAGCAGCGCCAGGTGCGCGGCCGGGCACGGCTCCGCGGCCCGAGCGGGTGCGTCTACCGGACGTTCCGCGCGAACGTCAGCGGCCGGCAGATCCGTCGCGTGACGTTCTTCGTGGACGGTCGCCGCGTCGCCATCCGCCAGGCCCGCAACGGCCAGCGGACGTTCACGGCCAAGGTCACCCCCGGCCGCCTCAGCATCGGAGTGCACCGGGTCACCGCCCGGGTCGTGTTCCGAACCGCATCCCGGACACGCGCGCGCACGCTGGTGCTCTCCTTCCAGCACTGCGCACGCCAGGCCCCCTCACCCCAGTTCACCGGCTGATGAGGGTCTGGCTTCCGGCCATCGCGCTGGTCGCCACCGCGCTCGCCGTCCCAGCGACGGCGAGCGCGGATGTCCGGCTGTCGACCGAGCGGTCGGTGACGCGCTGGGCGCACGCGAACCTGCTCTCCAAGGTCCGCAAGGCGCCCAACCGCCACTCCCGCACGGTGGCGCGTCTGCGCTGGAAGACCGAGGACGGGCCGCCTGAGGTCTACGTGGTCCTCAAGAGCCGTCGCACGCACGGCGCGACGTGGATGAAGATCCGGGTCCCCGGGCGGCCGAACGGCCGCACGGGGTGGGTCCGCCGCGACGCGCTGGGCGGGCTGCACAAGATCCACACCGCGCTGACGATCAACCGCAGCACGCTGCGGGCGACGCTGACGCGCAAGGGTCGCGTGATCTGGTCTTCGCGCGTCGGCGTCGGCGCCCCCGGCACCCCGACGCCGGCCGGCCGCTTCTGGATCCGCGAGCGCCTGCGCGGCTTCGGTGGCTCGTTCGGCCCGTGGGCGTTCGGGACGAGCGCCTACTCGAACGTGCTGACCGGCTGGCCCGGCGGCGGCGTGATCGGCATCCACGGCACGAACCAGCCCGGGCTGATCCCGGGACGGCCGTCCCATGGCTGCGTGCGCGTGCCGAACTGGAAGGTCGTCCGGCTCGCGAAGCTCATGCCGATCGGGACGCCGGTACGGATTCGCTGACGGTCTCGAGCTCGCCCTCTTCGAGGCGCTTGCGCAGGACCTTCTTGTCGAACTTGCCGACGCTCGTCTTCGGCACCTCGTCGATGTAGGCGAACTCGTCGGGGATCCACCACTTCGCCACGCGCGAGCCGAGGTGCTCCTGGAGCTCGGCGGGCGAGACCTCCTGCCCCTGCTCGAGCACGACGCACGCGAGCGGGCGCTCGGTCCAGCGCTCGTCGGGCTTGGCGATCACCGCCGCCTCCGCGATCGCGTCGTGGCCCATCAGCTCGTTCTCGAGGTCGACTGAGGAGATCCACTCGCCGCCGGACTTGATGACGTCCTTGGAGCGGTCGGAGATCCGGATGTAGCCGCGGTCGTCGATCGAGGCGACGTCGCCGGTGCGCAGCCAGCCGTCGTCGAACTTCTCGTCCGCGTCCGGGTCCTTGTAGTAGGTGCTGGCGATCCACGGGCCGCGCACCTGCAGCTCGCCGGTCGACTCGCCGTCCCGCGGCACCTCCTCGCCGGCGTCGTTGATGAGCCGCGCCTGCACGAGCGGCATGATCCGCCCCGCGGTCGAGCGGTAGTCCCAGTGCTCCTCGCCCTCGGCGTCGGCCGGCGGGTGCGCGACGGAGGCGAGCGGGCTCGTCTCGGTCATGCCCCAGGCCTGGATGATCCTCATCCCGTGGCGCTCCTCGAACGCCTGCATGAGCCTGCGCGGGACGGCCGCGCCGCCGCACGCCACGATCCGGATGCTCGAGAGGTCCGGCTTGTGCTCGTCCGACCAGCGCAGGACGTCGAGCCAGATCGTCGGCACCGCGCCGGCGGCCGTGACCTTCTCCGACTCGATCAGTCGCGCCAGCGGCTCCGCCTGCAGGAAGCGGCTGGGCATGATCAGGCTCGCGCCCGCCATGCACGCCGCGTAGGGCAGGCCCCACGCGTTGGCGTGGAACATCGGCACCACCGGCAGGATCCGGTCGGCGCGCGAGATGCCGAACCCGTCCGCCATGCACTGCCCCATCGTGTGCAGGATGTTCGAGCGATGCGAGTACAGGACGCCCTTCGGATTGCCGGTCGTCCCGCTCGTGAAGCACAGCCCGGCCGCCGCCCGGTCGTCGATCTCCGGGTAGTCGAAGCCGGGCTCCTGGCGCTGCGAGCAGCTCCTCGTAGCTGATCGCGTTCGGGAGCTTGGAGAGGTCGCCCTCGCCCATCACGACGTAGTGCTCGACGGTCTCGAACTTGTCGACGTGCTGAGCGAGCGCGTCGACGAGCGAGCCGTCGACGAGGATCACCTTGTCCTCCGCGTGGTTGACCACGTAGACGAGCTGCTCGGGGAACAGCCGGATGTTCAGGGTGTGCAGCACGGCCCCCATGCACGGCGCCGCGAGGTAGGCCTCGAGGTGGTACTGGCTGTTCCAGGCGAACGTCGCCACCCGGTCGCCGTCGCCCACCCCGAGCTCGCGCAGCCCGCGGCACAGGCGGTCGACGCGCTCGCCCACCTCGGCGTAGCTCGCGCGCGTCGTCCCGTCGTCCGTGAGCGTCACGACCTCGGCGTCGCCGTTCATGCGCCGCATCCGCTCCAGGATGAGCTGGAGCGTCAGCGGATGGTCGTGCTGCATCAACCCTTCGAGCATCGCTCCTCCTACTGCGCCTTGGCCTCGATCAGGTCGCCCTGGAGCTTCCAGTTCTGGCCGTCGAACTTGATGATCTGCATCGCCTCGATGGGATAGCCGTCATCCGGCGTCGTCTGGATCTTGTTCTCGGGCAGCATCGTCCCGATCTCCAGGTCCATGTTGCGCACGGCGTCCATCAGCGAGTCGCGCGTCGGCTCCTTCATCTGCTCGAGCGCCTTCGCCATCGTCTGAGCGACCGTCCAGCCGTACATGGCGAACGCATCATTACTGTTCGTCTTCGGCTGGTACTTCTTGAGCGCCGCGTGGTACTCCTTGACCGCGGCATCGTCCGCCCACTGCTCGTCCTCGGGGTCCTTGAAGTAGCCGGTGGAGACGATGCCCTTCGCGTTCTCCAGGCCGACCGGCGCGAGCACCAGCGTCTTCGATGCCCCGACGTTGTTGAGGATGTGCAGCGGCTTCCAGTCGCTCTTGGCGATCGCCGCGATCGCCTGCGCCGAGAACTTCGGCGTGGTGATGTTCAGGAACGTGTCCGCACCTGATCGCGCGAGCCGCCCCATCTGGGCCGAGACGGTCGGGTCGGTGACGTTGTAGGACTCCTTGTCGACGACCTTGATGCCGGAGCCCGCGATCCCCTCCTCGAAGCCGCCGAGTAGGTCCTTGCCGAAGCCGTCGTTCTGGTAGAGCACGGCGACCTTGGCGTTCGGCTTGTTCTTCTTGAGGTACTCGGCGTAGACCTTGGCCTCGGTGACGTAGTTCGGCTGCCAGCCGATCGTGTACGGGTGGGCCTTGATGTCCTTGCCCCAGTCCGAGGCGCCGGTCGCGACGTAGAGCTGCGGCACCTTCTGCTGGTTGACGTAGTCCCAGATCGCGAGGTTGTTCGGGGTGCCCAGCGTGTTGAAGAGCGCGAAGACCTTGTCCTGCTGGATCAGGCGCTTCGCGTTCTGGAGCGCGCGCGGGGGCTCGTAGCCGTCGTCGAGCGTCGTGAATTTGATCTTGCGTCCGCCGACGCCGCCCTTGTCATTGACGAACGCGAAGTACGCCTCGGCGCCCTTGGCGATCGTGCCGTACGCCGAGGCCGGGCCGCTGAAGGGGTAGGAGCCGCCGAGCGTGACTTCCTTGTCGGTGATGCCTGGGTCCGCGGAGGCGCTGTCTCCGCCACCGCCGCCGCCCCCGGAGTCGTCACGACCGCACGCCGCCGGCACCAGCGCCAGCACGGCGATCAGTACCAGCCACAGCCACCTCGTCGACTTCATCGTCGTTCCTCCCGTTGGTTGACCCTCGAACCTCCACCAGCCGTGCGAACCCGCTCCGCAGCAACCCCATGATCCCGCTGCGGAATACATACATGCACGCAATCAGCGCCGCCCCGTAGATCACGCCCGACAGCGCGTCGTTGACGTCGGACGACCACACGGGGACGAACACGATGAACAGCGCTCCGAACAGCGCTCCGGCCACCGTCGCCAGCCCGCCGACAACCACCGCGGCGAGGAACGAGAACGACACGACAAGCGTGAAGGACTCGGGCGCCACGAACCCGTTCGAGAACACGAACAGCGCCCCGGCGAAGCCGGCGAACGTGGAGCTCAGCCCGAACGCGCGCGTCTTGTAGGCCGCCAGCTGTACGCCCATCGTCTTCGCGGCCGTCTCGTCGTCGCGCATCGCGATCAGCGCGCGGCCGACGTCGCGGCGCACCAGTCCGGCCGCGAACCAGAACAGCGGCGCGGCCACCACGAGCGATAGGAAGTACAGGTACTGGTCGTCGGCGAGTCCGGACCAGCCGGGCGCGGTCGGCTGCTCGACGGCGAGGCCCTGGCTGCCGCCGGTCAGCGAGTCGAAGCGACGAAGCAGCACCGGCGTGGCGATCGCGATCGCGAGGGTGACGAGCGCAAGGTAGAGCCCGCGCAGGCGCAGCGCCGGGAGCCCGAGCGCGAACCCCGCGATGAAGCACACGAGCCCGGCGGCGGGGATCGTGAGCAGGTAGTGGATCCCGGTGCGGTCGAGCAGGATCGCGCACGTATAGGCGCCGAGCGCGAAGAACGCGCCGTGGCCGAGCGAGATCTGGCCGGAGTAGCCGACGAGCAGGTTGAGGCCGAGCACGGCGACCGCGTAGACCAGCACCAGCGTGAACTGCGAGACGCGGTAGGGGCCGAAGAAGAACGGGACCACCACCGCCAGCAGCACGAGCAGTGCGAGGCCGGCGAGCTTGAGGCGGCGGTGCTGGGGCGAGTCCCGCTCGACGGTGAGCAGCGTCACGCGCGCACCACCTCCGGCGAGCCGAAGAGGCCGTTCGGTCGCACGAGCAGGACGCCGAAGATGATCGCCAGCGGCACGAGGATCGTCAGGTCGGAGCCGATGAAGCCGATGTAGTCGCCTGCCAGCGTCTCGGCGACTCCGATGATCCAGCCGCCGATCACGGCTCCCTTGGGCGAGTCGAAGCCGCCGAGCGTCGCGGCCGCGAACGAGTAGACGAGCACGCCGCCCATGAAGTTGACGTCGAGGAAGAGTTGCGGAGCCACCATCACGCCTGCGAGCGCGCCGAGCGTCGCGGCGAGGCCCCAGCCGATCATCAGCGTGCGTCCCACGCTGATCCCGACGAGCCGCGCAGAGGCCGGGTTGGCGGCGGCCGCCCGCATGGCGAGCCCGAGCTTGGTGTGCTGGAAGAGCAGCGCGAGCAGCCCGCTCACGATCAGCAGCACGGCGACGATCCCCAGCGACTCGTAGGAGATGTTGATGCCGGCGATGTCGGCCGAGCCGCCCGGCAGCGCGCGCGGGAAGCCGCGGTTCTCGAAGCCCCAGATCCAGCCCGCGGCGGAGTTGATGAGGATGAAGAGCCCGAGCGTGACGATCAGGATCGTCAGCGGGTCCGCGTTCTCGACGGGGCGGATGAGGATGCGCTCGATCGCCATCCCGCCGAGGAACGACAGCGCGAGCGCGCCGATCAGCGCCACCCCGAGCGGGAGTCCGGCCTCCACCAGGCCCCACGCGATGAAGGTCGAGAACATCGCCATCTCGCCCTGCGCGAAGTTGACGATCCCGGTCGAGCGGAAGATCAGCACCAGCGCGAGCGCCAGCGCGCCGTAGATCGAGCCGATCGCGATCCCGTCGATGACGAGTTGGACGAACCGCTCCATCACACCATCCCCAGGTAGGAGCGGCGGACGCCCTCGTCGGCCCCGATCTCCTCCGCCGTGCCGTCGAGCACGAGCTGGCCGGTCTCGAGCACGTAGGCGTGGTCGGCGAAGTCGAGCACGAGGTTGGCGTTCTGCTCGACGATCAGCAGCGTCGTGCCCTCCTCCGCGACCTCGCGCAGGATCTTGAACACCTCGCGGGTGATCAGCGGCGAGAGGCCGTGCGACGGCTCGTCGAGCAGCATCAGCCGCGGTCGCAGCATCAGCCCGCGCGCGACCGCCAGCATCTGCTGCTCGCCGCCGGACAGCGAGCCCGCGGCCTGCGTGCGTCGCTCTTCCAGGCGCGGGAAGAATTCGAAGCAGCGCCGCATGTCGTCCTGGACCTTGGCGTTGTCCTTCCGGGTGTAGGCGCCGAGGCGCAGGTTCTCCTCGACGGTCAGCGTGGCGAAGTTGCCGCGACCCTCGGGTACGTGGGCGAGCCCGCGGCGCACGATCCACTCCGGCGCACGGCCGATCAGCTCGGTGCCGTCGAAGCTCACGCGCCCCTTGGCGCGCGCGACGCCCGAGAGCGCGCGCAACGTCGTCGTCTTGCCGGCGCCGTTGGCGCCGAGGATCGTGACGACCTTCCCCTCCTCGACCGTGAAGGAGAGGTCGCGGACGACGGTCACCGGCCCGTAGCCGGCTTCGAGCCCCTCGACCTCGAGCAGGCTCATGCCGGCGCCCCCAGGTAGGCCTCGATCACCTGCGGGTCCTGCTGCACCTCGGCCGGCTTGCCGTCCGCGATCTCGCGGCCGAAGTCGAGCACCACCACGTGGTCGGAGATGCGCATGACCATCCCCATCGCGTGCTCGACGAGCAGGATCGTCAGCTCGAACTCGTCGCGCAGGGCGATCAGGAGGTCGGCGAGCGTCTCGACCTCGCCGTGGCTGAGTCCGCCGGCCGGCTCGTCGAGCAGCAGCAGCTTCGGGCGCGTGCACAGCGCGCGGGCCAGCTCGACGCGCTTGAGCGTGCCGTAGGGCAGGCCGACGGCGGGGCGGTCGGCGACGGCTGAGAGATCCAGCCGGGCGAGCATGCGGTCGGCGAGCTCGCACAGCTCGCGCTCGGCGCGGCGCGTGCGCGGGAGCCCGAGCCCGTCGGCCAGGAACGAGCCGTGGCACGTGTGGTGCCCGCCGAGCATCACGTTCTCGCGCACGGTCAGTGAGTGGGCGAGCCCGAGGTTCTGGAACGTCCGCGCGATGCCGAGCGGCGCGATCTCGTGCGGCGCGCGCGCCAGCAGATCCTCGCCCTCGAACGAGATCGACCCCTCGTCGGGGTCGGCCAGGCGGCTGATGCAGTTGAACAGCGTTGTCTTGCCGGCGCCGTTCGGCCCGATCAGCCCGCATATCTCACCGGCGGTGACCTCGAACGTGGGCCCGTCGAGGGCGACAACGCCCCCGAAGCGCACCACCACATCCTTGATGGACAGCACTCGACCCCCTCTCCCACGGGGGAGGCTACCTCAGTACGGGGGGAAGTCCCCCACCAGGCTCCGAGCGCCCGGAAGGCGGTCCAGAACGCGCGCTTCGCGTCCTCCTCGTCGAGCGCACCGTCGATGTCCGGCACGACGAGCGCGTCGATCGACGGGGTCAGCGTCTGCACCTCGCCGGGGCGGTCCTCGACCGTCCGGGCGAGCGGGAGCGCGAGCTCGTTGAGCGTGGCGAGCGCCTCGTCGCCCATCACGACGACGATCTTGGGCTGCACGATCGCGATCTCCTCGACCAGGCGCGCGAGGCACTCGGGGGAGGCGAGCGAGGTGTCGGCCACCGGGCACTTCACGCACAGCGTCCCGTAGACCGCGAGCGGGTCGATGTCCAGCCGTCGCAGCGACTTCATCAGCGCCGAGCCGGAGCGGCCGTAGAAGGCGACGCCCTCTTCGATCTCCGACGGCGCGGGCGCGTACTTGAGCAGGAAGACGTCGGCCTGCGGGTGGCCCGAGCCGAGCACCGGCATCAGGTTGCCGCGCGGGCAGCTGCTGCACGCCTGCAGGTCGCGGGTGAATTCATTGAGCTCGCGGATCGCTCGCTCCAGGTACTTCTCGCGGATCTCGTCGTCGGTGGCCGGCATCCCGCCGAGCGGATTAGCCGCCGCGCCCCCTTCTCCTTGCCCCTGCATCATTGGTTGCGCGCGACTCGCCGCACGCGACGCTGCCGAGCGGCCCGTCGCGCGGCCGGCGGAGTCGCCTTGGTCTGCAGGAACTTGAGCGCCTGGACGTAGAGGAGCGACTGCGGCTTGCGGACGATGTCGGCCGCGCGCAGCGACTCGAGGAACTCCTCCGGACCGTCGAAGTCGCGCATCCGGATGCGGACGGAGCCCAGGCCCTGCGGCACGTGCGCATCAGAGCCGGCGCCTCCCACGATCCGATACTTCGCCGCGAAGCGGACCGCCTCCTCGTTGAACGCGCTGATCGCGACGCGGGCGTTGAACACCTCGAGCGCGTCGATCTCCTCCACCACCGCGAGCAGGTGCTCGTAGTCCGGCACCGAGTGCATGCGGTCGAACGGGTGCGGCACGTAGACGAGGCCGCCCTGCCGCTTGATCTCGGCGATCGTCTCCTCCAGCGTCATTCCGCGCGGGATCTTCTCCTCGATGAAGAGGCCGATGACCTCGCCCTGGTCGGCGGTCTTGACCTCCTCGGCCACGATGACCTTGACGCCGAACTCGGCCGCCTTGGCGCGCGCGTCGTGCGCGCCGGAGATCTCGTTGTGGTCGGTGATCGCGATCGCGCCCAGCCCGACGTCGCGGGCGGTGGCGAGCAGCACGTCGACCGGGGTGGCGCAGTCGCTCGAGTGGTCGGTGTGCATGTGCAGGTCGACGTCGATCAGCGGACGGTCGGCGAGCCGCGCGGCCACCGCGGTGTTGCCCTCGGCCGGGTGGCGGCGGGCGGCGACCTCGCCGTAGATCGCCTCGAAGCCCTGCGCGACGCGCGACCAGTCGAAGTCGTCGTGCGCGCGCTGTGCGCTCGCGCGCAGCCCGGCGAGCAGGCCGTCGTCGCGGATCAGGCGCTCGAGCTGGGCGGTGAGCGTCTCGACGTCGCCGGCCTCGAACAGCAGGCCGAGGTCATCGTCGCGGGAGATCACCTCGGCGTAGGAGCTCAGGTGCGAGGCGACCGGGACGGCGCCGGCGCCGAGCGCGCGCACGATCAGGCCCGGCGAGGGCGCCACGCCGTGCGAGGCGGCCACCACGATGTCGGCGGAGGCGAGCACCGCGTCCTCGCTCGTGTCCTGCTCGGAGAGCACGTGCACGCGATCCAGCAGCCGCGAGCGGATCGTCGGCGCGGCGCCGTTGGGGACGAACACGGTCGCCTCCCAGTCGAGCTCGGTCGGCAGCCGCCGCAGCGCGCGCAGGAACAGCCGCAGCGCCGCGCGCTCCTCCTGATCGCAGAACGCGATCCGCACCGGGCCCTCGTGTGGCGGGCGCTGGAGCGGGGTCGCGCCGGGCCGCAGCACGACGTACTCCGCCGGGAAGATCCGCTGCATCAGCTCGCGTGTGGCCTCGAAGGAGGCGCTGCGGGCGTCGAGCCGGCCGAAGAACAGCTCGACGAAGCGGCGCGCCACCTGGGTCGAGAGCACCCGCTCCGCAGGGGCGTGGAACGTGCCGATGTTGAGCGAGCGCGAGTGGCGCAGCGCGACCGACGACGCGCTCGGCGCGAACGGCTCGTGGACGTGGACGAACTCGATCGGCGCGACCGTCAGCGCCTCTTCGATCGTGCGCGAGATGTCCAGCGGCGGCGCGGGCATCGCACCCCGGCGGGCCCCGGCGAGCGGCAGCAGCTCACCGACGCCGAGCACGCGCACGCCGCCGTCGGGCTCGAACAGCTCACCCGCGCGGATCAGGCGCCGCGACTCGCGGACGAGGCCGGGATCGAGCGACGGCGCGAGCACGACGACACGGTGGCCGACCTCGGCCTGTTCGGCCGCCAGCGCGCGGACGAACGCGTTGACCTCGTGCTCGTCCTCCCACGGATACGGCGTGACCTGAGCGATGGTGCGCGGGTCCGGCAAGGCGGCAAGCGTAGCCCAGGATGGACGAATGGTCGGCAAATCCAGCGGTTCCTAACGGTTGTTTCACTCTTAGTACGGAAACCCTGACTGTTGAGTTGTTCCCAGCGCTCCCCTCGCGCCGGGTCCCCCTACGGAAGGTTTCTCAATGTCTCCCTCTTCCGCTTGTCGCCGCATGGCGACGGGCCTCCTCTGCGCGCTCGGCGCCGGACTGGCGACCGCCGGCTCCGCGTCCGCGAGCGCGGCCGACCAGATGTGGAACTGTCGTGCGAGTGCCGCCTACATCGCCATTCCGGCGCAAGACCGCACCGAGCCGGTCGTCGCCAACGGCAGCGCGCGCACCGCGACCGAGAGTCCTGATCGCGCTCGCTGCGCCGACGACGACGCCAAGCCCGTCGGCCCGGGCAACGAGCTGGGCCTCACCGGCCCGGTCGCCAAGACGTCGGTCAACCCCGACTCCGGCCTCGCCGTCGACCAGTCGGTCGGCGCCAAGTCGTCGGTCGTCGACTTCGCCCCCGGCCAGGCCGGCAACAACCTCGTCGTGCGCGGTGCGCGCGCCGAGGCGACGGCCGTCTGCACGGCCAGTGGCCCGGCCCTGAGCGGCTCGAGCGTCGTCCCGGTGGTCACCATCGGCGGCCGGACGCTCGACGTCACCCAGCTCGAGCAGACCGTCGAACGGCTCCCCACCGGCGCCATCGTGCGCATCAAGTTCAACGAGCAGACGCGCTCGGGCACCACGCTCGTCCAGCGCGCCGTGCACCTCGAGGTCCAGGATCCGGCCGGCCGGATCGTCAAGGACGTGGTGGTGGCCGAGGCCAAGGTCTCCGGCGGCAGCCAGGTCTGCGACCGCGCCGCGCAGGAGGACACCGCCAACGGTGGTGACGGCAACGGGTCGGGCGGCAGCGGCGACGCCAACCAGCCCTGCATCCGCGGCGCCGAGTACATCGCCGACGAGAACCTCTGCGTCATCACGCGCGAGCGTGACGGCAACCTCGCCAACGGCCGCGAGCGTGTGACGGTCGTCGGCAAGCCCTTCGAGGGCCCCAGCGGGGGCCGCGTCGCGCTCCCCTCCGAGGCGCCGAAGTCGGCCCGGAAAAGCACCTGCCTGAAGGGCAAGGGCGTCAAGTTCCTCGTGCTCGGCACGAAGAAGGCCGACTCCATCACCGGCTCCAACCGCGCTGACGTGATCTTCACGTTCGGCGGCAACGACAAGGTCAGTGGTGGCCGCGGCAACGACTGCATCGTCGGCGGCAAGGGCGCCGACCGGCTCGCCGGCGCGATCGGCAAGGACACGCTGATCGGCGGCTCGGGCGCCGACAACCTCAACGGCGGCTCCGAGGCCGACAAGCTCAATGGCGGCTCCGGCAAGGACTCGATCAACGCCGCCTACGGCCGCGACAAGGTCAAGGGCGGCAAGGGCAACGACGCGATCAACGTCGCGACCGCCGGTCCCGCCGCGCGCGTCAACTGCGGCAAGGGCAAGGACGTCGTCCGGTCGAACACCAACGAGCGCCGCCGCATCCGCGGCTGCGAGCGTCGCTACTCGATCCGCTAGCCAGCACGGCCAGGGGTCTGACCCCGTAACCCGCGCCGCCGGTCCCGGCGGCAACGGTGACGGGGTCAGACCCCTTCGCGCCCTAGTGCGTGACCGACGAGCCGGTCTCGGAGACCGACTTCGCGGCCTTGCGGGCGGCCTTCGCGGCCTTCTGGGACCGCGCGTACTCGGCGATGAACGTCTCGGTCGCCTCGCGCGCCTGGTCGTCGGGCCGCTGGTTGTGCGGCGACTTCATGAGGTAGGAGCTCGGGCCGTCGAGCTGGCCGGCGAGGCCGTGGTTGAGGCCGAGCTTGCAGCAGCGGACGGCGTCGATGACGATGCCGGCGGAGTTCGGGGAGTCCCAGACCTCCATCTTGAGCTCGACGCTCAGCGGCACGTCGCCGAAGGCCTGGCCCTCGACGCGGATGTGCGCCCACTTGCGGTCCTCGAGCCACGGCACGTAGTCCGACGGGCCGACGTGGACGTCGGTGGCCGGCAGCTCGTAATCCATGATCGAGGTCACGGCGTTGGTCTTGGAGATCTTCTTCGACTCCAGCCGCTCGCGCTCGAGCATGTTGAAGAAGTCCATGTTGCCGCCGACGTTGAGCTGCGAGGTGCGCAGGATCTTCACGCCGCGGTCGGCGAACAGGCGCGCCAGCGTGCGGTGCATGATCGTCGCGCCGACCTGGGACTTGATGTCGTCGCCGATGATCGGGAGGCCCGCCTTCTTGAAGCGGTTGTTCCAGTAGTCCTCGCGCGCGATGAACACCGGGATGCAGTTCACGAACGCGCAGCCGGCCTCGAGGATCTGCTCGACGTACCACTTGGTCGCCTGCTCGGAGCCGACCGGCAGGTAGGAGACGACGACGTCGGTCTTGGTCTCCTTGAGGATCTCGACGATGTCGACCGTCGAGCCCTCGGCCTTGGTGATGCGCTCCTTGAGGTACTTGCCCAGGCCGTCGTGGGTCATCCCGCGCTGGACGGGGACGCCGAGCTTGGGGAGCTTGCCGTCGCCGAGCTTCAGCGTGTTGTTCTCGCCGGCGAAGATCGCCTCGGAGAGGTCCTTGCCGACCTTCTCGGCGTCGATGTCGAACGCAGCGGAGAACTCGATGTCGCGGACGTGGTAGCCGCCGAGGTCGACGTGCATGAGCCCGGGGACGGCTTCGTCCGGGTCGGCGTCCTTGTAGTAGTGGACGCCCTGGACGAAGGACGAGGCGCAGTTGCCGACGCCGATGATGGCGACGCGGACCTTGTCCTCCTGGTATCGCCCGTCCTCGGCCACGGGGCCGTGCCCGTTGGAACCGTTCTTGCTCACGAAGTCACCTCAAAGTCGGAATCTGGTGTCGAAACTCGGGTCAGCTCGCCGCGCACGTGCCAGATGCGCTGCACGACGGTGATGACGGAGAGTCCCGCCAGCACATACACCGCAGGCTCCAGGAGTTCCACGTTGATCACGCCGCCGCCCTTGGCGAGCACGAGCCCGGCCGACAGGATCACGACGCGGACGGCGCGGTCGGCGATCCCGACCTTGCACTCGACGCCGAGCGCCTCGGCGCGGGCGCGCGTGTAGGAGACCATCAGCGAGGCGAGCACGGCGACGACGACGGCGGCGACCGCCAGGTTGTCGCCGCGGTCGGAGAACTGGAACGCGACGGCGGTCAGCACGACGCCCTCCTCGATGCGGTCCAGTGTCGAGTCGAGGAACGCACCGAACGGCGTGCCCTTGCCCGACATCCGCGAGTAGCGGCCGTCGAGCGTGTCGCACACCGAGCCGACGATGAAGGCGATGCCACCGAGCAGGAAGTAGTCCTGCCATACGAGCACGGCGGCGACCACGCAGAGCGCGAAACCGGTCAGCGAGATGGCGTTCGGCGTCAGGCGCGACTCGATGAGTCGGCTGCGCATCAGCGCCTGGTAATCGCGGGTCGTACTCATGTTCTGACGGCGAAGGCTAGTCGCCGCCGTGCCGGTAGGTCAGTGACGCGATGCCAGATCGGCCGTGAAGACCGCGGCCCTGGCACCGGCCAGGTTGCCCCTTCGCTTGCCGACGCCGATGCGGCGGCCGCTCGGCGACAGCAGCACGGCGCGATGGTCCGGCGACGCCATCCACATCCGCACGACCTTGCGGGCGGCGCTGCCCTTGCGCGTCACGGTGGCGATGTTCTCGCCCACCCAGTCGGCGCCGGTGTAGCGGCGCACGCGCGTCGCCATCGGCGTGCCGTCGGGCGAGCAGTGGCTGAGCACGTCGGTGCGCAGGATGTCGCCCGTGTGGTCGCTTGCGGCGCGGGCGAGCGCGCGGCTGGCCCTCAGGCGCTTGAGCCCGTGGCGAGCACGGATCTTGTTGACCAGCTTGACGACCTTGCGCTCGGTGCCGTCGAGCCCAGCAGTCTTGGCATGTGCGGCGCCCGGCTGCCAGGCCAGGACGGCGCAGCAGCAAATCACGGCACTGCAAGCAAGCAGCGCTGTACGCATTCGGAGACCTCCGATGGTTCCACCCCTGTCGACGCGACCTCGGATCCCCGCCTGCAATTCCGAGCCTGGCCACGTCGCCTTACCTGTGCGATCTCTCGCGGCGCGGCACTCTAGCGATTCGAACGGTGTCGCGCCGTTCCGCAATTCGCCGTGCATAGGCTGACTCCTGTGAGCTCCAAGATCGCCACCGTGCCGCGCTCCGCCTGGACTCCGCCGGCACCCCGCCGCGTGCGCGCGCTGCGCGACCGCCTGCGGCTTCTCTACGGCAGGCCGGTGGCGCCGCCGCACGGGCGCGGGCTCGAGGAGCTGATCCTCACCGTGCTCTCGCAGTCGACCAACGACCGCAACCGCGACGTCGCCTACGTGCGGCTGCGGGCGCGCTTCCCGGCCTGGGAGGCGGTGCGCGACGCGCCGCTGGTGGAGGTCGAGGAGGCCATCCAGCCCGGCGGCCTGCACCGCCAGAAGTCCGTGCGGATCCAGGAGATCCTGCGCGCGCTGCCCGACCCGCCGGATCTGAGCTTCCTCGGCGAGCTGCCGGTGGCTGAGGCGCGCGACTACCTGACCGCGCTGCCGGGGGTGGGGCGCAAGACCGCGGCGTGCGTGCTGCTGTTCGCCTTCGGCCTGCCCGACGTGCCGGTCGACACCCACGTCTCGCGCGTGGGCACGCGGCTCGGACTGTTCCGCCCCGGCGCCCCGTTCGAGGAGCTGCACGACGAGCTGCTGCGGCTGACGCCCGCGGGCGGGGAGGTCGAGCTGCACATCAACCTCCTCCGCCACGGCCGCCGGACGTGTCACGCCCAGCGGCCGTCGTGCGGGGAGTGCGCGTTGCTCAGGATGTGCCCATATGGCCAAGCGCTGCGGCGCCGACCCGGATCTCAGCCTTCTTCCGCTTGATCTTCGCGCCCTTGGTCGAGCGCGCGCTCCAGCGCAGCAGTGTCGTGTCGCAGGTGTCGGCGGTCGCGCCGGCGTCGTCCTTGACGGTGACCTGAACCTGGAAGGTCCCGGACGCCCGCGAGGCGCCGACGCGCCCGCGCAGGGTGTAGGCGGCTGACGTCTTCGGGTCGGGCTCGTAGGTCCACGTGTCGCCGAAGGCACCCGACGAGAGCGGGAAGTTCAGGAGCTCCTCGCCGATCGCGAATCCGCCCTCCTTCTGGCAGGGAGCGTTGAACGACACCCAGAACGCGTCGACCTTGCGGCCGTTGCGCGAGCGCTGCAGGACGACGGGCCGGCCGTCCGAGGTCAGTCCGGCGTATACGTGGCCCGGGTTGCTAAACGCCTCCCAGCGCAGCGAGCCACTGCGGCAGATGTGCTTGGCGCCGGTCGCGGTCTCGGTGAGGACGAGGGTCGCCGACAACGTGCCGCGCGCCACGCCGCGGCGGACGGTGCCGCGGAGGCGCTGGGTCACCGTGGCGGGCCCGGCGCCGAACTCGGCGGAGCCGGTGCCGGTGGCGCGCAGCACCCCGCGCTTTGACAGGCGCTCGGGCGAGAAGACCGTATCCCCCGCCGGGGTGGCCGGGCCGCGGGGGCCGAAGCTGGACTCGCCGGACAGGGTGAGGAAGCGCCCGTCCTCGCATTGCAGGTCGACGTGGGCGAGCAGGCTCTCGACGGTGCGCCCGTCCGCGCCGACGCGCAGCGCGAAGGGAGCGTCGTTGGGGAGGTGGCCGCCGTAGACGGCGACGGGGGCGGCGGCCGCGGGGGCGGCCGTCACGCACAGGATCGCGGCGGCGGCCGTGACCGCCGCGCGGAGATGAAGGTGGAGGCTCATGTCCGCACCGTCCCGCCGCGCCGCAGCCGCGCCCAGCCCCCAAAGGTGGGGCGCGCGCCACCCCTTGCGCCGCTGCTCGCGGCAGGGGAGGATCGGCGCGTGTCCGAGCACGCCCGGGCCGAGCCACAGGCAGAAGCCGCCGCGCCGGCCGCCGCCGAGCCCGCGCCCGCCGCGGCGCTGCCCGGCCTCGTCATGCGCCTGCAGCGCAGCGCCGGCAACCGCGCGGTCGTCCGGATGCTGGCCCGCGAGGCCGCGCCCGTCGCCGAGCTCGACCAGGCCGACCTCGAGGCGCTCCAGGCCTACGGCAAGGTGTTCGCGCTCCAGCAGTCCGGCGCAGACGCCGCCTCCTCCGCGGACGCCAAGCGCGAGGCGATCGTCAAGCTCGCGCTCTCCCAGGTCGGCAAGGTGCGCGACGAGGACCGCGGCGACGGCAAGAAGAAGGGCGCTGAGCGGCTGAAGGAGTTCTACCGCGTGGCCTGTCCCAGCTACACGTCCGCGTACGACTGGGGGATCGAGACCCCGCACCGCTGGGCGGCGCAGACCCCCAAGGACCTGACCAAGACCGCCAAGCCGTGGTCGTGGTGCGCGATCTTCGGCGTCTGGGCGATCCGCCAGATCACCGGCATCGGCTCCTTCGCGGGCGAGCCGATCGGCCTCGGCAAGGTCCACTACTTCACCGGCAAGCCGGCGCGCGACGCCGCGGCCGTCCAGAAGGGCGACCTGATCTGCCGCAAGGAGCAGTACGCGATCGAGGGCAAGGACAAGCCGCCGGACGTCGACAACCTCAACCACCAGTGCCTCGTCGCCTCGGTCAACGCCAGGGACGGCGCCCCGCCGACGGTGACGACCGTCAACGGCAACGGCCCCTACCAGTCGATCTACGTCCGCACCGAGCCGCTGAGCTACTACTGGGGCTATTACGACTCGCTGTCGGAGTCCGATGTGGGCGCCTTCGAGGCGAAGCTGAAAAAGCGCTACGGGCACGCGTGACGCTGCGCTAGAATCTCAGCGAACTTGACTGAGATTTTGTTCAGTACCCGAAGCTGAGGAGCCCCTCAATATGGCCAAGACCATCGGTATCGATCTCGGCACGACGAACTCGTGCATGGCCGTCCTCGAGGGCGGCGAGCCGACCGTCATCGAGAACGCCGAAGGTGGCCGCACAACGCCGTCCGTCGTCGCCTTCACCCAGTCGGGTGAGCGCCTCGTCGGCACGGTGGCCAAGCGCCAGGCGGTCACCAACCCCACCAACACCGTCTTCTCGATCAAGCGCTTCATGGGCCGCAAGGAGGCCGAGGTGCGCGAGGAGGAGTCGATCGTCCCCTACAAGGTCGTTGCAGGCCAGGGTGGCGACGCGCGCGTAGAGGCCGGCGACAAGCAGTACTCGCCGCCGGAGATCTCCGCGATGATCCTGCAGAAGCTGAAGGCCGACGCCGAGGCCTACCTCGGCGAGACCGTCGACGCCGCGGTCATCACCGTCCCGGCGTACTTCAACGACGACCAGCGCCAGGCCACCAAGGACGCGGGCCGCATCGCGGGCCTCGACGTCAAGCGCATCATCAACGAGCCGACCGCTGCGTCGCTCGCCTACGGCCTCGACAAGGAGTCCGACCAGACGATCCTCGTCTTCGACCTCGGCGGCGGCACGTTCGACGTGTCGGTGCTCGAGATCGGCGACGGCGTGTTCGAGGTCAAGTCGACCGCGGGTGACAACCACCTCGGCGGCGACAACTTCGACAAGGCGGTCGTCGACTTCCTCGCGGCCGAGTTCAAGCGCGACCAGGCGATCGACCTGACCGCCGACAAGATGGCCCTCCAGCGCCTCTACGAGGCCGCCGAGAAGGCCAAGATCGAGCTGTCCTCCGCCCAGGAGACGCAGATCAACCTGCCGTTCATCACGGCCGACGCCTCCGGCCCGAAGCACCTCGACCTCCGTCTCACGCGGGCGAAGCTCAACGAGCTCAGCTCCGCGCTGATCGAGCGCGTGGTCGGCCCGGTGCGCCAGGCCATGGACGACGCCAAGGACAAGGGCGTCGCGAACATCGACCACATCGTGCTCGTGGGCGGCATGACCCGCATGCCCGCGATCCAGGAGAAGGTCAAGGAGCTCACCGGCAAGGAGCCGCACCGCGGCGTCAACCCGGATGAGGTCGTGGCCGTCGGCGCCGCCATCCAGGCCGGCGTGCTGGCGGGCGACGTCAAGGACGTCCTCCTGCTCGACGTCACCCCGCTCACCCTCGGCATCGAGACCAAGGGCGGCGTGATGACGAAGCTGATCGAGCGCAACACGACGATCCCGACCCGCAAGTCCGAGGTCTTCTCGACCGCCGAGGACAACCAGCCGAGCGTGGAGATCCACGTCCTGCAGGGCGAGCGCGAGATGGCGACCTACAACAAGTCGCTGGGCAAGTTCCAGCTCACCGGCATCCCGCCGGCGCCGCGCGGCATCCCGCAGATCGAGGTCGGCTTCGACATCGACGCCAACGGCATCGTCAACGTGACGGCCAAGGACCTCGGCACCGGCAAGGAGCAGAAGATCGAGATCAAGTCCGGCGCCGGGCTCTCCGACGAGGAGATCAAGCGCATGGTCGGCGACGCCGAGGCGCACGCCGACGACGACAAGCGCCTGCGCGAGCTCGCCGAGGCCCGCAACGGCGGCGAGAACGCCGCCTACCAGGCCGAGCGTCAGCTCAAGGAGCTGGGCGACCAGGTCGACGACGCCTCCAAGACGGAGATCGAGGCCGCGATCAAGGAGGTCCGCGAGTCGCTGACCTCCGAGGACTCGGCGGACATCCAGGCCAAGACCGAGCGCCTCCAGACCGCGTTCCACAAGGTCTCCGAGGCCATGTACGAGCGCGCCCAGGCGCAGCAGCAGGCCGCGTCGCCGAACGGCTCCGCCGACGGCGGCCCGACCGACGGCGCCACGGAGGCCGAGGAGGAGGAGGTCGTCGACGCCGAGGTTGTGGACGACCAGCCCCGATGACCGACGAGACGCGCAACACCCCTGTGGAGGACTCCGGCCCGGGCGCCATGCCCGGGTCGGAGGAGCCCTCCGCCGACGCGCAGGTCGCGGCGGCCGAGCAGCCCCTGCCCGAGCCCTCCACCGAGGAGGAGGCTCCGCCGGAGGACGATCAGGCCGCGAAGTACCTGGCGCTCGCGCAGCGCACGCAGGCGGACTTCGAGAACTACCGCAAGCGTGCCGCGCGTGAAGCCGCCGCGGCGTCCGATCGCGGGATGGCCAAGCTCGCGAAGGAGCTGCTGCCCGCGCTCGACCATCTCGAGCTCGCCCTGAGGGCGGCCGAGGAGCACGGCGGCGGCGAGTTCGCCAAGGGCATCCGGCAGATCCAGGACGAGCTGGTCGGCGCGCTCGGGCGCGTCGGGATCCAGCCCTACTCGCCGAAGGGCGAGACGTTCGACCCGTCCGAGCACGAGGCGATGGCCTCGCAGCCGGTCGAGGGCGCGGAGTCCGGGACGGTGACCGAGGTCTACCAGCAGGGCTATCGGATCAACGGCACGGTCCTGCGGCCCGCGCGGGTCGTCGTCGCCGCCTAGGGAGGCCCGGATGGCCAACGGCACCGACTACTACAAGGCTCTGGGCGTCGACAAGAAGGCGTCCCAGGAGGACATCAAGAAGGCGTACCGCAAGCTCGCCCGCAAGTACCACCCCGACACCAACAAGGAGCCCGGGGCCGAGGACCGCTTCAAGCAGATCTCCGAGGCCTACGACACGCTCGGGGATCCGGACAAGCGCAAGAAGTACGACCGCGGCGCCTCCGTGTTCGGCGGGGCCAACCCGTTCGGCGGCGGCGGCGCGGGCGGGGCGACCAACGCGGACTTCGGCGGGTTCTCCGACATCCTGTCCGGGATCTTCAACACCACCGGCGGGCGCGGTGGCGCGCGCACGCGCCCGGCCGCCGAGCGCGGCCGCGACCTCGAGACCACCGTCTCGCTGTCCTTCGACCAGGCGATCGAGGGCGCGCAGGTGCCGGTCTCCGTCGCCACGCACGCGGCGTGCAAGACCTGCCGCGGCACCGGCGCCGAGCCCGGCACGAGCCCGATCGTGTGCCCGGTCTGCAACGGCCGCGGCGTCGAGTCCGAGGGCCAGGGCCTGTTCTCGATCACCCGCCCGTGCACCCGCTGCGGCGGCTCGGGGACGGTCATCGAGCATCCCTGCCACACCTGCCAGGGCCAGGGCCGGACGCGCGAGCTCAAGAAGTACAAGGTCAACATCCCCGCCGGGGTCAAGGAGGGCTCGCGGATCCGGCTGCCCGGCAAGGGCGAGGCCGGCCTGCGCGGCGGCCCGCCCGGCGACCTCTACGTGGTGACCCGCGTCGAGGAGTCGCCGATCTTCCAGCGCAAGGGCGACAACTTCGAGGTCGAGGTGCCGATCACCGTCACCGAGGCGATCCGCGGCGCCGACGTCGAGGTGCCGACGCTGCACGGGATCAAGAAGCTGCGCGTGCCGGGCGGGACGAAGTCCGGCACCGTCCAGCGGCTGCGCGGCGAGGGCCCGCAGGCGCTCGGCGGCCGCGGTCGCGGCGACATCCATTACCGCTTCGTCATCGACGTGCCGAAGGACCTCTCGCCCGAGCAGGAGGAGGCGCTCGACGGCCTCTCCAAGGTCATGAACGGCGACCCGCGCGCCTCGCTGCTGCGGGACGCGAAGAAGGCGGCGACGTAACCGTGCGCCGGCTCACGCGGCAGCAGGGCGTGTTCATGATCTCCGTTGCCGCGGAGCTGGCCGAGATGCATCCGCAGACGCTGCGGATGTACGAGCAGCGCGGGCTGATCACGCCCCAGCGCTCGCCCAAGGGCACGCGCCTGTACTCGCAGGAGGACGTCGACCGGCTGCGCCGGATCCAGGAGCTCACCTGCGACCTGGGGATGAACCTGGCGGGCGTCGAGCGCGTGTTCGAGCTCGAGGACCAGCTCCAGCGGATGCAGAAGCGCGTCCGCGCGCTCGAGGAGCGGGCCGAGGCGCTGGCGGCCGAGATGGATGCGGAGCTCGAGGAGGTCCGCCGCTCGTTCCGCGCCGAGATCGTGCGCTACGAGGCGCCGGGGATGGCGCTCGTGCCGGTCCGCCGCGTGCCGCGCCGCCGCTGAGGCGCCGGCAGCATCCGCACCACGAGCAGGTAGAGGATCGGCGCGCCGGTGATCGCCATCGCGATGCGCAGCCACGGCTCTGAGGCGTCGCTGCCCGCGCCGAGCGTGTGGATCACGGCCAGGACGTAGACGAGGATCGTCGCGCGGTGCAGCTTGCGCCACAGCTTCGTGCCGATCTTCCGCCTGGCATAGAAGCTCAGCCCCAGCGCGGCGGCGAGGTAGCCGCCGACGATGCCGAGGCCGGTGAACAGCGGCTTGTAGTCCATGGCGAACGGGACGCTGATGCCGACCGGGCCGGGGTGCAGCCAGGTGTCCCCGAGCAGGGTGATCCCGTGGACGGCGATCGCGATCAGGCCGGCGAGCGCCGCGTGCTCGTGGGTCGCCATCAGCGTCTTCGCCAGGCCCGGCTTCTGGAACGCCCGCCCGGCCATCGTGAGGCCGACGCCGACGGAGAGCGTGATCAGCGCGAGCGCGACGAGCCCCGAGGCGCGGCTCGCCAGCCACCAGCCGTAGTCCATCGGGTCGCGGGTCATTCGGTCACCAGGAGCTCGGCGTAGGCGCGGCCGCGGCGCGGGCCGGCGAGCAGCGCCGCCTTAGCGAGCGCCTCGGCTTCCAATGCGGTTGCTGCGAGCGCGGTTGCGGACACGACGCCCGTCCACGCCGGCTCGCCGCTGCCGGGATCGAGCAGGTGGTGGGCGTAGGAGCCGTCGGGCCGCCGCCAGACGCGGCGGTCGATGCCCGAGGTCGCGACGGCGCCGTCGGTGACGCGGAGCGTGTGGGCGGTGTCGCGCAGCGCGATGTCGTGGGTGCCGCCGACGCGGATGTCGCCGCCGCAGTCGACGACGTAGCGGCCCTGGAGCTGTGAAGCGGCCCAGTCGGCGGCGAGCCCTTTGGCGCTGCCGCCGAGGTCGATGCGCAGCCCTGGCGGCCGCCGGATCGTCTCGTCGGTCACCTCGACCGCGTGCCACCGCCGGCCGGGCGTCGCCGGGCGGCGCGGAGGCGCGGCGCGGAGGGCGGCCTCGAGCGGCGCGGGTTGGGCGCCGATCCGCGAGCGGGCGTACCCCGCCGCCTCGACGGCGTCGAGCAGCGTGGGGTCGGCGAGGCCGCCGGTCCGGCGCGCGCCCAGCAGCGCCGCCTGCACCGCGCGGCGCAGCAGCGTCGAGGCGGGCACCTCCTCGCGCGGGTCGGCGTTGAGCGCGCTCAGCTCACTGCCCGCGTCAAAGCGCGTGAGCCGCGCGGCGATCTTCTCGATGCCCGCGCGCAGCGGCTCGAGCGGTGCGTCCGCGAGCAGTCGCACCGTCGTGCCCATGCAGGGGAAGGTCAGCTCGTTCATGAGGATCCGGTCGTGACGGGGGCCGCCGGCGCGGGCGCGGGGGCCGGAGCTGCCGGTGCCGGGGCGGGCGCGGAGGAGCGCGCTGCGGTCGGCGGCGCGGAGGCGGCAGGCGCCCGCTCGGTCACGATCACCCGCCGGACGATCACGCGGTGGACGATCACCCGGCGCGGCTCGGCGGTGGCCGCCGGCTTGGCGGGCCCGAGTGCCGGGTCGCCGCCCGCCCGCACCTGCACCGCCAGGAAGGCGAGCAGGGCGAAGAAGGCGGCCAGCGACCCGGCGAAGACGCCGAACGAGGACGGCATGCGCCGCGGCTCAGTCGTCGTCGCCGCCACGGCCCCGCCCGCGGCCACGCCCGTGGCCGTCGTCGTCGTCGTCGCCGCCGTGGTGGCCGGAGTCATCGTCACCGCCGTGGTCGTCGAAGCGCTCGACGGTCCCGTCGTCCTCGGCGTGGTCGCGCCCGCGACCGCCGTGGCCGCTCGCGTCGCCCCGCCCGCCGTGGTCATCCGGCGTGGCGACTGGCGCGGGCGCCGCGCTGCGGCCGGAGGAGGAGCCGCCGCTCGGCGACGAACTGGGGCTCGCGCTCGCGCTCGGCGACGAGCTGGCGCGCGCCTGCCTACGCACGGTCTGGCGCACGACCTCGGTCCGTACCTCAGGGGTGGCGGCGGCCGGCTGGGGCGAGGACTGCGGCTCGGGCGATCCCGTGCCGCCCGACGCGAGGGCGACGGTGGCGAGCATGCCGAGGGCGACGACGGTCACCGCGGCGGCGATCTGATGGCGTGATGGCTTCATGGCCGACACCATCGGCCACGACCCGCCAAGCGCCCGCCAACGCTGGGTTAAACCTGGGGAAAGCCCGTGCGTACACCTCTATGTTGCCCCGGATGAACGATCGCCCCCGCATCCTGTTCGTCGAGGACGAGCAGTCGATCTCGGCGCCGTTCTCGAAGGCGCTCGAGCGCGAGGGCTTCGAGCCGCACGTCGCCGCCACCGCCGCCCGTGCGCTCGAGCTGCAGGAGTCGCTCGAGCCCGACCTGATCCTGCTCGACCTCCATCTCCCCGACGGCGACGGCCGCGACGTCTGCCGCACGATCCGCGCCCGCAGCGGCGTCCCGATCATCATCCTCACCGCCCGCGGCACCGAGACCGACCGCATCGTCGGCCTCGAGCTCGGCGCCGACGACTACGTGGTCAAGCCGTTCAGCGGCCCCGAGGTGATCGCCCGCATGCGCGCGGTCCTGCGCCGCGTCCAGCCCGCCGAGCCGGAGGCGCCCGAGGCGCCGATCACGATCGGCGAGCTCCACGTCGACCTCGCCGCCCGCCGCGCCACGCTCGCCGGCGAGGAGCTCTCGCTCAGCCGCAAGGAGTTCGACCTGCTCGCCGAGCTGATCCGCAACGCGGGACGCGTCGTCACCCGCGAGGAGCTGATGGACCGCGTGTGGGACGAGAACTGGTTCGGCTCCACCAAGACGCTCGACGTCCACGTCCGCTGGCTGCGCGGCAAGCTCGGGGAGACGGCGGAGAATGCGACGTACCTCCACACGGTGCGCGGCGTCGGCTTCCGCTTCCGTGCGCCCGAGGAGCCCACGTAAGCCTCCGCACTCGACTGCTGCTGGCGCTGGCCTACGTCCTGCTGCTGGCGATCGTCGCTCTCGAGGTCCCGCTCGCGCTCAACCTGCGCGACCGCGTCGACGGCGAGGTGAAGTCGCAGGCGCTGAGCCAGGCCGAGGTCGCGGCCGCGACCGCCTCCGGCCAGCTCCGCCGCCCCGACGAGCTGCGCCGGATCGTGGGCACGATCGCCCGCTCCGCGCGCGGCCGCGTGATCATCACCGACCGCCGCGGGGTGCTCATCGCCGACTCCGACGGCGCCGCCCAGCTCGGCGTCTCCTACGCGAGCCGCCCGGAGATCGCGGCCGCATTGCGGCGGCGCACCGTGCAGGACACGCGGCAGTCCGACACGCTCAACGCGGAGATCCTCGCCACCGCCGTGCCGGTCCTGAGCGCCGGCCGCGTCGAGGGCGCGGTGCGCGTGACCCAGAGCGTCGCGGCCGTGCGCCGCGCCACCCGCCGCTCGATCCTCGGCCTCGTGGCGGTCGGCGGGCTCGTGCTGCTGCTCGGCCTCGGGGCCGGCGCGCTGATCGCGCGCCAGATCGCCCGGCCCATGGGTCGGCTCGAGGCGGCCGCCGCGCGGCTCGGCCACGGCGACCTCTCCACGCGCGTGCCAGTCGAGGGCTCGGCCGAGCAGCAGGGCCTCGCGAACACGTTCAACGAGATGGGCGCGCGGCTCGAGCGGCTCGTCGAGAGCCAGCAGGAGTTCGTCGCCGACGCCTCGCACCAGCTCCGCACGCCGCTGGCGGGGTTGCAGCTGCGGCTCGAGGAGGCGCAGGCGACCGGGGACCCGGAGGAGATCGAGGGCGCGCTCAAGGAGGTCGACCGCCTGTCGGCGATGGTGTCCGAGCTGCTGCTGCTCTCGCAGGCCGGCGAGGTCGACGCGCCGGCCGAGGAGATCGACCTCGGCGCCGCCGCGCGGGAGGCCGCGGCGCGCTTCGACGAGCGGGTCAGTGCGCTTTCGGGCGCGCCCACCCCGCCCGTCCACTGCGCCCCCGCCGACCTCGAGCGCACGCTCGACACGCTGGTCGAGAACGCACTCAATTACGGCGGCGGCACGGTCACGCTCGTCGCCCGCCCGAGCGCGATCGACGTGCTCGACGACGGCCCGGGCGTCGACCCGCAGGAGCTCGAGGCGGTGTTCGAGCGCTTCCACCGCGGCAAGGCCGGCCGCTCCGGCCCGCCGGGTACCGGCCTCGGCCTGCCGATCGCGCGCGAGCTGATGCGGCGCTGGGGCGGCGACGTCACGCTCGCCAACCGCGAGGGCGGCGGCGCCGTGGCCACGATTTCCTTCGACCGGGCTTAACCACCCGCTCTTTACCGTGACTCCCATGATGCGCAGACTCCTCTGGTTCGTCGGGGCCCTTGCGGGCGTCGTGCTGGCCGCCGGGGTCACCTACGCCGCCAGCTCGCTGTCGACCCAGCGCATCGGGATCTCCTCCGAGCCCGCGACCGCCGGCGAGGCGCTCGCGCCTGCGCGCACCGCCACACCGACGCCGACGCCGACCGCCACGGCGAAGCCCAAGCCCAAGAAGAAGAAGCGGCCCAAGCCCAAGCCCACGGCCACGCCGGCCCCGACCACCGTCCCCGTCCCGACCGTCGACGACGACAACAGCGGCAAGGGCAGCGGGGGCGACGATGACGACGACTCCGGCCGCGGCCGCGGCAGAGGCCGCGGAGGCGACGACGACGGAATGGACGACTGATCCGGGCTCGGCTACAATCTCAGTCTCCACGACTAAGATTTTGCGAGCCGAATGAACATCGACAGATTCACCACCAAGTCCCGTGGCGCGCTTGAAGCGGCTACTGCGCTCGCCGCCGCGCGGAACCACACCGAGACCACGCCCGAGCACCTGCTCGCCGTCCTGCTCGAGCAGGAGGACGGCATCGTCGTCCCGGTCCTCAACAAGCTCGGCGCCCGCCCGGAGGCGATCCGCGGCGACGTCAACGCTGCACTCGACGCGCTGCCCACCATCCAGGGCACCGCGACCGAGCCGACCGTCAGCCGCGAGCTCGTCGCCGTCCTGCGTTCCGCCGAGCGTGAGCTGCCCCAGTTCAAGGACGAGTACGTCTCCACCGAGCACCTGCTGCTCGCCCTCGCCCAGCACAAGTCGCCCGCCGGCGACGCGCTGCGCCGCAACGGCGCGGGCAGGGACGACGTCGTCGAGGCGATCAAGGCCGTCCGCGGCCCGCACCGCGTCACCGACGAGAACCCCGAGGACAAGTACCAGTCGCTCGAGAAGTTCGGCCGCGACCTCACGCAGGCCGCCGAGGAGGGCCAGCTCGACCCGGTCATCGGCCGCGACGACGAGATCCGCCGCGTCATCCAGGTCCTCTCGCGCCGCACCAAGAACAACCCCGTCCTGATCGGCGAGCCCGGCGTCGGCAAGACCGCGATCGCCGAGGGCCTCGCCCAGCGCATCGTCTCCGGCGACGTGCCCGAGCAGCTGCGCGACCGCCGCGTGGTCGCGCTCGACATCGGCGCGCTGATCGCCGGCTCCAAGTACCGCGGCGAGTTCGAGGAGCGCCTGAAGGCCGTCCTCAAGGAGATCCAGGAGGCCGACGGCCAGATCATCCTGTTCATGGACGAGCTGCACACGATCGTCGGCGCCGGCGCCGCCGAGGGCGCGGTCGACGCCGCCAACCTGCTCAAGCCGATGCTCGCCCGCGGCGAGCTGCGCGCGGTCGGCGCCACCACGCTCGACGAGTACAAGAAGCACGTCGAGAAGGACCCGGCGCTCGAGCGGCGCTTCCAGCCGATCTACGTCGGCGAGCCGTCGGTCGAGGACACGATCGCGATCCTGCGCGGGCTCAAGGAGCGCTACGAGGCCCACCACGGCGTCCGCATCACCGACGCCGCGCTGATCGCCGCCGCGATGCTCAGCCACCGCTACATCGCCGACCGCTTCCTCCCCGACAAGGCGATCGACCTGATCGACGAGGCCTCCTCGCGCATCAGCATCGAGCTCTCCTCGGTCCCGACCGAGATCGACGAGGTCGAGCGCCGCATCAAGCAGCTCGAGATCGAGCACTTCGCCGTCGCCAAGGACGACACCGCCGCCGAGCGCCGCGCCGAGATCGAGCGCGAGCTCGCCGAGCTGCGCGAGCAGGCGGCCGGCATGCGCGCCCAGTGGGAGCGCGAGAAGGAGGCCGCCGAGGGCCTCGGCAAGGTCACCGAGCGCCTCGACCAGGCACGCTCGGAGCTCGAGCGCGCCGAGCGCGAGCTCGACTACCAGCGCGCCGCCGAGCTGCGCCACGGCGAGATCCCGGAGCTCGAGCAGAAGCTCGAGGAGGCTGACGCGCGCGAGGACACCGAGGCGGAGCCCGCCGTCTACCTGCGCGAGCACGTCGACGCCGACGACGTCGCCGAGGTCGTGGGCAAGTGGACGGGCATCCCGGTCTCGCGCCTGATGGAGACCGAGATGGCCAAGCTGCTCGCGATGGAGGACCGCCTGCACCAGCGGGTCGTCGGCCAGCACGAGGCCGTCGAGGCGGTCTCGAACGCGCTGCGCCGCTCACGCGCGGGCCTGTCGGACCCGGACCGCCCGATCGGCACCTTCCTGTTCCTCGGCCCCACGGGCGTCGGCAAGACCGAGCTCGCCCGCGCGCTCGCCGAGTACATGTTCGACTCTCAGGACGCGATGGTCCGCATCGACATGTCGGAGTACATGGAGAAGCACTCCGTGGCCCGACTCGTCGGCGCGCCTCCCGGCTACGTCGGCTACGAAGAGGGCGGCCAGCTCACCGAGGCGGTGCGCCGGCGCCCGTACAGCGTGATCCTGCTCGACGAGATCGAGAAGGCCCACTCCGACGTCTTCAACATCCTGCTGCAGGTGATGGACGACGGCCGCCTGACCGACGGGCAGGGCCGCACGGTCGACTTCCGCAACGCCGTGCTGATCATGACTTCGAACATCCCCGGCGGCCGGTCCGGCGCCGAGGCGACGTTCAAGCCCGAGTTCATCAACCGGCTCGACGACATCATCGAGTTCGACTCGCTCACCGAAGAGCAGCTGCGCCACATCGTCGACATCCAGGTCGGCCTGCTGATCAAGCGGGTCGCGGAGCGCGGGGTGGGCGTGGAGCTCACCGACGCCGCGCGCGACCAGCTCGGCAAGCTCGGCTACGACCCGGTCTACGGCGCACGCCCGCTCAAGCGGGTGATCCAGCGCCACCTGGTCGACCCGCTGGCGCGCGGGGTGCTGCAGGGCGACTACCCGGCCGGCGCCCAGGTGCGCGTGGACGCGACGAGCGACGGCGAGCTGAGCTTCGCCGTCGCGGAGCCGGTCAGCCTTCCCGCGGCGTGACCTCGATCGTGACCCGCACGAACACGCTGTCCGGCGCGCGGCTGTAGCGCCGCTGCTGGTCGACCTGGAGCGTCCAGTTCCCGATCTTCGGCTGCTTGATCGGGATCTGCTTCCGGCGGACGGAGAAGCGCCCGCAGGGGTTGTCGATCCGGCGCTTGAGCCGCACGGTCTTGCGCACCTTCCCCTTGAACAAGTAGTGCGCCCACACCGCTCGCTGCTCGGTGAAGCCGCGGCCCGTGAAGCGCACGCGGCGCTGGGGCTCCGCCTCGCGCGGCCGCACCCGCAGCGTGAGCGCGGTCGTCCGCGACGCCAGCGAGACGGCGTTGAGCGGGTTGCCCTGCTCCGCCGCGGTCAGCGTGAACGGGCCCTCCCCGCGCTCCCGGTAGGGCGACTTGAGGATCTGCGGCGGCAGGCTGCCGGTCGCGTCGGCCTGGATCGTGCGGTCGAGCTTGCCGTCGAAGCTCAGGTCGACCAGCGCCCCGGGCGTGAAGCCGTTGCCGGCCAGATCGAGGCGCTCCTGCGTGATCACCGGCGGTGAGCTGCGCTGGGTGACCGAGATGTAGCACGGCTTGAGCGGGGTCAGGGCGGCCGCCTGCGCGGTCGCGGGGAGCAGCGCCAAGGCGGCGAGCACGCCGCCGAGCAGCCGTGTTGTCATGCGGTGAGTATCCATTCAGGGTCCGACAACACCGCGCCCGGGCAGAAGGATCGGGTAGAACCGGCCGCGCAACCACGAATTGGGGGAACCGTGCCGACTTGGATCATGCTCTCGACGCTCACGCCAGAAGGCGTGCAGACCGTCCGCAACAACCCAGCGCGCATCCGCGAGGTCAACAACGAGATCGAGCAGCTGGGCGCCACGGTGAAGGCGCAGTGGGCGACGCTCGGCCACTTCGACTTCGTCAACGTCGTCGAGGCGCCCGACGAGAAGACGATGGCGCGCGTCTCGCTCGAGCTTGGCGCGCGCGGCACCGCGCACTACGAGTCGCTCGCGGCGATCCCGATCGACGATTTCATCGCCTCCCTCTGAGACGCTTCCTCCCATGAAGGTCCTCGTCGTCGGCGCCGGTGGCCGCGAGCACGCGCTCGTGCGCGCGCTCGCCCGCTCGCCCCAGCAGCCCGAGCTCGTCTGCGTGCCCGGTAACGCGGGCATCCGCGCGGAGACGGAGCTGCTCGACGCCGACGTCGGCGACACCGTCGCGTTGGCGACTGCGGCAGCGGAGTCGGGCATCGACCTGGTCGTCGTCGGGCCGGAGGCGCCGTTGGTGGCCGGGCTCGTCGACGAGCTCGAGGTGAAGGGCGTCCCGGTGTTCGGGCCCAAGCGCGAGCCCGCGCGGCTCGAGGGGTCGAAGGCGTACGCCAAGGAGATCATGGAGGCCGCCGGAGTCCCGACGGGCGGGCACTGGATCGTCCGCACGGTCGAGGAGGGGATGACGGCGATCGCGTCCTATCCGGCCGTGATCAAGGCCGACGGGCTCGCGGCGGGCAAGGGCGTGGTGATCGCCGAGGACGAGTCGGAGGCACACGCGGCGCTCGTGGCGATGATCGAGGAGCGGCGCTTCGGCGACCACCCGGTCCTGGTCGAGGAGTTCCTCGAGGGCGACGAGCTGTCCGTGCTCGCGCTGTGCGACGGCGAGCGCGCGCTGCCGCTCGCGCCGGCCCGTGACTTCAAGCGCATCGGCGAGGGCGACACGGGGCCCAACACCGGCGGCATGGGCGCGTTCTCGCCGGTGAAGGAGATCCACGACCCGCTGCTCGCGGAGATCGTCGCGACCGTCCACCAGCCGGTGCTCGACGAGCTGCGCGACCGCGGCACGCCGTTCCACGGCGTCCTCTACGCCGGGCTGATGCTGACCGCCGACGGCGTGCGCGTGCTCGAGTTCAACGCCCGCTTCGGCGACCCCGAGACCCAGGTCGTGCTCCCGCGCCTGCGCTCCGACCTGCTCGACCTCCTGATGCGCGCGACCGAGCCCGGCGGCCTCGCCGGCGTCGAGCTCGAGTGGGATCACCGCGCGGCCGTGACGGTCGTGCTGGCTTCGGCGGGCTACCCGGAGTCCTCCTCCTCGGGCGACGTGATCAGCGGGCTCGACGACATGCCGGCGGACGTCGAGGTGCTCCACGCGGGCACGGCGGAGTCGGGCGGTGCGATCGTCACGGCCGGCGGTCGCGTGCTCAACGTCACGGCGCTCGGCGACGACGTCCGTGCCGCCCGGGACGCCGCGTATGCTGCCGCCGACATGATCGAGTTCGACGGTCGCCAACTCCGCCGCGATATCGCGCTGAACGCATGAGCGAGCACGAGCTCGCCACCCAGACGTCGGTCGAGTCCGAGTTCGAGGGCATGGAGGTCGACGCCCCGCGCGTCGGCATCCTCATGGGCTCCAAGAGCGACATGCCGGCGATGGAGAAGGCCGCCAAGGAGCTCGACGAGCGCGGCATCCGCCACGAGGTGCGCGTGATGTCGGCGCACCGCGACCCCGACACGGTCGCCGACTACGCGAAGAACGCGAAGATGCGCGGCCTGAAGGTGATCATCGCCGGCGCCGGGCTCTCCGCGGCGCTGCCGGGCGTGGTCGCCGCACATACCCAGCTGCCGGTCATCGGCGTCCCGCTCACCTCGTCGATGTCGGTCGCCGGCGGGCTCGACGCGCTGCTCTCGATCGCGCAGATGCCGCCGGGCGTGCCGGTCGCGTGCGTGGGCGTCGACAACGCGAAGAACGCCGCGGTGCTCGCGGCGCGCATCCTCGACTGCTGACGCCCGGAATAGCCCGCGTCAGCGCGGCGTCTTCCCGTGCATGGCTCCTTCCTCCCTCTCCGCGATCCTGATGACGCTCGCACGCCCCCAGCAGCCGCCCCGCAAGCGGCGCCCCTAGCATTGCGGGCGTGATCGCCCGCTACACCCGGCCGGAGCTCGGCGCCGTCTGGACCGACGAGGCGCGCATGACCGCGTGGCGCGACGTCGAGGTCGCGGCGGCCGAGGCGCTCGAGTCCGGCCCGACGCGCGAGGACCTCGAGGCGATCCGCGGCGCGACCTTCACCGTCGAGGCGGTCAAGGAGCGCGAGGCGGTCACCGACCACGATGTCGCCGCGTTCGTCGACGTGCTGTCCGCCTCCGCCGGCCCCGGCGGGCGCTGGATCCACTACGGGCTGACGTCCTCCGACGTGCTCGACACCGCGCTCGCGCTCCAGATCCGGCGCGCGGGCGCGCCGATCGTCGCCGGCGCTCGTGAGCTGGCGACCGCGCTCGCCGAGCGGGCGCGCGAGTTCGCCGACACGCTGTGCGTCGGCCGCACCCACGGCGTGCACGCGGAGCCGACGACGTTCGGGCTCAAGCTCGCGGGCTACGCGTTCGAGGCCCACCGCAATGCCGAGCGGCTCCAGCGGGCGTTCGACCAGGCCGCGGTGGGCGCGATCTCCGGCGCGGTCGGCACGTTCTCCGCGCACGACCCGGGGTACGAGGCGCGCGTGCTGGACCGGCTCGAGTTGCGGGCCGAGGACATCTCGACCCAGGTCGTCCCGCGCGATCGCCACGCCGAGCTCCTGCAGGCGATCGCGCTGGCGGGCGCCGGGCTCGAGCGCTTCGCGACCGAGATCCGCCACCTCCAGCGCACCGAGGTGCGCGAGGTCGAGGAGCCGTTCCGCGCCGGCCAGAAGGGCTCGAGCGCGATGCCGCACAAGCGCAACCCGATCACCACCGAGCGCATCACCGGCCTCGCGCGGGTGCTGCGCGGCTACTCGCAGGCGGGGCTCGAGAACGTGGCGCTGTGGCACGAGCGCGACATCTCGCACTCCGGCGCCGAGCGCGTGATCCTGCCCGACGCGACGATCCTCCTCGACTACATGCAGCACCTCGCGCTGCGGGTCGCGCGCGGGATGACCGTGCACCCTGACCGGATGGCGCGCAACCTCGACATCACCTGCGGCGCGCTGTTCTCCCAGACCGTGCTGCTCGCGCTCGTCGAGGGCGGGATGACGCGCGACGACGCGTACCGGATCGTGCAGGCGAAGGCGCAGGAGGCGTGGGACACGCAGACGCCGCTGCGCGAGCTGCTGGCGGCCGAGGACCTGCCGCTCGACCTCGACGCGATCTTCGACTACTCGCGCTTCACCCGCCACGTCCCGGAGCTGATCGCGCGGCTCGACTCGATCCTGGTGCCGGCGTGAGCGAGGCGCTGCTCATGCGCGCGGGCCCGGCCGCCTCGGCTGATCTCTACCACGCGATCCCGCTCGACATCCTCGACCCGTTCCTCTACCTGGAGGCGGGCGAGCGCAAGGTGGCGGTCATCGGCGTGCTGGAGCGCGACCGCATCGAGGCGCTGGAGCTCGGGATCGAAGTGATCGACCCGTTCGAACTCGGGCTCGACTCGCTACTCAACGACGGCGTCGACTTCCTGTCCGCCGAGATCGAGACCGACCTGCGTGCGTGCCAGGAGATCGGCCTCGAGGCCGCGCTCGTGCCGCCCGACTTCCCGCTCGCCTGGGCCGACAAGTTGCGCGACGCCGGGATCGACCTGACGGTCGACGACCAGGCCTTCGACCTGCGGCGCCGACGCAAGACCGAGGCCCAGCTCGCGGGCATCCGCCGCGCGCAGGCAGCCGCCGACGCCGCGATGGGTGCCGCCGCCGAGCTGCTGCGCGAGCTGCCGGACGGGCTCACGTGCGAGCAGGTGCGCGAGCGCATGCAGGCGGTCTGCAAGGGCCGCGGCGCCGAGCTGCCCGACACCGTGATCGTCGCCCACGGCGCGCAGTCGGCCTCCGGCCACGAGGAGGGCTCGGGCCCGATCGACCGCGGCGGCATCGTCCTCATCGACATCTGGCCGCGCGACAAGGCCTCGCGCTGCTGGGCCGACATGACGCGCACGTTCGTGGCCGGCGGCGAGGCGCCGCCCGCCGAGCTGCAGGAGTACTGGGAGCTGACGCGCGCGTCGCTCGACGCCGTGCTGCCGATGCTCAAGCCGGGCGCGGTCTGCCGCGAGATCCACGCCGCGTCGTGCGAGCCGTTCGAGGCGGCCGGTAAGCCGACCGTGCGCACCAAGCCGCCCGACTCGATCCTCGAGGAGGGCTACTACCACGGCCTCGGTCACGGGGTCGGCCTCGAGGTCCACGAGCGCCCGAATCTCGGGCGCTCGGACGAGACGCTGATCGCCGGCGACGTCGTGACGATCGAGCCCGGCTGCTATCGCCCGGGATTCGGCGGCTGCCGGCTCGAGGACCTCGTCCTCGTCACCGAGGACGGCCCGGAGGTCCTCACGCAGTTCCCCTACGAGCTCTCGCCCTAGCCGTCAGCTTCCTACGTGTGCCCCTCGCGGCGCTGGGTAGGGCAGTTGGAGTCGGAAAACGAGGGGAAGGATTTCTCATGGCGGGCAACAAGGCGGTCGCCTACGTTGGCGCGGGCAAGGTCGAGGTGCAGTCGATCGACTATCCGGGGCTCGAGCTCCAGGACGGTCCCGGTGTCCACCCGGACAACGTCGGTCGCAAGTGCGACCACGGCGTGATCCTGAAGGTCGTCTCGACCAACATCTGCGGGTCCGACCAGCACATGGTCCGCGGCCGTACGACCGCGCCGGAGGGTCTGATCCTCGGCCACGAGATCACCGGCGAGGTGATCGAGGTCGGGCGCGACGTCGAGTTCATCAAGGAGGGTGATCTCTGCTCGGTCCCCTTCAACATCGCCTGCGGACGCTGCCGCACCTGCAAGGAGGGCGACACCGGCGTCTGCCTGACGGTCAACCCTGACCGGCCGGGCTCGGCGTACGGCTATGTCGACATGGGCGGCTGGGTCGGCGGCCAGGCCGAGTACGTGATGGTCCCGTACGCCGACTGGAACCTCCTGAAGTTCCCCGACAAGGACCAGGCGATGGAGAAGATCCTCGACCTGACGATGCTCTCGGACATCTTCCCGACGGGCTTCCACGGTGCCTACACCGCGGGCGTCGGGCCGGGCTCGACCGTCTACATCGCCGGCGCCGGGCCGGTCGGCCTCGCGGCGGCGCACTCCGCGCAGTTCCTGGGCGCGGCGGTCGTGATCGTCGGCGACCTGATCCCGGAGCGCCTCGAGCAGGCGCGCTCGTTCGGCTGCGAGACGATCGACGTCTCCAAGGGCGACCCCAAGGACCAGATCGAGCAGATCCTCGGCGTGCCCGAGGTCGACTCCGCGGTCGATGCCGTCGGCTTCGAGGCGCGCGGCCACGGCGACGGCGCTGGGGAGGAGGCGCCGGCGACGGTGCTCAACTCGATCATGGACGTCACCCGTGCGGGCGGCAAGCTCGGCATCCCCGGTCTGTACGTCACCGGTGACCCGGGCGCGGCCGATGACGCCGCCAAGGAGGGCTCGCTGTCGATCCGCATCGGCCTCGGCTGGGCGAAGTCCCACTCGTTCGCGACCGGCCAGTGCCCGGTGATGAAGTACCACCGCGGCCTGATGCAGGCGATCCTCAACGACCGCGTCCAGATCGCGAAGGCCGTCAACGCCACCGTGATCACGCTCGACGAGGCGCCGCAGGGCTATCAGGACTTCGACAGCGGGGTGGCGAAGAAGTTCGTCCTCAACCCGCATGGCCTGATCGACGGAGCGTCCCGCAACTAGCGGGAAAAACCAGGTCTGACGCCGCCGGGGCCGTTGCTAGCCTCGGCGGCGTGACCCCCTCCGCGCCCGATCTCCCGCTCCTGGCCAAGGGCAAGGTCCGGGAGATCTATGACCTCGGGGACGACCTGTTGATGGTCGCCTCCGACCGCATCTCCACCTACGACGTCGTGCACCCGACGCCGATTCCGGACAAGGGCCGCGTGCTGACCGGCCTGTCCGTGACCTGGTTCGACCTGACCGGGGACATCGTCCGCAACCACTTCGTCTCCGCCACCGACGGTGTGCCGGAGGACCTGCGCGGCCGGGCGCTGCGCGTCCAGCGGCTGAACATGCTGCCGGTCGAGTGCGTGGTCCGCGGCTACATCACCGGCTCGGGCTGGAAGGACTACCAGCGCACGGGCACGGTCTCGGGGCTCGCGCTCCCGGAGGGCCTGCGCGAGTCGGACAAGCTCCCGGAGCCGCTGTACACGCCGTCGACCAAGGCCGAGGTGGGTCACGACGAGGCGATCGACTTCGAGCAGACCGTCGAGCTGATCGGCGACCGCGCGCTGGCCGAGCGCGTGCGCGACGTCTCGCTGGCGGTCTACAACGCGATCGCCGACCACGCGCGCGAGCGCGGGGTGATCCTCGCCGACACGAAGTTCGAGTTCGGGCTCGACGCGGACGGCGAGCTGGTGCTCGGTGACGAGGTCTGCACGCCGGACTCCTCGCGCTTCTGGCCGGCCGACGAGTACGAGCCCGGCAAGGGCCAGCCGTCGTTCGACAAGCAGTACGTGCGCGACTGGGCTGCGGGCACCGGCTGGGACAAGACGCCTCCGGCGCCGGCGATCCCCGACGACGTCGTGGCCGCCACGCGCGAGCGCTACGTGACCGCCTACGAGCGCCTGGCCGGCGAGCCGTTCTCCGCCTGGCTGCAGAGCGGCGCGGGCGCCACCGAGTGAGGGCGCGCGTCCTGATCCGGCCGAAGGCGGGGATCCTGGATCCGCAGGGCCAGACGGTCGAGCGTGCGCTGCCGGCGCTGGGCTTCGAGGGCGTGAGCCATGTCCATGTCGGCCGCCTGGTCGAACTCGACATCGACGATCTCTCGCAGCTCGACTCGATGTGTGAGCAGCTGCTGACGAACCCGCTGATCGAGGACTACGAGATCCAGCTCCCTGACCCGGAGCCGTCCGCGACATGAAGTTCGGCGTCGTCCGCTTCCCCGGCTCCTGTGACGAGGTGGACGCGCTGGAGGCCGCCCAGCGGGTCGGCGAGGCGGAGCTCCTGTGGTACGCCGACCACGACCTGCGCGGCGTCGACGCCGTGATCGTTCCCGGCGGCTTCTCCTACGGCGACTACCTGCGGGTCGGCGCGATCGCGCGCTTCGCGCCGGTGATGGAGGAGGTCGAGCGCTTCGCCCGCTCCGGCGGCCCGGTGCTCGGGATCTGCAACGGCTTCCAGGTGCTGTGCGAGGCGGGGCTGCTCCCGGGTGCGCTGTTGCCGAACACCTCGCTGCGCTTCCTCTGCAAGCAGGTCGGGCTGACGGTGGCGAGCGACCGCTCGCTGTGGACCCGCGCGTGCGCGCCCGGCGACTCGCTGTCGATCCCGGTCAAGCACACGACCGGCCGCTACTACGCGCCCGACCCGGTGCTCGACGAGATGGAGGCCAACGGCCAGGTCGTCTTCCGCTACGCGCCCGGTGAGAATCCCAACGGCTCGCTGCGCGACATCGCGGGCGTCTCCAACGCCGCCGGCAACGTCGTCGGGCTGATGCCGCACCCCGAGCATGCCGTCGATCCGCTGACGGGCTCGGAGGACGGGTTGAAGCTGTTCGAGTCAGTCGTGCCCGCGCTGGCATGACCGTGGCCTCCCCGCGCCACCGCGAGCTCGGTCTCACCGACCGCGAGTACGAGCTCATCGTCGAGCACATGGGGCGCGACCCGAACGAGGTCGAGCTCGCCGTCTTCTCGCTGATGTGGTCGGAGCACTGCGCCTACAAGCACTCCAAGCGCCTGCTGCGCTCGCTGCCGGTCGAGGGCGGGCGCGTGGTGATGGGCCCGGGCGAGAACGCCGGCGCGGTCTCGCTCGGCGGCGGGCTCGCGTGCGCGTTCAAGGTCGAGTCCCACAACCACCCGAGCGCGGTCGAGCCGTTCCAGGGCGCCGCCACCGGCGTCGGCGGCATCCTGCGCGACGTGTTCGCGGTCGGCGCGCGGCCGATCGCGATCCTCGATTCGCTGCGCTTCGGCGAGGTCTCCCGCAGCCCGCGCTCGCGCTACCTGCTCGAGCAGGCGGTCGCGGGCATCGGCCACTACGGCAACTCGATCGGCGTCGCGACGGTGGGCGGCGAGATCTACTTCGAGGACAGTTACGAGCAGAACTGCCTCGTCAACGCGATGTGCATCGGGTTGATCCAGGAGGACGACCTGATCCGCTCGGCGGCCGCGGGCGTCGGCAACGTCGTGCTGCTGTTCGGCGCGCGCACGGGCCGCGACGGGATCGGCGGCGCGTCGGTGCTCGCTTCGGCCGAGCTGGATGAGCTCGACGCGGCGAAGCGCCCGACGGTCCAGATCGGCGACCCGTTCGAGGAGAAGAAGCTGCTCGAGTGCTCGCTGGAGCTGCTCGAGCGCGGGCTGCTCGTGGCGCTCCAGGATCTCGGCGCCGCCGGCCTGACGTCGTCGAGCGCCGAGATGGCGTCCAAGGGCGAGGTCGGGATCGACATCGACGTCCGGACCGTGCCGCTGCGCGAGGCCGACATGGAGGCGTTCGAGATCATGATCTCGGAGTCCCAGGAGCGGATGCTTTGCGTGGTGGAGCCGTCACGCGTCGACGAGGTCGTCGCGGTCTGCGAGAAGTGGCTCGTCAACGCGACCGCGATCGGCGAGGTCACCGACACCCGCCGCCTGCGCGTGTTCGACGGCGAGGCGCTGGTCGGCGACATGCCCGTCACCGCACTGGTCGACGAGTGCCCGGTCTACGACCTCGCGCCGGTCGCGCCGAGCGTGTCGATGTACCCGGCGCCCGAGCCGGTTCCGGGCCTGCCCACCGACCCCGGCGGGCTGCTGCTCGCGCTGCTGGGGAGCGCCAACCTCGCGTCGCGCCGCTGGGCGTTCGAGCAGTACGACTGCCTCGTCGGCTCGCGCACCGTGCGCCGGCCCGAGCAGGCCGACGCCGCCGTGCTCCAGCTGCCGGGTGGTTCCGCGATCGCGGTCTCGATCGACGGCAACGGCCGCCGCGTCGCGTGCGACCCCTACCGCGGCGCGGTCGAGGCCGTGCTCGAGTGCAGCGCGAACCTCGCCTGCGTCGGCGCCGAGCCGCTCGGCCTCACGAACTGCCTCAACTTCGGCAACCCCGAGAAGCCGCACATCGCCTGGCAGCTCTCGCGCGCGGTCGCCGGCCTCGCCGACGCCTGCCGCGCACTCGGCGTGCCGGTCGTCGGCGGCAACGTCTCGCTCTACAACGAGGCGGGCGCCGGCCCGATCTTCCCGACGCCGGTCGTCGGCCTGGTCGGCGAGCTGCCCAAGGCGGCGCGCTCCGGCCGCCTCGGCTTCGCGCAGGACGGCGACGTCGTCGCTGTCATCTCCGCCGGCTCCTGGGCACCCGCGTCCACCGGCTCCGAGCTGGCGAAGCTCCGCGGCGAGGCGCCATGGGGCGAGCTCCCGCACGCCGACCTCGGCGAGCTGCGCGCGCTGCACGCCGCGGTACGCCAGGCGGTCCGAGCGGGCGCGCTGCGCTCCGCCCACGACGTCGCCGAGGGCGGCCTCGCGGTCGCGCTCGCCGAGGCCTGCATGGCGGGCGCCATCGGCGCCACGGTCGACCTCTCGCCGCTGCGAGCGGCCGGCGAGCCGCTCCTGTTCGGCGAGGGCCCGGGCGCGTTCGTCGTCTCCGGCCCGGAGCAGTCGCTGCGCGCGTTCGGCGGCGCGGCGGTGCGGATCGGCACGGTCGGCGGCGCCGACCTCGTCATCGACGGCGCTCTGAGCGTCCCGGTCGCCGAGCTCTCGGCCGCGCACGCCGGCGGCCTGGCGTCGCTGCTCGACTGAGCGGACTTCAACGGCGGCTGGTAGGGGTGGGGTTCGGCCGGAATCGGTTGGACGTGCTCCGCTGGCGGCCCGTAAACAGGACGGTTGATCCTGGTTTGCCATCGGTATGCGATGGCAGGGCAGGACAACCCGCCCGGACCCTCCCCCTCAATGCCGCCGTTGACGTTCGCCGGCGGAACCGGAGACTCCTCGCGGACGTGTGAGGGGCGGTGGACCCGATCGCGCCGCTCTGCCCGCCGGCTCGCACGCACGCGACGGTCGCGTGCGTGCGGCACTGGCGGTGAGAACTAGCCGGTGAGCTCCGCGGCCATCTCCTCGAAGACCGCGATGTAGGCGTCGACGGACTCGTCGGTGTGGGTCACCGACAGCGTCCACTCCTCCTCGCGACCCGGCGTCATGAAGATGCCGCGGTTCATGTTGAACAGCCACGCGAGCTCGGCGAGGTCGGCGTCCTGGTTGGCCTTGAACGTCTCGTAGTCGACGATCTTCTCGGGCGAGAACGTGACGCAGCCCTTGGAGCCGACGCCGACGGCGTAGCCCGGCAGGTTGTGCTTCTCGATCACGCCCTCGCAGCCGCGCAGCAGCCGGTCGTTGAGGTGGTCGAGGTGCTGGTACGCCTCGGGCGTCAACACCTCCTGCAGGTTCGCGCGGGAGGCCGCCATGCCGAGCGGGTTGCCGTTGTAGGTGCCGACCTGGAAGACGCTGCCGTCCTCCACCACCGACATGACCTCCACCGAGCCGCCGATCGCGCCCGAGGGCAGGCCGCCGCCGAGTGCCTTCGCGAGCGTGACCATGTCCGGCAGCACGCCCCAGCGCTCGGTCGCGCCGCCGGGCGCGATGCAGAGCCCGGTCTTGACCTCGTCGAAGATCAGCACGATCCCGTGGCGCTGCGTGATCTCGCGCACCGCCTCGAGGTAGCCCTCCTCGGGGAGCACGACCCCGAGGTTCATCATCGCCGCCTCCATGATCACGCAGGCGGGCTTGCGGCCCTCGGCGTCGAGCGCCTTGATGCGGTGCTCCATCGCCTCGGCGTCGTTGAACGGCACCGCGATGGTGAGGTCGACGACGGCCTGCGGGATGCCGGCGCCGTACGGCAGGGACTCGAGGTTGAAGCGGTCGCCGATCTTGTCGTACTCGACCCCGATCGAGACCATCACGCCGTCGTGGTGGCCGTGGTAGGAGCCGAAGATCTTCATGATCGTGTCGCGCTTCGTGTACGCACGCGCGATCCGGATCGCGTCCATCGTCGACTCCGAGCCGGAGTTCGTGTAGCGCCACTGCGGCAGGCCCCAGCGGCGGGCCAGCTCCTCGCCGACGACGATGGCGTCCTCGGTCGGCGCCGCGAAGTGCGTGCCGAGCGCGTAGCGCTCCGCGATCGCCTTGCCGATCGCCGGATTGGCGTGGCCCTGGACCATCGAGCCGAAGCCGTTGTGGAAGTCGTAGTACTCGTTGCCGTCGACGTCCCAGACGTGCGGGCCGGAGCCGCGCTCGAGGTAGATCGGCCAGGGGTCGCGGAGCTGGTACGAGGACGCGACGCCGCCGGAAAGCGAGCGCTGCGCGCGCGTGTACATCTCGCCGGACGCGGATGTGTTCTCGTTCAGGACGCGCTCTTCGCGATCAGTCAGCTCCTTGATGCGCTGACGGTCGAGTGGGACAGGGGGGCTGAGAGCCATGGGTTCTCCTCGTTCTTTGCGGGTCTGAGGCTAGCCGAGACCGGCCGATCGCGCCGGGGCCGTTGCTACGCTGGCTCCCTCGATCGGGCCTTCCTGTGACGGCATCGACGCCTCCTGACATCGACGAACGCGACGGTCCGCGAGATGAGTGCGGAGTGTTCGGCGTATTCGCTCCGGGACACGATGTCGCCCGCCTCTCGTACTTCGCGCTGTACGCGCTCCAGCACCGCGGGCAGGAGTCCGCGGGCATCGCGACCGCTCAGGGCGGCCACATCATGGCCATGCGCGACAAGGGGCTCGTCAACCAGGTGTTCGACGAGCAGAAGCTGCGCGCGCTGCAGGGCGACATGGCGGTCGGCCACGTCCGTTACTCGACGACCGGCGCCAACTCGTGGGAGAACTCGCAGCCCGTCTGGCGCGCCGACCGGCGTGAGGTCGCGCTCGGCCACAACGGCAACCTCGTCAACGCGGTCGAGCTCCACACCGAGCTGAAGGAGCGCGGCGTGACGTTCCGCTCGACCTCCGACTCGGAGATCATCGCGGCGCTGCTTTCCACCCACCCGGCGGAGACGATCGAGGATGCGGTCGAGGACGTGCTGCCGCGGCTCGAGGGCGCCTTCTCGACCGTCGTGATGACCGCCGACCGCGTCATCGCGTTCCGCGACCCCGCCGGCCTGCGCCCGCTCGCGCTCGGCCTGCTCGGCGAGCGCTACTGCGTGGCCTCGGAGTCGTGCGCGTTCGACATCATCGGCGCGAAGTACCTGCGCGAGGTCCAGCCGGGCGAGATGATCTCGATGACCGCCCGCGGGCTCGAGACGCGCCAGGTCGTCACCGGCGATCGCCAGGCGTTCTGCGTCTTCGAGCACATCTACTTCTCGCGTCCCGACACGCGCCTCGAGGGGCGCGTGGTGCAGACCTCGCGCGGGCGCATGGGCGAGCTGCTGGCGGCCGAGGCGCCGGTCGAGGCCGACCTCGTCGTCCCCGTGCCCGACTCCGGCAACGCCGCCGCGCGCGGCTACGCCCGCGCCAGCGGCCTGCCGCAGGACGACGGCCTGATCAAGAACCGCTACGTCGGGCGCACGTTCATCCAGCCGGGCCAGGAGCTGCGCAAGCACGGCCTGCGGCTGAAGTTCAACCCGCTCCCCGAGGTGGTGGCCGGCAAGCGGCTCGTCGTCGTCGACGACTCGATCGTGCGCGGCAACACGACGCGCCAGATCGTGCAGATGCTGCGCGACGCCGGCGCGGCGGAGGTCCACATGCGGATCACCGCGCCGCCGATCCGCCATCCCTGCCACTACGGGATCGACATGTCGACGCGCGAGGAGATGATCGCCCACGAGCGCACGGAGGCCGAGATCGCCGCCGAGCTCGGGGCCGACTCGCTCGCGTACCTGTCGCTCGAGGCCGTCTACGTGGCGATCGAGGGCGACCGCTCGACGCACTGCGACGCCTGCTTCTCCGGCGAGTACCCGCTGGACAACACCGGCTCCGGGCAGCACAAGGACGCGTTCGAAAACGCGCTCCCGCTCGTCAAGCTGTAGCTAGGCGCCAAGCCAGGCAGCTTGCTGCTTAGCGGGGGGTCAGCGACCTTGGTGACGGATCGAGCGCGGGCTGTGGCCCCCGCGCGGGGCCTGCGCGTTGCGCTGGTCCACGCTCTGCTTGGAAGCGTTGTGCTCGAGCTTCTGCCGCAGTGCCGCGGGAATGGGCGTCTTGGGCTGCTTGCTCTTCTTGGCCATGGCCCTTGAAGCTACGGGGCGTCCCCGACATCGTCAAGCCGCCGGCGCGCCTCCGGCTTCGAGATCCAGTGCCCGGTGGCGAGGAAGTGGCGGCTGCGGGTGATGTTGAGGAGGGCGTTGGGCGAATCGTCGCCGCGATGCCAGCGGATCGACTCCTCGAGCACCGGGGCGAGCATCGCGCGCGGGATCGGCGCGAGCAGCTCGGTGGTCGGCGGCCCGTGCAGCGGGATCCCGTGCTCGCGCAGGATCGAGCGGTCGATCGCGAACCAGAAGGCCTCGATGTCGCCCGGGGCGAGGTCGGCCCGGAAATCGATGTCCGCGCCGGTGTTGAGGTTGAGCTCGAAGCCCGGGTCCATGGTGGCGACCTGGGTCGTGGCGCGCGGGTAGACCACGAGCTCCAGGCCGATGGCGGGGCACGGGATGGCCTCGTGGCGGAGGGCGCCGACGAGCTCCTGCTTCGTCGCGTCCGAGAGCGGGTCGGCCACCACCGCGCTCACGTCGATGTCGCTGCGGCCGTGCTCGTAGGCGCCGAGCGCGTAGGACCCTCCGGCGTAGACCGCCAGCAGTTCCACGCCGAGGATCTCCTGCATACGGCGGGTGAGCTCTGCGAGGTAGTCGTCAACGATCTGCAACAGGTCGCGCAACCATCCCAGAACCCTCCGGACCTGGGGGTAATGTCCGGCGGCCCATGGAAGCCGCCTCGACCCTCGCCCTGCCCGGTCTCGGGCCGCCCCCGCCGGAGCCGGTGGCGCGCGCCACCGACCCGCACGGGGCGCTGCAGGAGCTGTTCGGCTTCCCGGCGTTCCGCCCCGGGCAGGAGGATGCGGTGGGCGCCGCGCTGGCGGACCGCGACGTGCTCGTGGTCATGCCGACCGGCTCGGGCAAGTCGCTCTGTTACCAGCTCCCCGCGCTCATGCGCACCGATCTGACGCTGGTGGTCTCACCGCTGGTGTCGCTGATGCAGGACCAGGTCGAGGCGCTCGAGCGGGTGGCGCCCGGCCGCGTCGGGCTCGTCAACGCGCAGCGCGACGCCGCCACGAACCGGCGGGTGGTCGAGCAGGCCGCCGCCGGCCACGTGCGGCTGCTCTACGTCGCGCCCGAGCGCTTCTCCTCACCGGGCTTCCTCGAGCGCCTGCGCGGCGCCGACATCGGCCTGTTCGTGGTCGACGAGGCGCACTGCGTCTCGCAGTGGGGGCACGACTTCCGGCCCGACTACTTCCGGCTCGCCGACGCGGCGCGCTGGCTGGGGGCGAAGTCGATCGTGGCCTCGACGGCGACGGCGACGCCGCAGGTGGCGGCCGACATCGTCACGCGGCTCGGGCTGCGCGACCCGGTGCGGGTGGCGACGGGGTTCGACCGCCCGAACCTCTCCTTCGCGGTCGTCCCGTGCGCGACCAAGGAGGCCGGGCACCGCGGGATCGCCACCGTGCTCGCCGAGCCTGACGCGCTGCCGGCGATCGTGTACGCGGGCACGCGCAACGAGTGCGACAAGCTCTCCACGCGCCTGGCGCGGGAGCTCGGGGTCCGCGTCGAGGCCTACCACGCGGGCCTCGCGCGCGAGGTGCGCGCGGAGGCGCAGCGGCGCTTCATGACCGGCGAGTCGCCGGTGGTGGTCGCCACCAACGCGTTCGGCATGGGCGTCGACAAGGCCGACGTGCGGACGGTCTGCCACGAGAGCGTCCCGGGCTCGGTCGAGGCCTACTACCAGGAGGCCGGCCGCGCCGGGCGCGACGGCAAGCCCGCGCGCTGCCTGCTGTTCGCCTCCTCGCGCGACAAGGGCCTGCACGTCTTCTTCATCGAGCGCTCGACGGTCGACGAGGCCGCCATCACCACGGTCGCCAAGCGGCTGCTCGGCCGCGCGGTCGACGGGCGCTTCGCGGTCGGGCTGCAGGAGCTGCGGGCCGTCGCCGGCGGGGCGGAGGACGACGCGGTGCGCGCGATCGTCGGCCACCTCGCGCGGGCGGGCGTGATTCAGCCGTCGCCGTCGCCGCCGGATCTCGTGACCGGCCGCGTGACGGGCGAGTGGGACGGCCGCGCGCTCGCGGTCTGCCGCACGTCGGCGCGCGAGGGGACGAAGGCGCGCTGGCGCCAGTACCGCTCCGTGTGGGCGTGGGTCGAGGGCTCGACCTGCCGGCGCCTGGGCATCCTGCGCCACTTCGGCGACCAGAGCGAGCCGCAGGCCGAGGGCCCGTGCTGCGACGTCTGCGATCCCTCGCTGGCGCCCGCGCCGCCGGTCGCGCCGTCGCGCGCGCGGGCGAATCGCCCGGCGCAGCTCGCGCAGCGCCCCGCGGCGGGCGACCTGGAGGAGCTCGACGACGCGATCCTCGACGTCGTGGCGGCCGCGCAGCCCGAGGTCGGGCGCACGCGCGCGGTCGAGGTGCTGCGCGGCGGGCGCTCGAAGGTGATCGCCAAGTACAGCTACGACGGGCTGCCGGGCTACGGCACCTACGGTCACCTCCGGGCCGAGGCGGTGCTCGAGCGCGTCGACGCGCTGCTGCAGGCGGGCACGCTGCGCTCGACCGGCGGGCGGTTCCCGAAGCTCGAAGTCGCGTGAAGGTCGGCGTCCTCGCCTCAGGAGCGGGCACCAACCTGCAGGCGATCCTCGACACCGTCCACGGCCACGAGGGCGTCGAGGTCGTCGCGGTCGGCTCCGACAAGCCGGACGCGCAGGCGCTCGAGCGGGCGCGGGCGGCGGGTGTCGAGACCGCGGTGTTCGCCCGCGACGACTTCAAGGACCGCCGTCTGCGCGACGGCGCGATGGCGGAGTGGCTGGTCGAGCAGGGCGTCGCCCTCGTCGTCCTCGCCGGCTACATGCAGCTCCTGAACGCGAACTTCCTCGACCGCTTCCCCCAGCGCGTCATCAACGTCCATCCCGCGCTGCTGCCCGCCTTCACCGGCATCGGCGCCGTCGAGCAGGCGCTCGCCTACGGCGTCAAGGTCTTCGGTGTCACGGTCCACTTCGTCGACGAGGGCGTCGACAGCGGGCCGATCATCCTGCAACGCGCGATCGACCTGCCGGAGGCGACCGAGGCTGCTGAGGTCCGCGACACGCTCCGCCCGATCGAGCACGAGCTGCTGTGCGAGGCGGTGCGGCTGATCGCCCGCGACGCCGTCCGGATCGACCCTGCCAACCCACGCCGCGTGCTGATCGCGTCGTGACTAACGTTCGCCGCCGATGACGCAGCCAGGCGAGGTCCGGATCCGCCGCGCGGTGCTCTCCGTGTCGGACAAGACGGGGATCGTCGAGTTCGCGAAGGGGCTCTCCGACCTCGGCGTCGAGATCATCTCCACCGGGGGCACCGCCCAGGCGCTCGAGGCCGCCGGGCTCGAGGTCCGCGCGATCGACGACTTCACGGGCTTCCCGGAGATCATGAGCGGGCGCGTCAAGACGCTGCACCCGAAGCTCTACGCCGGCCTGCTCGCTCGCCGCGACGACCCGGCGCACATGGTCGCGGCGGAGGAGAACGGGATCGAGTTCGTCGACCTCGTGTGCGTCAACCTCTACCCGTTCGAGGAGACGGCGGCCCGCCGCGGGGTCGAGGAGGCCGAGGTGATCGAGAACATCGACATCGGCGGCCCGACGATGATCCGGGCCGCGGCGAAGAACTTCCTGTTCTCGGCGGTGGTGGTGGAGCCGGAGTCCTACGACGCGATCCTGCAGGAGCTCAACGAGGCGAGCGGGCATCTCTCGCTCGCGACGCGCCGCAGCCTCGCGGTTGAGGCGTTCGGCGCCACCGCTCGCTACGACTCGGCGATCGCGCGCTGGTTCGCCGAGATGCTCGACGACTTCCCGCCGGTGATCATGGGCGCCTACGAGAAGGTGACCGACCTCGCTTATGGCGAGAATCCGCACCAGCGCGCGGCCTACTACCAGCAGGTCGGCTCGCGCATGCACGTGCTCTCACAGGTGCGGCAGCTCGGCGGCCGCGAGCTGTCGTTCAACAACGTGCTCGACCTCAACGCCGCGCGCCTGCTCGTGCAGGAGTTCGAGCTTCCGGCCTGCGCGATCATCAAGCACAACAACCCGTGCGGCTGCGCGGCCGCGGGGTCGGCGGTCGAGGCCTACCAGCGCGCGTTCGCGTGCGACCCGCTGTCGGCGTTCGGCGGCGTCGTGACCGTCAACCGCACGGTCGACAAGGAGTTCGCCGAGGCGCTGGTGCAGCAGTTCTGCGAGGTGATCTTCGCTCCGCGCTTCACCGAGGAGGCGCTCGAGATCCTCTCCACCAAGCCGAACATGCGCATCCTCGAGGACAACGAGCGCCGGCATCTGAACGTCGCCGAGCGCGACATCAAGCGCGTGATGGGCGGCCTGCTCGTGCAGGACCGCGATCTCGACCTCGAGGACCGCTCGGCGATGGAGATCGTCACCGAGCGCAAGCCGACCGAGCGCGAGTGGGGCGAGATGCTGTTCGCCTGGAAGGTCTGCAAGCACGTGCGCTCCAACGCGATCGTGCTGTCCAAGGACCTGGCGACGATCGGCATCGGCGCGGGGCAGATGAGCCGCGTCGACTCCGTCCGGCTGGCGATCGACAAGGCCCGCGAGGCGGGCACGGACCTGAGCGGCTCAGCCGCCGCGAGCGACGCGTTCTTCCCGTTCTCCGACGGGCCCCAGCTCGCGGTCGACGCGGGGGCGACCTGCATCATCCAGCCGGGCGGCTCCAAGCGCGATCCCGAGGTCGTCGAGGCCGCGGACGCGGCCGGCATCTCGATGGTCTTCACGCACCGCCGGCACTTCAAGCACTGACGGCCGCGTCGGCTAGGCGGACTCGCCGTACAGCGTGCGCACCCAGATCGTCGTGATCGTGTCGACGACGACCTCCGGGTCGACCGTGGGGTTGCGACCGAGCACGGAGGTCATGTAGCGGTCGTTCATGATGCACAGCGCCCGCGCGGTCTCCGACGCATCGCAGGGCAGCATGTTCCCGGCCGCGATCTCCCTCTCGATGTGGCGAGCGGTGGCGTCGATGAAGAAGTTCAGAGCGCCGCGGTGTGCCGCCTCGACCTCCGGGTCGTCAGCCGCGGCGTCGGACAGCGCCTCCAGAACGGCGCCGTGCTGCGCGAACACCGCCACGACGCCCACGGTCGCCTCGCGGATGACCTCGCGCCCAGAGCCCTCGGCCCCGTACCAGACGTCCGCCATCGCGGCGCTCTCGGACGTGAGCCGCTCGACGACCTTCAGGACGAGGTGGTGGCGGTCGCGGAAGTAGACGTAGAACGACGGGCGCGACAGCTCAGTGCGTCGCATGACCTCGTCAACCGTAAGCTCCCGGAACGGCCGCTCTCGCAGCAGCCCTTCGGCCGCGTCGATGATCTCCTGCTCCGCGACCTCCGGACTCCGCCGCCTCCTGCGGCCGCCGGTCGCTGAGCTCCTCCCAGCGCTCATTGCTCAAGCAGCTTAGAGATCCCGTCCAGGATGGGAAGTCAGCCGCCATACACTCCCGTATAGGGCCGTTAGCTCAATTGGCAGAGCAAGGGACTTCAACGAAGGAGCGCTAGTCGAGAGATCGCTAGTTTGTCGGCGGCTATTTGCTGGGACCCCCTGAGAGCCCCGGAGTACCCATCGCGGTGAAAATCTCCGGGGATTGGGCGATCAGCAGGCAACCCCGCTACGGCGGGAGAGCCCTCAGAGGCCATACGCCGCCCACCCGCCCGGTTCGGCCGAGGGTGAAGAGATGGTCCAGACCGCAACACCGGCGCGTTTCGCGCCGGGGGCCGGTGAAAGCCGGTGCGGCAGGTTAATCCCGTGGTTCTGGGTTCGAGTCCCAGGCGGCCCATACCCCCAGGGGGAATCGAACCCCCGCTACCAGCGTGAAAGGCTGGCGTGCTAACCGCTACACCATGGGGGCTGGCTGGCCTGAGTGTAGTTCTCTCCGGCCTGCGGACTAGGAGACGCTCGCCGTCACGCCGCCGTCGACGAGCAGCGTGGTGCCGGTGATGTAGCCCGCCTGCGCGGAGCACAGGAACGCCGCGGCGGCGCCCATGTCTGCGGGTTCGCCGAGGCGGCCGGCGGGGACCTGCTCGCGGGCGGCGGCCTCCGCCGCCTCGCGGGAGCCGGCGGTGTCGATCATGCGGTCGGTGGCGATCCGGCCGGGCAGCAGCGTGTTGATGGTGATCCCGTCGCGGGCGTACTGCTTCGCGAGCACCTTGAAGCCGACGATCAGCCCCGGGCGGTGGGTATTCGAGAGCTGGAGCGCGGCGATCGGCTCGCGGACCGCGCTGGAGGAGACGGCGACCACGCGGCCCCAGCCGCGCTCGCCCATCTGCGGCAGCAGCCGCTGGAGGATCGTCATCGGCGACAGCACGAGCGTGCGGTGCGCCGCCTCCCACTGCTCGCGGGTGAAGCCGAGCGGGTCGGGGTTCGGCGGCGGCCCGCCGGTGTTGGCGATGTAGATGTCGATCGGCCCGAGCGCGGACTCGACGCCGTCGAGCAGGCCGGGGATCGCGTCGAGGTCGTCGGAGTCGAAGACGAAGCCCTGGCCGCCGATCTGCTCCGCCGCCTTCTCGACCGCCTCCTGGTTGCGCGAGGCGACGGCGACGCGGGCGCCCTCGGCCGCGAGCGCCGTGGCGATCCCGAGGCCGATGCCCTTCGAGCCGCCGGTGACGAGCGCGACGCGCCCTTCGAGCCCGAGGTCCATCAGGCCACCGCCACGCGGCCGCGGTCAGCGGCCAGCCAGCCGCACCACGCGGCGAAGATGCCGACCGCGAGCGGCACGCCGGCCCAGTGGGCGCCCAGCAGCACGGTCACGAGCGAAGGGATGCCGGCGAGCGCGGCGCCCGCGAGCACCGGCAGCGCGCGCAGCCGCAACACGGCGGCCGTCAGCAGCGCGCACAGCGCCCACACGCCGGGCCCGGCCGCCCAGCCGTAGTCCTCGAAGAACGATCGCGGCAGCGCGAGGCCGAGCGCCACGCCGCTCGCCGCCACCGCCAGCCCTTGCACGAGGGCCGCCCGCCATGCCACTGAGCCGTTCACGCCGGACATGATCTCAACCCGCGCGGAAATCGCGCGTCCGCCACGTCCGCGCTTCAACCGCCGCTTGACCTCGCGGATGTAGCCGCGCGCCGGGTCGTTCCACCAGCGGCCCGAGAACCAGGCGCCGACCGAGCCCCACAGGTCGCCGCGCCGATAGCGCCGCCCTGCCTCGCGCGAGCGCTCTCACCGCTTCGCTCGTCGCCGCGACCGTGTTCAGCCAGCCCTGCTTGCCGTCGTAGTAGGAGCGCAGGATCCCGCCGTAGTAGTCGGCGTTCAGCGCCGCATCGCCGCGGAACTGCTCGCAGACCGGCTCGACGCAGTGAAACGGCCGCCGCACCTGGAAGAGCCCGAACGAGTCGCCGTTGTCGCCGACCGTGCTCATGCGCCACCACGACTCGACCGTCGCCACCGCCCGCAGCAGGTCGGGCCTGAAGCCCCACTTGCGCGCCGCCCACTGGATCGTCTCGTCGGTCGTGCCGGTGAAGCGCCCGGTCACGTAGCGCGCGTACGGCATCTCGGACTGCGCCCGGAACGCGCGCAGCTGCGCCGCGGTCGGCGTGCGCCGCAGCGCGTCGCGGTTGGCCGGCCGCGGCTCGAACCGCGAGCGCTTCACGAGCTTCGCCGCCTTCGCGTCGGACAGCGGCAGCTTGGCGATGGATTGCGGCCGCTTGGCGTGCGGCCGCGTGACGAGGCCGTCCGCGCGCGCGGTCACGGCAGCCGCCGACAGCAGGGCGACGGCGAGGAGAAGCGACAGGCCCGCCCGCATCGCGGCGAATCATGGCACTAGCCTCCTGTGTGGGCGCGTAGCTCAGTTGGTTAGAGCACCACGCTTACAACGTGGGGGTCGCCGGTTCGAGTCCGGCCGCGCCCATCGGCCACTTTCGCTCCGGGCCAGAATCTGGTCTAGTTGGCCATCACCCTGCGCGCCCTCTCCGCGCTGGTCCTGTCCCTGTTGCTGTTCACCGGGTCGGCCGAAGCCAGCTACAAGGGCACGCCGGGTCAGGTTGCCTACCTCCTGGGCGACGACGAGGGCTGGCCGCTGAAGCTCTGGGACCCTGTGACCGAGGCGTCGACGGTAATCGAGACGACGACCTGGGACAGCGACACGATCGGCACCGGTATCGACGTCCACGGGGCCGAGCACCAAGCCGCACCAGGGGATCTGCCTTCGGCGCCATCGTGGGCGCCCGACGGCTCGAAGTTCGCCTTCGCCAAGCGGATCGCCGACAACGGCGACTACGAAGACCTCGAGCACTCGGCCATCTTCGTCCACACGGTGGCCACGGGGGAGACGCGGCAGGTGACGCACCCGGAGGATGCGGTGCTGGACATGGTCCCCGAGGACCCGCCCGTGGTCGGCCACGTCGTGAGCGACTTCGCGCCGGCGTACAGCCCCGATGGCACGACGATCGCCTTCGTCCGCCAGGTGCAGGGCCACGGCCCGGACGACACGCTGTGGGGCAAGCGCGGGCAGAACCTCTGGCGCGTCGCGCAGAACGGCGGCGACCCGGTCCAGATCACGACGCTGCTCCCGGAGACGGGCCGCCGGGTCTCGAGCGGGGTCTGGATCCCCGGGACCCAGGATCTCGTCGTCTCCTACTTCACTCCGGCAGTCGCGCCGGCGCTCGGGCGGGTCAGCAGCCTCGGCGGGAACCCAACGTTCCTCGCCGGCAAGCCGAACGAGGCGATCACCGACTTCGACGTCTCGCCGGACGGGACGAAGCTCGCCTTCAACGCGCTCGGCGCGGGCGGCGTGACCCCGTTCGTCCAGCCGCTCAGCGGCCCGGGCGCCGGTGTCGCGGTGTCCGCCGGCAGTGGCTTCGGCGCGATCCTGCGCTACGCCGGGAGCGGCGACGGGCTGCTGCATTCGGACTGCACCGAGCGCACCCCGTCCGCGTGCGGTCTGCTGAACCGGCTCACGCCCGATCCCAAGGCCGACATCGACAGCGGCGAGCCCGACCGCCTCGCACTGGCCTTCGACGAGCCGGTTCCGGGCAACGGCGGGATCCCGGCCCGGATGGCGCTCGACATCCAGCCCCAGGAGCTGCCGGTGATCTTCCTGCCGGGCTTCCTCGGCACGCGCGTCACGTGCGGGTCCGAGGAGGAGTGGCCGAGCCTCCCGTTCCCGGATCTGGTGCCCATGAACCTGAACGCGGATGGCGCCACGGACGCGGGTTGCCAGCCGACCGCGGTGCTCGAGACCGCGCTGGGGTCCAACGTCTACAAGACGGTGGCGGACTACGTGCGCGCCGAGTTCGGAGCGCGCGGGACGCTGTTCGGCTGGGACTGGCGCAAGCGCCCGCAGCCGCAGTTCACGAAGCTGGAAGAGGCGATCGACACGGCGCTCGACCGTCCCGGCCCGTGGAAGCAGCAGAAGGCGGGCCGCGTCGTGCTCTGGGGGCACTCCTACGGCGGGCTGTTCATCCGCGCATTCATCGAGGGCTCCGGCGGCGACCGGGTGGCGCGCGTGCTGACGGCCGGCACGCCGTACTGGGGCTCGCCGAAGTCGTTCTTCCCGCTCGCCTTCGGCGTTGAGGCGCCGACCTGGTCCACGGTGGACCTGCTCGTCAACAACAAGCGATTGATGAGCTTCGCGAGGAACCTGTCCGGGCTCTACAACCTCTATCCGAGCAACCACTTCCCGCCGTGGCTCAGCGTCGGCGGCGTGCTCCAGAACCAGGCGGGCGTCGCCGCGTTCATCGGCACGATTGGCGGCAACAGCGCAGTGTTCAACCAGGCGAGCGCCGACCACCAGAACGTGTTCGACGGCTTCTACGACAACGGCGGGCGGATCGACGTGCGGGCGGTGGTCGGCACCGGCCTGAACACGATCCGGAGCGTCAACGTCCAGTACGACGACGACGGGTCGTTCAAGGATGTGATCGGCTCGTTCGACAACGGCGACGAGACCGTGCCCGGCCGCAGCGCCGCCCAGGGCCCGGTGGCGGTGAAGCCGCCGCTGGGCGACCCGATCCATGTCCAGTACACGTGCAACATCTCGCACGTCGACCTCGCCGGCACAGCGAGCGTGCTGCAGGCCTACGGCGACTTCCTCAAGACCGGCGCCGTCCCGCGCAAGCTGCCGCCCGCCTGCGGGTCGGCCGGCGGCGGGTACCGCTTCGCGCCCTCGTCGATCGGGCGCACCGATGCCCCGGAGAAGCGCGGGCGCGCGGGGTCACTCGACCTCGAGACGGCCGAGGAGGACGGGCTCGTGGACGTCATGGACCTCGGGCCCGCGACGCTGGTGGTGGTCGACGACGATCACCCGGTCACGCTGCGGGTGCCGATCACGAACGGCCGCTTCAGCTACACGCCGCTGGCCGGCGACACCCAGGGCCGCGTCTCGACGTATGGGCCGGTCACGGGGACGCTCGAGCTGTCGCGCGGTGCGCCCGGCGCCGCGCCCGTCGTCCTCCTGAACGGCAAGCCACTCGCTCCCACGAACCCGCCAGCCGGTCCGCCGCCCGCCGGGCCCGGGCCCGCGCCACCGGCAGGACCGCCCGCGACTCCCGGCGCGCCCAAGCCGCCGGCGCGCTTCACGCTCGTCGGGCGCCCGAAGGTGCGCGGTCGCGTCGTCACGCTCGTCCTGCGGCTGCCCGGGCCGCGGCGCGCTCGCGCTCAAGGCGACCGGGAAGGTCCGCAGCCGCACCCGCGTGCTCGGCACGCTGCGCAAGTCGATCCCCGCGGCGGGGCGGCGCAAGCTGAAGCTGAAGCTGAAGCGCAAGGCGCCGGCTCGGTTGCGGCTCGCGATCACCTTCGTGCCGACCGGCGGGGCGAAGCAGACGAAGCGCGTGACGGTCAAGCGCCGCTACAGCACTTGCAGGTCCGGCCGCCGGCGCCGCAGCGCGGTCGCGGACTCGGTGCTGACCCCCGTCCCCGACAGGTCGATCCACTGCAGGTTCCGCAGGGCGGCGAGCGCCGCGACGTCGCGCACCGGCGTGCGCGAGAGGTTGAGGCCCTGGAGCTGCGCGAGGGTCGTGAGCGGCCCGGCGTCCTCGACCCGCGTGCCCTGGAGCTGCAGCTCGAGCAGGGCGGACAGGCCGTCGAGCGGGCCGACGTCGGTCACCGGCGCCTCGGCCAGCACGAGCTCCTCGAGCCGCGCGAGCCCGCGCAGCGGCGTGAGATCGCGGACGCCCGTCCGCGCCAGGTTGAGCTCCGTGAGCCCCGGCAGGCCGGCGACGGGGGCCAGGTCGACCACTCCCGAGCCGGCGAGCGACAGCGCCCGCAGCCGCCCGAGCCCTGCCAGTGGCGTCAGGTCGCGCACCGGCGCGCCGTCGATCCGCAGCACCTCGAGCCCGTGCAGCCACTCCAGCGCGCTGAGGTCCTCCACTGGCGTCCCGATCGCTTGCAGCGAGCGCAGCCGGTGCGCGCCTTCCAGCCCGGCGAAGCTCGTCAGCCGCGCCCCGCTGACGTCGAGCCGCTGCGCCTCGCGCAGCGCCGGCAGCTCCGCCACCGGCGACAGGTCGCGGACCAGCGTGTCGCGCACGTCCAGCGCACGCAGCCGCGTCAGCCCGCGCAGCGGCTCGAGCGACTCCACCGCGGTCCCCGACAGGTTGAGCTCCTCCAGCTCCACCAGCCCGCTGAGCGCCGACAGGTCCGAGACGGGCGTGCCGGCGAGCCCCAGCGAGGCGAGCTTCCCCAGCTCGGCGAGCGGACCCAGGTCCACAACCCGCGTCCGCGAGAGGTCGAGCCGTCGCAGCTCGCGCAGGCTGGCCAGCGGCGAGAGGTCGGCCACGCGCGAGCGCGACACCTCGAGCACCTCCAGCTCCTGCATCTCCCGGAGCGGCTCGAGGTCGCTGAACGCGTGCTCCGCCGAGCCGTGCGCGTTCGTCAGCGTCAGCCGCAGCTCCCGCAGCCACGGGTAGGCACGCAACGCCTCGAGGTCGCCAATCTCGTCCGAGGCGCAGTCGATGCGATCGCGGCGTCGCATGGCCTAGGGCGGGGCCGCGGCCGGGTGGGGTGACTTCTTGAACTCGCGCGCGTAGAAGTCCTCGTAGCTCTCGCCCACCCCGCCTGGAGGCCCGAGCTCCGGCGACGCGCGCCCGCCGGGGTTGGCGATCATCAGCCGGACGCGGATCAGCGCCTTCGCCCGGCCGGCATCGGCGGCCTGGACCTCGTCCTTGCCCTCGGCCAGCGCCGCGTCGCGCCAGTACTCGAAGACGCGGCGATACGTGCCCATGCCGGCCGGCCGGTCGTCCTTCTTGGCGAGCCCGCGGTTCTCGAGCCCGCGCTTGTGCTCGAAGCCCTTGGCGGTGCCGACGACCTCCTCCTCGACCATCATCGCCACCCACTTCTTGCGGTGCTCCTCCGTATTGGGGAAGCCCTCGGCGCCCGGCGAGTTGCCGGTCCGCGCCTGGTGCGCGTGGTACATCTCGTGCACGAAGTAGGCCGAGATCTCGGCCGATGAGCTCGACAGGTTCAGGTAGCAGACGTTGCCCTTCGCGTCGTAGAACGCGGGGGCGCCGCCCCCGGTCACGGACTCGGCCAGCGGCACCTGGTGCTTGCGCATGACCTCGCGCGCCTCCCACCCGAGCGGCGTCCACGTCAGCAGGTCGTCGACCTTCTGCCAGCGCGTGTCCTGCGTGCTGACCGCCTGGTAGCCCTTGGCGATCGGCGAAGGCGCCGCGGTCGTCGGCTGGCGCTGCAGGGCGAGCGCGACGCGGCGGTTGCCGTACGTGCGCGAGAGCCGGCGGATGTAGGCGGCAGGCGCCTGCTGGAGCAGCGCGAGGCTGGGAGCGGTGTTCGGTTCCGACGTCCGGTCGGGCTCGGCCTGGGCTGCTGCGGCGACGCGCTCAGCCTCCATGAGAGCCGACCCTACAGCCCTCGCCGGGTCTCCAGCTAGCTCTGCTCCGTCTCCATCCAGAGCGCGTCCTCGAACAGCAGCTGCCGCGCCGCCTCGAGGTCGCCGGAGAGCGGCCGGTCGGCCATCTCGGCGTCGAGCCGTGCGGCGGCGCCGTCGTAGAGCCGGCGCACTCCCGCCCCCGCCGGCAGCCGCCCGCGCAGCCGCAGCGCCCGCACCGCGAGCACCAGCTCGGCCGAGATGGCCACCGACATCCGCGCCAGCGCGTCCGACGTCCGCCGCGCCGAGTGGCCCGCGAAGTTCGCGTGCGACTCGATGCCCGACTGCACGGTCGTGGTCTGCGACGCCGCGGTGGCGGCCAGCGAGCGCACCTCGGCGGCCGCGGCGTGCGCGGTGTACTCGAGGATCATCGCCCCGGAGTCGGGCCCCGGGTTCTGCGCGAGCTGCGGAGCCAGGCCCGTGACCTCGGGGTCGAGCAGCGCGCTCACGCGCGCCGCGATCAGCGATGCGGACTGCGCCATCGCCCCGCGCAGCGAGTCCAGCGCCAGCGTCAGCACGCCGGCGTGGAAGTTGCCGTTGGGGAGGGCGACGCCGTCGGCGGGGAGCATCAGCGCGTTCTCGCCCGCGACGTTGAGCTCGACCTCGAGCACGCCGAGCAGCCGCTCGAGCGCCTCGAACAGCGTCCCCTCCACCTGCGGCACGCACCGGAACACGAAAGCGTCGTGGACTGGCCGACCCGCCCGCTCGCTCGGCTCGCGCGCGCCGAGCAGCTCGCGCAGCCGCCGCGCGACCTCGACCTGCCCGCGGTGCGGGCGCGCCGCGTGCACGCGCGGGTCGAGCACGGAGAGATCGGCGTCGGTGGCGTCGTAGGAGAGCGCGGCGACGCCGAGCGCGGCGTCGAGCAGCCGTGAGGCGTCGTGGAACACGAGTGCGGCCTGGCCGATCGAGACGGCGTTGGAGCTCATGAACGCGAGGCCGTCGCGCGGGCCGTACCTCACCTGCTCCAGGCCCGCCGCCGCGAGCGCGTCGGCCGCCGGCACGACGTCGTCGCCGACCCAGCAGTCGCCCTCGCCGCCGAGCGCGGCGCCGATCTCGGCCAGCACCGTCAGATCGCCGGTGCCGAGCGAGCCGAGCTCGCGCGCGAACGGCGTCACGTCCGCCCGCAGCGCGCCCAGCAGGGCGTCGAGCAGCCGCTCGCCGATGCCCGCGCCGCCGGCGCCGAGCTGGTTCGCGCGCACCGCCATCGCCGCGCGCACGACCTCGGTCGTCAGCGGCGCGCCGCCGCCGCCCGCGTGCGAGCGCAGCAGCCGCCACTGGTGATCGCCCGGATCCTCGAGCGCGCTCGGCGCGGCCCGCAGCGCGCCGACGCCGGTGGTCACGCCGTAGAGCAGGTCGCCGCGCGCGATCAGGTCATCGACGAGCCGCCTGGCCGCCGCGTTGCGCTCGCGGGCGGCGGGCGCGATCTCCGCCTGCGCGCGCCGCCGCGCGATCGCCACGACGCCCGCCGGGGTGAGGCTGCGTCCGTCGAGCGCGATCACGGTCACCGGCGCAGCATGCCAATAGTGTGCGCCGGAGTGATCGACCTCAGCGGCACCGGACTCTCGCCCGACGACGTCGTCGCCGTCGCGCGCGACCGGGCGCAGGTGCGCCTGACCCCTGAGGCGCGGGCGGCGATGGAGGCGAGCGCCGCCGTGGTGGACGGCCTCGCCGACCGCCCGGAGCCTGCCTACGGCGTCTCCACCGGCTTCGGCTCGCTCGCCAACGTGACGATCCCCGTCGACCGCCGGGCGGAGCTCCAGCGTGCGCTCGTGCGCTCGCACGCCGCCGGCATGGGGCCGCCGGTCGAGCCCGAGGTGGTGCGGGCGATGATGCTGCTGCGGGCGCGCACGCTGGCGATGGGGTGCTCGGGCGCGCGGCCCGAGGTCGCGGAGGCGATCCTCGCGCTGCTCAACGCCGGGATCACCCCGCGCGTGCCGGAGTTCGGCTCGCTGGGCGCGAGCGGCGACCTCGCCCCGCTCGCCCACTGCGCGCTGGTGCTGATCGGCGAGGGCGACGTGATCGAGGGCGACGTCGCCGGCATCGAGCCGGTCACGCTCGGGCCAAAGGAGGGCCTCGCGCTCATCAACGGCACCGACGGGATGCTCGGCATGCTGATCCTCGCCCTCCACGACTTCGCGCAGCTGCTGCGGGTGGCGGACATCACCGCCGCGATGTCGGTCGAGGCGCTGCTCGGCACCGACCGCGTGTTCGCCGCGGACCTCGTCGCGCTGCGCCCTCACGACGGGCAGGCCGCCAGCGCCGCGAACCTGCGCCGCGTGCTGGCGAACTCTCCGATCGTCGCGAGCCACCGCTACAACGACGACCGCGTGCAGGACGCCTACTCGCTGCGCTGCGCGCCGCAGGTCAACGGCGCCGCGCGCGACACGCTCGCCCATGCCGAGCGGGTGGCAGCCGCCGAGCTGGCGAGCGCGATCGACAACCCGATGGTGCTGCCCGACGGCCGCGTCGAGTCGTGCGGCAACTTCCACGGCGCCCCGCTCGGCTTCGCGCTCGACTTCCTCGCCATCGCGGTCGCGGAGGTCGGCGGGATCGCCGAGCGCCGGACCGATCGCCTGCTCGACGCCGCGCGCTCGCACGGGCTGCCGCCGTTCCTCACCACCGAGCCGGGCGTCAACTCCGGCCTCATGATCGCCCAGTACACGCAGGCCGCACTGGTGTCGGAGAACCGCCGTCTCGCCGCGCCCGCGAGCATCGGCTCGCTGCCGACGAGCGCGATGCAGGAGGATCACGTCTCCATGGGCTGGTCGGCTGCACGCAAGCTGCGCACCGCGCTCGCCAACCTCGCGCGAATCCTCGCGGTCGAGCTGTCCTGCGCCGCGCACGGGCTCGACCTGCGCGCGCCGCTGCAGCCCGGCCCCGGCGGCGCCGCGGCGCTCGCCGCGGTGCGCGAGCGGATCGCCGGCCCGGGGCCCGACCGCCACCTTGCGCCCGACCTCGCGGCGGCGGAGGAGCTGGTGGCGAGCGGCGGCGTGCTGCGCGCCGTCGAGGCGGCGGTGGGGGAGATGGCGTGAGCGGTCCTCGGGAGGTCCGCGCGCCGCGCGGCATGGAGCTGTCCTGCAAGGGCTGGCCGCAGGAGGCCGTGCTGCGGATGCTGATGAACAACCTCGACCCCGACGTCGCCGAGAACCCCGACGAGCTCGTCGTCTACGGCGGCACCGGGCGCGCCGCGCGGTCGTGGGACGCGTTCGACGCGATCGTGCGCTCGCTGCGCGCGCTCGAGGGCGACGAGACGCTGCTCGTGCAGTCGGGCAAGCCGGTCGGCGTCATGCGCACGCACGAGTGGGCGCCGCGGGTGCTGATCGCCAACTCCAACCTCGTGCCGGAGTGGGCGACGTGGGACGAGTTCCGCCGGCTCGAGGACCTCGGGCTGACGATGTACGGGCAGATGACCGCGGGGTCGTGGATCTACATCGGCACGCAGGGCATCGTGCAGGGCACCTACGAATGCTTCGCCGAGATCGCGCGCCGCAACCACGGCGGCTCGCTGGCCGGGACGATCACGCTGACCGCCGGCCTCGGCGGCATGGGCGGCGCGCAGCCGCTGGCGGTGACCATGAACGACGGGGTCGCGCTGTGCGTCGAGATCGACGAGCACCGGATCCAGCGGCGGCTGGAGACGCGCTACCTCGACGAGCAGGCCGACGACCTCGACGACGCGGTGGCCCGTTGCCTCGCGGCGAAGGCGGACGGCCGCGCGCTGTCGGTCGGGCTGCTCGGCAACGCCGCCGACGTCCTGCCGCAGTTGCTCAAGGCCGGCTTCGAGGCCGACATCGTCACCGACCAGACGAGCGCGCACGACCCGCTCGGCGGCTACGTCCCGGACCGGCTGACGGCCGAGGAGGCCGACCGGATGCGCCGTGACGACCCCGACGAGTACGTCCGCCGCTCGCGCGCCGCGATGGCCGCCCACTGCGCGGCGATGGTCGGCTTCAAGGACCACGGCGCCGAGGTCTTCGACTACGGCAACTCGCTGCGCGCGGAGGCGAAGCTCGGCGGCTTCGAGCGCGCGTTCGACTACCCCGGCTTCGTCCCCGCCTACGTGCGGCCGCTGTTCTGCGAGGGGAAGGGTCCGTTCCGCTGGGTCGCGCTGTCGGGCGACCCGGCCGACATCGCCGCCACCGACCGGGCGACGCTCGAGGAGTTCCCCGACGACGACCGGCTCGCGCGCTGGATCGAGCAGGCGAGCGAGAAGATCGCGTTCCAGGGGCTGCCGGCGCGGATCTGCTGGCTCGGCTACGGCGAGCGGCGGCGGCTCGGGCTGCGCTTCAACGAGATGGTGCGGTCGGGCGAGCTGAGCGCGCCGGTCGTGATCGGGCGCGACCACCTCGACTCGGGCTCGGTCGCCTCGCCCTACCGCGAGACCGAGGGGATGGCCGACGAGTCCGATGCGATCGCCGACTGGCCGCTGCTCAACGCGCTCGTCAACACCTCGTCCGGCGCGTCGTGGGTGTCGATCCACCACGGCGGCGGCGTCGGCATCGGGCGCTCGATCCACGCGGGCATGGTGTGCGTGGCGGACGGGTCGGACCTCGCGGCGGAGAAGCTCGACCGCGTCCTGACCGCCGATCCGGGCATGGGCGTCATCCGCCACGTCGACGCGGGCTACGACCGCGCGGTCGAGGTCGCCGAGGAGCGCGGCGTGCGGATCCCGATGCGGGAATGACGGTCCTGCCGATCGTGACGGTCGGTGATCCTGTGCTGCGGGAGCGGGCGCGTGAGGTGACCGCCGAGGAGCTGGGCTCGGCCGACGTGCAGCGCCTGATCGACGACATGATCGAGACGAAGCGCGCGGCCAACGGCGCGGGGATCGCGGCCAACCAGGTCGGCGAGACGCTGCGGATCGCGATCGTCGAGGTCGAGCCCGACAACCCGCGCTATCCGTACAAGCCGGCCGTCCCGCTGACGGTCGTGGTGAACCCGGAGCTCGAGCCGGTCGGGGACGAGCAGATCGAGGTCGTCGAGGGCTGTCTGTCGGTGCCCGATCTGCGCGGGTCGGTGCCGCGCTGGGGGTCGGTGCGGGTCCGCTACCTCGACCGCGAGGGCGAGCCGCACGAGGAGGTCCGCCGCGGTCTCACGGCGGGCACGTTCCAGCACGAGGTCGACCACCTCGACGGGATCCTCTTCCTCGATCGGGTGCGGGACCCGACCACGTTCTCGACCTGGGAGCACACCGATTTCGAGGCGCGGGCACGGGAGATCGTCGAGAGGCTCGGCGAATGAGGTTGTGGTGCGAGCTCGCCTGGCTCGGCGGCGAGGCAGCCGAGCCGGGGGTCCTGCTCGAGATCGAGGGCGAGCACCTGACCGGGGTGACGCCGGGTGTCGCCGATCCGGAAGACGCCTACGAGCTGCGCGGGCTCACGCTGCCCGGTCTCGCCAACGCGCACTCGCATGCGTTCCAGCGCGCGCTGCGCGGCCGCACGCACGCGGGCGAGGGCTCGTTCTGGACCTGGCGCGAGCAGATGTACGAGCTGGCGGGCGCGCTGGATCCCGACTCGTGCTTCGCGCTCTCGCGGGCCGCGTTCGGCGAGATGGCGCTCGCCGGGATCACCTGCGTCGGCGAGTTCCACTACCTGCACCACGCGCCTGACGGCACGCCCTACGAGGATCCGAATGCGATGGGCCGCGCCGTGCTCGCCGCCGCGCATGCGGTCGGGCTGCGGGTCACGCTGCTCGACGCGTGCTACCTGCACGGCGGGATCGAGCGCTTCCGCGACCGCGACGCCGCTGCGTGGGTCGAGCGGGTGGACGCGCTCGCCGAGCGCGGCCCCGCGCGGGTCGGCGCCGCCATCCACAGCGTCCGCGCGGTCGACCCCGAGGCTGCGCGCGTGGTCGCCGAGTGGGCGGCGGATCGGCCGCTGCACGCGCACGTCTCCGAGCAGCCGAAGGAGAACGAGGACACGCTCGCCCGGCACGGCCGCACGCCGACGGCGCTGCTCGCCGACGCAGGCGCGCTCGGCGAGCACTTCACGGCGATCCACGCGACGCACCTGACCGACGAGGACGTCGCGCTGCTCGGCGGCGCCGGCGCGACGATCTGCCTGTGCCCGACGACCGAGCGCGACCTCGCCGACGGCATCGGGCCGGCGCGGCGACTGGTCGACGCCGGCGCGGCGCTCGCGACCGGCTCCGACTCGCACGCGGTGATCGACCCGTTCGAGGAGGCGCGCGCGATCGAGCTCGACGAGCGCCTCGCCACCGGCGTCCGCGGCGCCCACCGCGCGCCCGACCTGCTGCGCGCGGCGACCGCCGGCGGCTACGCCGCGCTCGGCTGGCCCGACGGCGGCCGCCTCGAGCCGGGCGCGCTCGCCGACCTCACCACGCTCTCGCTCGACTCCGTCCGGCTCGCGGGGCTCGCGCCCGAGCACGCTGCGGCGAGCGCGGTCTACGCGGCCACGGCGTCGGACGTCCACGACGTGATGGTCGGCGGCGCCTGGATCGTCAGGGACGGGCGGCACACCAGCTTCGACGTGCCGGCCGCCCTCCGCGAGGCAACCCTCAACCCTCCTAAAGGGGTCTGACCCCCTTGAGGGTTGTCGACAACATCGGGCTCCTCGTGACCAACGACGAGTCGCTCGGAGAGGGTCCGCTCGGCCTCCTGAGAGACGCCGCGCTCGTCATCGAGGACGGCCGCATCGCCGCCGTCGAGCGCGCCGGGGCCGCGGCCGACGAGCGGATCGATGCGGCGGGCCGGTGCGTGATCCCGGGCTTCGTCGACTCGCACACGCACCTCGTGTTCGCGGGCGACCGCGGCGACGAGTTCGCCGCGCGGATGGCCGGCGCGCCCTACGCCGCCGGAGGCATCCGCGTCACCACCGACGCCACCCGCGCCGCCTCGACGGAGGAGCTCGCGCGGCTCGCCGCCGCGCGCAAGGAGGAGGCGCGCCGCGCCGGCATCACCCACCTCGAGATCAAGTCCGGCTACGGGCTCGACGTCGAGACCGAGCGCCGCTGCTGCGAGGTCGCCGCTGAGCTGACCGACGACGTGACGTTCCTCGGCGCCCACGTCGTCCCCGCGGGCTACGAGCCCGACGACTACGTCGCGCTCGTCACCGGCGACATGCTCGCCGCGTGCGCGCCGCTCGCTCGCTGGATCGACGTCTTCTGCGAGGACGGCGCGTTCGACGCCGACCAGTCGCGCGCCGTGCTCGAGGCGGGCCGCGCCGCCGGGCTCGGCCTCCGGGTCCACGGCAACCAGCTCGGCCCGGGCCCCGGCGTGCAGCTCGCGGTCGAGCTCGGCGCCGCGTCGGTCGACCACTGCACCTACCTGACCGACGCCGACATCGACGCGCTCGCCGGCAGCGAGACCGTCGCCACGTTCCTCCCCGCCACCGACTTCTCCACCCGCCAGCCCTACCCCGACGCCCGCCGCGTGCTCGACGCCGGCGCCGCCGTCGCGATCGCGACGAACTGCAACCCGGGTTCGAGCTACACGACCTCGATGGCGTTCTGCCTCGCGCTCGCGGTCCGCGACATGCGCATGACCACCGAGGAAGCACTGCTCGCCGCCACCCGCGGCGGCGCCCGCGCGCTCCAGCGCACCGACGTCGGGCACCTCGCACCGGGCGCCCGCGCCGACCTGGCGATCCTCGACGCGCCGTCCTACTCCCACCTCGTCTACCGCCCGGGGGTGCCGCTGGTCGCGACGACCTTGGTGGGCGGCCGGTGATTGGCATGATCCACGCCATGGCCTGGATCCCCCCGCTCGACGATGCCGCCGCGCCCGACGCCGCGCGCGCCACCGCCGACGCGCACGCCGCCACGGGCGGGCGCATGACCAACATGAAGTGGACGCTGGCGCACGCGCCGGCCGCGCTCGACGCGCTGCTCGAGTGGTATCCGCTCCACGACCGCGTGGTGCCGATCCTCGGCGAGCGCCGCACGAACCTGCTCTGCCACGCGATCTCGGTGCAGAACGACTGCCTGATCTGCTCGACCTTCTTCCGCCGCGTGCTGATCGACGACGGCGAGGACCCCGACGCGCTCGCGCTCGACGACCTCGACGCGCTGATCGTCGACTTCGGCCGCCTCCTCGCCACCGACCCGCACGCCGTCGAGCCCGAGCTGCGCGCCCGCCTCGACGCGCACTTCGACCCGGCGGAGATCGTCCTGCTCACCGCCTTCGGGGCGATCATGGTCGCCACCAACGTCGTCAACGACGCGCTCGGCGTGCCGCTCGACAGCTACCTCGAGCCCTACCGCGGCGCTCCGGCGTGAGCGAGCGCCCGGTCGCCTTCATCACCGGCGCCGCGCACGGCCAGGGCCGCGCCGTCGCGCTCGCGCTGGTGCAGGAGGGCTACGACGTCGCGGCGCTCGACGTCGCCGCGCCGCTCGCCTATCCCGGCTACGGGATGGGCACCCCGGCCGAGCTCGAGTCGCTGCGCTCGGAGTGCGAGGCGCTCGGCGCGGCGTGCGAGATCGCGGTCGCCGACGTCCGCGACGACGCCGCCGTCAACGCCGCCGTCGCCGCTGCGATCGAGCGCTTCGGGCGCATCGACCTGCTGTTCAACAACGCCGGCATCTGCGCCTACGGGCTCACCCACGAGATGAGCGAGGCGGAGTGGGACGCGATGATCGACATCAACCTCAAGGGCGCGTGGATCGTCGGGCGCCACGTGATCCCGCACATGATCGCCGCGGGCCGCGGCTCGATCGTCAACAACTCCTCGATCGCGGGCCTGCGCGGGATGGCGCGCCTCAGCCACTACGCCGCGAGCAAGTGGGGGCTGACCGGGCTCTCGAAGTCGTGGGCGATCGAGCTCGCCCCGCACGGGATCCGCGTCAACTCGATCCACCCGACCGGCGTCGACACGCCGCTCAACGACGGCCTCGCCGAGATGGAGGGCATGACCACCCAGGAGATCGCTGAGCGCTCGGCGGGCAACCTCCTGCCCGTGCCCTGGATCGAGCCGAGCGACGTCGCCGCGGCGGTGCTCTACCTCGCCGGCGAGAGCGCCCGCTACGTGACGGGCACGACGCTGGTGATCGACGCCGGCCTGCTCACCCGGTGACCGTCACCGGGTGGCGCGCGGCCGCGTAGAACATGTAGCCGTCGGCGTTGAATGGCACGCGGTCGGGCTGGCGCAGGCCGTCGGCGCCGGTGGCGCGCGAGATCAGCTCGGTCGGCCCGCTGTGCTGCGGCGTCCACGGCAGCGAGAAGCGCACCCACGCGGAGCGGCGGTTCGGCTCGTGCAGGCGCGCCCGTTGCCAGGTCGCGCCGCCGTCGGTGCTCACGTCGACGCGCTTGACTGCCCCGCTCGCCGACCACGCGCGGCCGTGCAGCACCTGCTCGACCCGCGGCAGCGTCGCCTCCCACGGCAGCTCGAACGCGCTCTTGACCACCTGCTCCGAGAACGACCGCGGATACCACTTCGTGTTCCACGGTGACCACAGCTGCGAGGTCGCGACCTCGATGCGGCCGACCCACTTGACGCTCGCGATCCCGATCCAGCCGGGCACCACGAGCCGCACCGGGTAGCCGTGGTCGGGTGGCAGCACCTCGCCGTTCATCTCGTAGGCGAGGATCACGTCGTCGAGCGCCTTGCCGATCGGCAGCGGCCGCCGGACCCGCCCGTGGTCGATGCCTTCGGTGACGTAGGGGTCGTCGAGCCCGACCGGCATCACGTCGACCGCGTCGTCGCGCACGCCGGCGCGCTCAAGCACGTCCGACAGCGGGACGCCGCGCCAGCGTGTGACGCCGATCGCGCCGAGCCCCCACGCGGTACCGGGCACGCGCATGCCCTGCTGCAACTCGAACAGCTCGCGGCCGTTGCCGGCGCACTCGATGGCGACGGTGCGCTCGACCGAGGGGAGCGAGGTCAGCTCGTCGTAGCTGAAGCGGACTGCGCCGCCGCGGAGGCCGGGGCCGTGGATCTCGAGCTCATAGGCGAGCGGGTCGATGCGAGGCGTCGACGTGTGGTTGCGGACGAAGAAGCGCTCCGTCGGCACCTCGTAGCCCTGTCCCTGCATGGCCTCCCAGCGCATCTCGGCGCTCGTGTCCTTCTGGATGAACCACTCGGGCGGCAGCGGCTTGGCGATACCGCCCGTACATCGCTCGGTGGTGACGGCCATGGTGGCTAAGTCTAGCTTGTCTACGGATTTAGTAGGCAAAGGACTCATCGAGCGACCTCCAGCGGCGACGTCTCGCGCTCGCCGCCCGGCAGCAGCAGCTCCGCGCGGCCGTCGCGCAGCGCCACCGAGTCCGCCTCGGAGCCCAGCGCCACGCCCGCGATGTACGCCGCGCCGAGCCGGTGCACGTCGACGACGTGGCCGATCCGGGCCAGCGAGCGCGTCTCCTCCGAGACGTCGCCGTCGCCGGCTCGCAGCACGACGCGGAGATCGGGGTTGAGTGAGCGCGCGGTCATCGCCGACTCTATGTTGGCAAGGTCCTCGTTGGTGACCGCCGCGAACGCTCGCGCCGTGTCCAGCGAGAGCCGGCGCAGCAGCTCCGGGTTCGCGGCGCGCCCGATCACGACGGGGATCTGCAGCCGCCGCGCGAGCCCGACCGTCTCGGCGTCCTCGTCGGCGTCGACCGCCACCACGAGCACGCCGCACTCGCGCAGCAGCATGCACAGCCGCAGGCCGACCTGGCCGAGCCCGATCACGATCACGTGGTTGTGGCGCGGCACGGCGCGCTTGCCGACCAGCCCGGTCAGCCGCGAGTCGACGAGCCGGTTGATCAGCCCGCCGGTGAAGCAGGCGGCCGACAACAGCGTGAGGATCACCGAGCACCCGATTGCGACCTTGAACCACTTCGGCCCGTCGTCGATGGCGGTGTTCGGCCCGACGGTGGCCAGCGACTTGGTGGAGCCGTAGAACGCGTCCGGGAACGACTGCTCGAGCACGATCATCGCCCCGAACAGCTCGAAGCAGAGCATGATCACGAGCCCCGCGAAGCCGTAGAACAGCAGTGCGGCGCTGCGGTCGTAGGGGTGGAAGAGCGCGGTCGTCAGGCTGCGCAGCCGGTGCGCCTGGCGCGGCGGCAGCTCGACCTCCTCGAGCCGCTCATCCAGGCCGACGGTGCGCTCCCCGTCGCGCAGCACGGCGAGCAGGTCCGGCGAGATGCACGGGCCCGCGAGCGACGGCGCGACGATGTCCGCGACCGAGGTGACGTGGCAGTTCGGGACCGTGTCGGCGATCTGCTCCGCGATCCCGGGGTCGAAGATCGTCACCAGCAGCGGCACGTCCTCGTCGAGGTGGCGAACGAGCAGCGCGATCCGGAGTGGGAAGGCGTCGTCGCGCGTCGCGACGCACACCACGTCCGGCTTCGCTCCCACCGCGTCGCGCAGCGCCTCGTCGTCGGCGTGCTCGAGCCACTTCACCTCCGCCTCGGCAGCGTCAAGCGCCTCGCACACCTCCTCGGCAAGGTCCCCTCCTCCTACGAGCAGCACGCGCCGGCGGTCCGCCACGCGCGGGACCCTAACTCAGCCTTCGCGCATGCCCGTCCAGTCCCCAGCGCCGCGGGCCGTCCGGGTCGGCGAACGCGGCGGCCCGCAGCATGTTGCCGCGGTTGCCGCGGTCGACCGTGCGGCGGAGCCGTCGCTGTGAGGCAGGAGTGAGGAGTGACGTCCCGCGCTCGACCCGGTCCCCGTACCAAGGGGGCGCGACGACCGCGCTGAACCCGGCGCGCCTCAGCAGCAGCGGAAGCGTCTCCGGCGAGGAGAAGAGGAGGTGGTTCGGCGTGAACCCGCCCCACGTCTCGAGCCGGCGCTTGAGCACCAATGAGCCGGCGTTCACGGTGAGGATGAGCAGGACACCGTCCGGGCTCAGCAGGCGGCGAAGCATGCTCAGGTCCTCAATCGGCTGGGCGAGATGGGCCAGGACCGACCACATCGTGATGACGTCAAACCCGCCGGCGGCGATCTCGGGGATCTCGTCGGGCGCGCCGTGGTAGGCGTGCTTGCCGCTCGGCTTCCGTCGCGCGGCCTTGACCGCGTCGGCTGCCAGGTCGATGCCGTAGCACTCGAAGCCCCGCTCGTGGGCGATGTCGAGGAACAAGCCGTTGCCGCACCCGAAGTCGAGCAACCGCCGCCCGTTGCCTGACTGGAACAGCGGACCGAACGGCGCCATGGTGACCTCGTAGCGCTGAACCCGCCGATTGGTGTATTTGCCGGCGAGGAACTTGGCGTACTTCCCGGTGGCGTAGAGATCGCCCAGTCGCTCGGGGCGGATGCCCGGGTGCCGGTAGAGAAATCCGCAGTCGGCGCAGCGAACAACGTGGTAGTTCCACCGCGGCGGCGTGTGCCGGTGGTCATAGACGTGCAGCAGCTTCTGAAGCCGCCTGCCGCCACACGCTGCGCACGCGATCGGCACCTCGATCGCCGAATGGCGCCGTTCGGGATCCGCGACGGCGGCCATGTGCTCCTCTGGGCTCATCACGGGCGCGCGCCGGACCCGCAGCGCCCAGCGGAGCTCGAGCACCCGGTCGAAGCCCGGCAGCGTGAGATGCCACATTGCGGGCCGGGGCTTGAAGCGGCGAGCTACCCGGCGGATCGGTCGCGGCAGCCTGCGAGCGACAGCTGACGCAATCCGGTGCACTTGTCAATCATGCCCGAAACTGGGCAATGATCATCAAGCGGTCTGCGCTTTTCAGCAGGACTTCGAGCCGTACGCGGTGCAGGCGATCTGCACGTCGGTGTACGTCGAGAGTGTCGCCTTGTCGCCGCTGTTATTGAGGATCTGGCCCGTCATCCCCCAGTAGCGGTCGCTCGCGGTGTCCTCCTGGGAATCGCCCTCGGTGTGGACGCGGATCGTCTGGCCGGGAGCGAGCGACGTCCCCTGCGGGAACGAGTAGGAGTAGGGCGAGGTCTTGAGCACGTAGGTCTCGAGGTCGAGCGTCGTCCCGCCGGTGTTGCGCACGGAGATCCACTCGTCCTTGCGCGGCTGCATGTCGAGCGCGACCTGGCCCTGAGCCGGGTTGGCGCAGTTGATCTTGCAGGGATACATCATCCAGGCCCGGAGGTCCCCCTGCGGGTCGAACAGGTAGGCGCCGTCTCCCATCGAGCGGTCGTCGCGCGTGCTGTTCTCGAAGACCGGGGCGGTCAGGTTCCAGAAGTACTCGTTCCCGAAGTTCTCGCCCTGGCCCGCGTAGACGGTCACCGAGCTGTTCGGGGCGATCGACGACCCGGGCGGGAACGTGAAGCGCCGGAGGCCGGAGTCGCGCACGTACCAGCCGTCGAGCGGGAGCGGGTTGATCGTGTCGTAGTTGCGGATCCGGACCCATTCGCCGTTGACGTCCTGGCCGTCGCTGCCGTCCGCGTCCCACTGGGCGTAGAGGCCGATCGCGGCACCCTCGTTGGGCCCGATGCCGCAGGCGTCGGGGTCGAAGAGCCCGCGGCCGGCGGCTGCCGCCCGCTGGGTCAGGACGCTGTACCGGGCGTTGCCGGCGTCCTCGACGAGTCCGGGCCACCACAGCGCAAGCCCCTCGGAGATCAGGATCCGGCCGACGTCGCGCCAGCGACCGCCGCGGCGGACCGCGACCGAGCGCAGCCGGCGGCCGCGCGAGCGGCTCCCCGAGAAGAGCGAGGTCACGCGGATCTTCTGCTTCGACTTTCGCACGAGCTGCTCAAGCCGGTTGGTGGCGTCGAGCGCGTGGCAATCCCCGGCTCGCTGGGCGGCGCGGTAGGAGGTCTGCTCCATCGCCTGCGCGCCGATGATGCGCACCCGCAACAGGCCGCCCAAGCCGTCCCCGGGCACGTCGGCGTCGAGTGTGTCGCCGTCGTCGATGTAGCGGACCTTGCCGTTCCACACGCGGCACTGACTTCCGTGCGGGTAGTCGGCCAGGCAGGGGCCGCTCTTGGCCTCAGCGGCGGGAGCGGGGAGGATCAGGGCGCCCGCGAGGGCGAGCAATGCGAGGCGTACGGCAGGGGACATCGGCGTTCACAACAGCTAGCAGGCCGCAGGGTTGCGGCCTGCAACTACCGATGCGCGACGGGGTGGTCGGCCGGCGAGACGGCGTCGGGGTCGGTGATCTCCGTGCCCGGCGGCGGCTCGACGTCGCCGTCGAGCAGCGGGTCTGCGGTCTCGCGCATCCAGGTGTCGAGCCGCTCGGCGAGCTCGGCGCGGACGTCCGCGTAGGCCGGGTCTTCGGCCACGTTGGCGGCCTCGGCGGGGTCGAAGAGCAGGTCGTGGAGCTCCTCGCGCGGCAGCTCGCGCTCCGCCCACCCGTGGGCGACGAGCAGGTCCTTGGTCGGCCCGTCGTCGACGTTCGGGAGCACCGGCGTGCGGCGCTCGCCGAAGCGGCGGATGTACTTGTGGCGCTGGGTGCGGATGGCGCGTTGGGGCTCGTAGGCGGCGTGGAAGGTGAGCTCGGCGAAGATGGCGTCGTTGACCTCGTTTGCCTCCCGGCGCACGATCGGGAGCAGCGAGCGGCCCTGCAGCCAGTCCGGCGCCGGGATTCCCGCCGCCTCGCACAGCGTCGGGAAGAGGTCGATCTGGGAGACGAGCGCCTCGGAGACCTTGCCGCCGTGGAAGCCGCCGGGCCCGCGCACGATCAGCATCACGCCGAGGCCGCGGTCGGTCAGCGTCGCCTTGGCGCCCGGGAACGCGAGCCCGTGGTCGGTGGTGAGGATCACGATCGTGTCGTCGGCCAGCTCGTGCTCGTCGAGCGCGTTGAGCACGGCGCCGACGCCGTGGTCGAGCGAGCGCGCGCTCGCCTTGTAGGAGGCCATGTCGCGCCGCGTCTCGGCCGTATCGGGGAGGTTGGCGGGCGGCAGCGAGTACAGCGAGTCGCGCACCGAGGTCGGCTCGAAGTACTCGCGGTGCGTCTCGAAGAACCCGATCGAGAGGAAGAACGGCTCCGACGGGCGCTCGGCGATCAGCCGCAGCGCGGCCGGCGCGACCTCGTCGACGTGGTGGTTGTCGATGTCGACGACGTGGTCGTAGCCGAGCATGCCGGGGTCGCGCGAGAGGTGCTGCTCACCGACGAGCCCGGTCCAGTAGCCGGCGTCGCGCAGCGTGTGCACGATGTGGTGGCCGTAGTCGTAGAGCTCGAAGCCGCGGTGGGCCAGGCCGATCATCCCGTTGGAGTGCGCCCACTGGCCGGTGAGCAGGCACGCGCGCGAACCCGAGCAGGTGGGCGCCGCGCAGAACGCGTTCCGGAACAGCAGACCCTGGTCCGCCAGTCGCTGGATGTTGGGCGTCGGCACCGGGTGGCCGTAGGGCTGCACGTAGCGACCGGTGTCGTGCGAGTGGACATAGACGATGTTGGGGATATTGTCTGCCATTCCGATGGGGAAGGTTACGAAGTCACTCCTGGTCTGTGCGACGCCGCGTAGCGGCAGCACGCTGCTGTGCGCGCTCCTCGACGGTACGGGAGTCGCCGGCCGCCCGCAGGAGTTCTTCGAGCGCCTGTCGCGATCCGGGCTTCCACGTCAGCCGCGAGAGTACTTCGAGGGGGTCGAAGACGCCGAGCTACTCGAGCTGCTGGCGCCCACCGACCCCGGCGCACCTGACGCCTCCGATCCGATCCCGAGCGCGCTCGAAGCGGGCACGACGGCCAACGGCGTCTTCGCGGCGAAGTTGATGTGGACGCACCTGCTCGACCTGGCGGACCGGCTCGGCCGCCCGCCCGACGCGGCGCTCCTCCGCGAACGCCTGCCGGAACCGCGCTTCGTCCACGTCACGCGCGGCGACAAGGTCTCCCAGGCCGTCTCCCTCTGGCGCGCGGTGCAGACCCGCGCGTGGCGCGCCGGCACGGTGAAGGAGGAGGGCGAGGCGGTCTACCACGGCGGCGCCATCGGCCACCTCGCGCACCAGCTCGAGGAGCAGGACGACGCGTGGCGCGCGTGGTTCGCCGAGCAGGGAGTCGAGCCGCTCACGATCGCCTACGAGGACCTCGCGGCCGACACCCACGGCGCCACGGCGGCGGTGCTCGACCACCTCGGCGTGGGGCCCGCGGAGATCCCCGACCCGCCGCTGCGGCGCCAGGGGGACGACCGCTCCGCGCGCTGGGCCGAGCGGTACCGCGTGCAGCGGGTGTGACGCATCGCACGCAGATGTGGTGCCGCGCGGGCTGCGGCCGGGCATCATCCATTTCATGGTGGAGCGCCACTCGAGGCTGCCGCTCGCGCTGAAGCTCCAGCGCCGGTCGACGTTCGCGGGCTGCTTCGTCAACACGCTGTCCGTGACGATGCTGGTCGTCTACATGACGGTCGTGTTCCCGCCGGCCCCGGACGCCACGATCCTGTCGCGCGAGGTCTTGCTCCTCCTCGTCGCCGCCTACACGCTGATCGGCGGCCTCACCTTCTATCGCCGCGTCCAGCCGGAGTTCGGGCGCATGCGCCGCTGGCTGGCGGAGGGGCGCCCGCCGACGGCCGACGAGCGCGTGGCGGTGATGCGTCTGCCGGTGCTCTTCGCGGGCATGACGCTCGTCCGCTGGCTGCTCGCGGTGCCGGTGTTCGCGGTCCCGGACCTCTTCGCGTCGCGCGAGTTCGCGCTCGAGGAGGCCGTGACCACGCTGCTCGCCGGGCTGTCGACGAGCGCCGCCGTCTACCTCACCAGCGAGTGGCTGCTGCGCCCGGCGTTCGCCCTCGCGCTCGACCGCTCGGCGCCGCCCGAGGCGCGCTCGCTCGGCATCGGCCCGCGGCTGCTGCTCACGTGGGTGCTGTGCTCGGGCGTGCCGATCCTGATGGTCGCGCTGATCCCCGTGGGTCGCGAGGTGACCGACCCGAAGGAGCTGATCGCGCCGATCTGGTTCGCCGCCGGCGCGGCGATGGGCGCGGGGTTCATCGCGACGAAGCTCGCCACGCAGTCCGTCGCCCGCCCTGTGCGCGAGCTGCGCCGCGCGATCGACGCGGTGACCGAGGGCGACCTCGACGTGTCGGTCCCGGTCGACGACGGCTCCGAGGTCGGGCGCCTGCAGGCGGGTTTCAACGGGATGGTCGCCGGGCTGCGCGAGCGCGAGCAGCTGCGCGACCTCTACGGCCGCCAGGTCGGCATCGACGTCGCGCGCGAGGCGCTCGAGCGCGGCGGCGCGCTGGGCGGCGAGACGCGCGACGTGTCGGCGCTGTTCGTCGACGTGGTCGGCTCGACCCGGCTCGCCCACCGCGAAAGCCCGGAGCGGGTCGTCGCGCTGCTCAACCAGTTCTTCAACGTCGTCGTCACCGCCGTCCACGATCGCGGCGGGCTCGTGAACAAGTTCGAGGGCGACGCCGCGCTGTGCGTGTTCGGCGCACCGGTCGCCCAGGACGACCACGCAGCGCGCGCGCTCGCCTGCGCGCGCGAGCTGCGCCTCCGCATCGACGAGCTCGACGGCGGGCTCGACGCCGCCATCGGCGTGTCGTGCGGCACCGTGGTGGCCGGCCACGTCGGCGCCGAGACGCGCTTCGAGTACACCGTGGTCGGCGACCCGGTCAACGAGGCCGCGCGCCTCACCGAGCTCGCCAAGCAGCACGACGAGCGGCTGCTGGCCAGCGGCGACACGGTCGACGCCGCGGGCGGCGACGAGGCCGCGCACTGGACGATCGACGGCGAGGTGACGCTGCGCGGCCGCGAGTGCCCGACCCGGGTCGCGTGTCCCGCGCCCGTGCGCGAGCCGGTACCGTCGGCCCATCGTGGCGCATGAGCACGGCGTGGGAAGCGAGGTCGGGCGGCTGCGGACGGTTGTGCTGCACCGCCCTGGGCCCGAGCTGGCACGGCTGACGCCGCGCAACAACGACGACCTGCTGTTCGACGGCGTGCCCTGGCTCGAGCGCGCGCAGGAGGAGCACGACCAGTTCGCCGAGACGCTGCGCGCCCACGACGTCGAGGTGCTCTACCTGCACGAGCTGCTCACCGAGGTGCTCGACGTCCCCGAGGCGCGCGGCCAGCTGCTCGAGAGCGCGCTACGCCCGGACCTGATCGGCCCGGCGCTCGCGCCGGCGTTGCACGACTCCCTCGTCCCGCTGCCCTCTGCCGATCTCGCGCGCGTGCTGATGGCCGGGATGGCGCGCGAGGAGCTGCCCGTGCACCCCGGCGGGCTCGTCGAGCACATGGTCGAGCCGCAGTCGTTCGTGATCCGCCCGCTGCCGAACCTCCTCTTCACGCGCGACTCCGCGGTCTGGCTCGACCACGGCGTCGCGGTCACCCAGCTCGCGATGCCGGCGCGGCGGCGCGAGAGCGCGATCACCGGCGCGATCTACCGCCACCACCCGCGGTTCGCGGGGACCGAGCTGCTCTACGGCGGCAGCCCGGAGGACCAGGCGTGGCTCGAGGGCGGCGACGTGCTGGTGCTGGCGCCGGGCGTGCTGGCGATCGGCGTCGGCCAGCGCACGAGCCCGGCCGGGGTGGAGGCGTTCGCTCAGCGGCTGTTCGTGGCCGGCGCGGCGCGCGCGGTGCTGGCGGTGCCGATCTCCCAGGACCGCGCGACGATGCACCTCGACACCGTCTGCACGATGGTCGACCGCGACGCCGTCGTCATGTACCCGCCGCTCGCGGACGCGCTCGAGACCTACGTGGTCGAGCCGGGCGGCGTCGGCGACCGCGAGCCGTTCCTGGGAGCTGCGGCGCGCGCGATGGGCATCGGCGAGCTGCGGGTGATCGACACCGGCCTCGACCCGGTGACCGCCGAGCGCGAGCAGTGGGACGACGGCAACAACACGCTCGCGATCGGCCCCGGCCTCGTATGCGCGTACGAGCGCAACACGGAGACGAACCAGCGGCTGGCCGAGGAGGGCATCGACGTCGTGCTGATCGCGGGCTCGGAGCTCGGGACCGGCCGCGGCGGCCCGCGCTGCATGTCCTGCCCGGTCCTGCGCGACCCGCTCTAGCCGCAGTGCTTCGTCGGCGAGCTTCATCGCCGCGTTCGCCTTCGGGATCCCGGCGTAGAGCCCGGCCTGGATGATCACCTCGCGGATCTCCTCCGGTGTGACGCCGTTACGGATCGCCGCCTGCAGATGCATGGGCAGCTCGTTCTCCGCACCCAGCGCCGTCAGCAGTGCGATCGTGAGGCACGAGCGCGTGCGCCGGTCGAGCCCCGGGCGCGCCCAGACCTTGCCCCAGGCGACGTCGGTCAGATAGTCCTGGAACGGCTTCGCGTACTCCGACGCGCTGCCCAGCGTGCGGTCGACGTGCTCGTCGCCCAGCACCTCGCGGCGCGTGCGCTCGCCCTCGTCCATCAGCCCTCCCGGTCGTAGAAGTCCAGCGCGCGGTCGACGAGCTCGCCCGCCGAGCCGAGGTAGCCGGCGGGGTCGAGCAGCTCGGCCGCGCGCTCCGCGCCGACGAGCTCCGCCACGGCGGCCGCGAAGTCCTCGGCCGCCAGCGCGCGCTCCAGGTCGTCCGCGGCCACCTCGCCCTTCACGCGCTCGGCCAGCATCCGCCCGCCGGTCGCGTCGAGGTTCGCGCGCATCCGCTCCGGGTCGGCCTCCAGCCCCTCGAGCGACTCGCGCAGCCACGCGACCGCCGAGCCGGTCGAGCGCAGCAGCTCGCCGAGCGGGCGCCACTCCGCGTGCCACGCGCCGGCAGCGCGCTCGTGCTCGTGCGCCATCGCGCCGAGCAGCGTCGCCGCCAGCCCCGGCGCCTGCTGCGCGCACGCCACGGCACAGATCGCGGCCACCGGGTTGCGCTTGTGCGGCATCGCCGACGATCCGCCGCCCCTGGCCTCGCGGACCTCGGCGACCTCGGTCTGGGAGAGCAGGATCACGTCGCGCGCCGCCTTCGCCACCGCGCCCGACGTCACCGCGAGCGCCGACGCGAGCTCGCCGATCCGCCCGCGCAGCGTGTGCCACGGCAGCACCGGCTCGGGCAACCCGAGCGCCTCGGCGTACGCGGTCGCCACCGCCGGGCCGGCGTCCCCGAGCGAGGCCAGCGTGCCGGCCGCGCCGCCGAGCTGGGCGGCGAGCCGCTCCTCGCGCACCTCGTTCAGCCAGCGCCGAGCGTCCTCGAGCCCGGCCATCCAGCCGGCGGCCTTGAGCCCGAACGTCGTCGGCACCGCTTGCTGGAGCAGCGTCCGGCCCGCGAGCGGCGTGTCGCGGTGGGCGCGCGCGAGCGCGGCCGCGGCCTCGCGCGCCGCGGTGAGGTCGTCGAGCAGCGGATCGAGCGCGCGCGCCGCGACGAGCATCGCGGCGGTGTCGAGGATGTCCTGGCTCGTGGCGCCGCGATGGACGTACGCCGCCGCCGGCCCCTCGACCGCCTCGGTCAGCGCCGCCTTCAGCGGCACCACCGGGTTGCCCGAGCCAGCCGCGGCGGCGGCGATCGCGTCGGCGTCGAAGTTCGCGGCGACGCAGGCGGCCGCGATCGCCTCGGCTTCCTCGTCGCTGATCACGCCCGCGCTCGCCAGCGCGGCCGCGAGCGCCGCCTCGGCGTCGAGCATCGCCTGCAGCCAGCCCTGGTCCGAGACTGCCGCGGCCGCCTCGCCGCGTGCGGCGATCGCCTCGAACATCCCTTACGCGGGCTTCTTGGGCGGCGGCGCCTTGCGCGGCGGCCGCTCTTCGGGCACGAACCGCGTGGCGATCGTGAGCAGCAGGTGCACGACGCCGATCACGATGAAGAACGCCGCGGCGGTCCCGTCGTCGGAGAAGCCGAGGATGAACGGCGAGGCGATCAGGAAGATCGCCAGCACGTAGTCGAGCATCACGTGCGCCTGCACGGGGATCGACTGGATCAGCCCGGTCTTCCACTGCGTCGTCGCCGCGATGATCAGGACGACGACGCCGACGATCAGCGACAGGGCGACGGCCGCATCCGTATCGAAATCGAAGATGAACGGCGCGGCGATGAAGAGGATCGCCGCCAGGTACTCGACGACCCCGTGCACGAAGGCCGGGACCGGTCCCTGCTTGAACACGGGCCGGACGCTACCCGAAGAACACCGTGGCCGTCTCGTACAGCCGCGGGTCGAGCAGCTTCGGCTCGGCCAGCGCCTCGTCGAGCGACACGAGCTCGATCTCGGTGCCCCGCAACGCGACCATCTTGCCGAAGTCGCGTCGGTCCGCGGCGTCGATCGCCGCCACGCCGAAGCGCGTCCCGAGCACGCGGTCGTAGGCCAGCGGCGTGCCGCCGCGCTGCACGTGGCCGAGGATCGTCATGCGCGACTCGAACCCGGTGCGCTCCTCGATCTCGCGCTCGAGGTGCACGGCGATGCCGCCAAGCCGCACGTGGCCGAAGGCGTCCGTCCCGCCCCCGAACTCGGACTTGACCTCGCCGTCCTTCGGCGTCGCCCCCTCGGCGACCACGACGATCGAGAACGAATGGCCGCTCTCGTGGCGGTGGCGGACCCGCTCGCAGACCTCCTCGATGTCGAACGGCCGCTCGGGCACGAGGATCACGTCGGCGCCGCCGGCCATCCCGGAGTAGCACGCGATCCAGCCCGCGGTGCGCCCCATGACCTCGACGACGATCACGCGGTTGTGCGACTCCGCGGTGGTGTGCAGGCGGTCGATCGCGTCCGTGGCGATCTGCACCGCGGTCTGGAAGCCGAACGTGAAGTCGGTGCCGGCGAGGTCGTTGTCGATCGTCTTCGGCACGCCGACGACATCGATGCCGTCCTCGGAGAGCCGGCGCGCGACGCCGAGCGTGTCCTCGCCGCCGATCGGGATCAGCCCGTCGAGGTTGTGCTGCGCGAGCGACGCCTTGACGCGCTCGAGCCCGTTCTCCTCCTTGTACGGGTTCGTCCGCGAGGTGCCGAGGATCGTCCCGCCGCGGTGCAGGATCCCGCGCGTGACGTCGGCGGTGAGGTCCGCGCCGTCGCCGGCCAGCACGCCGGCCCAGCCGTAGCGGTAGCCGACGAACTCATGCCCGAGTTGGTTGCCCCGGCGCACGATCGCGCGGATCACCGCGTTGAGCCCCGGGCAGTCGCCCCCGCCGGTCAGCACCCCGAAGCGCGCCATCTCAGGTCCCCCCTCCGCATTCCTTGAAGCCGATTTTGTCGGACAGCTTTTGGTACTCGGCCTGCGCCTTCTGCGCCTCGGCCCCGACCTTCTGGATCTCCGCGGTGTCGCCCGAGCCTGCCGCCTCGCCGATCTGCTTGGTCAGGTCGCGCTGCTTCTTGAGGCTGGCGACGAACGCGTCGAAGTCCTTCTCGAGATCGCCGGGCGGCTCGAGCGCCTCCATGTCGTCGATCGCCGGGTCGGAGATCTTGACGGTCTTCTGGGCCAGCTTCTCGAGGTCGGCGGCCGTCTGCGGATCGGGCTCCTTCGCGACTTCGTCGTTGACCCGCTTACAGATCGCGTCGCCCTTCGCCACGAGCTCGCTCTTGGAGAGCCCCCCGCCACAGGCGGCGAGGGGCAGGATGAGGAGGGCGGTGACCGCCGCATGCACGCGCATGCGGCGGGAGAGTACCTACGCCTTGGCCGGCTCCGGTGCCCGCTCGTGATCGAACTTCGGGAGCCAGCTCAGCTTGCGCGGCAGGTACCAGTTCCAGTCGCCCAGGAGCTTCATGCTGGCGGGCAGCAGGACGGCGCGCACGATGGTCGCGTCGATCAGGATCGCGGCCGCGAGGCCGACGCCCATCTGCTTGAACTCCGTGGCGCTCAGCGTCGCGAAGATCGAGAACACCGCGACCATCACGACCGCCGCGCTCGTGACCACGCCGGCGGTCTGCTTGATGCCGTACGCGACCGCGCGGTCGGTGCTCATCCCGCCGTCGACCGCCTCGCGGATGCGGCTGATGATGAACACGTGGTAGTCCATCGACAGCCCGAACAGGATCACGAACAGGAACAGCGGCAGCCACGATGTGATCCCGCCGAGCGAGTGGAAATTGAGCAGCGACTCGCCGTGCCCGTCCTGGAAGACGAGCGTGAGGATGCCGTAGCTCGCGCCGACCGACAGCAGGTTGAGGACGATCGCCTTGATCGGGATCACGATCGACCGGAACGTGACGAGCAGCAGGATGAACGCGAGCCCGAGGACGAACGCGAACACGATCGGCAGGTGCGACTTGATCGTGTCGTTGAAGTCCTTCGAGCCGGCGGTCATGCCGGTCACGTTGACCTCGACGCCCGGCACGCCGCCGAGTGCCTGCGGGACCACGCTGTCGCGCAGCGTCGCGAGTGCCGCCTCCGACTTCGCATCGGTGCCGTCGCCGGCCAGCGGGATGTCCACGATCTCGAGGTCGTTGCCCGGGTTCGTGGTCGTGGTGATCGGCTGGCCGAAGCCCTTGGTGTCGGCGGCCACCTTCTGCAGCTCGGCGATGCCGGCCTGGACGTGGGGCGCGTTGATGTCATCGGCTTGGACGACGACCGACGCCGGCAGCGGACCGCCCGGGAACTTCTCCTGGATGCGGTCGTAGGTCTGCATGATCGGCAGGCTCCGCGGCAGGCCCGCGACGCCCGGGTTGATCGTGTGCATGCTGAAGGCGGGGATCGCGAGCGCGATCATCAGGCTGCCGGCCAGCACGACGGAGACGACCGGGCGCTTGAGGACGCGATCGAGGATCGCCCCCCACACGCGCGACTCGCCGTGGTTGCGGTGGCGCAGGCGGCCGAGGTAGGGCACGCGGCCCTTCTCGGTCCAGCCCTTCTCCCCGAGCCACGACAGCATCGCGGGGAGCACCGTCACCGAGCCGAGCACGGCGACCGCGACGACGAGGATCGTGCCGACGCCGAAGGAGAGGAAGACGGCGGAGCCGGCGAGGAACATGCCGGCCATGGCGACGATCACGGTGAAACCGGAGATCAGCACCGCGCGGCCGGAGGTCGCCGCGGCGGCCTCGAGCGCGGCCTCTGGGCCCTTGCCGGCGTCGCGCTCCTCCATCTCGCGCCGGAGGTAGAACATCACGTAGTCGACGCCGACGGCGAGGCCGACGAGCAGCACGACGGAGGAGATCGCTTCGTCGAGCGCGACGATCTGGGAGAGCGGGCCGAGCAGCCCGATCGTGCCCATCACCGCGGTCAGCGCGAGCAGCAGCGGCAACCCGGCGGCGACGAGCGAGCCGAAGGCGAGGATCAGGATCACGAGCGTGATCGGGAGCGACAGCACCTCGGCCTTCTGGAAGTCCTTGTCGAACGCGGCCGACAGCGCCTTGTCCGCGCTGGCGTCGCCGAACTGCTCGATGCGCAGGTCGGGATTCGCCTCCTGCGCGGCCTTGGTCGCGGCAAGAGTCGCGCCGACGCGGTCCTTGGCGACGTCGTCCTCGCCGGCGATCTTGAAGGTCACGAGCGCGGCGGTGTTGTCCTTCGAGAGCTGGCCCTCGTTGCCCTTGGCGTACGGGGACTCGACCTCCTTGACGTGCGGCGTCGCCTTCAGCTTCGTGACGACGTCGCCGACGGCGGCGGTGAACTTGCCGTCGCGGACGGTCAGCTTCTGTCCGCCGCGGGCCTCGACGAGCACCTGCTCGCCTGACTCCTTCGGGAAGCCGGCGTCGGCGACGGCTTGATCGGCAGCGCGCGACTCGCCGTTGCCCATGTCCTCCTCGGCCAGCATGCGCTGCCCGACGGCGCCGCCGATGACGGTGGCAAGGACGACAAAAAGGATCCATCCCAGGATGGCGCGCTTGCGGTGCTGTGCACTCCAGCGACCGGCGCGGGCGGCGAGGCTCTGTTTTGGCATGACACGCACCGTGCCACTGCCCAAGCGGGCCCACTACGAGGTGAACCACCGTCCATCGGTGCGGTTGTCCTCAGCCCCGGCGCGCGGACCCTTCCGCCGCGCGTCGGGGCCTCGTGCCGATGCTTAGAGCACGAGGATGAGGATGATGATGATGAGAAGCAGTGCTCCTAGTCCGATGTACATGCGCGGTGTACTACCCCGGGGTGGCACGTTTGAACGCACCACCCCGGGTATGCGCGCGTACTAGTCCTCCTTGTTGTCCTCCGCCGGGCTCTCCTCGGCGTCCTCCTCGCGGGAGTCGGCCTGGTTGGGAGCGCCGCGCTGCACGACCTCGCAGGAGCCGTTCGGGTTCTGCGTGGTGGCGTCCTCGATGCGGTCCTTGAAGTCGAGGTACGCGGTGTCGACACCGTTGCCGCAGTTCACCGTGTCCTGCTCACCGTCGCGGACCCGGATGTTGTCGTCGCCGTCCTCGCCGCGGACCGTGTCGCCCGCGACGTCGTTCGGCCCGTGCACGTCACGTCGCGCGAGCGCGAAGAGCGTGTCGTTGCCGGCGCCGCCGAACGTGACGTCCTGACCGCGGTTGGCCAAGATGCGGTCGTCGCCCGGACCGCCGTTCTGCGTGTCGGGGCCGAGGCCGCCGGACATCACGTCGTTGCCGCCGTTGCCGGCCGCGTTGTCCTGACCCGGGCCGCCGTGGATGCGGTCGGGACCGTCGCCGCCGCGCAGCGTGTCCTTGCCGCGGCCGCCGAACAGGCGGTCGGGGCTGAGCAGGTCGCCGACCTGCGGCACGTCGCCGATGAGCGTGTCGTCGCCCCGGTTGCCGTAGAGGCGGTCGGGACCGGCACGGCCCTCGAGCCGGTCGCGGCCGATGTTGCCGAACAGGCGATCCGTACCCGGGCCACCGACGACCGTGTCGTTGCCGCGCCCCGCGACGACACGGTCGTTGCCCTCACCTGCGGCGACGGAGTCGTTCCCGCCGCGCGCGAACACGCGGTCGTTGCCGGCCCGAGCGTCGATCCCGTCCGCCTGCTTTGACCCTCGGATGCGGTCGTTGCCCGGCGTGCCCACGATGTGCAGCGCGAACGCGGTCGCGCTGAAGATCGAGAGACCCAACATCGCACTCGCTAGAACCGCCGCGAGCGACTTGGCAGAATGGGGCATAGCCCCACCTCCTGACTGATCGGTTGACGCCTCCGGAAACACCGCGTCGATGGCGCAGTTGCGCCGCTCGAAGCGGTTTCGGTTTCGGCAGGTGGTGGGGCGCTTCTCTGCTTTACTAGCCACCCTGAGGGGGCGTAGCTCAGTCGGTTAGAGCGCCGGCCTGTCACGCCGGAGGTCGCGGGTTCGAGTCCCGTCGCTCCCGCTCCCTCGCTGAACCTGTCCGGAGGATTGGTCCGACAGGTGACCGCCTCCGTGTCAATACCGAGGTTGCGCTCTAACTTCTGTGGTTCAGGAGCGTTGAGCAATACGCATGGATGAGCACGGTGAGATCAGCAGGCTCCGGGAGCGGATCTCGGAGCTCGAGCGCGAGAAGGAAGCCGTGGAGGGATTCGCGGCGGTAGCGGCGCATGAGCTGCTGACGCCCGTGGTGATGATGGACGCCTGCGCGGCGACCGTCTGCGACCGCCTCGACGGCGAGCTCGACGCCGACTCGCGGCGCGACCTCGACGCGCTGCGGCGCGGCGCCGCCCGCTCGCTGCTGCTGGTCGAGACGCTGCTGCAGCATGCCCGCGTGAACGCGCGCCCCATGGAGCGGACCTGGGTCGACGCGGGCCGGCTCGTGCGCGAGTGCGAGTCGGTCGTGGCGCAGGAGCTCCGCGCCCGCGGCGCCGTGATCGAGGTCGGCCCGCTCCCGCAGGTCTGGGCGCAGGAGGAGCTCCTCGGCGCGGTGTTCATGAACCTGCTCGTGAACGCCCTCAAGTACGGCCCGCGGCAGGGCGGGACGGTCCGCGTACGTGGGGGCTCCACATTCGCGGGCTGGCGCTTCTCCGTCCGCAGCGAGGGGCAGCCGATCCCGTTCGCGGACCGGCGGCGCATCTTCGAGCCCTATCAGCGCGGCATGGGCGAACGCCGCGTGCGGGGCGGTGGGCTCGGGCTGTCGATCTGCCGCGAGATCGTCGAGCGCCACGGCGGCCAGCTCCGGCTCACGGCGAGCGGCAGCGCCGGCAACGTCTTCACCTTCACGCTGCCCGCCTGATCTAGGGTCGTCGCATCGCGGCGCGGCTCTACTGGTTCCCGCTGTCCCACCCTGCGCACGCGGCGCGGAGGATGCTCGAGCGCAAGGGCGTCGACTACGAGCTCACCTCCGTCCTGCCCGGAGCGCAGCGCGTCCACCTGCGGCTCGTCGGCTTCCGCGGCGGCACGGTGCCGGCGCTCAAGCTCGATGGGCGCCGCGTCCAGGGCTCGTGGAACATCGCCCGCGCGCTCGAGCGCCGCCGGCCGTCGCCATCGCTGTTCCCGGCCGACGAGAACGCGCGCGTCCTCGCGGAGGCGGCCGAGCGCTGGGGCGAGGAGGTGCTGCAGATGGTGCCGCGCCGGATCGTCCGCTGGGGGCTCGTGCAGCACGTCGAGCTGCGGCGCTGGATCAGCGAGGAGTCGGGCATGCCGGGAGCCGGCGTCTCGGCGCGCCTGAGCGTGCCGGCGGCGGCCTATTACGCGCGAGTGGTCGGCGCCGACGAGCCCGCGGTGCGCCGCGCGCTCGAGGAGCTCCCGGAGATGCTCGACCGCGTCGACGCGCTGCTCTCCGACGGCGTCCTCGTCCCTGCGGCGTCGACGGCGGCCACGCTCCAGGTCCTGTGCAGCGTGCGCGCGCTCGAAGGCTTCGCCGACCTCCGCGAGCAGGTCGCGCCGCGGGCCTGCGCCGCGGCCGCGCGCGAGCTCTTCCCCGACTACCCGGCGGTGCCCGCGTTCCTGCCGCGGGAGTGGCTCAGCTGATCGTCCCGGCCGCCACGAGCGCCAGGACGAGCGTGCCGAGCGCCACGCGGTAGACGACGAAGAGCACCGTTGAGTGGTTGCCGAGGTAGCGCAGCAAGAAGGCGATCGACGCGTAGCCGACGACGAAGGCGCAGAGCGTCGCGATCGCGGTCGGCACCGCCTCGGCGCCGTTGCCCTCGCCGATGTGGCGCAGCTCGAACGCGCCCGAGAGGACGACCGCCGGGACCGAGAGCAGGAACGAGTAGCGGGCGGCGTCGGTGCGCTTGAAGCCCAGGAACATGCCGGCGGTCAATGTCGCCCCCGAGCGCGACACGCCCGGCACCAGCGCGCACGCCTGCGCGATGCCGATGATCACGCCGTCGCGGGCGTTGAGCGAGTCGATCGTGCGCACGTGGCTGGCGACCTTCTCGGCGATCAGCAGCAGCAGGCCGAGCGCGATCAGCGTGCAGCCGATCAGCGTCAGGTTGCGCGCGCCGTTCTCGATCTGATCGCTGAAGGCGAGCCCAAAGATCCCGATCGGGATCGTGCCGATGATGATGTAGAAGCCGAGCCGCGCGTCGTGGTCCTGGCGCGCCTCCCGGTTCGTCAGCGCCCGCAGGCTGGCGACGACGATCCGCCACAGGTCGTGCCGGAAGTAGAGGAGGACGGCGGCCATCGTGCCGAGCTGGGTGACCGCCGTGAACGCGGCGCCCGGGTCCTCCCAGCCCGCGAACGCGGGGACGATCCGCAGGTGCGCGGTGCTCGAGATCGGGAGGAACTCGGTGAGACCCTGGACGATCCCGAGCACGATCGCCTCGAACGCGCTCACCGAGCGGTCCAGCCCATGTCCATCGTCACCGGGACGCCGGTGAACGAGCGCCCGCCGGGGCCGAGCAGGAACGCGACGACCTCAGCGACCTCCTCGGGCTCGATCAGCCGCTTGACCGCGTGCGGGGCGAGGATGACGTCCTCGAGGACCGTTTCCTCGGACACGCCGTGGCGCTTGGCCTGGTCGGCGAGCTGACCCTCCACCAGCGGCGTGCGCACGAAGCCGGGGCAGACCGCGGTGGCGAGGATGCCCTGCTCGGCGCCCTCGAGCGCGAGCGTCCGCACGAGCCCGAGCACGCCGTGCTTGGCGGACACGTAGCCCGCCTTGTACGGCGAGGCCGCGAGCGCGTGGGCCGAAGCGATCGCCACGTAGCGCCCGTCGCCGCTCTTGGCGAGGTGCTCCCAGGCGTAGCGGGCGAGCAGGAACGGGCTCGTGAGCAGGAGCGCGATCAGGCCGTCCCAGCGGTCCTCGGGGAACTCGTCGATCGGCGCCACGTGCTGGAAGCCGGCGTTGGGGATCACCGCGTCGAGGCGGCCAAACGCCTCAAGTGCGGCGTCGACCGCGCCGCGGTTGCCCTCGCGGGTGGTGAGGTCGGCGGCGTAGGGCTCGCCCGGCCCGTCGGGGTCGGGCTTGAGGTCGACGGCGAGGACGCCGTATCCGTCGGCAAGAAGCCGTTCGGTGATGGCGCGGCCGATCCCTCCGGCCGCTCCGGTGACTATCGCGGAGCGCTCAGGCATGACCGGTGTGTCTAGCAGGCCCTGGTTAACTCCGGCGATGGGCGTCACCGAACGCGAGCGCCTCGCGCCCGAGGCCTTCCGCCTCCCAGTGGAGAAGATCCGCGAGGGCTACTACTCCGACGTCTACTTCAACTACGCGAAGGCGACGCTCGAGCTCGAGGGCCACCAACCGCGCGTGCTGATGCAGGTCTTCCAGCGCAAGGAGTCGATCCTCGGCGGGGTCGACGAGGCGGTCGCCGTGCTGCGCCAGTGCGCCGGCCGCCGCCGTCCCGACGGCTCGTGGGAGGACGGCTGGGACCAACTCGAGGTGCACGCGCTGCACGAGGGCGACACGATCGCGCCGTGGGAGACGGTGATGACGATCGAGGGCGACTACTCGCTGTTCGCCCACCTCGAGACGGTCTACCTCGGCTCGATGGCGCGCCGCTCGCTGGTGATGCGCAACGTGCGCGAGGTCGTCGACGCGGCCGCGGGCAAGCCGATCCTGTACTTCCCCGCCCGTCACGACCACTGGCTCGTCCAGACCGGCGACGGCTGGGCGGCGCACGTGGCCGGCGCGATCGGCGTCTCGACCGACGCGCAGGCGTCGTGGTGGGGCGGCCGCGGCGTCGGCACGGTGCCGCACGGGCTGATTGCGGCGTTCGGCGGCGACACCGTGGCGGCCGCGCGCGCCTTCACGCGCCACTTCGGCCACCAGATGCAGGTCACCGTGCTGGTCGACTTCGTGAACGACTCCGTGGCGACCGCGCTCGAGGTCGCCGAGGCGCTCGGCCCCGACCTGTGGGGCGTCCGGCTCGACACCTCGGACTCGCTCGCCGACCTCGAGCTGCAGCGCCGCCACGGCCCGCAGGCGGCCAAGGGCGTCGACGCCGAGCTCGTGCACCTCGTGCGCGACGCGCTCGACGAAGGCGGCCACCAGGGCGTCCGGATCGTCGTCTCGGGCGGCTTCAACGCCGACCGCATCCGCGCCTTCGAGGCGTCGCGCGTGCCCGTCGACGCCTACGGCGTGGGCTCGGCCCTGATCCGCGGCTCGAACGACTTCACCGCCGACGTCGTCGTGGTCGACGGCCGGCCGTGCGCGAAGGTCGGGCGCGAGCACCGCCCGAACTCGCGGCTCAGCGTCGTGCGGTAGCTCGGGCGAACGTCAAAGGCGGCTGGGTAGGGGTGGGGTTCGGCCGGGATCGGGAGGGTTGTCCTGCCCTGCCATCGCATACCCGCGCAATCCAGGACGACCGTCCTGTTCTGGGGCCGCCAGGCGACCCCTAGGCAGGACAACCCCGCCGGTTTCCACCGCGGCGGTCCAACCCTCGCTTCCTACCCAGCCGCCTTTGACGTTCGCCGGCACTCCCGCGGACGCTAGTCGGACACGAGCGGCACGAAGCGCACGCGCTCGTGGTCGGAGCGCTCGAGGCCCTCGCGCCCCTGCCGCAGCAGCACGAGCCGCTGGTCGGTCGTGTTGACCGGGCCGACGAGCCGCCCGCCGTCGGCGAGCTGGTCGGAGAGCGCGCGGGGGACGACGGGCATCGCGGCGGCGACGTTGATCGCGTCGTAGGGCGCCGCCTCGGCATGGCCGGCCGCGCCGTTGCCGATCACGAGCGTCACGTTGTCGACGCCCGCCGCGGCGAGCGTCTCGCCGGCCAGCCGCGACAGCTCGGGGTGGCGCTCGATGCTCCAGACGTGCTCCGTCAGCTGGGCGAGCACGGCGGCGTGGTAACCCGAGCCGGTGCCGACGTCGAGCACGCGCTCGCCGCCGTTGAGCGCCAGCAGCTCGCACATCCGCGCGACCACCAGCGGCTGGGAGATCGTCTGCCCGGAGCCGATCGGCAGCGCGACGTTGTCCCACGCCTCCTCGGCCAGGTCGTCAGGGACGAAGCGGTCGCGCGGCACGGCCCGCAGGGCGGCGAGCACGCGCTCGTCCGAGACATGCGGCCGCAGCCGCGCGAGCAGACGCTCGCGCGGGTCGTCCTTCGCGGCTGGCCTACGCCACGGTCGCACCCGCCGCCGCCAGCTCCTCGAGGGCGCGCTCGGAGTCGCCCGGCTGGACGTCGACGCCGCGGACACCCGCGCGATCCACCGTCACCGCGAAGCCCTCGCGGAGGGCGTCGAGCGCGGTGTTCTTCACGCAGTAGTCCGTCGCCAGGCCGACGACCGTGACGCGGTCGACGCCGCGGGCGCGCAGGGTCTCCGCCAGGCCGGTCGCGTCGAACGCCGAGTAGCCCTCGGTGCCCGGGTCCTGGCCCTTGTCGACGATCGCGTCGACCGGGCCGGTGTCGAGCGCGGCGTGCAGCTCCGCGCCGTCGCTGCCCTGCACGCAGTGCACGGGCCAGATGCCGCCCTGCTCGGTGAAGGAGCCGTGGTCGGGCGGGTGCCAGTCGCGCGTCGCGACGACGAGCTCGTAGTCGCCGGAGGCGGCCAGCTCGTTGATGTGCGGCGCCACCTCCTCGCCCGCGGGGACGGAGAGCGCGCCGTCGGGGCGGGCGAAGTCGTTTTGGTAGTCGACGATGATCAGCGCATCGGCCATGGGCTCACGCCGGACGGGTGGCGTGGATCGTCGCAGCCATGTCCGCCTTGCCGTGGCCCGCCTCGACCGCGCGCTGCATCTGGTCCGCGACCGCCGCCAGCGCGCCGAGCCGCAGCCCTTGCGCATCGGCCGCGGCGAGCGCGAGCCGCGCGTCCTTGAGCGCCAGCTCGAGCGGGAACGAGGGCGGGAAGTCACCCTCGATCATCAGCTTGCCCTTGAGGTTCGCGTAGGGCACGCCGAGCGGCCCGCCGTCGATCGTGTCGAGGAACGTCTGCGGGTCGACGTCGAGCGCCTCGGCCAGCGCGATCGCCTCGGCGAGGCCCTCGGTCAGCGCCAGCAGCCAGGTGTTGAGGACGAGCTTGAGCCGGCTCCCGGCACCCGCCTCGCCCAGCCACAGCGTCTTCGCGCCGATCGCCTCGAACACCGGATCCAGGCGCTCGCGCTGGTCGTCGGGGCCGGAGGCGAGCACGATCAGCTTCCCCTGCTCGGCCGGCTGCTTGGTGCCCAGCACCGGCGCGTCGACGAACGGCACGCCGGCGGCGTCCGCGGCGGCGGCGACGCGCGCCGTCGCCTCGGGGCCGATCGTGCTCGTCTGCGCGAGCACCGCGCCGTCGATCGCGCCCAGCGCCTCGCCGGCGACGGCCTCGACCGCGTCGCCGTCGGCCAGCATCGTGATCACGACGTCGGCGCCGCGCACCGCCTCGGCGATGTCGTCGGCAGGCTCGACACCGTCACCCGCGAGTGCCTCGGCCTTCTCCGCCGAGCGGTTCCACGCGCGGACTTCGTGGCCCGCCGCGCGCAGGTTGCGCGCCATCGGCGCGCCCATGATGCCGGTGCCCAGGACGGCGACACGCATGCGTCTCTCCTACCCCTTGACGCGGAAACTGCCCCGCATAAACGGGTGCACGCGGCAGAAGTACGTGTAGGTGCCGTCGCCCAGCGTCGTCGGCGTCGACCAGGTGTCGCGGTTGGCCGCGGCGGTGAAGCCCTGCGGGCCGAAGCCGAGCTCGCCGGAGTCGAAGTCGACGGGGCCGTCGGCGAGCGGATACGCGATGCCCGTCGTGCGGTTGCAGGGCGCCCGGCAGGCCGTGATCGTGTGGTAGATCGTCTTCGCGGCGTCGCGGTTGAGGAACGTGAGGCTCTGCCCCGGCGCGATCTGCGGCGGCCGCGACGCGGCGCCGCCGCGCAGCAGGTCGCCCTGGCCGTAGAGGAAGTCGGTGATCGCCAGCGGGTCGGAGCTCGCCGGCACCGCGGTCATCGTGCGCGGGTCCTTCAGGCCGCCGCGCTTGCCGCCGTGGTTGCGGTTCTCGCGCAGGCGCCCGTGCGTGAGGACGCCGCGGCGCTCGAGCTTGCTCGAGAACGGGTCGATGCCGCCGCCCACGCCGGGGGCGTACGCCACCGGCATGATCCCCATCGATTCGTACCAGGACGCGCGCTTGGAGTCGTAGGTCGCCGACACGCTGAGCACGTCGCCCTTCTTGACCGCCACGCGCCATCGCGGCCGCGTCGCCGTCATCGCGACGTCCCACGACACCGCGCCCGCCGGCTCCCAGTAGTGCGCGCGCGAACGGAACAGATTCACCGTGCGCCCGTCGCGCGTGAGCTTGAGGTCGGTGTAGAGGCCACCCGGGTGGAGATGGCCGGCGGTCCCGACGAGCACGCCGTCGCGCTGGATCATTTGCTGATTGCGGGGTGCGCCGCCGCCGTAGGCGTTGGGCGCGTCGTCGGGGTAGGTGAAGCGCCCGTTCTTCCCGCTCCCGCGAAGTGCGTCGAACACCGGGTAGGCCGTGCCACCCTCGACGTCGAGCCACTGGGTGCGGACCTCGCGGATTCCCTTCGCGGCCTTCGACGTGTCGGGGATGAAGTCGAGCGTGTAGGTGATGTAGACCCGATCCCGGTTCGGGAGCAGGTTGTGGATCATGTGGTTCAGGACCCACTGGTCGCCCGGCTCGTTGCGGTAGCCGAAGCCCTTCGGCAGCCGCAGATTGGTCTTCTCCTCGCCGGCGGCGAACGTCAGCTCGCCGTTGATGAGCCACACCGCGTGGTGCAGGTGCAGGACGTCGACGCGCGGGATCGTGCCGTTGACCCGCTCGAGGTTGGGGCGGAAGCCGACGATCCAGCCGGGGCGCTTGGGCTTCGGCACGCCGTCGCCGTCGATCGAGATCGTGTTCTGGCCCGGCTTGATCACGACCGGGCCGTACTTGAACTTCAGATGCTCGACCCGCGGCGCCGCGGATGCACTCGCAGGCAGGAGCAGGAGTACGACGAGGAGACCGACCAGCCTGGGGAGCATTCGCAAGTGACTCTAGTGCGTTGCCGCATGGTGTACGTTGCCGTTCGGATGAGGAGGGTATGGACGCTGCTGGTTCTGGTCGGCGCTTTCGCGGCGCTCGCGAGCAGCGCGTTCGCCCACCCGGAGCGCGCCACGCAGTTCCCCGACGCCTCCAAGGGCGCGGTGCCGAAGTACAGCGGGCACAACGCCAAGCCGCTGATCGTCTGCAAGTCGAACTCGCGGAAGCTCGTCAAGAAGATCTTCAAGGGCAAGGAGCTGGCGCGGAAGAGGCGGACGCGCCTGCGCCAGGTCGAGAAGTGCCGCTTCCGCCACATCCAGTCGGCGGTCAACCGGGCCAAGAGCAACGACCGCATCCAGGTGCTCCCGGGCGTCTACAAGGAGGAGCCGAGCCGGCGCGTCCCGGTCGACCAGGCCAAGTGCGCGGCGATGTTCGAGACGCCTGACGACGGCGACGCGAAGGTGGCCAACTACGAGCACCAGGTCAAGTGCCCGAACTCGCGCAACCTGATCGCGATCATCGGCGACTCGCTCTCGGACCCCGATCGGGAGTGCGACCAGAAGTGCAACCTCCTGATGGAGGGCCTGGGTCGCAAGCCCAAGGACGTGCTGATCGAGGGCGACCGGCTGAAGAAGGACGTCATCCGCGCCGACCGCGCGGACGGCTTCTACCTCCGCAACATGTGGATCGAGCAGGGCGCGTTCAACGACGTCGACGTGGTCGAGACCAACGGCTTCAAGCTGCGCCAGCTCGTGACCCCGTACGGCCAGAACTACGGCGTGCTCACATTCGCCTCCGACCACGGGCTCTACGAGCACATCGAGGCGTTCGGCAACGGCGACTCCGGCATCTATCCGGGCTCGGGCCCGGAAGGCCACTGCCAGCGCTACGGCATCGAGATCCGCTACGTCAATTCCCACCACAACGTGCTCGGCTACTCGGGCACGGCGGGCAATGGCACGTTCACCCGCAACTCGAAGTTCCACCACAACAACGCCGGCATCTCCGACGACTCGTTCGCGTCCGGGCACCCCGGGATGCCGCAGGACTGCTCGAAGTGGGACACCAACGCGGTCTACTCGAACAACGAGAACTACTTCACGAACGACCGCGACGCCTACTGCAAGAACACGCCGTTCGAGAAGCGCACCAAGACGATCGTCTGCCCGCAGTTCCAGGTGCCCGTAGGTTCGGGCTTCATCCTGTACGGGGTCAACGACAACCTGATCTCGAACAACAACATCTACGACAACTGGCGCTCCGGCGTGCGCCTGTTCTGGGTGCCGGCGGCCATCCGCGGCGAGAACGATCCGGCGAAGCAGATGGACACCTCGAACGGCAACAAGTTCATCCACAACCAGATGGGCTACGACGCCGGCAAGCGGCAGCCCAACGGCATCGACTTCTTCTGGGACGAGAACGGCAAGGCCAACTGCTGGGTCGACAATCGCGCTCCTGGTGGCACGATCACCAGCGACCCGGCGAGTCTGCCGGACTGCCGACCGGGCTTGCCCTTCCAAACGGGCAACCTCGTGAAACTCGCCGCCGAGGCGCCCTGCGCGACGTGGGATCCGGAGACGCAACCGGACCCGCCGGGCTGCACCTGGTTCACGACCCCGCCCAAGCCGAGCCAATGAAGTGGTGGGTGGCGGCGACCGTCCTGCTCCTCTCCGGAGTGGGCGCGCTGCTGCTCCTCGGTGACCGCGACGGCGGCACGACGCAGGCGGCGACCGACTCCGCGCGGCTGGTGTGGAAGGAGAAGCCGAGCCTGATCCTCGTCCCGGAGCTGCCGCAGGACCGGATCCTCACCGGCAAGGTCCGCAACGCGTCGCTGCGCGCGGTCGACCTCGAGTCCGACCGGGTGCAGATCCGCGACGCGAGCGGCCGCAACCTGAAGGCCTCGGCGCGCTTCGCCCAGAGCTTCTCGCACGGTCTGTACCCGTGGTCGATGCACGTGAAGGGGTCGAAGTTCGAGCGCCGCCGGATCGGCGAGATCGCCACGATCAAGCCCGGCCAGGCGGTCCCGCTGACCCTGTCCTGGCGCGTGCCCGAAGGCGGCTCGCAGCCCGTCGAGGTGCGCTTCGACGGCGGCACGCTGACACTGCCTCGCTGAGGCGGGCGTGCGAGCCATTCTGAAGGCCATGTCTTCCGAGAATTCCTTCGACGCCCGCGCGGACCTCGAGGTCGGCGGCGAGACCTTTGAGATCTACCGCCTGAACGCGCTGCAGTCGAAGTTCGATATCGCGCGGCTCCCCTTCTCGCTGAAGGTGCTGCTCGAGAACCTCCTGCGCAACGAGGACGGGGTCTCGGTCAGCAAGGAGGACATCGAGGCGCTGGCCAGCTGGGACGCCAGTGCCGATCCGTCGGAGGAGATCGCCTTCACGCCCGCCCGCGTCGTCATGCAGGACTTCACCGGCGTGCCCGCCGTGGTCGATCTCGCCGCGATGCGCGACGCGATGGCCGACAACGGCGGCGAGCCCGCGAAGATCAACCCGCTCGTGCCCGCCGAGCTGGTCATCGACCACTCCGTGCAGGTCGACGCGTTCGGCAGCCACGACGCCTTCAAGATCAACGCCGACTTCGAGTTCGAGCGCAATCAGGAGCGCTACGCGTTCCTGCGCTGGGGTCAGGACGGCTTCGACAACTTCGCGGTCGTGCCGCCCGACACCGGGATCGTCCACCAGGTCAACCTCGAGTACCTGGCGCGCGTCGTGTTCACCTCCGACGAGACCGCGCACGAGGGTCCCAAGCAGGCCTATCCCGACACGCTCGTCGGAACCGACTCGCACACGACGATGATCAACGGACTCGGCGTGCTCGGCTGGGGCGTCGGCGGCATCGAGGCCGAGGCGGCGATGCTCGGCCAGCCGATGTCGATGCTGATCCCGCAGGTGCTCGGCTTCAAGCTCTCCGGCGAGCTGCCCGAGGGCGCGACCGCCACCGATCTCGTGCTCACCGTCACCCAGATGCTGCGCGAGCGCGGCGTGGTGGGGATGTTCGTCGAGTTCTTCGGGCCGGGCGTCGCGGCGCTGCCGCTGGCCGACCGGGCGACGATCGGCAACATGTCGCCGGAGTTCGGTTCGACGTGCGCGATCTTCCCGATCGACGCGGAGACGCTGCGCTACCTCGAGTTCTCCGGCCGGCCGCCCGAGCGCGTTGCGCTCGTCGAGGCGTACGCCAAGGAGCAGGGGCTGTGGCACGACGAGGACTCCGAGGAGCCGACGTACTCGGACACGCTCGAGCTCGACCTCTCCCAGGTCGTGCCCTCGCTCGCCGGGCCGAAGCGCCCGCAGGACCGCGTGTCGCTGACCGAGTCGAAGGCCGCCTTCCGGCTCGCGCTCGAGGACCTGCTTCCCGACGACGTCGAGGATCCGAAGGAAGGGACGCCCGACCCGGACGAGGAGAGCGCAGACTCCTTCCCGTCCTCGGATCCCCCGTCCTCCGGCGATCCGGCCAACCACGACGGCGCGCGCGACCGCGCGCCGCAGCCCGCCGACGGCGGGACCGGCGGCCTGCAGGTCGCCGAGCGCACCGAGGTCACCGTGCCGGTCACGCTCGAGGACGGCACCGAGACCGAGCTCGACCACGGCCACGTGGTGATCGCCGCGATCACGTCGTGCACGAACACGTCGAACCCCTCGGTCATGCTCGGCTCCGGCCTGCTCGCGCGCAACGCGGTGCAGAAGGGGCTGAAGTCCAAGCCGTGGGTGAAGACCTCGCTCGCGCCCGGCTCGAAGGTCGTCACGGAGTACCTCGACCGCGCAGGGCTCACCGGCGATCTCGAGGCGCTCGGCTTCCACCTCGTCGGCTACGGCTGCACGACCTGCATCGGTAACTCCGGCCCGCTGCCGGAAGAGATCTCCGACGTCGTCCAGGCCGAGGACCTGGCGGTCGTCTCGGTGCTGTCGGGCAACCGCAACTTCGAGGGCCGCATCAACCCCGACGTGAAGATGAACTACCTCGCGTCACCGCCGCTGTGCGTCGCCTACGCGATCGCCGGGACGATGGACATCGACCTGCTCGACGAGCCGCTGGGCCAGGACCAGGACGGGAACGACGTCTTCCTCAAGGACATCTGGCCGAGCGAGCAGGAGATCGCCGAGACGGTCGAGAGCGCCGTGCAGAGCGACATGTTCCGCAAGTCCTACGACGAGGTGTTCGACGGCGACGAGCACTGGAACTCGCTCGAGGTGCCGACCGGCGACCGCTTCGAGTGGGAGAAGGACTCGACCTACGTGCGCCAGCCGCCGTACTTCGAGGACTTCCCGGCCGAGCCCGAGGACGTCAAGGACATCGAGGGCGCGCGCGTGCTCGCCAAGCTCGGCGACTCGGTCACGACCGACCACATCTCGCCGGCGGGCAACATCAAGGAGGCCTCGCCGGCGGGCGAGTACCTCAAGGAGCACGGCGTCGAGCGCAAGGACTTCAACTCCTACGGCGCGCGCCGCGGCAACCACGAAGTGATGGTGCGCGGCACGTTCGCCAACATCCGCCTGCGCAACCAGCTCGCGCCCGGCACCGAGGGCGGCGTCACGAAGTTCCAGCCGGACGGCGACGAGATGACGATCTACGAGGCGGCGATGAAGTACGCCGAGAACGACACGCCGCTCGTCGTCCTTGCCGGCAAGGAGTACGGCTCGGGCTCGTCGCGCGACTGGGCCGCCAAGGGCACCAAGCTGCTCGGCGTGCGCGCGGTGATCGCGGAGTCCTTCGAGCGCATCCACCGCTCCAACCTCGTCGGCATGGGCGTGCTGCCGCTGCAGTTCCCCGAGGGCGAGGACGCTGAGTCGCTCGGGCTGAGCGGCGAGGAGGAGTACTCGATCACCGGCCTGGAGGACGGGTCGGCGAAGGAAGTCACCGTCAAGGCCGACGACAAGGAGTTCAAGGCGCGGGTGCGGATCGACACGCCGAAAGAGGTCGAGTACTACCGGCACGGCGGGATCCTGCAGTTCGTGCTGCGCCAGCTGATGGCGGACGACGCGTGAGCGTCCCTGACGTCCTTCGCCGCCTGCTGACCGCGGCAGGCCCGTCCGGCTATGAGCAGGCGCCCGCCGCGGTGTTCCGCGACGCGTGCGCCCCGTTCGCCGACGTCACCCAGGACACGGTCGGCTCGACCGTCGCGCGCGTGCGCGGATCGGGCGACGGGCCGCTGGTGGCAATCGCCGGGCACATCGACGAGATCGGGCTGATCGTCCACCACATCGACGACGACGGCTACCTGTGGTTCACCGCGGTCGGCGGCTGGGACACGGTCGTGCTCGTCGGCCAGCGGCTCGAGGTGCTGACGCGCGAAGGGCCGATCCCGGGCGTGGTCGGCAAGCGGCCGATCCACCTGCTCGACGGCGAGGAGCGCAAGAAGGCGCCGGAGCTCAAGCACCTGCACATCGACATCGGCGCGAAGGACGGCGACGACGCGCGCGCGCTGGTGCGCATCGGCGACGTCGCGGTGATCGGCGGCGAGCCGGTCGAGTACCCGAACGGGCGGCTCGTGTCGCGCTCGTTGGACAACCGCCTCGGTTGCTACGTGGCCTACGAGACCGCGCGGCTGGTGGCGGAGGCCGGCGACGCGACGGCAGACGTGGCCGCGCTCGCGGTGACGCAAGAGGAGATCACGTTCGCGGGCGCGCGGACAACGGCGTTCTCGCTGGAGCCGGATCTGGTGGTCGTCGTCGACGTGACGTTCGCGACCGACCAGCCCGACGTCAACGAGAAGGAGCTGGGGCGGCATCGCTTCGGCAGCGGGCCGGTCATCCAGCGCGGGTCGACGCTCGACCCGGTGGCGTTCGAGCTGCTGCACGAGACGGCCGAGGCCGAGGGGATCCCCTTCACGGTGACCGCCAGCGCGCGCTCGACCGGGACCGACGCCGACGGCATCCACGCGGTGCGCGGCGGCATCCCGAGCGCGGTCGTCTCGATCCCGCTGCGCTACATGCACTCGCCGGTCGAGATGGTGCAGATGGACGACGTCGAGAACACGGCTCGGCTGCTCGCGGCGTTCGCCCGGCGGCTCGACGCCGGCGTGTCGTTCGTGCGGTGACGCCGCCGCTCCTGCTGCTCTGGGACATCGACGGCACGCTGCTCCAGCGCGCCTCGCTCGAGCACGCCGAGGCGATGCGGACGGCATTGACGCGCGTGCACGGCCCGCTGTCGCTTGACGGCGCTCAGGTCGAGGCAGCAGGCCGCACGGACGGGGCGATCGCGCGCGACCTGCTGATCGCCTCGGGTCACGCGTCGGAGGCCATCGATGCTCGCGCCGACGACGTCATCGCCGCGTGTTGCGAGCTCTACGACGAGCTCTGCCCGGCGGACCTCTCTCCCACCCTGGCGCCCGGCGTCCCGCAGGCGCTGACGTCGCTGGGCGGGCGGCCGGACGCGTTCCGCTTCTCGCTGGTGACCGGCAACTTCGAGCGGATCGCCCGGCTCAAGCTGGCGCGGGCGGGGATCGGCGACTGGTTCCCCGAGGGCCAGGGCGGCTTCGGCTCCGACGCCGAGGACCGCGCGCTGCTGCCGCCGATCGCGCGGGCTCGCGCCGGTGGGTGGCCGCGCGAGCGGACCGTCGTGATCGGCGACACGCCGCGGGATATCGCGTGCGCGCGGGCGGACGGGTTGCGGGTCGTGGCGGTGGCGACGGGGCCGTTTGGGGTCGAGGCGCTGGCGGATGCCGATGCGGTGATCGACTCCGCGGCGTCGGTTGTGCCGGTGCTCGAGGACTGGGTGTAGCGGTTGCGGCTCCGCCGGCGAACGTCAACGGCGGCTGGGTAGGGCTGGGGTTCGGCGGAACCGCGTTTCGTTCCTTTCGGCGCGACGATTCCGGTCGAGGGGAACGTTCTGCCGTATAGGCGACCAATCGTTCCTCCGGTGACTCCCGGTCGGCCGAAAGGAACGAAACGCCGCCTCCGCCCCGCGGAACCCTTTCCCTACCCAGCGCAGTTGACGTTCGTCAGCTACCGCGGAACGCTGAGCAGCGTCGCCGTCGTCACGCCACTCTTCTTGCGCAGCCGCGTCACATACGCCACGCCAGGCCCAAGCGCCGTCGTCCACAGCGTGTCGACCACGCCGGCCGGCGGGCGGGGCGCCAAGGGCGGCGGCTTGCCGCCCTTGTAGCCCGCGGAGTGGCGGTGGTGGCCCGGCTCGTGGCTGGCGTCGCGGCGCGCGGTCGGGGTGGTGCGGTAGAGCGCCTGGTCTCGGGTCGTGGCGCGGCGCACGACGGGGCCGAGGCGGAGCTCCTGGCGGGTGTAGGTCGAGCGGACGTAGAGCATGCGGCGGCCGTCGAACGACGGGTTGCTCAGCAGCGCGCGGCGCTCGGAGCGCAGCAGGCTCTCGCGGCCGGTCGCGAGGTCGAACAGGCGGATCGAGGAGCCGGCCTTGCCGGCGCGGTGGAAGAGCACGGTCGAGCCGACGATCGACGGGCGGCCGAGCTGCTCGGCTGCTGCGCGCGCTCGCGACGATGCGCGGCGGCGTGGAGGAGTCGCGGGGCTGCACGACGAGCTGGGTCTGGCTCACCAGCCACACGACCCACTGGTCGCTGAACGCGAACGGGCCGGCGCCCGGCGCGGCGTAGCTCGCCACCGGCTCGAGCGTGTCGGTCCGCGCGAGCACGATTTGGCTCTGGGCGTCGCGCCAGCCGACGAGACCGGCGCCGAGCGCGGGGTCGCGGCCGGGCAGGCCGACGGTCCCGCCGGGGCGGGTGAGGTAACCGACGCCGGTCGGACCGGGGCGCTGGAAGGCGACGAGCGAGCCCTCGGCCGAGGGCCCGGAGGCGGAGAATGCCGCGATCGTCGTGGCACTCGCGGGCGCCACCGTGGTGATCGCGACCGCGCAGGCGGCGAGCGCGACCGCGTCGGCCACGCGCAGGCCGCGCAGGATCGCCGGGCGCTCGGCCATCGCGGCGTGGGCGGCGTTGCCACGGTCGGTCTCGGCGACCGGGGCGAGCGCGATCACCGGCAGCGCGCGGCCGGCGCCGAAGGCGAGGCCGAGCACGGCGCCGAGCGCCGGATCGCCGAGCGCGACGCTGACCGCCGCGAGCGCCCACACGGCGAACGTGAGGATGAAGGTCGTGAAGCCGAGCCCGAGCAGGACGCCGTAGAGGCCGGCGGCCAGCGGCACCGGGAGGATCCGCCGCCACGACTCCGGCACCTGGCGGCGCACCTGCGGCACGATCCGCACGCCGCGCGCCTCGCCGATCGCGGCGGCGACGGCCACCACGGCGGCGACCGCAGCGGCACCTGTCCCGCCTGCGCCGAGCCACTGCCCGAGCAGCCCGAGGCCGCCGAACGTGATCACCCCGCCGACGAGCGCGCCGAGCGTGAACGTCGCGCACGCGACCAGCGTCGTGCGCAGCCGCCCGGCGTAGCCCGCGGGCGCGAGCGTCTCGACCATCGAGAACCCGCACGGCGACCACGCGCCGGTCACGCCGGCCGCGAGCGCAGCGATGGCGAGGACCCAGGTCAACACGGCACCTTCGTCTGGAAGTACATGACGCAGAAGACCTTGCGGCCCTTGTAGCAATAGCCCGTCAGCGAGCGGTCGCCGTTGATGCGCGTCTTCGAGTGCGAGCAGCAGTCGACGAGCTTGCGCACGTGGCCGCCGCAGCAGCGGTACCAGGCGCCGTCGACCTTGGTGTTGAAGTCGTAGCGCTGGGCCACCGCCGTGCACACCGGCGTCCGCGACGCGGCGGGCAGCGGGACGCCGTCGGCGTCCGTGAGGCGCTGGCCGTCCTCGTCGACCGGGTCACCGTTGAGGTCGACGAGCCGGCCGAGGTCGTCGACGCGGTGGCCGTCCTTCGCGCGCAGCGGCCGCCCCTTGGAGTCGATGCGCGGGAGCCCGGTCGGGTGCGGGCACGAGTCGGTCGTGTAGATGTGGCCGCAGAAGTGGTACGCCTCGGCCTCGCCGGGCTTGATCAGCGAGGTCGCGGTCTTCGCGCCGGTGACCGCCATCAGCGTGCCGCTGACCTTGGCGAGGAAGCCGCGCCGGGAGTCGCTCACGCGCGCCGCCGCTCCGCGGTCGCCAGGACCGACTCGAGCTGGCCGGGGGTGTTGAAGGTCCCCTTGGCGAGCACGGTCCCGTGCTCGTCGAGCGCGACCGCGAACGGCGAGCCTGGGATGCCGGCGGCGGCCCAGGCGTGGGCGTCGGCCACCTCGTCGAAGGTCCGCAGGCGCACGAGCGGGTCCCGCCCGAGCGCCTCGATCGCGGGCGCCAGTGCGCGGCACATGCCGCAGCCCTCGGAGGTGAAGACCGCGAGGCCGAGCCGGCCCGGCTCGACGTCCATCAGCTCGGTGCGCCCGCCGAGCTCCGGCCCCTCCTCGGGGATCTCGAGCGCGCCGCGCGGGTCGATCTCTGCCCGCAGCGCGCTCAGTTCGCGCGCCAGGGCGAGCACGGCGACGCCGAGCGCGGCGATCCCGAGCAGGGCGGCGACCAGGCCGATGGCGAGCCAGCCCTCGGTCGACGGCTCGTCGCGGTCGAGCAGCGGCAGCACCGCGAAGGCGACCGTCAGCGCCGCGGCGCGGGCCAGCGAGGCGCGGCCGATCTTGCCGCGCGCGCCGAAGCACGCACATGGCGCGCCGGCGCGCCCCGAGGTCAGCGCGACGGCTTGCGCGACGGTGAACGCGGCGAACAGCGCGGCGCCCGCCCACGCGGCGGCCTCGACGCCGACGACGATCGCCACCGCGAGGACCAGCTCGACCGCGATGAGCCCGCCCCACAGCACGCGCGCGGCGGCTTCGTCGTGGATTCCGTAGGTGCCGAGGGCGGCGCGGGTGCGCGGCCCGTCGGCGAGCTTGAGCAGGGCAGAGCCGGTGAGCACGGCGCCGAGGAGCAGCGCGAGGAGCACGGGGAGCATGCGGCGCGGGAAGCTAGCAGCCACTCCTGAGGAATCCCGCCGGTTGCGGGGCTCAGACGGCGGCGGTCCAGTAGCCGTCGCCGCCGACCGGAAGGTACGTCGCGACGCGGGCGAGCTCGGTCCGGACGTCGGCGATCTCGCGGTCGCACACGGCGGCCACCTCGGCGGTCGCGATCGGCATGCCGGCCCACATGAGCACCTCGTCGACCGACTCCGGGTCTGGGCGGCGCGTCAGCTCGGGCGCGATGTTGGCGATCGCGGCCTCGTAGGCCTCGACGGGGCGGAAGCCCGGCAGGTCGACGCGGCTCGCGGTCGGCCAGTCCACCGGCGGATCGACGACGCGGATCAGCTCGTAGGAGGGGCACGTGTAGCGGCGCTCCTCCTCCGTCCCGCCGAGCTTGTAGTCCTGCGCGCGCGAGGCGGGCGACGGGCTGCGGGACGCCTCCATGTCGGCGCGCAGCGCGGGCTCGACGCCGGGATCGGTGATCCACGCGCGGATCTCCTCGGGCTCGATCAGCGCCTCGGTGCAGGCGCGCTCGATCACTTCGGGGTCGTCGAGCGCGAGCCCGGAGAAGTTCAGGACCCGCAGGCGGCGCAGCAGAGCGGGCTCGCGGTCGGGGGCTCGCAGCCGCGTCGCGATGACCGCGCGACAGGCCGGCAGCGAGGCGCCGAGCTCCACCGGCCGCCAGTCGATCGGCATCCCGTACTGGAGCTGGATCTCGCGCCGGCTCGCGGAGACGCGCTCGGCCGGGTAGTCCTCGCCGGGCCGCTTCTCCGACAGGACGACCATGTGGAGCTCCCACTCGATCTGGTCGCCGTAGAGCCACAGCAGCCGCAGCCGCTGGCGCTCGGCGGAGAACGCGAACGGGCAGCTCGGATCCGTGTAGTGCCGGATCAGCACCGGCGCCCCGCCGTTCGTGCTCACCATCGTCAGGAGCGGACGAGCTTCTTGTAGGAGATCCGGTGCGGCCGGTCGGCCTCGGCGCCGAGCCGGGCGTGCCGGTTCTCCTCGTACGCCTCGAAGTTGCCCTCGAACCAGGTCACCTGCGAGTCGCCCTCGAACGCGAGCACGTGCGTCGCCACGCGGTCGAGGAACCAGCGATCGTGGGAGATGATCACCGCGCAGCCGGGGAAGGCGAGGAGCGCCTCTTCCAGCGCGCGCAGCGTGTCGACATCCAGATCGTTCGTCGGCTCGTCGAGCAGCAGCGTGTTGCCGCCGCGGCGCAGCAGCTTCGCGAGGTGCACGCGGTTGCGCTCGCCGCCTGACAGCGCGCCGACCTTGCGCTGCTGGTCGGAGCCCTTGAAGTTGAACCCGGCGACGTAGGCGCGCGAGTTGACCTCCTGGTCGCCGACCTTGATGTGCTCGTAGCCGTCGGAGATCTCCTCCCAGACGGTCTTCTCGGCATCGAGCGCGTCGCGGCTCTGGTCGACGTAGGCCAGCTCGACCGTCTCGCCGACCGCGAGCGACCCCGCGTCGACCGGCTCGTCGCCGACGATCATCTTGAACAGCGTCGTCTTGCCGGCGCCGTTGGCGCCGATGATCCCGACGATGCCCGCGGGCGGGAGCGTGAACGACAGCCCGTCGATCAGCAGCCGGTCGCCGAAGCCCTTGCGCAGCCCGTCGGCGTCGATCACCTTGCCGCCGAGGCGCGGCCCCGGCGGGATGTGGATCTGGACCTGGTCGAGCTTGATGTTGCGGTCCTCGGCCAGCAGCCGCTCGTAGTTGTTCAGGCGCGCCTTGGACTTCTTGCGCCGGCCCTTCGGGTTCTCGCGCACCCACTCGAGCTCGGACTCGATCGTGCGCTTGCGCGCCTTGTCGGTCTTCTGCTCCTGCGCCAGGCGAGCCTGCTTCTGCTCCAGCCAGCTCGAGTAGTTGCCCTGGAATGGAATCCCGTGGCCTCGGTCGAGCTCGAGGATCCAGCCGGCGACGTTGTCGAGGAAGTAGCGATCGTGGGTCACGGCCACGACGGTGCCCTTGTACTCCTCGAGGTGGCGCTCGAGCCAGCCGACGGACTCGGCGTCGAGGTGGTTCGTCGGCTCGTCGAGCAGCAGCAGGTCCGGCGCGCTGAGCAGCAGCCGGCAGAGGGCGACGCGGCGGCGCTCGCCGCCGGAGAGCGTGGTCACGTCGGCGTCGGAGGGCGGCAGGCGCAGCGCGTCCATCGCCGTGTCGAGCTGGGTGTCGAGGTTCCAGGCGTCGGCGGCGTCGATGCGCTCTTGGATGCGCGCGAACTCGTCTGCGGTCTCGTCGGAGTAGTTGGCCGCGAGCTCGTTGAAGCGGTCGAGCAGGGCGCGCGTCTCGGCCACGCCGTCCTCGACATTCCCGCGCACGTCCTTGCTCTCGTCGAGCTGAGGCTCCTGCTCGAGCAATCCGACGCTTGCTCCGGGGGCAAGCTGGGCATCTCCTCTGAATTCCGTGTCGCGTCCGGCCATGATCCGCAGCAGCGTCGACTTGCCAGAGCCGTTGAGGCCCAGGACGCCGATCTTCGCGCCGGGCATGAAGGACAGCGAAATGTCCTTTAAGACCTGCTTGTCCGGGGGATGCGTCCGGGACAGCTTGTACATCGTGAATACGTATTGACTGGACATCTGGCGGTTGAGGATAGGCGCTCGTTGACCGACATTAGTTCTATGCCCCCGCTCATCGGCGTCACCACTTCAGAGGTGCGGCGTGGAGAGCTTGCGACGCTCCGTCGTCACGGCGAGCCGCCGCAGCATGAGATGGCGCTCGGCCTGACCTACATGCGCGCGGTCGAGCTGGCCGGCGGGGTGCCGGTCGTGCTGCCCCCGCTGGAGAACGGGCTGGAGACGCTGCTCGACCGCCTCGACGGCATCTGCCTGTCCGGCGGCCCCGACCTCGACCCCGTCGCCTACGGCGCCCGCGCGCACGAGCTGCTCGGCCCCACCGAGCCCGCGCTCGACCGCTTCGAGCTCAAACTCGCCCGCGCCGCCGACGCCGCCGGGCTCCCGCTGCTCGGCATCTGCCGCGGCGCCCAGGCGCTCAACGTCGCGCGCGGCGGCACGCTGCACCAGCACGTCGAGGACCACCGCCAGACCGAGCTCGCCACCCAGCCCGTGCACGCCGTGCGCATCGCGCCGCGCTCGCGCGTGTCGCGCGTGATGAAGACCCGCGCGACGCAGGTCAACTCGTTCCACCACCAGGCGGTCGACGAGCTCGGGCACGGGCTCGTGGCCAGCGCCTGGGCGCCGGACGGCACGATCGAGGCGATCGAGGATCGCCGCCACGCGTTCCTGCTCGGCGTCCAGTGGCACGCCGAGACGCTGGTCGAAGCACCCGGGCAGCTCGCCCTGTTCTGCGCGCTCGTGGAGGCCGCAAGCGGCCGCGCGGTGCTCGGTACGCTGGCTGCGTGAGCGGAGTCGTCGAGCAGATCGCCATCAGTTCCGACCGCGACGCGCTCCCCGCTCCGGTCCCGAGCGTGCGCGCGGAGGCCGGTCGTGGCATCGAGGGCGAGTACCACTGGTCGGAGACGCCCGAGCCCGGCCAGAGCCTCACGCTGATCGCCGCGGAGGCGCTCGAGGGCCTGCGCGAGGACACCGGCATCGAGCTCTCCCACGAGGCATCTCGGCGCAACGTGCTGACGCGCGACATCGACCTCAACGCGCTCGTCGGCCGGCGCTTCACGGTCGGCGGCGTCGAGTGCGAGGGCGTCGAGCTGTGCCAGCCCTGCAACCACCTGGCGAAGCTGACCGAGCGCGGCGTCCTGCGCGGGCTCGTCCACCGCGGCGGCCTGCGCGCCGACATCGTCACCGGCGGCGAGATCGCGGTCGGCGACTCGGTGGCCTCGTAGTGGCGCTCGCGCTGAGCGTCCGTGGCGCGGTCAAGCGCTACGGACAGATCACCGCGGTCGACCACTTCGACCTCGAGGTGCCGGAGGGCACCTGCGTCGGCCTGCTCGGGCCGAACGGCGCCGGCAAGTCGACCACGATGCGGCTGCTGACCGCGCAAGCGATCGCCGACGAAGGCGAGATCGAGGTGCTCGGCCACTCGCTGCCGGCCGACTCCAAGGCTGCGCGCGCCGAGATGGGCGTCGTGCCGCAGCTCGACAACCTCGACACCACGCTGACGGTCGAGGAGAACCTGCGCGTGTTCGCGCACCTCTACCGGATCCCGCGCGCCGAGCGTCAGGCCGCGATCGAGCGCGCGATCGAGATGGCGCGGCTCGGCGACCGCCGCGACACGCGCGCCGACAAGCTCTCCGGCGGCATGCGCCGGCGGCTGCTGATCTCGCGCGCGCTCGTGCATCAGCCGCGGCTCGTGCTGCTCGACGAGCCGACGGTCGGGCTCGACCCCCAGGTTCGCCAGGAGCTGTGGGCGCTGATCGACGCGCTGCGGGCCGAGGGCGTCTCGATCCTGATGTCGACGCACTACATCGAGGAGGCCCAGCGCCTCGCCGACACGGTGACGATCATGGCCGAGGGCAAGGCGGTCGCGAGCGGCCGGCCGGCCGAGCTCGTGGCCGAGCACGTCGGGCGTGACGCGATCGAGGTCTACGGGCCGCCGGCGAAGCTCGCCGAGACCGAGGCCGAGGCGCGCGCCGCGGGCTACAACACCCGCCGCACCGGCACGTCGGTGAGCGTGCTCGGCGTCGAGCGCGCGAACGGCAACGTACCCGAGGGCGAGCACCGCCCGGCGAACCTCGAGGACCTGTTTGTGCTTCTGACCGGCGAGGAGGCCGTATGAGCGCCACCACCGCACCCGCGCCCCCGCGCCCCCGCCCGCGCAAGAAGCTCGGCCGCCTCGAGCGCCCCGCGCTCGCGGGGGTGCTCGTGCGGGAGATCATCAACTTCTCGTCGTTCTGGAAGTCCAGCGTCTTCTCCTCGACCGTCGAGCCAACGATCTACCTGCTCGCGTTCGGCTTCGGCTTCGGGTCGCTCGTGACGAGCGTGGCCGGCCTGGACTACGTGCAGTTCGTCGGGACGGGCACGGTCGCCACCGCGGTGCTGTTCTCGTCGGTGTTCGCGGCGATGTTCGGCTCGTTCGTGAAGTACCAGTTCCAGCGCACCTACGACGCGATCCTCGCGGCGCCGGTCGACACCGAGGAGCTGGTCACGGCCGAAGCGATCTGGATCGCCGCGCGCGCCGGCGTGTTCGGGTGCGCGCCGCTGCTGGTGGCGATGGTCTTCGGGCTCAACCCGAGCTGGGGGATGCTGCTCGTCCCCTTCATCGGCGCGCTGACCGGCTACGGCTGGGCGTGCTTCGGGATCATCATCGCCGCGGTCCTCAACTCGATCGATCACTTCTCGTACATCACGAGCACGATCATCACGCCGGTCTTCCTCACCGCCGGCACGTTCTTCCCGATCTCCGGGCTGCCCGAGTGGGCGCAGGTGCTCGCCCAGTTCAACCCGCTGTACCACTGCGTGCAGCTCGTGCGCCACGCCTGCTTCGGCTTCGAGGGTTGGATCGACGTCTACCACGTGGGCTGCCTGACCGTGTTCGCGGTCGTCACCTGGCGGCTGGCGATCCACTACATGGGGAAGAAGCTCGTCGACTGAAAACCGTTGCGCGCGAGCGCGCGTAGTACGGGGCATGAAGCGATCTACTCTGCTCGCCGCCTTGACGGTGGCTGGAGCCACACTCGTAGGATCGATTGCCGAGGGCGACCGCAAGAAGGGAGGCGGCGACTACCGCCCGCTCGGGGACGACGCCTCGTGGACGACAGTCCACACGAACACGCTCGGACTGGAGGGCCTGACCGCCGACGCCAAGGGCAACCTCTACTCGCCCGCGCGCAACGCCAACGGCGACTGCCCGGTCATGCGCGTGCCCGCGGGCGGAGGCGACGCGGAGACGGTGGGGACGATCCCGGCGCCGTGCAGCCCGGCGGGGCTGGCGTTCGACAAGCGCGGCGACCTCTACGTCACCAACGCGCCCAGCATCTACCGGCTGCGGCCGAGCGCCTCAAGCCCGCCGGTCGCGACCGTGTTCGCCACTGACGTACCGGGCGCCAACGGGGTTGCCTTCGACGAGCGCGGCGCGCTCTGGGTGTCCGATGGCGGCCAGGGTCAAGGTCGCGTCTGGAGGATCCGGGGTAGCGGCGGCCCACCCGAGGAGATGCTCCGGGTTCAGCCGATGGCCAACGCCGCCGGCGTCGGCCGCGATGCGCGGTCGCTGCCGCCCGGCGGCTCGCAGGCGATCGTCGCCAACGGGCTCGCCTTCGACCGCGACGGCTCGCTGTTCATCGCCGACACCGCGCGCGGCGCAATCTGGCGTGCCGAGCTCGGGCGGCACGGGCAGGTGCGCAGCGCGGTCGGCTGCGACACCACGTTCGCGTCGAACACGCTGTGCCTGAGCAACGTGTTCGTGCAGCACCCGGCGCTCGAGGGCGCAGACGGGATCGCGCTCGACCGGGCGGGCAACGTCGTCACGGCGGTCAACGAGCGCAACGCCATTGTGGTGGCGACGCAGCGCTCCGGCGTGGTCGAGCTGTCCCGCAACCCGGTGAGCCCGGCGGGGCTGCGCAACGAGGGCCCGCTCGAGTTCCCGACGAGTCCGGTGATCGTGGGCAAGAAGCTCTGCCTCGCGAATTCGGACGGGTCGCGGCGCGACAACTTCCCCAACACCGGCGGCGAGGTGACGCCGGACGGGCCGGACCGCGCGAAGCTGTCCTGCCTCGAGAACCGGCTGCCCGTCGAAGGGCTGCCGCTGCCCGTTCGCTAGTCGAAGTCCGTGGGCAGGTCGGGCCGCGCCGCGTGTGCGAGCGCGAGCTCGACCTGGTCGCGGGTCGTGCGCCCCGTCGAGAGCGGCGGGAGGTCGTCGAGGCCGAACCAGCCGACGGCGTCGATCTCGTGGTCGGGCTCGCCGTGCGGCTCGCCGGTCTCCTCGACGAGGAAGAAGAGCTTGAAGATGTGGTGCGCGTGCGGCGGGAAGTTGTGGGCGTCGCGGTCGTGCACCGCGACGAGCTTCACGGCGCGGACGGGGATGCCCGCCTCCTCGCGGAACTCGCGCTCGGCTGACGCGCTCGGGGGCTCGCCGATGTCAGCCCAGCCGCCCGGCAGCGTCCAGCCGCCGTCGACCACTTCGCGCACGAGCAGGACCTTTCCGTCGCGCACGAGCGCGCCGCGGACGTCGACCTTCGGCGTGGGATGGCCGGCACCGTGCGTATCGAGTCCCGACCCCTGGCCCGCGACCTCGGCGGCCAGCCGCGCGACCTCCTCGTAGCGCGCGACGTCGTGGTGGTCGGTGGCGTACGCAAGGCCCGTCTCCGACACCGCCTGCAGCCGCCGAACCCAGTCGATCCAGGGCTCCATTCCCGCTACCGTAGAGGGTTCGTGCCCCAGTTCCTGGACATCGAGCAGTCGGTCCTGCTTCTTGAGCTGGAGCCGCCGTTCGACAAGCGCGCCGTCCAGCTCGCGCGCCGCCGGATGGCGAAGCGCTGGCACCCCGACATCGCGCCGCCCGGGCGCCAGCACGAGCACGAGCGCCACCTCAAGGCGATCAACGAGGCGGCCGACCAGCTCGAGCGCCTGGCCGAGGACTCGCGCGGCGGCAAGGTCAGCCGCAACGCGGTCAAAGTCTCGGCCCAGGCCGCGCGCAAGGCGCGCGCCGAGGAGGGGCAGCGGAACTACGAGGCCGAGCAGCGCGCCCGCGCGCACGCCGCCGACCGCGAGAAGCACGATCCGTTCGCCTCGCGCGTGCCCGACCACTCCGTCGTGCACCGCTACGCGCGCTGCCTGTCCTATCCCGAGTGGGGCGTGGGCAGCGTCAACGGCATCTACTTCACCGGCGACGGCGACGACATCCAGCAGTGGGCGCGCGTCTCCTTCCAGGTCGGCGTGCGCACGGTGCCGGCGGGCTCGCTGCAGTTCGTCGACTTCTCGAAGCCCGACCCCGGCGCCGAGCGCGTCGAGCGCTTCATGACCGCCGCCAAGCACGCGCTGGCCGAGGGCGACTTCGCGCTCGCGGCGCAGCGGCTCGTCTACGCGCGCGACGCCGAGCCGTCCAACCCGGCGGTGCTGCGCCTGCTGACCACCGCGTTCTGGCAGGCGGGCAACCTCGCCGCCGCCGGCCGCGCGGTACGCGACTGGGCGCGCATCGAGCCCGACCGCCCGGCGCCGTACCGCACCGCCGCGCGCATCTACGAGGACCAGGGCGCGCTGTCGATGGCGGTCGACGCCGCGGTGCGCGAGACGCAGCGCGCGCCCAACGACGGCTCCGCGTGGGAGCGCCTCGGGCGGCTGAAGCTGCGCACGTTCGACCGCGAGGGTGCGCGCGAGGCGCTCGAGCACGCGCGCTCGATCGAGCCGAGCGAGCAGGGCCTGCTCGACCTCGCGCTCGTCTGCAACCTGATGGGCGACACCGGCGCCGAGGTGAGCGCGTGCGAGCAGGCCACGCAGGTCGCGCCCGACTCCGCCGCCGCCTGGTCACGGCTCGCGCACGCGCTCGCGCGCACCGACCGCACGAAGGACTGCATCGCCGCCTGCGACCGCTCGCTCAAGCTGCTCGACGACCCCGAGGTCCGCAACCTGCGCGAGCAGGTCATCGCCGCGTCGCCGCGGGCGATTGAAGCGGCGGCATAGACGCTTCGCGGTCTAAGCCGAGCGCTAGCCTCGCGGTCTACCGAGCAGCTAGACGAGCCCGCCGAAGCGGCGGCTCATGTACAGATCGAGATTCGGGCCGTCGGGGTTGCCGATGACGTCCTCGATCCACGCCCGCCGCTCGAACTCGACGATCGCCAGCTCGTAGACGCAGCCGGCGGGCGTCCACTGCACCGGTTCGAGCGCGTCGATCGTCTCGCCGACGTAGGAGCGCTGGTGCAGCTCGTTCGTGCCCTGCCACCAGTAGACGAGCGCGATCGGGTAGGCGGCGTCGTGGGCGATCCCGAACGCCGCGCCGTAGCCGCCGTCCGGCAGGCCCGCCTCGGCCCGCGCGCGGGTGGCGTCGAGGAGCTCCGGCCGCACGCCCTTGGCAGGATCCGCGAGCCCGTAGAGCTTGAAGCGCCAGTCGCCGTAGGTCTCGTCGGAGACGAACTCCGCGAGCCGCGGCGCGTAGGTCCGGGTGAGGTCGGCGGCGAGCTGCGGCACGCACATCAGCCTAGTCAGTCGAGTTCGACTCGACGGACGTTTGACCCGGTCGTCCTCAAGGGGGCAGCGCTACGTCCCGATGAAGCGGCCATGAGCCTTCGCGCGCCACTCTCCCATGCGCGCATTCCGCGCGTGCCCGACCACGCCCCCACACGCAGCCGCCGTCCGTGGGTCGAGCACTGGCTGGACACCTGCGGGGACCTGCAGAGGCTGAAGGCGTCGCATCCGATGATGGACGCCGTCATCGATGAGATCGACGGTCGCATGATCAGGATCGGCGACCACTGGCTCGCCGACTTCGCTTCGTGCAACTACCTCGGCTTCGACCTCGATCGCGAGATCATCGAGGCGATCCCCGCGTACCTCGATGCCTGGGGCACCCACCCGAGCTGGTCGCGACTGCTCGGCAGCCCCGTCATCTACGAGCAGATCGAGGAGCGGCTCACCGCGATGCTCGGCAGCGAGGACTCCCTCGTCCTGCCGACGATCACGCACATCCACATGTCCGTGATCCCGCTGCTCGCCGCGTCGGGCACGATCTTCCTGGACTCGCGCGCACACAAGACGATCTACGACGGCTGTCAGGTCGCCCGCGCCCGGGGCGCGGCGGTCAAGCGGTTCCGCTTCGAGGACCCCGACCACCTCGACCAGCTGCTGCGCTCCGAGCGCGACCCCACGCGGCTCGTGTGCATGGACGGCGTCAACAGCATGACCGGCAACGCGCCGGACATCCGCGCGTTCGCTGCGGTCGCCCGCAAGCACGGCGCGCTGCTCTACGTCGACGACGCCCACGGCTTCGGCGTGATCGGTGAGCGCCGCCCGGACGAGTCGTGCAACTACGGCGCGACCGGCAACAGCGTGATCCGCCATTGCGACGAGACCTACGACGACGTCGTGCTCGTGGCGGGGTTCTCCAAGGCCTACTCGTCGCTGCTCGCGTTCATCGCCTGCCCGACCGAGGTCAAGGATCTCCTCAAGGTCGCCGCTGCGCCCTACCTGTACTCCGGGCCCTCGCCGGTGGCGTCGCTCGCGAGCGTGCTGGTCGGCTTCGACGTGAACGAGCGCCGCGGCGACGAGCTGCGCCGGGTGCTTCACGGGCACACGGCGCGCGTGCTCGACTGCCTGGACCGGCTCGGCGTCCACACCCCCAACCACTCGGGGTTCCCGATCGTGGAGATCCCGCTGCGCGACCACACGCGCATCGATGCCGTCGGCCGGCTGCTGTTCGACCGCGGCGTGTACGTGACGCTCGCGGCGTACCCGCTCGTCCCGCGCGACGAGGTGGGGTTCCGCGTCCAGCTGACCGCCGCCAACACCGATGCCGAGATCGACCTGCTGATCGCCGCGCTCGGGGAGCTGGCAGAGGCCGGCGAGCTGCGCACTGCTGACGACGTCGGGTTCGTAGCGAGCGTCGCCGGGGCCTGAGATGGCGATCTGGGGGCGCATTCGCGCAGTTCCGCTGTGGCAGCTCTACCTCGCCGTCGGGGCGCTGCTCAGCGCGCTCTATGTGTGGGTGCCGCCGTTTGCCGGCAGCGGGCCGCTCTTCAACCTGCTCGGGCTCTCTCCGGTGCTCGCGATCTTGATCGGCGTCCGGCGCTATCGGGGCGGCTCGGCCGGGCCGTGGCGCTGGTTCGCGATCGGGTTCCTGCTCTTCTGGCTGGGCGACCTCTACACCTACAGCTATCCGCGCCTGACCGGCGCCGAGGTCCCGTTCCCGTCGCTCGGCGACGCCGCGTACGTGATCGTCTACCCCGCCCTGATGCTGGGTCTGCTGATCCTCGTGCGGCGGCGCAACCCGGAGCGCGACCGCGCCGGCGCGATCGACTCGCTGATCATCACGCTCGGCCTCGCGCTCGTCTCCTGGATCGCGCTGATCCAGCCGTCCCTGCACGACGACGAGCTCTCGACGGTGGCCAAGCTCGTCTCGATCGCCTATCCGATCGGCGACATCCTGCTGCTCGCCGCGGCGATCCGCCTGACGGTCGACTCGGGCACGCGCCGGCCCGCGTTCTACCTGCTCGTCTCGAGCATCGTGGCGCTGCTCGTCACCGACTTCGCGTACGGGCTCGTGACACTCGCGGGCGCCTACGACGGCCAGGTCTGGCTCGACGTGGGCTGGCTCAGCTTCTACCTCCTGTGGGGAGCGGCGGCACTCCACCCATCGATGGCCGATCTCGAGCGGGCGGCTCCCGACCGCGACGTGCGCCTCACGCCGCTGCGGCTGGTGACGCTCACCTGCGCGTGCCTGATCGCCCCGGTCATGGCCCTGCTGCAGGTCATCGACGAGGGCGACGACCGCTTCGTGGTCAACGTCGCGGCGATCATCCTGTTCGCCCTCGTGGTGGCCCGCATGGCCGGTCTGGTGCGACAGCAGGAGCGCTCCGTCGCGCGCGAACGGGTGTTGAGCTCCGCCGGCGCCGATCTCGTGGCCGCAACCAGTCGCGCCGACATCTGTCACGCCGCGCTCGCCGCCGCGCACGCGCTCGCGGGCGACGAGGTGGCCGCCCGCCTCTGCCTGGCCGAGGGCGACCGCGTCGTCGTCGCCGACTCCGAGCTCGGCGCGGCGTGGCCGGTCAGTCCGGCCACTGCCACCGCGCTGCTCGCATCCGGAGAGCCCGGCACGCCGCGCCGCTTGTCGACGGAGGCGCTCGCTGAGCTTCGCCTTCCCCCGACGTCGGCCACCGCCCTCCTGCTGGCGCTCTCCGTCCGCGGCGAGACGCACGGGTTGCTCGCGATCGCCGGCGAGCGGCGGATCCCCCGACCGCTGCAGAGCAGCCTCGCCGCGCTGGCGACCGAGGTGTCGCTCGCACTCGAGAGCGCCGCCCTGACCGAAGAGGTCCATCGCCGCACGAGCGAGGCGCGCTTCAGCTCGCTCGTGCAGCACGCGAGCGACCTCATCACGGTCCTCGACGCGGATGGGCTGGTCGTCTACCAGAGCCCGTCGATCGAGCGGGTGCTCGGCTACACGCCCGACGAGCTCGTCGGCACCCGTTTCGAGCGGCTCCTGCAGCCCGGCGAGGAGGGGCGCCTCCCGCTCGTCCTGGCCGACCCCGCGACGCACGCCGCCGGCACCGAGGCACTCGCGTGCAGCCTCCGCCACAAGGAGGGTGAGGTACGCCAGTTCGAGGTGCTCTACACGGACCTGCTCGACGACGAGAACGTCCACGGCGTCGTGCTCAACAGCCGCGACGTGAGCGAGCGCAAGGTCTTCGAGGAGCAACTCGCCCACCAGGCGTTCCACGACCCGGTCACCAACCTCGCCAATCGCGCGCTGTTCGTCGAGCGGGTGCGGCACGCGGTCCCGCGTGCGCGCCGCGAGGACTCCCGGCTGGCCGTGATCTTCATCGATCTCGACGACTTCAAGACGATCAACGACAGCCTCGGTCATGCCGCCGGTGACGCGGTGCTGCTCGAGGTCGCCAAGCGCTTGGACGCCAGCATCCGCCCGAGCGACACGGCAGCGCGCTTCGGAGGCGACGAGTTCGCCGTCCTGCTCGAGGACGTGGGCAGCGCCCAGGATGCCGCAGACACGGCCGAGCGGATCCTCGAAGCCGTCGGCGCGCCGCTGCGGCTGGAGGGCAAGGAGCTCTTCGTCCGCTGCAGCCTCGGCATCTCGATCGCCGAGGGCGACGGCGCCGCGGGCGCCGACGAACTGATCCGCAACGCGGACGCCGCGATGTACATCGCCAAGCGCGACGGCAAGGGCGGCTACCGGCTGTTCGAGCCGGCCATGCACGAAGGCGTGCTCGAGCGCCTCGAGCTGCGCGCCGACCTGCAACGGGCGATGACCGCCGGGCAGCTCGAGCTGTACTACCAGCCGCTCGTGCACCTCAGCAACGGCGGCGCCAGCGGCGTCGAGGCGCTGTTGCGCTGGCATCACCCCGAGCGCGGGATGCTCGGCCCCGACACCTTCATCCCGCTGGCCGAGGAGATGGGCCTGATCGTCCCCATCGGGCGCTGGGTGCTGCGCGAGGCGTGTCGCCAGGCGCGCCAGATGCAGACGCTCCTGCCGGCCGACCCGCCGCTGTCGATGAGCGTGAACCTGTCCGTCAAGCAGCTCCAGCACTCCGACATCGCCGCGGACGTCCGTGACGCGCTGGCGGAGTCCGGGCTCGCCGCTCGCTCGCTCACGCTCGAGATCACGGAGTCGGTGCTGATGACCGATACGGACCTCGCCGTGCAACGGCTCGAGGAGCTCAAGCAGCTCGGTGTCCGGCTCGCGATGGACGACTTCGGCACCGGCTACTCGTCGCTGAGCTACCTGAGCCGCTTCCCGGTCGACATCCTCAAGATGGACCGCTCGTTCCTCCGCGACGGCGCATCGCCGACGGCCTCCGCGCTCGCGTCGGCGGTCATCGCGCTTGGCGAGACGCTGCAGCTCGAGGTCGTCGCCGAGGGGATCGAGTTCCCGGAGCAGTGGCTCGGGCTGCGCGAGCTCGGTTGCGGCTCGGGCCAGGGCTTCCTGTTCGCCCAGCCCATGGACGCCGATGCGACGCTGGAGTACCTGCGCACCGACGCGGCGGAGCATCAGGAGCCCACCGCAGCCGATGCACCATAACTACGAAGGCCTCGACCGCAGCGGCGGCTTCAGCCGCGTTCGCCTCCTCGCTCCACTCCGCCTGAGGGACTTCCGGCTGCTGTGGAGCGGGATGTGCGTCTCGCTGCTCGGCGACGGCGTCTTCATCGTCGCGCTGGCGTGGCAGGTCTACGCGCTGTCCAACACACCCACGGCGCTCGCGGTGGTCGGGATCGCCATGACCGTGCCGACGATCGCCTTCCTCCTGCTGGGCGGCGTCATGAGCGACCGCTTCGACCGCCGCCGCCTGATGCTCGCGGCGGACGTGGCGCGGGGGCTCGCGATCGGCGTGATCGCCGTCCTGTCGCTCACCGGGGCGCTCGAGCTGTGGCACATGCTCATACTCGTGGCCGTCTTCGGCGCGGGGACCGCGTTCTTCGGCCCGGCGTTCGACGCGATCGTGCCCGACGTCCTGCCCGCCTCGCTGCTCCCGCAGGCGAACTCGCTCGACCAGTTCATCCGGCCGGTCGCCCTGCGGCTCGCCGGTCCGGCGTTGGGCGGCTTCCTCATCGCGGGTGTCGGGGTCGGCTGGGCGTTCGCCCTCAACGCGGCGACGTTCGCGGTCTCGGCCGCCGCGCTGCTGGCCATGGCGCCGCCTCCCCGCACGAACCTGGCCGCGCACGGCTCGGTCGGCGGCGACATCCGCGCCGGCTTCAGCTACGTGCGCAAGCACGTGTGGCTGTGGGGAACGTTCGCGAGCGCCGCGGTCGCCTACCTGCTGTTCATGGGCCCGGCGGAGGTGCTGCTGCCGTTCCTGGTCAAGAACGACCTGCATGGCAGCGCCGCCGACCTTGGGCTCGTGTTCGCCGCCGGTGGCCTCGGCTCGGTCGGGTGCGCCGCATTCATGGGCCAGCGCGGCATCCCGAAACGCGACATCACCTTCATGTACCTCGCGTGGACGCTCGCGACGGTCGCGATCGCCGGCTACGGGCTGGCGACCTCCGTCTGGCAGCTGATGCTCGCGAGCATCGCCTTCAACGCGCTGGAGACGGCCGGCACGATCGTCTGGGCCACCGCCAAGCAGCGCCACGTCCCGCCGCAGCTCCTCGGCCGGGTGTCGAGCCTCGACTGGCTGATCTCGATCGGGCTCCTGCCGCTGTCGTTCGCGCTCACCGGGCCGGTCAGCTCGGTCCTCGGCGTCCAGGGGACGCTGATCGCCGGCGGCGTGGTCGGCGGCGCGGTGACGTTCGCGGCGCTGTTGCTGCCCGGGATGCGTGCCGTCGAGGGCCAGCACGACGAACGTCCCCCTCAGCGCCGCCCGGTGCCCGCGACCACGTAGAGCGTGTCGCCCTCGGCCGCCGAGGCCAGCAGGTCCGGCTTGCGGTCCCGGTTGACGTCGCCGATTCCGACGGCGTCGAAGCCGAGGTTCTCGCCCGCTGTGGTCGAGGTGATGGTGCGGAGCTTCGCGCCCGTCCGGCCCGAGACGATGTCGATCTTGCCCGCGCCGGTTCCCCCGTCGCTGTTCGTGTAGGAGCCGACCGAGATGTCGTTCACGTGATCGTGGTTGACGTCGCCCGCGCCTCGGCCCGGGCCGAGGCCGTCGCCGGCCGCGCCGGTCCACGAGCGCAGCAGTGTGCCGTCGCGGCCTGAGTACACGCCGGCGAACCCCGCGCCGGCGTCGGCGGCGTAGTCGGCGCCGTAGACGTCGGGGACGCGGTCGCGGTTGAGGTCGCCGATACCGGCGAGGAAGAACGTGCCGAACTGGCGCGGCGCGGAGGAGGGCGGCAGCGAGTAGAGCAGGTGCCCGTCGCGGCCCGAGAACACGGAGGCGGCCCCGCTGCCGCCGACGATCAGGTCGGGGTGGTGGTCGCGGTCGACGTCCTCGGTCATGCCGGTGCCGTAGCCGAACGCGTGGTTCGGGTCAGGCGGCAGGATCTTGTAGAGCAGCTTGAACGTGCGGCCCGAGAATACGTAGGCCAGGCCTCCGCCGGGGGTGAAGGGAGCGCCGACGACGAGGTCGTTGCGGCCGTCGCGGTTGACGTCCGCGCTCGTCACCGCAGCGCCGAAGCCGTCGCCGCTGACCTCACCCGCGAACGTGTGCAGCAGCCGGCCCGAGCGACCGGAGTAGAGGTAGGCGTGCCCCTCGGTGTCGCCGGTCTGGCGCGGCGCGCCGCTGAGGATGTCGTGGAAGCCGTCGCGGTTGGCGTCGCCGGCGTCGGTGATCGAGAAACCGTTCTGGTCGCCCGTCTTCCCCTCGAAGCGGTGGATGACCCGCCCGGTGCGGCCGGACTGGACCCACACCCACCCCGGGTCGTCCGACGGCATCGCTCCCGGCTCGCCGGCGAGCACCTCGTCCACGCCGTCGCGGTCGAGGTCGGCGAGCGGCGCGACGCCCCACGCGTAGTACTTGCCCTCCGCTCCCGTGTGCTGCCAGAGGACCTTCACCCGTTCCTTGAAGCCGGCGTCCGCAGCCGCGGGGGCCGCGAGTGCCAGGACGGCCGCGAGGGCCGAAGCGCGCTTGAGCATGCGGCGGTTCTACGACCCGCCGGGCGTCTCCGCTTCCATGAAATTGCGCAATTGCGAGGGCGGGACGCCGAAGCTGGCCCGGAAGCGGTCGGTGAAGTGCGACGCGCTGCAGTACCCGAGGTCGGCTGCGATCCGCGACAGCGAGTCTTCGCCCAGCCGCTCGACGGCGGCTCGCAGGCGCAGGTCGTGCAGGTACTCGGTCAGCGTGCGGCCGGTGCGCTCGCGGAACACGCGCGTGAGGTGGAACGGCGAGACGTGGAGCTCGGCGGCCATGTCGGCGAGGGAGAGCGGCTCGGCGAGGTGTTCGACGAGGAGGTCCTTGGCGGCCTCGGTGAGCTCGGCGCGGTCGCGGCGCGTGGTGGGCCGGCGGCCGGAGTGGGGCGCAGGCCCGCCGATCGCGCGCTGGATCAGCTCGGCGGCGGTCTCCTCGACGAACAGCGGGTCGTCGAGCCGCCTCGCGAGCCGGCGGGCGAGCAGGAAGCTGCGCGCGTCGGCGCGGCCGAGCGGCGCGGCGGGGACGTCGAGGTCGCGCGGAGCGATGAACAGGCAGACGTCGCCGCGCGCGTCGCGCAGCGAGCGCTCGTAGGTCTCGAACGGGCGATAGAAGACGACATCGTTGGGCGTCGCGGTCAGGCGCGTCCCGCCGCGCACGAGCCCGACGGTGGTGGCCGGGAAGACGACGTGCGGCCGCTCGCCGATGTTGTCGTTCGTCTCGTGCCACAGCGCGTCGCCCGGCGGGCAGCGGAAGACGCCGACCCGCAGGGCGGACGTGCTGTAGACGCTCACGAGGCGATGCTACGCCCGCGCGGTCGCCGGCTCGAGCCGGGGCTCCGCCGGCACCCGCACGGAGCGGACCAGCGCCGCCACGAGCACGGCGCCGACCGCGAAGATCCCGGCCGCGATCCAGAACGCGACCGTGTAGCCGTGGACGGCCGCGGCGTCGAGCAGCTCGGGCGTGGGTCGCTCGCCTACCGCGTAGGACGTCATCGAGTGGGCGAAGATCGAGCTGAGCACCGCGACGCCGATCGACCCGCCCACCTGCTGCATGGTGTTGACCATCGCCGAGGCGACGCCGGTGTCCCGCGGCTCGACACCGTAGGTCACGGTGGCGAACGTCGAGGCGAAGACGGCGCCGAGGCCTAGCCCGGTCACGATCAGCGCCGGGAGCACGTGGCCGGCGTAGCTGGAGTCGGTCTCGAGCTGGGCGAAGCCCACCATCCCGGCGGCGCCGAGCGTCATGCCGGCCGTCAGGAGCGGCCGCGGGCCGAAGCGCCGCAGGAGCCGGACGTTGACTGCGGTCGCGGTGGCGATCACCGCGGCGGTCATCGGCAGGTACGCCACGCCCGTCTCGATCGGCGAGTAGCCCTTGGTGCGCTGCAGGTAGTAGCTGAGGAACAGGAAGACGGCGAACATCGCGCTCGACGCGAGCGCGAACCCGAGGTATGTGCCGCCGCGGGTGCGGTCGCGGACCACGCGCATCGGCAGCAGCGGGTGGGCGACGCGCGACTCGATCGCCACGAAGCTCGCCAGCAGCAGCGCGCTGGCGGCGAGCATCACGATCGTTACCGGGTGGCCCCAGGACTCCATCTCGGAGTTGGAGACGCCGTAGACGAGCGCGAAGAGCCCGAGCGAGGCCGTCGCCGTGCCGGGCAGGTCGAGCGGTGCGCGGTCGTGCCGGACCTCGTTGACCAGCATGCGGATCGCGGCCAGCGCGGCGGGGATTGCGAACAGCAGGTTTACGTACAGGCACCAGCGCCAGTCGAGCGTCTCGGTCAGCACGCCGCCCAGCAGCAGCCCGATCGCCGCGCCGCCGCCGGCGACGGCGCTGTAGACGCCGAACGCCTTGCCGCGCTCGTCGGGATCGGTGAAGGTGGTCGAGAGCAGGGCCAGTGCCGCGGGGGCGAGCAGCGCGCCGAAGACGCCCTGGGCCGCGCGGGCGGCGACCAGCACGCCGAAGGAGCCCGCCGCGCCGCCCACCGAGGACGCGGCGGCGAAGCCGAGCAGGCCTCCGACAAACGCCCACTTGCGGCCGAACAGGTCGCCGAGGCGCCCGCCGAGCAGCAGCAGCGACCCGAACGCGAGCGCGTACGCGGTCACGATCCACTGCCGCGAGTCATCGGAGAAGCCGAGGTCGCGCTGCGCCGACGGCAGCGCGATGTTCACGATCGTCGCGTCGAGCACGACCATCAGCTGGGCGGTCGCGATCACGCCGAGGATCAGCCAGCGGCGCTCGTAATGCGGAGTCTGTGTGGGTGTCATCGAGGGAGTCCTTTCGGGGGGAGGCTCTGCCCTGGTGACGACGCCCGAGCCGCAGGTGTGACAGCGGCGCGCGCATGTCACGATCCGTCCGGGTGTCTCGTCTGCTGGTCATGGACACCACCTCGATCACCATCACCGGCGCCACCGGCGTCGTGGGCCGGCGTGCGGTCCGCGAGCTGCTGGCGGCCGGCCACCGCGTCACCGGCATCGTCCGGTCGCCCCGCGGCCGACGCCTCCTCACGCGGCTCGGCGCGGACGCCATCGAAGCCGACGTCTTCGACCAGGCCGCCCTCACCTCCGCGTTCGCCGGCAGCGACGCCGTCGTGAACCTCCTGACCCACATCCCCAGCGCGGATCGCATGACGACGACCGGCGCCTGGGATGAGAACGACCGGCTGCGCCGCGAGGCGTCGGCCGCGATCGCCGGGGCGGCGGAGGCCGCCGGCGCGTGCCGCCTCGTGCAGGAGTCACTTGCCTTCGTCTACGCCGACGGCGGCGACGCCTGGCTCGCCGAGGACGCGCCGGTCGCCGCGGGCGCCGCCACCGCGACGGCGCTCACCGCCGAGACCAACGCCGCGGTGCGGTTCGACGGCGAGACCGTCGTCCTGCGCTTCGGCCTCTTCGTCGGCCCCGACAGCGACCTCAGCCGTGCGGACCTCGAGAATGCGCGCGCCGGCATCTCGCCGAGCCTCGGGCGGCGCGACGCGTACCGGCCGACCGTCTGGCTCGATGACGCGGCGACGGCAGTCGCGGCCGCGCTCCACGTCCCGGCCGGCATCTACAACGTCGCGGACGCGGATCCGCCGACGCGCGCCGAGATCGACGCGGCGCTCGCGGCCGCGGTCGGCCGCGACTCGCTGCGGCCGGCGACGGACGACATCCCGCCCGAGCTCGAGCCGGTCGCGCGCTCACAGCGCGTCTCCAGCCGGCGGTTGCACGAGGCGAGCGGATGGACGCCGCGCGTGCGCGGCGGCACCGACGGCTGGTACCGGATCGCGGACTGGCGGGCCGCGGCGTGACCGTGGCGGAGCGCTTCGCCGAGGCGCGGCCGCGGCTGCTCCGCCTCGCGTACAGCCAGCTCGGCGACCTCAGCGAGGCGGAGGACGTGGTGCAGGAGGCGTGGCTGCGGCTCGAGCGCACGGGCGCCGAGTCGATCCACGATCTCGACGCCTGGCTGACCACTGTGGTCGGCCGGCTCGCGCTCGACACGCTGCGCTCCGCCCGCGCACGGCGCGAGTCATACGTCGGCCCGTGGCTCCCCGAGCCGCTCGTCTCCACCGGCGCCGACGACCCGGCCGACCGGGTCACGCTCGACGAGTCGGTCAGCTACGCGCTGCTCGTGCTGCTCGAGCAGCTCTCGCCGCCGGAGCGGACCGCGTTCGTGCTGCACGACGTGTTCGAGATGCCGTTCCCCGAGGTCGCCGAGGTTGTCGGCCGCACTCCCGAAGCGGTGCGCCAGCTCGCTTCCCGCGCGCGCCGTCACGTCGCGGAGGAGCGCCCGCGCTTCGACGCGACGCCGGATGAGCACGATCGCGCGGTCCGCGCGTTCGCACGCGCGGTCGGCGAGGGCGACCTCGACCGCCTCGCCTCCGCGCTCGACCCCGACGTGGTGTGGACCGCCGACGGGGGCGGTCGCGCGGTCGCCTCGCTCAAGCCGATCCGCGGCGCCGACCGTGTCGCGCGCGGCTGGATCGCCATGCGCCGCAAGCCCGCGTTCGAGCCCGTGCCGCGGCTCGTCGAGATCAATGGCCGGGCCGGCCTGATGCTCATGGGCACCGACGGGGACCTCGCGTTGCTCTCGTTCGCAGTCGAGGGCGGCCGCATCACGCGCATCCACGCTGTGCGCAACCCGGACAAGCTGCGCCGCGTCCGCGAGAGCGGTTAACGTCGCCTCCTTCATGCGCCTGATCGTCGCCCGCTGCTCCGTCGACTACACCGGTCGCCTGACCGCCCACCTGCCCGAGGCGCTGCGGTTGTTGATGGTCAAGTCCGACGGCTCCGTGCTCGTGCACGCCGACGCCGGCGGCTACAAGCCGCTGAACTGGATGACGCCGCCGACGGTGATCGAGGAGTCGGATGACCTGATCGTCGTGCGCAAGCTCAAGGGCGAGGACCGGCTCGAGATCCGGATCGCCGAGGTGATCTCCGACTCGACGCACGACATGCAGCTCGATCCGGGTCTTGAGAAGGACGGCGTCGAGGCCCACCTGCAGGAGGCGCTCGCGGCCGCGCCCGGCTGGTGCGGCGAGGGCTTCCGGCTCGTGCGCCGCGAGTGGCCGACCGACATCGGGCCGGTCGACCTGATGTGCCGCGACGACGACGACGGCTGGATCGCGGTCGAGATCAAGCGCATTGGCACCATCGACGCGGTCGAGCAGCTGACGCGCTACCTCGAGCGGATCCGGCTCGACCCGGCGCTCGGCGAGTGCCGCGGGATCCTCGCCGCGCAAGTGGTCAAGCCGCAGGCGCGGGTGCTGGCGGAGTCGCGCGGGATCGGCTGGGTCGAGGTCGACCTGGCGGTGCTGCGCGGCGAGCGCGAGCCCGCGCTGACGCTGTTCGGCTAGCGCTCGCGGAATAAAGCCCTGGGGCGGGCGTTCCCAGGGACATGACGCCGCCGGATCCACCCCGTGTCGTCGGCCGCTACGAGATCGTGCGCCAGCTTGGCCACGGTGGCATGGCGACCGTCCACCTCGCCCGCCAGCACGCGCTCGACCGCGAGGTCGCGCTGAAGGAGCTGCACCCGGCCCACGCCGCCGACGCGGCGTTCGCCCACCGCTTCCTGAACGAGTCGCGCGTCGCCGGCGCGCTCAACCACCCGAGCGTGGTGTCGGTGATCGAGTACTTCGAGCACGACGGCGTGCCGTTCATCGCGATGGAGTACCTCGAGCGCGGGTCGCTGCGGCCGCTCGTCGGGCGGCTGACGCTCGCGCACGTCGCCGGCGTGCTCGAGGGCGTCCTGGGCGGGCTCGCCGAGGCGGCCTCGCAGGGGATCGTGCACCGCGACCTCAAGCCTGAGAACGTGCTGCTGACCGCGGACGGGCACGCCAAGGTCGCCGACTTCGGGATCGCCAAGGCGCTCGGCCAGGTGCAGATGATCGAGCTGCGCACCGCAGCCGGCCACGTCGTCGGCACGCCTGCCTACATGGCGCCCGAGCAGGTCATGGGCGGCGAGATCACCGCGCAGACCGACCTCTACGCCACTGGCCTGATCGCCTACGAGCTGCTCGCCGGGCGCCACCCCTACGAGGGCGTCGACGCCCCGATGGCGCTGATGCTCCGTCACGCCAACGACGAGCCACCGCCGCTCGGCCTGCTGCGCGAGGACCTGCCGCCGGGCGTCGTCGCGTGGGTCCACGCGATGCTCGCGAAGGACCCGGCCGCCCGCCCCGCCTCCGCCGCCCACGCGTGGGACTGGCTGGAGGGCGTCGTCGCCGACGAGCTGGGCGCGCGCTGGCGCCGCGCGGCGGCGCTGCCCGAGGCCGGCGAGCAGTCTGGCTACGTGTCGGTCGTGACGGCGGCGGTGCCGATGGCGGCGCCGCGGTACTCGTCGGCGGTGCTGCCGGTCGTCGCGCCCGAGCTGCCGGCAGCGCCCGCCGCGCCCGCTCCGGCGCCGTCTCCCGAGCCGGACGAACCCGCTTCCCCCTCCCCCCAACCCCGCCGCTCCCGCCGGTCGACTCTCCTCGCCGGCGTGGCCGCGACCCTGGTCCTCGCGGCCGGAGCGGCGGGGTTCTCCCTCGCCTCCGGGGAGGAGTCGCCCGCCGCGGCGGCGCCGGCTCCCAAGGGCCCGTCGCTCGCCGAGCGGGTGCGCGAGGTCGTCGACCCCGCGCTGCGCGCCAACCGGCGGGTCACCGCCGAGTTGACGGCGCTCATCCCCGGGTCTGACCCGGACGCCGCGCAGGAGCGGGCCGACGCCGCCCTCCCGGTGACCAAGACCGCGCTGGCCAAGGCCGACATCCCCGCCGCGCGATCGGCGCTGCGCGCGCAGGTCAGCTACCTGCGCGTCGTGCGCGACACCCTGAAGCTCGAGACCGACGGCGAGCGCCTCGGCGGTGCGTCGGCGCGGCTCGTCGACCGCCTCGAGCGCATCGAGCGGCTCGTCCCGAACGCGTCCGACTCGGTCGGCGGCGCGCGCAAGCTGAAGGCGTGGGCGGCTGCGGAGCTGGCTCCGCCGCTAACTCCCGCCGCTCCCGTCACGGCTGTCGCGCCAGCCTCCACGCCGGAGCCGCGCGCGGCCACGCCGACGCCCACCCCGACGCCCACCCCGACACCCACGGTCACGCCGACCCCGACCCCGACGCCGACGCCCACCGCCACCCCGCCTCCGGTCGCGGAAACGCAGCAGCAGCACGTTCGGCCCCGCCTGCGGGAGCGCCTCGAACGCCGGCGCTCCCGCCTCGAGTCGGTCAGGCTCCCTGGGGCGTAGGCTCGGGCAGCAGCCGCCCGATCCAGCGGGGCAGCCACCAGTTGCGGTCGCCGAGCAGCTGCATCACCGCCGGCACCAGCACCATCCGCACGATCGTCGCGTCGATCAGGATCGCCGCGGCCATGCCGATGCCGATCAGCTTCAGGAACACTTCCGGGCTGAGGGCGAAGGCGCCGAACACCGCGACCATGATCAGCGCCGCGGCGGTGATCACCCGCGCGGTCCGCGCCAGCCCCTCGGTCACGGCGCTCGAGGTGCTGCGGCCGGCCAGGAACTCCTCGCGGACGCGGCTGAGCAGGAACACCTCGTAGTCCATCGAGAGCCCGAACAGGATCGCGAACATGATCACCGGGATGAACGGCGGCACCGGCGTGGGCGTGTCGATCCCGACGAGCTGCCCCGCCCAGCCACCCTCGGCGAGGTAGGCCACGACGCCGTAGGCGGCGCCGATCGAGAGCAGGTTCATCACGCCCGCCTTCAATGCCACCGTCACCGAGCGGAACGTCACGGTCAGCAGCAGGATCGACAGGATCACGACCCCGCCGATGAACAGCGGTAGGCGATTCGCGGTGACGTCGCCCTGGTCGACGAACGAGGCGGTGGTCCCGCCCACGCTGACTGGCACGCCGGCGCTCGGCAGCACATCCGCGCGCAGGTGGCGGATCAGGTCCGCGGTCTGCGGGGACTGCGGCGAGGTGGTCGGTGTCGCCATCAGCACGGCGGTGTCGCCGGCGGGATTCACAGCCGGCCGCCCGACCGCGGCGATCCCCGGCTCGCGCCGCAGCTTCGCGGCCAGCGCGTCGACGTCGCCCCGATCCGACGGGCCCTTCAACTCCGCCGCCAGCAGCAGCGGGCCGTTCGCGCCCGCGCCGAAGCCCTTGGAGACGAGGTCATACGCCTGCCGCGTCGTCGTCGCCGCGCGGTCGTTGCCCGCGTCCGGGAAGCCGAGCCGCAGGCCGAGGAACGGCGTGGCGAGCACGAGCAGCACCGCGGCGGCGGCCAGCGCGGCCGCCCACGGGCGCCGCTGCACGCCGCGGCTCCAGCGCGCGGCCGGCGTCGTGTCGGGATCGGGCGCGGCGCCCCGCGCCGTGCCCGGGATCCGCAGCCGGTCGATCTTGCGCCCCGCGAAGCCGAGCAGCGCGGGCAGCAGCGTGACCGACGCCGCCATCGTCACCAGCACGGCGAAGCTGGCCGACAGCGCCACGCCCTGCAGATAGGTGAGCCCCATCAGGAACAGGCCGAGCAGCGAGATGACGACGGTCGTCCCGGCGATCAGCACCGAGTGCCCGGCGGTGCTGACCGCCTCGACGACGGCCTCGCGAGGCTCCCGCCCGGCGGCGAGCGCCGCGCGGTGCCGCGTCAGGATCAGCAGCGCGTAGTCGATGCCGACGCCGAGGCCGATCATGCTGGCGACCGCAGTCGACCAGTCGGGGACGTCCATCACGGCGGCGAGCAGCCCGACCATGGCGGAGGAGATGCCGAGCCCGAAGAGGGCGGTCACGATCGGCAGGCCGGCCGCCACGAGCGTCCCGAACGTCAGGATGAGCACGAGCGCCGCGATCGCCAGGCCGACGGCCTCGGAGGACAGCTCGCTCTCCTGCGCGGCGGTGATCACCTGGCCGCCCATCTCCACGCGCAGCCCGCCCTTGCTGGCCGCCTCGCCCAGCGAGATCAGGCTCTCGCCGGTCGTGACGGGGACGCTGTCGGGCTTCTCGGTCAGCGACAGGCGCGCGACCGCGATCGTGCCGTCGCGCGAGATCTCGGCCGGCGCGGCGTCACCGATGCCGTCGAGCCGCGTCGCGGCCGCGAGCAGCGTGTCGGTGCGCTGCTTCACCGCGGCGCTGTCGACGCCCTGGCTCGCCTGCCAGACGACGTCGACGGTGTCCGACGAGCGCGCCGGGAAGCGCTGGCTGAGCAGATCACCCGCGCGCTGGGACTCGGAGCCGGGCGTCGCGTAGTCGGCGGAGAACTCGCCTGCGAGCGAGCCGGAGGCGGCGAATGCGGCCAGCAGCGCGACGATCCATGCCGCCAGGACGATGCGCCGCCGGCGGAACATGAGGTCGGCGAGACGGCCGAGCCGGCTCGGGCGCTGCGATGTGGGAAGGTCGGCACTCACGTTTACCTCGCAAACGTTGCATCGGAAACTCTTGACGCGGCAAGGCTGGCAGGTAAGGGTTGATCTGTCAACCGTTGCGGCTACAATTGTTCACCTCATGGGCATGCCGAAGCAGAAGCACTTCCTCGCCTGGTACGCGATGCTCCAGGCCAACACCCGCCTCACCGAGCGGATCAACGCCGAGCTCGAGGCCGAGGCGGGGCTGCCGCTGTCGTGGTACGAGGTGCTCGCGCAGCTCAAATGGGCGCCCGAGTCATGCGCCCGCATGGGCGCGCTCGCCGACGACCTGCTCCTCTCCCGCGGCGGGACGACGCGCCTGATCGCGCGGATGGAGGAGGCCGGGCTGGTCCGCCGCGAGGTGCCGGCGCACGACCGCCGCGCCACCTACGCGCACGTGACGGACGAGGGGCTCGCGGCGTTCGAGCGCGCAATGCCGATCCACATGGCCAAGGTCGACGAGTACTTCCACGCGCACCTCACGGACGAGGAGATCGATGTGCTCACGCGGGCGATGGCCAAGGTCCTGCGCGGGCTCGGCGTGGAGGACTGGCTGCTGGAGGACCTCGAGGTCACGCCGCAGTAGGCTGCGGCGCCTCATGGCTGACGAGGCAGTACTCACCGAGGCGGACGACGGCGTCCTGCTGATCACACTCAATCGCCCCGACCAGCGCAACGCGGTCAACGCCGCGATCGCGAACGGGGTTGCGGCGGCGCTCGATCGCCTCGACGACGACGACGACCTGCACGTCGGGATCCTCACCGGCGCCGGCAAGGGCTTCTCCGCCGGCATGGACCTGAAGGCGTTCGTCGCGGGCGAGAGCTCGTTCGTCGAGCACCGCGGCTTCGCCGGCATCGTCCAGGGCCCGCCGCGCAAGCCGATCATCGCGGCGATCGAGGGCTTCGCGGTCGCGGGCGGCTTCGAGGTCGCGCTCGCCTGCGACCTGATCGTCGCGGCCAAGGGCGCGCGGCTCGGGATCCCCGAGGTCAAGCGCTCGCTGGTCGCCGCCGGCGGTGCGCTGCTGCGCCTGCCGCGCCGGATGCCCTACCACGTCGCGATGGAGCTGGCGCTCACCGGCGAGCCGATCACGGCCGAGCGCGCCGCCGAGTACGGCCTCGTCAACCGCGTCACCGAGCCGGGCGAAGCGGTCGCCGGCGCGCGCGAGATCGCCGCCAAGATCGCCGCCAACGGCCCGCTCGCGCTCGCCGCCTCGAAGCGCATCCTCGTCGAGTCGCCCGGCTGGGCCGAGGACGAGCTGTGGAAGAAGCAGGCCGAGATCTCCGGGCCGGTGTTCGGCTCCGAGGACGCGCGCGAGGGCGCCACCGCGTTCGCCGAGAAGCGCGACCCGGTCTGGCGAGGGCTCTAGGCCCTAACCAACCGCGGGTTTCGCCCTCTGGGCGAATACCCGCTAGGGAACCTGGCCCTCTGGGCCAGCGTTCCCCTCGCCCCAGAGCGTCGCGAGCACGCGGCGGCCGCTCGGGCGGTCGCGGTGCTCGCAGAGGTAGATCCCCTGCCAGGTGCCGAGTGCGAGCCGGCCGTCGGAGACCGGCAGTGACAGCGACGGGCCGAGCACCGACGCCTTGATGTGCGCCGGCATGTCGTCGGGCCCCTCGTCGGTGTGGGTCCAGTACGGCGCGTCCTCGGGCACCGCCTCGTTGAAGTAGGACTCGAAGTCGCGCCGCACGTCCGGCGACGCGTTCTCGTTCAGCGTCAGCGACGCGGACGTGTGGAGCATGAACAGGTGCAGCAGCCCGACCCGCAGCTCGCCGAGCTCGGGCAGCTCGCCGACCACGTCGCGCGTGATCAGGTGGAAGCCGCGCCCGGGCGGGCGCAGCGAGATCTCCCGCTGGAGCCACATCGGCCCCAGAGGCTACTTCCCGCCGTTCTCCTCGGGCAGCGCGCTCGAGAGCGCGGACTGGGCGGCGTCGACGGCGGTCTCGAGCCGCCGCAGCAGCGCCTTCGCGGAGCCGAGCTCGCCGGTCTCGGCGATCGCCTGCAGCTCGGCGGAGATCGCCTCGGTGCGCGTCGCGCCGAGCTGGCCGCTCGAGCCCTTGAGCGCGTGGGCGGCGCGGGCGACGCCCTGGGCGTCCTTCTCGCGCAGCGCCTCGGCGACCTGCTTGAGGCCGCGGTCGGAGTCCTCGCGGAACAGCCCGGCGAGGCTCTTGATCAGCTCGGAGTCGCGACCGCCGGACGTCTCGGCGGTGAGCATGTTCAGGACGCCGATGTCGAGGTCGTCCTTGGCCTCCCCCGGCCGCCAGCGCTCGATCGCGTCGCCCAGCGCCTCGCCGGTCACCGGCTTGGCGAGGTAGTCGTCCATGCCGGCGTCGAAGCATGCGTCGCGCACGCTGTCGACGGTGTCGGAGGTCATCGCCACGATCGCGGCGCGTGGGCCGCCGTTCTCGCTCGCGCGGATCGCGCGGGTCGCCTCGTAGCCGTCCATGATCGGCATGTGGCAGTCCATGAGGATGACCGCGAAGGGCTCGGCCGCTGCGGCCTCGACGGCCTCCTGGCCGTTCTTGGCGACCTCGACCCGGCAGCCGCGCTTGCGCAGCATCTCGGCCGCGACCATGCGGTTGACCGCGTTGTCGTCGACGACGAGCACGGGGACCTCGGCGACCGGGGCGGGGGCGGGCTCCGGCTCGGGCTCGGGTGCCTCCGAGACGACGGCGAGGTCGGCCGTGAACCAGAACGTGCTGCCGCGCCCAGGCTCGCCGTGGGCGCCGATCTCGCCGCCCATCAGCTCCACCAGTTCACGGCAGATGCTCAGCCCCAGGCCGGTGCCGCCGTACGTGCGGGTGGTTGACGAGTCGGCCTGCGAGAACGGCTCGAACAGCCGCCCCGCCTGCGCGGCGTCGATGCCGATCCCGGTGTCGGTGACGTCGAAGCGGACGCGGCGGCCGCGCTCGCTCGGCTCGCCCTCGGTGACGCGGACGGTGATCTCGCCCCGCTCGGTGAACTTGACCGCGTTGGAGACGAGGTTGGTGAGCACCTGCTGGAGGCGGAAGCGGTCGCCGACGACCTGCAGCCGCGCCAGGCGCTCGACGAACGCGCGCAGCTCGAGCCCCTTGCCGCGGGCGTTCTCGGCGAGCAGCTCGACGGCGTCGTCGACCGCGTCGGAGAGGTTGAACTCGGCGTGCTCGAGCTCGACCTTGCCGGCCTCGATCTTCGACAGGTCGAGGATGTCGTTGATGATCGTCAGCAGGGCGTCGGCCGAGGAGCGCACCATCGACGCGTAGCCCTGCTGCTCGTCGGTCAGCTCCGTGTCGAGCAGCAGCTCGGCCATCCCGATCACGCCGTTCATCGGCGTGCGCAGCTCGTGGCTCATGTTGGCGAGGAACTGCGACTTCATGGCGGTCGTCTCGAGCGCCTCGTCGCGCGCGGCGGCGAGCTCGAGGACGGTCTTGGTGCGCTGGATGAAGAGGCCGATCGGCAGCCCGATCGTGGCCAGCAGCTCGCGCAGCTGCTCATCGGGCTCGTCGAGCTCGCGGCAGTAGAACTCGATCGCGCCGAGGCAGTCCTCGCCGGTGCGGATCGGCAGGCAGACGGCGCCGGAGAGCCCCGCGGCGGCGATCGCGATCGCGCGGTCGGAGGCGGCGCCCGCCATCAGCGCCTCGGTCCACACCGGGTCGCCGGAGTGGGTCACGCGCACCGGCAGGTCCTCGAGCGTGAGCGGCGTGGCGCCCGGCGCGGGCAGCTCGCCCTCGAACGCGCGGTGGCGCCAGGTCGCGGCGGGCTGCAGCTCGCCGCTCTCGTCGTCGGCCAGCCACAGCGTGCCGACCTCCCAGCCGAGGTTGCCGCCGAGCGCTTCGAGCAGCAGCGGCGCCGCCTGCTCGACGGTCGCCGCCTGCGCGAGCACGCGCGTCGCGTCGTGGCGGGCGCGCAGCAACTGCTGGCCGCGGGTCTGCTCGGTGATGTCCTGGAACTGGACGAAGAACTCGGCGGGCCAGCCCTCGGTGTCGGTCAGCGCGGTCGCGTTGACGAGCACCCAGCGCGGCTCGCCGCCGTCCGCGAGCAGCCGGCCCTGCGTCTGGTGCGTGCGGATCTCGCCGGTCAGCATGCGCTCGAACAGCCGCTTGCGCGCCGCCCACTCCTCGGGATGGATGGTGTCGGCGAGCGTGAGCCGGAGCAGTTGCTCCTCGCTGTGGCCGGTCAAGTCGCAGAGCGCGGCGTTGACCTGGCGGAAGCGCCCGTCGGTGCCGATCATCGCCATCCCGGTCGGCGCGTGCTCGAACGCGCTGACGAAGCGCTGCTGCGCCTCGCGCAGCGCGGCCTCGGTGTGCTTGCGCTCGGTGATGTCGGTGGCGATCCCGCAGATGCCGTAGGGCTCGCCGGCCTGGTCGGTGAGCGGGAACTTGACCGAGCGGTGGACGACGCTCTCGCCGCCCAGCTCGAGCCGCTCCTCGAGCTCGACCGGCTCGCCGGCCGCGATCACCGACTGCTCGAGGGCACTGAGACCCTGCGCGGTGATGCCGAGGCGCTCGGCCGCTTCGTTGTGGAAGAGGAGGCGCCCCTCGAGGTCGCGCGCGTAGATCGCCGCGGGGCTGTTGTCCATCAGGCTGCGGAGGCGGTCGTTGGAGCGCTGGAGGTCGGTCTCGGCCTGCCGGCGCGCCTCGACGTCGGCGCGCATCTCGATCTCGGTCACGCACCGACTGCGCGAGGTCCTCGAGGACCGAGACCTCCTCGGACTTCCAGGCGCGCGGCGTGTCGCCGGCGACGCACAGCGTCCCTACGACGTGGCCGTTGGGCAGCCGCAGCGGGATGCCGGCGTAGGCGAGCACCTTGCCGGACTTGACGACCGCGAGGCCCTTGGTCAGCTCGTGCTCGCGCGCGTCGTCGACGATCAGCGGCTCCGCCGCGGCGACGACGTGCTGGCAGAACGTGTCCTTGACCGGCGCGCGGCCGGACTTGGCGAGGTCGGGCGGCCCGACGCGGCTGAGCGCGTGCAGGTGCGTGTCGTCGAGCAGCGTGACCATCGCGATCGGCGCGCCGACGAAGCGGGCGGCGAGGTTCGCGAGCCGGTCGAACGCGTCGACCTTCTGGCCGCCGAGCAGGCCGGTGGCGCGCAGCGTGGCGACCCGCGCGGGGTCAGCCAGCGGGTTCTTTGCGCGCGCGCGGGACATACCGCTCCCATCGGCAGCCCGATCCGCCGGGTTGAGGGTCGTTGAACCTCAGGGAATACGGGCCGTGCGCATGTCCACGCGGTCACCGCGGAACGGCACGCCTTCGGCCTCCAGGAGGCGCCGTTGGCGCTCGCCCTTTGCAAGCGATCCGTCAGCCCGCACGATGCGGTGCCAGGGCACGGTCGGGTCGTCGCAGACGGACAGCACGGCGCCCGCGAAGCGCGGCGCGCCGGGGGAGACGTCGCCGTAGGCGCGCACGAAGCCCGGCGGCGTGTCGCGGATGCGGCGGAGGACGGCCTGCTCGCGCTCGTTCATCCGGGTATCGTCGCGCGCCGTGCGACACGGCACGTACTCGATCGTCGCGTTCGACCCGGAGACCGGCGAGCACGGCGCCGCCGTGCACTCGCACTGGTTCTCCGTCGGCTCGCTCTGCATCTGGGCGCGCCCGGGGATCGGCGCGGTCGCCACGCAGTCCGTGGTCGAGCCGGCCCACGGCCCGCACGGGCTCGACCGGCTCGCGGCCGGCGACGCTGCGGCGGACGCGCTGGCGGCGCTGCTGAGGCCCGACGAGCTCGCGGCGGTCCGCCAGGTCGGGATCGTCGACGCGGCCGGGCGCGTCGCCGTCCACACCGGCGCCGACTGCATCCCGTGCGCGGGCGACGCGGCCGGCGAGCATGTCTCCGCGCAGGCCAACATGATGGCCCGCGACACAGTGCCGGCCGCGATGGTGGCGGGCTTCGAGGCGGCCGAGGGCGACCTCGCCGACCGGCTGCTGGCGGCGCTCGACGCCGCCGAGGGCGAGGGCGGTGACGTCCGCGGCCGCCAGTCCTCGGCGCTGGTCGTCGTGCCGCCGCAGGGCGAGGCGTGGCAGGCGCGCTTCGAGCTGCGGGTCGAGGACCACGCCGACCCGGTCACCGAGCTGCGCCGGCTGGTGCGGCTGGCGCGCGCCTACGAGCTCGCGGGCCAGGCCGACGAGCTGCTGGCGTCAGACCGGCCCACCGAGGCCGGGGTGCTGTACGAGCGCGCGGCCGAGCTGGCGCCGGAGTCCGACGAGCTGCTGTTCTGGGCCGGGCTGGCCCAGGTCCACACCGGCGACGCCGAGCGCGGCGTCGCCGCCGTCCGGCGGGCGATCGAGATCCACCCGGGCTGGCGCGACCTGCTCGACCGGCTCTCGCCGGACTTCGCCCCCGCGGGGGAGCGTGTCCGGCGAGAGATCGGGGGTCAGACCCCTGCCGCCAGGCGGCAGGGATCAGATCCCGAGGCGGGGGTCTGACCCCCTGCGCTAGATCAGCAGATCACCTGCACGTGGAACGCGCGCCCGGTGTTGCCGTCAGCGGCGTTGCGCTGATCGATGCGCACCTGGTTCGCGGCCGGGCCGGGCTCGACGCCGAGCGAGAAGTCGGCCGAGTTGCCGGTGACGTTCGCGGTGAACGAGCACTTGCTCACGTCGCGCGAGAAGGTGACCGTGTAGGTCTGCGCGGCGGCGTCGGTCCGCGAGGAACCGGTCGCCTCCGGGCCGCCGGCGGCCAGTGCGCCGTCCGCGTTGACCGCGGCGAACAGCGAGTCACTGGCTGACGCGAGCTCGCTCCCGTCCTTGCCGTCGACCTTGTCGGCGTTGAAGCCGGTGGCGACGCCCGTCGCGTTCGTGGTGAGCGGTGCGCCGGTCGGGTCGCCGACCTCGATCCGGCCCGTCTCCTTGCCGGTCGTCACGAACTCGAAGGCGCGGCCGCCCTTGAGGTTGTTGGCGCGGATGCAGGGCTCCTTGCCGGTGGCGGAGCGGCAGCCGTAGATGGCGCCGCCGCCGTCGCCGTCGCGCTTGTTGGACTGGCGCGTGCCGTAGGTGCCGGTCGAAGCGATGATCTCGGTCTCCTTGGTGACCGCGCGCGAAGCGTTGGGACTCGGGTTGCGCTTGCCGAGCAGCAGCGAGCGGCCCTCTCCGAAGCCGGCCGCGACCGACGGGATCCCGATCGCCAGCGCGAGCGCGCCGACGAGGATGTAGCGAAGTGTCCTCCCGGACATAGGTGGGTGCCTCCCTTGGGGGGTGGTTACGTCCCACGTTGCGACACCCGGAACCCCCGAGGGTTGCGCTTGACAGCGACCTTGCAGGTGAGGAGCGCTACGGCTAGCGCTCGCCCGGCGCCTTGGCCGGGTTGACCGACACCGGAATCGAGAGATCCAGCGCCGTGCGGATGATCCGCGTCTGCTCCTGCGTGTGGGCGGCCGGGTAGCCCTCGCCCGGCGAGGCGCGCTCGGGCCGGCCGATGTAGCCGAACTCGAGCGAGGAGGGCAGCATCTGCAGCATTCGCGGCGACATGTGGGCGCGCGCGCCCATGTTGCGCGGCTCCTCCTGGACCCAGGCGACCTCGCGCAGGTTCGGGTAGCGCGAGATCTCCTCTTCGATCTGGCTCTGCGGGAACGGATAGAGCAGCTCGACGCGGGAGATCGCGACGCCCTCGTTGTTCTCGCGCGTGGCGTGGCCCTTGAGGTCGTAGAACACCTTGCCCGAGCAGAGCACGAGGCGGGTGACCTTCTCCTCGTCGATCCGCGGCTCGCTCAGGACGGGGAAGAAGCGCGACTCGGCGAGGTGCTCGATCCGCGACGTCGCCTGCGGCAGCCGCAGGAGCGACTTCGGGGTCATGATGATCAGCGGGCGCTGCTTGGCGACGCGCGCCTGGCGGCGCAGCAGGTGGAAGTACTGGGCCGGCGTGGTCAGGTTCGCCACGCGCATGTTGCCCTCGGCGGCGAGCGTGAGGAAGCGCTCGAGCCGCGCCGAGGAGTGCTCGGGACCGGAGCCCTCGTAGCCGTGCGGGAGCAGCAGCGTCAGGCGCGTCGTCTGGCCCCACTTGGCGAGCGCCGAGATGATGAACTGGTCGACGATCACCTGGGCCGAGTTGATGAAGTCGCCGAACTGGGCCTCCCACAGCACGAGCGTCTCCGGCGCCTCCATCGAGTAGCCGTACTCGAAGCCGAGGCACGCGACCTCCGAGAGTGGCGAGTTGTGCAGCTCCATCGGCGCGAGCGCGCCGGGCAGCTGCTGGATCGGCGAGATGCGCTGGCCGGTCTTGACGTCGTGGAGCACCAGATGGCGCTGGGAGAACGTGCCGCGCTCGACGTCTTGGCCGGTGAGGCGAACCGGCGTGCCCTCGCTCAGCAGCGAGGCGAACGCGAGCGCCTCGGCGTGGGCCCAGTCGATGCCGCCGTCGGGGCCGACCGTGTCGCGCCGGCGCTCGAGCTGCTTGAGGAGCTTCGGGTGCACGTTGAAGCCCTCGGGCATCCGCAGCAGGTCCTCGTTGAGCCCCAGAAGACGTTCGGCGCCCACCGCGGTCTTGACCTCGGGCGAGGGCGAGCGGTCGAGCTGGTATCCGCCGGTGGGCTGCTCGGCCTGCGCGTGCGACAGCTCCTCCTTGAGCTCGCGGTGGCGCTCGGCCATCCCGTCCCAGATCTCCTTCTGGATCTCGTCGGACTCCTCCTGCGACATCACGCCGCGGTCGACGAGCTGCTGGGCGAAGATCTCGCGGACCGGCGTCTTGTCCTTGATCTTCGCGGCCATCTCGGGCTGCGTGTAAGCGGGCTCGTCGGCCTCGTTGTGACCCCAGCGGCGGTAGCCGATCAGGTCGATGACGACGTCGTGGCCGAACTCCTGGCGGAACGCGAAGGCGAGCCGCACGGCGGCGACGCACGCGGCGACGTCGTCGGCGTTGACGTGGATGATCGGGACGTCGAAGCCCTTGGCGAGGTCGGAGGCCCACCGGGTCGAGCGCGCCTCCTCGGGGTCGGTGGTGAACCCGACCTGGTTGTTCTGGATCAGGTGCAGCGAGCCGCCGACCTGGTAGCCGTCGAGCGCCTGCAGGTTGAGCGTCTCGGAGACCACGCCCTGCGCCGGCATCGCGGCGTCGCCGTGGAGGATGATCGGGATCGCCGCGTTGTTGTCGATGTGGGCGTGCGGGCCCTGTCGCGAGGTCTGGACCGCGCGGGTCGCGCCCTCGACGACCGGCGAGACGTACTCGAGGTGGCTCGGGTTCGACTCCAGGCGCACGATCACCGACGAGTCGTTGGGCAGCTGGTAGGTGCCCTGCGCGCCGTGGTGGTACTTGACGTCGCCGGTGCCGCCCTGCGGGATCGTGGTCACGGCCTCGATCGACGAGGCGCCCTCGAACTCGCGCCAGATCGTCTCGTAGGCGCGGCCGAGGTTGTGGGCGAGGACGTTGAGCCGGCCGCGGTGGGCCATGCCGATCACGACCTCGCGGGCGCCGTTGGCCGCCGAGAGCTGGATCATCTCGTCGAGCATCGGGACCGTCATGTCGAGGCCCTCGATCGAGAACTGCTTCTGGCCCAGGTAGGCCTTGTGCATGAAGCGCTCGAGCGAGTCGACCATCGTGAGGCGGCGCAGCAGCGCGGTCGCCTCGTCGTTGGTCAGCGTCTTGCGGAACGTGCCGGACTCGATCTTCTCGCGCAGCCAGGTGCGCTGGCGGTGCGAGGAGATGTGCTCGATCTCGTAGGCGATCGTGCCGCAGTAGGTCTCGCGCAGGTGCGGGAGCGCGTCGGCGAGCGTCGCGCCCGGCACGCCGATGCGCAGGATCCGCGCCGGGATCTTCGCCATCACCTCGGGGGTCAGGCCGAGCGGCTCGGGATCGAGCGCCGGGTCGCCCTCGGGCTCGGAGTTCAGCGGGTCGAGCTTGGCCGCGAGGTGGCCGTGCATGCGGTGCGCCTTGATCAGCGACACCGCGGCCTGGACGGCCTGCAGCAGCGCCTCGTCAGGCGGGCCGGCCGGCGCGGGCTCGGCCTTGGCGTCGCGGTCGATCGCCGCGGCGGCGGCGGGCGCGGGCTTGTCGGGCGCCGGGCCGAGCTGGACGCCGAGGTCCTGGAAGACCGCCTCGTAGAACCCGTGCTCACCCTGCAGGTAGGCCTCGGCGACCTGCAGGAACTGGCCGGACTCGGCGCCCTGGATGACGCGATGGTCGTAGGTCGACGTCATCGTCATCACCTTCTCGGCGCCGATCATCTGGCCGATCGAGCCGAGGCCGGGCGGGTAGCCGATCGAGCCGGTGGCGACGATCGTGCCCTGGCCGGTCATGAGCCGCGGAACGGAAGCGATCGTTCCGATCCCGCCGGGGTTGGTGAGCGAGACGTTGGCGCCTTGGAGGTCGTCGGCGGTCAGCTTGTTCTCGCGCGCGCGGGCGATCAGGTCGTTGAAGGCGTCGAGGAAGCCGGAGAAGCTCAGGCGCCCGGCGTCGCGGATGACCGGGACCATCAGCGTGCGGCCGCCGTCCTTGCGCTCGACGTCAACGGCGATGCCGAGGTTCACGGCGCCGTCGTCGACGCGGTGCGGCTTGCCGTCGATCTCGGCGAAGTGATGGGCCATGACCGGCATCTGCTCGGTCGCGGCGCGCGCGATCGCGTAGGCGATCAGGTGGGTGAAGGAGACCTTGTGGCCGGCGTTCTTGAGCTCCTTGCGGCGGGCGTCGAGCGTCGAGACGGTGAGCGTGCGGAACGAGGTGGCGGTCGGGATCGACCGCGACTCGTCCATGTAACGCGCGAGCATCGCCGACGCGCCCTTGATCAGCGTGGCGTTCTCGGCCGGCTTGGCGGCCGGCTTGCCGTTGGTGCCCAGGACGTCGGCCTTCATGATGCGGCCGCCGGGGCCGCTGCCGTGCACGTTGGAGAGATCGACGCCTTCGGCCTGGGCCACGCGGCGCGCGACGGGGGAGACGCGGACGCCGTCGGGCAGGACCTCCTCCTGCTGCTCCTCGGGCTCGGCTCGCTTGACGGGCGCCTCTGCGGCGACTGCGGGCTTGGCGCCGTTGCCGCCGGACTGCATGCGCCCGATGACCTGGCCGACCGTCACGGTGTCGCCGGGGTTGGCGAGGATCTCTCCCATCACCCCGGAGGCGGGGGCCGGGACCTCGGCGTCGACCTTGTCGGTCGAGATCTCGACGATCGTCTCGTCGACCTCGACGGCCTCGCCGGGCTGCTTGGCCCACTCGAGGATCACGCCTTCGGAGACGGACTCGCCCATCGCCGGCATCGTGATCTCGACGGCTGCGCCCTCGGGCTCGGCCTCAGCGGGCGCCTCCTCGGCGGCCGGTGCCGCGCCGTTCGTGGCGATCTCCGCGAGCACGGCGCCGACGTGGACCGTGTCGCCCTCGGCGGCGTGGAGCTTCACCACGGTGCCCGTCACGGGCGCAGGAACTTCAGCGTCGACTTTGTCGGTCGAGATCTCGACCAGCGTCTCGTCTTCGGAGACCTGGTCACCCTCCTGCTTGCGCCATTCCAGCACGGTGCCCTCGGAAACCGAGTCGCCCATCGCCGGCATGACGACCTCTACCGTGGTCTCAACTGCCATTCAGGTTCCTCAGGATACCTTTTCGACGGCGCGCCGGGGCGTCCTAGTTCGGTCACGAATCTTGCGTTCCTCCAGGTAGAACCCGATGCTCCCCGCAAAGGGGCCCACGCCGCCAACTACGGCGACCATTACGCCCAGCCACATGGGGATCACGCGGCGCCGGACGGCGGCCAGGCAGAGCAGCGACATGACGATCCAGCCGATGCCGTGGACCCAGCCGAGCACGGACACGATCGCCTCGCGGTCGGTGATCGCCGCCCAGAGCAGCACGGCGTAGACGACCGAGAGCGTGTAGGACGCGTACCGCAGGACGTCGCGGCGCAGCAGCGTGCTCACGCCAGGATCTCCGCCATCTGTCGCAGCGCCGGGTCGGCATCGCCGGGCCAGGCCGCCGGGTCAGCCGGCCACCAGGCGTGCTCGTCGTGCTCGGGATCGCGCGTGACCTCGACGCCGGCCGGCAGCCAGGCGAGGCCGATCAGCATCGCGAGCCGGTTGGGCAGCGAGACGAGCGCCTCGACCGACAGCCGCTCGGGCGTCACGGACCATTCCTCCTCGAGCTCGCGCCCGAGCGTCTCCACCGGGTCCTCGCCGACCTCGACCGCGCCGCCTGCGCCGAGCGCCCAGCGGCCCGCCCAGGAGGCGACCCACTTCGCGCGCCGGCCGGCGAGCCAGCGCCCGTCGGCGTCGCGAGTCAGGCATAGCGCGGCCAGCGAGGCGCACGCGTCTTCGCGCACCAGCCGCAGCGACCAGCGCATCGGCTGCAGCTCGAGTTGGAGCCGGCCGTCGGCGGCCTCGAAGCCCGCAAGCCGCGCTGCGAGCCCGTCGTGGGCGGGTGAGCCGCGGTCCTCGAGCGCCGCGATCGCCTCGTCGGCGGCCTCCGTGCGGGCGGGCGGTGGCTCGTACTCCTCCTCGCGCCAGCGGCTCGCCACCTGATCGGTCTTCCAGGGGCCGCGGGCGAGGATGCCGGGTGGGTAGGACACTCAGTCAATGACTGTAGAGCGACGGCGGACGGCGGCGGCGGCCGCGTAGGGTTCCCCGCGTGGCCGATCGCCGGCGCAAGCTTTGGGGCTGGGGGTACGAGGACGAACAGCCGGCTCCTGAGGAGCTCCGCGCGGCCGCCGCGGGCATCGCCGCGCACCTCGGCTTCGGCGACCCGGAGCCCGAGCTGCCGGTGGCGCTGGCGGACGTCGTGCTCCCGCCGCCGCGGCTCGAGACGCCCTACGCGAGCGACGCGTGGTCGCGCGCCGCGCACGCGCAGGGCCGCTCCTACCTCGACGTCGTGCGCGGCATGCGCGGCGACTTCCCGCACCCGCCCGACGGCGTCGCCTTCCCCGCCTCGGAGGACGAGCTGCGCTCCGTGCTCGCCTGGTGCGGCGAGCGCGACGTCGCGGTCGTGCCGGTCGGCGGCGGCACGAGCGTGGTCGGCGGCATCGATGCCCGGCCGGGCCCCGGCCACGCCGGCGTCGTGGCGGTCAACCTGCGCGCGCTCGACCGCGTGCTCGAGGTCGACCCGGTCTCGCGCGCCGCGCGGATCCAGGCCGGCGCCACCGGCCCGCGGCTCGAGGAGCAGCTGGCCCAGCACGGGCTGACGCTGCGCTTCTACCCGCAGTCGTTCGAGCTCGCGACGCTCGGCGGCTGGATCGTCACGCGCGCGGGCGGGCACTTCGCGAGCGGGCCGACCCACATCGACGACCTCGTCGAATCGGTGCGCGCGCTGACAGTGGGCGGCGAGGTCTGGGAGTCGCGGCGGCTGCCGGGCTCGGGCGCCGGCCCGTCGCCGGACCGGATGCTGCTCGGCTCGGAGGGCACGCTCGCGGTCGTGACCGAGGCGTGGGTGCGGGTGCTGCGGCGGCCCGAGCAGCGACGCTCGGCGAGCGTCTGGTTCCCCGCGTTCGGCGACGGCCTCGCCGCGCTGCGCGAGCTCCTCCAGGCGGGCCTGCGGCCGGCCAACTGCCGCCTCCTGGACGCCGACGAGGCCGCGCTGACCTCGGGCGGGGACGGCGAGCGGGCGCTTCTGGTGCTCGGCTTCGAGGAGGTCGTCGAGCCCGCCGACCGCGCGTTCGAGCTGTGCCGCGCCCACGGCGGGGACGTCGTCGAGGGCCGGGGCGGCGGCTCGGGCGCGTGGCGCGAGGCGTTCCTGCGCGCGCCCTACCTGCGCGACACGTTCGTCGCCATGGGGATCCTGAGCGAGACGTTCGAGACCGCGATCACCTGGGAGCGGCTGCCCGCGTTCGTGGAGACGGTCAAGGGCACGGTGCGCGAGGCGCTCGGGCCGGAGGGCAGCGTCAGCTGCCGGCTGACGCACGCCTATCCCGACGGCGCGGCGCCCTACTTCACGGTGCTCGCACCGGTCGAGCGCGGCGCCGAGGCCGAGCGCTGGAGCGCGATCAAGGTCGCCGCGAGCGACGCCGTGCTCGCCGCCGGCGGCACGATCACCCACCACCACGCGGTCGGCCGCGACCACCGCCCGTGGTACGACCGCCAGCGCCCGGAGCCGTTCGCCGCCGCGCTCAAAGCGGCCAAGGCGGCGGTGGATCCACGCGGACTGCTCAACCCCGGGGTACTCTTCGACGCGGGATGAGCAGCGCCAGCGCGAAGAACATGGAGGCGGTCTGCAAGGCCAAGGAGGCCCATGACAAGACCTGCCCCTGGGGCGGCACGGGGACCGAGGTCCACATGGCCTACTTCGACATCGAGCGCATGGGCTGGGATGAGGGCGACGTCATCTGCGGCCTCGTGGTCGTGGGCGACTCGACGGTGGCGACGGGCATGATGCGCGTCACCTGCGACGCGGAGGGCGACGGCGGCGGGCGCTCCGAGGAGGAAGAGGTCGAGTTCGTCGACGCTGTCTCCGACCGCGAGCTCGTCCCCGCTACGACCGACCGATGAGGATCGTCCGCCTCCGCTCCGAGGGGGGCGAGCTGGAAGCGGCCTTCGCGCCCGAGGCTGGGCTGGTGGGCTGCTCGCTCACGCACCGCGGCGAGGAGCTGCTCGGCCAGCGCAAGGGCCTCGAGGAGTACGCGCGCAGCGGCACGACCTTCGGGATCCCGTTCCTGCACCCGTGGGCAAACCGGCTCGCGGGCTTCTCCTACGCGGTCGGCGGGCATGAGGTCGACCTCGAGGGCCACTCGTCGCTGCTGCGGATCGAGGAGCACGGGCTGCCGATCCACGGGCTGCGGCCGAGCGCGCTGCACTGGGAGGTGGAGGAGCGCGGCGACGGGCTGCGCGGCACGGTCGAGTTCGACGCCGGACGCCTCGAGGCGTTCCCGTACCCGCACAAGCTCGCCCTCGACGTATCGCTCGCCGACGACGGCCTGACGATTGAGACCACGCTGACGCCGACCAGCGCGAGCCCGGTGCCGATCGCCTTCGGTTACCACCCGTACCTGCGCGTTCCGGGCGCCCCGCGGGCGGAGTGGGAGGTCGATATGCCGGTCGACCAGCACCTCGTGCTCGACGAGAACCAGATCCCGACCGGCGAGGGCGAGATGCCCGCCTTCCGCTCCGGGTTGCTCGAGGACCGCGCGCTCGACGACGGCTACGTGCTCCCTGAGCATCCACGCCCGTTCACGGTCTCCGCCGCCGGCCGCACGCTCGGGGTCGAGTTCGTCGAGGGCTACACCTACGCGCAGGCGTTCGCGCCCCTCGGGCACGACCTGATCTGCTTCGAGCCGATGACCGCGCCGGCCAACGCCCTGATCTCGCACGACGGGCTGCGGCTCGCGCCGCCCGGCGAGCCGTTCCACGCGACGTTCCGAATCACCGTCGATGGCTGATCGCGACGTCGAGAAGCGCGCCGCGGCTGAGGCGGCGGCGCTGCTCGTGCGCGACGGCGACCGGGTCGGCCTCGGCACCGGCACGACGGTCGCGCCGATGCTGCCCGCCCTGGCGGCACGCGGGCTCACCATTCGCTGCGTGGCGACGTCGGTCGCCACCGAGGCCGCGGCGCGGGCGCTCGGGCTCGACGTCGAGCCGTTCGAGCAGCTCGACCAGCTCGACATCGCGATCGACGGCGCCGACCAGATCGACCCCGCGGGCTGGCTCGTCAAGGGCGGCGGCGGCGCGCACACGCGCGAGAAGGTGGTCGCGCGCGCGGCTGACCGCTTCGTGGTGATCGCGTCCTCCGACAAGGTGGTCGACCGGATCGGGGCGCCGATCCCGCTCGAGCTGCTCTCGTTCGGGCTGCCGGCGACGCTGCGCGCGCTGGGGGAGGTCGAGCTGCGCCACGTCCCGCTCAGCCCCGACGGCGGCGCCATCGCGGACTACCTCGGCGCGGTCGAGGACCCGGCGACGACGGCGATGCGGCTCTCGACCACGCCCGGCGTGATCGACCACGGGCTGTTCGCGCCCGAGCTCGTCAGCGACATCCTGATCGCGCGCGGCGAGGAGATCGAGCACCGGGAGCTACGCCGGGAATAGGTGCGACGCGAGGGTCGTCTGGGGGGAGGCACATGCGCGTCCTCTTCACCTCGACTCCCGGCTCGGGCCACCTCGGCCCGCTCTTCCCCTTCGCTCATGCCCTCCGCCGCGGCGGCCACGAGGTGCTCGTGGCGGCGCCGGTCTCCGCTCAGGCTCGCGTCGAACGCGCCGGCCTCGCCTACCTCAGCTACGCCGATCCGCTCGAGCGCGACCTCTCGCCCTATTGGGAGGCGGCGCGCGGAGCCGACTTCGAGGTGGCGAACGAGATCGTCATCGGCGGGGTGTTCGGCGGTGTCCGCGCGCGGGCCGCGCTGCCCGGCGTGGAGCTCGCGATCGACGCGTGGCGCCCGCACGTCGTCGTGCGCGAGTCATGCGAGTTCGCCGGCGCGATCGCCGCGGAGGCGCGCGGGATCCCGCACGCGCGCGTCGGCGCGTTCCTGACGCAGACCGAGGACTACGTGATCCGGACCGCGGCGCCCGTGCTCGAGGAGCTGCGCGCGTGGGCGGGGCTCGAGCCCGACCCCGAGGGCCGCAAGCTCGACGAGGCGCCCTACCTCACGCTCACGCCGCCGTCGCTCGAGGTGCCGGGCGTCACCGTGGCCTCGCGGACGCTGCGCTTCCACGACGCCGCGCCGCGCCCGCACTCGGTGCGCGACCCCGGCGAGCCGCCGCTCGTCTACGTGACGTTCGGGACCGTCGCGCCGACGCTCGGCCGCTTCCCCGAGCTCTACCGCAGCGTGATCGACGCACTCGCCGACCTGCGGCTGCGGCTGGTGATGACGGTCGGCGACGCCGCCGACCCGGCCGAGCTCGGCCCGCTCCCGGACAACGTCCGCGTCGAGCGCTGGATCCCGCAGGCGGAGATCCTCGCCCGCGCCTCGGCGATGGTCGGCCACGGCGGCTTCGGCACGACGCTCGGCGCGCTGCTGGCGGGCGTGCCCCAGGTCGTGGTGCCGATCTTCGCCGACCAGCCCTACAACGCGAACCGGATCGTCGAGATCGGCGCGGGGCTCGAGGCCGACGCCGAGGCGCCGGAGACGATCCGCGCCGCGGTCCAGCGCGTGCTCGCCGAGGGCTCCTTCCGCATGGCCGCCGCGGCCGTCGCCCGCGAGGCGTTCACCCTGCCGCCGATCGAGGCGGCCGAGTCGGCGCTGCTCGAGCTGGTCCAGGGTTCGCGCGAGCGCCGCGTGGCGTAGGCCCTAGAACGGCGGCATTGAGAGGAGGGCCCGGAGCTGGGCGGCGATCTCGTGTGGGCGCTCGTTGAGGTCGCGCCACGTCACTCGCAGCACGGTCCATCCGGCCGCGATCAGCCTTCGGTCTCTCCGCCGGTCCGCTTCGAACGCGGCTCGGGTTCCGTGGTGGGCGTAGCCGTCGAGCTCGACGATGAGTCCGTGCTCGCGCCAGGCGGCGTCGACCTCGGTTCCCTCGATGATGGTGTTCGTCTGTGGTGTCGGGAGGTCGTGGCGGTCGAGGAAGGCGAGGAACTTGGCCTCGAGCTCGCTTCGGGTTGCACTGCGGGCATTGAGGAGGAGGGTTCGGAGGTTGGTGGTGCCCCGGGGTTGGTGCCGCTGCACGAGTTCCTCGACGGGCGTCGGGCTCGTGAGACGGAGGACTTCGGCCTCGTTGAAGGCTCGCTCGAGCTGGCGGAGGTCGAGGGTGGCGGCGAGGTCGAGGAGGGTTCGGGCCGGGGTGGTGACTGGGATCCCTTGGTGCGTGGTGCGTTCGTCCTGTGGGAGAACGGCGCAGTGAGGGTGAAGGTGCTTGGTCGCGTGCAGGGTCCTTGGGACCGTGACCTCGATGCGTGTGCGGGACGTTGGGCGGATGCCCCACAGCGCGGCCGCGGAGTGGTGGCTGAGCACCGCGCCGGGGCCGGCGGCGAGGACGGCGGCCATCCAGCGTCCGTGCTGCGTGAGGGCTCGGTGGCCGACGGCGTAGACGCCTCGGTGCACGACGTGGAGCCGCCCGCGCTCGATCCGCCGCTCGATCGCACGCCGGGTCACGCCGAGCTCGACCAACTGCCGTCGGTCGACGACGCCGTGCTGCCTCGCCGCCAACTGCGCAATGAGGGCGTCGACGGATCGAGGCTGCGATTGACCACCTATATGGGGGTTAACTGCAGGGTCGATTGGCATCGGCCGATCCTGGCGCTCCGCTCGTGTCGTGTGGCGCGCGGATCGCTACAAACGTGTGGCGCCTTGGCGCGCTAGCTCCGCGTCGGCGAGGACGCGGTCGGTCGCGTGGGGCGCTCCCAGCGCCCGGAGGCGGTGGTACGGGAGGTGCGCGACGGCTCGGATGGCGAGCAGTTGGTCGAGGTCCGGGTCGCCGGCGTGGTCTCGGAGGAGCGCCCGGAGCGCGCGTGTCTCCCTTCCTCGATGCAGCCGTTCGGGTGCGTAGGTGAACAGCAGCGGCAGCGTCGGCACCAGGAAGACCGCGAGGCCGAGCAGCACCGCGGCGGTCCGCACGTCGGCGCTGCTCTCGCGCGCCTGGGCCTCGGCGGCGTGGCCGGCGTCGGCCACCTCCTCGCCGGCGTCCTTGAACACTGGGCCGACCACCGGCACGTCGACGTCGCGGATCGACTCGCCGGTGCGGACGATCGCGGCGCCGGCTCCCTCCGCCGAGTGGGTGACGCCCGAGACCCGATTCAGTGCGCGGCCCGCCGCCACGCCCGCCAGCGCCCACACGACGACCCAGGCGATCACGAGCGCGTCGGCGAGCAGGCGACGCCGCGGGTGGAGGAGCCAGTCGCCCATTGCCCCCGGGGGTACCCGCGAACGTGTCATGGTCTGCACCGTGACTGAGACCGCGATCTTTGCCGCCGGCTGCTTCTGGGGTGTCGAGGCGGAGTTCCGCCGGCTCGACGGTGTCGTCGGCACCCGCGTCGGCTACACCGGCGGCCACAAAGACCACCCGACCTACCGCCAGGTCTGCGGCCACCGCACCGGCCACGCCGAGGCGGTCGAGGTGACCTTCGACCCCGACAAGATCAGCTACGAGGAGCTGCTCGAGCGCTTCTGGGCCACCCACGACCCGACCACCAAGAACCGCCAGGGGCCCGACCTCGGCTCCCAGTACCGCTCCGCCATCTACTTCACCTCACCCGAGCAGTTGGAGCAAGCGACGCGGTCGAAGGAGCAAGAGCAAGCCAAGCTCGAGGACGGCAAAGGCCGCGGCCTCTTCCACCACCGCAAGCGCATCGTCACCGAGATCACCCCGGCCGCCACGTTCTGGCCGGCCGAGGACTACCACCAGCAGTACCTGGAGAAGCGCGGCCAGGCCAGTTGCAACGTGGCGCTCCGCGACTGAGAATCGACCCATGCGGCTGGGCAGGGGCACGAGCGACCTTCAGGCCGGTGACGCCTTCGGCGACTACCAGGTGCTCGAGCGCCTCGGCGAGGGCGCGATGGGCACCGTCTACAAGGCCTCTCGCGACGGCGAGGCGACGCCCGTCGCGCTGAAGCTCGTCAAGGCCGAGTTCGCCACCGACGGGCTGTACCGCCAGCGCTTCCTGCACGAGGCGCGCGCCGCGTCCGAGGTCAGCCATCCGAACCTCGTCAACGTCGTCGATGCCGGCGAGGTCGACGGTCGCCAGTACCTCGCCATGCGGCTGGTCAGCGGCCGCCCGCTCGACCAGGTCGTCAAGGCCAAAGAGCTGCTCGCCCCGCCCACGGCCGCCAAGCTCGCGCTCCAGATCGGCGACGCGCTCGACGCCCTCCACGCCCGCGGCGTCATGCACCGCGACGTCAAGGCCGCCAACATCCTGCTCCAGGAAGACGGCTCCGCGGCCCTGACCGATTTCGGGCTCGCCAAGGGCACCGGCTACGAGGGCCTAACCGCCGTCGGCCAGATCGTCGGCACGATCGAGTACCTGGCGCCCGAGCGGATAACCGGCCAGGAGGCCGCGCCCGCCAGCGACCTCTACGCGCTCGGCTGCGTCATCTACGAGACCCTCGTCGGCAAGACGCCGTTCGCCGGCAAGGGCCCGATGGGGACCGCGTTCGGCCACCTCGAGGAGGTGCCGCCCGACCCGTGCGGCGTGCGCGAGGACGTGAGCCCGGCGTTCGCCCGCGCCGTGCTCACCGCGCTCGCCAAGGATCCCGCCGAGCGCCCGGCCACCGCGCGCGACTACGGCGCAGGCCTGCAGGGCGCGCTGTTTGGCTGACCGGCGGTTGCAGGGGCTCGTCGCGAGCGGATAGGTTCGCGAGGAGATGGACTTGGCAAGGTGGCGGTCGTACCAGGGGCCGGTCGAGACCCCGGCTCCCACGAGCGCGCCGCGCGTCGTGGTGCTCGGCGGCGGCTACGTCGCCATCAACGTCTGCAAGGCGCTGCGCGAGAGCGTCGCCAATCGCGAGATCGACCTGACCGTCGTCTCCGGCGACAACTTCCAGACCTTCCACGGCTTCGTGGGCGAGATGATCACCGGGCGGCTCTCGCCCAGCCATATCCTCAGCCCGGTCCGCCGCATGTTCGCCCCCGCGCGCGTACGCGTGGGCGAGATCGAGAAGCTCGACCTCGCGGGCCGCCGCGCGGTCGTCGCCCGCCAGCTCGACGGGCACCGCACCGAGATCAGCTGGGACCACGTGGTGATCGCTCTGGGCACCGAGGACCGAACCGACGCCTACCCCGGGCTCGCGGAGCACGCCTTCAAGCTGCGCCAGTACCGCGACTGCTTCGCGCTCAAGAACCACATCCTCGCGATGTTCGAGCAGGCCGAGTTCGAGACCGAGGAGGCCGAGCGCCGCCGCCTGCTCACCTTCTTCGTCGCCGGCGGCGGCTACGCCGGCACCGAGGTCGTCGGCGAGCTGGCCGACTTCGCGCGCCGCCTGACCCGCCGCGAGTACCCGCGCGTGAACTACGACGAGTGCCGCTTCATCCTCGTCCACCCGGGCCCGACGATCCTGCCCGAGCTCTACGGCAATCACCCGAAGCTGGTCGAGTACGGCGAGGCGCACATGCGCGAGCTCGGGGTCGAGGTGCGCACCGGCACCCGCGTCGAGTTCGCGACGCCCAACGAGGTCACGCTCTCCAACGGCGAGCGCATCCCCACGCGCACGATCGTCTCCACGGTCGGCACGCGCCCGAACCCGCTCGTCGCCGCCCTCGACCTGCCGAAGGACGAGCGCGGGCGCATCCGCACCGAGCGCAGCGGCCGCGTCGAAGGGCACGAGAACATCTGGGCCGGCGGCGACTGCTCCGCGTTCCCGATGCCGCGCGGCGGCGACAGCCCGTCGGTCGCGCTCTACGCCTACAAGCACGGGTCGCACATCGGCAAGAACCTGCGCCGCACGCTCGTCGAGGGCAAGCGCCCGCGGAGCTTCCGCTTCCCCGGCCTCGGCCAGGGCGCCTCGATCGGGCGCCGCACCGCCGTCGCCGAGCTCTACGGCATCGAGATCACCGGCCTGCTCGCGTGGGTGATCTGGCGCGTGCTGCTGACCTACTACTTCCCGAGCTGGGACCGTCGGCTGCACCTGATCGCCGACTGGGTGATCTGGCCGCTGGTCGGGCGTGACGTCGTGGCGATGCGCGTCGGGCGAGGGCGGCGAGTACGAGGTCCGCCACAACGTCTACGGGCCGGCCGAGGTCATCGTCACCGAGCAGCGCGCCGGCCGCTACATCCACATCATCGTCGAGGGCGAGGTGGAGATCCTCCACAGCGCGCGCGGCCAGGAGGTCGTCCTGACCACGCTCGGCCCGGGCGACCACTTCGGCCAGCGCTGGCTCGAGAGCCTGGAGACCGAGAGCGCGCGCGCCAAGACGACGGTGCGCACGCTCGCGGTCCGCCGCGACCAGGCGCCGCAGCTGCAGGAGGTCCTGCGCTCGACCGGGCCGCTGGTGGCGCAGTCCGGCCACTTCCCGGTGATGCGTCAAGAGGGCGGTTGATGACGGCGCTGGCCGGGCTCACCACCGGCCGGATCTCGCGCTGGGTCCTGATCGGCGTCTGGATCGTGCTGCTCGGCGCGTTCGCGCCGCTGAGCGCGAAGCTCAACTCGCAGAAGGTCGACACCAGCACGAGCCTGCTGCCCGAGGACTCGGAGGCCGGGCGCGTCGCCGAGACGCTCGCGACGCGCTTCGCGAGCGGCGACAAGCCAACGACGGTGCTGCTGTATCGCCGCGCCGGCGGCCTCACGCCCGAGGACCAGAAGCTGATCGCCGAGAACGCGCAGGAGGCCGCGAAGGTCCCGCTCGCAGGCACGGCGCTGCCGGCGTTCGTCGACGGCAAGCCCGCGCCGCAGCAGGTCACCCAGGACGGCACGACCGCGTTCACGGTCGTCCCGCTCGCGCCCGGCAAGTCCGAGCGCGTGGCGGAGTCGATCACCGAGCTGCGCGCGCTCGCCGACGACATCCCGGGCCTGCAGTTCCACGTCACCGGCGCCTCCGCGCTGCTCAACGACATCAACACCGCGGTCGAGTCGGCGGACGTCGTGCTCGTGCTCGTGACGGTCCTGCTCGTGCTCGTCCTGCTGCTCGCGATCTATCGCTCGCCGCTGCTCGCGCTGATCCCGCTGTTCGTGGTGATCGTCAGCTACGTCGTCGCCTCGGGCATCGTCTACCTGCTCGCCAAGGATGGGCTGAAGGTCGACTCGACGAGCACGTCGCTGCTGCTGATCCTGATGTTCGGCGCCGGCACCGACTACTGCCTGCTGCTCGTCGCCCGCTACAAGGAGGACCTCCAGCGGATCGAGGACCAGACCGAGGCGCTGCGCCACGCGATCCCGCGCGCCGCGCCGGCGATCATCGCCAGCGGCCTGACGGTCGCGGCGGCGCTGATGACGCTGGTGGCCTCCGAGCTCGACACCAACCAGACGCTCGGCCCGGTCACCGCGATCGGCGTGGCGATCGTGCTCGTCGCCAGCATCACGCTGCTGCCCGCGATCCTCGGCCTGATCGGCCGCCGCGGCTTCTGGCCGACCGCCAAGCAGGTCGCCTACGACCCGTCGCTCAGCCACACCGAGTACGAGCTGACCGAGGGGCGCTGGCTGCGCTTCGGCCGCTGGGTGCTCGCGCGCCCGAAGACGGCGCTGATCGGCGGCGTCGCCGTGCTGCTCGTGTGCGCGCTCGGCCTGTTCGCGTGGTCGCCCGACCCGACGCCGGTCAAGGAGTTCCGCACCAGCCCGGACTCCAAGCAGGGCTATGACGAGTTCGCCAAGCGCTTCCCGCCCGGCGCGGTGTCGCCGAGCACGGCGCTGGTCGAGCGCCCGGGCGGCACCGCCTCCGCCGCCGACGTCGCGACGGTGGCCAAGACGCTGCAGGCGGTCGACGGCGTGTTCGCCGTCTTCCCGGCGCCCGAGCCGCGCTCGGAGGACAAGCGGATCGCCCGCCTCGGCCTCGTGCTCGACGAGGACCCGCTCAAACCGGCCGCGCTCGATCGCATCGTTCCGCTCCGCGAGGCCGCGGACGGCGTCGGCGGCGGCCTGAAGGTCTCGATCGGCGACGGCGCCGCGCGCTTCCACGACCAGGGCGTGGCGTCCGAGCGCGACCTGCTGGTGATCGCGCCGCTCGTGCTCGGGGTGATCCTGATCGTCCTGATCGTGCTGCTGCGCGCGCTGGTCGCGCCGCTCTACCTGCTCGCCACCGTCGTGCTGTCCTACCTCGGCACGCTCGGGCTGTCGCTGCTGGCCTTCGACGTGATCTTCGGGCGCGACGGCGTCGACACGCTGCTGCCGATCCTCGCGTTCATCTTCCTCGTCGCGCTCGGGGTCGACTACAACATCTTCCTCATGAGCCGCGTCCGCGAGGAGGCGGCGCTGCGCGGCACGCAGGAGGGGATCCTGCGCGGGATCGTCTCGACCGGCCCGGTGATCACGAGCGCCGGCCTGATCCTCGCCGGCACGTTCATCGTGCTCACCACGCTGCCGGTGTGGCTGCTGTTCGAGCTCGGCTTCACCGTCGCGCTCGGGGTGCTGATCGACACGTTCCTCGTGCGCAGCACGATCGTGCCCGCGATCACCTCGCTGCTCGGCGACCGCGCCTGGTGGCCGTCGAAGCCGGAGGCGGGTGGCGTCGTGCCCGCCGGCAGCTCGCCGACGATCGAGGTCCCCGCGCTGCTCGGCGCGCGCAAGGGCGTCGAGATCCTGCCCGCCGGGCTCGGCGCCGCCGGCGAGCTCGTCGCGCGCGCCAACTCCGACGCCGAGCGCGTCGAGCTCCAGCCGCTCGCCGAGGGCACGTGGCTCGCGCGCTGGACCGGTCGCGAGACCTCCGGGATCCGCGTCCTCACGCTCGGCCCGCACGCCGAGCTCGAGCGCCAGAACCTCGCGGTCCGCGACCTCGCCGGCGCGACCGGCGACCGCCTGCCGCACCTCGGTCTCTATCGCGGCGAGGACGACATCTCGCTGCTGCGCCAGCGCGTGACCGGCCGCGAGCCGGTGATGACGCTCGCCGAGCGGCTGGCCGAGGACGCCGCGCGACCCGAGCAGGCGGCCGCGACGATCGACGCGCTGCTGCGGCTCAAGCTCGCGCGCTGGCACTTCGAGCTCGCGCGGCCGGCCGAGCCGGCCGAACTGGCGCTCTCGCAGCTCACCGGCATCGAGGCCTCAGATCCCAACTGGGACGCCGTCGAGCGCGAGCTCGGCCGCGCCGCACTCGAAGCCGCCGTCGCCGAGGAGGGCGTCGCGCTGGCCGACCTCGAGCGCGCGGTCGCCAAGCTCGCCGACCACGTCGAGCGCGCGCTGCTCGGCCCCGTCCACGGAGCGCTGCGCGGCGACACCGTGCTCGTCGACGTCAACGGCCGCATGGAGCTCACGGGCTTCGGCCAGGCCGGCATCCGCTGGCGCGCGCTGGACTTCCTCTCGCTCGAGTGCGCACTCAAGTTCGACCTCGCGATCCAGCAGGTCGACGATGAGAGCCTGATGCGGATGGAGCGGGCACTCGAGACCCACGGCCCCGACGACCGCCCGCGCGCGCTCGCGCTGGCGCTCGGCCCGCTGCCCCACGGCCGCCGGCTCGCCACCAGCGCCGCCTGCGTGGCGACGGTGCGCAAGGCCGCGCTCGAGGCCGGCGCGGTCAGCGACGCCGCGCAGTACCGGCGCGGGCTCGCGCTGATGACCGCCGGGCTGCTGGGCGCGCCGGGCGAGCGCAACGTCTCCTACCTCGTGCGCTCGCTCGCGCACCACGTGCGGCTCGCCGAGCCGGGCTACCGCGGCGACCAGGAAGCGATCAGCTCGCCCGCCTGATCGAGCGCGATCTTGGCCGCCTCGCGGCCCATCGCGCGCGAGCGGTCGAGCTTCTGCCATTCGAGCATCCGCACGCCCTCGATCTGCGGCGCGATCACGAGGTCGGCGTGGCGCTGACCTGCGCCCACGGTGTCGATGCTGCCGAGCGCCATCGTGCGCAGGAGCGTCTCGCCGACGCGCGGCACCGGCTCCTCGCTGCCGGTGAGCAGGCGCCGGAAGGGGCGCCGCAGCGGCTCCAGCTTCGGCCGCACGGGAGGCGCGACCGCGCCGCCGCGGTGGGAGACGTCGACCGCGATGATCGGCCCCTCGGCGGAGGCCGCCATCGCCTCGACCGGGAGGTTGTTCATGACGCCGCCGTCGACGAGCAGGCGGCTCCTGCCTCGGCCAGAGGCCTCGTCACCGCTTCGCTCGCCGGAGACTACCGGCGGGTATATGCCCGGGATGGCGAGGCTCGAGTAGACCGCCTGCGCCGCCGGGCCGGTGCGGTGGACGACGAGCTCGCGGGCGAACAGGTCGGCCGAGACGCAGAAGAAGCGGTGCTCGAGCTCCTCGATCCTGCGGTCGCCGAACACCTCGCCGAGCAGCTTCCGGGTGCGCGCGCCGCGGATCAGCGAGTAGGCGGGCAGCGTGTAGTCGCGGCTCGGGTTCTGCTTGACGAAGCAGCGGGTGAAGATCTCGTGCAGGACGTCGGTCGTGGCGCCCATGGCGGCGATCCCCGAGATGATCGAGCCCATGCTCGCGCCCGCGTAGCGGTCGATCTGGATGCCCTGCGCCCGCAGCTCGTCGAGCACGCCGAGGTGGGCGAAGGCGCGCGCGCCGCCGCCTGAGAGCACGAGCCCGATCGAGCGGCCCGCGAGCCGCCGCGCGGTCGCGCCCAGCGCGCGCTCGAGCCCGGCCTCGCCGCCCGGCACGACCTGCACCTCGCGCGGCTCCAATGCCGCGATCACGCCCTCGGTCACCTCCCCGGCGGTGACCAGCAGCTCGCAGCCCTTGAGCGTCGTGCGCTGCTGTTCGAGCCATCCGAGCGCGGGCGCCCCGTGGGTCACCGCGACGGTCGCGTCGGCCTCGCGCAGGCAGAAGTCGGTCCACGGCTCGCCCGGTGCGGTGGCGGCGCCGACGAGCAACACCCGGTCGTGCGCGTGCTCCGCCTTGTCGAGCGCGAGCGGGAAATCGTGGATCGGCCGGTCGGCGTCGTAGCCGATCCGCGCGACCGTCCCGTGGCGCGCAAGCTCGCGCTCGAGCGTGTCGGCGATCTCCGGCGCCCACGCCGCGTCGTGGATGCCGACCACGGCGATCACGTCGGGCGGGATCGGGTCCGGCGCCGCCGCCCCGCTGGCGGCGAGCTGGGCGCCGAGGTTGCGGGTGAGCGCGAGCGCGAAGTCGGGCGAGGTGCGCATCAGCGCCTCGAAGTCGCCGCGGCCGAGCGTGACGAGCCACGTGTCGCGCACCGCACGCACCGAGGCCGAGCGGCGGCCCTCCTGCAGCAGCGCGAGCTCGCCGAGCACGTCGCCGCGCTTGAGCGTGCGCAGCACCGTCTCGGGCGGCCCCTCGGCGACCACCTCGAGCCGGCCCATCGCGATCACGTAGGCGCTGTCGGCCGGGTCGCCCTCGCGGAACAGCCACTCGCCCGCCTTGACCCCGAGGCTCCGGGTCTGGGCGGCGAGGCGGTCGAGCAGGTTGCCCTCCAGCCCGGCGAGCAGCGGGACGGCTGCGAGCGGCGAGGTGCGGCTGGTGTCCGGCATCCGCCCGCTCAGGTCGTGGGGTGCGCCACCCGCTTGACGTTCAGCAGGTTCTTGTACCCCACGTTGTCCGTGGTCGAGTTGCCGCCGAACGTCCCGCAGCCGAGCGTGAACGACGGCTGCAGACCTGTCACCACGCCGCAGAAGCCGAGCGTCGCCGGGACGTTGACGAGGATCCGGCCGGCGGGGATGGCGGTCGCGAAGCGCGCCTCGCGGTCGGGGTCGGAGGTGTGGATGACGGCGGTGTGGCCGGCGCCCTCGTAGCCGAGCAGCCGCTTGCAGAGCGCGATCGCCTCGTCGTCGCCGTCGACGGTGAACAGCGAGCACACCGGCGCCAGGCGCTCCTTGCCGAGCGCCTCCTCGGGCACGTCGTCGGTGACCGGGAAGACGAGGATGCTCGCGCCCTCCTTCGACTCGAGCCCGGCCATCTCCGCGAACAGCGGCGCCGCGCGGCCGACGTACTGGAGCAGCAGGTGCCCGTGGTCGTCGAACGCGCGCTCGACCACCTGCGCGGTCTCCTCCCGCGTCAGCACCGCCGCGCCGGCTGCCTCGAGCGCCTCGACGAAGCGGTCCTTGAGCGAGGCGTCGACCACGATGTGCTGCTCGGAGCCGCAGATCAGGCCGTTGTCGAACGACTTCGAGATCACGATCGCCTGCGCGGCGGTCGCCGGGTCGGCGTCCGCCGACACCCAGGCCGGCGCGTTGCCCGCGCCGACGCCGATCGCCGGCGTGCCCGACGAGTAGGCGGCCTTGACCATCCCGGGGCCGCCGGTGGCGAGGATGAGCGAGACGTCGTCGTGGCGCATGAACTTCGCGGTCCGCCGGCGGCTGGTCTTCCCCATGACCCCCTGCACGAGGCCCGCCGGCGCGCCGTGGCGCTCGAGCGCCGCGGCGATGATGTCGCCGGTCTTCTCCGCGACGCCCTTCGCCATGCGGTGGGTGCTGAGGATGATCGAGTTGCGGCCCTTGAGCGCGATCAGCGTCTTGTTGGCGATCGTCGGGACCGGGTTGGTCACCGGGACGAGCGCGAAGATCACGCCGACCGGGCTGGCGATCTCGCGGATCTTCTTCTGCTCGTCGATGTTCACGGTGCCGAAGGCGACCTCGCCGCGCAGCGTCTCGAGCACCGCCATCGAGCCGAACTGGATCTTGGCCGTCTTGTGGTCGGCGTTGCCGAGCGTGGTCTCGGCGACGGTGTCGGCGGCCAGCTCGGGCCCGCGCGCGTTGATCGAGGTCGCGATGTCCTCGAGCAGCGCGTCGACGCGGTCCTCCGGCCAGAACTCGAACTCGGCCTGGGCGGCGACCGCCGTGGCCACCATCTCGTCGACGACGGGATCGGGCGCGTCGTCGGCCAGCGACTCGGCCACCCGGGCCGAGGCGTCGCGCAGGCGGTTGGCGGTGTAGCGCGCCATCGCCCGCAGCACCGCGACGCCCTCCTCGGGCTGCTCCTTGTAGAGCGTGCGCAGGTCGGAGGCCGCGACGCGCACGAGCTCGACGTCGGTGACGGCCGTCGCGCTCGCCCAGTGCGGCGAGCCGCCGAGCAGCGCCTCCTCGCCGAGGAAGTCGCCCGCGACGAGCACCTCCAGCACCGGGTCGGTGTCGACGTCGGGCGTGGGCACCTCGATCGCCACCTCGCCCGCGTCGATGATGTAGAAGGCGTCCGCGATCGCGTTCTGCTCGAAGATGCGCTCCCCCGCAGAGAAGCTGACCTGCTCCCGGATCTTGTGGATCGCCGAGAGGAGCTCGACCCCGAACGCGTCGAGGACAGTGGATTGCGTATTAGGGGCAGCCATGGGCCGACTCTAACCCGGACCCGCGCTAGTCGCTGACGTTCAGCTCGCGCCCGAAGGCGCGCTTGAACAGCTCGCTCTGGCGCTGGGCGGCCCAGCGGGCGATCGACACGTCCTCGTCGGCGTCGAGGCGCAGCTCGACGTGGCCGTCGTCGATGCCGACGTGGGCCTCGTGCACCGACTGGTCGCGCGAGCGCTCGAGCTGCTCGCCGAGCCGCACGAGCGCGCTGCAGCGCACGAGCGCGGCCTCGTCGCCGTCGCGCGCGAGCGCGCCCGCGAGCCCGAGCGACGGGTTGCCCTTGCGGTGGTAGCGGGCGATCTGGCCGATCAGGGCGGTCTCGCGCGTGGTGTAGCCGGGCAGGCCGCCGTTGAGGATCAGGTAGCGCGAGTGTTTGTGGTGGTCGTCGTAGTCGACCGCGGTGCCGATGTCGTGGAGCATCGAGGCCGCCCACAGCAGGTCGCGCTCGCGCGGGTCGCTCGGGTGCGCGCCGGCCTCGCCGAGCGCGTCCCACATCCCGAGCGCGAGGTAGGCGACGTGCTCGGCGTGGGTGAAGTCGGTGCTGTAGGTGGCGGCGAGGTTGAGGACGCTGTGGCGCCGGACGTCCTCGAACAGGGGTGGGTCGGCGCCCTCGAGCAGCGTCGAGTAGAAGACGCCCTCGCGCAGGCCGGCCTCGGTGACCTCGAGCGCCTCGAACGCGCCGATCTCCATCACCGACTGCACCGTCACCGCGCCGGCGAGGATCAGGTCGCCGCGCTCGGGCTTGATGCCGGGGACCTCGCCGCGCTCCTCGGGCGACATGTCCGCGAAGCGCTCGACGAGGTCGTCGAGCGCCTTGCGGGTGAGCAGGAAGCCCTGGACGCCGAAGCTCGGCAGGTCGTCCGCGAGCTCCGCCGCGGCGCCGAGGTTGCGCACCGTGCCGCCGATGCCGGCCAGACGCGCGCCGTCGCGGCCCGCCTCGGGCAGCCAGCCGGCGTCCGCGAGCTCGTCGGCGAGGTGCGCGCGCAGCGCCTTGACCTGCTTGCCCTTGACCTTGTCGCTGCCGAAGAAGCGCTCGGTCATGCGCACGGCGCCGAGCGGCCACGAGCGCATATCGCGAGCCTGGCGGCCTGCGACGAAGGTGAGCTGCATCGAGCCGCCGCCGAGGTCGAGGGCGACGCCGTCGGCGAGCGTGGTCGAGTTGACCGCGGCGAGGTAGCCGTAGCGTGCCTCGTCCTCGGGCGAGAGGACCTCGACCTCGAGCCCCGAGCGCTTGCGCGCCGCCTTCAGGAACTCGGCCTGGTTGGTCGCGTCGCGGATCGCCGACGTTGCGACGGGTCGCACGTCGTCGATGCCGGTGGCGCGGCAGAAGTGCGCGAACAGCTCGATCGTCTCGAGCGCGCGCTCCATCGGCTCCGGCTGCAGCTCGCCGGCCGCGTCGAGCCCCTGGCCCACGCGCACCGCCTCGTGGATCTCGTCCGTCCGGCGCCACCAGCCGTGGCCGCCGTGCTCGCCCCACGTGAAGACGACCAGGCGGAAGGAGTTCGAGCCGAGGTCGATCACCGCGAGGCGTCGGTCGCTCACCGCACGAACGCTAGCCGCTTCTGCGGCGCTGCGTCCTGATCAGCCGACGCCGCACCGCCGGCACGAGCATGCCACGCACGAACGGGAGCGGGTCCTGCCATGCCAGCCCGCACATGGTCTGGCACCCGCGTGCCCACCGCAGCCATTCAAGCGGTGAGGTTCCCTCCGCGTACGCTGCCTGCAGGTCCGGTAGCGGGTCGCACCATACGACCCGCCGGGGCACGGACGCGGCTGGTGGACGCTGACGCCCGGTGAGATCGGCGTACACGAGCGCGGGGAGGTTCACGCCGGCCACCGCTCCGGGGTAGTGCCAGAGGTTGAACCGCGGGTTGACCTCGAGGAGATGAAGCCGGCCGCGCTCGTCGCGCTTGAAGTCCAGCTTGGCGACGCCGCGCAGGCTCAGCCGGGCGAGCACCTCGCGCCCCAGCTCGGCGACATCGGGCAGGAACGTGATCTCGACGGCCGTGCTGTGCCCGTAGCGCGAGGGCAGGGTGCGGATCTTGCGGCCGGTGAACTCGCCGGGGATCGCGCCCGACTCGTCGACGTAGGCGTGGAAGCTCTCTATGCCGCGCTCCGGTCCGCGTATGAGCTCCTGGGCCAGGATCGGCGACTCGAGGTCGACGAGCCGGCGCCAGAGCGCGACGAAGTCCTCGCGTCCCGGCACGTGGAGCGCCTTGGCGCTGCCCGCGAGGCGCCTCCAGCCCGGTGTCCGCACGAGGGGCTTGATCACGAGCGGGAAGGGCACGTCGAGGGCGGGCGGCGGCTGAGCCGGGCCCGGATCGAGGCGTTGGGCGCGGGGCACCGGCAACTCGTGACGAGCGGCCAGGGCCTGGAAGCGGCCCTTGTCCATCAACTGCTCGACCAGATCGGCGTCGGCCAGGGTCAACCGGAACCCGTCGCCAAGCCGGTCGCGGTGTCGCGAGACCAGACGCAGCGACGCGTCCGTCTGTGGAAAGAGGACCGGCGCCTGCGCCCGCGTGGTCGCGAACGCCAGCAGCGAGTCGACCATGGCCTCCTGGCGCTCCCAGGGATCGGTCCACGGCAGCGACACCCGAACGTGGCGCGAGAAGCGGGCGGGATCGTTGGGGGAGCCGAGGAAGGCGGCGGAGATGCCCGCGATGCCGAGCGCCCGGACCAGGTCGACGTCTCCCATCACGAGCGCCAACGGGTCCCCGCTGCGCCGCGAAGTCATCGCGTTCGGCGTCCGATATACCTCGACTGCACGCGGCGAACCCCGCGCTTGGCGGCGCCGACGACGTCCTCCCGACGCGACCGCGGGAGATGGCAGGACGTAACCGGCAGGCCGCGCTCGCGCAGCGCCTGCCGGCAGCGGGCCACGTCGTAGGAGAGCGCGTGGAAGCTCGCCTCCCGCGCCGCGAGGTCGAGCACCATCACGCGAGCGCGGACATCCCGGCTGCGCGATTGTCCGACCGCTCCGGGATTGAGCACCACCGGTTCGCCCGGCGGCAGCGTCACCGTGCCCGTCCGTCGTCGCAACAGCGAGCCACTGCGCGGGCCGATGGCCATGGGGCGATGCGTGTGTCCCAGGATGAGGATCTCCGCCGCGGGCGCGATCCGCTCGAGGTCGTCGAGGCACGCGAGCGCCTGTGCCTGCGTCAGCACGTACTCCTCTGGATCGGTCACGGAGCCGTGGTGTAGCGCAACGCCCTCCACCGTCGCGCCGGTCGGCAGCTTCTCCAACAGCGTTCGCACGTCGTCGTCGAGCGCCTGGCGCGTCCAGCGGAGGCTGGCCTGGGCCAGCGGGATGCAGTTCTCGTCGCTCAGCCGCTCGAGGGCGATGAGGTCGTGATTGCCGGCCACGCAGTGCGCGGGGAGATCGGCCAGCCGTCGGACGCACTCATTGGGCAGCGGCCCGTAGCCGACCAGGTCGCCCGCGCAGAGGTACTCGTCCACATCCTGGGTGGAGAGGAACGCGAGTGCAGCATCCAGCGCGTGGAGGTTGGCATGCACGTCTGCGATGACCCCAAGGCGCATCGGCCCTCATTCTGCAGGGTGGGTCGTAGAAGCCGCTGGTCCCCCACTCGACCCTCATGTCGGCCCGCCTACAGGCGAACGATCACGCCAGAGGCGAAGACCTTCGCCGCACGGTTGCGGCCGACGACGACCACCCTCAGGGTGAGGGTCACGCGCTTGCGCCCCTGGCGCTGGTACCTGAGGCGCCACTTCTTGCGCAGCGTGACCTTGACGACGTGCGTCCCGGCCTTGCGCGTGACGCGCGTGGTGCCGACCACGCGCTTGCCCCTCCGCAGCTGAAGCCTGATGACCGACTTGCGCGCAATGCGGATCGTCGCCCTGGCGAACCGGCGACCACCCCGGACTCGCAGCAGCGCGGGGGCGTTGCTCCGGGAGGTGGGCGAGGTGCCAGGCGCCGTCGGCGAGAAGCCGATCGAGCCGCCCGCGGTCCCGCCGCTGCCACCGCCGCTCCCGAACGAGGACGTCTTGCGGTTGGTGAACGCGCAGAAGTGGTCCTCGCCGACGCGGTGGGTGATCGTCACTCGCCCGTTCGCGACGTCGTACGCGAAGGTGTCGGGCCCCGACGTGGACGCGCACCGGATGTCGGCGACTCGCCAGCCCGCGGGTGGCAGCGCCTGGAAGGTGTAGGAGGGTCCATACCGGTTGGGGTCGGGGCCGAAGCTTGTCGCTTCGCCGTCGCCCAGCACGAAGTCGGGGATGAGCGGCTCGGGCTCGCCCGCGAACATGCGATAGGTGATCCGCGTCGGGTCGCCGGCAGGGTCGTTGTAGTTCTGGATCTCGATCGTCGCGCTCGCCTTTGGCGCCATCGCCCCCGTGAACGCCACGACCAAGGTCGCGAGCAGCACGATGCTGGGCCGGCGGCCAGGTCTGGGATCAGCGAGAAGCGTGGGGCCGGCCATAGGCGCGCTGCCTTTCGGATTGCGGACGAGACACGCGAGAATTTCAACTCGGTCGCGATTGGGTACTGAACCAACGGCCAGGTCTCGTCGCGGTTGGGTACTGAACCAACCGCCAGGATGGCTGCGGCGCCTCAGCGCCGCTCGATCAGCTCGACCCGGTAGCCGTCCGGGTCGCGCACGAAGCAGATCCGCGAGCCGCCCTCGTGCACTCTGTAGGGCGGCTTCTCCGGCTCGATGCCCTGCCCGCCGAGCTCCTCGAGCGTGCTGTCGAGGTCGTCGACGGTGAGCGCGATGTGGTTGTAGCCGGTGCCGAGCTCGTACGAGTCGACGCCGTGGTTGTAGGTCAGCTCGAGGCGGTCGCCGTCGCCGGGCAGGCCCATGAAGACGTTGATCGCCTCTTCGCGGATCGGCATCCGCCGCCGCTCCTCGAAGCCGAGTGCCTCGTAGAACGCGACGGAGCGGTCGATCTCGCCGATGCGGTAGCAGGTGTGAATGAGCTCCATGGCTCGCAGGCTACTCAGCGCGGGAGGCACACCACGCGGCCGCGCAGGCGCTCGACCACGTCGCCGGGCAGGTCCATGGTCATGCCGAGGTCCTCGAGCGAGGAGAAGCCGCCAACGCCGTCCCGCACCGCCACGATCCGACGCGCGGTGTCGGCGTCGATGCCCGGCAGGTCGGCGATGTCCTCGACCGGCGCGTGGTTGACGTCGATGACGCCGGCCTCGTCGAAGCCGCCGCTGCGGCCGATCAGCGCCTCGCGCGCGAGCGCCGGGTCGCGCTGCGCGAGCTCACGAGCGAACGTGCGGCGCTCCTCGGCGGTCTGCGCCGCCTGCAGCGCGGGGTCGTCGATGATCGCCAGCCGCCGCAAGAAGGGCTTGCGCGTGAGGAACGCCTGCAGGATCCCGACGCCCCAGGCGCAGAACATGAGGATGTAGCCGAGGTTGTCCTCGAGCCCCTCCTCGTTGTTGTCGAGCGAGGTGACGAGGATCGTGACCGCGGTGATCGCGAGGTAGACGAAGCCGACCACCACCCAGGCCGGCCGCTTGGCGCGAAAGCCCGCGTAGAGGAAGCCCGTCCACGTGACCCAGCCGAACGGGATGAGCGAGGTGAGCACCCAGCGACCGCGCGGCATCGGCGCGTAGTGTCCCATCCATGATCCTCGAACGTTCCATGAGCGACGGCTGGCTGTCGAATACGTACCTCGTCGCCGGTGAGGCGGGCGGCGACGCGTTCTTCGTCGACGCCGGCGGCCCGGTCGAGCCGCTGATCGCCAAGGCGGACGAGCACGACCTCAACGTCACCCACGTCCTGCTCACCCATCGCCACGGCGACCACGTCGCCGAGCTCGACCAGCTCAAGCAGCGCTGGCCCGACGCCCAGGTCCTGATCCACCCCGAGGAGCGCGGCGACGTCCCCGGCGCGACGGGCGACCTGCTCCCCGACCAGGAGCTCGAGATCGGCGGCCTGACCGTCAAGGCGCTGCACACGCCCGGCCACACGGCCGGGATGCTCTCGCTGCTGGTCGGCGGCACCGACGTCTTCACCGGCGACACGCTGTTCAAGGGCTCCGTCGGCGGCGTCCGCGCCCCCGGCTCGAGCGGCTACGCCGACCTCAAGAACTCGATCATGGAGGTCCTGCTCAAGCTGCCGCCCGAGACGACGATCCGGCCGGGCCACACCGACCCAACCACGGTCGGCGACGAGCTCGAGACGAACGGGTTCGTCCGGATCTGGCGCGGCGAGGACTACGAGGACGGTCGCGAGTGCACCGCGATGGGCGAGCAGGCGACGCTCGTGCTGCTCGGCGACGACTACGACGGCGGGCACAAAGCGTGGGTTCGCTGGCCCGACGGCCGGGACGACATCGTGCCCGGCTCACAGGTCTCGCTAGCGTAAGGGGGGATGAGCCGCGAGAAGTCCGGCGGCATCTCGGTCACCACACTCCTGATCGCCAGCGCGTCCGCTGCCACGGCCGCGGTGGTCGTCCCGCTCTTGTGGGAAGGCGGGGGCGTCGTGGCCGCCGCCATCACACCAGTCATTGTCACTCTCGTCTCCGAGAGCCTCAAGCACCCGGTCACCAAGGTGCAGGAGGTCGGGGTCTGGCGAAAGACGCCCCAGGGCACTGCGGTGCGCCAGCCCGCGGGCCGCGACTTCGACCCGCTGGATCCCCAGGAGGAGCGGCTCGAGGTCGATCCGGAGCGCACGGACGATCCGTTCGGCCTGCGCGAGCCCGATCCCCCCGGCAGCGGGTTCTTCACCAAGCGCAAGGTCGTGATCGCGCTGGTGACCGGCGCGATCGCGTTCGGCATCGCCGCCGTCGTCGTGACGGCGGGTGAGCTGACGTTCGGCGGCTCGTCGTCGTCGTCGGGCAGCGGGAACAGCACGACGTTCTTCGGCGGCAGGAAGAGCTCGACACCGACGCCGACGCCGACCCCCACGCCGACGGCCACGCAGGAGGGCGAGGAGGAGACCCCGACCCCGACGCCCACCGAGACGCCGAACGCGCAGGCCACGCCGACGGTCACCCCGGGCGCGACGCCCGCGCCCGCCGGCGCAACGCCCGCTCCCGCGGGCGCAACGCCCGCTCCGGCCGGCGCAACCCCGGCGCCCACCCCTTAGCCGCCTACCATGCCTTTCCAGGCATGGCCAAGGATCGGATCCCGACCTCACGCATCTCTCGCACGGCTCGGGTGACCGGCCTCGCGGCGGGTCAGGCCGCGCGCCAGCTCGGCACGGCGACGACCAACCTCGCCCGCGGCGAGGAGGGCAAGCAGAAGGCGCTCGAGCGCCGCCACATCGAGGCCGCCGAGCAGATCGTCGCTGCGCTGGGGACGATGAAGGGCGCGGCGATGAAGCTCGGCCAGGTGATGTCGTTCCTCGACGTCGGCCTGGTGCCCGAGGAGTACCGCGAGGAGTTCCAGCGCAAGCTCGGCGAGCTGCGCGACGCGGCGCCGAAGGTGCGCTTCAACGACATGCGCAAGGTGATCGAGTCGGAGCTCGGCGAGTCCCTGAAGGACGCGTTCGCCGAGTTCGAGGAGATCCCGATCGCCGCCGCCTCGATCGGCCAGGTCTACCGCGCGCGGCTGCACGACGGGCGCGACGTCGCGGTCAAGGTCCAGTACCCCGGCGTCGCCCAGGCGGTGCGGGCCGACATGCAGAACCTGGGGATGATCCTGCGGCTGATGAAGCGGGTCGCGCCGGGGCTCGACGTCAAGGCGACCGCCGAGGAGGTGCGCAGCCGCATCGGCGACGAGCTCGACTACGAGCTCGAGGCGCAGAACCAGCGCTCGATGGCGCGGATCTTCCGCGGCCACCCGTTCATCGTCGTGCCCGACGTGGTGACGTCGCTGACGCGCGAGAAGGTGATCGTGTCCGAGTTCGTCTCCGGCCTCGGCTTCGACGCCGTCAAGCAGCTCGACCAGGCCACGCGCGACCGCGTCGGCGAGATCATCTTCCGCTTCTACATGGGCTGCATGTACCGCCACCACCAGTTCTCCGGCGACCCGCACCCCGGCAACTTCCTGCTGATGGACGACGGCAAGGTCGCGTTCCTCGACTTCGGGCTGTTCAAGGTGATGCCGAAGGAGCTGCTCGAGATCGAGCTCGCCTGCCAGCGCGCCGGTCACGAGCAGGACGGCGCCGAGCTCAAGCGGATCTGGGCCGAGACCGGCTTCCTGAAGCACCCGGAGAACTTCCGCGAGGACAAGCTGCTCGCCCAGTTCCTCGACGCGACCTGGTGGTACGTGCTCGACGGGGACATCGAGCTGCTCCCCGAGATGGCGACCCAGGTGATGATCGAGATGTCCGACCCGCGCTCGTCGCACTTCGGCCAGATGCGCCACGAGACGCTGCCCGCCGACCACCTGTTCGGCCGCCGCGTCGAGATGCTCACGCTCGCTGTGCTCTCGCAGATGCGCGCGCACGGCAACTTCCACCGGATCGCGCGCGAGTGGATGTACGACGACGAGCCGGTCACCGAGCTCGGCCGCGCCGAGGCCGGGTTCTACGAGCGCGCACGCCCGTGACGGACGCCGAGGCGTTCTGGGAGGACTTCTACGCCGGCGGCAAGAGCCGCTGGAGCGGCAAGCCGAACGCGTCGCTGGTCGAGGAGGTCGCAGACCTCGAGCCCGGGACCGCGCTCGACCTTGGCTGCGGCCAGGGCGGCGACGCGATCTGGCTCGCCTCGCAGGGCTGGACGGTGACCGCCACCGACATCTCCCAGACCGCGCTCGACGTCGCCGCGCAGCACGCCGCCGAGGCCGGCGTCAGCGTCACCTGGGAGCGCCACGACTTCGCGGTCTCGCTCCCCGCCGGCCCGTTCGACCTCGTCACCGCGAGCTTCCTGCACTCGGACGTCGAGCTGCCCCGCGCCCGCATCCTCCGCGCCGCGGCCGACCTGGTCGCCGACGGCGGCACCTTGCTGGTCGTCGGCCACGTCCCGTCACCGGAGCACCACCACCACGCCGACCTCCCGAGCCTGGACGAGGTCGTCGCCGACCTCGCGCTGCCCGAGGATCGCTGGGAGCTGCAGGCGAGCGAGCTGCGCGAGCGGCAGCACGCGTTCAAGGGCGAGGCGCCGAAGACGCGGGTCGACAGCGTCGTGCGCGCTAGACGTCGGTGATCTGCAGCAGGCTCGTCGTCCCCGGCCGGCCGGAGGGGAGCCCTGCAGTGATGCCGATGCGCTCGCCCGGCTTGACCAAGCCGAGCTCGACGACGCGCGCGGCGGCGGCGCGCACGAGGTCCTCGGTGACCTCGTAGCGGCGCATCGAGGCCGCGTGCACGCCCCACATCAGCCCGCAGCGCCGCACGGTCTCGCGCCCCGGCGAGAGCGCGTAGATCGGGCAGGTCGGGCGGTGGGCGGAGATCAGGCGGGCCGAGCGGCCCGACAGCGTCGGCGCCACGAGCGCGGCCAGCCCTAGCTCGTAGGCGGCGCGGCAGGCGGTGTAGGCGATCGTGTAGGCCGGGTCGCGGCGGTCGCGCCGCACGCGGCGCTCCTGCCACTCGCGGTAGGGCGCCGAGGGCTCGGTGCGCTCGGCGATCTTGGCCATCATCTCGATCGCGCCGACCGGGTAGTGGCCGACCGCGCTCTCCTGGGAGAGCATCACGGCGTCGGTGCCGTCGAGGATCGCGTTGGCGACGTCGGCGACCTCAGCGCGCGTCGGGCGCGAGGAGGAGACCATCGAGTCGAGCATCTGCGTCGCGGTGATCGACGGCCGGGCGAGCGCGCCGGCGAGCGAGATCACCTGCTTCTGCACCATCGGCACCTCCTCGATCCGCATCTCGATGCCGAGGTCGCCGCGGGCGACCATCACGCAGTCGGCCGCGCGCACGATCTCCTCCGCGCGCTGCACCGCCTGCGGCTTCTCGATCTTCGCGATCAGCGGGAGCCGCGTATGGCCGCGGACGAACTCGACGTCCTCCGCGCGGCGCACGAACGACAGCGCGACGAGGTCGACGCCGATCTTCTCGCCGGTGCGCAGGTGCTCGAGGTCCTCCTCCGGCACCGCGGGCAGCGTCGCCGCCTCGCCCGGGATGTTGAGCCCCTGGCGCGAGGCGACCGGCCCGCCGACCTCCACGACCGTGTCGATCTCGCCCGCCTCGGGGCGCGTGGTCGTCACGCGCAGGCGCACGGAGCCGTCGGCGAGGTACATGATCTCGTCCGGCCCGACGGCGTCGGCGAGCCCGGCCCAGGAGATGAACATGCGGTGGCGGTCGCCGTCGCCCCCGCCGTCCCCGTCGCCGCACACGAACGTCAGGTCGTCGCCCGCGCCGAGCTCGACGACGTCGTCGCGCAGCTTGCCGATGCGCAGCTTCGGGCCCGGCAGGTCCTGCAGGATCGCCACCGCGCGGCCGGCGCGGTTGGACGCGTCGCGGACGCGGTCGGCGACCTCCGCGTGATCCTCTGCAGAGCCGTGGGAGAAGTTCAGGCGCGCGACGTCCATGCCCGCGGCCACCATCTTCACCAGCACCTCGGGGTCGCGCGAGGCCGGTCCGATGGTCGCGACGATCTTGGTCCGGCGCATGGTTCCGCTCAGCCGATGTCGACGTACTGCGGGAGCGTGAACGTACGGAACAGCTTCGGGTTGCCCTCGCGGAACCCACGAGCGTGCGGAAGCGGAACGTCGCCACCTGGCGCGTCTTGGCGCCCGACAGCGTCACGCGGAAGCGCCCGTTCTTGCGCGGCTTGAAGCGCTTGACGACCTCGACGCGACCGCACGAGACCCGGCGCGTGACCGTGATCCGCTGGATCGGGTCGGCGAGTGGCTGCGAGATGCGGCCGCGCACCACCACCTTCCGGCCCTTGGGCGTGATCGAGGTGATCCGCAAGCGGCGCGCGAGCTTCAGCGCGAGCGAGCGCTCCTTGCCCATGCGCGCCTGGTAGCGCGCGCGGTTGGTGCCGCGCACGGCGGCCGGCGGCAGCTTCGCGGTCGCCCGGAACAGCCCGTCCTTGCCCACCCGCGGCCGCGCGACGCGCTTGCCGGTGTCCAGGTAGCGGATCGACACCCGGCGCCCGGCGAGCCGGCGGTCGGCCGCGCCGAGCAGGCGCACGCGGCCCTTGCGCCGCACCACGTCGATCAGCACGAGCCGCCGCGTCGTGCAGCGCAGCGCCTGCGTGGCGGTCGCCTCGCCGCAGCCGACGTTCGCGCGCCACGGTCGCCTCGCCGGCGACGAAGTTGAAGACGCTCTGGCCCGCGATCGCGAGCGAGATCGACAGCGCGCGCTGGGTCAGCCGGCTGCTGCTGCGCACCTGCTGGCCCGGCGTGACCTGCAGCCGCGCGAGCGCCTCGGGGATCGCGATGTTCGGCAGCGCGTCGAGCACGGGCTGGAGCGCGGCGCGGAAGGCCGACAGGTCGGCGCCGGGCGGGAGGATCAGGGTCGGGTCGAGGTTCGAGGGGTCGATTGAGCGCGAGTCGATCGTGAGCGTCCGTGACACGGTGCGGTCGGTCCCGATCGGGACGCCGAGCACGCTGAGGCCGGCGATCGACCACGTGCCGGTCAGCGACGGGCTGCCGCTCGAGCACTGGCCGGTGACGCGCGCGTCGAGCGCGCGGATGTTCACCAGGTCC
>CAWDKH010000010.1:0-238561 GCA_963802905.1 uncultured Solirubrobacteraceae bacterium | reverse complement strand
CGGAGGATGAGTGACCACAGCGGCGTCGCTGCCTTCGGCTGCGCAACTTCGTCGGCGGTGAGTCCGTCGAGACCAAGGACGGTCTGACGTCAGACGTCGTTAATCCGGCCACGGGGGAGGTTTACGCGCAGGCACCGCTGTCCGGACCGGCCGACGTCGACGCCGCGATGGCCGTCGCCGCCGGGGCGTTCGAGCAGCAGTGGCGGGACACTACGCCGGCCGAGCGGCAGCGCGCATTGCTACGTCTGGCCGACGCGGTCGAGGCGCGGGGCGAGGAAATCGTGGCCGCCGAGTGCCGCAACACCGGCAAGCCGGTGGCGGCCGCCCGCCAGGAGGAACTGGGCCCGCTCGTCGACGAACTGCGCTTCTTCGCCGGTGCGGCCCGGCTGCTCTCGGGTGCGTCAGCCGCGGAGTACCTCAAGGATCACACCTCGTTCGTACGGCGGGAGCCGATAGGGGTCTGCGCCCAGGTGGCGCCGTGGAACTACCCGATGGTGATGGCCGTCTGGAAGTTCGCGCCGGCGATCGCGGCCGGGAACACAGTCGTGCTCAAGCCGTCCGACGCCGACGCCGGTGAGCACGCTGATGCTGGCCGAGATCGCGGCCGAGCTCCTGCCGCCCGGTGTGCTCAACGTCGTCTGCGGCGACCGTGACACCGGGCGAGCGCTGATTTCGCGCCCGACGCCGCAACTGGTGTCCATCACCGGATCCACTCGTGCCGGTATGGAGGTCGCCGCGGCCGCCGGCGCGCCCGACCTCGAGCGAAACCACCTGGAACTCGGTGGCAAGGCGCCAGTCATCGTCTTCGACGACATGGACCTCGAGTCCGCGGCGGCGGGCATCGCGGGTGCCGGCTTCTTCAACGCCGGCCAGGACTGCACGGCCGCGGCGCGGGTGCTGGTGCAGGAGCGCGTCGCCACCGACTTCCCGGCCACGCTGCGCCGAGGCCGCCCGCGCCACCAGGGTGGGCGGGCCAGACGACACCGAGGCGTATTTCGGGCCGGTCAACAACCACGACCAGCTCGACCGGGTGCAGGGCTTCCTGAGCCGGGCGCCGGACCACGCCGAGGTCGTCACCGGCGGCGGCCGGATCGGCGACCGGGGCTACTTCCTGCAGCCGACCGTCGTCTCCGGCCTGAGGCAAGCCGACGAGATGGTCCAGGAGGAGGTCTTCGGCCCGGTGATCACGGTCCAGTCGTTCGGTTCCAGAGGACGTGGCTTTGCGGTGGGCAAACGACCGTCCGCTACGGGCTGGCGGCCAGCGTCTGGACGCGGGATCATGGCCGAGCCATGCGGGTGTCGCGACGGCTGGACTTCGGGGCGGTGTGGGTCAACACACACATCCCATTCGTCTCAGAAATGCCGCATGGCGGCTTTGGTCACTCAGGAAACGGCAAGGACTTGTCTATCTATGGGTTTGAGGAATATACCGACTCAAGCACGTCATGAGCTACTTCGGCCATCAGGGGGCTGACTAGATGACCGCAACGACCTCCGCTCCGGCTCCCGGCCGAGCGTCCCCTGGCTGACGAGATGGCCATCGAACTTACGGGTATCTCCAAGGAGTACCACTCGCACGGCGAGGTCGTCACCGCGGTCGCCGGTGTAGATCTGGCCATCCGGGAGGGCGAGTTCTTCTCGATGCTCGGCCCGTCCGGCTGCGGCAAGACGACCACGATGCGGATGATCGCCGGATTCGAGGAGCCCACAACGGGGTCGGTCTACCTCCGTGGCGTCGACGTCACCGGCGTAGCCCCGAACCGGCGCGACGTGAACATGGTCTTCCAGTCATACGCGCTCTTCCCGCACATGAACGTCTACGAGAATGTCGCGTTCGGCCTCAAACGCAAGAGCGTGCCCAGTTGCCGGAGATCCGGCGCCGGGTTGGGCAGATGCTTGAGATCGTGGACCTCACCGGTCGGGAGCGGCGCCGGCCGCGGGAACTGTCGGGTGGCCAGCAGCAGCGGGTCGCGGTGGCCCGCGCGCTGGTCAACGGCCCGCGGGCGTTGCTGCTCAGCGAGCCGCTCGGCGCGCTGGACCTCAAGCTGCGCCAGGCCATGCAGGTCGAACTCAAGCGCATCCAACGCGAGGTCGGCATCACGTTCGTCTACGTGACGCACGACCAGGGTGAGGCGTTGACGATGTCGGATCGCATCGCGGTCATGCACAACGGCTCCATTGAGCATCTGGGCACTCCGCGGGAGATCTACGAGCACCCCGCGACGAAGTTCGTCGCGGGCTTTATCGGAACCTCCAACCTGCTGACCGGCACGGTGACGTCTGTCGAGAATGGACAGGCCGTCGTCGATATCACGGTGCCGGACGAGCGCATTGTCGTGCCGCTTCGGCCACAACGGGGTATATCCGGGGAGCGCGCTCGAACTGACCGTACGGCCCGAAAAGATCGGCATGAGCACGACCAAGCCGACCGCGGACGGCGCCAGCCTCCTGCGAGGCGTCGTCGACGACGAGGTGGTCTACCTTGGCACCTCGACGAACTACAACATCACCACATCGACCGGCGCGCACGTCGTCGTCTTCGACCAGAACACATCGTCGGCGGACGACATCGCCGTCAGGGGCGACAACATCTTCCTCTCCTGGAACCCACAGCACTCATATGCGATTGGAGAGCGATGAACTCGCAAACACCTAATGACCCGGCCCTCATGCGGGGCCTCACCCAACGTCGACTGAGCCGCCGCGACGCATTGCAATTGTCCGGTCTGTCGGCCGCAGGGGACTCGCGCTGGCCGCGTGTGGCATTAGAAGGGAAAGGCACACCGGCGCCCTCGAACCCCATCGCCGACACAGATCGCGCAGTACTGGACGGGCAAGCAGAAGAACGGTCACGTCGACTTCGCGAACTGGCCGCTATATATCGATCCGGGCAGAGCCGGAGCTGCGCGCAGTTTCACGAAGGACACCGGCATCACGGTGACCTATCAGGAAGTCATCGAGGACATGGGTCCGTCGTTTTAGCGAAGGTGCAACCCCAGCTGTCGGCCCGCCAGTCCATCGGGTACGACATCATGGTCATCACCAACGGCCTCCAGTTCAAGCAGTTCGTGGCGCTGGGCTTCCTCGCACCACTCGATCCAAGCGAGGCTCACGAACTTCAAGGCGAACGTCGGGAAGTAGAGCACGACCGCCGCGTACGACTCGGGCAACGTCTACAGCATGCCGTGGGCGTCGGGTATCACAGGCATCGCGTACAACGCCGACCCGGATCACCCGGCCGATCACGAAGCTCGCCGACCCTGTGGGACCCCGCCTTCAGCGGCAAGGTCGGCATGATGAGCGATTCGCAGGAGCTCGGCAACTTCGGGATGATGAAGAACGGCATCAGCCCGGAGCAGTAGACCCCGGCCGACTGGCAGCGGGCTGCGGACGACCTCAAGACGCAGAAGCCGCTTGTCCGCAAGTACTACGGCCAGGATTACATCGACGCGCTGGGCGGCGAGGCGAGGTCTGGATCACCCAGGCCTGGTCGGGAGACATCTTCCAGAAGAACCTCGAGGAGGGAACGAACCTCAAGTTCGTTGTCCCCGAAGAGGGCGCGACTCTCTTGGACCGACAACATGACGATCCCGATCACGGCGACAGAACCCGGTCGACGCGATCATGCTGATGGACTTCTTCTACCAGGTCGAGGTCGCCGCGACACTCGCCGAGTACATCAACTACATGGCGCCAGTCCCCGCGGCCCAGCAAGCGATCCAGCAGCACGCGGCGGAGGCGACGGGTGAGGACAAGGAGTTCTACGAGGCCCTGGCCACGAGCCCGCTCGTGCTTCCCATCGGAGGCCGACTACGCGAAGTTGCACTACTACCGCGACTTCGCCAACGCCTCCGAGCAGCAGCAGTACCAGGACATTTTCGAGCCGATCGTCCTGGGCTGATCCTCAAGTCGTCGACACGAGAGAGGAGCCGCCATGCGTGGTCGGTTGGCGCCGTACCTGCTAATCCTGCCGGGCGGCCTGTGGCTGCTCCTCTTCTTCGTGGTGCCGATGGCCGCGATGGTGTGGTTCCAGCTTCCAGCAGGGCGACATCGTCAGCGGCTATCAGCAAACCTTCCACTGGCAGACCTATGTAGACGGGTTCCAGGCCTACCAGACCCAGTTCATGCGGTCGCTGGTGTACGGGCTGATCACCACCGTTTTGCTGATCGTCATCTCGTTTCCGATCGCCTTCTGGATCGCGTTCTACGGCGGATCGCGAAGTCGACGTACCTGTTCCTCATCCTGTTGCCGTTCTTCGTCACGTTCGTGCTGCGGACGATCTCGTGGAAGTTCATCCTGACCGACGAGGGAATTCTGCTGGGGCCGCTCAAGGAGATCGGGCTGCTGCCGCAGAGCTTCCACATCCTCGGCACCGCACCCGCGGTGATATTCGGCCTGGTCTACAACTACCTACCGTTCATGGTGCTGCCCATCTACGTGGCGCTGGAGCGATCGACCCCGCGTCGTCGAGGCGGCCCGGGACCTCTACGCGACGCCGACCGAGGTGTTCCGGAGGGTGGTCTTCCCTCTCTCGCTGCCCGGCGTCTTTGCGGGAGTGCTCATGACGTTCGTGCCGCCAGTTCGGACTACGTCAATTCGGAGATCCTCGGCAGTTCGAGCACGACGATGATCGGGCAGGTGATCCAGACCCAGTACCTCAAATTCCAGGGCTATCCGACCGCGTCGGCGCTGTCGTTCACGCTCATGGCGATCCTGCTGGTCGGCATCTTCGCGTACGCCCGGATGCTGGGCACGGAGGACGTGATGAAGGTGGCCGCACGGTGACACTCATTGACACGCGCACAAGTCCCGCCGAGCAAGCTCCGCGCGCCGCGCGCGTCGGCGGCTCGCGGAACGGCTCCTGTTCATGTACACGTGGTTGGTCATCATCTGGTTGGTACTGCCGATCGGCGTGATGATCCTGTTCGGGTTCAACGACACCCAGTCGCGGATCAACCAGACCTGGCAGGGATTCACCCTGAAGTGGTATGGCCGGATCTTCGACATTCCCGCGCTCACCAGTAGTCTCTGGATCTCGCTCGCTGCCGCGACGGCGACGATGGTGATCGCCGGTGCATTGGGGACGCTCATCGGCGTCGCCCTCGGCCGGTACCGTTTCCGCGGCCACGGCACGCTCAACCTCGTCATGTTCGCCGTGATCGCGTCGCCCGAACTCGTGATGGGCGCGTCATTGCTGACGTACTTCGTGAGCCTCAACGTGGGACGTGGCTTTCTCACGATCCTCGTCGCCCACGTGATGTTCTCGATCTCGTTCGTCGCGGTGGTGGTGCGGGCGCGTGTCCTCACGCTGGACCGGTTCACGGAGGAGGCGGCTCGCGACTTGGGTGCCGGACCGTGGACCACGTTCTGGCTTGTCACCTTCCCATCGATCTTCCCGGCGGTGCTGTCCGGCGCCCTGCTCGCGTTCGCGCTCTCTATCGACGACTTCGTCATCACGCAGTTCGCCGCCGGTACGACCATCCAGACGTTCCCGCTCTGGGTCTGGGGCGCGACCCGGTAGGCCTCCCGCCGCAGGTGAACATCATGGGTACCTTGATCTTCGCGGTCGGCGTTCTCATCGCCATCACGACCGCGGTCGTGTCCCGACGCCGATCGAGGTAGCGGTCGAGTCATGCCCCGAAAGTTTGGGCCCGAGGGCGGCTCGGGTCGGCTGCGGCGTGCGCTGGCCGACGCCGCGCCGCATCCGTTCTCGATCGACCGGGCCGATGCCCCGACGCCGACCGATCCGCTGCGGGGCAACGACTCGGCTGACCTGGCCGTCGTGGGCGGTGGGTTCAGCGGCCTATGGACCGCGCTGATCGCCAAGGAGCGCGATCCGGCGCGGGATGTCGTCCTGTTTGAGGCGAAGACCGTCGGCTGGGCCGCGTCCGGTCGCAACGGCGGCTTCTGCGCGGCGAGCCTCACTCACGGTCTGGGGACGGATCTCCCGCTTCCCCGACGAGATCGCGACGCTGGAGCGCCTGGGTCAGTCCAATCTAGACGGCATCGAGGCGTCCTTCAGCGGTACGGCATCGACTGCGCCTTCGAGCGGACGGGGGAGCTGAGCGTCGCCCTGGCCGAGTGGCAGATGGATGACCTGCGGGAGCATCACGCGATCGCTCGCGGACTGGGCCACGAGCTGGACCTACTGGACGCCGAGGCGGTCCGGGCGGAGCTTGACGCCGCTCTATCACGGCGGCGTCTGGGATCGAGCCGGGTGCGCTGTTCTCGATCCGGCCGACTCGCATGGGGCCTACGTGAGGCGTGCCTGGTCTGGCGTGCGAATCTACGAGCACACGCCGGTGGTGCGCATCGACGGTGGCGGTGTCCGGCTTCGGCTGGTGACACCACAGGGCACAGTGGACGCCGCGCGGGTGGCCCGGGGACGGACGCAGCCCGTCTGCTGCGGCGGCTGCGGCACTACCTCGTGCCGGTGTACGACTACGTGCTCGTGACCGAACCGCTGTCGGCGTCCCAGTTGGCCGCGATCGGATGGCGGCGCCGACAGGGCGTCGGCGATGTGGCCAACCAATTCCACTACTACCGGCTCACTGAGGACAACCGGATCCTGTGGGGCGGCTACGACGCGGTCTATTACGCGGGCGGTCGGATCACGCCGGAGCGGGATCAGCGTGATGCGACGTTCACGGTGCTGGCCGAGCACTTCTTCGATACGTTCCCGCAACTGGAGGGTGTGCGGTTCACCCACCGGTGGGGCGGCGTGATCGACACGTGCAGCCGGTTCTGTGCGTTCTTCGGGCGCGCGTACGGTGGTCGGCTTGCGTACGGCGTTGGCTATACGGGTCTAGGCGTCGGCGCGACCCGGTTCGGCGCCCGGGTGATGCTGGACCTGCTCTCGGGTGAGGAGACTGAGCTGACCCGGCTGAAGATGGTACGGACGAAGCCGCTGCCGTTTCCACCGGAGCCGATCCGCACCGGTGTCATCCAGTTGACCCGGTGGTCGATCGCGAAGCCGACCGGCACGAGGGGCGGCGCAACCTATGGCTGCGAACGCTCGACCGGCTCGGCCTCGGCTTCGACTCCTGACGTGCGGCAGCGATAACTCCACTGTGTACTGATCGTAAAATCTTGTAATGGCTGCGACACGCCGGCCTGGCTCGAACATCTGTCGTACGTCGCGGCTATGCTTTGTGTCATGCCTGGGGAGACGCTGTCGGACTCCGATCGCCGAGACGGTGGCCGCCCTGGGCGACACTGCGGCCGGGCCGGACCTGGCCGCGTTGCTGTCCTTGCTGGACCTGACCAAACTCACCGGCTCGCAGTGTGTGGATGTGCTCAAGGCCGATACCGGCTCCAGCCGCGAACGGGGCCAGCTGATGGCCGTCGTGGCCGAGGTGGTCCGCCGCACCGAGGCCGACTCGACGGCGTCCGACGACCATCCGGTTGAGTTCGGAGCCGACGAGGTCCGAGCCGCCCTGGTGCTCACCCGCCGGGCCGCCGGCGATCTGTGCGAGCTGGCCGAGGATCTGACCCAACGCCTGCCCCGGGTACAGGACGCCCTGGCCACGGGCGTGCTCGACCAGCCCGGGCGCGGGTGTTAGCCTGTGGACGGAGAACCTGGCCGACGGGCACGCTCGGGCGGTCGTGGCCCGGCTGTTGCCCCGGGCGCACCGGCTCACCACCGGCCAGCTGATCCGGGAGATGAGCCGGCTGGCCATCGCGTTGGATCCCACCTGGGCCCGACGCCAGTACAAAAAGGCGCTGACCGGGCGGCGCGTGGTGGGCAGCAACAACCCCGACGGCACCGCCAACCTGTGCGGCTCGGACCTGCCGCTGGATCAGGTCGCCGCCGCCTGCGACCGGCTCGACCGGCTGGCCAAGGCCGCCAAGCAGGCCGGCCACCCCGACCCGATCGACCACGTCCGCGCCGACCTGTTCCTCGCCCTGCTCGACGGCAGCCACCAAGGCCTCACCGACGCACAGATCCTCAACCGGCTCCTCGCCACCATCGACACCACCCACCCCCGCGACCCCGACCCGCACCGACCCCCCACCCCACGGACCCGACCGACCCGACCGGCCCGGACCCGACCAGCCACGCCGGCTCTTTCGCCGACCCCGGCGGTTCCGGCCAGGGCGAGGGTGACGGGGCCGCCCGTTCTGGTCAGGGCGAGGGTGACGGGGCCGATCCGGCGAGACTGGTCGACCCGACCGTGCCGGACCGGAGGACGCGCGGGCGTCTGAGTTGACCTCGGCGGGCGCGGCTGAGGGCGCGGGCGGTGACCGGCGAGGCGATTGGATCGGCCGAAGCTCGGGAGGCCTGCGGCTCCTGGTCGGATTGGCCAACCTCGTCGGCACCGAGTCCCGCCCCGGTGAGCTCATCGGCTGGGGTCCGGTGCACGCCGAGCTGGCCCGCACCATGGCGAGCAACCCGGCCGCCTCCTGGTGGTATGTGCCCACCGACGCTGGCGGCGCGCCACTGGCCATCGGCCAGATCCGCCGCCGGCCGAGCCTGGGCACGCCGGCCCGGGGCTACCCCGGCCCGCAGGTGTGGGTGCAGGTCACCGAGACCACACTGGCTGCCCTTGGTGCCGAGGGCTGGACCTTCCCGACGGCTGGGACCGGATCATCGCCGAGGTCCACGCCAAGGCCCACCCCGAGGCGGGCCCGCCCAACGGCGATCCCGCCGCGCGGCTGCCCGGTGCGGCGCTGCGCAGGTGGATCCACGTCCGGGATCGCGAGTGCGCATTCCCCTCCTGCCGGGTGCCCGCCCCACCGGGCCGACGCCGAGCCACACACCACCGCCCATGTCAACGGCGGGCCGACCAAGGACACCAACCTCGGCCCCGCCTGCCGCCACGACCATCGGGTTCGGCATGACGGCCTCTGGACGGTCATCCAGACCAAGCCCGGGCACTTTATCTGGACCGCCGGCTTGGCCACACCTACCACCGCCAACCCCCGCCGGGCCTGGACGACCTACCCGACCCGATGCCCAACCCGACCAGCCCCGACGAGGACGACGCCGACGTGCAGATTCGTGCTGGGCCGGCTGTCCAAACAGGACTGGCGCACCAGCCAGTGCATGGAACTCCTCCGATACCGGCCCCCTCCACCGCCGCCCCCTCCGCCCCCACCCCCGCCGCCGCCCAAGGACGACATCCCACCCTTCTGAAGTGACTCCGGTTCGTCTGTGGTGGCTTCCGCCTTACGCGTCAGCGGAACCGGGAGCACCACGGCACCGATGGCGATGGCGCTCGCCGCGTAGGCGGCCAGCACCCCGAGCCCCGCCCACGGTCCGATCGGCAGGCTCTCCAATGATCGCCTCGGTCGACTGTATGGCCAGCCCCGCGGTCGTTGGGGAGAACCTTTGCAGGCGCTCACGCCATACCGGATTGTCAATGACCTCCGCGACCATCGGAGACGCGAACAGCAGCATGAGGACGGCCGTGATGGATCCTGCGGTGTCACGGACGATGACGTTGCGGGCGATGCCGACGCTCAGCAGGGCGATGATCAACCCGAGATACGGCGCTACCGCCGGCCGCGCGCAGGGTCGGCGCGTCGGCCAGCGGACAACGGTGGGTAGCCGTTGGCCGCGGTGTAGCCGTTGCTGGGCAGGATGTTCCGGGCCGCGAACACCGAGCCGGCCACGCCGAGCGCGCCGGCGACGAGGACGGCGGCGGTCACCACCGACGCCTTGCTGGCGAGGACCAACCCGCGCCGGGGCTCCGCCTCCAACGTCGTATGGATCATTCTCGTCGCGTACTCGTTCGTCACCATGAGCACGGCGAGCACCACGACGGCGACCTGCCCGAGCCAGACCCCGGTGAGGCTCAGCTTCGCCGTGTCCTCATTGCAGTCCGTCGGCGACACACACACTCGTCGAGTCCGGTGTTGTAGCTGCAATCCTATCTCGGACCGAGTTATTCGGATGCCGAGATCAAGGCCACGCTCGAGAACTGCAAGCTCTCCTTCGACCTGCTGCACGAGGAGCGTTTGCTGGATGTCGTTCTCCACGCCTTGTCGCGCGGGAGGCTCGTCGGGTGGTATCACGGACGACTGGAGTGGGGCCCGCGCGCGCTCGGCCACCGCTCGGTGTTGGCCGATCCCTTCGCGCCGCACGTGCTGGAGAATCTCAACGGGTTTCTCAAGCGCCGGCCCTCGTATCGCACCTACGGCGTCAGCCTCCCGCGTCGCGATCTAAATCGCTATTTCGAGGTTCCGCAGGGAACGGCCCGGAGTCGTCACCGTTCATGCAGTTCGAGTATCGTCCGCGCGATCCGGAGAAGTTCCGCCCGGTGCTGCCCGAAGGCGTGCAGACGCTTCGGGTACACACCGTCGATGAGAACGAGCCAAAGTTTCTGCGCTTGCTCGAGCTTTGGGGCGAGAGGACCGGCGCTCCGGTGCTTGTGAACACGTCGTTCAACGGCTTCCACGAACCGCTGGTGTGCTCGCCGCGCGATGCCATCCGGGTGTTCTACGGCACCGGGCTCGACGTGCTCGCGCTCGAGAATTTCTACTTACACAAATAGAACGTCAGCGTCCCACGTCCGATTCCGACAACACCCACTCGCGAACACGATCGCCTTCGACCAGATCGAAATCGAACGCGAGAGCCGATTCAGACGTTGCGTAAAACTGCTCGCCGAGCGACTGGTGCGCCGGGTGCTCGAGGTACGACCGCAGGTCCTTCTCGTTGTTGAACTCGAGGATTGCGACGAACGGAAAGTCGAGCGAGTTCTGCTGCTCGGTACTGCCGACCAAGCCGTCGCTGCCGGCCGACGCGGGCGCGGACGATCCCAGGGATATTCACCAGCGCCTGATCCAAGGCTGTGACGAATCGGAGTCGATCGTCCTCGCTCAGCGAGTCTTTGGGCTTGAACAGCACGAGATGGGCGATCACTCGTCCTCATCCTTCCGTCTCTTGGGCGGACCGTCGGCGCGCCACTCACGCTTCGGCCCCCTTGGGCCATTCGGTGGGCGCCGGTCGCCTCGTGGTTCCGGACGCCTGTCCCGGTCGCCGGCCCAGGGCTTGCGCGCCGGCCCGCCGGGTTTGGCTCCCCACGGTTTCTTGCCACGGGCGCCTCCAGGCTTCGAGCCCCACGGTTTTCGCGGCGGGCGATTCGGATCGAATGGGGGCTTGCCCGTTTTACCGCTGAAGCGAGCGTCGCGATCGTTGCGCTCGCGCGGTGGCCCTTTCGGCCGCCAGCGATCCGTGCGATTCGGATCGAATGGGGGCTTGCCCGTTTTACCGCTGAAGCGAGCGTCGCGATCGTTGCGCTCGCGCGGCGGCCCCTTCGGCCGCCAGCGATCCTGGCGATTGGGATCGAAGGGCGGCCTGTCCGTCTTGCTGAAGCGAGCGTCGCGATCGTTGCGTTCGCGCGGCGGCCCCTTCGGCCGCCAGCGATCTTGGCGATTGGGATCGAATGGCGGCTTGCGATCGGGGCGATTCTCGAGTGGTTTGCTCTCGTCCTGCCGTCGCTCGTGGCGCGCGCGAATCTCTTTCTTGAAGCGCTGCCACTTGGCCTTCTTGGCGTCTTGGTACTTCTGGCGCGGATCGCGATGTTCGCCGCCGGGTCGCCAATCCCGGTTTCGCGGGCGATCGGTGTCGGCGTTTGCCGGCCGCTCAGCGAAGGATCGTTCCGCTTCGGGCGCCGGACGTTTTCGTGGCGGACGCTCGCCGTGGCCGCGCGCCTCTTCGCGATCGGGTCGGGGACCTTCCCACCGCCGCTCGCCACGGCCAAATCCCTGCTCCCGTGCCGCTTCGCGCGAATCGAACAGTTGTCCACGCTCGAACCACTTCAGGATCGCGGACGGGTTCTTCTCGCGAAGCCGATTCAGCGTTGGCAGCAGTTCCTCAGCGTCGTGCGCGCGAAATGCCGTCGCCTGGTTGTCAACGAGAATCGTCCAGTACGCATGGCGCGGAGGCATGGAATCAATAATAGTGCTCTTGAGCACTGTATGCTTTCCCGATGGAGCTCGTCGTCGCTCCCATCGTCGAGTTGCGCCCCCGCATGACGCACTTTTTCGAGGAGCTCGTCAGCGGCACACTCGAGCGGGGCGATGGATCGGCGCCTGAACCGCATACCCTTACCTGCGGCCTGACGGGTGGCTCCGCAGCGTTGATCTTCCTCGGCGCGCTGCGCGAGGCCGATGTCGACTGGTCGCGCATCACCTTGTATTGGGGCGATGAACGCGCCGTTGCTCCTGACAGCTCGGAGTCGAATTACGGATTAGCCGAGCAGATGCTCCTCAAGCCGCTTGGCGCGAAAGCCGCGAACGCGATTCGCATGTTGGCCGAGGTGCCTGATCTGGCATTTGCAGCGCGGCAATACGCAGAGCCTTACCGTCGTCGCTCGATCTGCTCATTCTCGGAGTGGGTGACGATGGGCACATTTGTTCGCTGTTTCCTGGCCACCCCGTGCTGCAAGCGGAAGGGCGCGTGACGGTGATCGAGGATTCGCCAAAGCCGCCTCCACGACGACTGACCTTGACGTTGTCGTATGTGCTCGAAGCGCAGCACATCTGGATTGTGGCGGTTGGCGAGCGGAAACGCGCGCTGCTTGAACGCGCGATCTCCGGTACCGTCAAGTCGACGCCGGTCGACCTCGTCGTCGCGCATGGCAAGGACGTGACGATCTTCACCGATCAATCAGTGCGTCGAGGGTTTCGCGTCTGAAGCGTGTGAGGGGAGTCGGCCGTTCCGTAGGGAACGGCCGGTAGGACGCACTACTAAAACGGACGTTCAGGCAATGCATAACAGGCATCGGTGGGACCGTTGTCGGCCTGATACGTTTCGCAGGCCCACCACTGCCCCGCCTCATCCTGCTTCACATAACACGCAGACGACGCCACAGCGGCGGTAAAAAAGAGTATGAGCGCACACAGGCGTTTCATCACCACCTCCAAATCGCCCAACGTTGAACCTCAACGTTTGCGACGGAGGTGGCTATCGCAAGAGGAGTGCCGCCCGCAGCTCATCCGATCGCCTTGGTAGAGTTGTGTACATTCCTGAATGCGCTGAAAGCTGAAAGCTCCTTAATGCGGCAGCCGCTTCAACTTTTCGACGAGCGTGGTCCGTTTGATATTCAGGAGCGAGGCGGCCGCAGACTTGTTGCCGCCGGTGCGCGACAGCGCACGCGAGATGAGATCGCGCTCGATACGTGCGACGGTTCCCTGCAGATCGACGCCGGTCTCGGGAAAGTCGACCGACGGCAGAAACGTCAATGGTGCTCCCTGCAGGTCTGACGGCAGGTCGCTCGCCTCGATAGTCATCCGGCCATTGAGCAACGCCACTGCGCGCTCGACGGCGTTTTCGAGCTGACGCACGTTGCCCGGCCACTGCGCAGACATCAGTCGTCGCATGGCGTCCTGCGACACCTGCGGCTTCGGCGCGCCGTCAGCGTACTTTGCGAGGAAGTGCTGAACCAGCAGCGGGATGTCTTCCCTGCGCTCGCGTAGCGGCGGCATCTCCACCTGGATCACGTTGATGCGATAGTAAAGGTCCTCGCGGAACGTACCGGCCTTCACCATCCTGGCGAGGTTGGCGTTGGTTGCCGCGACGACTCGCACGTCGACCTTGACGACTTTGTTGTCGCCAAGACGATCGAACTCGCGTTCCTGAAGGACCCGCAGAAGCTTCATCTGAAGCGACGCTGACATCGTCCCCACTTCGTCGAGAAAGAGCGTGCCCTTGTCCGCCTGCTCGAGGCGTCCGCGACGGGACGCAACCGCACCAGTGAAGGCGCCGCGCACGTGTCCGAACAACTCGGCTTCGAGCAGCGTTTCGGGAATGGCGCTGCAATTGAAGGCAACGAAATGATGGTTGCAGCGAGGGCTGGCCTGATGGATTGCGCGCGCGACCATCTCCTTGCCAGTACCGGTTTCTCCGTTGATCAGAATCGTCGATGCCGTCCCGGCAACGGTTTCAATGAGCTGAAACACGGCGCGCATGCGCGGGCTCTGGCCGATCATCGCGCCGCGGCCAAAGCGCTCATCGAGCTGCTGCCGCAGGTAGGCGTTCTCGTTCTCGAGACGCCGCTGCTCCAACGCCGTCCGCAGAACGTGCAACAGCTGCTCGAACTGAAAAGGCTTGGTCACGAAGTCTGCGGCACCGCGCTTGATGGCTTCGACCGCATCTTTCACGGTCCCGAAGCCGGTGACGACGATGGCGATGATGCCGGGATAGCGTTCGAGGGCCGTCTCGATGACGCGATGGCCATCGACGCCCGGCAGCTTGAGGTCGGTGACGACAACGTCAAAGGCGAAAGTGCCGAGGAGCTCCAGCGCGCGTTCCCCGCTGTCGGCTTCGGTAACCTCAAACCCGTGCTCACGCAGACGCTCCCCGATGACGCTGCGGAGGGCTGTCTCGTCGTCGACAAAAAGGAGGTGGGCCAGGGCGCCAATATCTTGGCGCTCAGCCGTAGAGCCGTCAAGTCTTGGGGAATCGGGTTCTCGGGGACCTTCCCGAGGGGTAGTTCCTGCACGCCTCGGACGCCTTGGGCGGTCCCTGCCTAAACCGTGCAAGGCAGAGGCCGATAACCACATCACGGAGGGCAGAAACGTACCATGGAGCGCCAGACGGTCAGCATCATGAAGGCGTGTGAGATGGTTGGGGTGAGTCGCCGCACCATCTATAACTGGATCGCCGCCAATAAAGTCGAATACGTTCGCACGGCAGGCGGCAGCATCCGTATCTTTCAGGACTCCCTCTGGCGACAGCCAGATGGCGTCCGAATGGCGGCGCCCACCAACGCCGCTTAGGTTCGCCTCAGGTCACAGGGCTCGACACGCGGCGAGGGGCCTACTCACGGCCCCCGCAAACGCGCAGCCCCGTCGACCCCGGCTGCCGCTGGCGAGGATCGCACGAATCTCCCTCGATACGGGCGATCTTCACTCTCTCGGACTCGTGCCTCTCGCCGAGTCCTTCGTCTCTTTCCTTCCGATCAGATCCTGTGTGCGGCTGACGTTTCCGGTCTCGATTGCCGCCAACTTGTCTCGTGCCGTCTCCAAACGAATCAACAAGGCTGACAAAACTGTGAAAGCGTATGCGAATTTCGTAATCGCACCGCCAAAAAATTGGCGACCCAGTGCGGCGAAATAGTCAAGAATTTGGCGTTCCTGCCACATCGGAGTCGTCACGATTGCTCAGATCTGCCCGTGCAGAATCGTGTAAATTACTGCCAAATTAGCTGTTTAGTGCAAATGCTCGACGCGGGTGCACGTGCTGCGACACGGATGCACAAACATGGCACCACGGTTGCCTCTACCTCTGCCGCCTCCGGACGTTCCCCGGTCAGGTAGGAGACCAAGATCGAATGAGCGCGCAATCACTCGAACAGAAGAATCCACGGATAGAAGCTGGCCTGCCGTTTGTGGAGGCCCTCGCGCGCCGCATGGCCGCCACCATGCCTCACTCGATCGACCTCAGCGATCTCGTGCAGGACGGCGTCATCGGCCTCATCGACGCTGCCGAGCGGTTCGACGAGGCACGCGGGATCAAGTTCGAGACCTTTGCCGAGCGCCGCATTCGCGGGGCGATGATCGACGCTCTTCGCAAGGACGCCTGGCCGCGTGGCGTGCGCCGGGTCCGACGGGAGCTCGAGGCGGCCCGTGAAAAGCTGCGCGGCACCCTGGGCCACGAGCCATCGCTCGCCGACCTGGCGCGCGAAATCGGCTCCGACGAGAAGCGGCTCGGCAAGATGATCGTCCGCATCAACACCATCGAATCGACCTCGCCGCTGTCGTGCGGCGACAGCGTGGACGAGTCGCAGCTGCCAGCGGTGCTCGTGCCGGCCGAACCCGAGCGCCCCGACTACGCGTACGAGAAAACCGAGGTTCGCGACCGCGTCCGCGGGGCCATCGAATCGCTGCCGCCGCGCGAACAGCGGGTCATCGCGCTGTATTACTACGGCGAAGTGACCATGAAGGAAATCGGAACCGAGCTAGGCGTCAACGAGTCGCGGGTGTCTCAGCTCCATGCCCGCGCCCTTGGCAGGTTACGCGAGGCACTCGGTGCGGACGTCACGCCGGCGGCCGCGGTGCAGAGCATTCGCGCGGCGGTGCTGGCCTTTGCGCAGAAGCCGAAGATGGCCAAGGCGGCCCTGAGGCCCGCCCAGTCGTCAGAAGCAACTCCCCCGGCCGCAACGATCGAACAACTGCCGGTGCCGAGCAACGTCGTGGACTACGCCAGCGCGTCGCTGGCAGCTCGCAGGAACGCCACGTCGATTGGGCGGGTCGGATAGAAGAGGAGCTCCTCGCCGTCGAGCTCGATGACCCGCACCACCTCCTCCGTCGACTCCGCGTTCATGCGACCGCCCTCCATGCGCGGGTCGACGAACGTGCCGAGCCCAACCCGTGTGACGAGACCCGGCCGGCCGGCGGCTGTCTCGCGGTAGAGATGGGTCATCACCCCCAGCGGCAGGCAGTAGGCCTCGATCCGCCCATCGAGTGCGAGCGCGCCCAGCGCCGGGACAAGCCCCCAGTGCGCTCCGATCGCCCGCCGCATCAGCCCCTCGTGCGCGAGCTGGTTGAGCCCGCGCGTCCCGCCGTCGCCCTGGCCCGCGGCGAACACGAGGGTCAGGTCGCGCGGGCCGCCGGTTTCCCGAAAGCGCTTCCCCAGTGCGATGACGAGCTCCTCGGGAACGGCGATCCCGACGAACCCGCCAACCGCCAGCGTGTCACCGTCGAGGATCAGCCGGACGGCCGCCTCGGACGTGATGACCTTCGTGCGCCCCCCGGCGGTCACCCCTGGATCCGGGAGGCGTGCCCGGCCCACTCGCGCTCTCGGAGCTCGAACTTCGGGACCTTGCCCGTCGAGGTCTTCGGCAGCTCGTCCAGGAAAGCGACCGCTTTGGGCGCCTTGTAACGGGCGATCCTGGACTTCACGTGGTCGATGAGCTCCTGCTCGCCGGCCTCCGCGTCCGGGCTTGAGCACCACGAACGCCTTGGGGCGCTCGCCCCACTTCTCGTCGGGCACGCCGATGACCGCCGCGTCCAGCACGGCCGCGTGGGTGAGGAGCGCCTGCTCGATCTCGACGGTGGAGATGTTCTCGCCGCCGGATACGACCACGTCCTTGGCCCGGTCGCGGAGCTGCACGTAGCCGTCGGCCTGCATGACCCCGAGGTCGCCGGAGTGAAACCAGTCCCCCCTGAACGCCTCGGCCGTTGCCTCGTCGTCGTTGAAATAGCCCTGCATCACGTCGTTGCCGCGCATGACGAGTTCGCCCATCGTCTCGCCGTCCGCCGGCACGTCGTTCATGTCGTCGTCGACGACGCGAAGCCGCTCGGCGTGGATCATCCCGACACCCTGGCGGGCCAGCAGCGTGGCTCGCTCCTCGACGTCGAGATCCTCCCAGCCCTCCTGCCACTGACAGATCGAGTACGGACCGTACGTCTCGGTCAGCCCGTAGACGTGCAGGATCCGCGCGTTGAGGCCTTCGCACTGGGCGATCGTTGTCGGGCTCGGGGGCGCGCCGGCGGTGGTCACCACCAGCGTTCGCTCCAACCGGTGAGCCTCCTCCGCGCCGGCCAGGGTCGTGAGCACGGTCGGCGCGCCATTGAGGTGCGTGACGCGCTCCTGCTCCAGGAGCTGCCAGATGCGGTCGCCGCGCACCGCGCGCAGGCACACGTGGCGGCCGCCGATGGCGGTCACGCCCCACGCCGTGCACCAGCCGTTGCAATGGAACATCGGGAGCGTCCACAGATAGACCGAGTCGGGGCTGTGCTCGGAGTGCAAGGCCTCCCCCAGGCTGTTGAGGTAGGCGCCCCGGTGGGTGTAGACGACGCCCTTGGGCTTCCCGGTGGTCCCCGACGTGTAGTTGATCGTGATCGGGTCCAGCTCGTCCTCGACCACCCAGGCAAGCGGCTCGTCGGATCCACGCTCGAGCAGGTCGGCATAGCTGGGGCCAGGCGCCTCGGCGTCGTCAATCTCGGCCGCAGGATCGGTGACCGTGACGATCTCCCGGAGTGCCTCGAGCTCACCCTCCAGCGGGGCGACGATCGGGCGCAGCTCCGAGTCGACCACCAGCAGCTTGGCGCCGGAGTGCTCACAGATGTAGCGCACCTCCTCAGTCGCCAACCGCGTGTTGATGGCCACCAGTACCGCTCCGGCCAGCGGAACGGCAAAGTGCGCGATCAGCAGCTCGGGGATGTTGGGGCACATGTAGGCCACGCGGTCGCCCGCCTCGATTCCCGACGCGTGCAACGCCCGGGCGAGGCGAGTGGCTTCGCCGGCAAAATTCCGATAGGTCGTGCGGCGATCGCCGTGGACGATCGCCACCTTGTCGGGGTACACCTCGGCGGATCGCTCCAGGAAACGCAACGGCGTCAGCGGGGTGTGCGACAACGTGGGCATGGAGGGGCTCCTCTCCTCTAGTCGCGGTGACGCTATGCCTCAGCGGACACGCCTACGGCCGCAAAACACCCGGAGACTCCTGCGGGTTTCCCCCCTTTCTGATGTGGGTGATCGCCGATGTGGGCAGGTGGCTCGCGGGCAAGGGTTTGGGCATGGCCCCACACGTCGTCATCGTGGGCGGTGGCATCGGCGCGCTCGAAGGTCTCCTGGCGCTGCAGGACCTCGCGGGAGATCGCGTCCATGCCAGCGTGCTCACTCCCGCCCGTCACCTGACCTACCGCGTGTGGTCGGTCGCGGAGCCGTTCGGCAGCGAGCCCGCGCCGCGTTACGACTGGGAGCGCATCGCCCGCGATCGCGGCGTGCGCTGGATCCCGGATGTCCTCGAAGCCGTCCGTCCCGATGCGCGCGTCGTCGACACCAGGGACGGACCGCCGGTGCCCTACGACGCGCTGCTCCTGGCCGTCGGCGCCCGGCCGGAGCCAGCGTTGGCCGGGGCCATCACTTTCGCCGGCCCGCGCGACGTCCTGGCCATCCGAGAGACGATCGAGGCGCTGGCTCCCGGGCGCCGCCACACGATCGCGTTCGTCGCCATGGCCGACGCCGCATGGACCCTGCCGCTGTACGAGCTCGCGCTCATGACGGCCGAGTACGGGCGGCGGCACGCGCTGGACCTGGCGATCGAGCTGTTCAGCTACGAGTCCGCGCCGCTCGGCATCTTCGGCGCCGCCGCCAGCTCGGCCGTACGCCTACGGCTGAACGACGCCGGCATTCGCTTTCGCACCGGCACCTTGCCGACCGAGCACGCCGTCGTGATCGCGCTCCCTGCCCTGCGAGGGCCCGGGCTCCACGGCCTGCGGCACGACCCCGATGGCTTCGTCCGGGTGGACGACTTCGGCCGCATCCACGACGTCGACCGCGTCTGGGCGGTCGGCGACATGACGGCCCGGCCGCTGAAGCAGGGCGGTCTCGCCGCGCAACAGGCCGATGTCGCGGCAGCCGATATCGCGGCCCACATCGCCGGCGTCGACGTCGACGTGCAGCCGTACCGACCCAAGCTCCGGGGGGTGTTGCTGACCGGCGCCGACTCCCTGTACCTACAACACGATCTGCGGGCACCCGTCAGCTCGCAGGCCTCGCGCGAGCCGCTCTGGTGGCCACCGCAGAAAGTCGCCGGCACCCATCTCGGCCCCTATCTCGAGACGCTGGACGGCGCCGTGGTCGGCTAGACCGTCATCAGCCCGTGCTCGAGCGCGTAATGCACGAGCTCGGCGCGGCTCGTCAGCCGGATCTTGTGCTGGATGTGGGCGCGGTGCGACTCGACGGTCCGCACGCTGAGGAACAGCTGCGCGGCGATCTCCGCGTTCGTGTGGCCCAGCGCGATCAGGCGCAGGATCTCCACCTCGCGCTCGGTCAGGTCGTCCGGTGGCCCGGAGGGCTCCGGCGGCGCCGCGGCGATGCGAGCGCCCAGCTGGGGCGTGAGGAAGGTGCCGCCCGACGCGGCGACCCGGACGGCCTGGACGAGCTCGTCGTCGGCGGCCTCCTTGAGCACGTAGGCGCTCGCGCCGGCTTGGAGCGCCTCGCGTGCGAACGCGGGGTCCTCCTGCATGGTCAGCACCACCACGCGGGTCGCCGGTGACTCCTCCAGGAAGAGCGGAATCGCCGGCAGGCTCGGATCGCCCGGCATGTTGAGGTCGAGGATGAGCACGTCCGGGCGATGCGCCCGCACGTAGCGACGCGCGTCGGCCACGTCACCTGCCTCCGCGACGACCTCGAGGTCCTCCTCGCGATCGAGGACCATCCGCAGGCCGCTGCGCACCACGCGGTGATCATCGGCGATCACGATCGTCGTCATCTCCGGGGCACGCTACCGGTTGATCCGTAGTTCGCCCCGCGCTTCCACCGCAGTTGCTGCCGATGAACGGGTGGCTCCACGCGCGTAGCGTCACCGCATGACCCAAATCAGCTCCCCTCACGTCGTGATCGCCGGTGGCGGCGTGGCGGCGCTCGAGACCCTCATCGCCCTCCGTGATCTCGCCGGTGACCGCGTGGACATCACGCTCGTCGCGCCGGACGAATGGTTCACCTATCGCCCGATGGCCGTGGCCGTGCCGTTCGCCGCGGGCCACCCGAACCACTACGGCCTGACCCGAATCGCGCAAGAGTTCAATGCGCGGGTCGTGCGAGGACGCCGTCCACGAAGTCCGCTCGCAGGAGCAGGTCGTCCTCACCGTGGATGGCCGGCGGATCCCCTATGACCACCTCGTCCTCGCGACCGGCGCCCGCGCGACGCCCGCCTATGAGCACGCCATCACCTTCGGCGAGGACGTCGACGAGCAGGCGCTGCACGGGCTGCTGCGCGACACCGAGGAGGGCTACGTCGACCGCGTCGCCTTCGTGGTGCCGAACGAGACGACCTGGGCCCTGCCGCTCTACGAGCTCGCGCTGATGACGGCGCGCCAGGCGTGGAGCATGGGCGCTGATCGCGTCCGGTTCCTGTTCGTGACCTCGGAGGAGCGGCCGCTGGAGATGTTCGGCGCGGCAGCAAGCGACGCTGTCGCCGAGCTGCTCGAGTCGGCCTCGATCGAGTTCATCGGCTCCGCCTACACCCAGGTCGAGCACAACGGCCTGATCGTCGATCCCGGAGGCCGGAGCATCGACGTCGACCGCGTCGTCAGCCTGCCGCGGCTCGAAGGTATGGCCATCCCCGGAGTCCCCGCGGACGGCGGCGGCTTCATCCCCGTCGACGCGCACGGCCGCGTGGCCGGCCTTGAGGGCGTCTACGCCGCGGGCGACGGCACCGCATTCCCGATCAAGCAGGGCGGCCTCGCCACCCAGCAGGCCGACGCGGTGGCGGAGACGATCGCGGCGGCAGCCGGCGCGCCGGTCGAGCCGCAGCCGTTCGAGCCCGTGCTGCGCGGCGTGCTCCTCACCGGCGGCGACAACCGCTTCATGCGCTCCGGCGTGGCGCGCGGCAAGGCCGAGCCCGACGTCGCCACCCACGCCCTGTGGTGGCCGCCCTCTAAGATCGCGAGCCGCTACCTCGCCCCGTTCCTGTTCGGCCGCGACGAGGTCGAGACGATCGAGCGCCTCCGGGGCGACCACCTCGCAGTCGAGGCCGATTTCGCCTCGGCCGGAGACGTCCAGGACGCCCGGGTCGTCGTGTCATGACCCGAGGGCTCGGGGAGCCAGGGCCGATCGTCGTCGGCGTCGAGCGCTCGGAGCGCTCACGCGACGCGCTCGCCCTGGCCCGCATCCTCGCGGGGGACCTCGGGACGCGGCTGATCCTCGTCTCGGTCTACCCCGGCGCCCAGCGATCAGACGTGATGGCACAGGAGGCCGAGGCGGCCCTCGACTGGGTGGCGCGCCCGCTCGGCCGAGTGCTCGACGAAACGCGAGCCGTCCCCTGTGGCTCCGTGCCCGACGGCCTCCAAGCGGTCGCGGACGCCGAAGGCGCGCTTGCGATCGTGATCGGCCCGTCACGCCGAGGGCCGGCGGGCAGGGTCGTGCCCGGAAGCGTCGGCGAGCGCCTGCTCCACGGGGCCTCCTGCCCGGTGGCGGTGGCGCCGCGCGATTACGTGCTCCAGGAGGAGACCGGGATCAAGCGCGTCGGCGTCGGCATACACGGCGGGTCCAGAGGCCGGCGAGGCGCTCAGCGCCGCCGTCGGGATCGCGGCCCGGACCGGCGCGGCGCTCCGCCTGCTCAGCGTCGTCGAGCCCTCGACGGTTGCCGCCACGCTGCCCCTCGGCTGGGGCTTCGGTGAGCTCGAGGCGACCAAGCGCGACGAACTCACCCGGAGGATCGGGCACGCGATCGAGGAAGTCGCCGCCACGATGGACATCTCCGGTGACGTGGTCGACGGCTATGCCGATGACGAGCTTGCGCGGCTCTCGCGCGAAGTCGACCTCCTGATCTGCGGTTCGCGTGGACAGGGGCTGATCGGGAGCGTCACGCTCGGCAACGCCTCGACCGGCGTCATGCACAAGGCGCACTGTCCGGTCCTCGTGGTCCCGCGTGGCGCCCGTGGCGGCTTTGCCGCCCTCCGCGCGTCCGCCGTTTCGACCACCTAGCCAGCGGCGCCCGCTCGCGCGAGATATTGCGGGTTTCCCGCAGGGCTCGTGCGCCCGACTGCGGACTGGTTTGGGTGGCTCGTGCGGATGGACCGGCGCCGCTGGAGAACGAGTATGCGTCTCCACCCGTCCGCAGATACCAGAGGATGACCATGAACAAGCTCTTCCAGTACGCAGGGATCGCCGCCAGCGTCGTGCTGATCGCCTTTGGCATCGGCGCCGTCGTGATCGGCCTCAACGGCCGCGACCGCGTCGCCACCGAGCTTGGTCGCGAGCAGATCGTCGGCACACCCGACTCCACCATCCCCAACCAGCTCGTGAACTCCGGCGGCGAGGCGCAGGCGTTCGCCAAGGTCATTCGCAAGCACACCCTCGAGGCCACCGGCGGCAAGACCTACGCCCAGATGCCGCAGTACATCACCGCCGACGGCAAGGGCACGAGCGACAAGGCCGCCGCGGGCAAGGATCCCAAGACCGGCGCCCCGACCTCGAACCCGGCCCGTCAGATCTGGGTCACCGAGACCGCGTTGACGACCGCGCTCAACACGGCCTACTTCGCCGAGAGCATGGCCACCTTCGTGGCCGCCATGGGCGGCGCGCTCCTCCTGATCGGGATCGGCCTCCTGGTCCTCTCGCTGCGGGTGCTCCGCCAGCCCAGCGCGGAGAGCGCCAAGCGCAGCAGCGGCCCGGTGGCGAAGGTCGCCGTCCCCGTCGCCTAGAGAAGCGCCCTCGCGCCCCGCGGCTTGCCGCGGGGCGCGCGGTCGTTCACGTCGAAACCAGAGGAGCAGCCATGACCCCCGAGACGCACAGCCGCACCATCGTCGTCGGCTACGACGGATCGCGCTCTGCGCTCGCCGCCGTGAAGCACGCCATCGATCGAGTCGGCCAGGACGGCCGCCTCGTCGTCGTCCACGCCTACCTGACGCCAACCGACCACATCGGAGCGTCCTACTACACCGAGATGGTGGAGGACGCCTCCCAGTTCGCCACGGACCTCCTCGACGGCCTCGAGCAGGACTGCGAGCGCCTCGCCACGATCGAGTACGCCCGCGACCTGGCCGTCGGGTCCGCCGCCACCGCGATCGTCCGAGCCGCCGAGACACACGAGGCCACCGAGATCGTCATCGGCAGCCGCGGCGTCGGTCGCATGCGCGCGCTGCTGGGGAGCGTCGCCCACGACGTCATCCACCGCGCGCACTGTCCCGTCACCGTCATCCCCGAGCGCATGGCGGACTGGCAGGCGGCAGCGCCGGCCGCGGAGGCAAGCGCCGTCTGAGCGCGCTCAGCCCTGGACGACGCTGTCGACGCGGGCTCTGAAGAACGGCGTGGAGCGCGGCGTGTCGAACCACCACCCGACGCTGAGGCGGCTGGGGATCACGAGCCCGCCGAAGCGGCGCTCGGCGTGCACTTCGCAGCCGCAGGCGATGTAGTCGAAGGCCTCGCGGCCGGGGTTGCCCCAGCGGAGCGCACGCACCGTCTTCAGCCGCCCGTGCCCGTCGATACGCGCCCGCACCTCGGGCTGCTCGGGCGGGAGGTCGAAGCGGCCCACGATCTCGTCCTCGCCCTCGGCCCGCCACGAGACGCCGCGCCCGGGGAGCACCGTGGTCGGCGCGAACACGACACTCTCCAGCGCGGTGCGACCGGCCGCGGACCTGGCCGTGTTCGCGTCCTCCGCATGGAAGACGGTCAGGCGGCCGAGCAGCCGGCCCTCGGTGCTCCCGGCGCCGTCCGCGTAGCGGTCAAGGACATGCAGTGGCGTGACCGGTCCCCAGCCGATGCGCGCTCGCCATGCGAACGAGCGACCGTCCACCGTCTGCTCGGCGGTGAAGGGCAGCCACGCCCCGACCTTGACGCTCCCTCCCATCGTCAGGCGCACGCCGCCCGCGAGCGCGGTGCCATTCGCGATCGCGTGGGTGAAGAAGCGCTGCACCGGCTCGTCGAGGTCGCGGACGAGCGAATGATCGAATCGGGGACCGTCGGCCATGCCCGCCAGCATGATGCTCAGAGCGGCTGGCACGATCCACGTCGTGGCTACCTCGCAGACCCCTGCCCCGTTCGCGGGACGCACCGCTTGGGCGCGCAACCTCGAGACCCCGCTGCGGGAGTTCTTGCGGACCGAGACCGGCGGCGCGGCGGTGCTCCTCGCCGCCACGATCGCCGCGCTCCTGTGGGTGAACGTCGATGCCTCGTCCTACGAGTCGGTGTGGAGCTCGACGCTGTCGATCGACATCGACGGCACCGGCATCGCGCTGGACCTGCGCGAATGGGTGAACAGCGGCCTGATGACGTTCTTCTTCTTCGTCGTCGGGCTCGAGGCGCGCCGCGAGTTCGACCTCGGCGAGCTGCGCGACCGCCGCCGCTTCGCGCTGCCCATGGTCGCCGCGATCAGCGGCATGGCGGTTGCGGTCTTCATCTACCTCGCCTTCAACGCGGGCCGATCATCCGCGCACGGCTGGGGTATCGCGATGTCGACCGACACGGCGTTCGCACTCGGCCTGCTCGCCCTTGTCGGGCCGCGCTTCCCGCAGCGCCTGCGCGCCTACCTGCTCACGATCGCCGTGGTCGACGACGTGCTCGCGCTGCTGGTCATCGCGACCGTGTACACCGAGGAGGTCGAGGTCACGGCCCTGCTGGTGGCCGTCGCGCTGTTCGGCGTCGTGCTCGCCGTGCGGGCGGCCGGCGTGACGTGGAGCCTCGTCTACGCGGCGCTGGGGACGGCGATCTGGGTGGCGCTGCTCGAGTCGGGAGTGGAGCCCGTCGTCGTCGGCCTCGTCATGGGCCTGTTGACGTACGCGTACACCGCCGCGCGCCCCGACCTCGAGCGCGCCGCGGAGCGCTTTCGCGAGTTCCGCGAGCAACCGACGCCCGAGCTCGCGCAGTCCGCGAGCGCAGGCGTGAGGGCGGCGATCTCGCCGAACGAGCGGCTCCAGCAGCGCTTCCACCCGTGGACCAGCTACCTCATCGTGCCGCTCTTCGCGCTCGCGAACGCCGGGATCGCGATCGACAGCGCGTTCCTCGAGCGGGCCGTCTCATCTCCGATCACGCTCGGGATCGTGGTCGGCTACGTCGTCGGCAAGCCGGCCGGCATCCTCGGCGCCTCGTGGCTGTATGCGCGGCTGACCGGGGTGCGGCCGCCGGTCGGCTGGGCGGCCGTCGCCGGCGGCGGCACGATCGCGGGCGTCGGCTTCACGGTCGCCCTGCTGGTCGCGACGCTCGCGTTCGACGGCCGGCAGCTCGAGGAGGCCAAGATCGGCATCCTCGGCGCGGCGCTCGGCGCGTCCGTGGTCACGTGGCTGCTGTTCCGCGTCACGGCGCGGCTCGCGCCGCGGCTCAGGGCGATGCTCCTGCTCGGGACCGCCGAGCCGCTCGTCGATCTCTACGTCGACGTCGATCCGGAGCGCGACCACCTCCGCGGGCCGGTCGACGCGCCGGTCACGCTCGTCGAATACGGCGACTTTCAGTGTCCGTACTGCGGACAGGCGGAAGCTGTCGTCCGCGAGCTCCTGCGCGACTTCGGCGACGTCGCCTACGTGTGGCGTGAGCTTCCGCTCAACGACGTCCACCCGTACGCGCAGCTCGCGGCCGAAGCGGCCGAGGCAGCCGACGCGCAAGGCGCCTTCTGGCCGATGCACGACCTGCTGCTCGACCACCAGGACGCGCTCACCGCACGCAACCTCGTCGGCTACGCGGAGCAACTCGGTCTCGACGTCGACCGCTTCCGGGACGACCTGCGCACGCACAGCACCGGCGCGCGGATCGCCGAGGACGTCGACAGCGCCGACCTCAGCGGCGTCTCGGGCACCCCCACCTTCTTCATCAACGGCCGTCGCCACTACGGCGCCTACGACATCAACACGCTGTCCGCCGCCATCCGCGCAGCGGGCGCGCGCGCGACATTGCGCAGCACGAACGGGCAGCCCGGAAACGGCGCCGGCTGACGACGGTTGCCGCCGCCGGCGCGTCCAGGTACTACTGAGCGCTGTGGACCCGATCACCCCCGACGAGCTCATCCCCCAGCCGCGCGAGCTCGTCGCGCCGCAACGGGCCGCCGGACACGATCGCCGGGTGGAAGGCGCTGGCCGACGGTCTGCTGACCGACCAGCCCTGCGTCTTCCACCGCAACCTGGAGATCTCCTCGCGCTACGCCTGGATCTACAAGTTCATGCCCGCGTACTTGAAGTGGGCCGGGATGGCGGCGTTCGCCTCGCACCACGTCCGGCTCGCCCTGTTCCCGCTCCGGCTCGACAGAGACCGCACCGGCTACGTGGACATCCCGCACAGCCTCGGTCGCCGCAGAGTGCTGCTGCTCTCAGACGTGAACACCATCCGCCAGACGAACAACGCCATCTTCGACGACATCTTCTGGGTCCACCTCGCCTACGCCGCCGCCGACGACGGGATCGAATGCCTCCGCGCGCTCCTGCGACCGGAGCCCCACTACGCGCGCCGTCCTCGCCGGCTTCGAGGCGATCGACCAAGGACGCCGTGTCCTCGACGACGGGACGGCGTCCGCCGAGGCGCGACGGACGGCCGAGGAGCTCATCTGGAAGGGCAACATCCAGCTCCTCGAGCACGAGCAGCGCGCGTTGGTGCAACCCAACCTCGACGGCCTCTCGTGCGCATTCGCCAGGCTCTTCTCGATCGGCTCGGCCCTCAGCTTCGAAGTCCGCGGCCTGCGCAACGAGGTCTCCTACTTCACCTCCTTCTACTACTACGCGCTCACCGGAGGGATGCGGCAGGTTCTGCACGCGCAGGCGTGGCCGAGAATCACCCGCTTCGACGACCGCTGGCGCTGGATCGTGACGTGCATCGTTCCGCGCTTCCGGAGATTCGACGTCCACACGCGCTTGGTCGACGCCAGTCTGCGCCGCGTCTTCAACGAAGCGCGCGACTACGCCTCCAACCCCTGCGTCCTCCCGCGCTCACCCGGTGAGCGCCGAGGCAAGTTCGCCACGGGCGGTGATTCCGAGCCTCGGGAAACTCGCCGTCGTATCAGCCCGCGATCGGCGCCCTCCTTCCTTCCACCAGGCAAGCGAAAGAAGGCAGGCTGATGCGCAAGTTGCTTCTGATCACCGGCGTCGTCGTCGCCGCCGTCCTCGCAATGGGCATCAACAGGATCGTCGTGACGGACGGCCGCATCGACGCGGTCGTCGCGTTCAAGTCGGATTACTTCCCGCTCGAGGGCGCCACCCGGCGGTAGCCTCGCGGCACGAGGGCTGGGAGCGCGGTTAGGCCGCGGTCTCGCGGTGCGGCAACTTCCAGCCCGGCCGCGGGAAGTGGCAGGTGTAGCCGTTCGGGTAGCGCTGGAGGTAGTCCTGGTGCTCGGGCTCGGCCTCCCAGAACGGGACGGCCTCGCTGATCTCGGTCACGACCTTGCCGGGCCAGATGCCTGAGGCGTCGACGTCGGCGATCGTGTCCTCGGCGACCTGCCGCTGCTCGTCGCTCGTAAAGAAGATCTCCGAGCGATAGGACGAGCCGATGTCGTAGCCCTGCCGGTCCTTGGTCGTCGGATCGTGGATCTGAAAGAAGAACTCGAGGATGTCGCGGTAGGAGATCCGCTCCGGGTCAAACACGATCTCGACCGCCTCGGCGTGACCAGGATGGTTCCCGTACGTGGGGTGCTCGTTCTGCCCCCCGGTGTAGCCGACCCGCGTGGAGATCACGCCGTCACGGTGGCGCAGCAACTCCTCAACGCCCCAGAAACAGCCTCCCGCAAGGATCGCCGTCTCGCTGTTCTCGCTCATCACGCTCTCCTTCTAACCGAAGCTCTGTGCTCGGCCGAGTGTGACGCATCCAAACGGACTTGAACAGCGCGGCGGAGCTAACCGCGGAGACCGCGCCTCCACGGACGGCTGTCATGCGCGTTGCGAGCCTCGCCTGCCAGCGGGAGCGACGCCGAAGCATCGAGGGACAGAACCTCGTTCTTCGCGACGAGCGCCAGCCACTCACGGTCCTGCGCGGCAGACAAGCCCGCGCCCGAACGGGGCGCTGCCTCGGGACGTGGGGTGTCAACGGGCCGCCTCCGCACTGGAGGCGTGGCTGCGGGACGCCCATGGTCGTGGTCGGCGCGCGAGCGTGCGACCGCCTTCGGCGCGTGGGCGGTATCCGCCGCCAGTGTCGGAACCGGGTCGACCGGCAGCATCGCGCTGGTCGCCATCCCGGTGTCCACGTCGACGACTCGAGCGCGGATCTCGCGGAGCATCCGCTCACTTTCGGCCGTCACCGGCAACTTCTCGATCTGGGCGAGCAGTTCCTTCAAACGTCGTAGTCGATGATCGCTGCTCACGCCATTCCATCCGCTCGGTCGGTGTCCATTGTGTTTCCTATCGGCGGCTGAGGGGGTTGGCGTGAGCGCCGCGCCGGACGCCATCCGTCGCGATCCGTCGCTAGCTTCGTGGTCGTGCGGGTCTCGACCGGATCAGATGCGACGTGGGAGTTGCCTGCTGTGCCGTCCAGCGTCGGCGCGATGCGCCGTCACGCAGCGGCGTTCGCGCTGGAGGTGGGCGCGTCTGAGGACATGATCCATGCGGTCGAGCTCGCAGTGTCCGAGACCGTCAGCAACGTGGTGATCCACGCCTATGTGGGGCGCGAGTCCGGGCGTGTGAGCGTGCGCTGCCACAGCGATGACGAGCGGTTGACCGTCGAGGTGGTTGACGACGGCGTGGGCGTTGCGGCGCGGCGCGACTCGCCAGGCGTCGGTCACGGACTGGCGCTCGTCGGCGGACTGGCGCAGACGCTCGAGGTCGCGTCCCGGTCCGAGGGCCCGGGCACCGTCGTGACGATGTCGTTCGCCGGCGCCGCCCAGGCGCCGGAGGTGCCCGGATTGGAGCCGCTGTGCACGCTCGCGCTCGAATGCGTGGCCGACGCCTCGTGCGTGGACCTCGTCAGCGGCGGTGTCCTGCGCCGTGTCAACGCCGAGGTCGCGGGCGATGCCGAGGCCACCGCATGGCTCCGTCGAGCCCTCCCGCCGGCCAAGCCCGGGACGGCCACGTGGGCAGCGCTGCGCGAAGGCGGCGCCCGGCTCGTCATCCACGATCCGACCGTCGCCCGCTCGCCGGGAGGCAGCGGCGAGCGGCTCGGGCTCGCGTGGTGGGTTTCGATCCCGCTCGAAGGCCCCGACGGAGCGCCGATGGCGCTCTGGGGCCTCGGCGGCCGCGACGGCGGGCATCCGGTGCCACCCGAGGACGTGCTGCGCGCACTCGCCGACGCGGGCCGCACTGATCTCGCTCAGGAGAGCCAGCGAGCCGTCCTCCGGGCGCGTCTCAGTCGAGGATCGTCAGGTCGAGCCGGCTGACGCGCTCGGGGTCGGCGAAGGCGTCGAGCTCGACGATCCGCCGATTGCGGATCGTGAACCCCGCGACGGTGAACGGCTGCCCGTCTCGGAGGCTGACGGTGCCGACCGCGCCGTTGACCAGCGCCAGCCGCACCTCGATGTCGTCGCGCCTGAAGGCGACCGCCTGGCGAGCCACGTTGGCCGCTCCGCGGACGACATGCGGCGAGCCGATGGCCACGGCGCCGGGGTCGGCCCTGAGGACGACGTCCGGGTCCAGCACCTCGAGCAGTGCCTCGAAGTTGCCCTCGCGCGCGGCGGCGAGGAAGGCGTTGAGGACCTCGCGCTGGGTGTCGAGGTCGGCGTCCGGGACCGCGTTCTCGCCCTGGACACGCCGGCGCGCACGGCTCGCGAGCTGGCGCGCCGCGTCCGGTGAGCGGTCGACGATCGGCGCGATCTCGTCGAACGGCACGGCGAACATGTCGTGCAGGACGAACGCGAGCCGCTCGGCCGGGTTCAGCGTCTCGAGGACCACGAGCAGCGCCAGGCCGACGGCGTCGGCCAGCAGCGCCTCGTGCTCGGGGTTGGCGCCGTCGGGGCGGTCGACGATCGGCTCCGGCATGCGCACGCCGAGGGGTTCCTCGCGGCGCGATTGGCGCGAGCGCAGCATGTTCAGCGAGACGCGCGCGACGACGGTCGTCAGCCATCCGCCGAGGTTCTCCACCTTGTCCGCGTCGGTCCGGTTGAGGCGCAGCCACGTCTCCTGGACGGCGTCGTCGGCCTCGCTCAGCGAGCCGAGCATCCGGTAGGCCACGGCGCGCAGCCGGGTGCGGTGCTCCTCGAAATGCTGCGCCAGGAACTCACGCTCATCCATCGGTCACATCCGATCCTCGCGGGGGGTCATACCAACAAGACCCGCGCAACACCGGTCATGTGACCACAGGAGGACATCGCATGAGCACCCACGTCATCACCGCAACGACCACCCCCAGCGTCCACGAGGGCCGCTGGCGCCTGGACTCCCAGCGATCGAGCGTCGAGTTCCACGTGCCCAACTTCTACGGCCTCCAGACCGTCAAGGGGCGCTTCGGAAGCTACGAGGGAACCCTCGAGCTGGGCGCGCATCCGGCCGCCGAGCTGACGATCGACGCGGCGAGCCTCGACACCGAGCACGCGAGGCGCGACACGCACCTGCGCTCAGCCGCCTTCTTCGACGTCGAGCGCCATCCGTACGTCCGCTTCACGTCCAGCAGCGCTACCGCTGACGGCGACACCCTGAAGCTGCGCGGGAAGCTCGTCGCCGCCGGCCAGCAGGTCCCGCTCGAGCTCGACGCGTCGGTGCGCGTCGTCGACGGCGAGCTGGAGGTCGAGGCCGTGACCTACGCGGACCAGCGCGAGCTGGGCATGACGTTCAGCCCGCTCGGGACGGTGCGCACCCCCACCAAGCTGATCGTCCACGCACGCCTCATCCGCGAGGAAGACCCCAGCTAACTCACGCGGCCGTGCGGGCATGCAGCGGCGTCCGGCCGCGCTTGCCCGCCGGCTCGACGATCCCGATGATCCGCAGGCAGTAGAGCGTGCGCTGCGCGAGCTGCGTGCTGCAGGGGACGAGAGCGGCGAACTCGCGCGTGCTGAACGGCTCGAGCGGCAGCGCGGGCAGCGCGGCGACGATGTCCTCCGGCGTGCGCAGCTCGACGCGGTCGAGGACCTCGACGAGCCGCCGCTCCCCAGGGTCTCGAGTGCGACGCCGCGCCGTTGTCGGCTGCGGGCGGCGGATGTGATCCTCGCGCAGCAGCAGCACCTCGATCGTCAGGTTCGGGTGCGTCAGCAGCGACGGAAACGCGACCAGCTTGTCGAACACCTCCACGGCTGTCGCGCGTTTCGGCGACCGGCGGGCGCGGAGCACCTGCCCCTGCTCGTCGACCCGGACGATCCGGCGTTCGGCCGCCACTGGGTGCACGACCCGGACGCGGTACTCGTCGAGCAGCGCGTCGAGCTTCTTGCCGAGCGGGCCGAACGCTCCCGTCTGCACCTCGACCAACTCCCCGTCGGCACGGACGAGGTCGATCACGAACCGTCGCACCGGGACCTCCAGGCGGTCGCCCGGCTCGGCCAGCAGCGTCTTCACCGCGGCGTGAAGCGGACCCTCACGCATCACCCCGATGCCCGGCACGACCGGACAGGCTACGCGTTCACAACACGCCAACAGGTAGGTCCGGATCGCCACCTAGCATCGTGCTCGATGCCGCAGGCCGCGCAGCGGATCGCCTACCCGCCGCTCGCCGTCCTCCCGGGCGGCGCGCCCGAGCGCGAGCGGGTCGCCGCAGTCATCGACCTCGGCTCGAACTCCTGGCGGCTCGTGATCTTCGCCTACCTGCCGGGCGCCTCGTGGCGCCGGGTCGGCGAGCTGCAGGAGCCGGTGCGGATCGCCGAGGGGCTCAGCGGCTCCGGCTCGCTCAAGCCCGATGCGATCGCCCGCGGGCTCGAGACGCTCGAGATGTTCGGCCGCTACCTGCTGGCGCGCGGCGTCGCGCCGGAGGCGGTCGACGCGGTTGCCACGAGCGCGATCCGCGATGCCGCCAACGGCCCCGACCTGCTCGCCGTCGCGCAGGAGCGGACCGGCCTGTCGATCGGCGTGCTGTCGGCGGAGGAGGAGGCGCGGCTCGGCTTCATAGCGGGCGTGAACTCCACGACGCTGGCCGACGGTGTCGTGCTCGACCTCGGCGGCGGCAGCCTGCAGCTGACCTCGGTCGCCGGCCGCCAGGCGCTGCAGTCCGGGTCGTGGCCGCTCGGCGCGGTCCGGGTCACGGAGCAGTACTTCCCCTCCTCGGGCGCCGTCTCGCGCAAGCGGCTCAAGCAGGCCCGCGTCGCGATCCGCGAGCAGCTCGGCGACACCGACTGGCTGCGCAACAGCGGCCGCCGCCTCGTCGGCATGGGCGGCGCCGTCCGCAACCTCGCGGCCGCGGCCCAGGGCGCGACAGGCGACGGGATCCAGGGCTACGTGCTCGAGCGCGCCCGGCTCGCGGAGCTCGTGGCCGAGCTTGCCAAGCGTCCCGCGTCACAACGCGCGCTGCCGGGGATCAAGGCGGGCCGCGCCGACATCGTGCTTGCCGCCGCGCTCGTGCTCGAGCAGGTCGTGGAGCTGGGCGACTTCGATGGCATCGAGGTCACGCGCGCCGGGCTGCGCGAGGGCGTGTTCTTCAGCCGCCGCCTGCTGCGCGGCTCCGCGCCGCTCCTCCCCGACGTGCGCGTCGCCTCCATCCGCAACCTCGCGCTGCAGTTCGACGCCGACATCACCCACGCGGATCACGTCGCGCGGCTGGCGCTGCAGCTGCACGACTCGCTCGTGGCCGAGCGTGTCTTCACGCCGGCGCCGGACGAGCGCGCGCTGCTGTGGGCGGCGGCGCTCCTCCACGACGTCGGGATGACGATCGGCTACGACGGCCATCCCGATCACTCGCACTACCTGATCCTCCAGTCGGGCCTGCCGGGCTACGGCCCCAGCGACGTCGCGCGGATCGCCGAGATCGTCCGCCACCACCGCAAGGGCTCGCCGAGCGACGAGCTGGTCGCACGCTGCGCACTGCTGCTGCGGCTCGCCGAGCAGCTCGACCGCGGTCAGGATCAGGCGGTGATCGAGGCACGGCTCGTCGCCGACCGGCGCACCCTGCGCCTCCGGCTCCGCGGCGACGCCCAGCTGGCGCACTGGAGCCTCGAGCGCAGGCTCTCCGACGGCGCATTCCGGCGCGTGTTCGGGCGCCGCCTGGTCCTCACTTCCTGATCACCCGCACTCCTCGAGCGTGCTCATCGCCCGGAGGTCCTCGATTGACCTGCGGAGCAGCCGCGAGACGTGCATCTGCGAGATCCCGGTCCGCCCGGCGATCTCGCACTGGGTCAGGTCCTCCACGAAGCGCAGGCGCACGACCTCGCGCTGGCGCATCGGCAGCCTGGCCAGCCATCCGTTCAACACAACGGCCTGGTCGGTCGTGGCCAACGCTCGGTCCTCGCTCCCGAGGGTTTCCGCGAGCGAGTGTCGGCCACCTCGGTGGGCCGGCTCGTCGAAAGAGCGACCGAACTGGCTGTTCGACGCTTCCCAGGCGTTGAGCACCTCCTCGGGGCTCACGAGCAACGCGGTTGCCAACTCGGCGACCGTGGGCGCTCGCTGGAACTGAGCCGACAACGCCTCGGTGACGGGTCCGAGCGCGAGGATCAGCTCCTGAAGCCTGCGCGGGACGTGGACTCGCCAGGTCCGATCGCGCAGGTGCAAGCGCAGCTCGCCCAGGATGGTCGGCACGGCGAACGATGGGAACCTCGCCCCACGCTCGGGGTCGAATCGATCGACCGCCTTCACCAGTCCCACGTACGCGACTTGCGCGAGATCCTCTTGCGCGTCGTTGCTGCGGTAGAAGCGCCGCGCGAGTGTGCCCGCCAGCGGCATGAACTCCTCGATCAGGGCGGCCCGGAGGGCGGGATCCCCGCGCTGCCGCGCATCGACGAGTCGTGCCTCCCAGCCCGCCACCGGCTGCGTCATGCCACTGTGGATCGCTTTGTCTGCTGCCGCGCGGGGCTGATGCGGATCACGTCCCAGGCCAGGTGGCAGCGCTCCAGCCCCGCAATCAACCACGCGCTCGGGTCGACCTGGCGGCGGCCGAGGCCGTGCCGCGCTGAGGTGGGAAACGCGTGGTGGTTGTTGTGCCACGCCTCGCCGAAGGCGATCGGCGCCAGCCAGCCGAGGTTGCGCGACTCGTCGCCGGTGGCGAACGGCCTCCGGCCGAAGAAGTGGCACAAGGAATTGATGCTGAAGGTGACGTGATGCAGGAGGAAGACCCGGACAACGCCGCCCCACAGGAGCCCGGTCAAGGCGCCCGCCAGGGTGCCGGTGAGGGCGAACCCGAGGCCGAACGGGAGCGCCAGCCCGGCCACCACCCAGAGCGGGAAGGTGCGGCTGATGAACCGCAGGTCGCGGTCGGCGAGCAGGTCCTTCGCGTACCGCGCCGGGTTGGCCATGTCCTTGCCGCGGAACATCCAGCCAACGTGCGCGTGCGCGAGACCGTGCAGCGCACCGCGCCACCCTGGCGCCTGGTCGACGTGCGGGCTGTGCGGGTCGCCCGGAAGGTCTGAGTGAGCGTGGTGCTTGCGGTGGGTCGAGACCCACTCGATCACGGGGCCCTCGACCGCCATCGAGCCGAACACCGCCAGGAGCGCGCGGACGGTGCGCGAGGTCTTGAAGCTCCGGTGCGTGAACAGCCGGTGGAAGCCGACGGTGACGCCGAACCCGCTCAGGGTGTACGTGATCGCGAGCACGACCAGGTCGTGCCAGTGCAGGCTCCCTCCCCACGCCAGCCAGCCAGCGATCAGGAGCGCGGCGGGCGGCACCCCGAAGACGATGGTGCGCACGATCCGCTCGGACGTCTCGTGCTCGATCGGGACCGTCTCCGCAGCGCGACGCACGGGTGTGGGAGTCGTGGTCACCGCGACGGCTTGTGGCCGTTGGGCCGGTCGCCGGTCTTGAGGAGGCTCGACGACACGAGCGCGCGCTGGAGCGGGCGGAACGGCGACTCGACCGGAGCGAGGTCGCTGACCTCGACCTGGTCGACACTTTCCGTCAGCGCGAAGAGACGCTCGGCATTCGCTGCACCCTCCGTGCGCGAGCATTGGAACGACGGCTCCGTGCGGGAGGCCGCCAAATCGGCGAGGAAGGGCATGTCGTGCATAGCGAACTCCGAGGTCGTGGATCCTCGGAAGTCACCTCGTGCTGCCCGCCCCCGCCTGGGCTGACCTCGCGACCGATGCCCTCCTTGCTCAAGGGTACTCCAGTGCTGGACAGTCCGTCAACAGCGGCATTCGTAGGATGACGGTCGTGGGCGACCATCTCATCGTTCTTCACTCCGCGGTGCGCGCCTGTGCGGGCTACGACCGCCACGAGGCTCCCTCGATGCTGCTTGACGGCTCATCGATGGCGCGCGATACCGAGCACGGTCGCGCCGTCACCGCGCAGCTGACGCGCCGCCACGGGACGCTCGAGGAAGCGATCGAGGCCGGCCTCTTCGCGCTCGGCGCCGCGGGGTTGTCCAAGGGCATCCGCCGCCAGGCGCGCGCGGCGTGCGAGGACTACTTCTACACCCGGCTCAGCCTGGCGCCGGGCGACGAGTTGGGTGGACAGGAAGCGATCGCGGATGGGCTCGAGCTGATGCCCGACCCGATGTACCGGGCACTCGAGGACATCGTCGAATTCGTCGTGGACGGCGACTACGAGGAGCTCAGCGCCGCGTCTCGCCATCGGCTCGCGGTGGAGGACCTGCACCGGCGCATCGAGGACGACTGCCCCGAGTCGCTGGTGCTGCCGCCGCGCGAGATCTACCGGGTCGAGGCGATCACCAAGTCCGACGACCCGGACATGCCGGGCTGGGCCTACTTCCTCGAGCTGTGGACCGAGACCGGCCCGGCGCGCCTGCACATCGAGGGCGAGCTCGAGGAATCGGGCGAGCGCTACACGACGACGCTGAACGACATCCTGCCCTGATTCGGCCCCGTTAACGCGGAAAGCCCACCCGTGGGTGGACTCTCGGCCATCAGAAGATCAGGCGGCTTTCGCGGCTGGGGGACGTTCAGATGAAGGTCTCGCCCTCTGGTTGCCCTCGCTGTCTGACCCCACCAGCGTAGCGTGCCCACGGACGGCGACACCGATCATTCGGGCGGGATGTCGCCGCAGACCAGCGCCCGGAGGGCGTGGTGCGGGTCGTGGACGTTGATCGACGCGGGCTCGGCCCGGAGCTCCGGGAGCGTCACGACGTTCACGAGCGTCTCCGACCGGCCGTCGATGACGTCGGTCAGGTTCGCCCAGATCCGCGGGTTCGTCGCCGTCGGCTCGTCGCTGCACGGTCCGGTGTGGATGTGCGCGGGCAGGGTGTCCGTTCCCGTGCTTGTCGAGCGTGATCGTCACTGTCATGTCATCCGCGGTGCCCGGGACGAGTCGGGCCGTGCCCGACACGCCGGAGCGATGGGCCGGCTTGAGCGCGATCTCGAGCGGCTCGCCCGGGTCCGGCGCGGCTCGCGGTGGGGCGCGGTTGCTTGTCGTCGCCGCCGCCGGCGCCGATGAGCGCCAGCGCGCCGCCCGCCACGCACAGCAGGGTCACGATCACGGCCACGGCCTTGGCGCTCATGCTGATCCTCCTTCGACGATCCGCTGGTACTCGAGCGCCGCCGCTGGCGACGGCGCCTCGAACACGAGGAAGGACGCGTCGTCCTCGGCGACGTAGACGGAGCGGATCCACCGCACCGTCACGCCCTCGCGGGCGAGCTCCTCGACGGCCGACCGCGCACGCTCGCCCGCGATCGCGAGCGACCCTGGGTCCTCTGCAGCTCGACGCGGTAGGTCTTCATGCCGCTAGCGCTTGAGCCGGACCGCGTAGAAGAGCGCGCTCGTCGAGCCCGGTGTCCGTGAACTCGACGACCCCGCCGCCTTCGACGGTGCCGCGCGCCCCGGCGAACGCGCCGGTGCCGGAAGTGATGCTGCCCTTGCCCCGCTGCAGGACCAAGCTCTCACTCGGCAGCAGCTCGCGCAGCGTCATCCGCGCGATCACGGAACCGCTCGCGAACCCGAGCGTGAAGGTGGCGTCGACGGTCTGATGGCAGAACGGCCTGAACGGCTGGCACCCGACCGTCGAGTGGACGCAGCTCTGGCCGGCGCCGAGCGTCGCGCCGCCCGGCGCGACCATGTCGAACGCCAGGCCGAACTGGTCATCCCCGGCGCACGACACCGGCGGTCGACCGGCTTGACCTCGAAGACGATCGTGCGGTCGCTCGCCTGAGCGGAGCGGCGACCAGGCGAGGCCGAAGGTCAGGCCGAAATCGTGAAGAGGATCTTCATGGCGATCTGCTCCTTGTCGTGGACGCAGGCGACGATCCAGAGCGCCGTAACGAATCGCTAATCGGTCGCTGACGCTGTAGCGTCGGCCGCAGGAGGAGGCTGCGATCGACTTCCGGATCCTGGGCCCGTTGGAGGTGGCGGAGGACGGCCGCGTCCTGGCTCTCGGCCGCGGCCGTCAGCGCGCGCTGCTCGGGATGCTGCTGCTGCGCGCGAACGAGGTCATCGCGCAGGATGTCCTCGTCGACGCGCTGTGGGGCGAGTCCCCGCCGCCGACGGCGCTGACCGCGCTGCATGGCTACGTCTCCCGCCTCCGTCGGCTGCTCGACGACGATCGCCTGCAGACGCGGCCGCCCGGCTACGCGCTCCGCGTCGACCACGACGAGCTCGACCTGCACCGCTTCGAGCGGTTGCTCGGACAGGAGCGCTACGACGAGGCGCTGGCGTTGTGGCGCGGCCCGCCACTCTCCGATCTCGCCTTCGAGTCGTTCGCGCAAAGCGAGATCGCACGGCTCGAGGAGCTGCGCCTCACCGCGCTCGAACGGCGGTTCGAGCGCGAGCTCGGCGACGGCCGGCACGCCGACCTCGTCGGCCGGCTCGCGGCCGCGCTCCGCGAGCACCCGCTGCGGGAGCGCTTGACGGCGCAGCTGATGCTCGCGCTGTATCGCGCCGGTCGCCAGGCCGACGCGCTCGCGGCGTTCCAGGCGGCGCGCGCCGGCTCGTCGAGGAGCTCGGGCTGGAGCCCGGCGAGGAGCTCAAGACGCTCCAGCGGCAGATCCTCGAGCACGACCCAGCCCTCGACCTCGCGCGCGGCCCGCCGCCGCCGCACGGGCCTCCCCGCTCTCCCCCAGCTCGTTCGTCGGCCGCCTCCGCGAGCTCGAGCACCTGCGCGAGCTGCTCCAGCCGCCCGGGCGCGCCTGCTCACGCTGACCGGCGCCGGCGGGACGGGCAAGACCCGGCTCGCGCTCGAGATCGCGCGCCGGTCGAGGGCGACTTCGCCGACGGCGCCTGCTTCGTGCCGCTCGCGCCCGTCGGCGACGGCGAGCTCGTCGCCCCTCGCGATCGCCCAGGCCCTCGAGCTGCGCCGCGCCCGGGCAGTCGATCGCCGAGGCGCTGACGACGTTCGTGCGTGAGCGCGCTCTGCTGCTGATCCTGGACAACTTCGAGCACCTCCTCGACGCCGCGCCGATCGTTTCCCAGCTGCTCGAAGCCGCACCGGAGCTGACGGTGCTCGCGACGAGCCGGACCTACCTCAACCTCTACGGCGAGAGCGAGTACGCCGTGCCACCGCTGCGCGCTGGAGGAGGCGATCTCGCTCTTCGTCGAGCGCGCCCGGGCCGCGCGCACCGACTTCACGCTGACGACCGGCAACACCGACGCGGTCGCGCGATCTGCGCGCGCCTCGACGGCCTCCCCCTGGCGATCGAGCTGGCGGCGGCGCGGATCCGCACGCTCGCCCCCGCCGAGATCCTGGCCCGGCTCGAGCGGCGGCTCGAGCTGCTGACCGGCGGACCGCGCGACGTGCACGCCCGTCAGCGCACGTTGCGCGACACGCTCCGCTGGAGCTACGACCTGCTCCCGGAGCCCGAGCAGCGCCTGTTCGCGCGGCTCGGCGTCTTCGCGGGAGGCTGGTCCGCACGGGCCGCCGACGTCGTCTGCGCGTCCCGGCGCGTCGGACGGGCTCGCCTCACTCGCCCAGCACAACCTGATCCGGGTCGAGGACGCGCGCTTCAGCATGCTCGAGACGATTCGCGAGCTGGCGGTGGAGGAGCTGGCCGCGGCCGGCGAGGAGCAGGAGATCCGCGCCGGCATGCGGGCTGGTGCCTCGGCGTCGCCGAGGAGGGCGGCCCGAACCTGGGCGGCAGCGCTCGCGCCATGGCTCGAGCACGTGAGCCGCGAGCGCGAGAACCTGCGCGCCGCGCTCGCTTGGGGCGCGGACGAGCGCGGCGACGCGGAGACCGCGCTGCGCACCGCAGCGGCCCTGCAGCCGTTCTGGACGGCGCACGCGCTGTACGCCGAAGGTCAGCGAGTCTTCACGGCGCTCGCTCTCGCGCTCGAGCGAGCCGACCGTCGGGCGCGCGCGGCGCTCGCGGTCGCCGGCTGGATCAGCGGCATCGAGGGGGACGTCGACGCGACCGAGCGCGCCTGCACCGAGAGCCTGGCGCTCCTGCCGGCGGGCGAGGAGTGGTACCAAGCCGTGTGCCTCAACCTGCTCGGCACGATGGCCCGCTCAGCGGCAGGCTGGACGAGGCCCGCCGGCGGTACGAGGAGGCGCTGAGCCTCTCCACCCAGCGCGACCTCTGGTTCCCGACGGCGCTCGTCTTGACGAACGTCGGCACACTCTGCGAGCTCGAGGGCCGCCATCGCGAGGCGTTCGACAATCACGAGCGCTCGGTCGAGATCGCACAGCGGGAGGCGATCGCTGGATGACGGCGATGTGCATGCTCAACCTCGCGCGCGCCGCCCGGCACGTGGGCGACGCGAGCGCGCGGTCGCACTGCTCGGCGAGGCGCTCAGGGCCTTCGTGCGCCTCGACAACGCCTGGGGCGTCGCCGTCTGCCTCGACGGCTTCGCCTGCGTCGCTGCCGATCGCGGTGACTTCCTCAGCGCGGCGCGGCTCTACGGCGCCGAGCAGGCGGTCAGGGAGCGCGCCGGCGTGGAGCAGTGGCCGACCATCCGATCCGAGCACGACGCCGGGGTTCGCGCGGCGTCCACCGCACTCGGTGAGGCAGCGTGGGCGGACGCCCGCTCGCGTGGCGCGGCGCTGACCGACGAGGAGGCGGTTGCGCACGCGCTGGCTTTGCCCGCGTTCGAGAGGTAGGTTCGCTCCAATTCCCGCACAGGAGGTGAGTCGTGCCCGCCGCGCTGACCGATGACGGAATCTCGATCTCCTACGAGGTCGCGGGTGAGGGTCCGCCGAGCCTGCTCTGCATGCATGGCTGGGCCGGATCGGGACGCTACTTCGACGCGATGATCGAGCACCTCGATCTCACGCGACGGCGCGCCGTCACGTTCGACCTGCGCGGCCACCGGCAGTCCGATCCCGCCGACGACGGCTACACGCTCGACCAGATCGCCGCCGACGCGCTGGCCGTCGCCGACGCCGCGCGCCTCGACGAGTTCCTCGTCGTCGGCTTCAGCATGAGCGCCCGGTTCGCTCCAGTACCTGGCCCTGGTCGCACCCGAGCGAGTCCTCGGCCTGATCCTCGTCGCCGGCTGTCCGGCGGGCGAGATCCCGCTCCCGACCGAGCTCACCGACGACTGGCTCGGCCGCGAGGGCGACGCCCAGCGGCTGACCGAGCTCACGAAGACCTACGCGACGAACCCGATCGAGCCGGAGCTGCTCGAGCGCTTCGGGGAGGACGCCGCGACGGTTCGCCGCGTGGCGCTGGAAGGGCACGCTGCACGCCGCCATCGCAACCTCGTTCACGGATCGGCTCGGCTCGATCGCGACGCCGACGCTCGTCGTCGGCGGCCTCCACGACGCGATGTTCCCGCCCGACCTCCTGCGAGACGCCGTCGTCGCGCCGCTCCCCAGCGCGCGCCTCGAGCTGCTCGACGCCGGGCACGAGATCCCGATCGAGCTGCCCGGCCGGCTCGCCGCGCTGGTCGAAGCGTTCGTCGCCGAGCGAGCGCCGGAGGCCGCCCGGGCGACCTAGTCGCTCAGCTCACGTCCGACGCGCAGCGAGACCGGGTAGCGTCATCGACTGACGCGAGTGTCGCGCAGCGCGGCGTGTCGGCGGCTCGAGCGAGCGCAGTCGCGTGTCGCATCCAGGTCGAGAACGTCCACGATGGCGACGCCGTTCAGCAGGCCGTCGAGCGGATCGTGCTCGATGCGCTGCGCAGCGATGCCGGTCAGGCCGAACGTCGAGCCCGGTGACGGCGAGCGCGATCCGAGCGCGTCGCCAGCCTGGCTCCACGCGTCGGCGTCGCTGCAGAGCCAGGCGTGCTCGTCGAGCTCCCACAGCACCTCCTCGCCGACGCGACTGCTGGGGACGCCCGCAGAATCGGTGTACCACTCGATGCTACGTCGAGATCGGAGACTGGGACGCCACGATAGAGGTGGGTGATCCCGCTCATCGCTTGCGGTTCGACTGCTCCTCCGCTTCCGACTGCTGGCTGAGGACGATTCCGAGGCCGTAGTTCCAAATCCATTCCGACATCGATCTCACTCCCTTTCCTGACTCGGTGTTTGAAGCTGCGGCCATCGTCCCCCACCGGCGCCGAGATCTCCACGACCTTTGACGTCAGGCTGATAGCCGCAGCCTCACTAGCCCGAGCTGCTGCCCGCCGTCGACGTCGTAGGTGGCGCCCGTCAGCGCGGTGTTCGTCATCAGGTGGACGGCGAGCGCGGCGACGTCCTCCGGGCCGACGACGCGCCCGATCGGCAGCGTCGAGCGGAGCTCCTCGCGGCGCGCGTCGAGGCCCTCGCCGAGCAGTGAGGCCGACAGCGGCGTGTCGACGAAGCCGGGCGCGATCAGGTTGATGCGGATCGGCGCGATCTCCAGCGCCAGGTTGCCGATCACCGCCTGCATCGCCGCGGTGCCCGCGACGATGCCGCTGAGGCCGACACCGGGCCGGCGCCCGCCGGTCCCGCCGATGAACACCAGCGTGCCGCCGGGCCGCACCCTGCCGATCGCGAGCTGCGCCAGGCGGACCGCGAGCCACAGATGCTCGTCCATTGCGCGCTGCCCCTTGGCGATGTCGAACTCGGCGAGCGGCGCGTAGTACGGGCCTCCCGCGGTGACCATCACGTGGTCGACCTGGTCCGGGAGGCTCTCGAAGAACCGCTCGAGCGCCTCCAGGTCAACCGCGTCGAAGGCGGCGGTGCTCTGCGCTCCGACGTCGCGCGCCGCGGCGTCGAGGCGCTCAGGGTTGCGGCCGGTGAGGATGACCTCGGCGCCCTCGGCGCGTGCGTGGCTTTGCCGTCTCGAGGCCGATGCCGGCGCTGCCGCCGATCACGACCACGGTCTGCCCGAGCAGCTCGGGCTCGCGCCCGCTCATCTCGACCCCGCCCCGACGCGCTCACCCGCGATCTCGGCGTGCAGCGACTTGAGGGCCCCGACGTAGATCTCCGAGAAGGTCGGGAAGGGCTGGATGGTGTCGCTGAGGACGTCGAGCGGCACGCGGGCACGGATGGCGAGCGTCGCCTGCTGGAGCCACTCGCCGGCCTCCGGGCCGAGCGCGTAGGCGCCGGTGAGGCGCTCGCCGTCGCTGAGCAGCGTCAGGAAGCCGTTGGACTCGGCGTAGGCGCGCGTGTAGGTCGAGGTCTTGGCGACCTCCGCCACGAGGGCGGTCCCGCTGAAGGGGGCTTCGGTCGCGCCGACCGCGCCCGCCGCCGGGTCGGTGTAGGTGATGCGCGGCACGGCCTCGTAGTTGGCCTCGCGCGGCTGGCCGTGGAGGTTCGACGCGACGACGTCGCCCTGGTACTTGCCCACGTGGGTGAGCGGGAAGATCCCGGTGACGTCGCCGACCGCCCACAGTCGCTCGCCGGCGCGCAGGTTCGCCTCGACCGGAATGCCGTGGGGGTCGGGCTCGATCCCGACGCTCTCGAGGCCGATGCCGTCGACGCGCGGGCGCCGCCCGGTGGCGACGAGGATGCGGTCGCCGCGCAGCTCGCGACCGTCGTCGAGCTCCAGCACGTAGTCCTCGCCCTCGCGCCGCGCGCCGGTCGCGCGCACGCCGAGGGCGAGCTCGATGCCGTCGCGGCGCAGGACCTCGCCGAGCGCCTCGCCCAGCGGGGCGGGCTCGCGGGCCAGCAGGGAGCCGCCGACGAGCGCGACCTCGCCGCCGAGGCGACGGACGGCCTGCGCCATCTCGGTCCCGACCGGGCCGCCGCCGAGGACGAGCATGCGGCGGGGCACGGCCTTCATGCCCGTCACCTCGCGGTTGGTCCAGATGCCGTCGAGCTCGCGCAGGCCCGGGATCGGCGGGATGAACGGGTCAGCGCCGGTGGCCACGACCACGTGGTCGGCGGTGTAGCGGACGCCGTCGACCTCGACGGCGCCGGTGCCGGCGAGCCGCCCGCTGCCGCGCAGCAGGTCGATGCCCTCCCCCGCGAGCCACTTCTCCTGGCCGGCGTCGGAGTAGTCGGAGACCTGGAAGTCGCGCCAGGCCAGCGCTGCCTCGACGTCGACCTCGGCGGTCGCCGCGGCGTCGCGGGCGGCGTTGACGGCCTCGCCGGGGCGCAGCAGCGTCTTGGACGGGATGCAGGCGAAGTAGGAGCACTCGCCCCCGACCAGCTCGCGCTCGACGAGGGCGACCCGGAGGCCGCCCTCGGCGATCGCGCCGGCGGTGTGCTCGCCGGGCGAGCCGCCGCCGATGACGATCACGTCGTAGTCGCTCACTTCGGGAGCTCCTCACCCGCCGCCTCGGCGACCATGTACTGCGCGTACCAGACGGGCCACTGCTCGTCGTACTCGCCGGTGAGCTTCTCGTGCTCGCCGTGTGCGAGCGCCGCGCGGTGCAGCGCCTTGGCGAGCTCGTCCGCGCTCTCGTACTTCGTCGTGTCGCTCGCGCGACCGGGCAGGCGCACCTTGATCTCCTGCAGGATCCAGCCGTTGCCATCCGGGTCGCGGAAGGATGCGAACGACCCGTAGTCGGCGTGGTCGTCGGCCGGCCCGCTCACGCGCGCCTCGGTCCCGGCGTGGTGGAACACGCCGCCGGCGTCGTGGTAGACGTCGCTGACGTCGACGCCGCGGCCGACGAGCGCATCGCGCGCCGCGTCGATGTCGAAGACGGTCAGCTGGAGATCCTCGACGGAGCCGGGCTCGCCCGCCGTGACGCCCTTGCCGAAGATCACGGAAGCCTCCGAGCCGGGCGGCGTGACCTGCACGACGCGGAACTCGGGGCCGGTGGCGAAGTCGGCGTCGAGCCGCCACCCGAGCGAGGTGTAGAAGTCCTTGGCGCGATCGACGTCGGCGACGGGGAGCACGACGACCTCGAGCTTCATGTCGACGGCAGCCTTCGCGATGTTCGTGTCGTGTGTCTGAACGGCGGTCATGACGACCTCCTCAGCTTGTGTTTGAACGTGATGCGATCGTCCTCCAAACGCGTCGCGATATCCACGATCTTTGACGTCACGTTGATAGACGTGGCCTAACACGACGGGTACGCTCGCGCACCGTGGAACTGCGACAGCTGCGCTACTTCGTGGCGGTTGCCGAGGAGCTGAATTTCGGCCGTGCGGCCGAGCGGCTCCACATCGCCGCGCCCTCGCTCTCGCAGCAGATCAAGGCGCTCGAGGCGAGCGTCGGGGCGCCGCTGTTCATCCGCGATCGCCGGCACGTCGAGCTGACCTCGGCCGGCCGCACGCTCCTGATCGACGCGCGCGAGATCATCGCGCTCGCCGCGAACGCGCAGCGGCGCGTGGCCGGAACCGCCGGCGCGCTGCGTCTCGGCTACGTCAGCTGGCTGCCCGACGAGCTGGTCGCCTCGGTGCGATCCGATCTGCAGCTCGACGAGTGGGTGATGCCGAGCCACATGCAGATCGGCCGGGTGCTCGACGGCGGACTCGACGCGGCGATCGCGTGGGCGGTCCCCGACCCGCGCCTCGACATCCAGCTGCTGTGGGCCGAGCCGCTCGACGCGGTGGTGCCGGGTCGCGTCCAAGACGAGACGATCGCCGCCGGGCGGCTGCGCGTGCTGGTCGACGCCGACGGGACGTCGTGGCGGACGTGGAACGCGTACGTGCGCAACTTCGCCGACGCGACCGGTGCGCGGATCGTCGAGATCGACGACGGCGGGGTCGCCGGCCCGAGCTTTCGCCACTGCCGGAGGCTCGGCGTCCCCGTGCTGCAGGGGGCCAAGCGCGACCTGGCGGCGGCGCCCGCAGGCCTGCGGCTGCGACCCGTGGTGGATCCGACGCCGCTCTGGTCGTGGTCGCTCGTCACCCGCGCCGACGACGAGCGCCCAGCGGTGCTCGCGCTGCGCGAGAACGCCGACAAGCTGACGCGCGCGGCCGGCCTGCACGCGCTGCCGAACGAGGACTGCTGGGTCCCGCCGGACGATCCGCACCGCGACGCCATCGCCGCCCTCAGCGTTTCTTGACCTCGGCGTAGCGGTCCCTGAGCGGCCTGGGCATCGCCGGGCATGCGGCGGGCGACATATAGCGCGGCGGGTGGAGGTCCTGGATCGCCTTGAGAATCGTGCCCGTCCCCGCCGCGCGTGGCTTGCCTGCGAGCGATCCGCGCATCAGCTCCTCGTGGCCGACGTCGACGTAGTCGAGCGAGTAGTTCGCGCGCAGGCACTGGGCCCACGGGCCGAGCTTGGCGCCGTGAGCGGCGAACCAGCGGTTGATCGCGTCGTCGAGCGCGATGTAGGCATTGATGTAGCTGTCGGTGGTGAAGCCGCGCAGCTTCTGCGCGGACTGCAGGTGGAACAGCTTCGCCTCGTCGGTGACCCCGGGATCGGTCAGCTTCGCGAACTCGTCGTCGAGCTGCATCAGCGTCCACTCGATGAACAGGCCGAGCTGGCTGCCGTTGATCGCGTCGTAGATCACGAGGTCGCCGGTGAGGGCGGCGCTCCCGGGGGGCTTCTTCGCGCGCCTCGCCTTGACGGCCCGGTCGGTCATGTTCGAGAGCGCGGCGCCGGCCCCGCTGTGCCCGGCCATCGTGACGCGCCGGACGGAGGGCGCGCTGCCGCTCGGCTTGCCCGTGCCGTCCCACCAGCGCTGCTCGCTCTGCAGCCGCGTGACGATCTCCGTGACGTACGGGCCGGCGTCGAAGTCCTGCTCCCCGTCCTTGCTGAACTGCGAGGTCAGGCCGCCCTGCGGGAGCACGATCACGAGCTGCGTGTGCCCGCTCTCGTCAAGCTGCTGCTCCGCCTGGTCGAGCGCGACGTCGCGGACCGGCGCGGTGTCGGTGGCGTCGATCCCCTGGCGCAGATTCCCCGGGCCCTTGGCCGGCTTCGGCTCGACGAGCTGGCGCCAGCCCGCGTAGGGGCGGTGCAGGCCCTCGGTGAAGCCGTGCAGGAAGACGACGACCTCGATCGACCCCGTGGCGTCGAGCGCGGCGGGGACGAGCACGATCGCCTTGCCGGTCGCACTCTCCGAGGAGAGCCCCGGGATCATCCGGCCGCCGGCACGCTTCACGTTCGCGTCGGTGCCCTGCTTCAGCCCCTCGAGCGGGATGCGGCGGACCTTGCCGACCCGGCGCTCGTCGGCGTTCCACGCCTTGCCCTGCTGGGAGGCGTCCGACCAGCCGACCTTGCGCTGGAGCAGGCTCCCGACGGCGCGGTTGCCGGCGCTGCGCTGGACCCTCAGGATCCACGAGCGCAGCGACGCGGGTGCAGCCTCCGACGTCCGTCGTTGCAGAGGAGCGGACCGGCGGTGCTGGGTGGCGCGCGTGCGAACGCCCCACGTTAGTTTCGCCCGTGGGCGGAAGTCAACGCGTCAGACGCGGTACAGGAACGTGTACGCGGCTGACGGACCGCCCTGCGTCCACTCCGCAAGGCAGTAGCGGTAGGTGCCCCCGTCGTCGGCGGGGACGTCGATCGTCTTCGGCGGGCGGCCTTCGACGACGGCGACATCGATCGCCCGGCCCTCCAGCGGGCCACCTTCGAGCACGGCGCTGATCGTCGGTCCCGTGTCCTGCTCCTCAGCCATTGCGCGAGCGTATACGGCTGGTGGTCGCCGGTTCATCTCATCGGGATGAGGCGAAGGCCGCGTGTGCGCTCTCTAATGAGGTGAGACATCAACTCCGGAGGTACGGAAATGCGAGGCGCTGGTCGAGCCGCATTCGCGGCAACTCTGCTGCTGATCGTGGGCACGCTCAACATCATCTATGGCATCGGCGCACTGGACGGCGCGAACATCTTCGCCGGCGGCGAGCGGTACGTCCTGACCAACCTCAACACCCTGGGGTGGGTCACCATCCTCCTCGGGCTGCTCCAGCTCGGCGGAGGCGCCTCGCTGCTGGGCGGCAATACCTTCGGTCGCGTCATCGCGATCGCCGCCGCGAGCCTCGGAGCGATCGGCGCGCTGCTGTCGATCAACGGCGCCAACCCGTGGTGGTCACTCGCCGTGTTCTTCCTCTGCATCTACATCATCCACGGCATCTTCGTCTTCGGCGACGATGTGAAGGCACAGCGAGCCTGAGCGCGCGGGCGCGGAGTGCCCGGCGTTTCACCCGATCGAGGTGACGCGCCGGGCCTCGCGACGCGTTAATCATCGCTCTATGTCTGAGACTCAACCCCCGCGGCTGCTCGTGGTCGCCAACCGCACCGAGTCAGCGCCGCAGTTGCTCAAGGCCGTCGAGGACCGCGCCGGCGCAGGCTGCGAGATCACGCTGCTGATTCCTCCTGAGCGCGACCCTGACGCCCCTGACTGGACGCCCGAGACCGCGCTCGGCCTCGTGAGGCGCGCCGCCGGCGACCAGCCGGTGACGCTCGTGGAGCCCGGCGAGAACGCCGCGGAGACGATCCACGGACTGGTGGAGCGCGGCGAGTGCGACGAGATCCTCCTCTCGACGGCGCGCGAGCACCACGAGCACTGGCACCGTCACACGCTGCCCAAGCGCCTGCAGGACTTGGACATTCCCGTCACGGTCATCCCCCCGGACGCAACGGGGTGGTCGTACTCGCACGGCTTCCCGCCGGAGTGGGTCCGGCCCGAGGCCGGCCCGCTCACGTAGGCGCCGGCGCGGGCTCCGCCGGGTCGGGCGGGCGTTCGGGCGCCTCCGCGGCGGCGCGAGCGTCGGCCTCGCGCACACGCGCAAGGTCGGCCGAGATCTTCACGACCGCCGAGGTGACCGGCGCGGCCAGGATGAGGCCGATCCCCCCGAAGAGCGCGCCGCCGGCGATCGTGACGATCAGCACCGCCAGCGGGTGGATGCCCAGCGCGGCGCCGTAGGCGATCGGCTGGATCATCTGCTGGAGGATGCCGTTGGCCAGCAGCACGATGATCGCCATCGTGAGGGCCGTCGAGGAGCCCTTCGCTCCCAGCGCGATCAGGACAGTGAACGCCCCCGCCGACCAGGCGCCCAGGTACGGGATATACGCGGCGACGAAGTTGATCACCGCGATCGCCCCCACCTGCGGCACGTCGAGGACCAGGGCGCCGAGGCCGATGACGATTGCGTTGAAGGCGGCCACCGCCGTGACGCCGACGAAGTAGCCGCGAAGCGACTGCAGCGAGCGACCCGTGATCGTGTGGCCGAGCTCCTTCGGGACGCCCATGTGACGCTCGACCCAGCCCCGGATCATCGGGCCGTCCTTGAGCAGGAAGAACAGGCTGAGCGCGGTGAACGCGAGGAACGCCGCGAGCGAGGCGAGCGCCGTGATGCCCGCGCCCAGGCCGTCGAGCAGCGCGTTGAAGGCATTGCTGACCGACTTGCTGGCGTCGTCGCCCGCGCTCTCCGACTTGCTCGTGCTCACGCCCGCGTCCTTGAGCCAGTTCTGGGCCTTGTCCACGGCGCTGTGGAGGATCTTCTGCAGCTCCGGGATCTCGCTCGTCACGCCCGACAGCAGCAGGTACGTGATCAGGCAGCCCAGCGCGATCACGCCGAGAAGGCAGATCGCCGCGCCACCGCCGCGCCCCAGCCGGTGCCGCGCGAGCCAGCCGACGACCGGCGAGAGCACCGCCGCGATGATCGCCGCCGTGATGACCGGGATGACGATGGTCGAGGTGATCGCGAGCAGCCAGACAACGCCGGCGAGCAGAACCAGCGTGCCGACCAGCAGCCACGACATGAGACCGAGGTCACGGAGCCACTGGGGGACGGCGAAGACCTGGGACAGCCGGTCGGCGTCGATCTCCACGAACGTCGACTCGCCGTCCGGTGAACCGCCGCCCTCCTTTTGCCCGCTCCGCTCGTGAAGGATGCGCGGCCGTCGCATGCGTGCAGAGCGTCGTGGAAGACGATGCGCCGCACATCACCCGAATCGAGTGAGCCGGACGGTTACGCCAAACAACTGGCTATTCTGGATTTCTGTCCGAGGAGTGTGGCCAGCAACTCAGACGACCGTCGGGAGCAGGCCGCGCGCTGCGGCGCGCGCGGGTACTTGCAGAAGTCGCGCCTCCATGAGGCCGACCTCGGGCGGTTCTGGGCGCCGAGCTAGCTCAGTAGCCGGTGCCGGTCTTGACGCGCTTGCGATCGATCGGGTGCAGGCCACCCTTCTTCGACAGCGTCTCGCAGGCCTGGGCGATGTCGTCGGCGAGCGTGCTCGCCAGCGTGTGGCTCAGCGTCAGCTTGACCAGGGCGCGCATGATCGTCACGTGCTGCGCGTTCGGCGGCAGCGTGTAGGCCGGGACCATCCACCCGCGCTCGGCGGCGAGCTGCGAGGCGATGTCGAACTCGTCGTAGTTGTGGTCGCCCGCGAGCTGGAACGCCACCAGCGGCAGCTGCTCGGCGCCCTCGTCGCCCACGATCTCGAACTCGCCGATATCCCGGAGTCGCTGGGCGAGCGCCTGGGCGTTCGACTGCATCGTCTCCATGATGTAGCGGTAGCCCTCGTGCCCGAAGCGGACGAAGTTGTAGTACTGCGCGAGCACCATCGCCGACCCCGTCGAGAAGTTCAGCGTGAACGTCGCGTCGGTCTTGCCGAGGTAGTTCTCGGTGAACACGAGATCCTCGGCGAGGTCGCTCGTCTCGCGGAACACGAGCCAGCCGATGCCCGGGTAGACGAGCCCGTACTTGTGGCCCGAGGTGTTGATCGAGCGCACCCGCTCGAGCCGGAAGTCCCACTTCGAGTCGGGGTACAGGAACGGCCACACGAAGCCGCCGCTCGCGCCGTCGATGTGCAGCGGGACGTCGAGCCCCTTCTCGTCGAGCAGCCGGATCAGCAGGTCGTTGATGCCGACGATGTCGTCGGCGTGGCCCGTGAACGTCGTCCCGAGCACGGCGGCGACGCCGATCGTGTTCTCGTCGACGTGCGGCTCCACGTCCTCCGGCCCGATCGTGTACTTGTGCGGCTGCAGCGGGATGATCCGCGGCTCGACGTCGAAGTAGCGGCAGAACTTCTCCCACACGACGTGGACGTCGCCGCCGAAGACGAGGTTCGGCCGGTCGGTGGCCTTGCCGGCCGCCTCGCGGCGCTCGCGCCACTTCCACTTCAGGGAGAGCGCGCCGAGCATGATCGCCTCCGAGGACCCCTGCGTGCGCGCGCCCGTCGTCTCCCCCGGCGCGTGGAACAGGTCGGCGAGCATGCGGATGCAGCGCTGCTCGATCTCCGCCGTCTGCGGATACTCGGCATGGTCGATGAAGTTGCGGTGCAGGTTCTCGGCGATGATCCGCTGCGCCTCGGGCTCCATCCACGTCGTCACGAACGTCGCCAGGTTGCGCATCGGGATGCCGTCGAGCACGAGGTCCTCGCCGATCAGCCGCATCGCGTCGACGGACCGCATGCCGTACTTGGGCAGCTGGTTGTCCGGCGCCGGCTCGAGCAGGAAGCGGTTGCCGTAACGCTCGGCGAGGGCGTCGAGCTGCTCGAGCAGCGCCTCGTCGGCGCCGTTGGTCGAGGTCGGCGGGGTGGTGCCGTGCTGTCGGAGGCTCATCGTCTGAGGATCAGCGACCGACCCACCCGACGCATCATCCGATCAGGGTGAGTCGTCGAGGAACATCAGCACCGCCTTGACCCGCTGGCTGACGTCCTGCGCGCCGGCCAGTTCGAGCTTGCCGAAGATCGAGTTGATGTGCTTCTCGACCGCGCTCTTGCTCAGCCCGAGCGAGTCCGCGATCACGGCGTTGCTCCTGCCTTGCGCGACCTCGGCGAGCACCTCGCGCTCCCGCGGGGAGAGCGTGCGCATCAGGGATTCGCCCCGCCCCCGCGCCGAGACGAGCTCGTCGACGACCTTGGGGTCGAACGCGGCGCCGCCCGCCGCGACCTCGCGGACGGCGCGCGCGATGCCTCGGCGGTCGTGGATGCGCTCCTTGAGGAGGTACGCGCGCCGGTGCGACCCGTGCTCGAGCAACGCCAGCGCGTACTCGGGTTCGACGAACTGGCTGAGGACGATGACGCCGACCGACGGATGCGTCGTGCGCAGACGGTTGGCGATCCGGATCCCCTCGTCCGCCCCGCTCGGAGGCATGCGCACGTCGGTGACCACGACGTCGGGCAGGGCTGTGTCGACGGCCGCCTGCAGCTCGTCGCCGTCGGCGCACTCCGCCACCACGACAACATCGGACGCCGACTCGAGCACGCGGCGGATCCCTTGTCGCACGAGGAAGTCGTCCTCGGCCAGGACCACGCGGATGCTCACGTGCGCAACGTATCTCCTACGTTCAGGGCTGTCGACCGTGTGCGGTCAGCCGGCGATCGCGGCGACGGCCTCGGGCGTGAGAAAGCCCTCGGCGAACGGGACGCCGTCGGTCTCGGCGATCGCCTGCTTGAGCCCGCGCGCCCACACGTGCTCGAAGATGATGAAGCCCGCGGACGTGCCCGGGTCGAGCGCGTCGGCGACCTCGCGGATGTCGTCGGGCGTCAGCCGGAAGGCGTCGCCCGACCCAGTGCCGGGCTCGCCGATGCCGTTCACTTCAGCACCGTCGAGCAGCAGCGTGACGCGACCCTCGCGATCGGGGCCCTCGTAGTCCATGCGCACGAGCGCGTTCGTGGCCTCGTCGCGATGGAGGAACACGAAGTCGAGTACCCGGATCGTGTTCGACTGCTCCAGCTGGTCGATCTGCTCGGCGATGCGACCTTCGAACTTGGCGCCCTCGCGGAACCCGACCGCCAGGATCTGGACGGGTCCGGTGATCGCGGGCATGTCGGTGCCTCCTCGCGTTGTGATCCGGTTCAGCGTCTCAGCGCCGCCGCCACGCGGCAAGCACGCCCGCATGCGCGCGTTTCGTGGTGTGTGCTTCCCCCGCCCGGCGGGTGTGCACCGTGGCCGAGCGCGGCTGCGAAGCCGATGCTCCGCGACAGACACATGACGACCACCGACCTCCAGGGCGAGTTGGTGCGAGTGCTCGCCGTTGACGACCAGTCGCCGTTCCGAATCGCGGCGCGAGAAGTGGTCGACGCGACCGCCGGGTTCGCGTGGGCGGGCGAAGCCGGCTCGGGCGCGGAGGCCGTCGACCTCGTGCGCGCAGCCGCGCCCGACATCGTGATCATCGACGTGCGGATGCCGGACATGGACGGCATCGAGGCAGCGCGGCGCGTGAGGGCCGCGTGCCCGCACGTGGCGGTGCTGCTCGTGTCCGCGGAGCCGCTGGCCAGCCCGGCCGCGGACCTGTTGCGCTCACGCGCGCTGGCGTTCGCGCGCAAGCACGAATTCGGGCCCGCGCTGCTCCGTCTGATCAAGCGGCAGCGGGACGCAAGCGCGCCGGTCCGCACGCAGCCCTGACGACTCCGCACCTGCTCGAGCGCTGACCCGCGGGGGGGTACGCCCCCCTGCAACAGGCAGGCACGCGCCGTTGCCCGGGCGCCTCAAGCGCTGAGACATTGAGCGCCCGTGCCCGAGGCGCTCTCCGACACCGGTCCTGCCCGCTACGGCGAGGACCTCACCTGGCAGCCCGCGAAGCTGCGGCCCAGCCTCGTGCGCTTTGTGCTCGGCTGGATCTTGGCGGCGGCGGCGGTCGCGGTGTCGATCTGGATCGCGCCTGGAGCGAGCATCGACGGGCCCGCCGGCGCCTTCCTCGTCGCGGCGATGGTCGGCGTCCTCAACGCGGTGCTGCCGCCGATCCTCGCCGCGCTGCGCCTGCCGTTCATGCTCGTCACGGGCTTCCTGCTCGTCCTCGCGGCCGACGCCGCAGTGCTGATGATCACGGCCGAGATCATCCCCTCCGACATCCACATCGGCGACTTCGGCGACGCGCTCGTGGCCTCGCTGCTGATCGCCGCGGTCAGCATCGTGCTGCAGGTCATATTCGGCACGAACGACGACGACGAGTACAACGTGCGCGTCACGCGCCGGATCGCGCGCCGCCTGGGCGCGCACGAGGGCACCGACGTCCCGGGCATCATCTTCCTCGAGATCGACGGGCTCGCGCTGCCGGTGCTGCGCGCGGCGATGCGCGACGGCGTCGTGCCGAACATGGCCCGCTGGCTCACGGAGGAGGGGTACCGCCTCGCCGAATGGGAGACGGACCTGTCGTCGCAGACCGGAGCCAGCCAGGCCGGGATCCTGCTCGGGTCGAACGAGAACATCCCGGCGTTCCGCTGGGTCGAGAAGGAGAACGGGCGGATGCTCGTGTGCTCCTCCCCCTCCGACTGCGCCGAGATCGAGCGCCGCCACGCAAGCGGGATCGGGCTGCTGATCGACGGCGGGGCGAGCCGCGGCAACCTGCTGTCGGGCGAGGCGGAGGACGTGATCCTCACGGTCAGCCGCACCGAGGCCGAGCGCAAGGCCAACCCCGGCTACCGCGCGTTCCTCGCGAACGGGTTCAACGTCACGCGCGCGCTCGTGCTGTTCCTCTTTGAGATCGGGCTCGAGGTGACGGCCTCGACGCGGGCCAAGCGCCGCGACGTGCGGCCGCGCGGGCATCGCGGCGGGATCTATCCGGTGATGCGGGCGGCGATGTGCGTGGTCGTCCGCGACCTGATCGTCTTCGGCGTGCTGACCGACATCATGCGCGGCCGGCCCGCGGTCTACGCGACGTTCTCCAGCTACGACGAGGTGGCACACCACTCAGGGCTGATGCGGGCGGACACGCTCGAGGCGCTGCGCAAGCTCGACCAGCAGTTCGGGCGCCTCGACGGGGCGCGCCGCTACGCACCGCGCCCGTACGAGATCGTCGTCCTCTCCGACCACGGCCAGACCCAGGGCGCCACGTTCAAGCAGCGCAACGGCTACGGGCTCGACGAGCTCGTCGAGAAGTCGCTCAACCGCGGGCACGTCGCGGCCTTCGCCGACGGCGACGAGCAGGACGCGATGGTGAGCCACGCGGTCGGCGAGGCGACGGGCCGCAAGGAGAAGAAGAAGGCGAAGAACGACGTCAGCGACCGCGACGTCGTCGTCCTCGGCTCCGGGAACCTCGGGCTCGTCTACCTGATGGAGGCGCCGACCCGGCTCACGCGCGAGGAGATCGACGAGCGCCACCCCGACTTGATCCCGGCGCTGCGCAACCATCCGCACGTCGGCTGGCTGCTCGTGCGCTCGGCCGAGCATGGCGCCGTCGTGCTGGGGCCCGCGGGTGAGCGCCACCTCGAGCACGACCGGGTCGAGGGCGAGGACCCGCTGGCCGCGTTCTCCCCCACCGCGGCCTCACACCTGCTGCGCACCGACGGCTTCGCGGACGTCGCCGACCTGATGGTCGGGAGCTTCTACGACCCGGTGCTGGACGAGGGGTGCGCGTTCGAGGAGCTGATCAGCTTCCACGGCGGCCTCGGCGGCCCGCAGACGCAGGCGTTCATCCTCTACCCGCCCGGGCTGCCCCAGCCGGCCGAGCCGATCTTGGGCGCGGCCGCGGTTCACGCCGTGCTCTCAGGCTGGCGCGCCACGTTGCAGGCCGACGGCGACGCCGCGCGCGACCGGCCCGCGCCGATCGCCGGACCCGTGCCATGACCGACACGACGGGCTCCCAGCACGTGCAGTTGCTCGTCTACCGGTTCTCCGCCGACGCGAGCTTCGAGGGCCGGCTCGTCGGCGCGCTCGAGCGCATGGAGTCCGGCGGGACGCTGCGGATCGTCGAGGCGCTGTTCATCGCGCACGACGCCGAGACCGGCGAGCTCGCCGCCGTCGATCTGCGCAGCCGCGGCGCGGGCAGTCTCGTCGGTCCGCTGATCGGCTTCCGGCTCGATCCTCGCGAGCGCCGCAAGACGACCGACAAAGCGCTTGCGGCCGGCGGCGACGCGTTGCGTGAGCTCGGGGCCGCGCTCGCGCCGGGCACGGCGATTGCAGCGCTCCTCGTCGAGCACACGTGGGCGCGGACGCTCGCGGACGCCGTGGCGCACTCGGGCGGCACCCCGCACTCCAGTGGTTTCGTCGATGCCTCCACGCTCTCGGAGCTCGCGCCCATGCTCGCCGCCGCGGCCAACGCGACCGGCGACTGACGGCAGGGCACCACCCTCAAGGACCGGGGGCGCTGATCGGCACGACGCCCGAGATCTTCGTCCCGTTCCCGGGCGAGGTGATGATCGTCAGATGCCCGTGGACGGCGCCCAGGCGATCCTCCATGTTGCGCAGGCCGACGCCGGCGCTCACGGCCGCCAGGTCGAAGCCCGGACCGTCATCACTCACCTCCAGGCGGAGATTCCCGTTCTCCGCGAGGAGCGACGCCGCGACGTGGGCGTCCGGCCCGGCGTGCTTCGTCGCGTTCTGAAGCGCCTCGAGACAGCAGTAGTAGACCGCCGACTCGATCTCCGGCGGATAGCGGCCGACGCGGCGCCCGGTCAACTCCACCCGTCGCGGCCCCCGCAGCGCCACCGCGCGCAGCGCGGCCAGCAACCCTCGATCGGCAAGCAAGCTCGGGAAGATCCCGTGCGCCAGATCACGCAGCTCCTGGATCGCCTCGTCGAGATCGGCTTCGAGCTCGCCGAGCTTGGCGCTGCCCGCCATACCCGCCTCGATCTGTTCGCGGGCGAGTGCGAGCCGGATGCGCAGCGCGACGAGGCGCTGCTGTGCCCCGTCGTGGAGATCGCGCTCGAGCCGGCGCCGCTCGATCTCGCTGGCGGCGACGATGCGGTTGCGCGACTCGCGCAGCTCGCTCAGCGAGTACCTCCAGCCCGCTTCGAGCTCGGCGTTCTCTTGCGCGAGCAGCGCGATCGCGCCGGCGGCCTGCAGCAGCTCGGGCTCTTCGGCGAGATGGGCATCGTGGACGATCGCCGCGGCCGGCCGGCCGTCGCGCTCGATCTCCGTGACGATGCACCCGCTTCCCGGTTCGGCGACGGCGTCCTCGGCGTGAAAGGCGAGCCGGAGCCGCGGGTCGCCGAGGGGCTCTCTGAGCATCGCCTCGAGCTCGGCCGGCTCGGGCCGCTTCAGCGATGCGACCACCACCTGGCGCAGCACCTGGCCGGCGTACAGCTCGGCCGCGATCAGCGCGAACAGGAACCCGTACCAGACCGACGATCGCGCCGCGACGATCGTCCACTGGACGATGGGGTAGAAGTCGTCCGCCTGCAGCTCGAACAGGCTCGCCGTCTGGAACGCGGCCTGCGAGACGAGGAAGGCAAGCGCCACCGGCGCGCCGATCGCCAGCACGCGCCGGCGCGGCGGCGTGCCCCTGACCAGCCGCTGCACGATCAGCGCGATCGTCGCGAGCGCCACCAGGATCACCACGATCCTGCCGAACCGCACCACCTCGACGACGAACTCCGGCTCGGACGCGATCATCAGCCCGTTGGCCGGGCAGGCCGGCGCGCAGACCGAGATCGCGGACTGCCCTGAGATCTGTGGCCCAAAGAGCACCAGCCCGAGGTAGGCGCCGATGACGCCGACCGCCCCGGCGGCGAGGAGCACGCGCTCGGGCCGACCGAAGCGGCCGCTCGGGAAGCCGAGGATGAGGGCAAGCGTGGCCGTGTAGATGACGCCTTCCCAGAAGACCCCGGCGGCGAAGGGCACCGGTCCGCTCAATGACTGCAGGATGTACGGAATCCCGCCGACGAGCCCCGCGAAGAGCAGCAATGGCCCGAACTTCGAGGCGGGCCGCCGGCGGAGCCAGTAGAGGCCGACGAGCACCGGGCCGAGGATCATGTCGGCCTTCTGGGCGGCCAGCCAGCCCGGATAGGCGAGGAAATCGGCGCTCAGCGTCACCCAGACGGCGACCGCCGCCGCCGCGACAGCCACGGTGGCGACCCACTTGCTCGGCAGGCCGGCCAGCTGACGCATCCGGCCACGCTAACGCCGCAGCCGGGCGCGCGCGAGCGTAATTGAGCGATTTTCGGCCGGATCGGGTGATGCGCGGGCGAGTGGCGCGGGGCAAGGTGGTCCGGCATGAGCATCGAGACGTTCGCGCTGGGCGTGGTGAGCGGCCTGCGCCCCGCGACGAGCCAGGCAGCGGTGATCGCGCTGCTCAAGACGCCCGACCCGCGGCGCGCGCTGCTGTTCTTCCTGCTCGCGGGCTTCCTGTGGAGCATGGTGGTGGGGCTGGTGCTCGTGCTCGCCCTCCACGGCGCCCGCGTCAACCTGGGCGGGTCGACGTTCACCGCGCTCTTCGACCTCGTCGCCGGTGTGGCGGCCCTGGCGTTCGCGATCGGCTACCACCAGGGGCGGGTCACCATGTCCCGGCGCGAGCGGCGCGTCCGGTCGACCAACGGAGCGGGCGCGCGGCTCGCTCAGCGGCTCCGCAACCCGTCGGTCCTGGCGGCCGCGGTGGCCGGCGTCGCCACCCACATCCCGGGTCTGATCTATCTCGTCGCGCTGAACTCGATCGCCGCCGGGGATCCGAGCCCGGCGAGCGCCGCGGTGGAGGTGGCGATCTACAACGCGCTGTGGTTCGCGTTCCCGATTGCCGCGCTCGCGCTCGCGATCCTGCGGCCGGGGCGCGCGCCCGCGTACCTCGAGCGGGCCACGCGCTGGGGCCGCCAGCACGAGCAGGTCCTCGTGGTCGCGACGTTGACCGTGCTCGGCGCCTACCTCACGGTCAAGGGCCTGGTCCGGCTCTTCTAGCCGCGGGAGGCGAGCAGGCCGGCGACGGTGTTCGCCATCGGCGACCCCCACCCGGTGGCGAGGTCGAAGCCGGGGCGCGCCGGGCAGCAGGAGCCGCCGAACAGCGCGTTCGTGCCGACGGTGACGTCGAGGAACGCCTGCGGGTTCTTCTTCGCCATCGCGTAGAGGAGCGGCGGGACGAAGCCGGGCTTCGGAAGTCCCTGGTTCTTCGCCTGCTGGTTCCAGAGCGCGATCATGCCCGCGACGAGCGGCGCCGCGGCGCTCGTGCCGCCGACGAAGGCGATCGTCTGGCCCGAGCCCGTGCAGCTCTTGACGCCGCTGGAGCACACGATCGGGTAGCCCGGGCTCTCGTCGGCGAACGCGGCGATGTCGGGCACCATCCGGTACTTCGAGCTCGCGAACGACTGCGCCGGCTGCCACCACGGCCGCTTCTCGAACGTGCTCTGCCCGCCGCCGCCGCCGGCCGTCTTCGTGAACGGTGCCGGATAGGTCGTGTCGTTCCACGGCCCGCTCGAGGCGATCCCGTTCTGGTCGTTCAGGGTCAGGTTCGTACCGCCGGCGGCGAGCACCCACGGCGAGGACGCCGGCCATGACACCTGCGGCTTCTTGTCCGACGAGGTCAGCTTCGAGGGCGAGACCCCGCGCGCGCACGCCGATGACCCGCTGTCGCCCGCCGCGACCACGGTGGTGATGCCCAGCGCGGCCGTCGCGGTCAGCTGCCGCTCGACCATCGTCACCGAGGCGGTGTAGGGCGCGACGATCGACTCGCACGTGCCGTAGGAGACGGAGATGACGTTCGGCAGCTTGGCGCCGTTCGTCGTCGCCTGGAGCGGCTGGGCCAGCAGCTGGAGGAAGCCGAGGGCGTCGCCGTCGTCGTCGCTCTCGCTGAGCGGGTGCACCCACAGGTCGAAGTTCGCGAGCTTCGGCGCCACCATCGAGGACACCATCGCGTCGAGCGAGCTCTCGACGATCGGCTTGATGCTCCCGGCGTTGTGGATCTTCAGCGACGTGCCCGTGGTCCCGAAGCAGGAGCGGAACGTGTTGACGTCGGACGCCGGGGTCGGTGCCTCGCCGACGATCGCGAGCCGCGCGCCCTGGCCTTGGAGGCCCGCGGCCTGCAGCGGCGCGATGCCGTACGCGGTCAGGATCTGGTTCGGGAACAGGCCGCTCCCGACAGCGCGGCCGAGGGGAAGGTCGTCGGCGTGCACCCGAGCGCCGGCGTGCCGGTGCGCGTCGGCGTGCCGCCGTCGACGACGACGCTGGTCGTCGCGCTCGACGACCCGCTCGTGAGCTGCACCCGCGTGCCGGCGACCGTGTCGACGTTGCCCTTGATCCCCTTAGGCAGCTTCGGCGTGTTGACCGGGAGCGCGACGTGCGCTCCCGACTTCGCCTTGTAGACCGCCCACTTCGTGCCGAACAGCTTCTGCGCCTTGCCGATCGTCGGCGTCGCGCTCACGCGCAGGTGGGTCACGTCGACCGTCGCCTTGACGTTCTGCTTCTTGAACGCGTTGACCACGTCCTTGCGCTTCGACGAGGACGCGCCGTACTTGCTCTGGAGCGTCGACAGCGACGGGTACTTGCCGTACGAGCTCGAGGCGGGGTTGCTGGCCGACTTCACCGCGTTCTGCAAGCCGGATTGGTTCGCGACGAAGCCGATCTGCAGCGGCAGCTTCGTGCTCGTCGATGCCTTGCCGAGCTTCTTGAGCCCCTTGTGGGAGATCGGCCCGTAGTCGACCTTCGTCGAGGCCGCCGCCGGCGCCGCGAGCCACAGCACTCCGGCGAGGAGGGTGAGCGCTAGTCGCACTTGATCGGGGCGAGGGCGGACTGGTAGCTGGACGCGAGGGATTGCAGCGCGGTCTCGATCTGCTCTTTCCCGCCACCGGACGCGAGCCCGCTGACCAGCGCCTGCCCCACCTCGGAGACCTGCGACTTGAAGGCCTGATTGGCCTTCTGCACCTCCTGCTTGCGGTCGTCCGAGAGCTTGCCCTGGGCGTCCGCGATCTGCTGGAGGTCCTTCTTGATCGCGCTCAAGTTCGACTGCACGCCGTCGAGCGCCCCGCTCGAGATCGTGGTCGACTTGAGCTCGTCGACCTGCTTCTTGATGTCCGCGCGCGCCGAGCAGACCTTGCTCTGCGCCCGGTCCTCCGCGGACTCGCCGCCGCACGCCATCACGGTCAGCGCAAGCGCAACAGCAAGCGCGGCAGCCGTGAGGAGGCGGGTCATGCCACGACCGTCCCACTGCGCGACGGCCCCGGCAATGGCCCGTGCCGGTGCATCACCCGTGCGCCGGCACCCAGGCCGGCGGGGATGCCCGCACGCAAGGTTCGGGCTTCACCCCGATCAGATGATGACCTCCGGGTTCCCGCGCCGGACCATCCACGTTAGGAGTACCGGATCCACCGAGCCGGAAGGACGAACGCGATGAGTACGGCAATCACACCACACCCGGGGTCGGCCGGGGCCCGGCCGGGCGACTCGGGCGGCGCGGCCGACGTGTTCGTCGCGTTCGGCATCACCGGCGACCTCGCGAAGGTGATGACGCTGCGCTCGCTCTACCGGCTCGAGCGACGTGGGCTGCTGACCTGCCCGATCGTCGGCGTCGCGGCACAGGATTGGAGCGACGACGACCTCCGCCAGCGCGCCCGCGAGGCGATCGTCGACGGCGGCGAGACCCTCGAACCGGAGGTCTTCGACCGCTTCGCCGCGCGGCTGTCCTACCTCTCCGGCGACTTCGGCGACGCCGCCACCTTCGAGCGCCTGGCCGGCGTGCTCAAGGACGCGAAGAACCCCGTCTTCTACCTCGAGATCCCGCCCTTCCTGTTCGGCACCGTGGTGAAGGGACTTTCGGGCGCCGGCCTGCTCGAGAACGCGCGCGTGGTGGTCGAGAAGCCGTTCGGCCACGACCTCGAGTCCGCGCGCGAGCTCGCGGCCGAGATGCACACTTACCTCGACGAGTCCCAGCTCTACCGCATCGACCACTTCCTCGGGAAGATGGGCCTCGCCGAGATCCTCTACCTGCGCTTCGCGAACGCGATGCTCGAGCCGGTGTGGAACCGCAACTACCTCTCCTCGGTGCAGATCACCATGGCCGAGGACTTCGGCGTCGCGGATCGCGGTCACTTCTACGACCCGGTCGGCGCGCTGCGCGACGTCGTGGTCAACCACCTGATGCAGGTGGTGGGCGCCACCGCCATGGAGGCACCGAGCCGCGACCTGTCGACCTTGAAGGACGGCATGGCTTCGACCTTCCGGGCCATGCCGCCGGCGGACCCCGCCCACTACATCCGCGGCCAGCACGACGGCTACCGCACCATCGACGGCGTCGCGGAGGACTCGACCACGGAGACCTACGCGGCGCTGAAGCTCGAGATCGAAAACTGGCGCTGGTCGGGCGTGCCGTTCTTCATCCGCACCGGCAAGCTGCTGCCGACCACCCAGACCGAGGTCCGGCTCGTGTTCCAGCGCCCCCCGCGGCTCGGCTTCGCCGAGCGCTTTGGACGGACGCCGGAGCCCAACCATCTCGTGATCAAGCTCGATCCGTCGACCGGCGTGCGGATGCTCATCGAGGCCCAGCGCGCGAACGCCGCCGAGCCGGAGCAGATCAACCTCGACATGGAGTTCGCGGCCGAGGGCGGCGAGGGCGCCGCGCCATACGAGGTGCTGCTGCACGCGGCGATGAACGGCGACAGCGCGCGCTTCACCCGCCAGGACGGCGTCGAGGAGGCATGGCGGGTGATGCAGCCCCTGCTCGAGGCTCCCCCGCCGGTCCATCCCTACGCCCCCGGGACCTGGGGGCCCGCCGCGGGCGACGAGTTGCTCGGCGAGCACGGCCCGTGGCATGCCCCGTGGGTGCCGGCATGACGGTCACGAACGCACAGGCCACCGAGCCGCAGAGCGCGGCGATGCCGTCGCCGTTCACGCCGATCGCCGACTACGCGTTCCTCTCCGACTGCCACACCGGCGCGCTGATCGCGCCCGACGGCGCGATCGACTGGCTGTGCGTGCCGCGCTTCGACGCGCCGAGCGTGTTCGGGTCGCTGCTGGACCGCGGGGCCGGCAACTTCCGGCTCGGGCCGTTCGGCCTCAGCCATCCGGTGTCGCGCGAGTACGACCCCGGCACCAACGTGCTCGTCACGACCTGGCGCTCGATTGGCGGCTGGGTGGTGGTCCGTGACGCGCTGACGATGGGCCCTCGGCACCACGAGGACACGATCACGCCGCACACGCGGCCGCCGGCCGACGACGACGCGGACCACATGCTCGTCCGCACGGTCGAGTGCGTCAGCGGCAGCGTCGAGGTCGAGCTCGTGTGCGAGCCGGTGTTCGACTACGGGCGCGAGCCAGCGGAGTGGTCGCTGGCGGGCGACGATCGTCACGTCGCCGACGCGAGCGGCGCCGGGCAGACGATCCGACTGCAGACCGACATGGCCCTCGGGATCGAGGGCAACCGGGTGCGCGCGCGGCACATGCTGCGCGAGGGCGAGGAGCTCTATTGCGCGCTGTCGTGGGCGGAGGAGCTCGCCTGCCCCGAGGACCTCGAGGACGCGAAGGCGCGGCTGAGGGCCACGACGAGCTTCTGGCGCCACTGGGTCGACCGGGCCCGCATCCCCGACCACGAGTGGCGCGGGCCGATCCAGCGCTCCGCCCTGGCGATCAAGGGCCTCACCTACATGCCGACCGGGGCGACCGTCGCGGCGCTCACCACCTCGCTGCCGGAGACGCCGGGCGGCGAGCGCAACTGGGACTACCGCTTTACGTGGATCCGCGACTCGACGTTCACGCTGCAGGCGCTGCACTGGCTCAACCTCGACTGGGAGGCCGACGAGTACATGCAGTTCGTCGCCGACCTCGAGGCGAACGCCGACGGCTCGCTGCAGATCATGTACGGGATCGACGGTCGCCGCGACCTCACCGAGACCACCCGCGACGACCTCTCCGGCTACGTCGGCGCTCGCCCCGTGCGGGTCGGCAACGGCGCCTTCGACCAACGCCAGAACGACGTCTTCGGCGCCGCGCTGGACTCGATCCTCCTGCATACCCGCCGCAGCGAGCGCCTCCCGCGGCGGCTTTGGCCGATCGTGCAGGCGCAGGCGGAGGGCGCGCTGCGGGTCTGGCGAGAGCCCGACCAGGGGATCTGGGAGGCCCGCGGCGCGCCGCAGCACTACGTGTCGTCGAAGCTCATGTGCTGGGTGGCGATGGACCGCGCGGCGAAGCTGGCCGGCATCCGCGGGGACAACGACCTCGCCGCCACCTGGGCCGCCACGGCGGAGGAGATCAAGGCCGACATCCTCGAGCACGGCGTCGACGCCCGAGGCGTGTTGCGCCAGCACTACGAGACCGAGGCGCTCGACGCCTCGACGCTGCTGGCGGCCATCTTCGGCTTCCTGCCCGGCGACGACAAGCGGCTGCGGGCGAGCGTGCTGGCGATCGCCGACGAGCTGACCGAGCACGGCTTCGTGCTCCGCTACAAGACCGGCGAGACCGACGACGGCCTCTCGGGCAAGGAGGGCACGTTCCTGATCTGCTCGTTCTGGCTCGTCTCCGCGCTCGCGGTCATCGGCGAGCTGCAGCGCGCTCGCGACCTGATGGAGCGCCTGCTGCGCGAGGCGTCGCCGCTCGGCCTCTACGCCGAGGAGTTCGACGCCGACACCAGCCGCCACCTGGGGAACTTCCCGCAGGCGTTCTCGCACCTGGCCCTGATCGAGGCAGCCGCGCGGATCATCCTCGCGGAGCGCCTGGAGGAGTTGACGTGATGACCAACTACGACGTGATCGTCATCGGCAGCGGCGCGGGCGGCGGCACGCTCGTCCGCCGGCTCGCCTCGTCCGGGAAGCGCATCCTGCTGCTCGAGCGCGGCGACTGGCTGCCGCGCGAGCCGGAGAACTGGGATGCGCGGTCGGTGTTCGTCGAGAACCGCTACGTGTCCGAGGACACCTGGTACGACGAGCAGGGCAAGCCGTTCCAGCCGCAGATCCATTACTGCGTCGGCGGCGCGACCAAGCTCTACGGTGCGGCGCTCTACCGCCTGCGGGCGGAGGACTTCGGCGCGCTCGAGCACTACGACGGCACCTCCCCCGCGTGGCCGATCGGCTACGACGAGATGGAGCCGTACTACACGCTCGCCGAGCAGCTCTACCAGGTCCACGGCGCGCGCGGAGAGGACCCGACCGAGGGGCCGTCGAGCGCGCCCTACCCGTTCCCCGCCGTCAGCCACGAGCCGCGCATCCAGCAGCTCGCCGACGACCTCGCAGCCGCCGGCCACCACCCGTTCCACGCACCCTGCGGCGTGATGCTGGACGAGGCCAACATGCCGTTCGGGCGCTGCGTCCGCTGCTCGACCTGCGACGGGTTCCCCTGCCTCGTGCACGCGAAGTCCGACGCCGAGGTGCTGGGGGTCCGGCCGGCGCTCGAGCACCCCAACGTGACGCTGCTCACGAACTCCGAGGCGGTGCGGCTCGAGACCAACGCGCGCGGCACCGAGGTCACCGGCGTCGTGGTCGAGCGCGACGGCGTCCGCGAGACGTACGCGGGCGACATCGTGGTCGTCTCCTGCGGCGCGGCCAACAGCGCGCGGCTGCTGCTCGCGTCCGGCGGCGACGCCCACCCCGGCGGGGCTGGCCAACGGCTCCGACCAGGTCGGGCGGAACTACATGTTCCACAACAGCCAGGCGGTGCTCGCGCTCTCCAAGGAGCCGAACCCGACGGTCTTCCAGAAGACGCTCGGGCTCAACGACTTCTACTTCGCCAACGGCGACATCGAGTACCCGCTCGGCAACATCCAGATGGTCGGCAAGTCGTCGGCGGAGATGTACCGCGGCGAGAAGCCGATCCAGACGAAGCTCGCGCCGGAGCGCACGCTGTCGCAGGTCGCCGAGCACGCCGTCGACTTCTGGCTCTCGACCGAGGACCTCCCGCGCCCGGAGAACCGCGTGACGCTGCGCCCGGACGGGCGCATCGCGCTCGCCTACGCGCCCAGCAACGAGGAGCCGAAGAAGCGGCTCTACCACGAGCTGAAGTCGATGCTCGGCCATCTCGGCATGCACCACGACCACCTGCTGCCGCGGCACGCCTACCTCAAGAACGAGATCCCGGTCGCCGGCTGCGCGCACCAGGCGGGCACGTGCCGCTTCGGCGCGGACCCCGCGACCTCGGTGCTCAACACCGACTGCCGCGCGCACGAGGTCGACAACCTCTACGTCGTCGACACGAGCTTCTTCCCGAGCATCGGCGCCGTGAACCCGGCGCTGACCGCAATGGCGAACGCGCTGCGGGTGGGTGAGCACATCGCGGACCGGATCGGCGCGCAGGTCGGCCAGTGGGAGCCCGCGCATGTCGCCTGACACCCCCAACGGGCAGCGCCATGTGGTCGTCGTAGGCGGCGGCTTCGCCGGCGTCGGCGCCGCGCAGCGGTTGGCCGAGCAGGACGACGTCCAGGTCACGCTGCTCGATCGCAACAACTACCACCAGTTCCAGCCGCTGCTCTACCAGGTGGCGACGTGCCAGCTCGCGCCGGCCGACATCGCCTTCTCGCTACGGCGCTTGTTTCATGAGCGGGAGAACGTGGACGTCAAGCTCGAGTCCGTCGTCTCGCTCGACCCGGCGAAGCGGAGCGTCACGACCGCCGACGGCCGCGAGTACGCCGGCGACGCCGTGGTGCTGGCGGCGGGCTCGCAGCCCAACTTCTTCCGCACCCCGGGCGCCGACGAGCATGCGTTCCCGCTCTACTCGCTCGACGACGCCACGCGCCTGCGCTCGCAGATCCTCGGCGTCTTCGAGATGGCCGACCGCAACCCGAGCCTGATCGACGACGGGGCGCTGAACTTCGTGGTCGTTGGCGGCGGCCCGACCGGGGTCGAGCTCGCCGGTGCGCTCGCGGACATGATCCACGACACGCTGCCCTCGGAGTACCGCGACCTCGCCGTGACGGCCGCGCAGGTGCACATCGTCGACCTCGGTCACACGCTCCTGGGGCCGTTCTCCGACAAGGCGCACGACTACGTCGCCAAGGTCCTTGGCCGCAAGGGGGTGCGCCTGCACCTCGGCGTCGCCGTCACCGGCATCGGACCCGGCCACGTGGACCTCGCCGACGGCACCACGATCAAGACGCACTGCGTGGTCTGGGGCGGCGGGATCATGGCCCCCACGCTCGCGGGCGCCGCGGGATTACCGCAGGGCCGCGGCGGGCGCATCGACGTCAATCCCGACCTCACGGTCGAGGGCATGCCCGGGCATCTACGCGATCGGTGACGTGGCCAACATCCCCGGCGGCGCGGACGGGCGCGCCCACCCCCAGCTCGGGTCGGTGGCGCTGCAGAGCGGCCAGGTGGCGGCGGACAACGTGCTCGCCGACTTCGCCGGCAAGCCGCGCGAGAGCTTCCACTACCACGACAAGGGCATCATGGCCATGATCGGCCGCGGCGCGGCCATCGCGGAGGTGGGAGCGCACCGCCACGAGCTGCACGGCGTCGTCGCGTTCTCCGCCTGGCTCGGCGTCCACGCGATGCTGATGACCGGCGTGCGCAACCGCATCGACGCGTTCATCGCCTGGGGCTGGGACAACTTCACCTCCGGCCACGGGCCGCAGGTGCTCGACCGCTCCGAAGCCGCCCGTATCGACTGGGGGGACGACGAGGCCCCGGCCGCGCCCGCCGCCGCCGGGGTCTCGTCATGAGCGTCCCCTGGCCCGTCCGCAGCGTGATCGCCGGCGCGGCCGGCACCACGACGATGACGCTCGCCTACGCCGCCGAGCGCCGGCTGCGCAAGAGCCATCACGGCCAGCTCGACTACGACGACTCGCTCGTGCCCGGCCAGATCGTGGCGTCGGTGATGCACCTCCCCCACGTCACCGACCGCGAGGACCACGAGCTCGGGCTCGCGCTGCGGTGGGGCTACGGGTCCGCCTTCGGCATCATGCACGGCCTGCTGCATCGCCGGCTGCGCGAGCCGTGGGCGGCCGCCGTGTTCGGCGGCATGCTGATGAGCGCGACCGTCTCGCTGTTCCCGCTGCTCGGGCGCACGCCGCCGCCGTGGCGCTGGCCGGCGGACGTGCTCGCCACCAGCCTGGGGACGCACGTCGCCTACGTGACCGCCGTCGCGGTCGTCGACGACGCCGTGCGGCGGGTCTAGCGGGCGCGGCGGTCAGCTGCCCAGCACGTTCACGGCGCGGGCAATCACGAGGATCACAACCGTGTAGGAGATCATCGACTCCGCGGCCATCAGGCCCTTCGCCCGCCGGGTCAGCGGCATCGTGTCCGTCGGGCTGACCGCAATCGCGTTGGTGAGCGACACGTACAGGTAGTCGCTCAGCCGCGCGGCCCAGCGGCCGTCCCCGCTCGTGTCCTGCGGGAACTGGAAGTCGGGGTCGCGCCGCCCGCGCTCGGCGCGCAGGCGCGGGCCGCCCTGGTCGAGCTCCCAGAACAGCAGCCCGAAGGTGATGATGTTGCTCAGCCACACGACCGCCCCGTGCACGAGGAGGTCGCCCGCGGTGAGGCTCGAGGCGTCGCTGCTGGCGAGGGCGACGAGCAGCACGCCGATGGCGAAGACGTCGGCGGCGACAAGGAGCCCAAGCAACGCGATGCTCCCGTTCCTCAGCCGACCGGGGCTCAGCTCCGCGACCGGCACGACGACCAGCAGAGCCATCAGGATCAGCGCCGGCGACGCGAGCACCAACCACGCCCACCACGGCAGGTCGATGAGGCCCCAGTTGTACGTCTTGTCGGCGACGGCGAGGCCCGCGAACAGCGCGACGTCGAGCAGCAGCACCGCGACCGCCTCGCGGCGGGCCTCGCGCAGGGCGCGGAGGCCTGGCGCATGCGGATCTGCTGCGGTCGATTCCGCGATGCCGAGGACTCTAGTCCCGCGCGGAGCGTGCCATCATCGCGCCGCGTGCCGGCGCCTGATCACCACACCGAGTATCTGACGAGGGCGGTTGCGGCGCTGACGCCCGAAGGCCACGAGCGGGTGGACGAGCTCCTCGATCAGCTCGCGGACCTCGTCGGAGACAGCGATCAGCTCCTCCGTTTTGCAAAGGCCCGAAAGGCCGAGGCCGACCTCGGTCGCACCGACACCGGACCCCAGTGGACGCTCACGAGGAACGAACTCGACGGGTTGGCCACCGGCTTCATCACCATCCGCGATCAGGAGCCGCTCGACGACGTCGCCGACTGGGCGAACGCCGTGCTCGCGCTGCTCGAGGACGAGGCCGCACGCCCGGACCTGGGCTGACGCTCGCCCCTCGTTCCAGTCACCCGTATCGGACGATGCGATCCGGTCGGGAACTCCTACAGTCGCGCCGGGAGCTGATCTGATCTGACGCTCATCGAATCCCTTCCTTTGGCAGCGTCCAACCTCGAGGCGGCGCGCAGCCAGATGGCGTTCACCCTCGGGTTTCACATCATCCTCGCGTCCCTGGGCGTGGGATTCCCGGCGATGATGTTGATCGCGAACTACCGGGGCCTGCGCAAGGGGGACGAAGACGCGCTGCTGCTCGCCCGGCGGTGGTCAAAGGTGGTGGCGGTGACGTTCGCGGTCGGGGCGGTGACCGGCACGGTGCTGTCGTTCGAGTTCGGGCTGCTGTGGCCGGAGTTCACCGGTCGCTTTGGCGAGGTCTTCGGCGTGCTGTTCGCGATCGAAGGGATCTGCTTCTTCCTCGAGGCGATCTTCGTCGCGATCTACATCTTCGGCTGGAATCGCCTGCGCCCGTGGCCGCATTTCTGGGCCGGCGTGCCGATCGTGATCACCGGCCTCGGCGGGGCCTTCTCGGTCGTCGCCGTCAACTCGTGGATGAACCAGCCGCAGGGCTTCTCGCCCACGACCGGCGACGTGACCAAGGTCGAGCCGTTGAAGGTGATCTTCAACCCGGCGGTCCCCTACGAGGTGCCCCACATGATCCTCGCCGCCTACCTGGTCACCGGGTTCGGGGTGGCGTCGGTCTACGCCGTCGGGATGCTGAAGGGGCGGCGCGATCGCTACCACCGGCTCGGGCTGTTGATCCCGCTGACGGTGGCGTGCGCCCTTGCGCCGATCCAGTTCGCGGTCGGCGACACGGCGGCGCGGGCGATCGCCAACGACCAGCCGATCAAGTTCGCCGCCATGGAATGTGTGCAGGAGACCGCGACGCACGTGACCGAGTACATCTACGGCCGCTGCACACCTGACGGCGTCAAGGGCGGGCTCGGCATCCCCGGGTTTGATTCCTTCCTGGTCGGGTGGAGCACCGACACGAAGGTGATCGGGCTCGACACCGTGCCGGCCGACGACCGGCCACCCCTAAACACGATGCTGCACTGGGCGTTCGACACGATGGTCGGGATCGGCACCATGCTCATCGCGCTCGGCCTGTGGCTCGCGTTCTCCTGGTGGCGCAAGCGCGACATCCCGCAGACGAAGTGGTTCCTGCGCGCCGTCGCGGTGTCGGGCGTCGCGACGGTGGTGGCGATGGAGTGCGGCTGGATCGTCACCGAGGTCGGGCGGCAGCCGTGGATCGTCTACCAGGTGATGCGCACGGAAGACGCCGTGACCAAGGCGGACGGCATCTGGATCACCTTCGGGCTCATCGTGGGGCTCTACGCGATCTTGGGGGTCGCACTGGTGCTCACCCTGCGCGCGATGGCGCGCCGCTGGCGCAACGCCGACGAAGAAGACTCGGACGTCCCGTACGGACCGTCGACGGGCTTCCCCGGTGTCCGAACCTCCGAGGATGCGCCGTGAGCAGCGCGGACGCCGTCGCCGTCGTGCTGTGGGTCGGCGCGACGATGTACGCGGTGTTCGGCGGCGCCGACTTCGGCGCCGGCTTCTGGAGCCTCGTCGCGGGTGGGAGCGAGCGAGGCCGGCGGGCGCGCGAGCTGATCGACTGGGCGATCGGCCCGGTCTGGGAGGCCAACCACGTGTGGCTCATCTTCGTCCTCGTGGTGCTCTGGACCGGCTTCTCATCCGCGTTCGCGGCGATCTTCTCGACCCTGTTCATCCCGCTCAGCCTCGCCGCCCTGGGCATCGTCCTGCGCGGCTCGGGGTTCGCGTTCCACAAGACGGCCCGGCGCACGGGCGGCCGCGACCTCGCCGAGCGCCTGTTCGGCCTCTCCTCGCTGCTCACCCCGTTCTTCATGGGCACCGTGGTTGGCGCGATCGCGTCGGAGCGCGTGCCGCCTGGCAACGCCGCCGGCGATCCGGTCACGAGCTGGCTCAACCCGGCCTCGCTCGTCATCGGCGCGCTCTTCGTCGCCACGTCCGCGTACGTCTCGGCCGTGTTCCTGCTCAGCGACGCGCGGCGCGCCCGCGTCCCCGACCTCGTGCAGTACTTCTCCGTCCGCGCGCTCGGCGCGGCGCTGGTCGCGGGGGCGTTGTCGATCGCCGGCATCGTCGTCCTCCACGAGGACGCGCCCCACCTCTACGACCGCCTCACGGGCAAGGCCCTGCCGCTCGTGATCCTCTCGGGTCTCTGCGGACTCGCCGTCCTCGTGCTGCTCCGCCGCGGCGTCGCCCGCGGCCTCCGCCCCCTGGCGGTCGCCGCGCTCGTGGCCGTGATCTGGGGCTGGGGCGTCGCCCAGTACCCCTACCTCCTGCCCGAGACGCTGACCATCGCGCAGGGCGCCGCGCCGAGCGCGACGCTCACCGGCGTCCTGATCGTCTTCGGGGTCGCGGTCCTGCTCGTCATTCCATCGCTGGCCCTCCTCTACACGCTCGCGCAACGCGACCTGATCCAGGAGAGCGAAGGGCCCCGTCCCTGAATCACCCGATCCAGATGAGGCTCGGGGACCCAGCCGAGACTAGGTTCGGAGCGTGGAGGCGACACCCCCGCCAGACCCGCAGGCGCTGCTGAGGAGCAACAGCTACGTCAAGCTGCTCCTCCTCGCGGCGCTGCTCGGCGTCCCCGTCTCCGCCGTGGCGTACGGCTTCCTCGAGCTCGTCGACTGGCTGCAAGAGTCGCTCTTCACCGACCTGCCCGGGACCCTCGGGTTCGACTCGGTGCCGGTCTGGTGGCCGTTGCCGCTGCTCGCGCTCAGCGGCCTGCTCACCGGGCTCGCCGTCCGTTACCTGCCCGGCACGGGCGGCCACTCACCCGCCGACGGCTTCAAGACGGGCGCGCCGCTGCCGCCGATCGAGCTCCCCGGCGTGCTGCTTGCCGCGCTCGCCACGCTCGGGTTCGGCGCCGTGCTCGGCCCCGAGGCGCCGCTGATCGCGATGGGCAGCGGACTCGGCGTGCTGGCCGTCCGGCTCGCGGCCCGCGACTCGCCGCCGATGGTCGCGGTCGTGATGTCGACGACCGGCAGCTTCGCGGCGGTCAGCGCGCTCTTCGGCTCGCCGCTGCTCGGCGCGTTCCTCCTGCTCGAGGCGGCCGGCATCGGCGGCCCGATGCTGGGGCTGGTGCTCGTGCCCGGCCTGCTCGCCGCCGGCCTGGGCGCCCTGGTCTTCCTCGGGTTGGACTCGCTCACCGGGTTCGGCACGTTGAGCCTCACTGTCCCCGGGCTCCCGCCGTTCGACCAGCTCACCGGCGCCGACTTCGGCTACGCGATCGCCTTCGGGCTCGTCGCGCCGTTCCTCGGCCGCGGCATCACGCTGCTGGCGGTCGCGGTGCGCGCGCGGGTCGAGCCGCGCATGGTGCTGCTGATGCCGGTGCTCGGGCTGCTGATCGCGGGCCTGGCGATCGGCTTCGGCGAGGCGACCGACAAGGGAGCTGACACCGTGCTGTTCTCCGGCCAGGACACGCTCGGCCCGCTGCTCGCGAACGCCTCGGACTGGTCGGTCGGCGCGCTGCTCCTGCTGGTCCTGTGCAAGGCGCTGGCCTACGCGCTGTCGCTGAGCACGTTCCGCGGCGGCCCCGTCTTCCCGGCGATGTTCGTCGGCGCGGCGGCCGGGATGGCCGCGTCGCACCTCCCCGGCCTCGATCTCATCCCCGCCGCGGCGATGGGCATCGGCGCGATGTGCACGGTGATGCTGACGTTGCCGCTTACGTCGACGCTGCTGGCGACGTTGCTGCTGGGCGCCGACGGGGTGCAGTCCATGCCGGTGGTGATCGTCGCGGTGGTGGTCGCCTACGTCGTCACCGCGCGGCTCACGCCGCCCCCGGACCCGGAGCCTCAGGAACGCGAGCGGCGGCCGGCGAAGTCGCCGACGATCACGCCGATGACCGTGACCAAGTAGAGCTGGCCGAGCAGCATCTCGACCACCGCCATCGCGTGGCCGACCGGGGTGACGGCGGTGAAGTCGCCGAAGCCGGTCGTGGTCAGCACCGTGAAGCTGTAGTACACGCGGTCGCCCAGGGAGCCGTCGCCGCCCTGGGCGAAGAACGCGGCCGCTCCGACGTCCGCGACCAGGCTCACGAGCCAGGCGAAGATCAGACCGGTCAGGACGTAGATGCTGAGCGCTCCCGCCACGACCTGGAGCGTCACGCCGTGCAGCCGCACGAGCCGCAGCAGTCCGCCGACGAGCGCCACGAGGATGCACAACGTGAGGACGCCGTTGGCGGCGAAGACGACCGGCAGCGGGAGCGCCCCGAGCGCCACCGCGGCGACCGCGAGCGCCGCGGCCACCCCCAGTACGCGGACGCGGGCGTTGCGGACGGCGCGCCGCTCGCGCGACGTCGCCACCACGACAAGCAGCGCCGCGCCCTCGAGCGCGAGCACGATGGCCCGCGTCGCGTCGCTGCCGGGGGCGATCGTCACGAACACCAGCAGCGTGACCATCAGGACGAACACGGCGCCGTACCGGAACCCGGCCCGGGGACGACCGTCGGCCGCGGTCATGGCGCTAGGCGTCGAGCAGCCCGAGCTGGCGCGCGCGCGATACGGCCTCGGAGCGGCACGACACATCGAGCTTGCGGTAGACGGCGTTGGCCTGCGTCTTGACCGTGTTCGCCGATACGTAGACGCGCTCGCCGATCTCCCGGAACGAGAGATGGGTGGGCAGGAAGTGCAGCGTCCTCAGCTCCGCCGTGGTCAGCGAGGCGGGCGCGTTGCCCGTCGGCTCGCTGACGGCCGCGAGCCAGGCGTCGAGCATCGGCGCGGCCCCGAGCCGCCGGGCCGCGCGGCCGGCGTCGGCGAGCAGGTCGCGCGAGCCGTTGACGTCGCTCAAGCGCACCGCGACGCGCGCGAGCAGGATCAACAGCTCGGCCTCGTACCACGCGGCGAAGTCGGTCAGCTGCTCGCGCAGGCGCTGGGCGGCGGCGAGGTCGCGCTGGGCCTCCTCGACACGGCCGCGGTGCGCGCGCACGAGCGCCGACGCCGCGAGGACGAGCGCGCTGCCGGGATAGGCCTCGAGGCCGTGGCGCGCGAGCTGCGCGCGCGCCCGCGTGACGAACGCACTGGCCTCCTCCCAGTCCTCCCGCGCGAGCGCGGGGAGGGCGAGCTGCGTCAGGCAGAGCGCGTGGACGTCGGGGGCGCTGACCGCGGCACGATGGGCGCCGTCCTCGAGCAGCGCCGTGGCATCGTCGTCGCCGGCGAGCAGCGCGGCGGTACCCGCCAGCAGGCAGCCGATCGCGAGCCCCGGGCTCCCGTCCGGCGTGAGCCGCCGGGCGTGCTCAGCGTCGGCGCGCATGCGGGCGATCCCGTCGCGCGCGAGCGCTGCGCGCATGCTGTGGATGCCCGCCGCCACCGCGGGCGAGGATGGGGGCGCGGCGGCCGCGGCGTGCGTCCAGTGCTCGGCGAGATGGCCCTGTCCCGACGCGAGCTGCGTGCTCGCCGCCGCGAGCGCGAGCGCCGGCGTGGCGACGCGCTCGGCGTCGCTGAACAGCTGCACCCACGCCTCGGCGGCCTGCTTGTCGCCACGGCTCAGCGCCGGCCAGGTACTGCGCCACACCAGGTCCCCGGCGGCCTCGACGTCGCCGGCGGCGACCGCGTGCCGGACGGCGCGGTCGTCGTCGCCGGCGGCGCGGTACCAGTCGCGCGCGCGACGGTGCAGTTCGGCGGCGCGCGAGGGCTCGAGCCGCCGCAACTCCGCCCGCAGCATCTCCGCCACCAGCCGGTGGTGGCGGAAGTACTCGTCGGAGCGGTCGAGCGCGATCAGCAGGCCGTCCTCGCGACACAGCTCGACCAGCGCGGTCGCCGCGCCGTCACGCTCCAGCACCCGGTCACACAGCGGGCCGGTCACCGTGTCGAGCACCGACGTCTCCAGCAGGAAGCGGCGCCGCTCCGGCGACAGCCCACGCAGGAGCTCCTCGCGTACGTACTCGGCGACCAGCCGGTCCGTCCCCCCGAAGCCCGCCGGGCTGCCCAGGGCCGCGAGCGCGAGCGCGGCCGGCCAGCCCTCGGTGCAGTCCAGCAGCCGCGCCACGTCGTCCTCGCCGAGCTCCGCGCCGGCGAGCACGAGCATCGCCGCGGCCTCCGCCGCGTCCATCGCGAGCTCGCGCGGGCCGAGCTCCATGACGCGCCCTTCGGCGCGCATCCGCGCGACCGGCAGCCGCGGCGGCGTGCGCGACGCGATCGCCAGCGTCACTTCGTGGGGCAACCGCGCGAGCAGCGCGGCCAGCGCGGCGTCCGCTGCAGGCGCGTGGAGCGCCTGCACGTCGTCGAGGACGAGCACGAAGCGGCCGCTGCCTCGCAGCGGCTCGACGCTCTCGGCGGCGAGCGCGACCGAGGTGTGCAGGCACGCCGGGTCGTTGTCCCCGCTATCGAGGGTCACCCACGCGAACGGCCGCTCGTCGCGCTCGGCCCAGTCATTGAGCAGCGTGGTCTTGCCGTAGCCGGCGGGCGCGACCAGCGTGACCAGCGGGCGCCCCGCCGTCTCCGTCAGGAGGCGGGTGAGGCGCGGCCGGGGGATCGCCGGCGCCGTCGGCGGCCGGGTTGTACGACGCTCGACAAGTGACACCCTGCCGCGTCGCGGGAGCGTGCGCGGGACGTGAAGGGCGTCAATCGCCACGGGAGCCGTCATCGCGTTCAGAATCACGGTTGGCGCCAGCGCCGGGCAAGGGGGTGTGCCACCGCATCCCGGGGGTGGCTGTCACCAACGACTGCGCGGGTGCGCATCAGCCGATTCGGGTGATTTGACTTCGGAGGGGAGGCAGGCCTCCCCTCCGACACGCTGGCTGGCGCCGTTGCGGATGCACGCCAGCGTTGGGAGCGTCGGAGACGGCCATCGAAAGGAGCCGCCGTGTCCGTCCTCGCCGTCTCGGAGTTCATGCGAACGCTGTTCATCATCCTGATCGCGACGCCGTTCATCCTGCTCTGGGGTGCCGCGCTCCTCGACCTGATCCGCAGCCACCACTCGGGCTGGGCGATCGTGGGCTGGATGCTGCTGATCCTCGTGATCCCGATCATCGGCCCGATGATCTACTTCGCCTTCCGCAGGCCCTCGCGGGACGAGATCGACAAGGACTACCTCGCTCGCCGCGAGCTCGAGCGCGACCACACGGCGCAGCGCGTCGGCGGCATCGGCGTGGTGCCGTAGTTCACGACACAGCGGCGGCTTCGAAGTGCGGGCGGAACGCACGCTGCTCGTCCGCGCCGGGCTGGACGAGCAGCACCGTCGACTCCGGGATCTCGGTCCACATACCCGGGAGCTCGGACATCGGCTCGGAAATCACGACGCGGTCCTCGTCACGCATCCGCTGCAGGCGCGTGTCGTCCGGGTACAGCTGGCGCACGGTTTCGGCGTCGGCCGACACGAACAGGGTGCGCGGCGTGCCCTCGGTCGCGTAGCGGAACGCCCACAGACGCTCGCCGTCGGTGATGCCGACGCTCGCCTGCACGGCACCTTCGATGCCGTGCCTCACCGCCGTCGCCTCGACGAGCCCGAGCGTGCGCTCCATGGCGGCGACCGGATCCTGCTCGAGGCCGTAGGTCAGCGCCAGATGGAACAGCACCTCCGAGTCGGTCGAGCCCTGGATGTCCGGGAACAGCTCGGGCGCCACCTCGAGCATCAGCTCACGGCGCATCTCATGGAAGCCCGCAATCACGCCGTTGTGGGCGAACAGCCAGCGGCCATGGCGGAAGGGATGGCAGTTGGTCTGCTGAATCGCGGTGCCCGACGTCGCGCGCACGTGCGCGATGAAGAGGTGCGACTTGATGTGGGCCGAGAGGTCGCGCAGGTTCGCGTCCCCCCAGGCCGGCGCGACGCTGTGGTAGGTGCCCGGCCCCTCGCCGTCGCCGTACCAGCCGACACCGAAGCCGTCCCCGTTGGTGGTCTCCGCACCCATGCGCGAGTGCAGGCTCTGGTCGATCAGCCCGTGCTTGGGCTCGAACAGGAGCTCCTCGATCACTACCGGCTGTCCTGACCACGCCATCCAGCGGCACATGGCACTGCTCCTCGGGTCGTATGCGTTGGCCCTACGCTCCGTTCTGCGGGCCCGCGCGGCAAGGGTGCGCGCCCGCTCGCGGATGCGGTCGGCGCCACCACTGGTGGGGGGGCACGCACCACACTTGGGCGACGCGGTCCCCGGAGGCCCCCACGTAGGGGTTAGGGTGGGCATATGCCCATCCGCGTCGTGCTCGGAGAGGACAGCCTAATTGTGCGCGAGGGGGTGCACCAGCTCTTGGCGGTCGACCCAACCGTCGAGATCGTCGCGGCCGTCGCAGACCAGCATTCGCTCCGCAACGTCTGCGAGGAGGAGCAGCCGGACGTCGTGCTCACCGACATCCGCATGCCGCCCACGCACACCGACGAGGGGATCCAGCTCGCCGCGGAGTTGCGCGAGACCCATCCGCAAACCGGCGTGGTGATCCTCAGCCAGTTCTCCGACCCGACGTACGCGCTGGCCCTGCTGCAACAGGGCTCAGACGGCCGCGCTTACCTGCTCAAGGAGCGCGTCCACAACCGTGCCGAGCTGATGGCCGCGATCCGCGCGGTCCACGAGGGCGGGTCGATGATCGACCCGAAGGTCGTCGAGTCGCTGGTCGTGGCGCGCGGCCGCGCGCAGAGCTCCCCGCTCAACGAGCTCACGTCCCGTGAGCTCCAGGTCCTCGGCGAGATCGCCCAGGGCAAGAGCAACACCGCGATCGCCGACTCCCTGTTCCTCACCAAGCGCGCCGTCGAGAAGCACATCAACGCGATCTTCTGGAAGCTCGGGCTGGCCGACGCCGCTGACGTCAGCAAACGCGTGAAGGCGGCGCTGATGTTCCTGGCCGAAGAGTCCCTCAGCAGCTCGGTCAACTGATCCGGGGCGAGTCGGCGGGCGCGTACCGCACGACGGTGCGCGCGAGCACGTCCTGTAGCCCGCGCCGGCGATCGTCGACGAGGATCAGCAGGAACCCGGCGCACAGCGGGATCGCCGCGAGCACCATGCCCACGAGGCGCACGATCGAGGCTTTGACCCCCACGGGCTCGTCGCCGTGGGCGCACACCACGCGGATGCCCATGACCCGCGCGCCGGGGGATTGCCCGGTGGTCGACCAGAACGTGGCGAAGTAGCCCACGGACCAGGCGATGAAGGCCACTGCGCCGACCGCGACGGCGACCGTCTTGACGGCGTCGGGCACGTCGAGGGCGGAGAGGCCGAGCCCGACCACGATCCCGACGAACGCCGCGGCGACGTCGATGATCGCGACGTCGATCGCGAATGCGATCGCCCGCGTCACGAACCCCGCGTAGTCGTCCTTCCCGTCGTTCACGACGTCCCGGGATTGGGCAGCGGACCGGTGGGCGGATCCATCCGCGGCCGCCGCCGCAGCAGCCGCCGCGTCGTGCGCTCGACGACCGCGTCGGCGCTGCGCGAGCGGTCACGCACCTCACCCGCCACCTGGTCGGCGAAGCCGAAGCCCTGGTGCGCGACGGCCTCGGCGACCGCCGGGCTGCGGGCGACCTCGTCGACGACCTTCCACAGCTCCGGGCTGGCGAGCAGCCGGTCCACGACCTGGTCGAGCAGCTTGCTCTCGAACACGCTGGCGACCGCGCGTTCGACCGCCGGGCTCTCGACCGTGAGCAGCACCAGCCGCTCGAGCTCGGGGCCGGCGAGGACCCGCTCGGCGGCCTGCTCGACGATGCCGTCGGCGAGCACGCGCTCGGCGAGCCGGTGGACGACACCGGCCTCCTCGGCGCGATCGACGATGTGGTCGAGCACCTCGGTGGCCAGCACCTGGTCGAGCACCCGCTCGAGCACGGCGCCCTCAGCGATGTCGCGCGCGGCGACCTCGACGAGCGAGCCCGTCAGCGCCTTGTTCACCGTGCGCTCCGTCCACGGGCTCGCGAGCACGCGGTCGGTGGCCACCTCGGCGGTGGTCGAGGCCAGCAACGCGTCCAGCGCGTCGAGCGCGAGCCGCGATCCGGCCCGCTGACCGGCCGCAACGATGCCGGACACCGGGCGGGTGACCTCGCGGCCGATTGCGATGCTCACGCGCGCGCCGCCCGCGAGCAGCGTCCATGGCTGAGTCATAGGTCCAGTACCTCCCCAGGGGCCGGCCGCCGACGTTTGGCGAGCACAGCGTTGAGCATTGCCGAGCCGACGATAACCCGGCTGATGGCAAAGAGCCAGAGCATGCACCACGAGCCTCGCGCGCGAGGGTCCGCCCGCGCCACCCGGCAGGGCGGTGTCCGCCAGACATGCCCGCCTCCCCACCGCACACCGGCGGGCGTCATTGCGGGCCGCTGCGGTAGGTGGGACAGCTATGGCATGACAGATCAGCCGATCCGTCGCCGTGGGCTCGCACTGACGCTCGTGGTGCTCGCGTCGATCGTCGCCTTCGTGGCGATGTTCTCCGTCTGGGTCAACCGCCAGGTCCTCAACACGGACAACTGGACGGCCACCAGCAGCGAGCTGCTCGAGCAGCCGGTGATCCGCGACCGTGTCGCCGGCTTCCTCGTCGACGAGCTCTACGCCAACGTCGATGTCGAGAGCGAGATCCGGGCCGCGCTCCCGCCGCGGGCCCAGCCGCTCGCCGGACCGGCCGCGGGCGCGCTGCGGAGCTTCGCCGAGCGCGCCGCGCGTGAGGTGCTCGCCCGACCGCGCGCCCAGCTCGCCTGGGAGGCCTCCAACCGCGAGATGCACAAGCTGCTGATCAAGGTGCTCGAGGGCGGGGGCCCGACCGTCTCGACCAACAACGGCGTGGTGGTGCTCGACCTCAAGTCGCTCCTCGCGGAGATGCAGGCGCGGGTCGGTCTCGGCGGGCGCCTGAGCAACGCGCTGCCCGCCGACGCGGCCGAGATCACGATCCTCCGCTCCGACCAGCTCGAGCTCGCGCAGGACAGCTTCCGGACCCTGCGCGCCCTGCCGATCGTGCTCGTCTCCCTGTCGCTGCTGCTGTTCGCGATCGCGCTGGCGATCTCACCCGGCTGGCGGCGTCAAGCGGTGCGGGCGTACGGCATCGGCTTCATCGCGGCGGGCGCGCTCGGGCTCGCCGCGATCTCGATCCTCGGCGACAACATCGTCAGCTCGCTCGCCCGCACCGAGGCGTCCGAACCGGCGATCGCGGAGACGTGGGCGGTGTCCACGACGCTGCTGCACGAGATCGCCGTGTCGACCATCGGCTACGGGGTCCTGATGTTCGCCGGCGCGCTGCTGGCCGGGCCGACGCGCACGGCCACATCGATCCGCCGCTTCCTGGCGCCCTACCTGCGAGAGCCGGGGCTCGCCTACGCCGGCCTCCTGGTCCTGCTCGGGATCGGGATCCTGTGGTGGGCGCCGACGCCGGCCACGCGCAACCCGATCACGGCGATCCTGCTGGCGATCCTGATCGGGCTCGGCTTCGAGGGCCTGCGCCGCCGGACGGCGAAGGAGTTCCCGGACGCCGACCGGAAGGTCGCCGAGCAGCACGGTCGCGAGCGGCTGTCCCGCGCGACCGACGCGATGCGGGGGTGGGCGAGCGCGGGCGCCGGCAGGGTCCGTCAGGCGAAGCCGGCGTCGGCGGGAGAGTCCGGCAACGGCGGCTCCGGGCCGCCGACCGACGAGGAACGCCTCGCTCGCCTCGAGCGCCTCGGGAAGCTGCACGACGCGGGCACGGTCGACGATGACGAGTTCCGCGCCGAAAAGGCACGCATCCTCGCCGCTTGACAGACGCCACGCCGCGAACGGAGTAGGGTCGGTCGTGGAAGCTGATCAGCGCGGCACTTCACGATTCCGATCACCGGCGTCGCTTCCGACGCGCAGTTTGAGAGGACGCCATGAATGAGGCCGCGACCCGATCGGTCTATCCGCTACGCCTGGACGGGCAGCTGGATCCGCCACTGAGCCGCTGGCTGTGGCTCCTGAAGTGGCTGCTGGTGATCCCACACGTGATCGTGCTGGTGTTCCTGTGGATCGCCTTCGTGGCGCTGAGCGTCGTCGCGTTCTTCGCGATCCTCTTCACCGGCCGCTACCCGCGGGGGATCTTCGACTTCAACGTCGGCGTGCTGCGCTGGTCGTGGCGCGTTGGCTTCTACTCCTACAGCGCACTCGGGACCGACCGCTACCCGCCGTTCACGCTCGCCGACGTGCCCGACTACCCGGCGCGGCTCGAGGTCGACTATCCGCCGCAGCTGTCGCGCGGCCTGGTGCTGGTCAAGTGGTGGCTGCTCGCGCTGCCGCAGTACCTCGTCGTGGCCGTGTTCGCCGGCGGCGCGTGGGCCGGCTGGGGCGCGGCGAACGACGACATGACGTGGAGCTCGGGTGGCGGCCTGATCGGGCTGCTGGTCTGCATCGCCGCGATCGTGCTGCTGTTCACCGGGCGCTACCCGCGGCAGATCTTCGACTTCGTGCTCGGCATGAACCGCTGGGTGTTCCGCGTCGCGGCCTACGCGACGCTGATGACCGACACCTACCCGCCGTTCCGCCTCGACATGGGCGAGCACGAACCGGACCCCGACAGCACGACCATCGACCTCACCGGGCGGGACCCGGCACCCGGGCTCTCATGAGGACCTGCATCGTCGGTGGGTCAGGCAAGCTCGGGAAGTACATGGTCCAGCACGCGCTCGACCGGGGGCACGAGGTGGTCGTCGTGTGCCGTGAGCAGAGCGTCGGCAAGCTCGCCGAGTTCGAGGGTCGGATCGATGTCGTGCCCGGCGCCACCGACGATCGCGAGGTCATCGAGCGGGCGGTGGCCGGCTGCGACGGGGTGCTCGTCGTGCTCGTCCCACGCGGCGTGCACGGATACGCGTCGGGGACGGCGCAGGCGGTCCTCGACCACGCTCAGCCGGGAGCCCGGCTCGTGTTCTCCTGCGGCTGGCACATCACCCGCGACGGCCAGGACGTCTACTCGTGGCGGCTCAAGGCACTCGTCAGCGTCGGCGGCCGCCTCGCACGGCTCGCGCGCTTCGCCGACCTCGACGACCAGGTCGAGGCGTGCCGGCGCATCTTCGCCAGCGACACCCGCTGGACGGTGGTGCGCGGGAGCGACCTCGAGGAGGACGACAGCGAGGGCCTGCCCGTCTGGAGCCGCCACGTCGGCGACCCGATCCTAGAGAGCAACATCACGCGCCGGGTGGACTTCGCCCTCTTCATGGTCGAGGCGCTCGAGAACGACGATCTGATTCACGAGGCGCCGGCGATCGTCAGCCGGCAGAGCGCGTCGGCGCTCGCGCACGCGGCCTGACCGCCGCGACGACGCCGTCGTGATCGGACGGCCAGCGGCCGGCGGTGAACGCGCCGACCGTGGCGGCCGCCGTGACGTCGACGCCGCGCGTGAGGATGAGGTCGATGCGCGAGCGGAGCTCGCCGCCGGGGTCGTCGAGCGGCGGCGCGTGGCAGCAGGTGGGGCCGGGCGGCCCGGCGTCCGTAAAGCCGCCGGTGCGGGCGAGCTCGTAGGCCGGCGTCCCCGCGTGGGCGTTGAAGTCTCCGGCGATCACGACCGGCAGCGGCGTGTTCGCGGGCCCCGCGAGCAGCTCGCCCATCTGCAGCGTCTGGACCGCCCGCGCCGAGGCGCTCTCGAGGTGGGTGGTGATGAAGCGGATGCCGCCGCCGTCCACGGACGCCCAGCCGCGCTTCAGGGGGAACTCGCCGCGCGCGGTGCTGACGCGCAGGGCGTTGGAGAAGGTGCCTGCGGCGGCGTCGGTGATGTCGAGATCCGCGCGCGCGAGGATCGCGTCGCGGTCGGTGAGCGCCACGCCGCCGAGCTCGACATCGCCGTTCGCGACGGTCGCGACGCGCCGGTACCCGAGCCCGCGGTTCACCAGCTCCGCCTCCAGCAGCTCCAGATTGTCGGCCTCGTACGAGCTGGACCGCCACACGGCCGCCTCCTGGAGCCCGATCAGGTCGGGCCGCGCCGCCTCGATCTCGCCGGCGATCGCCCGTGCGCGGGCGGGGAAGTCCGTCCGCTGCACCATGCCGAGGACACCGGCGACCGCGTCCGGCACGTCGGCGAGCCGCTCCGAGAGCGCCGCGTACACCGGCCGCAGATCGGCACCCAGGAACAGGTTGCGGGTCATGACCGTCACCACTGGCGCGCGCCCACCGGGACGGGCGCGACGCGGCGCCGCCGCCGGCGGCGCGGTGCGATCGGCCGCTCGCCGATCCGTGCCTGGACGGCCGCCAGCCGCCAGGACGCCACGGCGATCGCCACCATCGCGACCAGGTGCAGCAGCGCGACGCCCGGAGTGGTCCCGAAGGACTCGGAGAACACCGCGACGCCGGCCGCGACCGCGACGACGTTCGTCGCGGCGGTCATCAGCACGATCACCGTGGCGGCGGCGCCCAGCTGCAGGCCGCGCTGGAGCGCGAAGAAGGCGCCGACGCAGAGGCCGACGATCACCACCGGCCACGGCGTGAGCACCGCGCCGAGCACCCCGTGCGAGGCCGCGTCGGTGAAGCCCTTGGTCGCCGCGTCGGAGAGCCCGTAGAGCACGCCGGCCGCCAGCGCGAGCGCGGCGCCGCGGCGCGGTCCCCGCGTCGCCGCGAGCGCCCCGGCCGCCACCAGCGCGACGCCGAGGAAGAGCAGCGGCATGCCGGCCGACACCGGCGCGATCGAGGTCGCCACCGGGCTGATCGCCAGCACCGCGAGCGCGGCGACGATGACCGCGACGGCGACGCGCTCGGCCCGGTGCAGCGGGCTGCGCGCCAGCCGCGCCGAGGCCGGGACGACGAGCGCCAGCCCTGCCGCCGAGAACGCCTGCACGAGCGTGAGCGGCGCGACGGCCAGAGCGCCGATGTGCAGCACCGAGCCGAACAGGTTCGTGCCCATGCCCACCACCCACAGCGGCGACCGCAGCAGCCCGCGGACGGTCGCGACCGGGGCGCGGACGTCGACCGCGGGAGCGGACACGCCGCCCAGGTGCTGCAGGAGGTACCCGGCGTTGAGCGCCAGCGACGACGCGACCGCGAGTCCGAAGCCGAGGAGGAGCACGCAGCGATCGTGCTCACCGGCCGCCTGCCCGGCGTTGGGGCCGTGTTGGGATGCTGTTAGTCCGCTCTGCTCCACGCCGATCCGGCGCTAGCGTTGGCGGCGTGGCGGTCGACCCGCTCGACATCCTCGTGGTCGACGACGAGTCCGAGCTGCGCGAGCAGATCCGCAAGCCTGTTCGAGCGCGACGGGCATCGCGTGCTGGCGGTTGCGGACGGTCGCGCCGCGATCGACCGGGCGAGCACGAGCCGCTTCGACATCGTGCTGCTCGACGTCGCGCTCGGCGGCGGGCCGGACGGATACGAGGTCTGCCGGACGCTGCGCGAGCGCCGCAACGTCGTCCCGATCATCATGCTCACCGCGCTCGACTCCGAGGCCGACGCGGTGCTCGGGCTCGAGGCCGGCGCCGACGACTACGTCACCAAGCCGTTCGGCCCGGCCGAGCTGCGCAGCCGCATCCGCGCCGTGCTGCGGCGCGCCGGCCCGCGCGCGCTCGGCGAGGAGATGCTGCGGGTCGGGCCGCTGGTGCTGGACCGCAGCTCCCGCTCGGTGACCGCGGACGGGCGGCCCGTGGAGCTGACGTTCTCCGAGTTCGAGGTCCTGCAGGCGATGATGAGCCGGCCCGGGGTGCTGTTCAACCGCCAGGAGCTGCTGCGCGCGATCTGGGGCGACAGCGCCTACCGCGATCCGCGCGGCATCGACGTCCATATCCGCCACCTCCGGGAGAAGCTCGAGCGCGGTGCCGGAGCGGCCCGAGCTCCTGCTCACGGTCCGCGGCGTCGGCTACCGGCTGCACTCGCCGTGAACGAGCTGCGCGGGCTGCGCGGACGCTTCGCCGCGGCGCTCGTCGCGGTGAGTGTCCTGACGCTGGCCGTCACAGCGCTGCTGGTTCTGGTCCCGCTCGACCGCAAGCTCGAGCAGGACGCGGTGACCTCGCTCGACGAGACGACACGCGCCGCGCGCTCCACGTTCGAGGACCTCAGCCGCGCGCAGCTGCGTGCCGGGTCGCCCCAGCTCGATCGCGCCGCGCGCGACCTCCGCCGCCAGACCGGCGCCGACGTCTTCGTGTTCGACGCATCCGGGCGGATGCTGGCGGGCACCGACATCGACCCGCGCGACCGCTTCCCCGAGGCGACCCAGGCGTTGAAGGAGGACCGCGTCGTCTCGCGCCTCGGCCGGGACGAGGGCGTGAAGGATGCGCGCTCCGCCACCCCGTTCAGCGGCCGGCGGCGCGCGCGGCGCACTGGAGCTGCGGCGCTCGCTCGAGGGGCTCGCCGGCGTCGAAGACGTGGTCCGGCGCTCGCTCGTGGCCGCCGCGTTCGTCGCGCTCGCGGTGGCGCTCATCGCGGGCATCGCGCTCGCCACCCGGCTCGTGCGGCGGCTGACCGCGCTGCGCACGACCGCGCTCGAGATGGCCGAGCGCGGGCCTGACGGCACACCCCCCGTGGACGACGGCCACCACGACGAGGTCGGTGACCTCGCCCGCGCGTTCGCGACGATGCAGCGGCAGCTGGCCGCGCAGGAGCAGTCGCGGCGCACGTTCGTCAGCACCGCCTCGCACGAGCTGCGCACGCCGCTGACCTCGCTGGGCCTGATGCTGCACGGCGCGACCGAGGAGCTCGCCCATGAGCAGCCCGACCTGCCCGAGGCGCGCGACCAGCTGCGCCGGGCGCTCGGGCAGACGGACCGGCTGAGCAAGCTCGCCGCCGAGCTGCTCGACCTCAGCCGCCTCGACGCCGGCGTCGAGCTGCGCTCCGAGCCCGTCGAGCTGGTCGAGCTGGCCCGCTCGGTGCTCGCCGAGTTCGCGGTTGGCAACTCCCGCGCCGAGCTGTCGGCAGACGGGCCGACCTGGGTGAGCGCGGATCCGGGCGCGGTCGCGCGGATCGCCCGCATCCTGCTCAACAACGCCCACCGCCACGGCGCCGGGCCGCGTCGTGCTGCGAGTCGAGGCCGGCGCGATCGAGGTGTCCGACGCCGGGCCCGGCGTCCCGCCCGGCGAGGAGGAGCGGATCTTCGAGCGCTTCCGGCGCGGCCCGGAGGCCGGCGAGGACGGCGGCTTCGGGCTCGGGCTCGCGATCGGCCGCGAGCTCGCGGAGCAGATGGGCGGCGAGCTGCGGCTCGTCGGGAACGCGACGTTCCGCGCGACCTTCCCCCCGGCCGCGGACGTCTGACGAACCGCGCGGGACCGTCCCAACACGGTCCCAACATGATGCTCACGACGGCCCGATCGCCCCCCGGCACGATCGGTCGAGATGTTCCACGTCCCCGCCCACCTGGGCTATCCGGTCCTCTTCGCCCTCATCTTCGGGGAGTCCGCGGGCGTGCCCCTCCCCGGTGAGACCGCGCTGCTCACGGCCGGCGTGCTCGCCGGCACCGGCCACCTCTCGCTCCCGCTGGTCATCGCCATCGCGGTCGCCGCGGCGGTCACCGGCGACACGCTCGGCTACTGGCTCGGGCGGCGCGGCGGACGGGCGGTCCTCACGCGCCGCGGCGGCCCGTTCGCGGCGTTCCGCGCGCATGCGCTCGAGCGCGGCGAGCGCTTCTTCGACCGCCACGGTCCGAAGACGGTGTTCCTCGGGCGCTTCGTCCCCGGCGTCCGCATCGTCGCCGCGGTGCTGGCCGGGGCCGCGGCGATGCCGTGGCCGAAGTTCGCCGTCTACAACCTGTCCGGCGCGTTCGTCTGGGCCGCGACGGTGGCGAGCCTCGCCTCGCTCGTCGGGCCCGCCGTCGCGGCCGGCCTGTGGGTCGCCGCGCTCGGCGCCGCCGTCGTCGCCGCGCTGCTGTCGCTGCGCGCTGGCCGCCAGCTCCCGGGGCTCGGCTGATGCTTCTGCTCGATCGCCAGCCGGTCGCGCCGGCTCGCCGGGTCGACGCGCGCCGGCGGACGCAGCTGGTCCTCGCGGCCGCGCTGCTGGTCACGCGTCGGGGTGCGGCTGCCCTACTTCGGCTTCCCGCTTGGCATCGACGAGGGCGGCGTCGCGTTCATCGCGAAGGCGTGGGGCACCGGCCACGGCTCGCTCTACGGCGCGTACTGGCTCGACCGGCCGCCGCTGCTGGTGGCGCTGTACAAGCTCGCGGTGGTCGCCGGGCCGACGGGAATCCGCGTCCTCGGCACGCTCGCCGCACTCGGGCTCGTCGCCACCACGACCGTCGTCACGCGGGCCGTCGCCGGCGAGCGCGCCGCCCGCATCGCCGCGGTGCTGAGCGCCGGCATGGCGAGCTCGATCGCGCTGAGCGCCGTCTTCACGCCCGGTGAGCTGCTCGCCGCAGTGCCGGCCGTCGGCTCGGTCGGCTGCCTCGTGGCCGCCCACCGCCGCGAGGAGGCCCGCTGGCTGATCGGCGCGGGCCTGCTGGCGGTGTCCGCGGCGCTGATCAAGCAGTCGTTCCTCGACGCGGGCTTCGCCGGGGCCGTCTTCCTGCTGGCAAGCCGCGGGTCGCGACTGCGCTGGGCCGCGGCCTACGCGGCGGGCGCGCTGCTCCCGCTCGCGGGCGTCGCCGCATGGCTGGCCGCGGCGCACGTCGCCCCCGGCGAGCTCGTGTACGCACTGTTCGGCTTCCGCATCCACGCGCTCGACGCGCTGGCGGCGTCGAACATCCCGCTCCACGTCCGCGTGCAGAGCCTGCTCCTCCCGGGCGCCGCCTCCGGCCTGTTCGTCGTGCTCGCGATCGCGCTGCGCGGCGTGCTGACGCTGCGCGGCGACCGCGTGCTCGCCGTCACGCTCGCCGCGTGGCTCGGCGCCGGCGCCGTCGGCGTGCTCGGCGGCGGCAGCTACTGGCCGCACTACCTGATCCAGCTCGTGGCGCCGGCGAGCCTGCTCGCCGGCGCAGCGCTCGCCAACGTCCGCAGCGGCGGCCGCGTCGCCGCCGTCCTGGCCGCCGTCGCGGTCGTCGGGACGATCGGCGCCGTCGGCACGGCGCGGGCGATCCAGGAGCGCCACGGCGTGGTCGCCGTGGCCGACTACGTGCGCGCCCACGCGCGACCCGGCGACACCCAATACGTGCTCTACGCCCGCGCCAACGTGGGCTACTACACCGGCCTCCCCAGCCCGTATCCGTACGCCTGGAGCCTGCTGGTCCGCGCGCACCCCGGCTCGGTCGCCCGCCTCCGGGGTCTCCTTGCCTCGCCGCAGCGGCCGACGTGGATCGTCGGCTGGCAGCGCCCCGACCACTGGGGCCTCGACCCCGGCGGCGCGACCGCCCGCGCGATCCGCACCCACTACCGCGTCGTCGCCCACGTGCACGGCCACGCGATCTACCACCGCACGTCCTCCCCAAGGAGCCAGCCATGACCAGCGTCTGGGTCGTCCTCCCCACCTACGACGAACGGGAGAACCTCCCGACCGTCGTCGCCCTCACGCGAGCCGCGCTCGCGAGCTGCGAGCCGCCCGTCGACGGCACGGTGCTCGTCGTCGACGACGCGTCCCCGGACGGGACCGGCGAGCTCGCCGACGAGCTCGCCCGCGCGCACGACGACGTCCGCGTGCACCACCGGCCGGGCAAGGGCGGCCTCGGCGGTGCCTACCTCGCCGGGTTCGACCTCGCGCTCGCCGGCGGCGCCGACCTGGTCATCGAGATGGACGCCGACCTCTCCCACGACCCGGCCGACCTCCCGCGCCTGATCGAGGCCGCGCGCCACGGCGCCGACGTCGTGCTCGGCTCCCGCTACGTGGACGGCGGCGGTGTCGAAGGCTGGTCGCTGCACCGGCGGCTGCTGTCGCGCGCCGGCGGGCGCTACGCGGCCGCCGTGCTCGGGCTCCCGTTCAGCGATCTCACCGGCGGCTTCAAGTGCTTCCGCGCGGGCGCGCTGCGCGCGCTCGACGGCGACCTCGTCCACAGCCGCGGCTACGCGTTCCAGGTCGAGCTGACGTTCCACGCCGCGCGGGCCGGCCTCGAGATCGCGGAGATCCCGATCGTGTTCCGCGAGCGCCGGCACGGGGCGTCGAAGATGTCGCCGGCGATCGCGCTGGAGGCGATGTGGCGCGTCCCGCTCATGCGCATGGCGTCTACGGCGCGGGGGGTGGCGTGGTCGCGCGCACGGCCGGCTGCCGGCCGTGACGCTGCGGCCGCGTGACCTTCAGGTACTCGGCCAGGTAGTACGAGCCGATGACGAACGCGGCGGCGAACAGCTGGGCGGCGATCGTCTCGTAGTAGGAGTAGATCTCGAACCAGGACCCGAGCCACTGCGGGAAGCTGAACGGCAGCGGATCCTGCGGGATCCACCCGAGCTCGGAGAACGTCAGCGCGGTCCCGCCGATCATGACCACCAGCACGGCCCCGACCAGCACCCCGGTGAGGATCAGCATCTTGCGGTAGGGCAGCCGGCGGTGCAGGTGGAACACCGCGACGCCGACGAGCGCCGTGGCCGCCAGCCCGATGCCGACGCCCTCGAGCACGGTGCTCGTACCGGCCTGGAGCTGGAGCGTCTGCAGGAACAGCACCACCTCGAAGCCCTCGCGGAACACGCTCGTGAAGCCGAGAGCGACGAGACCGATCGTGGCGGCCGCGCCGGTCCTCGCCAGCAGCTTGCGGCGCTGCCGGTGGTGCCGCCCGATCCACTCGCTCCAGTAGACCTTGTGCACGAACCAGTTCAGGACCACGAGCAGGACGACGATCGCGAGGAAGCCGGTGATGCCCTCGAGCTTGGGTCCCAGCGAGCTCGCGGCGTCGAGGACGGCCTGGGCGACGAACCATGCGACGATCGCGGCGCCGAACGCGCACGCGGCGCCGAGCACGACCGGCCGCCGGCGGGCGCGGTTGCCGCCGATGAACGACGCGGTCACGGCCGCGAAGATGAGCACCGCCTCCAGCCCTTCGCGGAACACGATGATCGACGAGTTGAAGACCGCCGTCCCGTGGCTCTGGTGCGATTCCGTCGGGTCGACGGGACCCGTGTCAGCGGTTGCCATCAGGTAGACCAGACCGGCGACGCCCGCCAAGCCGGCGATCCAGAACACCGTGCGTCCGGAGACAGCAGCTACCCGCCGACGCGACGGGATCTCCTGGGTCACGTCCATCGTTAGGGCACCCTAACAGTCGGTCCGTGCCGCCACCTCACGAGGTCAATCGCTGAGTAGACCCTCTGTAGACCCGCCATCTACCGCGCCCCGAGACCGTCGTCACCTCATCCCCCCGACCGCCTCGGAAGGAGGCCGTCATGAAGGTCTCACACCGCATCACCCGCCTGGTCGCCGTCGCCGTCGCCGCCGGGGCGCTCGCCGCCCCCACCGCGAGCGCGCGGCCGACGACGCCCGACTCGCCGAGCTCCGGCGAGCCCGTCTTCGTGACCCCGCCCGTCATCCAGAACGTCGACGAGGGCTTCGACTGGGCCTCCGCCGCGATCGGCGCCGGCGGCGCCGGCGCGCTCATCCTGCTCGTCTCGGCCGGCGGCATCACGTACCGCCACCGCCACGCGCACATCGGCATCGCGCCCTAGCGCGCGACCCGCTCGCCATTCGCGCGGCCGCACGTACCCTCCTTTGCGGCCGCGCAGGCGGGCGTCTCTAGTCTCAGGCTGCAGACCCCACGGCGACGTCGCGCCAATTACCTGCAGACCTGTTCATATGTCGTAGGCTGCAGTCATGCCGCGCCCGTCCGAGCACGCGTCTCCCGTTCGTTCGCTGGGCGCCGACGAGGCGGGGCAGCTCGCCGAGACCCTGAAGGCGCTCGCCTCCCCCAGCCGCCTGCGGGTGCTGGCCGAGCTGGTCGGCCAGGAGCGCACGGTCGAGCAGCTCGCCGAGGCGTCGGAGCTCAGCCCCAGCGCGACCTCGCACAACCTGCGGCTCCTGCGCAGCCTGCGGCTCGTGCGCACGCGCCGCTCAGGCCGGCACGCCTATTACGCGCTGTATGACCACCACGTCCCCGACCTGCTCGCGGCGGTCCGCCACCACCACGAGCACGTCAACGCGCCGTGAGCGCGCACGCTTCAGGGCGACCGCATTCCCACGACCACGGGGCCGGCGGCCACAGCCACGGGCTCGTCCACGACTCGATCAAGCGCTCGCATGAGGGCGTGCGCGCGGTGGCGCTCGCGCTGCTCGTGCTCGGTCTCACTGCGGCGGCGCAGACGCTGGTCTTCATCGCGTCCGGCTCGGTCGCGCTGCTCGCCGACCTCGTCCACAACGCCGGCGACGCCGCCACCGCGATCCCGCTCGGCATCGCGTTCGCGCTGCGCAGCGCCCGGGGCGAGCGGCTCGCCGGGCTCGCCGTCGTCGCCGTGATCTTCATCAGCGCGTGCGTCGCCGGCTACGAGGCGATCGCCCGCCTGATCGACCCGCAGCCGATCGATCACCTCACGGCGCTCGCGCTCGCGGGCGCGATCGGCTTCGCCGGCAACTGGGTTGCCGCCCTCATCCGCACCCGGGCGGGGCGGCGGCTGGACAGCCCTGCGCTCGTCGCCGACGGCGCCCACGCGCGGGCGGACGCGTACGTCAGCCTCGCCGTCATCGCCTCCGCCTTCGCGGTGGCGATCGGCGCCGATGTCGTCGACCCGCTGATCGGCCTCGCGATCACGATCGTGATCCTGCGCATCACCTGGCAGTCGTGGCGCACCGTGCGCCGCACACCCGGGGGGTAGCCGCACTTCTGTACCCCCAGGGGGTATGTACTCTCCTCCTCTCGTCGATACCCCTCCCGGGTATACAAACCGAAGGAGGCACGAGTGAAAACACGCAACTTCATCCGCCACTACGTAGAGATGGTCATCGCGATGCTCGCGGGAATGGCCGTCCTCGGCATGCCGCTCGCAGCGCTGCACACCGACTCAACTGAGCTCGAGCTGCTCGGCATGGCGTTCTCGATGACCGTCCCGATGGTCGCCTGGATGCGCTACCGCGGCCACGGCTGGGCGCCCGCCGCCGACATGACGGCGGCGATGTTCCTGCCCAGCTTCGCCGCCATCGCGCTGCTCTGGACCGGGCTCGTCGAGAGCACCGACACGCTGATGCTCATCCAGCACGTCGCGATGTTTCCCGCCATGCTCGTCGCAATGCTGCTCCGCCTCGACGAATACACGGGCCACCCCGGCCACGTGCACGCATGAGCCACCACGACGTCATCGTGATCGGCGCGGGCCAAGCCGGCCTCGCCATCGGCTACCACCTCGCCCAGCAGGGCCGGCGGTTCACCATCCTCGAGGCCGCCGACGGCCCCGCCGCGGCGTGGCGCAGCCGCTGGGAGTCGCTCCGGCTGTTCACTCCCGTCCGCCACGACAGCCTCCCCGGGCTCGCCTTCCCCGGCGACCCGGACCGCTACCCCACCCGCGATGAGGTCGTCGCCTACCTCACCGACTACGTGCGCCACTTCGCGCTGCCGGTCGAGTACGACAGCCGCGTCAAGGCCGTGCGCCGGGACGGCGACGGCTACGTCGTCGAGCTCGACGGCCGCACCTACCGGGCCGACCAAGTTGTGGTCGCCACCGGCCCCTTCCAGGTGCCGCGCGTGCCGCCGATCGCTGAGCGGCTCGGCGACGACGTCGTCCAGCTCCACAGCACGGCCTACCGCACTCCCGACACCCTCCCGGCCGGTCCCGTGCTCGTGGTCGGCGGCGGCAACACCGGCTTCCAGATCGCCGAGGAGCTCGCCGGCTCCCACGCGGTCCACCTGTCCGTCGGCTCCCGCCAGATGCCGCTGCCGCAGCGCCTCCTCGGGCGCGACATCTTCTCCTTCCTCGTCGCCACCGGGCTGATGGGCAAGACGGTCGACTCACGCATCGGCCGGCGGATGAAGGATCGCGACAGCCTGATCGGCTCCACGCCGCGCGCCGCCCGCCGCCTCGGCATCCAGATCCACGGCCGCACCACCGCAGCCGACGGAGCGACGGTCAGCTTCGAGGACGGCTCGAGCCTCGCGGTCACGACGGTCATCTGGGCGACCGGCTTCAGCCTCGACCACTCCTGGATCGACGCGCCGATCTTCGACAACCGCGGCGCGCTGGTCCATCAGCGCGGCGTCACCGCGTCAGCCGGGCTGTATTTCCTCGGCCTCCCCTGGCAGCACACGCGCGGCTCGGCGCTGCTCGGCTGGGTCAAGGACGACGCCGCCCACATCGCGGGCCGGCTCTAGCGTCAGGCCGGGACGCTCGTCAGCCGCTCGTGCACGAGCCGCACGACGGCCGCGCCCTCGCCGACGGCCGTCGCGCAGCGCTTGAGCGAGCCCGAGCGGGCGTCGCCGGCGGCGTAGACGCCGGGGACGGAGCTCTCGAGCGGCTGGGCCGCACCGGCGTCGGCGCCGGTGATCACGAAGCCGTGCTCGTCGCGCGCGACGGTGGCGCCGAGCCAGTCGGTACACGGTGAGGCGCCGAGGAAGAGGAACAAGAAGGAGAGCGGGAGGTGCTCGCCGTCGCGCAGCGTGACCGCCTCCAGTTGCCCGTCGGAGCCGTGCAACTCGGCGATCTCGGAGCGGTCGCGGACCGCGACGCCGTGGCGCTCGAGGTCGCCGATCAGGTAGTCGGACATCGTCTCGCTGAGGTCGGCTCGGCGGTGCAGCAGCGTCACGAGCGCGCCGCCGCGGGAGAGCCAGATCGCGGCCTGCGCGGCGGAGTTGCCCCCGCCGACGACGCCCACCCGCATCGCGCCGCAGCGCTGGGCCTCCGTCGGCCCCGCGGCGTAGAAGACGCTGATGCCCTCGTAGTCGTCGAGGTCGTCGACCGGCAGGCGGCGGTACTCCGCGCCGGTGGCCAGGATGACCGCGCGGGCGGCGATCTCCGTCCCGCTGTCGAGCCGCACGACGTGGCGGTCGGCGCCCGGCTCGAGGTCGACGGCGCGGTACGGGGTCGCCATCCGCGCGCCGAACTTGCGCGCCTGCGTCACCGCGCGGGTGGTCAGCTCGGTGCCGCTGATGCCGGCCGGGAAGCCGAGGTAGTTCTCGATCCGCCGCGAGGCGCCGGCCTGGCCGCCGAGCACCGTGCTCTCGATGATCAACGTCTCGAGGCCCTCGGACGCGCCGTAGACCGCGGCGCCGAGACCGGCCGGCCCGCCGCCGACCACGACGAGGTCGACCTCCTCGCGGGCGCCCAGCTCGGCGCCGATGCCCAGCGCGCGCCACACCTCTCCCCCGCTCGGCCGGCGCAGCTCGGTGCCGCCGGGCAGCCGCACGAGTGGCAGCTCCTCCAGCGGGATCTGCGCGATCAGCGCCGCCGCCGACGGATCGTCGTGCTCGGGATCGCGCCAGGTGTGCGGCAGGCGGGCGCGCCGGACGTAGTCGACCAATTCCCGCGTCGATGCCGACGATCGCGGCCCGACGATCTCGAGCCCGATGCCCTGATGCTGCTGCAGCGCCTCGCGGCGCGCGATGAACGCGGAGAGCAGGATGTCGCCGAGAGGCCCATCCTCGAACAACAGCGGCCGCAGCACGTCGCGCTCGACGGCGATGTAGCGCATCGGCTGCGTCGCCATGGCCGTCAGATAGACCGTCTGGCCGGTCATCAGGTTGAGCTCGCCGAGGAACCCGGAGGGGCCGTGGCGGACGATCTCGTCGCCCGCGGCATCGAGAATCGCCGCCTCACCCTCGAGGATCGCGATGAACGGGTAGCGCGCGTCGCCGACCCCATAGAGGACCTCACCGACCGCGGCCGTCCGCTCCTCGCCGAGCTCCGCGAGCGTCTCGAGCTGGGAGGCGGAGAGGATCGGGCTGAGGCTGGCCATGGAGAGAGCGTACGAGCCCCGCGGTCAACCCTGGGTACCAGGGCGTTCCAGCAGCGTGGCGTCGGGCGCGACGAAGCCGAAGCGCTCGTAGATCTGCGGGTCGCACGTGTTGAGCAGCCAGCGGAACTCGCGGCCCGGCCCCTCCTCGACCATCGAGGCGATCAGCCGCCGGCCGACGCCCCGGCCGCGATGCTCGCGGAGGACGAAGACGTCGGCGAGATAGGCGAGCGAGACACCGTCGGAGATCGCGCGGGCATAGCCCACCATCTCTGCGCCGTGGTAGGCGCCGAGCACGCGCCACGAGCCCTGGAGCTGGCGGACGACGTCGTCGCGGCTCCGCCAGCGACCCCAGTACGCCTCGGTCGAGAGGAATGCCCACAGCACGTCGAGGTCGACGCGGGCCGGGTCGTCGTCGAGCTCGTACTCGCTCACGCCCGGCGACGCTAACAGCGGGGCCCGGCGTGCGCCGGGCCCCGCGCTGCGTCACTCGGCGAGGCCGGCTTCGAGCAGCTGCTCGGCGCCCTTGGCGAGCGCGTCACGCGCGTCGCCCTCCTGCAACCGCGAGGCGACCTGGGCCAGCGCGAGCGCGCCGACGACGCGGGAGGCGCCGATGTCCCAGTCGGGGTGCGGCTCGGGCTCGGGCGGCCACGGGAACGGCCACGGGCCGGGCCAGGGGATCGGGAGCGGGCGCGGGCGCGTGCCGCACCACTCGTCGATCGCTTGCGCGACGAGCCGCCCGGCGCCGTCGGTTCCGGCGGCCTGAGCGCTCACGGCAGCGAACGCGATGTCGTGCGCGACCTCAGCGGAGGCGACGAGCAGCGCCTCCTTGGGCGGCAGCGGCTGGGGGTTGAGCCCGACCTCCGCGCCGGGCGAGAAGCGGCGGACGGCGACGCCGTGCGGCCCGACGGGCCCGTGCGGGAAGATCGCGTCGTACACCGCCGGGTTGATCTTGCCGAGTACCGCCAACAGTCGAACGAGGTTGGCCATGGCGTTCCTCCTGGATTGGGAAAGGGACGCCGGTAAGAGCCGGGTGGCGGCTCGCTGATACTCAGCGCAATTCGTTGCGCAGCCGCGCGAGCTCTTCCGTGTCGATCGCGAACTCCTGCGCACGGTCGATGACGATCAGCGCCTCATCGATGCGGCCCCGCTCCGCCAAGAACCGCGCGAGGTCGCGGCCGAAGACCAGGTCCTGCGGCTCGAGCTCGAACGCGGAGCGCAGCAGATCCTCCGCGAGCTCGTCGTCGCCGGCCACCGCCGCGAGCCTTCCGCCGAGGTGGATCAGCTCACGCAGGAGGGTCGGGATGTCCGACCCAAACCGGTACGCGCGCTCGAGATACGTGCGCGAGGCGTCGAAGTCGCCGAGGAAGAAGGAGAGCGAAGCGGCGCGGAACAGGCGCCATGGATGGTCCGGCTCGAGCCCGATGGACGCCTCGATCTGCTCGGGCACTTCCTTGGGGCGGTGCTTCATGAGCGCTGTCGCGTAGATCATCCTGAGCTCTGCGTCGTGCGGGAACTGCGCCACAGCGGACTCGGAGAACTCGAGCAGCTCAGCGTCGCGCCGGCCCGTCAGCAGTTGCTGGGCGGTCTCGCGCGCCTCTTCAGGACTCACGCCGTCCATCCAGCTCCGCGAATCGCTCCCGGAACACCCGCGCCGCCTCCTCGGGCGACCACGCGCTGAGCTCGAGGTCGAGCGGCTCGACGCCGTCGAGCTCCGGCCAGTGCCAGCTCTCGCCGCTGAACACCCGGCGCTCGGTGGCGAGCAGGGCGCGGTCGGCGCGCTTGATCTCCGGGACGTCGGGCTTGATCCCGAAGCGCTCGCGGATGACGTCCTCGAGGTGGCCCTCCGCCACCTTGAACGCCGCACCCAGCGGGCTGCGGTGCTTGAGCGGGTGCGGCATGTCGCCCAGGTAAGCCTCGGAGGCGTCGTGCATGAGCGCCGCGAAGACGTCCTCGGCGTCGCCGCCGCGCTGCTCGACCAGCTCGGACACGATCACGGAGTGCTGGGCGACCGAGTAGAAGACGCGGCTGTGGCCGCCGAACCGGCACAGGTTGGCGAGCGCGCGGGCGATGTCCTCGATGTCGAGTTGCTCCGGGTCCGGGTCGAACGGGTTGACCCGGCGGCCCGAGACGGTCTGCAAGTACGGGCCCGCTTCGGGCGGGACGGGTTGGGGCTCAGCCATGCGATCTACGGTAGTCGCCGTAGGCTTCGCCGATGGCCGCCGGCACCCAGATCCGCCGCGGCGGACCCGAGGATCTGCCGCTGCTCGAGCCGCTCTGGGTGTCGGTCCACCACCGCCACGCCGAGTCGATGCCGGAGCTCGCTCCCTACGTCGACGACGCCACCACGTGGGAGGTGCGGAGCGCGCTCTACGCCGAGCTGCTCGCCAAGCCCGACACCGTCCTGCTGCTCGCCAGCGCCGGCGACGCGCTCGTCGGCTACGGCCTCGCGCACGTGATGCCGCTCGAGGAGACGTGGGTCGCCGACACCTGGGTGACCGGCCCGCGGATCGGCGAGATCGAGTCGCTGGCCGTCCTCCCCGAGCACCGCGGCCAGGGCCTCGGGACCGAGCTCCTCGATCGCCTCGAGCGCGAGCTCCGCGCCCAGGGCGTCACCGATCTCGTGCTCGGCCTGCTGCCCGGTAACGACGCCGCGGCGCGGCTCTACGCACGCCGCGGCTACCGCCCGACCTGGCTCTACCTCTCACGCTTCGACAGCTAGCGGGGACCGAGCGGTCTCCGCGGCGGTCTCGGCCTCACGGGCCGGCAGATAGCGCCACGCGATGAACGCACCGAACGCAGCCACGAGCGCGACGACGATCGACGCCCGCGACATGGCGTGGACGAACGCCTCACGCGCCGCCTCCGCGACGCTGTCGCCCAGCCTCACCGCCGCGCCGAGCTCGGGGAGCCGCGTCCCGTAGAGCGAGGACATGATGCTGCCGACGATCGCGACGCCGAGCGCCCCACCCAGCTCGCGCGTCGTGTCGTTGACGGCGGACCCGATGTTCGCCCGCTCCGGCGGCAGCGAGCCCATGATCGACTCGGTCGCCGGCGCGCCCGCGAGCCCCATGCCCGCGCCCATGAAGACCAGCGCGACGGCCAGCCGCCCGTAGCCGCTGCTCGTGCCGATCGTCGCCGCGACGGCGAGGCCGAGCGAGAACAGCAGCATCCCCGCGGTCGCGACGCGCTTCGTGCCGAGGCTCATCACGAGCTTCGACGAGAGCGGCGCGAACACGATCATCGCCCCGGCGTAGGGCAGCACCCGCACGCCGGCGGCCGACGGCGAGTAGCCGAGCACGAACTGCAGGTACTGCGTCGACAGGAACAGGAAGCCGAAGAGGGCGAAGAACAGCACCATCACGGTGCTGCTGGCCGCGGTGAAGCGCGGGTTCTCGAACAGGCGGACGTCGAGCAGCGGCTCGGCGACGCGGCGCTGCCAGAGCACGAACGCGACCAACGCCACCGCCGCGAACGCACCGGCGGCGAGCACCAGAGGCGATGTCCAGCCCTTCGACGGCGCCTCGATGATCGCCCACACGAACGCGACGAGGCCGACGCCGGAGAGCGCCGCGCCCGTCCAGTCGAGCCGCCGCGCGACCGGGTCGCGCGACTCCGGCAGCAGCCGGAACCCCGCCACGACCGCGATCGCGACGAGCGGGACGTTGACGATGAAGATCGAGCCCCACCAGAAGTGGTCGAGCAGGACGCCGCCGACCACCGGGCCGAGCGCGACGCCGAGGCCCGCCGTCGCGGCCCAGATCCCGATCGCCATCGCGCGCTCGCGGGTGTCGGTGAAGACGCTGACGAGCAGCGACAGGGTCGCGGGCATGATGAACGCGGCCCCGGCGCCCATCACCGCGCGGGCGGCGATCAGCCCGTCGACGCTGCCCGCGTAGGCGGCGACCGCGGAGGAGACGCCGAACACCGTGAGGCCCGCGAGCAGCGTCCGCCGGCGCCCGTAGCGATCGCCGAGCGCGCCGGCCAGCAGCAGCAGCCCCGCGAACACGAGCGTGTACGCGTCGACCACCCACTGGAGCTCGGCCACGTCGGCCTCGAGGTCGCGCACCAGTGTCGGGAGCGCGACGTTGACGATCGTGTTGTCGATGACGATGGCGAGCAGGCTCAGGCACAGCACGCCCAGCGCCAGCCACCGCTGCCGCGGGGCGGTCATGCCGCGCTCCGCGGCGCGCGGTTGGCGAGCACCATTGGCAGGACAACCGTCGCGGCCGTGACGACCAGCGCGCCACTGGAGCCGAAGACGGCGTACTGCGTCTCGACGTCGATGCCGATCGACGTCGTGATCGCCCACCCGAGCGCCCACAGCGCACTCAGCGCCGGGGCCCACAGGTAGCCGACGCGCCCGCGCAGCACGAACGCCTGCGCGGACCCGATGGCCAGCCCGCAGATCCCGCCCTGAACGACGAGGTCAGCGAGCTCGGTGCCGTAGCCGACCGCGGCCGAGCCGATCGCGAGCCCGACGGTCAGGCCCACCGTCGTCGCGGCGATCCAGTCACGGGCGGGCGGGCCGTTCTCGCCCATCCCCCACGCCTGCACGGCGCCGAGCACGGCGCCGGTGATGGCGCCGCCGACGACCGCCGCGGCGAGGCTGTCGACCGGGCCGGCGATCAGCTCGGCGGCGAAGCCACCGAGCGGGAAACCGAGGAACGTCGGGAGCCAGCGAAGGGCGATCCGCGTCGTCATGACGTCACCGCCGAGGGGCTCATGGCGGACGAGGTCTGGCGCCGCTCGTGGACCAGCATCACGACGCCGAAGGCGATCAGCCAGATGCTCCAGAGGACGTAGCCGATGAAGTTCGCGGCGTCGACCACCGGCAGCCCGAGCGGCGACACCACGCCGGCGAGCACGAGCACCGCGGCGACCCCGCCCAGCGCCTGGAACCAGCGACCGGCGTAGCGGCGGCCGAGCGCGACGATGACGAGCACCGTCCAGGTGGCGGTCAGCAGGTAGCCGAGCGTCTCCCCCAGCGCCGTGCCGAGGATGTCGCTCGCGGTGCGGAACGCGTCGGCGTTGCCGTCGGCCGCGTAGCCCGGCACGAGGATCGGCCAGCGCATCAGGCCGATGACCTGCACGACGGCCGCCGTGATCCCGACGGGCACCGCGATCCGCATGGCGCGCGCCGAGGAGAGGCGCCCGACGCCGATCGCGACCGGGGCCAGCAGCGCGGCGGACAGCGCCAGGACCGAGAACCACGTGCTCACGGCGCCCTGGTTGTCGCGGAAGTCGGCGAGCACCTTGGCCGCCGGCTCATCGAGCACATCGGGGTAGTTGAAGATCGAGCCGAGCGCGGTGAACGCCACGTTGGCCAGGACCGCCGCCAGGATCAGCAGCGCTGCGGTGAGCTTCGAGTTCATGAGAGCTCCTTGGTCGAGTGACTCGCGCCTGCGATCCAGGCGACGAGGACGTTGTCGGGGTGATCGACGAGGTGGTCACGGGCGAGGGCGTCGACGAGGTCGCGCTCGCCGCGCAGATGCGCGGCGGCGATCGCCACGAGCTGGCGGTCGCGGGTACTCGCCGCCATCTCCGCGGCCCGGGCCATGAGGGCGTCGCCGTCGGGCGAGAAGAGCGCCGCCGCGACCAGGATCGTCGGATCGTGGCTGGTCTGCGACGCCTCGACGATCGCTGCGGTCGCCGCGGCATCACCGACGACGAGTTGATGGATCAGCTGCATGCCAGCCACCCTCGAGAAGGGCGCTGACACTGCGCTGACACTTAGACTTCTGCCGTGTACGAGATCTCGGTGCTGGGCCCCGTCGAAGTCCGCCACGACGGGCGGCTCGTACCGGTGCCCGGCGGCAAGACCGCGGAGCTGCTCGTCCGCCTCGCGCTCGAGGCGGGGCTGTTCGTCTCCGCGGACCGGCTCGTCGACGACCTGTGGGCGGGCGCGGGCACGAACCGCAACACGCTCCAGTCGAAGGTCGCCCGCTTGCGACGGGCGCTGGGCGATCCGTTGGCGATCGCCAGCGGCGACGGCGGCTACCAGCTCGCGGTCGATCCGGACGCCGTCGACGCGCTGCGCGTCCTCGGCGACGCCGCGGCGGCGCGCGAGCGGCTCGACGCCGGCGACGCGCGCGGCGCCGCCGAGCTGAGCGCGACCGGGCTGGAGCGCTACCGCGGGGACGTCCTGCCCTCGACGGGTGACTGGGCCGCCGCCCACCGCTCACGGCTCGAGGAGACGCGGATGCAGCTCGTCGAGACCCAGCTGTCGGCTCGCTTGCGGCTCGGCGACGACGTGATCGGCGAGCTGGAGACGGCCGTCGCGGCCGACGCGTATCGGGAGGGTCTGTGGGAGCTGCTGATCACCGCGCTGTACCGAGCGGGCCGCCAGGCCGACGCGCTGGCGGCCTACCAGCGCGTCCGGACCCTGCTCGCCGACGAGCTCGGCCTCGATCCCGGGCCGCGCCTGCGACAGCTCGAGCAGCAGGTCCTCAACCACGACCGGGCGCTGCGAGCGCCGGCGGCCACCGGGAATCTGCCGGCGCTGTCGGCGAAGCTCGTGGGGCGCGAGGCGGAGATCGCCTCCCTCGCCGAGCTGCTGCAGACCGAGCGGCTCGTCGAGATCCTCGGGGCGGGCGGCATCGGCAAGACCGCGGTCGCGATCGCGACCGGGCGCGTCCTGGCCGAGACGCCCGGCGGCGTCTGGCTGGCGAGGCTCGAAGTCGCCACGACGCCCGACGAGGTCCTCGACACGCTGATCGCCGCGCTGGACGTCACCGGCGGCGAGGCGGCGCTGCTCGAGCGGCTGAGGGGCGCCCCCGCCGTGGTGATCCTCGACAACTGCGAGCACGTCGTCGACGCCGCCGCGGCGCTGGCCGTCCGCCTCCTCGACTCCGCCCCCGGCGTGCGGATCCTGTGCACCAGCCAGGTGCCGCTCGAGATCGACGGCGAGGTCTCCTTCGAGCTCGCGCCGCTGGCGCTCGCCGACGCGGTGGAGCTGTTCAGCCGCCGCGCCCACCGGGAGGAGGCCGGCGTCGAGGACCTCTGCCGCTCGCTCGACGGCCTCCCGCTGGCGATCGAGCTCGCCGCCGCGCGGACCAAGACGCTGTCGATCGAGGAGATCGGCCGCCGCCTCGACGACCGCTTCAGCCTGCTGCGCGACCCGACCAGCCGCAGGCCGGAGCGCCGGCGCGCGCTCAAGGCCACGATCGGGTGGAGCTACGAGCTGCTCTTCCCCGACGACCAGCGGGGCCTGTGGGCGCTGGCCACGTTCGCCGGCGGCGCCTCGCTGCCCGCGGTCGAGTCGGTCGTCGAGGCGCTCGACGTGCCGGCTTCAGCCGCGATCGACGTGGTCGGGCGGCTCGCGGGCCGCTCGCTCGTGATCGTCGACGGCGAGCGCTACCGGCTGCTCGACAGCATCCGCGCGTTCGCGCTCGACGCGCTGGCCGAGGCCGGTCTGACCGAGCGCGCGCTCGCCGCGCACGCCAGATGGCTCGCCGACGCCGCGCGATCGTCGACGCAGGGCGTGCGCAGCGCCCGCCAGGCCGAGTACCTCGCCTTCGCCCGGGCCGAGCGGGCGAACCTCGACGCCGCCCTCGCCTGGAGTGCCGTGCATGACCCGGCGCTCGCGCTCGCGATCGTCAACGGGTTCGGCTGGGCCTGGATCGTGCTCGGCGACAGCCGCGGCGCGCAGCGGATCCTCGCGGCGCTCGACGCCGCCGGCGACGCGGCCCCGGCGCGCGACCGGGCCTCGGCCCTGCTGCTCGCGGCGTGGATCGAGGCGTCGACCGGTCGTCTCGAGCTCGCGCGCGAGCACATCGCCGCAGCGACCGAGCTGGCCGACGATGCCGACCTGCAGGCGCGCTGCGCCTACTACCTCGCCTACGTCGTCTCGCACCAGGGCGAGTGGGAGCAGGCGCTGGAGCTGACCGCTCGCAGCAGCCGCGGCCTGGCCGAGCCGTGGGATCAGGCCGCGAACTGGCTCTTCGCCGCCAGAGCCGCGATCTCAGCCGGCGACCCCGAGCGTGCCGCCGATGCCCGCGATCAGGTCGAGCACTGGCTCGAGTCCGTCGACGATCCGTGGCTCCACGTCCGCCGCGACGCGATGCTCGGCGAGCTGGCGCGGATCGAGCACCGCTTCGACGATGCCGTCCTGCACCTCGGGCGCGCGGCCGAGACGTCGGGGCGGCTCGGCTTCCTGCAGACGGAGGCGTACCAACTGTCCAGCCTCGGGCGCGCACAGTGCCAGGCCGGCGACTACGAGCGCGGCGCCGCGACGCTGGAGCTCGCGATCGAGAAGGCGGAGGCGACCGGCGACGTCCGCCTGGCCGCCCTCGCGCGGGTGCACCTCGGGCGTGTGCTGCGCGCGCTCGGGCGGACGGACGCGGCGCGGGCGGCGTTGCAGGCGGCGACCACGTGGCACCGCGCGGCCGGCGGGGGCGAGCAGGCGCTGCTCGGCGAGTGCCTGCTGGCGGCGCTCGATGGCGACGAAGAGCGGCTCGCGGCGATCCTCGACGAGGCCCGGGGCGGCGACGACGCGGCGGTCGAGGTGTTCGCCCTCGACGCGCTCGGGCGCTACGAGGAGGCCGATCGGCGGATGGACGCCGCCTCGCACTTCATCACCGAGCGTGACCGGACCGATCGCCACGCTGGTTCAGGACGACGAACGCCAGCAGCCCGCTGACGACGATGGCGATGCCGGCCATCTGCCGCTGATTCACCACCTCCCCCAGCAGCAGGAACGACCACACGACCGCGAGCGCAGGCTGCACCACCTGGGAGATCGCGATCGTGCCGATCTGGATCGTCTTCTGCGCGTAGACGAGCAGTCCCTGAGCGGCGACCCCGCTGGTCAAAGTCAGGATCAGCATGAAGATCCAGCCCGTGCTGCTCATGCCGAAGACGTCGCCGTGGATGATCGCGAGCGGGAGCACCGCCAGCGTCGCGATCGGGCAGATCGTCGCCATGAAGGTGGTGACGTCCATCTCCTGGCGGAAGTACTTCGTCGAGGCAACGTAGGCGACGAGGAGCAGCATCGCCAGGAAACCGAGGACGTTGCCCTCCAACGAGGCGTCGCCGCCCGGCGGCGCACTGAACAGCACGAGGGTGACGCCGCCGAACGCCAGCACCGCGAAGACCAGCGCCCGCGGATCGATGTACTCCTTGAACAGCCAGGCGCCCACCGGCACGATGAGAAACGGGGCGAGCGAGCCGATCAGCGCGGCGTTGGCGACGCTGTTGTGCGTCGCCCCGGCGAAGAAGACCGCCAGGTTCAGGCCGAAGAAGATGCCCGGCACGAACACCTGGCGCACGTTCTCCCTCGTGATCCTCCGGCCGGTGCCGAGCAGGAGCAGGTTCCAGAGGATGCTGACCGTGACCATGCGCCAGAACGCGACGAGGACGCCGGGGGACTCGGCGCGCTTCACCAGCGTCGAGCTCAGCGAGAACGCGACGACCAGACCGATGACCGCGAGCACGCCGAACGCCTTGGCGCTGAGGCCGATCCGGCGCGATGCAGCCGTGCTGGTCATGCCGGCGCCAGCCTAAGTGACGCTGTTGGCTGCGCGATCAGGCGCGGGTGAGCGGCAGCTCGCACCACACGCGCGTGTGGCCGGCGCCGTCGCGATCGACGCCCCACGACTGCGCGAGGCGGTCGACGACACCGAGGCCGAGCGCCTGGGGCGCGTCCGGGTGCCGCGGCGTGCTGCGCCGCCGGAATCGCGCCCCGCCGTCGCTGACCTCGATGTGCACGCATTCGTTCTCGACGTCGACGTCGACCTCCAGCCGCTCCGCCGGGCCGGTCGCGGCCTCGACGCTGCTCGTCACCAGCTCGCTCACCACGAGGGCGACATCCCGCGCGGCGTCCGCGCTGAGGTGGTCGCCCAACGCGTCGAGGACCGCGACACGAGCGCGGCGTGGGGCCTCCGCACCCCCTGCCATCTCCAGCGACACGGGTGGGACAGCGGGACGAGAGTCATCCGCCACGCGCCTCACGGTACCCCTCCCCCCGGGCGACCGAACGAGTTTCCGGCGCGCACGGCGGAGGAGCGCGATCCACCGAGAAATTGACTGGCGCCGCAGGCCGCCGACCGCCGACCGTGCTGACGAAGGCTTAACCTTCTGTCACCAAGCGCCGATGTCGGTCGGGTGATGCCAGCCTCCCCGCGCCGCGTGGTCGCCCGTGAGCTCGCACCGTTCGCGGTCGCAGCACTTGTCGCATTCGCGCTGCTCCCGATCGGCTCGTCGATGCAGTGGGTCGAGTACAGCGCCGCGCTCGCGCTGATGGTCGCCGCGCTGGCCGGAACCGCGCTCGCGCCCTGGAGCGCTCTGCCGCCCAGCGCGCGCCTCGTCCTGCCCGTCGCGTTCCTCGGCGCTGTCGCGCTGCTGCGCGACGCCGGTGGCGGCAGCAACTCCGGCGTCTCGATCCTCTGCCTGCTCCCCGTCTTCTGGGTCGCGCTGCACGGCACGCGGCTCGAGCTCGGGGTGATGGTGGCCGGCGTCGGCGCGTTCTTCATCCTGCCGATCGTGCTCGTCGGCGAGCCTGCCTATCCCCTGGCTGGCTTGCGCACCGCCGCGCTGTTCATGTTCGTGGCCGGGCTGGTCGGCCTGACCGTCCAGCGCCTGGTTGACGAGGTCCGCGCGCAGGTCGTCCAGGGACAGCGGCTTGCCGCCGACCGCGAGGTCCTGATGACCCAGCTCGAGCGCCAGGCGCTCACCGATCCGCTGACCGGCGCCGGCAACCGGCGGGCGTGGAACCAGTGGCTCGAGCTCGCCACCGCCGACCGGCGCGACGAACAGTTCTCCATCGGGGTGCTCGACCTCGACCATTTCAAGGCCTTCAACGACGAGCACGGCCACGGCGCCGGCGACGCGCTGCTCGCCGCGTGCGCCGAGGCGTGGCTCGCCGAGCTGCGACCCGGCGACCAGCTCGCGCGGATGGGCGGCGAGGAGTTCGCCGTCCTCCTCCCCCGCACCGACCTGGCCGGCGCGGTTGCGGTGCTGAGCCGACTGACGGCCGCGATGCCCGGCGGCCAGACCTGCTCCGGTGGCGTGGCGCAGTGGAACGGCGTCGAGCCGCACACCGCGCTGCTCCGCCGCGCCGACAGCGCGCTCTACGCGGCCAAGCGCAGCGGCCGCAACCGCGTCGAGGAGGCCGGCGAGAGCCGCTTCGCGCCGCAGCCGCCGCGTGCCCGCGCGGCATCCCGGCTCACGTAGTCTCGGCCGTGTGATCAGGCGTTCTGTCGCGGCCCTACTCGTCGTCGTGATCGTGCTCGCCGGTGTGTGGGTCACCGGGGCGGTCATCACCAACGAGTTCCGCGTCGCCATGGTCCTGACCGGCCTCTGGCTGGCGCTGGCCGGGTTGCTGTGCCTCGGCGTGGCGGCCGCGAGCCGCACGCTGCGCTGGCCGGTGATCGTCGCCTACGTGCTGACAGCGGCGGCCGCGGGCGCGTACCTCGGCCGCTCGCAGCTGGTCGACTTCACCGTCGACGAGCGCGTGCCCGTCGCGGGAAAGGGCGTGCGGGTGCTCGGCACCGGCGAATTCGAGCCGGTGCGGCATGACGCCCGCGGCACCGCGACCGCGCTGCGGCTCGACGGCGACGACCGCGTGCTCACGCTCACCGACTTCAACGTCGCCAACGGGCCCGACCTGCGCGTCTACCTCGTGGCCGGCCCGGCGCGCACCGAGCCCGAGGTGAAGGATCTCGTCGACCTCGGCAAGCTGAAGGGCAACATCGGCGACCAGCAGTACCGGATCCCCAAGTCGGTCGACCTGAAGCGGTACGCGACGGTCGTGGTCTGGTGCCGGGCGTTCTCGGTGCTCTTCGCCCGGGCATCCTTGCGGACATGAGCTCCCCATACACGCACCTGAACCTGCTCGAACTCGATGATGTCGTCGCCGGCCGCGCCGAAGGCGTCGAGGGCCGCTTCGGCCGCACCGCGATGGAGGCGCGCGACATCGGCGTCAGCCACTGGCGCTACGCGCCGGACTTCCAGAGCCCGGTCGGGCACAAGCATCGCGAGCAGGAGGAGGCCTACCTCGTGATCAGCGGCTCCGGCCGCCTGCTGCTCGACGGCGACGTCGTCGAGCTGCGCCAGTGGGACCTGGTCCGCGTCGCACCCGAGGTCGTCCGTGCCTTCGCGGCAGGCCCCGACGGGCTCGAGATCGTCGCGGTCGGCGGCCCGAAGCCCGAGGGCGGCGACGGCGAGCCGGGCCCGGCGGACTGGCCGAGCTAGGCGCGGCGCTTCCCGGTAGGTCCGACGACCCACCAGAGGCCGCCGTTGAGGTGCACGTTGTGGCAGAGCACCTGCCCCGGCCCCTCGTGCGCGTAGTAGTAGAGCGGCTTGCCGGCGTAGGTCACCTGCCGCCCGCCGTCCGGCCGCTCGATCGTCCCGAGCAGCGAGACCTTGACGCCGTCGCCGGCGACCGGCTTGCCCTTCGTGAACACGGGCGGCCACGCCTCGGCGCACTCGTCGACGCACACCGTCCGGTTCTTCGGGTCGTTCTCGAAGATGTAGATCGCCTGCTTCTTCGCGTTGAAGAGCATCGAGCCGAACTGCGAGCCGGCGAGCACGATCTTCGTGCCCTTGCGCTCGGCGGGGGCGGGGGTGGCGGCCTCCGCGGTCGGCGTGGTCGTGGCCGTCGCGGTGGCCTGCGGCGTCGCGGTCGCGGCAGACCGCTCGTCGTCGTCGCCTCCGCACGCTGCGAGGGCGAGCAGCCCGGTCACCGACGCCGTCGCGAGTCGTTTCATGGGCCGATTCTCCCCGGTTCGGCGCCGTCGAACAGCGCGCACTCGTCAACGCTCTGGCAATCGCAGTCCGTCGCGGCCTCGAGCCAGGCGCGGACGCGCGTCGCCCGCTCGATGAGCGCGTCGATCTCGGGCAGCTTCTGGCCTGCGAGCTCGCGCAGCTGGCTCGACATCGGCTCGCTCCCGTGCTCGAGCAGCAGCCGGATCTCGTCCAGGCTCATCCCCGCGCGCTGCGCGACGTCGATCACGGTGAGCCGCCGCAGCACGCTCGCGTCGTAGCGGCGCTGGCCGCTGACGCGCTCGACGGGGGACACGAGCCCGATGTCCTCGTAGTACCGCAGCAGCGACGTCCGCACCCCAGCCAGTTCCGCGACCTCTCCGATCCGCATCCTCACCACGGTACTTGACTTCAAGTCGACTTGAAGGTGCACGGTGACCCCATGACCATCGCCTGCTCCCTCTCCACCGCCGATCACCGGCAGCGCCTCGCCGACCTCGACCAGCTCGTCCGCGACGCCCTCCTCGACCGCGTACCGATCGACGGCGGCATCCGCCTCACCTTCGACGCCGAGGCCCGCGAGCGAGTGGACGCGTTCGTCGCCGCCGAGTCCGAGTGCTGCCCGTTCCTCACGTTGAAGCTCCGCCTGGTGCTCGACGTGACCGGACCCGACGAGGCCGCTCCGATCGTGGAGGAGCTGTTCGCCGACAGACCTTGAGCGATCGCGGGCTCCCGCCGATGCATAGTCGGATGTCTCCGCAGAAGAGCAGAGCCCTGCGCTGGGCCGGGGTGTTGGCCGTTGTCGGCCTGTTCGTCTGGTACCGGATCGAGGACCCGGGCGCGGCCAAGCCGCTCCCGGCCGCCAAACCCGCCGCGACCGCGCAGGACCTCGCCGCGACGCGGCTCGCCGTCCTCGCCGACGGCGGCGCGAGCCTCGACCAGCAGCGCGCCGAGCTGCGGACCTACCTGCAGACCAGCGGCGTCTCGCGCGAGGCGATCGACACCGTGCTCCGCCACACGCGCGACGGCATCGCCCTCCGCCCGGGTACCGACGGCGCGCGGACGCGGCTCGGCGGCACGCCGGTGCTGCCCGCCGGCCAGCGATGGCCGACCGCGGCGGACGGCGACAAGTTCACGTTCGTCGGCGCGCTCGACTTCGCGGAGCTCCCCCAGATGGATCCGCTCCCCGCCGACGGCACGCTCGCCCTCTACTGGAACCGCGAGTGGGGCGGCAAGGGCGAAGGCAAGAAGGACTTCGTCGCCGCTACGCGGGCGTTCTACCTCAAGCCCGGCGACCGCGCGAGCGAACCCGAGGCTCCGGCCAAGACGGTCCCGATCACCTACAAGCCGCTCCGCGGCGCCGTGATGCCGATCGCCGGCGACCCGGGGCTCGTCGCCGAGGAGCTCAGGGGCCAACCTGACCTGGGCAAGCTGACCAAGGCCATGAACGAGCTCAAGGGCCGGGGCCTCTACCCCCAGCACGTCCTGGGCGCGCCGATCGAGGTCCAGGGGCCGGTGCTGAAGGGGATGCCCGGCTTCTTCAACCCGACGCTCGGCTACCTCAGCGAGGCGAGCCGCGAGCGCTTCACGCCCGCCGAGCGCGACGCCGGCGAGTGGGTCCTGCTCGCCCAGATCGAGGAGCAGGACGACTTCGTCATCGCCCCCGGCGGCGGCGTCCTCTACTTCGTGATCCTCAAGGAGGACCTCGAGGCGCAGCGCTTCGACCGCGTCATCGGGATCATGGACTCCCACTAGCGACGGTCGCGCGGGCCACCGCCCAGCGCTCGCGCTCCGCCGCCCGCGCCGCCGCCCCGAGCGACGGCTCGGCCGACAGATCGAGCGGGATCTCCGGCAGCGATTCAGGGCGCGCCCAGACGCCGGCGGCGAGTCCGGCCAGCGTGGCGGCGCCGAGCGCGGTCGAGTCGGCGCGCGCCGTGCGCAGGACGGGCACGCCCGAGAGGTCGGCGAGGCGCTGGACGATCCAGTCCGAGCGCGAGAGCCCGCCGTCGACCCACAGCTCCTCGAGCGCGCCGAGTGCGTCGAGCGCGTCGGCCACCTGGTGCAGGATGCCGTCGACGACCGCCCGCGCGAGGTCGGCTCGCGTGGTGCCGAGGCTCAGCCCCAGCAGCGCGCCGCGGGCGCCCGCGTCCCAGGTCGGGCTGCCGAGGCCCTGCAGCGCGGGCACGCAGGCGACGGTGCCGGGAGCCGACTCGCGCAGCAGCGCGTCGAGCTCCGGCCCGGCCGGGAGCGCGCCGATCCGCGCGAACCAGTCGAGTGCCGCGCCGGCCGTCGGGATGAAGCCCTCGAGCGCGTAGCTCGTGGCGCCCGCGCGCCGCCAGGCGCACGAGGCGAGGATGCCGGCGGGCGGCGCGGGCCGCGTCTCCCCCGCCTGCGCGAGCACGAACGCGCCGGTGCCGAGCGTGACCTTGGCGGTCCCGGGCTCCCAGCAGCGCAGCCCGAACAGCGACGCCTGCTGGTCGCCGACCGCGGCGCGCACCGGGACGCCGGCGATCGTCGCCTCGATCGCGTCCGAGTCCACGATCGGCGGGAGCACCGCGCGCGGGATCCCGAACAGCTCGAGCAGCTCCTCGTCCCACTCGGTCCCGCCGAGCGGGCACAGCAGCGAGCGCGCGGCGTTGCCCGCGTCGCACACGTGCACGCCCCCCAGCCGCGCGAGCAGCCACGACGCCACGTCGCCGTACGCGAGGCCCTCGCCGCCGACCTGGTCGAGCACCCACCGCAGCTTCGTCGCCGGGAACGTCGCGTCGAGCTCGAGCCCGGTGCGCTCGCGCACCATCGCCTCGTGCTCGCGCAGCTCCACGCAGGCCGCGTCGGTGCGGCGGTCCTGCCACACGATCGCCGGGTGCACGGGCCGGCCGGAGTCGCGATCCCAGACCACGAACGTCTCGGTCTGGTTCGCGATCCCGAGCGCCGCCACGTCGGCGGGCCGGGCCCCGGCGGCGGACAACGCCCCCGCGATCGCCTGCTCCACCGACGCCGCGATCGCCTCCGGGTCCTGCTCGACGAGCCCCTCGGCGGGGAACGACGAGGCGACCGGCACCGAGCCGACGCCGCGCTCGTGCAGCTCCTCGTCAAGCGCCACGCAGCGGGTGCTTGACGTGCCCTGGTCGAGGCCGAGGACGAGTGCGCTCACCGCGGCACCGCGGCGTCGGCGCGCTCGGCGAGCGTCCCGCGGTAGGCCTCCAGCGCGCGGCCGTCCTCGCGCTCGGCCTCGGCTGCGCGGCCCGCGGCGACCCGGGCCTGCCAGCCCTCGACCTCGCGCTGCGTGCGGTCCGGCGACCAGTCGAGCGCGCCGGCCATCAGCTCCGCGGCGGGGCCGGCGGCGCGCAGCCCGCGATCGCTCGCGGTGAGGGCGAGCCGGGTGCGGCGCTCGAGCACGTCCTCGAGGTGCAGCGCGCCCTCGTGCGTGCACGCGTGGACGACCTCGGCGCGCAGGTGGCCGCCGCCGCCCTCGAGCGGCTCGGCGAGCTCGGGCCGCTCGTCGATCAGCGCGACGAGCTCGGCGGCCGAGGCGCCGTAGCGCGCGAAGCGGTCGTCCGCGCGCGGCCCCTCTGCGCCCAGCAGCGGCACGTCCCGCGTCACCGACGCGGTCCGGTTCCCCAGCGCCCGGGCCACCGCGTCGATCAGGTCCGCGGCCATCACGCGGTAGGTCGTGTACTTGCCGCCGGCGATCGTGGTCAGGCCGGGCGCCGGCGACTCGACCACGTGCTGGCGGCTGATGCGCGTCGTGTCCGAGCGCGCCGCCTCGGCGATCAGCGGCCGCAGCCCGACCGTCACGCCGTGGACGTCGTCGCGGCGCAGCGGCTCGGCGAGCAGCGCGTTGGTCTTGGCGAGCAGGTAGTCGACGTCGGCGCCGTGGGCCACGGGCTGGTCGGCGCCGCCGCTCCACGGCGTGTCGGTGTCGCCGATCAGCCACCCGCCCTGCCACGGGATGACGAACAGGACGCTCTTCTCGGTGCGGGCGAGCACGCCGGTGTCCATCGGGATGCGCTCGCGCGGCACGAAGACATGGATGCCCTTCGAGTGGACGTTGCGCCAGGCCGAGCGCCCGCCGGCCAGCTCGCGCAGGCGGTCGGTCCAGGCGCCGGCGGCGCTCGCGACGTGGCGGGCACGCAGCACGAGCGTCTCCCCCGTCTCCTCGTCGACCGCCTCGACCTCGCCCGGGCCGCGAAATCCGGTGACCCGCACGCGCGTGGCGATGTGCGCGCCGTGCGCCGCAGCCGTCCGCGCGACGACGGCGACCATCCGCGCGTCGTCGTCGAGCGCGTCGTGGAACTGCACCGCGCCGACGAGCGCGTCCTCGCGCAGCGCCGGCGCTGCCGCCAGCGCGCCGCGGCGGCTCAGGTGCCGGTGGCGCGGCACCGAGCGCGCGCCGCCGATGCTGTCGTAGAGCACGAGCCCGGCGCCCAGGTACGCGCGCTCCCAGCCGCGACCGCGCAGCGGCCACAGGAACGGCACCGGCTTGACGAGGTGCGGAGCGATCCGCGTCAGCAGCAGCTCGCGCTCGCGCAGCGCCTCGCGCACGAGCCCGATGTCGCCCATCTCGAGGTAGCGCAGTCCGCCGTGGATGAGCTTGCTCGACGCGCTCGAGGTGCCGGCGGCGAGGTCGCGCGCCTCGACGAGGCCGACGCGCAAGCCGCGGGTGGCGGCATCGAGCGCCGCGCCCGTGCCAGTGATGCCGCCGCCGACGATGAGGACGTCGAGCTCGCCAGAGGCCGCAACCTCGAGCGCGCGGCGGCGCGAGGCGGAATTCAGGCTGCTGCTCATGCCCCGTTGAAGAGTGGCCGCAGCGCGTCGTAGAGCTGCCGATGCCGGCGGTGCAGATCGTCGTAGAGGCCACGCAGCTCCGGGTCGGGCTGGACCTGCTCCTCGCGCGCGCACGCCATCGCGCGCCCGGCCTCGGCGACGCTCGGGTGCAGCCCCGCGCCGGCCGCCGCGAGCATCGCAGCGCCGCGGGCGGTCGTCTCGACGTCCTCCGGCCGGCACACCGGCAGCCCGGTCACGTGCGCGCGCAGCTCGAGCAGCAGCCGCCCGTGCGCGCCGCCGCCGACGCACACCACCTCGGTCGGGGCATGGCCGGCACCGGCGATCGCCTCGATCACGTCGCGCAACGCGTGCGCGTTGCCCTCGAGCAACGCGCGGGCCAGGTGGGCGCGGCCGTGCGAGGCGGTCAGTCCGAACCAGGCGGCGCGCGCGTCGGCGTTCCACTCCGGCGCCATCGCGCCGGCGAGCGCCGGCACCCACAGCACGCCGTCGGCGCCCGGCGGCGAGGTCTCCGCCAAGGCGTTGAGCAGCTCGTAGACGTCGGCGCCGCTCTCCGTCGCGCGCACCGCCTCGAGCCCGCCGAGCTCGTCGCGGAACCAACGGTACGCGCCGCCCGACAGCCAGCCCGGGTTCTCCAGCAGCCACGTGTCGGGGTCGGCGTGCGGGTGCAGCTCGACCACGCCGGTCGGGTCATGGGCTGGCTCGCCCACCACCGCGCAGACCGGCTCGGCGGTGCCGAGCACGTCGCACACCGCGCCCGGCTCGACCACGCCGGCGCCGAGCGTCGCCGCCATCTCGTCGCCGGCGCCGAGCACGACCAGCGTCTCGGGGGAGAGCCCGGTCGCCTCGCACAGCCAGCCGAGGACAGGGCCGAGCACGGCGTCCGAACGCCGAACCGGTGGGAGCCGATCCGGGTCGACGTCGAACGCCGCGCACGCTTCGTCAGACCACGCGTGCGTGCGCGGGTCCAGGAGTCCCGTGGAGGAGCCGTTGGTGGGGTCGACCGCCAGCTCCCCCGTCGCCTTCCACGCCACCCACGAGCCCGGTGGCGCGAACACGTGCGCGCCCGCGTGTACGTCCGGCTCGTGCGCGGCCAGCCATGCGACCTTCGGGGCGATGTGGCCGGGGTCGAGGTTGCAGCCGGTCAGCTCGCGCAGCCGCTCGGGGTCGATCCGCTCGGCGGCGGCGTCGCACTCCGCCCCCGCGCGCCGGTCGCACCAGATCAGCGCCGGCTGCAGCGGCTCGCCGTCCTCGCGGGCGGCGACGACGCCGTCGAGCTGGGAGCCGAACGACAGCGCCACGATCTCGCGGCCGTCGGTCGCCGACCGCACCTCCGACAGCGTCTGGACGAGCGCGTTCGTCCACTCAGCGGGGTCCTGCTCGGCCCAGCCCGCGCGCGGATAGGACAGCGCGTGCGGCGCGTAGGCCGTGGCGACCAGCGTGCCGTCGGGCTCGAGCGCCTGCGCGCAGGTGCCCTGTGAGCCGACGTCGACCCCGACGACGAGCGGCGCGCTCAGTGCTCCCCCTCGGCTCCGGGCCCGCGGCGGACGAGCGTGAACGAGAAGGCGTCGGCGAGGTGGTGCTCGCGCGAGACGAGCACGGCCACGCCGTCGGCCGTGAAGTCGACCTGGTCGATGGTCAGCAGCAGCGTGCCGCTGGGGACGTCGAGGCGGTGCGCCACGTCCCCGTCGGCGTTCCAGGGCGTGAGGTGCGCGACGCCGTGGTCGACGGCCAGCCCGCGCTCGGCCAGCGCGGCGTAGATCGAGCCGACATCCGGCAGGTCGTCGGGCGCCAGGTGGTCGATCCGGCACCAGTCGGTGACGTCGACGACGCGCTGCTCGCCGGCCGTGCGCACGCGCCGCAGCACGCTGACGGGGTCGCCTACCGCGACGCCGAGCGCCTCGGCGACCGCGGCGGGCGCGGCCTCGAGGCCGGCGCTCTCCTCCTCGGTGCCGGGCTCGAGCCCGGTCGAGCGGATCAGCGACGAGACGCCGAAGTTGCGCCCGAGGTCGCTGGGCAGCGTCGGCATGTGCGTGACGTAGGTGCCAGACCCGTGGCGGCGGCTGACGTAGCCCTCCTCCTCGAGCAGCGTGATCGCCGCCCGCATCGACGAGCGCGAGACGGTCTCCTGCCGCGCCAGCTCAGGCTCGGACGGGATCCGCTCCCCCGGGCGCCACTCGCCGGCACGGATGCGCGCGCGGAGCTCCTGGGCCAGGCTGTGGCGCAGGGAGCGGCGCATCGTAGTCACGGGGCGACGACGACCTTCAGGGCCTCGCCGGCGCGGATCCGCGGGAAGGCGTCGGGCGTCTCATCGAGGCCGATGATGTCGGAGACCACGGAGCGGATGCCGCCGGCGTCCGCGGCGAGCATGTCGAGCGCGGCGACCTGGTCGCGGTGGCGCGACGCGTAGGAGCCGTGGACCTGGACCTCCTTGTAGTGGAGGACGTTGGAGGGGAACTGGATGTGCGTCGTGCCCTTGGGCAGGCCGCCGAAGAACAGCACGCGCCCGCGCGGGGCCGCCATCAGCATCGCCTCCTCCTGGGCGGCGTCGCTCGAGCACGCCACGATCACCACGTCGGCGCCGAAGCCGTCGGTGGCGCGCGACACCGCCGCCTGGGCGTCCTCCTGCTCGGTGTCGATGTAGGCGACGCGGTCGTCGCCGACGATCGCGTGCGCGAGCTCGAGCCGGCGGGCGGTGCGCTCGAGCAGCAGCACCTGGCCGGCCCCCTGCAGCCGGGCGAGCGCCACATGCGCGGTGCCGACCGGCCCTGCGCCGATCACGACGACGACGTCGTCGAGGCCGATGTCGATGTCCTTGTGGCCGCAGATGACGTCGGAGAGCGGGTCGGCGAACGTCGCGTGCGCGGCCGACAGCCCGTCGGGGATGCGGAACAGGTTCTTGAGCGCGATGTTCGGGATGACCACGCTCTCGGCGTAGGCGCCGGGGTGGTCGAAGCCCATCAGCTCGCCGTTGAGGCAGAGGTTCTCCGCGCCGCCGCGGCACATCCGGCAGCGCCCGCACCACAGCGTCGAGATGCAGTGGACCGCGTCGCCGACCGAGATGCCGCCGGCCGCGACCTCCTCCTCGGCGCGGGGGCCGATCTCGACGACCTCGCCGGAGATCTCGTGGCCGAGCACCCACGGCGCCTCGATGCGGCGGTCGCCGTTGTAGAACGAGCGCACGTCGGTGCCGCAGACGCCGCATGCGAGCACGTGCAGGAGGACGCCGTCCTCGGGGCAGACCGCGTCGGGGGCGGTGCCGACATCCATCGTCCCCGGCCCGTTCCAGATCGCTGCGCGCACTGCCCCTCCTCGGTTGGCTCGACCGGTGCTAGCGTACCAGTTGTCCGACAACTCGCCCGGAAATGACGACGGGTCAGGAGCCCTGAATGATCGAGTTCATCTTCATGCTCACGCGCGACGACGTCACGCTCTCGGATGCGCGCGAGGTCTACGCGTCGATTGCTGAAACCGGCGTCCGGCACGTCGGCTGCAAGGACGTCGGGCTCCCCACCGACGAGCTCAAGGCGCTGATGGACGACATCCGCTCGCACGGGCACGAGACGTGGATCGAGGTCGTCTCCGAGACCGAGGAGGACACGCTCGCCTCGGCTCGCGCCGCCGCCGAGATCCGCCCCGACCACCTGATCGGCGGCACGCTGATCGAGCCGGTCCAGGAGATCCTCGCGGGTACGGGCGTGAAATTCTGGCCCTACGTCGGCCAGATCGTCGGCCATCCGTGCCTGCTGCGCGGCTCGATCGACGAGATCGTCGCCGACACCAAGCGCGCCGCCGAGCTCGGCGTCGACGGCATCAACCTGCTGGCCTACCGCTACGACCAGGACGTCGAGGCGCTCGTCCGCGCCGTCGTCGGCGCGAGCGACCTGCCGGTCATCTGCGCCGGCTCGGTCGACTCCCTGGAGCGCATCCGTGCGCTCGAGGCCGCGGGCGCCTGGGCCTTCACGATCGGAACCGCCGCGCTCGACGGCGTGCTCGTGGAGAACACGCCGCTGAGCGGGCAGTTGGAGGCGGCGCTGGGCGCCGCCGGCGCTCCCGCCTAGGCGGGAGCGGTTGTGGTTGCGGTTGCGGGGGCCTCGTCGATCTGGCCCTCGTCGATCATGCGGCCGATCGTGTCGAACTTCTTGCGGTTGCTCGACTTGAGGAAGAACGCGTAGCCGAGGCCGATCGCCACGCCGATCAGCGCGATCGGGCCGATCAGATCGACGTAGCCGATCGTGCCGGCCAGCACGTCGATGTTCGCGAACAGCAGGTAGATCGCGAACACCTGGCCGACGATCGCGATGATCGGGCACAGGACCACGACGAGCCAGCTGTCCGGGTGCTTGTGGCGCCGGTGCCAGACGATCACGGCGAGCGCGCACACGGCCTGGATGGCGAGCAGCCAGACGACGCCCTGAACGGCCATCATCGTGTAGATGCGGACGTAGGCGGTGTCGGCCGAGTCGGCGAAGCTGAAGCCCGAGCCGATGCCCCAGGCCAGAACGAGCACGAGGGCGACCACGGTCTGCGTGATGCTCGCGACGTAGGCCGACTTGTACTTGGGGTGCGTCTTGCCCAGCGAGCGCGGCAGGATCCCCTCGCGCCCCATCGCGTAGAAGTAGCGCATCGTCACGTTGTGGAAGGCCATCGCGCAGGCGAACGAGCCGGTGAGGATCAGCACCTGCATGACGTCCTTGAGGAACACGTTGCCGTATTGCTCCATGGCCAGGAAGAACGGCGGGTTGTTCGCGTCGCCCGCGATCTTGACCAGATCGTTCTCCGGGAATGCCGACACGAAGGCCAGCGACGTGATCACGTAGCCGATGCCGAGCGCGACGACCGAGATCAGCGTCGCCCGCGGGACGATCTTCTGCGGGTTCTTGGACTCCTCCGCGTAGTTCGGGATCGCCTCGAACCCGACCCACGACCAGAAGGCCAGGAACAGGCCGACGCCGGCGGCGAGGCCGGGGCCCGGATCGGTCAGCTGGAACATGTTCAGCGACTCGAACTGGATGCCGTTCGCCTCGCTGCCGCCCTGACCGAACACGACCAGGTCGAAGATCGCGAGGATGATCACCTCGCTGACCAGCGCAGCGCCGAGGATCTTGACCGACAGCTCGACGTGGAAGTAGCAGAGGACGCTGATCAGGACCGCCGCGAACAGCGCGAACGCGATCCACGGGATCTCCCAGCCGAACCAGTCGTTGAAGTTGGTCGCCGAGAAGTAGGCGAAGCCGCCCAGCAACGAAACCTCGAACAGCGCGTAGGCGATCGCGCCGGTGATCCCGGCAGCCAGCCCGAGCTCACGCCCGAGGCCGTGCGAGATGAAGGTGTAGAAGCCGCCCGCCGCGCGCATCTTCCGGGCCATGGCCACGTAGCCGACCGTGAAGATCGTGAGGATGATCGTCGCGAACAGGAAGGCCGCCGGCGTGTAGAGGCCGGTGCCGAAGCCGGTCGCGAACGGGACGTTGAACAGCATCGCGGAGATGGGCGCGGCCCCCGTCACCCCGACGAAGATCACCCCCCACAGCCCGATGGCGTTCGGCTTCAGTCGATCGACGCCGGAATCGCCCGCGTACACCGACTCCACGGTGCCCTCGTGGCGAGCTCCGATGCCGGGGTCAGGCTTGGTGGTGGCCATGCGTCCCCTTCTCCTCTGTGCGATCCCTCGCGGACGAAGTTGTCCGACAAGCTAGTGGCAATTGAACCAAGATCGAACGACCCGATCAAGGCCGGTCGTGAACATGAATGCTCGCTCCCACCAGGGTTGGAGCGGCCGGAGCGGAGCGCGCGCGGACGACGATCCGGGCGCGGTCGGCGCGGAACAGGTCGTGCGAGCGTTCGAAGGCGCGGCCGTCGGCGTCCCACGCGGTGCGCGCGACCGTCAGCAGCGGTGCGCCGCGGCGCACTTCGAGCAACCGCGCCTCCGCCGCGCCGGCGGCGACGACCTCGATGCGCTCCTCCGCTTCCCCCGGCTTCAGCGCGTAATGCGTCTCCAGCAGCTCGTAGAGCGAGCCGCCGAGCGAGCGGTCGAGCAGCCCGGGGAAGCGCTCGGCGGGGAACAGCGCGCGCTCGAGCGAGATCGGGTCGCCGTCGGCGAGCCGCACGCGCACGACCTCCAGGACAAGTCCGCCCGCGGACATCTCCAGCGCGGCGGCGGTCTCGGCGTCCGCCTCGACCGTCGCGGTGGAGAGCACTCGCGCGTCGGCCTGAAAGCCCTGGCGGCGCAGGTAGGCGGGCAGCCCGGTCAGGCTCGTGAGGTCGCGCTCGACCTTGCGCTCGGCGACGAAGATGCCGCCCGAGCGCCCGCGCGTCCGCCGCACCACGCCGCTGCGCTCGAGGTCGGCGAGCGCCGCCCGGATCGTCGAGCGCGACACGCCGAGGCGCTCCGCGAGCTCCCGCTCCGCACCCAGCCGCTCGCCCGGCCCGGGCAGCGCGGCGAGCAGGCGGTCGCGCGCCGCCAGCGCCGTCGGCCCGAGCGAGACGGCCGAGCGCTCCATCTAGTCGTCGCCCCGGGCGAACGTCAACGGCGGCTGGGTAGGGGTCGGGTCCGGGGTGCCGCGGCGGCCACGAGTGTCAGCTCGAGGTCGCATACCGACCTTGAGATGACATTCGTGGGCTCTGGGGCAATCGAACCCCGCTCCTACCCAGCCGCAGTTGACGTTCGCCGGCACAGCGATGACCTACTGCGCGTCCATCGCCATCACACCTTCGGGCAGGACCTGCCCGCCGTCGATCACGATGCTCTGCCCGGTGATGTAGCCGGCCTCGTCGGTGGCGAAGAACAGCGCGGCGTTGCCGATGTCCTCGACCTTCCCGAGCCTCCGCTGGGGGATCATCGACTCCATCGTCGCCCGGTACTCCGGCCCGAGCTCGTCGAGCCCCTCGGTGACGATGTTGCCCGGCATCACGGCGTTGATGGTGATGTTGCGGGCGGCCAGCTCGATCGCCGCGGTGCGCAGGAAGCCGAGCTGCGCGGCCTTCGTGGCGCCGTAGTGCGACCAGCCCGGGAAGCCGGTGATCGGCCCGGTGATCGAGGAGGTGACGATCACGCGCCCGTGGCCGCTGGCCTCGAGCGCGTCGAGCCCGGCCTTGACCGTCAGCATCGTCCCCTTGACGTTGGTGGCGAAGATCGCGTCGATGTCCGCCTCGCTCATGTCGGCGAGCTTGACGTCGGGGAAGATGCCGGCGTTGGCGCACAGGACGTCGAGGCCGCCGAACTCCGCGACCGTCTCGGCGACCATGCGCTCGCAGTCCGCGGCCTTGGCGACGTCGGCGATCAGGTAGCGGCCGCCGAGCTCCTGCGCCGCCGCCTCCCCCCGCTCGCGGTCGCGGCCGCAGACCACCACGTTGGCGCCCGCGCGCGCGAAGACGCCCGCGATGCCCTTGCCGATGCCCTTGGTGCCGCCGGTGACGAGGACGGTGCGGCCGGTGAGAGGGGTGAACATCGGGTCTCCTAGGAGTGGGTTGACAGGTAGTGCTCCGCCAGCGCGCATGTGCCGGTGGTGAAGCCGGCGCCGAGCTCCGCGGCCTCGGTCGCGAACGTGTGGTGCGAGCCGATCCACGCCACCAGCAGCAGGCGGCGCAGCATCACGAAGGTGTCGAGCTCGGCCTCGTCGTCCGCGGCGAGCGGCGCGACCGAGCGGTAGCCGGCGATCCAGGCGTCGCGCAGCTCGGGCACGCGCGGGTGGTCCTCCATGAACGAGACCGTGGTCGCGAAGTCGTACATGAACCAGGCGAAGCCGGAGTCGTCGAAGTCGATGACGCGCACGTGGCCGTCGTCGACGAGCAGGTTGGCGAGGCGGATGTCGGCGTGGACGAGCCCGAAGCGATCGGACGACTGCCCATACGCCTCCAGGCGCCGGCGAATCACGTCGTCGAGCCGCTCCAGCAGCGCGAGCTCCTCCGCCCCCATGCCGAGGCCGTCCTGCCAGCGACCCCACCAGCCGCCGGCGCCGAGCGTGTGCTCGTAGTCCCAGGCGGGGCGGTCGAAGCCGGCGGGTGGACTCCACGCGCGGGCGTGAGCGTGCATGCGCGCGGAGACCGCGCCGAGCACGCGGAAGCCGTCGAGCACCGCGTCGCCCTCGGGGTCGGGCTCGGCGCCCGGCAGCCACTCCCACAGCACGACGTTGCGGTCGTGCACGTTGAGCACCCGCTCGCCGCTCGGGCGCGAGGACCGGGACGCAGGTGTCGACCGCGCCGTCCTCGCGCAGCGCGTCGACCCACTGGAGCTCGGACTCGATCTGCGGCGCGGTGCGGTAGCCGGGGCGGTGGACGCGCAGCGCGAACACGGACTCGGAGCCGATCCTCGACCCGGTAGGTGTGGTTCTCCGAGACGTTGCAAAGCGTCGCGGTCGCGCTCTCAGACAGCCCGAAGCGCGGCAGTGCCGCCGCGGCGAGGTCATCGATGGTCATCCGTCTCTCCCTCTTACACCCTCGAGAACGCGCGTGATCTCGTCGCGCGCGAGCACGATATCCGCGGTCGAGCCCGCGAGATAGACCCGGCCGGCGGCGCCGATCATCGAGACCGTCACGAGCGTCAGCTCAGGCGCCACCCGTTCGGCGGCATTGGCGGCGACCGCGGCGAACAGCGCCGGCGTCATCTCGACCACGAGCAGCGTCTGGCCCGGGAGCAGCATCGACGCCTCGCGGTTGCGGTTGACGATCACCGCGTGCTGGTCGGTCACTTCCTCGATGACGTCGACGTAGAGCAGCTTCGGGCGCAGCGTGTCCTCGGACGTCGCGCCGATGCCCTCGAGGATCGCCTGCCCCGCCTGCTCGACGAGCGCCTCGTCGGGCGAGTGCACCTCGAGCACGCCGAACTGGCGCTCCACGAAGTGGATGCCCGGCTCGACGTCGGGCACCGCCTTCAGCGCCAGGTCGATGACGCGCTCGATCGCGAGGCCGGGCGCGACCTCGACGATCAGCGCGTGATCGCCCTCGACCGGCGGGTAGCCGCGCGCCCGCAGGGGCGTGCCGAGGTAGGCCGCGAACTGCCGGCCCAGCTCGGGGATCCGCAGGTAGACGCGGAGCTCGATCGCCACCTAGGCAGCGGACGCCGTGAAGTGCTTCCCGAGCTCGTTGTGGGGTCGCGGGATGACGTGCACCGACACCAGCTCGCCGACCGTCGACGCGGTCTCCGAACCGGCCTCGGTCGCCGCCTTGACGGCACCGACGTCACCGCGCACCACGACCGCGATCAGGCCGTCGCCGACCTCCTCGCGGGAGATGATGGTCACGTTGGCGGCCTTCACCATCGCGTCGGCCGCTGCCAGTGCGGCCACGTACCCCTTCGTCTCGATCATGCCGAGCGCTTCGCTCATTGCTGCTCCTTCCCCTTGTTGTCCTCGTCGAGGATTCCGATGATCAGCGCGTCGAGCGGTGGGTGCTCGTCGCCGAAGTAGCCCGACGCGACCGAGCCGGTGGCGACGAGCACCCGCTCGCCCTCCCCGCTGCCCAGCACGTCGAAGGCGATCAGGGTCGAACCGTCGTCGGTGCGCACCTCGAGCAGCGCGCCGCTGGGCAACGCGTCGACCCGCCGCGTCGCCCACACCGATTCCGTCACCGTCGCTCTGAGCATCTACGACTCCCGTTCGATCTTGATCCCCTTGGCGCGCGCCTTGTCGCGCGCCAGGGGCGTCAGTACGGCGGCCGGCCCGAGCACGAGCCGGGCCCCGGCCTTCGCGGCCTCGTCGACCTTGCGCTCCGTCACCGCGCCGCGCTCGACGCGGACGACGCCGCTCGGCGCCCCCGCGTGCAGCGTGAAGCGCAGCCGCCCGGCGCGGATCGCCTCGAGCTCCTCCGGCGGGCGGGCGAGCAGGCCGCGGACGAAGCGATCGAGGTCGGCATCGGAGGCAAGCGTCACGTGCTCGGCGCCGGCGGCCGGCGAAGGGGCCGCGGCCTGCGGCGCTCCGCCGCCGATCACCTCGGCGCCCGCGGGCGGTCCCGTCCATGTCGACGGGCGCAACACAGCGGCCACCGGCGGGGCCGGGACCTGCGGCACCGGCGCGCCGTTGCCGTTGCCACCCGCCAGCGCCTCGGCCAGCAGCTCGCGCAGCACCGCGCGTGCGTCGTCGCTGGCGCTCACGCGACCTCCTCCAGTGCGCCGACGGCGGCGTCGGACGCGGCCCGCACGTCGGACTCGTCGCCGGTCAGGTAGACGCGGCCGGTCGCGCCGATCATGCGGTAGTCGACGACCTTGATGTTCGATGCCTTCTCGGCCTCGTTGACCGCGAGGATCGCGTAGGAGGCGGGCTGCATCTCGAGCACGAACAGCGACTCGCCCGGCAGCGCCATCGAGCCGAGCTTGTTGCGGTTGATCAGGAACGCGTGCTGGTTGTCGAGGCGCGAGACCAGCGTCGAGGCGAGGATCTTCGGCTTCATCGCATCGCTCTGCGACGCGCCCAGCGCCTCGAGCACCGCCGCGCTCGCCGACCGCACCGCCGAGGGCGAGCGGTCGTGGAACTCCAGGTAGCCGAACTGGCGCTCGACGACGAGGATCCCGGCCTGCAGCTTGGTGTGCTTGACCGCCACGTCGGTCAGCGGCTCGATGTCGAGCCCGGGCGCGACCTCGATCACCGCGGCGGCCATCCCGGAGCGCGGCAGCCGCCCGCGGATCCAGGTGCCGAGGTAACACATGGTCTGCGGCTGCAGCTGGTCGATGAAGATCGCGGAGCGCAGCTCGGCCACTAGCGCACCAGCTCCCGCAGCTCGTCGACGATCATCCGCCGCAGGTCCTCTCGCGACAGGTCGCCCGCGGTCGCCGGCTCGGGCACGGACACCGGCGCGGGCTCCGGGCGCGCCGACCACGGCTGCAGGCCGCCGAAGTCGCCGAGCGGCTCATCGGTCGCGTAGGCCAGCCGCGTCCACTGCGTGAGGTGGCGCGGCTCGAGGTTCTCGGTCAGCGCCGAGCGGCCGAAGAAGCCGGTCCCGACCGTCATCGTCGGCGCGAGGTTGGTCGCGAGCCCGCTCGACCCCTGGCTCCCGGGCGCGTTGACCGACACCCGCAGCACGCGCACCGCGGCGCCGTAGGCGAGGATCGTGCGCGGGTCGCGCGAGTGGATGACCGCCGAGTGGCCCGCCCCGCCGATCCGCAGCAGCGCCCGCGCGGCGTCGATGCCGCGCGCGGCGTCGGGCACGCGCACGAGCCCGAGCAGCGGGAACAGCTTCTCGAGCGCGAGCGGCTCCTCGGGCACGATCAGCGGGAACGGGGCGACGAGCACGCGCGTCTTCGCGGGCACCTTGATCCCCGCCGCCGCCGCGAGCGCCGCCGCGTCCTTGCCGGCCAGCTTCGTGTCGATCCGACCGTCGGGATAAAACGCCTCGCGGGCGCGCTGCGCCTCCTCCTCCGACAGCACGTGCGCGCCGTTGCGCGCCAGCTCGCGCTCGAACGCGTCGGCGACCCGCTCCTCGACGATCGCCACCGACTCGTTGGTGCACAGGATCGAGTTGTCGAACGCCTTGGAGTCGGCGAGGCAGGCGGCGGCCTGGGCGACGTCGGCGCTCGCGTCGACCAGCGCGGGCACGTTGCCGGGCCCGACGCCGAGTGCGGGGTTGCCCGAGCGGTAGGCCGCGCGCACGACGGCGGTGCCGCCGGTGGCGACGATCACGTCGACGCCGCGGTCGGCCATCAGCGCCTCGATCAGCGGAATCGTCGGTTCCTCGACGACCTGCAGGCAGCCGTCGGGCGCGCCGGCCTCGACCGCCGCCCGCGCAAGCAGCTGCACGGCGGCCACCGACGTCTCGCGCGCGAGCGGATGCGGCGAGACGACCACCGCGTTGCGCGTCATCAGCGCCAGCAGCACCTTGAAGTAGACGGTGGCGATCGGGTTGGTCGACGGCGTCAGCGCCAGCACGACGCCGGCCGGCTTCGGCACCGAGACGATCTTCGCCTCCGCGTCGACCTGCGCGTCGACGTAGTCGGCGACCGAGTAGCGCTCGACGATCCCGCGCGAGCACGCCTCGTTCTTGCGGCGCTTGTGCTCGGCCACGCCCATCCCGGTCTCCTCGACCGCGGCGATCGCGAACCTTTCTGCATTTTGGTATGCCGCCTCGGCGACCGCCGCGACCACGCGCTCGGTGCGCTCGCGGTCGAAGCCGGCGAACGCCGTCGCCGCCCAGCGCGCACGGTCGAGCATCATGCGGGCGCGCGCGGTGCCGGGCGCCTCGGTCTCGAGCAGCGCGGTCACGCCGGCACCCCCGCCACGTCCGCCACGGCCTGCCCGATCGCGACGGCGGTGCGGTCGAGGATCTCGTCGACGAGGTCTGGCCCGAGCAGGATCCCGGGCTTGAACTGCAGCACCCGCGGGTCGAGCGTCGAGAAGATCGCCCACACGCCGTTCTCGTACAGCCGCCGCATGACGAGCTTGGCGCCCTGCGGGTGGTCGAACTCGAGCCCCATCACGACCCCGTCCTGGCGGATGCCGACGAGCCAGTCGGGATAGGTCTCCTGGATCGCGCTCAGCCCCTCGCGGAAGCGCTCGGCGATGTAGTGGACCATCGAGCGCACCTCGGGCCGGCCGCAGATCTCGAGCACCTTGAGCGCGACGATGCAGCCGAGCTCGGCGCCGCCGCCGGTCGACATGTGGCCGAAGCCGTCCTCCTTCAGCCACGCCGAGCACTCCTCGCTCACGACGCAGCAGGCGATCGGGTACATCCCGCCGGTGATCCCCTTGCCCACGATCATGATGTCCGGCTCGATCCCGGACTTCGACATGCACCACATCTCGCCCGTCCGCATCAGCCCGGTCTGGACCTCATCGGCGATGTAGAGCGCTCCGTGGCGCTCGCACAGGTCCTTGACCGCGCGCAGGTAGCCGGGCTCGGGGAGCGGGAAGCCGTAGGTCGCGGGGATCGACTCGATCACCACGCCGGCGACGTCCCCACCGCGCAGCGCCGCCTCCATCGCACCGAGGTCGTTGAACGGGACCTGGACGAACTCGTCGGGGCGGTCGGAGAGGAACAGCTTCGAGAAGCGGTCGTCGCCCGCCACCACCGCGAGCCCGGTGTGGCCGTGGTAGCCCTTGAGGATCGAGACGATCTTGCGCTTCTGGCGCGTGTGGCGCGCGGTCTTGATCGCGATGTCGGTCGCCTCGCCGCCGCCGGAGGCGAAGATCACGCGCTTGAGGCTCGGCGGGCAGGTGCCGACGAGCGCCTCGGCGAGCGCGGTGCGGGCGAGCGCCGGGAAGTGGTGGTTGCCGATGTCGAAGCGGCCCATCGCCTGCTCGAGCACGGCGATCAGCTCGGGATTGCGGTGTCCGAGGTTGTAGGTGCCGCCGTTGAGGTGCAGGTCGATCAGCCGCCGGCCCGCCATGTCCCAGAACAGGTAGCCCTCGCGGCGGTCGATCACCAAGTCGACGCCGGCGTCCTGCCAGAACTGAGTCTTGTCCGGGTTCCAGAACTCCTCGGAGCGGCGGAGGAAATCCGCCTTGGACTCGAACGAGAAGAGGCCGTAGTCGTACACGATCCGCTCACCGCGGAACGTACCAATTCCGCCGCTAGGCCGCAAATGGTGTGTGGATTGGTCCGCTAGGCGGCGGCGGAGCGCGGGTGACGCGCGGCGGCGAGGAAGCCGTCGAAGAGGCGGAAGGCGGCGTCCCGGGCGGCGGCGACCTGCTCGGGCGGCGCGGACAGCTCGGCCTGCGACCCCGTCCGCGCGCGCCCACCCCTCGACGATCTCCACCGTCGCCTCGGGATGGAACTGGACGCCGAGGTGCGGGCCGATCCGGAACGCCTGCGGCGCGTCGGCCGTACGTGCGAGCTCGATCGCGCCCGGCGGCGTGCAGAAGCGCTCGTAGTGCCACTCGAGCCACGGCCCCGCGGGCACGAGCTCGGCGTCATCGGTCTCGATCGCGCGCCAGCCGAGCTCCGCCACCGGCGCCCGGCCGACCTCGGCGCCCAGCACCGCCGCGAGCACCTGGCCGCCGTAACAGAGGCCCAGCACCGGCACGTCGCGCTCGACGGCGAGCGTGAGCAGCTCGCGCTCGGCGGCCACCGCGGGGTCGTGCAGGTCGCCGGCCATGCGGTCGTGGCCGAGCGAGGCGATCCATGCGTACTCGCCCGGGTCGGGCACCGACGGCTCGATCCAAGTGCGGTCGATCTCGTACGGCACGCCGCGCGCATCCAGCCACTCGCCGAGCAGCCCGGCGGGCGCGGTGTCGACGTGCTGGCGGATCAGGACCGGCTTGGGCGGCACGCGCCGAGCATACGGTCTGCCCTCTAGTTGAGCGTGCAACTGGTCGTCGCGAGAAAAGTTGCGGGCGTCTCCCCCCGAGTCGCCGCGGGCGAACCCGCACGAGGGCGCGTGCTAGCTGCGTTCGAGCGTGTGGCGGACCCCATCGCGGGGGCGCCCGGATGAGCGCATGATGCTTGTCACCACCCCCCGCTGACAGCCAGCCCGCCGGACCCGCCCAGCCCCAAACGGCGCGACCGCTCGCCGGCTCGGAAGGAGCCCTCAGATGTTCCCCCGCCTCGCGGCCCGCCGCCGCCGCTTGCGGCTGCCCGCGCTCGCAATCGCGCTGGCCGCTCTCGCCATCCCCGCGTCTGCCTCCGCCTCCGGACTCGACGAGGCCGGCTACTGGAAGCTCGCCGACGCCACCCAGCAGCGCCTCGACCCGATCTGGGACGAGCATGCCGGGATGTACCGCCCCGGCGGCTCGGGCACCGACCCGGCTGTCAACGCCGGGCTGCTGCTCACCCACGCGGTGGCCGCCCAGCGCGGCCACGAGGGCCCCGCCCGCAACGACCACCGCGCGCGCCTGATCGCCGCCCGGCTCACCCGCCGCGGCGGCCCGTTCGCCGACAATGGCCAGGCAGCTCCCGGCGCCCAGCGCCACACGCCCGGGTGGACGAACTCGATGGACTCCGCGCGCGCGAGCCAGCACCTCGTGTTCGACGCCGAGGTGGTCGACGGCCTCGTCGCCGCCTGGCGCGCGCGCCGCGAGCTCGACCTCCCCGCCTCGACCGTCGCCGCGATCGAGGACCGCATCGGCCGCACGGTCGCCGGGAAGTTCTGGCGCTACCCGGCGATCCGCCTCAACCAGATCAACTGGTACGGGCTGATGTACGCCGCCTCGGCGACGGTCAACGGCCGCGACACGCTGCTGCGCCACGACCTCGCGCTGCAGATCCGGCGCTTCGTGCGCGGCATCGGCGGCCGCGGCCACGCCGCCGGCAACCTCGGGCCGGGCGCGCGCTTCCACTACCTCCCGCAGCAGTCCGAGACGGCCCCCATGAACGTCGACTCCGCCGAGTACGCGAACATCGTCATCTCGGTCACCCGCTTCCTCGACCAGGGCCGCGCCGCGGGGATGCGCATCCCGGCCGCGGACCTTGCGCGCATGCGCGTGTGGGCGCGGCGCGTGATCGCGGGCTACTGGACGCACGCCGGCTACCTCAACTGGGACACCGGCTTCGGCTTCGAGCGCTGGCACCAGGCGAAGAAGCTCGGGCTCAGCGCGCAGGCGCTGATCGGGCTGGCGGCGAGCGACTCGCTCGGGCTCGAGCCGCACTGGCGCGCGTGGGCCAAGGACATCTTCGACAACGGCCTGCGCTTCTACGAGCGCCAGTCGGAGCGCGCCGGCGGCGTGCCGCCCGCGCTGTTCTTCGGCGTCCACAAGGTGCCGCAGACGCCGGCGAGCGCGCGCCTCGGCGCCGCCCGCATGGAGTCCAACGCCGCCCGCGCGATCGCCGCCGGGCTCGGCCGCGCGCGCTCGAGCACGCCGCCCTCGCTCTACGCCTATGACCCCGACACCGGCCGCCTCGCGGTCACGACGCGCGCGTACAACACCGCCGTGATGACGGTCAGCCAGGGCGCCTTCCCCTACGGCGGGCTCGAGCTCGCGCGCCTCTACGACGGCGCGCAGGAGGTGGCCGGCAACGTCGGCGGCCTGCCGCCCGCCTCGTTCGGGCTGGTCGTCGACGACCTCCGCGGCCGCCGCCTGCTCGCCACCCAGCACCCCCGCCACCTGTCGGAGCGCACGCCGCCGCTGCGGCTGACGCACGCGCCCTCGGGCGTCGGCGCGAGCGCGTCCGACTCGACCGCGGGCCGCGCCTACGCCGGGCCGTTCCACGCGCTCACCGCGACCGGGACGACGGCGGCCGGCTCGCTCTCGGCGCGCGTCACGCACCGCTTCACCGGCACATCGGTGACGACGGCGTGGAGGCTCCGCGGCGGCCGCAGCGGCGTGACGGCGCGTGTGATGTTCCCGACCTACGGCCCGGGCTCGCGCGTCGAGGCGGTGCTCCGCACCGGCCGCCTCGTGACCATCGGCGCCGCGCCGGTCGCGCTCGCGCGGGTGCACCACTTCCTGCTGCACTCCGCGCGCTCGGGCTACGAGGTCGTGCCGGTCGGCCACCCGCGCGGCGCGGTGGCGAGCAGCGTCCAGGTCGCGTCGCAGTCAGCGGCGCCGCGCGCCGGTCGCTCGCTCGTCATCCGCGTCGCCCGCGGCCGGATCGCCGGCGCGCGCTTCGCCGCCCGCCTCCGGGTCCGCCCGGGGCTGGCGGTGAGGTGAGGCGGCCGTCCGGGTACGGCCTAAGGAACGGGGAGCGAGCGGGAGGAGCCGGAATGACCAGCGTGGCGGTCGACGTGGGAGGCACGTTCACCGACGTGTGCGTGCTCGACGACGAGAGCGGCGACATCCGCGTCGCGAAGGTTCCGTCGACCAAGGACCCGCTCGAGGGCGTGCTCGCCGGCGTCGAGGAGGCGGGCGTCGAGCTCTCCGACGTCAGGCTGTTCTCGCATGGCACGACGGTCGCCACCAACGCACTGATCACCCGGCGCTTCCCGCCCGCGGCAATGGTCACGACCCGTCACTTCCGCGACGTGATCGAGATCCGGCGCGGCACGCGCGACGACCTGTGGGACGCCTACAAGGACGTCGCTCCCCCCTACATCCGCCGGCGCGACCGCTTCGAGGTGACCGAGCGCGTCGACTTCGCCGGCGAGGTCGTCGAGGAGCTCGACGAGGACGACGTCCGCGAGGTCGCGCGCATCCTCAAGCGGCGCGAGGTCGAGACCGTCGCCGTCTGCTTCATCAACGCGTTCGCGAACCCGGCCCACGAGCAGCGGGCCGCTGAGATCCTGCGCGAGGAGCTCGACGGCGTCAACGTCACGACCTCGTCGGAGGTGCTGCCCGAGATCTTCGAGCACGAGCGGTTCTCGACCACGGTGGCCAACGCCGTCCTCTCGCCCCTGGTGGGCGGCTACGTGTCGCGGCTCGCCGACGAGCTCGAGGAGCGCGGCTACAAAGGCGACCTCCTGCTGCTGCACTCCGGCGGCGGCGTGATGACGCCGCGGACGGTCGAGAAGCTCGCGGTCCGCCTCGCCGCGTCCGGGATCGCAGCGGGCGCGATCGCCTCGCGCCACATCGCCGCGCTGTGCGGCCACGACAACGCGATCGGGCTCGACATGGGCGGCACCAGCACCGACATCTCGCTCGTCTACGACGGCGAGCCGAAGGTGACCAAGGAGTGGTCGGTCGAGTACGGCTATCCGATCCGCTTCCCGAGCATCGAAGTGCTGACGATCGGTGCCGGGGGCGGCTCGCTGGCCTGGATCGACGAGGCCGGCTCGCTGCGCAACGGCCCGCAGTCCGCGGGTGCCGACCCCGGCCCCGCCAGCTACGGCCGCGGCGGCGAGGAGCCCACCAACACCGACGCCAACCTGCTGCTCGGCCGGCTCGGCACGGAGCTGATCGGCGGCGGGATGGAGCTCGACCGCGACGCCGCCGAGGCGGCGATCAGCGACAAGATCGCCGAGCCGCTCAGTCTCGACACGCTCGACGCGGCCAACGCGATCATCGAGGTCGCCAACGCCAACATGGCCGACGCCGTCCGCCTGATCTCGATCCGCAAGGGCTACGACCCGCGCGAGTTCGCGCTCGTCGTGTTCGGCGGGGCCGGACCGCTGCACGGGGCCGCGCTCGCCAAGGAGCTGATGATCCCGACCGTGATCGTGCCGCCGAACCCGGGCGTCACATCCGCGCTCGGCTGCCTGCTGGTCGACGTCCGCCACGACCTCTCCGAGATGTACAGCGGCAAGGCCGACGAGGTCGATGCCGCGGAGGTCGAAGAGGCGTTCGCCCGGCTCGAGAAGGAGGCGCGCGAGATGCTCGACGCCGAAGGGATCCCCGAGGATCGCGTGCGCCTCACGCGCGAGATCGACATGCGCTACGTGGGCCAGTGGCGGGCGCTGCCGATCGAGGTCGAGGCACCGCTCGAATCGCTCGACCCCGTCGTCGAGGCGTTCCACGCCGAGCACGAGCGCGAGCACAGCTACCGCCGCGAGGACTCGCCGGTCGAGGTCTACCAACTCAACGTGCGCGCGGTGGGCGAGACGGAGAAGGCAGAGCTGCCCAGCCATGACGGCGACGGCGGCGAGCCGGAGTCGTGCGGCTCGCGCGAGGTCGTCTTCGAGCGCGGCGAGGATGCCGTCGACGCGCCCGTCTTCAAGCGCGACGACCTGCCCGCCGGCGCGAGCTTCGAGGGCCCGGCGCTGATCGACCAGCTCGACTCGACCGTCCTCGTCCCACCCGGGGTGAAGGTCGAGGTCGACGAGTGGCTGAACATCCGCATGCAGATCGAGCAGGAGGACGAGTCATGAGCACCGAGACCGACTACAAGCTCGATCCCGTCACGCTCGAGGTGCTCAAGAACGCGTTCGTGACGATCGTCGACGAGATGGCCGAGCAGATCCTGCGCACGTGCCACTCGTTCGTCATCTACTGCCGCGACTTCTCCTCCGCGCTGTGCGACGCGCAGGGCAACACGGTCATGCAGGGCAGCCAGGACATCGCCGTCCACGTCGGCACGCTGCACCTGACCGCGAAGGCGGTCATCGAGACGTTCGGCGACGACATCCACGAGGGCGACCTGTTCGCCATCAACGATCCCTACAGCGGCGGCACGCACTTCAACGACGTGCGCATCATCCGGCCGATCTTCCACGACGGCGAGCTGATCGCGTTCTCGCAGTCCAACGGCCACTGGGCCGACGTCGGCGGCAGCGTGCCGGGCTCGTTCGACGTCTCGGCGAAGGAGCACTTCGCCGAGGGCATCCGCATCCCCGCGGTGCGGATCGCCGACAAGGGGACGATGCGCGACGACGTCGTCGAGCTGATCGTCTCCAACACGCGCGTCCCGAGCGACGCGAAGGGCGACCTGCGCGCCCAGGCGGAGTCCACCCGCGTCGCCGAGCGCGAGATCCTGCGGCTGTGCGAGAAGTACGGCGGCGACACCGTCGTCACGGCGTTCGAGGAGGTGCAGGACTACGTCGAGCGCCTCACCCGCAAGCGCGTCGCGGAGCTTCCCGACGGCACCTGGGAGACGGAGGACTACATCGACTTCGACCCCGCCGAGGGCGAGGGGCTCGTGCCGGTCAAGGTCAAGCTCGAGATCGACGGCGAGCAGCTGCGCTACGACCTCTCGGGGTCGCACCCGGCGGTCGCGACGTTCCTGAACTCGAGCTTCGGCACGACGTTCTCGGGCATCGTCGGCGGCACGAAGACGTTCTTCCCGGACGTGCCGCTGAACTCGGGCTTCTACCGCGTGATCGAGGTCGACGCCGGCGAGGAGAACTCGGTGATCAACGCCGCGTGGCCGGTCGCGGTCACCGGCTTCTGCTCCGGCGGCTACGAGAAGGTGACGAACTCGGTCTACGAGCTGTGGTCGCAGGTCATGCCCGACCGGGCGATGGCGTGCTGCTTCAACCTCGAGTATCTGCTGGTCGGCGGGCGCGACGCGCGCACCGACGACCGCCCGGTGTTCATGTGGTACGACTGGATGGTCGGCGGCTGGGGCGGGCGCAACGGCAAGGACGGCGCCAACTGCACCTCCCCCGTGTTCGGCGTCGGCCTCGCGGTGCAGCCGCTCGAAGGCCAGGAACGCCTGACGCCGGTGCTCACCACCGCGCACGAGATCGTGCCCGACTCCGGCGGGCCCGGGCGCTACCGCGGCGGCGTCGGCGTGTCCAAGGGCGGCCGGCTGACCGAGCCGGAGGACGCGGTCATGTCCTACTGCTGCGACCGCGCGCGCTCGATCACCTGGGGCATCGAGGGCGGGCTGCCGTCGATCCCCCACGGTGTCTGGCTGACGCGCAAGGGCGAGGACGAGGCCGAGTTCCTCGGCGCGACGTTCTCCAACGTCGATGTCGGCGCCGGGCGACGTCTTCACACGCCCGTCGGCGGGCGGTGGCGGCTTCGGCGACCCGCTGGAGCGCGATCCCGAGGCGGTGGTGGAGGACGTCGCGGACGGCTACGTGACGATCGAGCGCGCCTGCATCGACTACGGCGTCGTGGTCAAGGAGGTCGATGCCGAGCTCGCCGAGTACGAGCTCGACTCGGACGCGACCGAGAAGGAGCGCAAGCGGATCCGCGGCGAGCGCGCGGGCTGGCTCGAGGAGGACGCGGAGAAGGTGGCCGAGCGCTATCGCGAGGGCGAGCTGAACACCATGGACGCCATCCGGCGCCACGGCGTGATCCTCGACTGGGGTACCGGCGAGCTGCTCGAGAAGACGACCGAGCAGTTCCGGGCGATGCTCCAGCGGCGGGCGGTCGAGCACTGGCAGACCGGCTGAGCGCATAGATTTGCGGCGGTTCCGGGCGTAGCATCTGCGCGACCGAAAGGAGCCGCAGATGTCGGATCGACAGCTGGAGCCCTGGGGCGGCGAGATGCACATGCCTCGCTGGCTCCGCAGGGCACTCCGCCGGCCCGAGCCCCCGGGGCCCACCCCGGAGGCCGCCCACGAGGCGCGCAAGGAGCAGCCCGGCGCGTCGGTGCTGGAGAACGCGGACCGCGCAGGCGCGGGTCCGATGACCCAGCTCTACGTGGAGGGGCGGACCAAGCGGCCTCGCTAGCCGACCTTCTGTTTGACCTTTAATCCGCCGGGTACGCCTTCCCTCAGGATGGCTTCGAGGGGGAGTGACATCGCCGCACGCAAACGTGCCGCCCTGCTGCGCGCCGCACTCGTACTCGGCGTCTTCATGCTCTATCCCCTGCTGGCGACGTTCACCTCGGTGCTCGACGGCACCCTCGGCCGCGTCAGCGTCGCCTATCTCGTCGGCTTCCTGGAGCTGATGTTCGCGCTGATCGTCGCGCTGACCTACGCGCGGAGCCGGTCGTGACGCCGCTCGCCGTCCAGACGCCTGCCGCTCGCGGTCGTCACCGTGCTCGTCGCGGCGACGCTCGTGCTGACGTGGTTCGCGCACTCGCGCAACAAGGACACGGGCGACCACTACGTCGCTGGGCGCCGCATCGGCGGGTTCGGCAACGGCCTCGCGCTCGCCGGCGACCAGATCTCCGCGGCCTCGTTCCTCGGCATCACCGGCGCGATCGCGCTGGCCGGCTTCAACGGCTTCTGGCTCGCCGTCGGCATGCCGATCGCCTACGTGCTCGTGCTGCTGCTCGTGGCCGAGCCGCTGCGCAACCTCGGCAAGTACACGCTCGCCGACGTCATCGCGACGCGCTTCGGGAGCCTGGGCCTGCGCAGCTCGATCGCGGTGGCCACGATCATCATGACCGTCATCTACATGACGGTGCAGTTCATCGGCGCGGGCCTGATCGCGGGCGCGCTGCTCGGCGTGGACTTCACCGTCGCGGTGCTGATCCTCGGCGTGCTGATGACGATCTACACGGTGCTCGGCGGCATGGTCGCCGCGACCTACATCCAGATCTTCAAGACCAGCCTGCTGGCGGTGATGGTGCTGGCCGTGTTCGTCGTGGTCATCAGCCGCACGGGGTGGAATCCGATCGGCCCGATGCTCGACGCCGCCGATCAGTTCGGGGCGAAGGTCGTCGAGCCCGACCGCTCGAACATGACCGAGTCGATCAACAGCCTGTCGCTGACGATCGGCCTGACGCTGGGGATCATGGGCCTCCCCCACGTGATGCTGCGCTTCCTGACCGTGCGCGACGCGCGGGCCGCGCGCAACTCGGCCGCGGTCGCGATCTCGATCTTCACGGTCTTCTTCCTGATGCTGCCGATCTTCGGTTATGCGGCGCTGAACGAGATCGGCAAGAAGGCGATCGTGGCCGCCAACCCGGCCGGCAACTCGGCAGGGCCGATGCTGGCGCAGGAGGTCGGCGGCGACATCCTCTACGCGCTGGTGGCGGGCGTGACCATCGCGACGATCCTCGCCGTGCTCGCCGGCATGGCGATTGCGGTCTCGGGCGCCGTTGCGCACGACCTGTACACGAACGTGGTCAAGAAGGGCGACGTCGACGAGCGCGGCCAGCTCATCACGGGTCGCCTCGCGGGCGCGGTCAGCGCCGGCATCGCGATCGTGCTCGCGCTCGGCGCGAAGGACCTCAACATCGCCAACGTCGCCAACATCGCCTTCGCGATCGCCGCGAGCACGACGATGCCGACGCTGCTGCTGACGATCTACTGGCGCCGCTTCAATCAGATGGGCGCGCTGTTCGCGATGGTCGGCGGCCTGATCGTGTCGCTGGTGCTCGTGTTCCTCGGCCCCGACATCCTCGGCAAGGACGACGCGATCTTCCCGCTCGCGATCCCCGCCATCGTCTCGGTGCCGGCCGGCTTCCTGCTCGCCTACATCGGGACGCTGATCGGGGCGGGGCGCGTAGGGTCCACCGGGATGCCCTACGACGAGTTCGAGCGCCGCGCGTTCGCCCCCGACGAGGAGAGCGCCGGTCGCTTCACCCGCAGGGCCGAGGAGCCCGAGCGGGTCGGCGCGGTGTGACGGACGCCGCCAGGCTCTACCTCGAGCTGGCCGGCGGCGCGCCCCTGCGCGCCGAGGCGTTCCTCGCGGAGGCGGGGCCGGACCTGACCGCCGAGCGCGAGCGCGCGCTCGCCGACAAGCAAGGGCTGGAGCTCGAGCAGGGCGCGCTTCTCGCCGACGTGCTCGCCGACCCCGAGGCCGGCTCGCATCTCGTGGACTCGATGCTGCGCCCGACCGCGGAGGCGCTCGAGCGCCTCGACGACTTCCGCGCCACCGGTGTCGCCGACCTCGGCGCCGCGTACCTCGAACGCCGCGGCCGCGCCGGCGTGCTCGAGCTGCGCAACCCTCGCCACCTCAACGCCGAGGACGACTCGACGCTGCCCGCCACCGAGGTCGCCGTCGACCTCGCGCTGCTCGACCCGGAGATCGAGATCGGCGTGTTCCGCGGCGGCGTCGTCGAGCACCCTCGCTACGCCGGCCGGCGGATCTTCGGCGCCGGCATCAACCTCACGCTGCTCTACCAGGGAGCGGTCTCCTACCTCTTCTACATCGTGCGCGACCTCGGCTACGTCAACAAGCTCTACCGCGGGCTGTCGGGGCCCGAGCCGACGGAGATGCTGTGGATCGGCGCGGTCGAGACCTACGCGATCGGCGGCGCCTGCCAGCTCCTGCACGTGATCGACCACGTGATCGCGGAGCGCGACGCCCGCATGTTCCTCCCGGCACGCAAGGAGGGGATCATCCCGGGCGCCAGCAACCTGCGGCTGCCGCGCGCGGTCGGCGCCCGCCTCGCGCGCCAGGCGATCCTGTCGGGGCGGGAGTTCGTCGCCGGCACGCCCGAGGGCGACCTGCTGGTCGACGAGACGGTCGAGCGCGAGGAGGTGGACGCGGCGATCGAGGCCCGGGTCGAAGCGCTGACCAGCTCGGGGCTCGTCAACGCGGCCGCCAACCGGCGCGCGCTGCGCGTGGGCGAGGAGCCGCTCGACACGTTCCGCGAGTACATGTCCCTGTACTGCCGCGAGCAGGCGGCCTGCCACCTCAGCCCCGCGCTGGTTGAGAACCTGGAGCGGAATTGGAACGCGAAGCAGCGGAGAGTCTGAGCCGGGACGAGCTGCAGGCGCTGCAGCTCGAGCGGCTGCGCGCGCTCGTCGGCCGCCTGCTCGCCAGCCCGTCGCCGCTGGCCGGGCGCCTGCGCGACGCGGGCGTCGACGCGCCCGAGGCGATCGGCTCGCTCGACGACCTCGCAGCGCTGCCGTTCACCGAGAAGGCCGACCTGCGCGAGCACTACCCGTTCGGCCTGCTGGCCGTCCCGCGCGAGCAGCTCGTGCGCGTCCACGCCTCGAGCGGCACCGGCGGCAAGCCCACGATCGTCGGCTACACCGCCGCCGACCTCGAGCTGTGGGCTGATGTGATGGCGCGCTCGATGCGCACCACCGGCGTCCGCCCCGGGATGCTCGTCCACAACGCCAACGGCTACGGCCTGTTCACCGGCGGCCTCGGCTTTCACGACGGCACCGAGCGCCTCGGCGCGACGATCCTCCCCGTCTCGACCGGCCAGACCCGCCGCCAGGCGATGCTGCTGCGCGACCTGCAGGCGAACGTCCTCACCTGCACGCCCTCCTACGCGGTCACGATCGCCGAGGCGCTGGAGCAGGAGGGGATTGGCCCCGACGACCTGTCGTTGGAGGTCGGGCTGTTCGGCGGCGAGCCGTGGTCGGAGTCGATGCGCGAGCAGCTCGAGCGCCGGCTCGGCCTGCGCGCGCGCAACTTCTACGGGCTGTCGGAGATCATCGGGCCCGGCGTCGCCGCCGAGTGCGACGAGACCGCCGGCGCGCACCTCAACGAGGACCACTTCCTCGTCGAGGTGGTCGACGGCGAGCTCGTCATCACCACGCTGACCAAGGAGGCGCTGCCGCTGATCCGCTACCGGACCGGCGACATCGCGTCGGTCGACGAAGCGCCGTGCGCATGCGGGCGCACGCTCGCGCGCATGGGCCCGGTGCGCGGCCGGCGCGACGACATGCTGATCCTGCGCGGCGTCAACGTCTACCCGTCGGAGATCGAGCACGTGCTGCTGGGCATCGAGGGCGTCGAGCCGCACTACGAGCTGACCGTCCGGCGGCCCGGCGCGTCCGACGAGGTGCGCGTCCGCTGCGAGGCGCGCGCCGGCGGCGACGAGCTCGCCCTGCGCGTCCATGAGGCGCTGCGCGAGCGCACCGGGATCGGCATCGAGGTCGAGCTCGTCGAGGTGGGGGCCCTCCCGCGCAGCCAGGGCAAGGCCGCGCGGGTCATCGACGAGCGCTGAGGCTCAGGGCAGCGTCAGGCGGCCACGCAGTTCTTGGAGACGGACAGCGAGCCCACCTTCGCCGCCGGGTTGCCGTAGCCGGATGCTCGAGCCGATCTCCTTGCCGGCGATGTCCTTGAGCAGGATCTGGTCGAGCTTGCCCGCCCCGCTCATCTCACCGCGAGGCAGCGCTTGTTGGCAGCCTCGCAGTCGGCGCTCCCGGTGACGACGAGCGCGAGGGCGAGCGTCACGAGGACGAGTCTTTTCATCGCGCGACTGTACGCAGGTTCGGGGGCTCGGCGAGCGCCTTGAGCCGGTCGAGCTGGTCCCAGTGACGTGCGACGCGCTGCTTGCCGCTGCCCGTGAGCGCGACGCGCGTGTTCGGCTTCTTGCGCACGAAGCGCTTCTCGATCGTGACCAGGCCGGCCTCCTCGAGCTTCGTCAGGTGACTCGAGAGGTTGCCCTTGGTCAGCCCGGTCGTGCGCTGGAGGAACAGGAAGTCGGCGTCATTGACCGACGAGAGCACGGTCAGGATCGCGAGCCGCCCGGGCTCGTGGACGAGCTTGTCGAGGACGAACTCGTCGTCAGCCACGGCCGAGGCTCGGGGTCGCGGGCCCGAACGTGCGCACGAGCGCGAGGTGGTCGAAGACGCCGTTGACCATCACGGCCACGCCGCACATCACGAGGCCGACGTTGGAGGGATCGCCGCCGGTCCAGACCGGCAGCGCGCCGGCGACGAACAGCGAGCCCCAGATCACGACGTGGTGCGGCCGCAGGCCGGTGACGGCCGCGGAGTAGGCGAGCATGAGCACGGCGAACACCACGGGGATCGGGTTGACCGGCAGGTCGAGCGACCAGCTCGCGCGGCTGCGCAGCAGGGTCGACACGCCGATCACCAGGACCACGCCGGCGATCGCCACGGCGGCGCCCCTCACCTGCTGCCGGGTGGACGGCGTGACCCGGCCGTAGTGCTCGTTGTAGTAGCGGTTGACCGCGGCGCACGCGCCCGCGATCGCGAGCAACGCCAGGAGGAAGACCCAGGTGTGCACGAACGGGCCCCACGCCCAGTTGCCGAGCGCACAGACGATGAAGAGCATGCCCGCCGGGACGGCGATCAGGCCTCTGAGATAGGGATATTCGGCGGCGGCGGATTGGAGTCGTCGGGCGTCCAAGGTGGCTCCTTGCAAACTGGTTTGTGTTGCAAACCGTACCAGACGAGCTAGGTTCCCCCCATGCCACCGACCGTCGTGCTGCTGGGCCCGCCCGGCAGCGGCAAGGGGACGCAGGCGGAGCAGCTCCGCGAGCTCGGCTTCGTCACCCTCTCCACCGGCGACCTGCTGCGCGCAGCGCGCGAGGCGGGTACCGAGCTCGGCCAGCGCGCCGCGGAGTACATGGACCGCGGCGACCTCGTCCCGGACGAGCTCATCGTCGCGGTGATCGACGACGAGCTCGAGGACCTGCGCGGCAAGCCGATCCTGCTCGACGGCTTCCCGCGCACGGTCGGGCAGGCCGACGCCCTCGCCTCCGCGCTCGACGAGCGCGGGCGCGACCTGACCGCCGCGGTGCTCGTCGACGTTCCCGACGACGTCGTCGCAGAGCGGATCAGCGGACGCGGCCAGGGGCGCCAGGACGACGATCCCGAGACCGTCAAGGAGCGCCTGCGCGTCTACCACGGCGAGACGGAGCCGCTCGTGGCGTACTACGACGAGCGCGGGCTGCTGCGGCGGATCGACGGCGAGGGCGACGTCGACGCCGTGCAGTCGGCGATCCGTTCCGCGCTCGAGTGAGCCACCTCGACGTGTTCGCCGTCCTGCCGGGCGAGGACGACGCGTTCCTCGCCGCCTGGCGGGACGAGGAGCGAGCGGCCGTCCTCTACCGCGCGCTGCGCGACGACGTCGACTTCCGCTTCGTCGAGATCGGCGAGGACGGCGCGCCTGACACCACCGACGGCGGCTGCGTGCTGATCGAGCCGTTTGTCGTCCCAGCGGGCGAGGACGAGCGCTTCCTCGCCGCCTGGGAGCGCAGGCGCGAGGCACTCACGGGCCGGCGCGGCTACCTCGGCGCGCAGCTGCTCCGCCCGGACGGCGACTTCCGCTTCGTCGACGTCACGCGGTGGTCGAGCCCGCTGATGTTCTTCCGCGCGCGCGAGGCCGCCGCGGCGATCCCGTTCCCGTCGCACCCCGCGCTCTATCAGCCGGTCGCCTAGCCGGGCGCGGCGAGCTCTTCAGCCAGTCGGCGCATCAGCGGATCGAGCTCCGGGTTCTCGTCCGGCTCCCAGTCGGCGATGAGGATGCGCAGTCCGTCCGTCCGCGCCACGACGAGGCGCTCGCGCAAGGCATGGCCCTCGGCGGTCGGGCGCTCACCGACGAGCAGCCCGGCGGCGCGCAGCTCACCGGCGGCGGCGTGCAGCCGCTCGGGCCGGACGTGCGGGCGCGCGGCGAGGTCCTCGAGCGTCGGCTCCTCCGGCGCCCCGAGCCGGAGCAGCGCCCACGACGCGCTCGGCGACAGCTCGACCCCGGCGCGCGCGACCGTTTCGCTCAGGAAGATGAGGGTCCGCTCGCGCCCCACAGCGCGGCTCAGCGCGCGCGTGAGCTCGCGCATCGAATCGGTGTCAACCGGACCACCGATCGCCTCGCCGACGCCCGTCTCCACCGTCTTGCGAAGCGGCCGCTCCTCGATGAACCACGAGAGGACGAACGCGACGAGGACGACCACCGTGGCGACGGTGAAGACGAGCTGCAGCGCGTCGGTGAAGGCGGAGATGTAGGCGTCGTGCGCCGCGGCGGGCAGGCGGTCGATCCCCGACGGATCGAGGCCGCCGGTCGAGGAGCCGGCCGGCAGCTCCGACGTCAGCCGCGCCGTGAAGACCGCGCCCAGGATCGCCGTGCCGAGTGAGCCGCCGATCGAGCGGAACAGCGTCGCGCCGGAGGTCGCGACGCCGAGCTGCTCGTAGGGCACGGCGTTCTGGACGGCGAGCACGAGCACCTGCATGACCATGCCGAGCCCGAGACCGAACACGAGCATGTGCAGCGCGGCCACGCCCGTCCCCGTCGACTCGTCGAGCGACGACAGCAGCCACAGCCCGAACGCCGCGATCGCCGTGCCCGCGATCGGCCACGCCTTGTAGCGCCCGGTGCGGGTGATGACCTGGCCGGAGACGATCGACGACACCAGCAGGCCGCCCATCACCGGCAGCAGCTGGAGCCCCGAAGCGGTCGGCGAGAGCCCGCGCACGACCTGCTGGAAGAGCGGCAGGTACGTCAGCGCGCCGAACAGCGCGAAGCCGACCACCAGCGCGACGGCGCTCGTGACCACGAAGACGCGGTTGCGGAACAGCGCCGGCGGGAGAATCGGCTCGGCGGCACTGCGCTCCACGAACGCGAACGCCACGAGGCAGGCAACGCCGCCTACGCCCAGCGCCACGATCTGCGGCGACGCCCAGTCGTAGGTGGTCCCGCCCAGCGTGGTGAGCAGGATGATCCCGCTCAACCCGGCCGCGAGCAGCAGCGTGCCGGCGTAGTCGATGCGGTGGTGCCGCTGCTCGGTGCGAGACGGCAGCGTGACGGCGAGCACGGCGAGCGCGGCAATGCCGAGCGGCAGGTTCACGTAGAAGATCCAGCGCCACGAGAGGTGCGTGGTGAGGAAGCCGCCGATCAGCGGCCCGGCGACGGCGGACACCCCGAACACCGCGCCGAACAGACCCGAGTAGCGCCCGCGCTCGCTCGGCGGCACGACGTCGCCGATGGCCGCCTGCGCGCTGACCATCAGACCGCCGCCGCCGAGCCCCTGGACCGCGCGGAACGCGATCAGCTCCGTCATCCCCTGCGCGAGCCCGCACAGCGCGGAGCCGACGAGGAACAACACGAGCGCGACCTGGAGCACGACCTTGCGGCCGTAGAGGTCGCCGAGCTTGCCGTACAGCGGCGTGACCGCGGTCACCGCGAGCAGGTAGGCGGTGACCACCCACGACAGGTGCTCGAGACCGCCGAGCTCGCCGACGATCGTCGGCAGCGCCGTCGACACGATCGTCTGATCGAGCGACGCCAGCAGCATCACCAGCATCAGGCCACTGACGACGACGAGGATGCGACGGCGATCGGTGGCGCGCGCGGCCATCCGGCCACTGTTTACTCGAACGACCTCGACTAACGCAGTACGCAGGCGTCGTGCGCGGCCTGCGCGACGCGCGGGCTCGCTCGTACGCGGCCGTGGCGGTCGAGGATCGTCAGCGTGCCCATGTTGAGCGACGGCGTGAGGATCAGGCCCGCGCCGCGCTGGACGTTGTAGGAGCCGATCGGGACGCGCGTGGCGCGCAGCCGGCGCCCGTCGCTGAGCGCGTGGACGTGGACCGAGCGGCCCTCGCCGCTGGCGACGTACGCGCTCGACGGCCCGAACGTGACGTGCTGCGGCGCGGCGTCGGCGCCGAGCCGGCGCAGCGGGCCGCGGCCGTCGGCGTCGTAGATCGCGAGCGTCGGCACGCGGCCGGCGGTGACCCACACGCGGCGCCCGTTCGGCGCGAAGCCGACGTCGTGGACGAGGAACGGCGGGCGCACGTGGCGCAGCAGCCGCGGCCGCCGCGGGTCGCCGATCCCCACCACGCTGATGGCGCTCGCCGACGAGCCGAGCGAGACCCACAGCCGCCGCCCGGCCGGGTCGATCGTCACGTGCCGCGCGAGCGCCCCGACCTCGACGCGGCGGATCACCCGCCCCCGTTCGAGGTCGATGACCGCGAGCTCGCCGGTGCCGGAATCGGTCACGTACGCGTGGCGGCCGTCGGGATGGAAGACGCTGTAGCGCGGCTGCGAGAACCCGCGCAGCACCCGCCGCACCCGCGGCGACCGGCCCTCGAGCAGCGACACCGCGCCCGCCGCGCTGTGCCCGACGATCGCCACCGCGCCGGCGCCGCTCTGGATGCTGCGCGGCCCCTCGATCGTCCTCACCCGCCGGACCACGCGGTGCCCGCCGAGCGAGACGACCGCGACGTGCGCCTCGAGGTCGGCGGTCACCAGCGCGACCGGCTCGCGCGCTGCGACCACCGGCAGGCGGCCGCAGCTCGCGAACGGTGCGACGGCCAGGCCGGCGGCGAGGAACTCGCGGCGGTTCATCGCCCCAAAGTACGGCTGACGCGGCTCAAGAAGTCCGGCTGCGCGGGCGGCGGCGGCTCTGCGACGGCGACGTGATCAAGATCGGCGGCACGCTGATCGTGTTCGTCGACACGAACGGCGACGGGCCCGGCACCACGACCGAGGCGTCGCGGACGCTCGAGCCGCCGCACCTCTCCGACGCCCGCTGCGCGTCCTCATCTCGCTCTGCCGGCCCGCTCGATGACGCGCCGTTCGCCGGCCCGCGCTCCAACCGCGAGATGCCGACGACCACTACCTCAGCGTCGAGACGGTCAAGACGCACCTGCGCGCGCTGTTCGACCTGTTCGGGATCGGCGAGCTGCCGCAGAACCGCAAGCGCGCGGAGCCCGTGCGCCGAGCGTTCGAGTCGGGCGTCCTCGGCTAGCCGCGCTCAGGGCCGCGCGGGTCCCAGCCGATGGCTAGGGAGTGCCCCGCTCCATGGCCGTCATCGCGCCGCTGGTCCTGATCGCGCTCTACACGCTCGTGCTCTCGCTGACGCGCGAGGCCCACCACCCGCTCAGGACCACGCTGGAGGGCACGTGGCAGGCCGACGGCACCGTCGAGGAGAGCCACGGCGACGAGCCCGTCGGGACCAAGGTGTCTCGGACGTGGCAGTTCGAGCGCCGCTGCGAGGGCGATCGCTGCCGGCTCTGGTTCACGCGCCAGGCGCGCGACGGCACCGAGGCCGCGCCCGTGACCGCACACGGGAGCCGGCTGAGCGCGAAGTTCCGCGTCCGCACGCCGGGCTGCGGGACCGAGCGCACCGGCGTGCTCACCCGCGACTTCGAAGTCCTCGCCGAGCCGGAGTTCGGGCGGCTGACCGCCCGCTCGATGACGGACGGCAGCTTCCCGAACTGCGGCGTCGACGGCGCGGATCAGCAGATGCGCAGCACGTACCGCTGGATCGCGCGGAAGCGGACCTAGCTCTTCGCCGCTGCCTTGCCGCCCTTGCGGCCGGCCGCGGCCTTCTGCGCCTTGGTACCGCCCTGGCTTGAATCGGTGTTGCGCTTGCCGCTGCCCGACGCCTTGCCGCCCTTCTTTGAGGAGTCCGGGTCGTTGGCGATGGCGGCCGCGCGCTGCTTGCTCATGCCCTTCTTGCGGAGGCCCTCGTACTGCTTGTCGTCCTTGATGCTGGGGCCGTGATCTTTGGTAGCCATGTGATTGCTTTACCCAATGCTCCTGCTCGCGATTCCGTTCGGCCTCGCGATCGGGCTGATCGTCGGCGCGGTCGGCGGCGGCGGGGCGATCCTCGCGCTGCCGGTCCTCGTCTACGTGCTCGGCGAGGGGGTCAACCCCGCGTCGACCGCCTCGCTGATCGTCGTCGCGCTCGCCGCCGCGGTCGGCGCCGGCGCGCGCGCCCACAACGGGCAGATCTGCTGGCGGCTCGCGCTGCTGTTCTCAGCGCCCGCCGCGGTCGGGTCGGTGCTCGGCGCGCTGCTGAGCGCCGAGGCGAGCCCGCGGGTGCTGATCCTCTCCTTCGTGCCGATCATGCTCGTCGCGGCGGCCGCGACGTGGCAGCGCTCCGGGGCGGAGCAAGCGGACGACGACCGCGGGTGCCCACCCGCGATGACGCGTGTCGTCGTGGGCGCGGGCTTCGGTGTGGGCTTGCTGACGGGCTTCTTCGGCGTCGGCGGCGGCTTCATGATCGTGCCGGTGCTCACGCTCGGCCTCGCCCTCGCGTTCCGGCGCGCGGTCGCGACGTCGCTGGTGATCATCACGCTGACCGGCGCCGCGGCGCTCGCGAGCCACCTCGTCACCGGCGTGAAGCCCGACTTCGGCGTCACCGCGACGCTCGCGGGAGCGACGATGGTCGGCGCACTGCTCGGGACCGCGGTCTCCGAGCAACTCCCGCAGAAGGCGCTCGCCCGCGGCTTCGCCGTCATCGTCACGCTGGTCGCGCTGTTCCTGCTCGCAGACGTGATCCTGCTCGGCGGCCCGCCCGTGGCCTAGAAGAGCGTGTAGCCGCCGTCGATGACCAGCACCGAGCCGGTCATGAACGCGGAGGCCTCGCTCGCCAGATAGACGATCGACGGCCCGAGCTCCTCGGGCAGCGCGTAGCGCTGCATCGCCGAGTCGTCGATCCAGCGGGGCTTGAAGTGCGGGTCGTCGACCGGCGCCATCTCGGTCTTGATGTAGCCCGGCGCGAGCGCGTTGACGCGCACGCCGTGCGGCGCCCACTCGGCGGCCAGCGACTTCGTGAGCTGGTGGACGGCCGCCTTGGACGCGTTGTAGGCCGGCTGCCACTGCGGCCGGTTGACGATCTGGGCCGAGATCGACCCGATGTTCACGATCGAGCCGGTCCCGCGCTCGACCATCTGCTTGCCGACGACGCGGCTACAGCGCCACAGGCCGTCGACGTTGACGTCCCAGACCGCGCGCCACTCCTCGTCCGGCACCTCGAGCGCCGGGCGGTGGAAGCACGTGCCGGAGTTGTTGACGAGCACGTCGACGGGCCCGAGCTCGGCCGTAACCGTCTCGAGCATCCCGTCGACGCTCGCGGAATCGGTGATGTCCGTCGTGACCGCGAGTGCGCCCAACTCGCCCGCCACCGCCTCGGAGCGGGCAGCGTCGCGCGCGGCGATCGCCACCCGTGCACCGGCCTCACCGAGGGCGCGGGCGAGCGCCATTCCGATCCCGCGGTTGCCGCCGGTGACGACGGCGACCTTGTTATCCAGCCGGAACGAGTCCAGGACCGTCATGGCCCTGGACTATTTCAGGTGCTAGGCCTCGAGGCCCGGCGACACGCAGGCCGGGTTCTCGCACACGTACGGGCCCGCGGGCCCGGCGTGGAAGTGGACCTTGTCGGTGCTGGTGCTGTCAACGCGCAGGGCGTTGCTAATGGCAGCGAAAATTCGAGCCATGATGGATCCTTCCTGGGGAGTGGGGAGAGTCGGCGGGGGCGAGACGCGCGGGACAGATGCGCTGCCTCTTCCGCCGGTACTGCGAAGAGTGATACACCCTTCGCCGGACATTGTAACAAGCTTGTGACACTCCCTTCCGGGAGTGGACACTAGTTGTAGAGCGCGGGTTTCTCGGCCAGCTCGACCTCGGCGCGGTCGCCCGAAGCGAGCGACGCGCAGGCACGCGTCGGCGACCGCGTTGGCGGCGTAGCCGTCCCACGCGCTGGCCGCTCCGTTGTCGCCCTTGATCCAGCAGTCGAGCTCGCGCCGGTAGGCGGTGGCGAAGCGCGCTCGGAAGTCGGGGGCGACCTGCTCGGCCAGCCGCACGGTGCCCTGCTCGCCGACGACCTCGCAGCGGATGTCGTAGCCATAGCGGGCGTTGACGAACACCTCGACGTCGATCAGCACCCCGGTCGCGGTCTCGAGCAGGATCAGCTGCGGGTCGACGAGGCCTTCCGGGGCCTCGCCGGTCGAGCGCGGCGCGCGAACCTCGGCAGCGACGATCTCCTCCCCGAGCAGCCATCGGGTGATGTCGATCTCGTGCACGCACGAGCTGGTGATGAGCATCTCCGAGGTGTAGATGGCGGGCGCGAGGGCGTTGCGGTGTGCGCAGTGGACGAGCAGCGGATCGCCGATGGCGCCGATCACGGCCAGCAGTTCCTCGTAACCGGGATCGAAGCGGCGCATGAAGCCGAGCGTCACCAGCCGGCGGCCGGCCGCCACCTCGGCGTCGATCACGTGCAGGCACGCCTCGGCGGTGGTGGCCAGCGGCTTCTCGCACAGCACCGGCTTGCCGGCCGCGATGCACGCGAGCACGAACTCCTCGTGGCTGGCGTCGTAGGACGCGACCACCACGCGGTCGACCTCCGGGTCGGCGATCAGCGCGTGCGGGTCGCTGAACGTGCGCGCCCCGCCGAGCGCCGCGGCCGCCTCGGCGCGCGTGGGATCGGCGTCGGCCACCGCGGCCACGTGCGCGCCGTCGACCGCCCCCGTGAGCGTCCGCACGTGGTCCGCCCCCATCATCCCGGCGCCGATGACGCCCACCCCGACGCTCATGGCGCTAGACCGCCGTCGGGAAGTGCATATGCCCGCGGTGGTGGGACGCGTCCTGCGCCTCCTCGGGCCAGCGGCTCGTGACCACCTTGCCGCGCGTGTAGAACTTGATCCCCTCCGGCCCGTGGACGTGCGTGTCGCCGAACAGCGACGACTTCCAGCCGCCGAACGAGTAGAACGACATCGGCACCGGGATCGGCACGTTGATGCCGATCATCCCGACGTGGACCTGGCGCTGGAAGTAGCGCGCGGCCTGGCCCGATCCGGTGAAGATCGCCGTGCCGTTGGCGTACGGGTTGGCGTTGATCAGCTCGATCGCCTCGGCGAGCGTCTCCACGCGCACGACCGCGAGCACCGGCCCGAAGATCTCGTCGCGGTAGACGTCCATCTCCGGCGTCACGCCGTCGAGCAGCGTCGGGCCGACGAAGAAGCCGTCGCCGTCGACCTCGAGCGTGCGCCCGTCGACCACGACGTCGGCGCCCTGCGCCTCGCCGCTGTCGACGTAGCCGGCGATCCGCTCGCGCGCCTGCGCCGTGACCACCGGGCCCATGTCGGAGCTGTCGTCGAGGCCAGGGCCGACCTTGATCGCCTCGGCCTGCGCCTTGAGCCGCTCGATCAGCGGCTCGGCGGCGTCGCCCACCGCGACCGCGACCGCGATCGCCATGCAGCGCTGGCCGGCCGAGCCGAAGCCCGCGGCGGTCAGGTGCTTGGCGGTGAAGTCGAGGTCGGCGTCGGGCATGACGACGGCGTGGTTCTTCGCGCCACCCGAGCGCCTGCACGCGCTTGCCGCTCGCGCTCGCCTTGCCGTGCACGTACTTGGCGATCGGCGTCGAGCCGACGAACGAGACCGCGTCGATGTCCGGGTGATCGAGGATCGCGTCGACCGCGACCTTGTCGCCGTGGACGACGTTGAAGACGCCGTCGGGCAGCCCGGCCTCGGCGTACAGCTCGGCGATGAAGTTCGACGCCGACGGGTCGCGCTCGGACGGCTTGAGCACGAACGTGTTGCCGGTCGCGATCGCCATCGGGTGCATCCACATCGGGACCATCACCGGGAAGTTGAACGGCGTGATCCCCGCGCAGACGCCGAGCGGCTGGCGGAACGAGAACGAGTCGACGTCGGTGGAGACCTGGTCGGAGTACTCGCCCTTGACGAGCTGCGGCAGCCCGCAGGCGTACTCGGCGACCTCCATGCCGCGGATGACCTCGCCCTTGGCGTCGTCGACGACCTTGCCGTGCTCCGAGGCGACGATCCGCGCGAGCTCGTCGGCGTGCTGCTCGACGAGATTGCGGAACGCGAACATGATCCGCGAGCGGCGGACGACGCTGACTTCCTTCCACGACTCGAACGCCGTGCGCGCGGCAGCCACCGCGGCGTCGACGTCGGCCGGCTCGGCGAGCAGGACCTGCGCCTGCTGGCCGCCGGTGGCGGGGTCCCAGATCGGTGCGGTCCGGCTGGACGTGCCGGGCGTCTCGGCGCCGCCGATGCGGTGCTGGATGGTCTTGAGGTCGACGGTGGTCACGGGGTCACTCTCTCTCGCGGATTCAGGTACTGCTGCTGGGTGCGCTTGTTCTCGTCGTAGGTCTCGCGCGCGGCGCGCGTGGAGTCGAGGCCGGACACCTCGGCCACCGGCACGTCCCACCATGCCTCGGAGCTGGGCGAGGGCACGAGCGGGTCGGTCTCGATCTGCACGACGGTGACGCCCTCGGCGGCGCGCAGGCCGGCCTCGAGCTCGTCGAGCGTCGTCGCGCGGTGCACGGTCGCGCCGAGGCCCTCCGCCACCGCGGCGAGGTCCTCGCGCGTGCGGTACTTCGTGCCGAACCGCTGCGAGCCCACCGACTCCGACAGCGCGCCGATCGAGGCGAAGCCGTGGTTCTGGACGAGCACGATGTTGAGCTTCACGCCCTCCTGCACGGCGGTCACGATCTCCTGGGCCATCATCAGGAACGAGCCGTCGCCGACCATCACGTAGACCTCGCGGTCGGGCGCGGCGAGCTTGACGCCGAGGCCGCCGGCGATCTCGTAGCCCATGCACGAGAAGCCGTACTCGACGTGGTAGCCCTTCGGGTCGCGGGTGCGCCACAGCTTGTGCAGGTCGCCGGGCATCGAGCCGGCCGCGCACACGACGACGTCGCGCGGCCCGGACACGCGGTTGACGACGCCGAGGACCTCGCTCTGGGCGGGCAGCGGGCCGTGGCCGAGCGTGTAGGCGGCCTCGACCGTCTCGTCCCACCGCGCCGCGAGCGTCGTCGCGCGCTCGGTGTGATCGGCGTCGGCGCTCCAGCCCTCGAGCGCGCCGCGCAGCGCGTCGAGCCCCTCGCGCGCGTCGGCGATCAGCGGCAGCCCGGTGTGCTTGAAGGCGTCGACGCTCGCGACGTTGAGGTTGATGAAGCGCGCGTCCTCGGCGAACAGCGAGCGCGAGGCGGTGGTGAAGTCGCTCCAGCGCGTGCCGACGCCGAGGATCACGTCGGCGTCGCGCGCGATCGCGTTGGCGGCGGTCGTGCCGGTGGCGCCGATCGCGCCGAGCGACTGCGGGTGGTCGTAGGCCAGCGAGCCCTTGCCGGCCTGCGTCTCGGCGACCGGCACGCCCGTCGCCTCGGCGAGCTCGCGCAGCGCGTCGGTCGCCTCCGCGTAGATCGTGCCGCCGCCGCTCACGATCAGCGGGCGGCGCGCGGCGCGCAGCCGCTCGGCGGCCTCGGCGAGCACGGCGGCTTCGGCCGGCGGGCGGCGCACGTGCCAGACGCGCTTGGCGAAGAACTCCTCGGGCCAGTCGTAGGCCTCGGCCTGCACGTCCTGCGGCAGCGACAGCGTGACCGCGCCGGTCTCGACCGGGTCGGTGAGCACGCGCATCGCGGCGAGCGCGGACGAGATCAGCTGCTCGGGGCGGTTGATGCGGTCCCAGAACCGCGACACGGGCTTGAACGTGTCGTTGACCGAGATGTCGAGCGAGGTCGGGTCCTCGAGCTCTTGCAGCACCGGGTTGGCGACGCGCGTGGCGAAGATGTCGCCCGGCAGCAACAGCACCGGCAGGCGGTTGATGGTGGCGAGCGCCGCGCCGGTGACCATGTTCGTCGAGCCCGGGCCGACCGACGCGGTGCACGCGTAGGTGGAGAGGCGGTTCTTCTGGCGCGCGTAGCCCGACGCGGCGTGGACCATCGCCTGCTCGTTGCGCGCGAGCACGTAGGGCATCTCGTCGCCCGCCTCGAGCAGCGCCTGACCGACGCCGGCGACGTTGCCGTGGCCGAAGATGCCGAAGCAGCCGGCGATCAGCCGCTGCTCGACTCCGTCGCGCTCCGAGTACTGGCTCGCCAGGAAGCGGACGAGCGCCTGGCCGACGGTGAGCCTCATGCGGGCCTCCTCGAGGACGTGTAGGGCAGCCGCGGGTCGATCTCCTGGCCTTCCCAGGTGTCCCGGATCCAGGCGTGGGCCGGGTCGTCGGTGAACTGCCATGCGCGTTCGCCGGGCCCGGCCATCACGTTCAGGTAGTAGAGGTCGTAGCCGGGCGCGGCCATCGACGGGCCGTGGTAGCCGCGTGGCAGCAGCACGTGGTCGCCGGAGTGGACCTCCTCGAGGATGTTGATGCCGGGGCCGTACGCCCGCTGGTAGGCGAAGCCGCCGTCGGCGACCTCGAAGTAGTAGATCTCCTCGAGCGCGGTCTCGACGCCGGGGATGTCCTCGTCGTGCTTGTGCGGCGGATAGGACGACCAGTTGCCGCCCGGGGTGATCACCTCGACCGCGATCAGGCGGTCGGCGAAGTCGGTGTCCGGGCCACAGAAGTTGTTGATCTGGCGGCTCATTCGCCCCGCGCCACGGAGCTCGACGGCGACGGCGTCGGCGCCCACGTACACCGGCTCGCGCCGGTTCCACGCATGCGACGAGGGCAGCGCCACGCGCCCGTCGCCGCTGATCTCCACGCGCGCGTCGCGCGGCGCGTAGACGAAGTCGGTCGGGCCGTCCCAGACGCCGCCGCGGCCCTCGAGCGTGAAGCGCTCGCCGTCGACGGTGACCTCGGCGCCGCCCTCGAGCGGCAGCACGATCAGCTCGTCCTCGCCGGTCTCGAACGCGGCCTCGCCGAGCTCCAGGATCCGCAGGCCGCAGAAGCCCCAGCCGGCGTCCTCGGGCGTGATCTCAAGCTTGTACAAGGAGCGCCTCCACTTCCGATTCGTCGGGCATCGCGTCCGCGCAGGCCAGCCGGGAAGCGACGAGCGCCCCGGCGGCGTTGCAGAACCGCATCTTGGTCTCCAGGTCCCAGTCGTTCAGCAGCCCGTGGCAGAGCGCGCCGCCGAAGGCGTCGCCCGCGCCGAGCCCGTTGACGACCTCGACCGGCACCGGCGGGACCTCGACGAGCTCGCGGCCGTCGTCGGCGAGCACACCCTTCGGCCCCTGCTTGACGACCGCCAGCTCGACGCCGCGGTCGCGCAGCGCCTGCGCGGCGGCGCGCGGCTCGCGCTCGCCGACCGCGGTGTCGGTCTCGTCGAGGTTGCCGACCGCGACCGTCACGTGCTCGAGCGCGCGGCCGACCCACTCGCGGGCCACCTCACGCGACTCCCAGAACATCGGCCGGTAGTCGAGGTCGAGCACGGTGATGCCCGACTTCGCGCGCGCCTCGAGCGCGGCCAGCGTCGCCTCGCGGCTCGGCTCGTCGGACAGCCCGGTCACGGTCACCCAGAACACCTTCGCGGCGCGGATCGCGTCGTAGTCGAGCTCGTCGGCGCGGATCTCCATGTCCGGCGCCTTGGGCGTGCGGCCGTAGAAGTAGAGCGGGAAGTCGTCGGGCGGGAAGATCTCGCAGAACGCGACCGGCGTCGAGAGCCCTGGCACGGGGGTGACGTAGCGGTCGTCGACGCCGAAGCCCTTCAGCGCGTCGTGGAGGAACTCGCCGAACGGGTCGGCGCCGGTGCGGGTGATCGTCGCCACGCGGTGGCCGTACCGGGCCGCCGCGACGGCGACGTTCGTCGAGCTGCCGCCGAGGAACTTGCCGAACGACGTGACCTCGCGCAGCGAGACGCCGACCTGCTCCGGGTAGACGTCGACGCTGATCCGGCCCATCGTGAGGACATCCAGGTTCACCATCCGGCGTGCTCCTTCAGCCACTCGCGGTTTGCGATCTGCTCGTCGCCGGCGCCGGCGAAGTCGCCGGCGTCGTCGAGGACGCGATCCTGCTCGACGACGACCCAGCCGTCGTAGCCGCGCGCGGTCAGCGCGGCGCAGAAGCCGTCGAGGTCGACGTCGCCCTGCCCGAGCGCGCAGAACAGGCCGCGGCGCCAGGCGGTCAGCGTGTCGGCGCGCTCGGCCTTGACGCCCTCGAGCACGCCGAGGCGCACGTCCTTGATGTGGACGGCGCCGATGCGCTCCCCCCAATCGCCAAGCGCGGCCACCGGATCCCCTCCGGCCACCAGGAGGTGCCCGGAGTCGAGCAGCAGCGGCACGTCGGTGTCCATCGAGGAAGCGCTCGATCTCCGGCAGCCCCTCGACGTAGGTCGACGTGTGGTGGTGGAAGACCGGCTCGTAGCCGCGCTCGCGGGCGGCGTCGGCGGCGCGCGCGACGTTGTCGGCGAGCGCGCGCCAGCGGCGGTCGCCGAGCCGCAGCTCGGGCTCCTCGCCGCCGCGCCCGGGGTTGGCGACCCGCTCGGGCCCACCGGCGTCGCAGAGCACGGGCCGAGCGCCGGTCGCGCCGGCGGCGTCGAACAGGTCGAGCGTGTGATGCAGCGCGGGCACGTCCTCCTCGAAGCCCTCAGCCTCGGAGAATCGCATGGGGACGAAGCCGCCGACGACCTCGAGGCCGTTGGCCTCCAGCCGCTCGCGCAGGACGTCGCCCTCGCCGAGGTAGCCGGGCGGGCCGAGGTCGGTGCCGGCGTAGCCGGCGGCGGCGATCGCCTCGAGCACGGCAGTCGGCTCCGGGACGGCGAAGTCGGTGCCGACCGTCATCTCGAACGCGCCGTAGGACAGCGGGGCGTTGGCGACCCGGACTCGGCTCATCGCGTCCGCTCCCACGCGCCGCTCTCGGCGCTTCGCTCGATCGCGTCGAGCACGCGCGCGGTGGCGAGCATCTCCTCCACCCCGGGCTCGCGCTGCTCGCCGTCGCGGACGGAGGCGAGGAAGTTGCGGGCCTCCAGCACGCGCAGGTCGTCGTAGCCCATCGGCACGCCGGCGCCGGGCTGGAAGGCGGCGAAGTCGGGGTGCGCGGCGCCGACCTGGATCGTCGTGTAGCCCTCGTCGCCGTCCTCGTCGAGCCGGAAGCGCTGGAGCTCGTTCATCCGCTCGAGCTCCCAGGTCAGCGCGCCCGTGGTGCCGTGCGCCTCGAAGCGCATCCCGACGCGCGGGCCGACGGCCACGCGGCTGGCCTCGATCGAGCCGACGGTGCCGCCGCCGAGCTCGACCAGCGCGCCCGCCCAGTCCTCGTTCTCGACGTCGACGAGGTCGTCTGACTCGACGCGGCTGAAGTGCGTGCCCTCGCCGGTCGGGCGCGGGCGCTTGGGGATCATCGTCGCCGTGCGGCCGCTGAGGCGCTCGATCGGCCCGACCAGGTGGTGCGTGAGGTCGACGACGTGCGCCATCAGGTCGCCGAGCGCGCCCGAGCCGGCGGCGGCGCGCTCGAAGCGCCACGACAGCGCGGTGTCGGGGCGGTTGGCGTAGTCGGCGAGGAACACGGCTCGGTAGTGGTTGACCTCGCCGATCGCGCCGTCGGCGATCAGCTGCCGGGCGTGCTGGACGGCGGGCGCGAAGCGGTAACAGAAGCCGACCGCGGTCACGACGCCGGCGCGGCGGGCCGCGGCGGCGACCGCGGCGGTGTCCTCGAGCCCGCGCCCGACCGGCTTCTCGACCCACAGGTGCTTGCCGGCCTGCAGCGCGGCGACCGCCACCTCGCGATGCATGACGTTCGGGAGCGTCACGTTGATGACCTCGATCTCGGGGTCGGCGATGACGGCGCGCCAGTCCTCGGTGGTGCGCTCGAAGCCGACGCGCTCGGCGTGGGCGCGGCGCTCCGGGCTGACATCGGCGGCCATCAGGAGTCGGGGGCGCACCCCGAGGTCGGGGAAGTGCTCGGGCAGGCGCCGGTAGGCCGCGCTGTGGACGCGCCCCATCCAGCCCATGCCGATCACGCCGATCCCGATCTGCCGCTCCATCCCCCTCCTCACGTTCTGCAATCGATTGCAGCGGCCGCAAAGGGTTGCATCACGAGCTGCCCACTGTCAAGTCGCACCCGCACGACCGCCGGACGCTGAGCGCAGCGGGCACGCGCACGGTCCCGGACGCTCCGTCGTCGCCCCGCAGCGTGCCCAGCAGCGCCTCGGCCGCCAGCCGCCCGAGCTCGCGGTCGTGGCGATCGAGCGACGTCAGCGGCGGGTCGAGCAGGTCGGCGGAGACGGGCTCGTCGAAGGAGACCAGCGCGACGTCCTCCGGCACCCGCAGCCCGGCGTCGCGGAGGCCGCGCAGCACCCCGGTCGCGAGCTCGTCGGTGCCGCCGAGGAGCGCGGTCGGCGGGCGCTCGAGCGCCATCAGCTCGCGCACGGCGGCGCGGGCGTCGTCCTCGAAGCTCGCCGGCTCGCTCGTGCGGACGTACTCCGGCGGCAGCGGCAGCCCGGCGCGGCCGACCGCGGCGCGGAACGCCTCCAGCCGCTCGCGCCCGGTGCCCTGCAGGACGTGTCCGGCCCCGGTGCCGACCGTCTCGGACGGGCCCACGTAGGCGATCCGCTCGTGGCCGTGCACGCCGACCAGATGCTCGACGAGGAGCCGCACGCCGGCGTCGTTGTCCATCGCCACGGCGCCCGCTCCCGGCACGGCCGGGACGTTGTCGAAGAACACCGTCGGGACGCCGATGTCCTCGTAGCCGCCCGAGGTCGCCACCAGCAGCCCGTCGACCTGGTGGGCGCGCAGCGTCCGCAGCGCCTCGCGCTCACGCTCGGCGGCGCGGCCGGTGTTGAGCACGAGCACGTGGTAGCCGGCCGCCTCGAGTACGTCCTGGGCGCTCTTGAGCGCGCTGGCGTAGAACGCCGCGCCGACGTCGGGCACCACGAGGCCGATCGCCATCGTCGCGCCGCTGCGCAGCGAGCGCGCGAGCCGGTTGGGCTGGAAGCGCAGCCGCTCGGCCACGTCCCACACCCGCTGGCGCGTGTTGGCGTTGACGAGCGGGCTGCCGGCGAGCGCCCGCGACGCGGTCGCCTGTGAGACACCGGCCTCCGAGGCCACGTCGGCAAGCGTCGGGGCGGCGCTGCGACGGGTGGCCATGCGGCGAAGACAAGCGCATCTAACAATCGATTGCAAGAGGCGCACGTTGCCGCTCGCTGTTGCAATCCGTTGCGGCAGCGCGTCAGCCTCGCGGCGGCAGCTCCCCGGAGCCGCGCTCGATCAGCACGGTCGGGAGCACGACCTCGCGGCTGGGGCCGTCGAAGCCGTCGAGGCGCTCGAACAGGAGCTCCGCCGCCCGGCGGCCGAGCTCGAGCGGGTCCTGCGCGACCACGGTCAGCCCCGGATTCAGCGCGTCCGCGAGCTGGATGTCGTCGAAGCTGACCATCGCGACCTCGTGCTGCAGGCCCAGGTCGTGGAGCGCCCGCACGGCGCCGATCGAGATCAGGTTCTGACCCGCGAACAGCGCGGTGGGCGGATCGTTGCCGCGGAGCAGGTCGGTTGTGGTCTCATACGCGTCGACACCTCGAAACTGCGGATGCCGGACCAAGTCGTGATCCCCAGCAAGGCCGTGTCGTTCGAGCGTCTCCCGGTAGCCACGCAGACGCTCAGCGGCGGTGTAGACGTCCGGCCGGTCGCCGAGGAAGCCGATCCGGCGATGGCCCGCGGCGATCAGGTGCTCGACCGCGGCGCGCGCGCCGCCCGCGTTGTCGGAGACGACCGCGTCGGCGTCGAGGAAGCGCGGCGGGCGGTCGACGAACACCAGCGCCACGCCGGCCGCGCGCTCGCGCAGCAGGTAGGAGCTGTCGTCGACCGCGCTGGCGACGATCAGCCCGTCGATGCCGCGCGCGCCGAACGCCTCGGCGAGCTCGCGCTCGCGCTCGGGCTCCTCGTCGGCCGAGCCGACCAGCGGCAGCACGCCGCGGACCCGGGCGACGTCCTCCACCCCCCGGTGCACGGCGCCGAAGAACGGGTTCGAGACGTCCTCGAAGATCAGGCCGATCGTCGCCGACTGCCCGTCCGCGCGCCGCAGCGTGCTCGCGGTGAGGTTGTGGCGGTAGCCCAGCAGCTCGACGGCGTCGCGCACCTTGCCCACGAGATCCTCGCGCACGCCGTCGCCGCCGTTGACCACGCGCGAGACCGTGCTCAGGCTCACGCCGGCGACGGCCGCGACCTCGCGCATCGTCGGGCGACGCGCCGTGCGCCGCTCGCTGTTCTCCACCCCCATGGGCGGCGATACTACGCCTCAAAGAAAACGATCTCAAGGGTTGACTGCACCAAATCATGCCGGTAGCGTGCTGATCGCTGGAAACGTTGTCTGGCGTTGAGGGACGCCAGTCGCAAACGAGGAGGAGGGCTCATGCAGAAGGGTCGAATGCGCTTCGGACGTCCGACGGCGAAGGTCGTCGCGCTGGCGTCGGTCGCTGCGCTGGGCATCGGCGTCGTCGCGTGCGGCGACGACGACAGCGGTGGTGGAGGCGGCGGGAGCGCCGGCAAGAATGACGAGGTCACGATCGGCCTCATCACCAAGACAGAGACGAACCCGTTCTTCGTGAAGATGAAGGAGGGCGCGCAGGCGCAGGCCAAGAAGGACAACGTCAAGCTGCTCACGGCCTCCGGCAAGACCGACACGGACAACGCCAGCCAGGTCACGGCGCTCGAGAACATGACGACGCAGGGCGCGAAGGTCATCCTGGACGTCCCAGCCGACTCGAAGGCCGTCGTCCCGGCGGTCAAGAAGGCGCGCGACGCCGGAGTGATCGTGATCGCACTGGACACGCCGACCGAGCCGCAGGACGCGGTCGACGCACTGTTTGCCACGGATAACAAGAAGGCCGGGGTGCTGATCGGCCAGTACGCGAAGGCGGCGGCCGAGAAGCAGGGCCTCACCCCGAAGATCGGCATGATCGACCTCGCCCCCGGCATTTCGGTCGGCCAGCTCCGCCACGACGGCTTCCTGGAAGGCTTCGGGATCAAGGAGGGCGACCCCCAGATCGCTGGCGCCGCGCCGGCCGAGGGTGATCAGACAAAGGCCCAGGCGGCGATGGAGAACCTGCTCCAGAAGGAGCCGGGCATCAACGTCATCTACACGATCAACGAGCCGTCCGCGTTCGGGGCCACCACCGCGCTGAAGGCAGCCGGCAAGGACCCGAAGGACTACGTCATGGTCTCCGTCGACGGCGGCTGTAAGGCGATCAAGGACGGCATCAAGCCGGGCATCATCGACGCGACCTCCCAGCAGTACCCGCTGAAGATGGCGGCGCTGGGCGTGGAGAAGGGCGCGGCGGCGGCACGCGGCGGCGCGAAGCCGTCCGGCTACGTCGACACCGGCGTGACACTCATCGCCGGCACGCCGATGGACGGCGTGGACTCCAAGGACGCGGCCTACGGCGAGGAGAACTGCTGGGGCTAACGCGACCGACGGCCGGCCCGCATCGCGGGCCGGCCGCTTTCGCTCGTCCCGACAGAGAGGACTCCACACATGACTCAGCCACAAGCACAGACGTCCGGCGGCGGGACCGAGGGCGGCGGCCAGTCCGCACCGCCCACCTCGGAGGGCGGGGGCGGCGGGAGAGCGATCCCGAAGGTCTCCGGAGATCGCGTCGCGCAGCTCGGCCCGCTGATCGCGCTGATCCTGGCGTGCATCTTCTTCACCACCCAGTCGGATCGCTTCCTGGATCCGGCGAACTTCTCGCTGATCATCCAGCAGGTGATGGTGATCGGCACGCTGGCCATCGGCCAGACGCTGATCATTCTCACGGCCGGCATCGACCTGTCGTGCGGCACCGCGATGGCGCTCGGCTCGATCATCATGACCAAGCTCGCCGTCGACTCGGGCGTGCCGCCGGGCATCGCGATCCTGCTCGGCATCGCGACGTGCATGGTCGTCGGGTTCGTCAACGGCGGGCTCGTGGTGGGCCTGGCGATGCCGCCGTTCATCGTCACGCTGGGTACGTACAGCATCTGTCTCGCGCTCACGCACATCTGGTCCAACGACGAGACGATCTCGAACCTCCCCATCGCCATGACGAAGCTGGGCGAGTCCTTCAAGATCGGGAGCACGGCGATCACGTACGGATCGCTGGTCACGCTCGCCTTGTTCGGGATCGCGTGGTTCGTGCTGACCCAGACCACCTGGGGGCGGCGGGTGTACGCGCTGGGTGACGCCCCCGAGGCGACGCGCCTCATGGGCGTCCCGGTGCGCAAGCAGCTGCTGATGGTCTACGTGGTCGCGGGCGCGATTTACGGGATCGCGGCGCTGCTGCTGGTCGCCCGCACCGGTGTCGGTGACCCGAACGCCGGCCTGACCGACAACCTCGACGCGATCACCGCGGTGGTGCTGGGCGGCACGAGCCTGTTCGGCGGCCGCGGCACGATCATCGGCACCCTGATCGGGGCGCTGATCATCGGCGTGGTGCGCAACGGCCTCGTCCTCATGGGCGTGGCGTCGCAGTACCAGATCCTCATCACCGGCATCCTGGTCATCACCGCCGTGGCCGTCGACCAGATCGCGAGGAAGCGGGCATGAGCGCTCAGGCGAAGACGAAGGACGAGATCGAGAGCCAGACGCCGATCCTGTCGGCGCGCGGCCTGTACAAGAGCTACGGCCAGGTGACCGCCATCGACGGCGCCGACTTCGACCTCTATCCCGGCGAGATCCTCGCCGTGATCGGGGACAACGGCGCCGGCAAGTCGAGCATGATCAAAGCGCTCTCGGGCGCCACGATCCCGGACAAGGGGACGATCAGCCTCGACAACGAGGAGGTCCACTTCAAGTCGCCGCTCGAGGCGCGCCGGGCGGGCATCGAGACGGTCTACCAGGACCTCGCGGTGGCGCCCGCGCTGGACATCGCGACCAACCTGTTCCTGGGTCGCGAGAAGCGCCGCGCGGGACCGCTGGGGAGCATCCTCCGGATGGTCGACCACAAGGGCCAGAAGGAGGAAGCCGAGAAGCAGATGAAGAGCCTGCAGATCGGCATCCGCTCCATGAGCCAGGCGGTGGAGACGCTCTCGGGCGGCCAGCGCCAGGGCGTCGCGGTGGCGAGAGCCGCCGCGTGGGCGAACAAGCTCGTGATCATGGACGAGCCGACCGCCGCGCTCGGCGTCAAGGAGTCCGGGCAGGTGCTCGAGCTCATCAAGCGCGTGCGCGACGCCGGGCTGCCGGTGATCCTGATCAGCCACAACATGCCGCACGTGTTCGAGATCGCCGACCGCATCCACATCCACCGGCTCGGCAAGCGCGTGGCCGTCGTGGATCCGAAGGAGCACTCGATGCACGAGGTCGTCGGGATCATGACCGGCGCCGTCGTGCACGACATCGAGCACAAGGGCGGCTCGGACGAGGTCGTCATCCCGAAGGACGCGCCGCCGCCGACGCCCCAGGAGGAGCAGGCGGACGCCAAGCGGGACGAGTGACCTCCTCCATCGTCGTCGGCGGCGAGGCGCTCGTCGACCTCGTCGCCGGCGGTGACGGAGAGTTGGCGGCCCACCTGGGAGGTGGGCCGTTCAACTGCGCCCGCACGCTGGGGCGGCTCGAGCAGCCGGTCGCCTACCTGGGCCGGCTGTCGAACGACCGGTTCGGCACGCAGCTGCGCGAGCAGCTCGTGGAGGACGGCGTCAGCCTCGAGATGGTGGTGGAGACCGACGACCCCACCACGCTCGCGCTCGCCGAGCTCGACGAGGAGGGCGCGGCCACCTACCGCTTCTACTCCGGAGGGACGTCGGTGCCGGGGCTGACGCCGGAGGACGCGCTCGCGACCTTGCCGCCGAGCGTCGAGATGGTGCACGTGGGGACGCTCGGGCTCGTGTTCGAGCCGATCGCCGATGCGCTCGAGGCGGTGGTGGAGCACGCCACCGGCGCGCTCGTGATGGTCGACGTCAACGTCCGCCCGCTGGCGATCCCCGACGCGGCGCGCTACCGGGCGCGGATCGACCGGCTGCTCCCCCGCACGCACGTAGTGAAGGCGAGCGACGACGACCTCGCGTGGCTCGACCCCGAGCGCGACCACGTCGAGGCGGCGCGCGCGCTGCTCGAGACCGGGCCGTCGGTCGTGCTGCTCACGCGCGGCGGCGCGGGCGTGACCGTCGTGACCGCCGATGGCGAGACCGATGTGCCCGCGCTGCAGGTCGAGGTGGTCGACACGATCGGCGCGGGTGACGCGTTCGGCGGCGGCTTCCTCGCCTGGTGGCGGCGCTCGGGGCTCGGGGCCGAGGACCTCGCGCGGACCGACGCGGTGCTCGACGCCACGCACTTCGCGTGCGTGGTCGCGGGCCGGACGGTCGAGCGCGCCGGGGCGTCGCCGCCGCGGCTGGCGGAAGTTGCGACCGCATGACCAGGCTCGCACGCCGAGGCGTTTGGATAGTCGGGCTACGGCGTGACGATCGGCTTGACGCTGTGCGGGTCCTCGCGGCTGGCCCGGAGCGCCGTCTCGACGTCGTCGAGCTCGAAATGACCGGTGATGATCGCCTCGAGGTCGACCTGGCCCGAGGCCGCGAGCGCGATCGCCGCCGGGTAGGTGTTGGCGTAGCGGAACGTGCCGCTGAGCCAGATCTCGCGCGTCTGGATCAGGCTCAGCGGGACGGCCGCGTCGTCGCCGCCCCCCATGCCGACCAGCACCGCGGTGCCGGCCGGGCGCAGCGCGGCGATGCCGTCATGCATCGCCTGCGGATGGCCGGAGCATTCGATCAGCACGTCGGCCTCCGGCGGCGGCTCGCCGGCCTCCAGTACGTGCGTCGCGCCCGTCCGCAGCGCCAGCTCCAGCCGGTGCCGGTTGACGTCGGTAACGACGATCTCCGTCGCGCCCCGAGCCGCCGCGGCCTGGGCGCTCAGCTGCCCGATCGGCCCGGCTCCGGTGACGAGCACGCGATCGCCGGCACTGACGCCGGCCCGCTCGCACGCCCACAGCGCGACGGACAGCGGCTCCATCAGCGCGCCGGCCTCGTCGCTCAGATCGTCGGGCAGCGCGTGCGCGAAGTCCTCGTGCATGGCGAGGTAGCGCGTGAAGGCGCCGTCGGTCGGCGGCGCGCCGAGGAACTTGACGTCCTGGCAGAGGTTGTAGGCGCCGGTGCGGCACTCGCGGCAAGCCCCGCAGGGCAGCCCGGGCTCGATCGTCACGCGGTCGCCGGTGCGGTGCTTCGTGACGCGGTCGCCGGTCGCGACGACGCGCCCGGCGCTCTCGTGGCCGAGCACGTGCGGCCCGCGGACGATGCGCGTCTGGATGCGGCCGTGCTCGTAGTAGTGGACGTCGGAGCCGCAGACGCCGACCGCGGCGATCTCGACGAGCACGTCGAGCGGCCCGGGCTCCGGCATCGGGCGGTCCTCGATCCGCACGTCGCCGATGGCGTGGAGGACAGCTGCGCGGTTCGTCATGTGAGGATTGTGCCGTGAGTGGCTTCCTCGACCTGATCACGGGCTCGTTCGCGACGCCGGCGGCCGAGAACCCGACCGTCGCGATGGTCGAGGCCGCCTACCGCCATCACGGGCTCGCGGCCCGGTATCTGAACTGCGAGGTCGCGCCGGAGGCGCTCGGCGACGCCGTCCGCGGCGCCCGGGCGATGGGCTGGGTGGGCTTCAACTGCTCGATCCCGCACAAGGTCGCGGTGATCGAGCACCTCGACGGGCTCGGCGCGTCGGCCGAGGTGATCGGGGCGGTCAACTGCGTGGTCGCGCGCGACGGGCGGTGGATCGGCGAGAACACCGACGGGCAGGGGTTCCTGGAGGCGCTGAAGACGGTCGTGGACCCGGCCGGGCGCTCGCTCGTGATCTTCGGCGCCGGCGGCGCGGCGCGGGCGATCGCGGTGGAGGCGGCCCTCGCGGGCGCGGCGTCGATCACGGTGGTCAACCGCGGGCGCGAGCGGGGCGAGGAGCTCGCCGACCTGCTCATCGCGCGGACATCGTCCGCCGCGAGCTTCGTGCCGTGGGAGGGCGACTACGCCGTGCCCGAGGGCACGGACATCGTCGTCAACGCCACCTCGATCGGCCTCTTCCCCGATCGTCGACGCGCGCGTGCCCGTCGACGTCGACTCGCTCCGCCCGGGCATGGTCGTCGCCGACGTGATCGGCAATCCGCCGCGGACGCGCCTCATCCGCGACGCCGAGGCGCGCGGCTGCACCGTGCTCGACGGGCTCGGGATGCTCGTCAACCAGGGCGTGATCGGGATCCGCCACTGGACCGGCGTCGACCCGGACCCGGCGGTCATGCGGCGCGCCCTGGAGGACGCGCTCAACCTGACGTGATCAGGACCTTCGCGGAGCGCTCCGCGTCGAGCGCGGTCTGCATCGCCTCCGGCGCGTCGGCGACGTCGAAGCGGTGGGAGACCATCTCGGCGAACGGGATCGAGTCGGCGTGGCGGGCCATCAGCGCGAGCGTGCGGTCGTAGACCTTCAGGTCCTCGCCGCCGATCCCCATCAGCGTGAGGTTGCGCCCGCAGATCACGGCGGGGTTGAACGTCTCGTCGCCCATGTTCACGAACGCGCCGACCTCGATGATCGTGCCGCCGTCGCGCACCATCGCGACCGCCTTCGCGAACGAGCCGGGGAAGCCGGTGGCGTTGACGACGAGGTCGATGTTGCGCAGCTCGTCCGCGTCGGCGGCCTCGGCGCCCGCCACGCGGGCGGCGACGTCGAGCCGCTTCTGCGACGGGTCGATCGCGAACACCCGGCCCGCGCCCATCAGCTGCGCCTTGATCGCGTGCGCCTGGCCGAGCGCGCCGACGCCGATCACCGCGACCGAGTCGCCGGGCCGGAAGCCCGACGGCCTGGGCACCACCGCGGCGCGCTCGAGGCTGTGGGTGACGGCGAAGATCTCGGTCAGCACCGCCACGTCGTCGGGCAGCGAGTCCGGGACGCGGAAGATGCCCGTGCGGGGCTTGAGGTAGAGGTACTGCGACCAGCCGCCGAACAGGTGCGGCGCGACGTCGGCGGCGAGCGCGTTGCCGTAGCTGTCGAGGTTGGTGCAGAGGAAGTACGGAAAGCCGCGCTGGCACGCGGCGCAGTGGCCGCAGGCGCGATTCGGCGCGGGCACCACGCGGTCGCCGGGCTCGAGCGGCGTGCCGTCGCCCGCGTACGCGGCGGCGCCCTCCCCCACGGCCTCCACGATCCCGACGTTCTCGTGGCCCTGGATCAGCGGGTACGTCGCCCCACGCTGCGTCTCGCTGCCCGGGTACTGCTCGACCTCGCCGCGGAACGTGTGCTTGTCGGTGCCGCAGATCCCCGACGCGATCATCCGCAGAAGCACGGCGCCGGGCTCGAGCTCACTCGGATACGGGTAGTCGTGGACCTCGAGTTTGTAGGGCGCGACGAGCGTGGCGGCTTGGACGGTGGGCATGTCTTGGACCCTAGTCGGTGGCTCGTGGCGAACGTCAACTGCGGCTGGGTAGGGAAGCGAGGGGTGAGCCGCCCGGCACGAATGTCACCTCGAGGTCGCATACCGACCTCGAGGTGACACTCGTGGCCGCCGCGGCACCCCGAACCCCAGCCCTACCCAGCCGCAGTTTGCCGTTCGAGCCGAGCCTGCCTACTCCGCAGGCGTATGCACAACCAGGTACCGCGCCTCGGCAGACCCCGCCGCCGTGATCGCGTGCCCGACCTGCGGCGGCACGTGCACCCACGCGCCCGTCTCCGCCCGCAGCTCCTCGCCGCCCGCGCGCACCACGATCTCGCCCTCGAGCACGTAGAGCTCGACGTTGCGCATGTCGATGTGCGACTGCGGGCGCATCCCGGGCACGCTGCGGTCCTCGTGGATCTTGATCGTGTCCTCGTTCGGCCACTCCCCGATCACGGCGTCGCCGGGGTTGCGGCCGCCGTCCTCCGGCGGGTCGTGCTGGTCGTAGGCGGCGGGGCGGCCGTCGCGCAGGTCGCGCATGTAGCTGGCGAAGCCCGCGCCGGGCGCGTGGAAGTTGAGGAAGCGGAGCTCCGCGTCGCTGCCGTTGCGGAAGCCGTGGACGACCATCGGCGGCATGCGCGCCACGGTGCCGGCCGGCATCCGCACCTCTTCGCCCTCCGGCCCCAGCCGGAGCGTGAACTCGCCCTCGAGCACGTAGAACAGATCGGTGTGCTCGTGGTGGACGTGCAGGTCGGCGCCCTCGCGGCCGGGCGCGAAGCGCGAGAACGTCGCGTGCAGGGAGTCGTGATCGCACAGAATCTCGACGCGCCGGTCGGCCGCGTCGCCGATCACCTCTCCCCCGCCGGGCGCTACGACCGTGATCTCGGGCACGTGCGCAGTCTAGGCGTGAATAATCGGGACTGAGTGCCCGACTCCCCCGGATACCTGCGGCGACACGAGTCCGCCCTCCTGCTCGTCGGGGACGTCGAGCAAGAGGTGGCGCCGTGGCTGCGCGCCGCCGGCCACGAGCTCCGGACCGTGCCGAGCCCCAAGGCGGCGCTGAAGGACCTCGCCAACGCGCCCGCGCAGCTGATCCTGGTCGGCGGCGATGACGCCGCAGCGGACTGCCGCGTGCTGCGCGATGACGCCCGGCTCGGCGAGGCGTGGCTGCTCGCGGTCACCGACCGCGACGACAGCCGCGCCGCCGTCGCGGCGCTGCAGGCCGGCGCCGACGACTACATCCAGCGCCCGTGCTCGCGCACCGAGCTGCTCGCCCGCACGCGCGCCGGCGTGCGCGCCGCCCAGCAGCGCTCCGACGACACGCTCCTGCGGGCGCTGATGGTCAACGTCCCGGGCGCGATCTACCGCTCGGCGTGGCATGCCGACTTCACGCTCGCGCTGATCAGCGACGAGATCGAGCGCATCTCCGGCTATCCGCCGGCGAACTTCATCGCCAGCGCCAAGCGGACGCTGATGAGCATCGTCCACCCCGACGACCGCGCGCAGATCCTCGAGTCGGTCAAGCACGCCCACGACACCGACGACGCGTTCGTCCTCGAGTACCGGATCGTGCGCGCCGACGGCGAGATCCGCTGGGTGCTCGACCGCGGCCAGCTCGTCAAGGGCCCGGGCGGGCGGTTGTGGATGGACGGCGCGATCTTCGACATCACCGACCGCCGCGAGGCCGAGGACGCGCTGCGCCGGCGCGAGGTCGAGGCGGCCCGCACCGAGGAGCTCCGCGCGTCGCGGACCCGCATCGTCGAGGCCGCCGACGCCGCGCGGCGAAAGATCGAGCGCGACCTCCACGACGGCGCCCAGCAGCGGCTCGTCAGCCTCGCACTCGACGTCCGCGTGGCGCGCGCCCGGCTCGCCAAGGACCCGGACTCCGCCGGCCCGTTCCTCGACCGCCTCGGTGACGAGCTCAAGCAGGCCTCGGCCGAGCTGCGCGAGCTCGCCCGCGGCATCCACCCCGCCGTGCTGACCGAGCGCGGCCTCGCGCCCGCGATCGAGACGCTCGTCTCGCGCGCGACGGTCCCGGTCGAGGTCGTGTCGCTGCCGGAGAAGCGGCTGCCGCCGGTCGTCGAGGCGACCGCCTACTTCACGGTCTCGGAAGCGCTCACCAACGTGGCCAAGTACGCCAACGCCAGCCACGCGACGGTGCGGCTCGCCAACGGCGACGACTCGCTCGTGGTCGAGGTGCAGGACGACGGCGTCGGCGGCGCGCAGGCCGGCGCCGGCTCAGGGCTGGCCGGTCTCGCCGACCGCGTCGGCGCGGTCGACGGCTCGCTCGTGGTCACCAGCCCGCCCGGCGAGGGCACGCTGGTGCGCGCGGTGCTGCCGCTTCAGGCGACCTGAAGCTGCAGCACGCTTCGACGCTGCCAGATCAGCAGTGCGATCGCGCCGTTGATGACGCAGTAGTAGACGGGATAGAGCAGCAGCGACACGTCGATCGCGCCAACGGCGCCGGCCGCCAGCGCGCCACCGAGGCTCGCGAACGCGAAGGTGACGAGCGTTTCGGACTCCGGGTCGCGGTAGGTCTTCGGGACCATCATCGCCGCCCCGACGAGGTCGGCGACGACGACGCACAGGGTGGCGACGAGCGGCTCGTCGACCACGACCCAGCCGACCACGCCGGCGCCCGCGATGGCGATCATCACCATCTCGGCCGGGCTGAGCCCGCCCTCGCCCCAACGGATCGAGAGCCCGAAGATGACGCTCGTCAGCACGGCTTGCACACCCGCCATGACGAGACTCCAGGACGCACCGTCGGCGTGCTGCGACAGGCACACGACGATCGCGAGCACGCCCCAGATGAGCCACGTCCCGCGGTGGGGGCGCGTCGCGCCCCGCAGCGTGTCGCGGACATACGGGATCGTGTCGAGCACGCCGACGAGGCCGGCGGCGAGGCCGAGGACCACGACGAGCTCGATCATCGCCGGAGCACCCGCACGGTCGCTGTCCCGCCGAAGTGCGCGACGGCGAGCGCAGCAGCGAGCTCGGGATCGAACGGCCGGCAGGAGAAGACATCGACGAAGCAGCGGCCGAAGACCTCGTCAGCGTGGACGGTGATCGAGCTGGTCTCGATGAACTGCAGCGCCGACCAGCCTTCGAGCTCGTCGTCGCCGAAGCGGTCGATCATCAGCGGGCCATGTGCGCGCATGCCGATCGCCGCGATGAGCGCGGGCACGAAGTGGCGGATGCTGTCGGGATCGGTGAGCCGCGCGCGATCGCCGTCGTGGAGGTCGATCGCCGCGAGCATGCCCCAGGGCGTATATGCGGGCGCGGGAGGCTGCGGGCGCGCCGGCGAGGTAGTGGTCACGCAAGAGACCGTCGCGCAGTCGGCTTTCGGAACGCTTTCACTTGGGCCTCCGACCCCGGATAGGCTCGGCCCGAGGTGCACGCGCAGTTTCGGATCCTCGGGCCGGTCGAGGTCGACCTCGAAGCCGGCCGGCCCGCCCGTGTACCCCGCGGTCGCGCGCTCTCCCTCCTCGCGCTGCTGCTCGTGCAACGCGGCGACGCCGTGCATCTCGACCGCGTCGTGGACGAGCTGTGGGAAGGCGCCGGGCCCCAGAACGCGCGCAATGCCGTGCATGTCGTCGCGTCGCGGCTGCGGGCCGCGCTCGGCGATGAGCTGGTGCTGTCAGAGGGCGGCGGCTACGCCGTGCGACTTCCCCCAGGCGGGCTCGACGCCGACCGCTTCGAGCAGCGCTTCCGGCTCGGGCGCGAGGAGCTCGCCCGCGGCGAGCCGTGGGAGGCGGCGGCGACGTTGCGCCAGGCGCTCGAGCTTTGGCGCGGGCCGGCGCTCGCGGACGTCGCCACCGAGCGCTTCGCCCAGCCCGAGATCGCGCGGCTCGAAGACCTGCGGCTGAACTGCGTCAGCGAGCGCATCGAGGCCGACCTCGCGTGCGGCCGGCACGCCGAGGTCACGGGCGAGCTCGAGGGGCTGGTCCAAGAGCACCCGGTGCGCGAGCGGCTGCGCGGCCAGCTGATGCTCGCCCTCTACCGCGCGGGCCGCCAAGCCGACGCGCTCGCCGCCTACCGCGACGCGCACCGGGCGCTCGTCGGCGGGCTCGGCATCGAGCCGTCGCCCGACCTGCGCGCGCTGGAAGCGGCAATCCTGCGCCAGGAGGTCCCCGCGCCCGCGCAGCCGCCGAGGCGCGCCGTCGAGCGCCCGCCCCATGGGCGCCGCTGGGTGACCTGCGTCGTCTCGCAGCTGGCCGGCCCGGACGTGCCGGGCTTGGACCCCGAATCCCTGCAGGCTGTCGTCGAACGCTTCCACGCCACCGGGCGCACGGTCTTCACCAGCCACGGCGGGAGCGTCATCGAGCTGCACAGCGATGCGGTCGTCGCGGTGCTGGGCATGCCGCTGGCGCACGACGATGACGCGCAGCGCGCGCTGCGGGCCGCGGCGGAGCTGCGCGACGGGCTCCCGTTCGGCGTGCGCTCCGGCGCCTGCACCGGCGAGGTGGTCGCCGCCGGCAACCCGCCGGTGATCGGCGAGGCGCTCGGGGTGGCCGAGCGGCTCGCGCGCTCGGCCGGGCGCGGCGAGATCCGGCTGGCCGAGTCGACGTGGGAGGTCGTGCGACATGCGGCCCGCGCCTCCCCGCTCGAGGGCGGCGGCTTCCTGCTCGGCGGCCTTGACGCAGACGCGCCCGCGATCGCCCGGCGCTTCGACCAGCCGCTGGTTGGGCGCGAACAGGAGCGCAACCACCTTCGCGACACGTTCGCGCGCGTCGCCGCGCAGCGCTCCCCGGAGCTGCTGACCGTCCTCGGCGAGCCCGGCATCGGCAAGTCGCGGCTCGTCGCGGAGCTGACGGCGATCGCGGGCGCCGACGGGACCGTGCTGACCGGCCACTGCCGCCCCTACGGCGAGGGCATCACCATGTGGCCGCTGCGCGAGGCCGTGGCGCAGGCTCGGGGCGATCTCTCGGCCGACAAGCTCGCGGCCGCGCTCGGGATCCCGGCGATCGCGGTCCGTCGGGTGGCCGCGGCGGTCGGGTTGGAGGACGGCGAGCCCGGTGAGGACACGGAGTGGGCGTTCCTCCAGCTCGTCGGCGCGCTCGCCCGGGTCAGGCCGCTCGTGATCGTCGTCGACGACGCACACTGGGCCGAGCCGGCGCTGCTGGACCTGCTGCTCGAGCTCGTCGCCCGGCTGCGCCACACGCCCCTGCTCGTCGTGTGGGTCGCGCGCCCCGACCTGCTTGAGCACGCCGGGGAACGGCTGGAGCGGGGCGAGTGCCTGACGCTGCGGCCGCTGTCGGCCGGGGCGAGCGCGTCGCTGCTCGCCACGATCGGCGGGGGCCGCCTGCCACCGGCCGAGCAGCGGCAGGTCGCTGAGGCGGCGGGCGGCAACCCCCTCTTCCTCGAGCAGCTCATGGCCTATGTCGGCGAGCGGCACGAGGCGGACGATCTGCCGCCCGCGCTGCAGGCGCTCCTCACCGCTCGGCTTGACCGGCTCGACGCGGCGGAGCGCGCGGCGCTGGCGCTGGGCGCGGTCGCCGGCGACACGTTCAACGCAGAGTCGGTCCACGCGCTGGCCGCCGGGATCACACAGGCTGACGTCGAGCGCGCTTGCAAACAGCTCCTGGAGCGCGACCTGCTCGTCAGCGGCGCGCGCCGCGGCACTCTGCGCTTCCGGCACACGCTCATCCGCGACGTCGCCTACGCCTCGCTGGCGAAGTCGGCGCGGGCGCGCCTGCACGAGCGGCACGCCACCTGGCTCGCAGAGCTCGGCGCCGATCTGGCGGAGGCCGACGCGCGGATCGGCTTCCACCTCGAGACCGCGTGCCGGTTCGCGGAGGAGATCGGCGGTCGTGCTCCGCCGGAGCTTGCGGACCGGGCCGGGCAGCGGCTCACCGCCGCGGCGGAGCTGGCCCACGCCCGCGGCGACCTCGCCGGCGAGATCGGCTTCCTCGATCGCGCCGTGGCGCTGCTTGGCGACGACGGCCCGGCGGGCGCCGCGCTGTTGCCGGCGCTCGTCTCCGCGCTGTTCGAGTCGGGAGCGTCCGACCGGGCCGAGGCGCTGGCGGACCGCGCCGTGTCGGTGACCGGCGCGCTCGGGCTCGACCGCGTCCACGCCCGCGCGCGCATCGAACGCGAGCACATCCGGCTCTCTTGTCACCCCGAGACGTTCCGACCGGAGCGGTCGGTCGCCATCGCCACGGAGGCGGTGGCCACGATGCGTGCGCTCGGCGACGAGCTCGGGCTGGCGCGCGCCGCCTACCTGATGTCCGATCTCGCGTGGCTCGCCGGCGACACGGTCGCCTCCTACGCCCACGCGGAGGAGATGCTTGCCCTCGCGCGCCGCGCTGGGAGCGACTTCGATGCGGCGACGGCGCTCGTGTTCATGTCCTGGTGCCTGGTCGAGGGCCCGTGGCCGGCGCCGGAGGCGATCGCCCGCTGCGATGCCCTGCTCCGCGACGCCGAGCGCGCCGGCCGGCTCAGCCTCCTCGGCTGCCGCGCCGTCCTGCTGGTGATGGTCGGCCGCTACGAGGAGGCCCGCGGAGAAATGCACCTCGCGCGTGCCGGGTTCGCCGACCTGCGGCTCGACCTGATGGCCGCCTACCTGGCCCTACTCGTCGCGCTCGCCGAGATGCTCGCGAACGATCCCGTCGCGGCCGAACAGGCGGTGCGAGACGCCGAGGCGATGGTCTCCGGGCCCGGCGATCGCTGGTACCAGGCGATGGTCAACGTCGACCTGGCGCTCACGGTGATCGCGCAGGACCGGCCCGCGGACGCCGCGGCGGCGGTCGAGCAGATCGACGCGGTGCCCGCGCCCTGTGATCTCGAGTGGGCCATCAAGCGGCACATCGCGCGGGCGCACCTCGCCACGCGCGCCGGCGATCGGATTGCCGGCCTTGAGGAGGCCGAGACCGCGGTGAAGCTGGCCGAGGCGACGGCGCTCCTCCTCGTCAGAGCCGACGCGCAGCGCACGCTCGCCGAGGGGCTGCGCGCGGCGGGGCGGATCGACGAGGCAGCGGAGGCCGCCCGCCGCGCGCTCGCCCTGGACGAGCGCAAGGGCAACCTCGTCGCGGCGGCGACGACGCGCCGCCTCCTGGCGGATCTCGGCGCCTAGCCGTCGCGCACGATCCGCAGCGCCGGCCACCAGCGACTGCAGCTTGCCGAACGCCGACTCGCGCGGCAGGTACTTCATCCCGCAGTCGGGCGCGGCCACCAGCTCGCCGACGCCTTTGTACGGCAGCGCCCGCCGGATCCGGTCGGCCACCACCTCCGGCGTCTCGACCGCGGGGTCGTCGAGGTTGAGCACGCCGAGGATGATCGTCTTGCCCGGGAGCCCCTCGAGCACCGAGTCGTCGAGCTCGGACTGCGCGGTCTCGATCGAGATCTGGTCGCAGTCGACGGCGGACAGCTCGGTCAGGAACGAGTAGCCCTCGGGCCGCTCGTGGATGATCGCCGCGTAGCCGAAGCAGATGTGCACGGCGGTCGTGCCGGCGTGGCCGGCCAGCGCGGCCTCGAGCGCGTCGCGGCCGTACTCGCGCGCCTTCTCCGGGCGCGCCTGCATGTAGGGCTCGTCGATCTGGACGATGTCCGCGCCGGCCGCGAACAGGTCGGCGATCTCGGCGTTGACCGCGGCCGCGTAGGCGAGGCCGAGATCGGCCTCGTGCTCGTAGTGGTCGTTCTGGGCCTGCTGGGACATCGTGAACGGGCCCGGGACGGTGATCTTCACGAGCCGGTCGGTGTTGGCCCTGAGGAACTCGAGGTCGCGCACCTGGACGGGGTGCTTGCGCTCGATCGGCCCGACGACGCGCGGCACCGGGTTGGGGTGGCCGCTGCGGTCGAGCGCCGTGCCGGGGTTGTCGAGATCGATCCCGGTAAGTGCGTTGGCGAAGCGGTTCGAATAGCTCTCGCGCCGCATCTCGCCGTCGGTGACGATGTCGAGCCCGGCGCGCTCTTGGTCGCGGATGGCGAGCAGCGTCGCGTCATCGTGCGCCTCCTCGAGCCACTGCGGGTCGACCCGCCACAGCTCGAGCGCCCGCACGCGGGGCGGGAAGCGCCCGGCGAGCTTCTCGCGGTCGATGAGCCAGTTGGGCTGGGCGTAGGAGCCGACGAGGCTCGTGGGCAGTGTCGTGGTCACAGCCGCGCAGTCTTCCGGATCTGCGCCGCGACGTCCTCCGCCGCCTGCCCCTCGGTGCTCAGCTCGAGGTCGGCGCCCGGCACCGGCGCCATCGTCCGCGCGTGCGCGACGAGCGCGGCGAGCCCCGACCACCGCGGCGGCTCGCGGGCGATGATGCGCTCCGCGAGCGTGTCGGGCTCCGCGCGCAGGCGGACGACGAACACCTCGTCGGCATCGACCGCCGCGATCAGCTGCGCCAGCTCCGCCTCTGTCTCGACCGTGTCCGCCACCAGCAGCAGCTCCGAGCCGGCCTTGCGCAGCAGCGCGCAGTTGACGCGCACATGGCGCAGCCGCGCCTCCTCGTCGAGCGCCGGGTGCGTCCACATCACGGCCTCGACCTCCAGCGCCGCGTGCGGCACGTCGTCGTCGGAGAGCGCGTCGACCAGCGCCTCGAGCACCGACGTCTTGCCAGAGCCGGGCGGCCCGGTGATCAGGACGGCGCGCACGCTTGCGGCAGTTGCTCGACGAGGCTCACGCGCGTATCCTGACCCGTGGCGCCGTCCCGCGCCGAACCCTCGATCCCGGTGCTCACGCCACCGGCCCTGCGGGGGCAAAGGAGGCTCAAGCCTTCGGGGCGCCGGTCGGATATTTGCCCTTTCCCGGTGGGGCCTCGTGAGCGTGAGTCGCGGAGCCGCCGCCTCGAGAGGAGCACCCGATGACGGCAAACAGATCCTTCAAGCGCCTCGTCCGCTCGCGGATGGAGAAGACCGGCGAGAGCTACACGGCGGCGCGCCTGCAGTTGCTGCAGGGCGGCGACGAGCCGCAGCACATCTCGCTGGCCACCTCCGACGAGACGATCCGGGAGCGCACCGGCCGCGGCTGGGAGGAGTGGTTCGACCTGCTCGACGAGGCCGGCGCGGCCGACATGACGCACCGCGAGACCGCCCGCTGGCTCGCCGAGCGCGAGGGCCTGCACCCGCTGGCCTGGAACGTGCAGGCGGTGGTTGGCGGCTACGACAAGGCCCGCCGCGGCCGCCAGGTCGGCGAGCACGAGGACGGCTTCACCGTCACCGCCTCGAAGACGGTCGCGGTCCCGGTCGAGCGGCTCTACGCGGCGTTCGTCGACGCCGGCCTGCGCGAGCGCTGGCTGCCCGACGGCGACCTGCGCGAGCGCACCACGATCGAGCCGCGCTCGGCGCGCTTCGACTGGGGCGACGGCGCCACCCGCGTCCACGTCGCCTTCGCCGCCAAGGGCGAGGCGAAGAGCACAGCGGCGCTGTCGCACGAGCGGCTCGCCGACGGCGCCGAGGCCGAGCGCATGAAGGCGTTCTGGCGAGAGCGGGTCGCCGGGCTCAAGGAGGTGCTGGAGTCATGAGCGCCGTCACCCGCGTCGGGACCGTCATCGTCCCCGTGAGCGACCAGGACAAGGCGCTCGAGTTCTACGTCGGCACGCTCGGCTGCGAGGTCCGCCTCGACGCCGAGTTCGCCCCCGGGCAGCGCTGGCTCGAGGTCGCGCCGCCCGGCGCGGCAACCTCGATCGCGCTCGTCCCCGGCGACGCGATGGAGGTGAGCCTCGCGACCTCCGACGCCGACGCCGACCACGCGGCGCTGCTGGCGGCGGGCGTCGACGCCGACGCGGAGGTGATCCGCATGGGCGAGTACGTGCCGCCGATGTTCACGTTCCGCGATCCCGACGGCAACCGCTTCCGCGTGGTCGAGCGGGACTGAATGGTCCAAGGCGCCGCCGACGAGGGATACGGCCCGGTCGCCGACGCCTTCCGGGCCAACTTCGCGGAGCGCGATGAGATCGGCGCGGCCGTCGCGGTCTACCGCGACGGCCGCAAGGTCGTCGACCTGTGGGGCGGCCACCGCGACGGCGTGACGAAGGCGCCGTGGGAGGAGGACACGCTCGTCACGATGTTCTCGACCACGAAGGGCGTGGCGTCGATGGCGGTCGCCGTCGCCCACAGCCGCGGGCTGCTCGACTACGACGCGCCGGTGGCGGAGTACTGGCCGGAGTTCAGCGCGGCCGGCAAGGAGCGCGTCACGGTGCGGCAGTTGCTCTCGCACCAGGCCGGCCTGTGCGCGATCGACGAGCGCCTCGACCTCGACGATCTGCTCGACCTGGACCGCGTCGGCGCCGCGATCGCCGCGCAGAAGCCGGCGTGGGAGCCGGGCACGCGCCACGGCTACCACGGGATCACGCTGGGCTGGTACGAGGGCGAGCTGATCCGGCGCGTCGACCCGCAGCGCCGGACGCTCGGGCGCTACTTCGCGGACGAGGTCGCCGCGCCGCTCGGGCTCGACTTCTTCATCGGCCTCCCGGACGACGTCCCGCCGGAGCGCATCGCACGCATCCACGGCTACTCGCCGCCCGAGATGCTGCTGCACCTGCACGAGTTCCCGCCCCGCTTCGTGCTCGGCTTCCTCAACCCGCGCAGCCTCACCTACCGCACGTTCGGCAACCCGCGCATCACCGGCCTGCTGAACGAGTACAACCGGCGCGAGATGCAGCGCGCGGAGATCCCGGCCGCGAACGGGATCGGAACGCCGCGTTCCGTTGCCCGCGCCTACGGCGAGTTCGCGACCGGCGGCGCCGCGCTCGGCCTGAAGCCGGCGACGCTGGAGGCGCTCAAGCTGCCCGCCGTCGCACCCACCGGCGGGCGCGTGGACCTCGTCCTCCACATCGAGTCGGTGTTCTCGCTCGGCTACGTCAAGCCGTTCCCGCGCTTCACCTTCGGCACCTCCGCCGACCTCGCGTTCGGCACGCCGGGCGCCGGCGGCTCGTTCGGCTTCGCCGATCCCGACGCCGGGATCGGCTTCGCCTACGCGATGAACCGCACCGGCTTCCGCCTCTACGACGACCCGCGCGAGCTCGCGCTCCGCGACGCGCTCTATCGCTGCCTCGGGGAGCGCCCTCAAGGCTGAGTCAGCAGCGGCGCGCTTGCCCGGGCTGCCCGGCGCGGGCTAACCTCGCGCAGTGAGCACGGCGGGCCCACCGCCCCGTAGGTCGCAACACCGAGGTCGGCGCTGGTGGGGGCATCTCGGGCGCCTGGGCAAGTGGCTCGTCGCCACCGTCGCGGCGTCCGTGATCGGCGTGGTGGTGTCGCTGGCTCTCAGCGGCGACGACAGCGACGAGCCGCTGACCCCGACCCCGACGACGACCGCCACGCCGACCGCATCGCCCGTCCCGCGCTCACGGCTCGTAAGCGCGCAGTTCATCGGCCGCTACGAGGTCGAGGCCGACGGTACTGTGAGCGGCGCGATCGACGTCCTCGGCCAGCCGACCGAGCGCGCCCCGCGGCGCACCGACTGCACGATCACGTGGGCGCAGCACGGCGTGATCATGCAGTTCGTGAACCTCGGCGGCGCCGACCCGTGCGAGCTCGGCCAGTTCTGCTCCGCATCGATCGACGGGCGCGAGTGGCGGACCTCCACCGGCCTCGCAGCCGGCGACTCGGTCCGGCAACTCTGGGACCTCTACCCGAGCGCCCGCGAGGTCCGCGACGGCGCGATCATCCGCTACGTCCTGGAGCGCGGGACGGCGCCGTGCGGCCAGGCCGAGGGCGGCCTCGAGGCGTGGACCGGGGGCGGCCGGGTCAGCCAGCTCCACGTCAGCTTCCAGGCCGGCGGGGACTGACTCGCTCAGCCCTTGGCGGCGACGCCTCCCACCAGCATCCCCGACCCCAGGTGGGCGCCGAGCACCGGGCCGACCTGGGTGCAGAACAGCGGATCGCACCCGATGATCTCGGTGCCCTGCTCCACCAGCCGCGCGGCGTCCTCGTGGGCCTGCGCGTGCTGGACACACCAGTCGCTCGCGCCGCGGTCGCGCAGCTCCTCGAGGTAGGCGACCATCCGCTCGAACGCGCGCTTGCGTGTGCGCACGCGGCCGACCGGCGAGATCTCGGTGCCGAACGTGAGGATCGGCTTGATCTGCAGCGCCGCGCCGACCAGCGCCTGCGCCGCGCCGATGCGCCCGCCGCGGCGCAGGTACTCGAGCGTGTCGAGCGCGAACCAGATGTCGAGCCGCTCGCGGGTGCTGCGGATCTCCTCGACCACCGCGTCGGCGTCCGCGCCGCACTCCGCCGACCGAGCCGCCGCCACCACGAGGCAGCCGAGCCCGCCCGCGCCGGTCGCGCCGTCGACGATCTCGACGCGCGTGCCGTGCTTCTCCTGCACCAGCCGGCCGGCCTCGCGGCCGCTCTCGCATGTGCCCGAGAGCCCCTCGGCGATATGGACCGAGACGATGTCCCGGCCCGCCTCCGCCAGCGGCTCGAAGACCGCGAGGAAGTCGCCGACCGACGGCTGCGAGGTCACCGGCAGCGACGGCGATTCCTTCAGCCGCACGTAGAACGCGTCGAGGTCGTCGTAGGAGTGCTCGGGGCGCAGATCACCGTCCCAGCCCACGTACAGCGAGACCTGCGAGACGTCCCACCGCTTGATCAGGCGCGGCGGCAGGTACGGCGTGCTGTCCGTGACGACCGCGACGCTCACTTGACGGAGGCCACGAAACCGCGGACGTCGCCCGCCGGCTCGGTGTACGCCTCGCCCAGCCTCGACTCCACGCGCTCCAGGTACTCCGTAGTCCAGCCCGGGAAGTCGTAGTCGATCGCCTTCAGGAACTCGAGCGTCGCGCACAGCCGGATGTCGGCGATCGACGGCTGCGAGCCGCCGATGAACTCGCGCCCGTCGAGGAAGAACTGGAACGCGTTGAGCGGCTCAGCGAGCGCGGCCTCGGCGTCCCGCTGGGCCTGCGCCTTGAGCTCGTCGCTGGCCTCGGAGGTCGCCACCTCGCCCGGGTACTGCGGGAAGCCGAGCTTCGGATACGTCGCCCGCGCCACCAGCGGATAGAAGGTGCCGATCAAATAGAAGTTCGCGCTGTCGACCATCGCCCGCTCGCCGGGATCGGCGGGGTAGAACTGCTCGAGGCCGTGCTTGTTGCAGAGGTAGGCCATGATCGCGCAGCTCTCCCACAGGGTCCCGCGCGGCAGCCCGGCCTCCTCGAGCATCGGCGTCAGGTGCGCGGGGTCCTTGGCGAGGAACTCCGGCTCTGTCGTCTTGCCCCAGACGTCCTTCTCCTCGAAGTCCAGCCCGGCGGCCCGCACGAAGATCCGAGCAGTGAGGTTGTTCACGCTCGGCGTGAGGATGTTCAGGGTGTTGGCAGCCATCGGTTCTCCTCCTCTAGCGGTACGGGTTCTTCGGTGAGCGATCCTCGGACAGCGAGCCGCGCGAGCGCTCGGTCATCTGCTCGATCGCGTCGGCGAGATGGGCGCGGTCGATGTTGTAGTCGCCGCGCTCGACCCGCAGCTTGTGCGCCTCGAGCAGCACCTCGGCGTGGGTGAAGTGCTCGGGCGGCTCGAAGCGGTAGGACGCGAGCTCGATCAGCAGCCCGAGCGGGTCGTTGAAGTAGATCGAGTCCATGAACCCGCGGTCCTTGACGCCGGAGTGCTTGATCCCGCGCTCGTCGAGCCGCTCCACGGCCTGGAAGAACGTCGCCTGGGAGACCGCGAACGCCAGGTGGTGCACGCAACCGGGGTCGGTCGGCGTGCGCTCGGGGTCGGGCGTGCGCTCGTCGTTGGTGAAGATCGTGATCAGGCGACCGTCGCCGGGATCGAAGTAGAGGTGGCTCTCCTCTGCCCGATCAAGATTGGGCTGCTCGAACACGAAGGGCATGCCGAGCACGCCCTCCCAGAAGTCGATCGACGTCTGGCGGTCGGCGCCCACGATCGTGATGTGGTGGACGCCCTGGGTCTGAAGCTTCCGCATGGCCGCCATTCTCGCCTACCGGCTGAAGATCGCGCGCGTCATCGAGTTCAGCATCGCCATCGGGTGCAACGCGAGGCGCTCCTCGCGGAGCGCCGCCGCGACCATCTCGTCGTCGACCTCGATGGTGCGGGCGCACGCCTCCGAGCCGGCGAGGTCGTCGCAGCGGATGAAGTCGCGGATGGCGGGATGGGCGGCGCTGTCGGGGTCGAGCAGCAGCAGGTGCCCCTCCCCCGGCGCGAGCAGCAGCCGCGCGCGCGGGATCCGCTGGGCGAGCAGCAGCGCGTTGGCGACCGGCATGAGCGGGTCGTCGTCGCCGGCCAGCACGAGCGTCGGGTGCGGCAGCTCGTGCAGCCACGGCAGGCTGCCGGGCGGGACGCTCAGCGCGGCGAGTTGCCATGCGTAGCCGAGCGGGGACGGCGGGTGGGCCTGGCGCTCCTCGGCGTGGCGCTCGAGCCACTCGGCATCTCCGCGGGCGCGACCGCCGGCGATGTCGCCGATCGTGGCGTCGTGGTAGCTGCGCGAGTAGTAGCGCAGCGGCGTCGACATGTGGGCCATCACGGCGGGCGAGCCCGAGACGCCACCCCAGCCCGGCGTGGTGGCCGCCAGCACGAGGCGGCGGATGCGCTCGGGTGCGCGGCGCGCGAGGTGCTGGGCGACGATGCCGCCGAACGAGTAGCCGAGCACGTCGACCTGCTCGCAGCCGAGCGCGTCGAGCACGCCCTCGGCGAGGCCGGCGAGCGCCGAGATCGTCAGCGGCAGCAGCGGCGTCTCCGACCGACCCGTGCCCGGAGCGTCGTAGGAGATGACGCGGATGTCGGGCAGCGTCTGCTCGAGCGGGCGCCACATGCCGACGTGCGCGCCGATGCCGTTGACCAGCAGCAGCGGCGGGCCGTCACCGACCTCGCGTACGTGCAGGCGCAGCCCGCGGATCCGCAGCTCGTGCTCCATCTGAGGGCGGAAACCTACCCGGCGTCTTGCGGAGTCTTGAACTCCCCCTCGATCAGCTCGATGCGATAGCCGTCCGGATCGGCCACGAACGCGATCAGCGGCAGCTCCTCGCGGTCGCCCGGGTGGTAGGGCGGCTTCTCGGGCGTCACGCCGAGCGGCTCGAGCGTGGCAAGCGTCGCGTGGATGTCGTCGACCGAGACCGCCATGTGGTTGTAGCCCGTGCCGAGGTCGTAGGGCTCCTCCTGCCCGATGTTGACCGTCAGCTCGAGCACGTCGCCGCCGCCGGGCAGCCCCATGTAGATGTTGTAGGCGGAGGTGAACTGCAGCCGCCCGCGCGGCTCGAACCCGAGCGCGCTGTAGAAGCGCTGCGAGGCCTCCGGGTCGACGACGCGGATGCAGGTGTGGACGTATTTGGCGCTCATGCCCCGACGGTGCCTCACACCCGACGCGGTGTCAAGGCGCGGGACCGACGTCGGCGACCTTGACCTCCGTCGCCTTGCCGTCCTTGACCTTCCAGGTCCAGATCGCCGTCCGCTTGACCGGCTCGCCCTCGACGCGCCCCTCGACGTGGCCCATCACCACGACGGCGCCCGGGATCGCGCGGAAGTCGTCGGCGAACAGCACGAGGTCCTGCCACGTGCGCTCGACGTCGGCGAAGTACTCGCGCATGCCGGCGTGGCCGCGGTAGGGCTCGTCGCGCCCGATCCGCGCCTGCGTGCCGCGCAGGTGCAGCTCGCAGTCGGGAGAGAGGAAGGCGATGGCGCCCTCGATGTCGCGGGCCGCGAACGCGGCGTAGATGGCGCGCACGACGTCGATGTCGCTCGTGACGCCGGCGGGGTTGCCGTAGTAGTCCGGGCGCGACACGGAGAGGCGAGGGTACCGATGGGCATCTCTTGACTCGACCTGAATGGAGGTAGATAGTCGGGAGACCGGTCGCGCCCGAAGGCAGCACGGAAGCTGGCATATAAGCCAGTAACCGAAGGAGGAACGATGAGCCTTCATCGTGCACGCCTCTGCGTGCTCGTTGCCACTGCGACGGCGGCCGGTCTCCTGCTCTCCGCGGCCCCTGCGCGCGCGGACTCCGTGTCCGACTGGGACGCGATCGCAGCGACCGCTGTGACCGGGCCCCCCAGCAACCAGGGCGCAACTGGGTTCGTCCAGATGGCGATTGTTCATGCCGCGATGTTCGACGCCGTGAACGCCATCGACCATCGCTACAAGCCATACCTGTCATCACCGCGAGCCAAGCCATGGTTCTCGCAGGATGCGGCCGTCGCGACCGCCGCGTACCGCATGCTCGTCGACGGCGACGTCGTCGCGGAGCCGCAGCGAGTGGCGCTTAGAGAGAAGCTCACCCCGATCTACAACGCGGCGATCGCCAACATCGCCGCGGGGCCGGCCAGGAGCGGCGGCGTTCGCGCTGGCGAGGCCGCAGCGTGGGCCATGATTACCGCGCGTACCGAGGACGGCCGCTTCGGGGAGCCGGAGTTCCCCGTCCCGCCCCATGGGCACCCCGTCCTGGAGCCCGGCGACTGGCGGCCAACCTCAGGCGTCAACGACCCCGCCGCGTGGCTGAGGAACGTCGAACCGTTCTTCGTCCACAACCCCGACCGCTTCCTGTCGCGCGGGCCGAACGCACTCACGAGCCGCGCCTACGCGCGCGACTACGCGGAGGTGAAGCTGGTCGGGAAGAGCGACAGCACGACGCGCAGCGGGGATCAGACCGACGCGGCGCGCTTCTGGGGCGTGGTCAACGCGGCCGCCACCTGGACGATGTTGATCCGAACGCTCGCCGACAAGCGCCCGCTGTCAGCGGTGGACCGGGCACGGTTCTATGCGCTGATCTACCTCAACACCGCCGACACGGCGATCGCGACCTGGCGGGACAAGGCGAAGTGGTCGTTCTGGCGGCCCGTCACGGCCATCAACGAGGGCGACAGCGACGGCAACCCGCAGACCGAAGGCGACCCCGACTGGAAGTCCCTGATCGGCGCGCCGCCGTACCCCGACCATGCGTCGGGCCTGTCGGCCGCCGGTGGGTCGATCGTGGCCACTGCGCAGGAGCTCTTCGGCACCGACCGCGTGGCGTTCAGCGGAACGATCACGCCGCCGATGCAGCCGGCTCCCGCCCCTCCACCCGAGCCGATCACGCGGAACTACGACCGCCTGTCCGACGCGGTCGACGAGATCGTGGACGCGCGCGTGTGGTCCGGGATCCACTTCCGGATCGCCGACGTGCATGGCGCGAAGATCGGTCGCGACGTCGCTCGCTGGCGCCGGCACCACCCGATCCTCCGCCCGCTGAGGCATCACCGCTGATCCACATGCCGGGCCGCCGCGACGTCGCGGCGGCCCGTCGCAGCTGAGCTACTTCTTGCCGCCGCGCGCGCGGGTGGCCACCGACTTGCCGGCCGACACGGCCGCGTCGCCGAGCGAGCGCACCGCGGAGGTGACGCCGCCGACCGCCGACTGCTTCGCCTGCTTGGCGCTGGCGGACGCCTCGTTGCTCTGGCGCTTCGCGGCGCCCTTCGTGCCCGCCTTCTGCGACTGCGCGCGCTTCTTGTTGCGCTCGCGCGTCGCCGCACCCTTCTTCGCTGCCGCCTGCCGGTCTGCCTTGGTCTGGGCCATGGTCGCTCCTGTCGTTTCGTGGTCTCTCTCTGATCCTTCCCTTGTTTACAGTGGTGTAACCGGCGTCTCGCGGCGCATTGCCACTCGCGGTGCGTCGCCGGGGATCCGCGCGGCCTCCTCGCGAACGATCGCGGCGAGCTCCGGGCCGGGCTTGAAGACGCGGAACCCGAGCCGCTCGTAGTACGGCGCGTTCCACGGGACGTCGCGGAACGTGGTGAGCGTCAGCGGCCGCGCGGTGACCGCCGCCAGGTGGTCGATGAGCGCGGCGCCGAGGCTGCGGCGCGCATGTGACGGCGCGACGCTGACCTGCTCGATGTGCGCGCAGCCGTCGACGACGTCGCTGATCAGGTACGCGACCGGGCGGTCGTGCTCGTCGACCGCCACCCAGGCGCCGGCCAGCGCCTCGACCGTCCCGGGGTCGTCGGCGGCGATCTCCGGCATCCCGACGTCGGCGAACGCCCGGCCCGCTTCGCGCTCGATGTCGAGCAACAGCTCGAGCTCGTCGCGGCGAACCGGGCGGATCCGCGTCACGCCTGCGCGGCGCGGCGGCGGCGGGCGACCACCCCGGCGATCGTGAGCGGGATGATCGCCACGATCACCCACTGGGCGATCGGCCCGACCACGCCGCCGACCTCGTCCCAGCGGCTACCGAGCTGCTGGCCCGCCACGATCAGCGCCGTGTTCCACACCAGCGAGCCGGTCAGCGTCAGCGCGAGGTAGCGCCCGAACGGCATGCGCAGCAGGCCGGGCGGGAGCGAGACCAGGCTGCGCACACCGGGGATCATGCGGCCGAGCACCACCATCCAGGCGCTGTGGCGGCGGAAGCGTCGCTCGGCCTTGTCGAGGTCCTCTTCGTCCACCCGCAGGAACCGCCGCATGCGCAGCACCAGCGGCCGGCCGCCACGGCGGGCGAGCACGTAGAGCACGCTCGCTCCGATCACCGAGCCGAGCGTGGACGCCGCCAGCGCGCCCCATAGGTTGAGGTTCCCGCGGCCGACCTCGAAGCCCGCGAGCGGCAGCACGAGCTCCGACGGGATCGGCGGGAACACGTGCTCGACCGCCATCAGCACCACGAGGCCGACGTAGCCGAGCTCCTGCAGGAGGTTGCTCGCGAGCTCCCCGATCGACGCGCTGAGCGCGGCGGGGCTCAGCGGAGCTCGTCCTTCACGCAGCGCGTGAACGCCGCCTGGCCGGTCCCGCCGTACTCGGCGCGGAACTCCGCGCGATCATCGCGCCGGTCCTCACGGCAGTCGCGGCGCGCCTCGCGCTTCTCCTCGGCGACGCAGCGCCGGAGCGCCGCTGCGCCGGTCCCGCCGTAGTCGCGGCGGAAGTCAGCGCGGTCGGTCCGCAGGTCCTCGCGACACTCCGCGCGGGCGAGCGAGTCGACGCTCTGGGCGGCGCCGGCCGGCGCGGCAAGGGCGGCGAACGCGAGCAGGCTGAGCAGGGCAATTCTCATCAGGGGGAACCTTCCGTCGGAGTTGACGGTACGGCAGGCTGGCGCCCGATCATGAGAGCCCGATGAGCACCGGCCTCAGATCGGGTAGTGCCGCGCTCCCTGCTGCACGGTCATCCAGCGCAACTCGGTGAACTCCTCGCGCGCGGCGCGCCCGCCGAACCGCCCCCAGCCGCTCGCCTTGACGCCGCCGAACGGCATCTGCGGCTCGTCGTGCACGGTCGAGGAGTTGACGTGGCAGATGCCGCTCTCGATCCGGCGAGCGACCGCCATCGCCGCGTCGACGTCCTCGCCGAACACCGCGGCCGCCAGCCCGTACTCGGTGTCGTTGGCGACGCGCACGGCCTCGTCGGTGCCCTCGACCGGCACGATCGTCACCACCGGCCCGAAGGACTCCTCTCCGTAGATGCGCATCTCGGGCGTGACGCCGCTGAGGACGGTCGGCGTGATCGCGTTGCCGTCGGCGTCGCCGCCGGCGAGCACCTGCGCGCCCTTGGCCTTCGCGTCCTCGATCAGCTCGAGCACGCGCTCGCGCGACGCGTCGTTGATGACCGGGCCGATCATCGTGCCCTGGTCGCGCGGGTCGCCGGTGGTCAGCTTGCCGGCGCGGTCGGCGAGCTTCGCGCCGAGGTCGTCGGCGACGCTGCGGTCGGCCACGATCCGCTCGGTCGACATGCAGATCTGGCCCGAGTTCATGAACGCGCCGAAGCTGGCGGCGTCGGCGGCGGCCTCGAGGTCGGCGTCGGGGAGCACGACCTGCGGCGCCTTGCCGCCCAGCTCGAGCAGGCAGCGCTCAGGTGCTCGGCGCACTTGAGCGCGATCAGCTTGCCCACCCGCGTGGAGCCGGTGAAGTTGACGCGCCGCACGGCGGGGTGGGCGATCAGCTCGTCGACCACGTCGGGGGCGTCGTCGGGCGCGTGGATGATCAGGTTGACCGTGCCGCGGGCAGCCCGGCGTCGACGAGCGCGCGCGCCACCGCGGCGTGCGTGCGCGGGCACTGCTCGGACGCCTTGAGCACGACCGTGTTGCCGTAGGCGAGCGGCGTCGCGACCGCGCGGGTGGCGAGGATCACCGGGCGTTCCACGGCGCCATCCCGACCACCACGCCGGCGGCTGGCGGACGCCCATGGCGAGCGAGCCCGGGACGTCGGAGGGGATCACCTCGCCGACCATGGATCGCGGCGACGTCGGGCGCCGCCTCCATGAGCTTGTCGGCGGCGGCGTTGAGCAGCGCGCGGCGCTCGCCGGCCGGGCGTGGCCGACCAGGCGGGGAAGGCGGCGGCCGCGGCGTCGACGGCGCGCTTGGCGTCCTCGCGGCCGGCGGCGGCGGCGAGGGTCACCGCGTCGCCGGTGAACGGGTCGACGCGCTCGAAGGTCCCGCCTCCGCTGGCTTCCGTCCACTCCCCGCCGATCAGCAGCCGCTGCTGCTCGAGGTCGACCGTCGTCATCCGTGCTCCTCCTTGGCGTCAGCGCAGCAGCGCGTCGATCAGGTCGGCGCCGAGGCCGACCTGCTCGTAATGTGCTCGGCAGATCTTGATGTAGTCGTGCACGTCGAACACGCCATCGACGTCGCCGTTCTCGTCGAGCCAGATCAGCGGACCCGTGACCTTGAAGTGGACCAGCATCGGCTCGTCGGACTCGTAGGCGACGAGCGTGTGCGCCTCGCCGGGTGTCTCGTAGACGAAGTCGCCGGCGGTGGCGACCCAGTCGTGCTCCAGGTAGCCCCACTTGCCGGAGATCGTGTAGGCGAAGACCTCGTGCGGGTGGTAGTGGCGGTTGACGAGCCCGGCGCCGGTGGCGCGCAGGACGTCGCACCAGGCGTTCTGGGAGACGGAGATCCAGACGGGTCTCGTGCCCACGGTCTCCGACAGCGGCACGTAATAGCGCTCGTCGTCGGTGGCGATGTTGGGGGTGTACATCTCCGGCAGCGAGTGCTCCCGGAAGACGGTGTCGATCGGCTTGATGTCGCGCCAGAACTCGGCCATGGCCGGAGCCTACAAAATGTCTGACCGATAGCGCGCAAGCTCGACGCGAGAGCGCACGCCCAGCTTCGCGTAGATGTTGCGCAGGTGCGCCTCGATCGTGCGCTCGCTGAGCACGAGCTGGGCGGCGACCTCGCGGTTCGTTCGACCCGCCGCGACAAGCTCGGCGATCTCGCGCTCGCGGGCGGTCAGCAGGCCGTCGTCGCCGCCCGCGGTCCGGCGGACCCGGTGGCCGAGGCGGCGCAGCTCGCGCACCGCCTCGTCGCGCCGCCGGAGCGCGCCGAAGGAGTCGAAGGCGGCCTCGGCGCGGATGAGCGCCTCGCGGTCATCGGCAGCACGGCCCGCGGCCAGCTCGGCGCGGGCGGCGGCGAACGGGCCCGGCCGCGCGTCGCGCGCCGCGGCCGTCGCGGCAGCCACGTCCGCCGCGCTCGCCTCGCCCGCGGCGAGGCGGGCCTCGGCGAGATCCGCCGCGAGCGCGGGCCGGTCGACGGGGAGCACCTCTACGGCGCGCAGCGCCGCCACGGCCTCGTCGGCGTTGCCGGCCGCGGCGAGCGCGTTGCCGAGCGCCCAGCCGGGCTGGCCGGCGCCGTGGAAGTCGGCCGCCACGCCGCTCTCCGCCGCCTCGCGGGCGAGCTCGAGCGCGGCGCTGACGTCGCCCGCGGCGAGCCGTGAGGACGAGAGCGCGCAGCGCGCCCACAGCAACATCGGCGGGTTGCCCGCGAGCCAGCCGCGCTCGACGCCCTCCTCGGCTGCGGCGATCGCCTCGGTGCAGCGCCCGAGCTCGACCAGCACGCCCGCGCGCTCGACGAGCAGCTGAAGCCGGACGTTCTCACGCCCTGTCTCGAGCGCCAGCGCGGCGCCGCGATCGAGGTCGGCCAGGGCGGCGTCGAGCTGGCCGAGCGCGCGCCGGCCGCGGCCGAGCATCCAGAACGCAGGCAGGCGGGTGAGCAGCTGCGCGGGGGTCAGGCGCTCGAGCGCCGCCGCGGCCTCGTCGACGGGCGCGGCGCCCTCGCCGGCAGACACGCGCGCGATCGCGCCGCCCGCGAGCGCGGCGGCCTCGAAGACCGGGTCGCCGATCGCGCGCGCGTCGGCGGCGGCGTCGGACGCCTGGTCGGCCGCGTCCTCGAGGTCGAGGCCCATCAGCGAGGTGAGCGCCAGCGCGAGCCGCAGCCGGATGCGGTCGGGCGACGGCTCGGCGGGCAGCTCGCCGAGCGCGACCTGGAGGCGCCGCCGCGCCTCGGGCGTGCGGCCCAGCCACCACTCCGAGTTGGCGACCGCGACCGTCAGCGCGAGCCGCTCTCCGGGCGCGGCGGTGCGGAGCGCCTCGAGCAGCGTCTCGCGCGCACCGGTGGCGTCGCCAGCCGCGGCCTGGGCGTCGGCGAGCCGCAGCTCCGCCGGCGTCCGCGCGGCGCCGCTCGGGCATCAGCCGCAGGGCGGCGGCGCGGTAGCGCGCGGAGGTCGCCGGCGCGGGCGAGTGCAGCTCGTCCGCCGCGGCGCTCAGCAGCGCGATCGCCGCCTCGTCGCCGGGCGCCGCGGCCTGCTCGACGTGGTGCGCGCGCTCCACCGGCCCAGCCCCACGACGCTCGAGCGCCGCCGCGGCGCGAGCGTGCGCGCCGAGCCGCCAGCCACCGGGCGCCGCCTCGTAGACCGCATGGCGGACCACCGGGTGGCGGAACGCGAAGCGCCGCGGGGCGCCGCCGGGGCGGACCAACGAGCGGGCGAGGAGGTCGTCGAGCGGGGGCAGCGCGTCGCCGAGCTCGGCCACCGCCGCCGCCAGGTCGAGCTCGAACGGGTCGCCCACCACCGCCGCCGCGTCGAGCAGCCGCCGCGCGTCCGCACCGAGCCCGCCGAGCTCCGCCGCCAGCGCCGCGGCGACCGCGGGCGGGACCGTGCCGTCGCCGCTCGCCCCCTCCCCCGCCGCGCCTCCGGCCCGGACGAGCTGCTCGAGGTAGAACGGGTTGCCGCCGCTCGCGCCGTACACCGCGTCGGCATCGGCGCCGACCAGCTCGCGCGCCTCGTCCTCGCTCAGCGGGCCGATCCGGATCGGCGCGACCGCTCCCAGCGCGCGCGGCAGCTGGCCGGTGCGCGCGGCGAGGACGAGCAGGACGTCGCCGGCGGGCGGGCGGTGGACGAGCGCGGCCAGCGCGTCGACGGACGCCGGGTCGGCCCAGTGGACGTCGTCGAGGCAGACCACGAGCGGCGCGCGCGCTTCCAGCCGCGCGCGGAGCGCGCCGTGCGTCCGGTGGCGGTCGCCGGAGACGTCGAGCTCGTCGCCGAGCGCGTCGATCCACAGCCCGTACGGGAGGTCGGCCTCGTACTCCGACGCTCGGGCCGAGAGCACCTCCGCGCCCGCCGCCTCCGCCGCCCACGCCAACAGGCGCGACTTGCCGATGCCGGGCTCGCCCTCGAGCACGACCACGCCGCTCGCGGCCGCCAGGGCAGCCGAGAGTGCCTCTCGCTCACGGGCTCGTCCGATCACCTACGCGCGATTCTCGCCGGTTACGTGGTTCCACCGATGACGGGCCCCGCGTCCGGCGGGAAACTGCCGTCCATGCAGAGCGAACCCATCCATCCGGCCGTGCGGGTCGGTCACGTGCACCTGCGGGTCGCCGACCTCGACCGCTCGCTCGCGTTCTACCGCGACGCGCTCGGCCTCAACCTGACCGCCGACGGGCGCGAGCGCGGCCTCGCCGCCGCCTTCCTCGCCGCCGGCGACTACCACCACCACATCGGCATCAACACGTGGGAGAGCGAAGGCGCGACGCCGCCGCCTCCCGGCCACACCGGCCTCTACCACGTCGCGTTCGTCTACCCCGACCGCCACGAGCTCGGCCGCGCCGTCCAGCGCCTGCTCGACCACGGCGTCGCGGTCGACCACGGCTCAGACCACGGCGGCACGGTCTCCGTCTACCTGGACGACCCGGACGGCAACGGCGTCGAGCTCTACTACGACCGCCCGCGCCACGACTGGTTCGACGCCGACGGCCGGCCGATCCTCAAGGCCGACCGCTTCGACCCGCAGGACCTCCTCCCCTAGTCCCCTCCCTCCCCAAGGAGTCCCCCCATGTATGCCCAAGTGATCGAGGGCGGCACTACGCCGTCCAACCGCGGCGCGATGGATCGCATCGTCACCGACGAGATGATCCCCGCGCTCAATGCCGAGCCCGGCTTCGCCGGCGCCATGAACGTCGTCGACCGCGAGAGCGGCGACGCGATGATGATCGTCCTCTGGGAGACCGAGGCGCAGGCGCGCCGCTCGCTCCGCGAGTACGGCGGCGCGTTCCTCAAGGCGCTCGCCGACGTCGCCGCGATCTCCACCGGCACCCGCCGGCCGATCTCGGTCTGGGAGGTGAACGCGCGTGTCTAACCGCGGCCTCGCAGCGCTCCTCGCCGTCGCCGCCCTGGCGTTCGCCGGCACCGCCTCCGCCCACGACGGCCCCGGCAAGACGATCAAGCTCGTCGAAGCCCACAAGGATCTCCAGCCCACGTTCGTCGACACCGGCAAGCCCGGCCCGTCGGTCGGCGACCTCGTCATCGCCCGCGACGGCGTCCTGCGCGAGAACGGCGCGCCCGCCGGCACGTTCACGCAGGTCTGCACGCTCGTCGAGCTCGCGAGCAACCCGTTCACGAGCACCTACGAGTGCAGCGGCTCGATCGTGCTGAAGGACGGCACGATCACCATGCAGGGCCCGTTCGTCCCCGCACAGCCCGAGGGCACCGCGGCGGTCACGGGCGGCACCGGCGAGTACCGCACCGCCCACGGCGAGATCGTGGTCCGCGCCGAGGCCGACCAGATCGTCGTCAAGCTCGCCCGCTAGGCGACGAGCGAGAGCTGCGGCGCCATGCCGCAGGCCGCATGCACCAGCCCGCTGAGCAGGCTCGCCTGCTCAGCGCGGTGCGTGAGGAACTCGGCGTGCCACTGAACGCCGAGCGTGAAGCGCGCCGACGGGTCCCACAGCGCCTCGACGGTGCCGTCGGGCGCCCGCGCGGCGACCTCGAGCCCGGCACCGATGCGATCGGCGGCCTGGTGGTGGAAGGAGTTCACCGCCAGGCCGTCGCTGTCGGTCAGCCAGTGCAGCAGCGAGCCGCGGGCGACCTCGGCGTCGTGGGCGGGCGAGAACATCTCGTGCGTCTGGAGGTGGCCCGGCACGTGCTGGTGCAGCGTCCCGCCGCGCGAGACGTTGAGCGCCTGCAGGCCGCGGCAGATGCCGAGCATCGGCAGGTCGCGCTCGGCGGCGCCCAGCAGCAGCGCCTGCTCGTACTCGTCGGCGACGAGGTCGACGTCGGGGCCGAGCAGCGGATGGCGCTCCTGGCCGTAGAGCGCGGGATCGAGGTCCGGGCCGCCGCTGACCAGCAGGCCGTCGACGCGGTCGAGCAGCGCGTCGGTGTCGTCGACGTAGCCGTGGGCCGGGAGCACGACCGCGATCGCGCCCGCCTCCTGCAGCGCCTGCGTGTAGGAGAGCCGCAGCGCCAGCCGCGCCGGCGCGAGGTCGCGCTCGGTCCGGCCGGGCAGCGGGGCCCACGCCTGCGCGCGCTCCTCCCGGAGCTCGTGCGTCACCACGCCGATCAGCGGCGGGGCGGAAGTGCGGGGGCGGCGGCGCGGCATCGTCCCGACAGGATGCGGCCCGCGGGGCGCCGCCACCATGGGGGCCGCCTCGTGTCCGCAGGGTGGCAATTTGCGAACACGCGCGGGCGGTTCGCCCCCGCCCGTGTGGGAGGCTGCCCCCATGCTCCGCATCGGCCTGCTCGGCGGCATGAGCTGGGAGTCCTCCGCCGAGTACTACCGCTACGTCAACGAGGCCGTCCGCGACCGGCTCGGCGGCCTGCACTCGGCCGACTGCGTGATGCGCTCGGTCGACTTCACCGCCATCGAGCCGCTCCAGCGCACGGGCGACTGGGACGGCGCCGGCGAGCTGCTCGCCGCCGAGGCGCAGGCGCTCGTCGCCGCCGGGGCGGAGCTGATCGTGCTCTGCACCAACACGATGCACAAGGTCGCCGACGCGATCACCGACGCGGTCGGCGTCCCGTTCGTCCACATCGCCGACACCACCGCCGACGCGGTCCGTCAAGCGGGCCACGACACCGTCGGGCTGCTCGCCACCGCGTACACGATGGAGCAGGACTTCTACGTCGGCCGCCTCCGCGACCGCCACGGGCTCACGGTGATCACGCCCGGCGCGGACGACCGCGCGACCGTCCACCGCGTCATCTACGAGGAGCTGTGCGTCGGCGTCGTCAGCGACGCCTCACGCGAGGAGTACCGCCGGATCATGCGCGCGCTCGCGGACGAGGGCGCCGAGGCGATCCTGCTCGGCTGCACCGAGATCGACCTGCTGGTCGGCCCGCAGGACGCGCCGGTGCCGGTGTTCGACACCACCCGCCTGCACGCCGAGCGCGCGGTCGAGCTCGCCCTCGCAGGCGAGCCCGACCGCAGCACTGCTTCCCCCTAGTAGGCGAGCCCCTTGTGCTCGGCGACGTTGTCCTTGGTCACCGTGGTGGCCGGGACCTGGATGCGGCTCGGGACCTCGGGCTCGGTGAGGTCCTGCATCCCCTCGCCGCGCGCGATCAGCGCGGCCAGGTTGACCGCCGAGGCGGCCATCGTCGGGTTGTAGAGGAACGTCGCGCGGACCAGGCCGCCCTTCTCGATGCGATCCATGATCGCCTTCGAGCCGCCGGCGCCGGTGAGGAACATCTCGTCCTCGCGGTTGGCGTTCTCGATCGCGGCGATGACGCCCTCGGCCATGTCGTCGTCGTGCGTGTACACGGCGTCGATCGACTTCTGGCCCTGGAGGATGTTCTCCATCACCGACAGGCCCTTGTCCGGGTTGAAGTCAGCCGGCTGCTTGGCCACGATCTTGATCCCGTCCTGGCAGCGCTTCTTGATCGCATCGGCGAAGCCCTGCGAGCGCAGCTCGGTGACCGAGATGCCGGCCAGGCCCTGGATCTCGACGACGTTGCCCTTGCACTTGAGCTCGTCGGCGAAGTAGTTGCCGGCCTGCCAGCCGATGCCGTAGTTGTCCCCGCCGATCCAGGTGCGGAACGCGCCCGGGGTCGAGAACTCACGGTCGATGTTGACGACCGGGATGCCCGCCGCCGTCGCCTTCTGGGCGACAGGGGTGAGCGCGTCGCCCTCGTTGGGGAGCACGACGAGCGCGTCCGGCTTGTCGTTGATCAGCGTCTCGATCTGGTCGGCCTGACCCGCCGAGTCCGTGGCGCTGTCGTTGACCGTCAGCTCGACGCCCTCGAGGTTCTCCGCGACCGCCTTGGCGTCCTTGGAGACCGCGGCCAGCCAGCCGTGGTCGGCGGCCGGGCACGCTGAGCGCGATCTTCACGGGCTTGGTACTGCCCGTGGTCTTCGGCGTGTTCGTCTGGGCCCCGCCGCCGTTGTCGTCGTTGTCGCTGCCACCACAGGCAGCGACGCCGAGGGCGAGCACGAGGCACGCCGCCGGCACCAGGAACCACTTAGACACTTTCCTCCTCCTTGCTTGAACGAAAAGACCCATCGATGCTCAGCTCTCCTTGCGCTGCACCAGCACCGCGGCGAGGATGATCAGCCCCTTGGTGACGAGCTGGACCTCCACCGCGAGGTTCATGAGCGTGAGCAGGTTGAAGATGAGGGCGAACGTGATGACGCCGAGGAACGTCCCGACGATCGTCGCCCGCCCGCCGGCGAGGCTCGAGCCGCCGATCACCACGGCGGCGATCGCGTCGAGCTCGTAGAGGTTGCCCGCGACCGGCGAGGCGCTCGAGAGGCGGCCGCACAGCAGGATCGCCGCGATGCCGACGCAGACGCCGCTGAGCACGTAGACGCTGAAGACGATGCGGCGGACCTTCACGCCGGCGATCCGCGCCGCCTCGCGGTTGCCGCCCGACCGCGACGACGTGGCGCCCGTAGCGCGTGCGGTTGAGCAGCACCCAGCGCGAGCCCCGTGACGGCGATGAACACGATCACGGCCGACGGGATCCCGACGACCTCGCCGTTGCCGAACCAGCGCACGCCCTCGGCCGAGAACAGCGAGATCGGCGTCTTGTCGCTCATCCACAGCGCGAGCCCGCGCGCCATCGCGAACATTGCGAGCGTGGCGATGAACGGCACGACCTTGCCGTAGGCGATCGCGGACGCATTGATGCCGCCGAGCAGGATCCCCATGCCGAGGGCGCCGAGCATGAACGCGAGCGAGCCCGAGTCGACCAGCAGCCCGCCGGCGACGCCCGCCGCCGCGACCATCGAGCCGACCGACAGGTCGATGCCCGCGGTGGCGATCACGAACGTCATACCGATCGCCAGCACGCCCACGACGCTGCTCTGGCGCAGCACGTTGAGCATGTTGTCGGAGGTCAGGAACGAGTCGGGCTCGAGGATCGCGCCGACGATCAGCAGCACGACGACGACGCCGACCAGCGCGTACTCCTGCAGCCTGATCCGGTTGGCCGCGGACAACTGCGGCAGCCGGCCTCGCTGCTGAGGCCTCGGTCGCGCCGCTCATGCCGCTGCCTCCTCGATCGGGGCGACGGCGTGATGGAGCAACTCGAGCTCCGTCGCCGACTCGCCATCCAGCTCGGCGACCAGCGCGCCGTCGCGCATCACGAGGATGCGCGTGGCGATGCCCAACAGCTCTTCCGTCTCCGACGAGACCATCAGCACGCCCAGCCCGCGCCCCGCGAGCTCGGCGATCAGCTTGTAGATCTCCGTCCGCGAGCCGACGTCGACGCCGCGCGTCGGCTCGTCGAGAATCAGCACACGGCACTCGTGCAGCAGCCAGCGCGAGAGCACGACCTTCTGCTGGTTGCCGCCCGACAATTCGCGCGCGCGGCCGGTCGGCGTCGTCCGGCACGGTGTTGAGCGCGCGCAGCTGTGCGGTTGCGGCCTCACGCTCGTCCTTCCCGCTGATCAGCCCGCCGCGCAGGAAGCGCCCGAGGTCGGCGAGCGTGACGTTCTTCGACAGGCTCCAGTCGAGCAGCAGGCCCTGCGACTTGCGGTCCTCGGGCGCGAGCCCGAGCCCGGCGGCGATCGCGGCGCTCGGCCGGCCGGCCGGCAGGGACTTGCCCTCGACGAGCACCTCGCCCGCGTCCGGCACGTCGAGGCCGTAGATCAGGCGGAGCAGCTCCGTGCGCCCGGCGCCGACCAGGCCGCCGATGCCGAGCACCTCACCGGCGCGGACCTCGAAGGAGGCGTCACGCACGTCCGGCGCGCGGCTGAGCCCGCGGACCTCGAGCAGGACGTCGCCGGTGGCCTTCGGCCGCGTCGGGGAAGAGCTGCTCGATCTTGCGCCCGACCATCTTCTCCACGAGCTGGCCAGAGGGCGTGTCTGCCGGCAGGCCGGTGGCGACGGTGCGCCCGTCGGAGAGCACGGTGACGCGCGAGCCGATGCGCGGGATCTCGTCGAGCCGGTGCGAGATGTAGACGACGCCGACGCCCTCGTCGGTCAGCCGCCGCACGACGCCGAACAGCGACCTCGACCTCGCTGTCGTCGAGGATCGAGGACGGCTCGTCCATGATCAGCAGCCGCACGTTCTGCGACAGCGCGCGTGCGATCGAGACGATCTGCTGCCCCGCGGGCCGCAGCTCGCGCACGTAGGCGCGCGGAGAGATGTTCTCGTGGCCGAGGCGGGCCAGCAGCTCGCTCGTCTTGCGACGCATCGCGTCGCGGTCGAGCAGAGGACCGCGGCGGTGCTCGTGGCCGAGGAAGATCGAGTCGGAGACGCTGAGGTCCTCGACGAGGTCGAGCTCCTGGTAGATCGTCGACACGCCGACGGCGATCGCCGCGCTCGGCTCCCCCACCGGCAGCGGCTCACCGTCGACGAGGATCTCCCCCTCGGTCGGCGCCACCGCGCCCGACACGCACTTGATCAGCGTCGACTTGCCCGCGCCGTTGGGGCCGAGCAGGCAGTGGACCTCGCCGGCGCGAACGTCGAAGTCGACGCCCGAGAGCGCGCGCACACCCGGGTACTCCTTGACGAGGCCGCGAACCTCGAGCAGCGGCCGCTCGGTGCTCACGAGGCGGCCCCCACCGGCGCGGCGACGTCGACCCAGCGCTCCTCCTGCGAGGACGCGAGGACGGCCTCGATGATCTGCGCGGCGCGCAGGCCGTCGCCGAACATCGGCACGCCGTCGCGCGGCGCCTCGCCGCGGATCTCCGCGTAGACGTCGTCGACGAACAGGTCGAAGCAGTCGGCGTAGCCCTGCGGGTGCCCGGCCGGGACCCTGGCCAGGCGCGCGGCGTTGGGCGACATGTGCTCGGGGTCACGGCGCAGCAGCGTGGTCGCCTCGCGGCGGCCGACCCACAGCGTCTCCGGCTCCTCCTGGGCGAAGGCCAGCGCCTCCTCGGCCCCGTCGAACTCGAGCCACAGGCGGTTCTTGCGCCCGGCCGAGATCTGGCTGACGATCGTCGTCCCGATCGCGCCGCGGTCGGTCTCGAACTGCACGACCGCGGCGTCCTCGGTGCCGACGTCCCGGACCTCGCCGTCGGTCGGCGCGGCGCTGAAGGCGGGGCGATTGCCGGCGTCGAGCCGCTGCGGCAGCGCGGTCAGCATGCGCGCGCTCAGCTTCGCGATGCGGTGGCCGGAGACGAACTCGGCGAGGTCGCACCAGTGCGAGCCGATGTCCGCGAACGTGCGCGAGGCGCCGCCCAGTTCGGCGTCGACGCGCCAGTTGTTGTCCTCCGCGCGCAGCAGCCAGTCCTGCAGGTAGGTGCCGTGCAGCAGGCGGATCGGGCCGGTGACGCCGCCGCGGACGCGCTCGCGCGCCTCGCGGACCGTCGGGTAGTAGCGGTAGACGAACGGCACCGCGGCGACCTTGCCGGCCGCGGCCGCGGCGTCGACGAGCCGCTGCGCGCCGGCGACGTCGAGCGCCAGCGGCTTCTCGCAGATGACGTGCTTGCCGGCGGCGAGCGCGGCCTCGGCGAGCGGCAGGTGGAGGTGGTTGGGCGTGCAGATGTGGACGACGTCGACGTCGTCCGCCTGCACGAGCTCCTCGGAGCTGGCGAACGCGCGCTCGACGCGCAGTTCGGCAGCGGCCTGCTCGGCGCGGGCGGCCGACGAGGCCGAGACGCCGACGACGTGGGCGCCGGCGAGGCGCGCGGAGCGGACATGGACGGCGCCGATGAAGCCGGTGCCGGCGACGGCGACTCGAAGCGGGCGAGGCCATGGCGGAGGACCGTATGGGCCTTTTGCATGACTGTCAAGCAAAAGTTTGTGCAGAACTTGACCGAAGGCCTCGACTTCTGCCGATTCGTGGACTACGCTTCCGCGCCGTGGCCGTCCAGAAGGAGAGCACCGCACCGCTCATGGGCGCCGGCTCGGTGCTCCAGCTGATCCGCGATCGCGAGGGCATGACGCGCTCCGACCTCGCCCGCATCACCGGGCTCGCGCGCTCGACCGTCGCACAGCGCGTGGACGCCCTGCTCGCCCACGAGCTCGTCTACGAGGCCGGCGGGACCGCCTCGACGGGTGGCCGCCCGCCCACGCTGCTGACCTTCAACCAGCGCGCCGGCGTCGTGCTCGTCGCCGACCTCGGCGCCACGCACTCCCGGCTCGCCGCCAGCGACCTCGCCGGTGCGCCGCTGGCCGAGGAGGCGTTCGACATGGACATCGCCGCCGGGCCGGAGAAGGTCCTCGGCATGGTCGACGAGCACTTCACGGCGCTGCTCGGCGAGCTCAGCCGCACGCCCGAGGACGTGCGCGGCATCGGCATCGGCGTCCCCGGCCCGGTCGCCTTCCACAAGGGCCAGCCGGTGAAGCCGCCGATCATGCCCGGCTGGAACGGCTTCCCGATCCCGCGCTGGTTCTCCGGCCGCTACGACGCGCCGGTGCTCGTCGACAACGACGTGAACATCATGGCCCTGGGCGAGCACTGGGCGAACTGGCGCGAGACCGAGCACCTGATGTTCGTCAAGGTCGGCACCGGCATCGGCTGCGGGATCGTCGCCGGGCGCGCGATCCACCGCGGCGCCCAGGGCGCGGCCGGCGACATCGGCCACATCCGGCTCGCCGGCCACGAGGACGTCGTCTGCCACTGCGGCAACCTCGGCTGCGTCGAGGCGGTGGCCGGCGGCGGCGCGCTCGCGCGGCGGCTCAACGAGGCGGGCATCGAGGCGCACGACAGCCGCGACGTCGTGCGGCTCGTGCGCGCCGACGACGCCAGCGCGGTGCGGATGGTGCGCGAGGCGGGCCGCTACCTCGGCGAGGTGCTCGCGAGCTGCGTGAACTTCTTCAACCCCGGCGTGATCGTGATCGGCGGCGACGTCGGCGAGGCGCCGGAGCTGCTGGCCGGCGTGCGCGAGGTGACGATCCAGCGCTCGCTGCCGCTGGCCACCGGCGAGCTGGCGATCGTGGCGAGCCGGCTCGGCGACCGCGCGGGCGTCGTCGGCGCGGCGATCATGGTCGTCGAGCACGTGCTCGCGCCCGACGTCGTCGACCGCGTCGTGCAGGCAGGAGCCGCTGCATGAACCGCCGCCCCGTGACGCTGTTCACCGGCCAGTGGGCCGACCTCCCGATCGAGGAGCTCGCCGCCAAGTGCGGGACGTGGGGCTTCGACGGGCTCGAGCTCGCCTGCTGGGGCGATCACTTCGACGTCGCCCAGGCGCTCGCCGACCCCGCCTACGCCGCCGGGCAGCGCGAGCTGCTCGCCCGCCACGGGCTGCGCTGCTGGGCGATCGGCAACCACCTCGTCGGCCAGGCGGTCTCCGACCCGATCGACGCCCGCCACCAGGCGGTGCTGCCGCCCGAGGTGTGGGGCGACGGCGACCCGGCCGGCGTGCAGGAGCGCGCCGCCGAGCGGATGAAGGACACCGCGCGCGCCGCCGCGCAGCTCGGCGTCGAGGTCGTCACCGGCTTCACCGGCTCGCCGATCTGGCACATGCTCTACTCGTTCCCGCCCAACGACTTCGACGCGATCGAGCGCGGCTACGAGACGTTCGCGGAGCAGTGGGGCCCGATCATCGACGTCTTCGAGGCCGAGGGCGTGCGCTTCGCGCTCGAGGTCCACCCGACCGAGATCGCCTACGACTTCCTGACGACCCGCAAGACGCTGGCGGCGATCGGCGACCGCCCTGGCTTCGGGATCAACTTCGACCCCAGCCACCTCGAGCACCAGTTCCTCGACTCCGCCGCCTTCATCGAGGAGTTCGGCGCGCGCATCCTCCACGCCCACGTCAAGGACTCCAAGCGCCGGCTCGACGGCCGCTCCTCGATCCTCGGCGGGCACGCCGACTTCGGCTCCCCCGGCCGCGGCTGGGACTTCGTCTCCCCCGGCCACGGCGACGTCGACTTCGAGGCGATGTTCCGCGCGCTCAACCGCGTCGGCTACCAGGGCCCGCTCTCGATCGAGTGGGAGGACTCGGGCATGGACCGCGACTGGGGCGCGCCCGACGCGCTCGCGTTCGTGCGCCGCACCGACTTCGCCCCGTCGTCGGTCGCGTTCGACGCCGCCTTCTCGCGCGAATGACCGAGCAGATGCCAACGGTCGTCGGCTGCGTCACGCTCGTCGCCGGCGCCGCGCTGGTCGCGGCGCCGCAGGCCGCCACCGGACCGCTCGGGCTCGAGGGCCAGGAGACGGCGTTGCGGCTGATCGGCGCCTCCGACCTCGTGCTCGTCCCGGGCCTGCTGCGGGGCAACCCGCGCTGGCCGTTCATGGTCGGGCGCGCCGCGCTCAACCTCGTGGTGGCCGCCTACATGCACGGCCAGTCCAAGCGCGGCATGGCCGCCGCGTTCGTCGCCCTCACCGCCGTCGACGGCGCCACGGCGCTCGCGCTCCGTCGCGCGGGGTCGTAATCCCCCCGTTCGGGGGAAGCCAGAGTGAGCTGAAGGTGGGAACGTCCCGCCATGAGGCCGCTCCTTCCACCGGCCACCGCGGCAGCCAAGGACCCGCTGTACGGCGTGCTGCTCGAGCGCGCAGCTGAGCAGAGCCGCCCGCGCCACCGGACGGATCCGCACCTCGTCGCGCTCGTGGTGGAGGGCGGAGGGATGCGCGGCGCGGCCGGCGCCGGCATGTGCCTCGTGCTCGAGGCCGCCGGCCTCATGCCCTCCTTCGACCGCGTCTACGGCTGCTCGTCGGGAGCGGTGACGGGCGCGTTCGCGGCTGCCGGCCAGGCGTCGCTGTGGGCCACGAGCTTCGAGGACTGCGCCTGCCGCACGTTCATCGATCGCTCGCGCGCGCTCCGAGGCGGGCCCGTGGTCGATCTCGACTTCCTCTTCGACGAGGTGATCGCCCGGCGCCGGACGCTCTCCGAGGCCGGGCTGGCCGCCGGGCCCGAGTTCCGCGCGGTCGCCGTGTCGGCCACGGCGCGCGGAGCTGCGGGTGCTGCGCGACTTCGAGAGCACGGACGAGCTGCTGGGCGCCGTGCGGGCGAGCTGCGCGATCCCGATGCTCACCGGCGCACCGCCGACGTACCGGGGCGAGCCGATGGTGGATGGCGGCCTGCTGGAGCCGATCCCGTATCGGACGGCGCTGCGCGAGGGGGCGACCCACGTGATCGTCCTGCGCTCGCGCGACGCGAGCTACCGCTCGCGCAGGCAGGACAGGTTCGCCGAGCGGATGCTCGCTCGCGCCCATCCGGAGCTCGCGCCGCTGCTCGAGAGCTGCAGCTGGCGCTACAACCGCGACGCCGCCGAGCTCGAGCGCCGGGCCGAGGGATCGCCGCTCGTGCAGCAGGTCGCGGTCCCGGCGGGCAGCCGCCTCGTGTCTCGGTTCAGCACCGACTCCGCCCGCATCGCCGACGACGTCCGGCTCGGAGCCCTCACGATGGCCTCGGCCCTCTACGGCGAAGGCGCCACGCGGTTCTGGCAGCCGTTCCCTGAGCTGCTCGCGGCCGCCTAGTCCGCCGTCTCGAGCTCGTTGCCCAGGCGGCCCCACTTCGGGACGCCGCCGTCGACCACGTGGATGACCTCGCGCGCGCCCGCGCGCAAGACCAGGCTCGCGGCCACCGCGGCGCGCTGGCCGGAGCCGCAGACGACGGCGATCGGCCGCGCCGGGTCGAGCCCCTCGGGCAGCGCGTCGATGTCGTGCCAGGGCTTGAAGACGGAGCCGGGGATGTGGCCCGCGTCCCACTCGGAGCGCTCGCGCACGTCGAGGATCTGCACGAGCTCGGCGTGCTTGGGCAGCTCCTCCAGCGGCATCCGCTCGACGCGCTCGATCGGGCGCTTCTCCTGCCGCCAGCTCGTCATCCCGCCGTGCAGGAAGCCGCCGAGCCGGCGCAGCCCGACCGACAGCGCGAGCCGCGCCGCGCGGCGGCCGTCCTCGTCGTCGCGCCCGACGAACACGAGCTCGAGCTCCGGGTCGCCGAGCCAGGCGAGCTTGGAGCCGAAGCCGGCGGTCATCATCGGATTGCAGACCGCGCCGCCGATGTGGGCGTCGTCGAACTGCTGGTCGGTGCGGACGTCGACGAGCAGCGCGCCGCCGGTGCGCTTCGTCTCGACCTGGCGCGGCGCGAGCGGGAGCACCTCGACGCCGACGGTGAGCAGCTCGCCGCGGTTGAGGGCGACGATGTTCTCGAAGTTCGGCGGCTGCGGGCCGAGCCCGGCAAGAGCGCGCTCGACGAACGCGTCCTCGTCCTCGATCCCCAGCGTCGGGTTGCTCGCCCGCTCGTAGCCGATCGTCGAGGAGATCTTCATGTCCATCGCGGGGCCGCCGCACATCGAGCCGCCGAGGTGGCCGGGCCAGACCTCGCACTCGGGCGGCAGCGTCATCAGCTTGTCGCGCAGCGAGTGGAAGATCCCGCGCGCGCCGTCGGCCTTCTCGATCGCGAGGTCGGGGCGCGCGACGTCGTTGACGAACAGCGTGTCGCCGGTCAGCACCGCCCACGGCCGCTCGCTGCGCGCGGTGTCGATCAGCGCGAACGCGGTGTGCTCGGGCCGGTGGCCGGGCGTGTGCAGCGCCCGCACCCGCAGCGCGCCGAGCTCGAGCTCCCAGCCGTCGTCGAACGGCTCGTGCTCATAGTCGGGCTCGGCGAGGCGGTGGATGTGGATCGTCGCGCCGGTCGCGGCCGCCAGCCGGCCGTGCCCGGAGACGTGGTCGGCGTGGTTGTGGGTCTCCAGCACGTGCTCGATGCTCACGCCCATGTAGCGAGCGAGCTCGAGGTACTCGTCGACCTCGAAGCGGGGATCCACGACGGCCGCGACGCCGGCGTTGTCGTCCCCGATCAGGTACGACGCGCAGCCGAGGTCGTCGTGGGTGACCTGGCGGAAGATCATGCGCCGACGCTACAAGACCGGGGAACGTCAACAGCTGCATTGAGGGGAGGGTTCAGGTGGGGGTGGTGGGCAAGTGCACCCCGAACCCCTTCCTACCCAGCCGCAGTTGACGTTCGTTCGACTACAGGATCGGCTGCACGATCTCCGTGATCCACTTCGACGAGTCGGGCTCGTCGCGCGGGTTCGTCACGTAGGACTCCCAGAACGGCCCGGCGGGCTCCTCGCCCTGCCCGGCCACCCAGCGCCCGAGCGCCTCGCAAGCGTCGCGCAACCCGCTGAACGGGCCGACGTAGCGCAGCACGGCGGCCCGGCCGCCGGGCAGCCCTGAGGACTGCCCGGCGTCCGGGCCCACCGGGATCCCGAGCTCGAGCTCCAGCTCCTCCCCCGTCCGCAGGTAGCGGATGTAGGGCGGGCCGGCCGGCTCGACCCCGAGCTCCGCGAGGCGGCCGAACAGCCGCGGGAAGCCGGAGTCGACGACGCCGGGCAGGCCGGCGTCGTCGGTCACGGCCACCTCGACCACGGCCGGCTGAGGGGAGAGCTCGCGGATCTCGGGGTCGAGCGTCATCGTCTAGGCCTCGGAGTAGGCCGGACGGTTGCTGCGGCGCTGGGCGCGCTTGGGGGCGGCGGCCGGGGCCTGGGCAGCCCTCGGCACGCGCAGCGTGCCCAGCGCCACGATCGCGGCGATGGCGAGGACGCCGGCGCCGATCAGGTAGGCGAGGTGGAAGCCGCTGTTCAGCGCGGCCGCGTGCGCGGTGCCGCCGGCCACCAGCTCGCCGGTGCGCTCGGTCGCCAGCGTCGCGAGGACGGCCAGGCCGACCGCGCCGCCGACCTGCACGCTCGTGTTGACGAGGCCCGAGGCCAGCCCGGCGTCCTGCGGCGAGACGCCCATCATCGCGAACGTCATCAGGCCCGGGAAGCCGAGGCCGGCGCCGAGGCCGACGAGGATCATCGCGGGCAGGACGTCGGCGAAGTAGTTGCCGTCAACCGGCGTGCGGGCGAACAGCAGCATGCCGGCGCCGATGAAGCCGATGCTCGCGAGGACCGTGTTGCGCATGCCGAAACGCTCGGCGAGCGGGCCCGAGTAGCGCAGCGACATCGCGCCCATCACGATCGTCGACGGGAGGAACGCGAGCCCGACCTGGAGCGCGGTGTAGCCGAGGATCATCTGCAGGTACAGCGCGCCAAGGAAGAACATCCCGAACATGCCGACCACGAGCAGCGCCTGGACGGTGTTGGCACCGCTGACGTTGCGCGAGCGGAACAGGCGCAGCGGCATCAGGGGGTTCTCGATCCGCGCCTGGCGGACGAGGAAGGCGACGATCGCGGCGACGGCCACTGCGGCCAGCCCGAGCGTGCGGGTCGAGCCCCAGCCCTGCTGCTCGACCTGCAGGATCGTGTAGACGCCGAGCATCAGACCACCGGTCAGCAGCGCCGCGCCGGGGGTGTCCGCGCCGTGGCGCAGCCCGAGGCTCTCACCCGGCTCGATCAGCCGCAGCGCGAAGAACGCGGTCGCGATGCCGACCGGGATGTTGACGAAGAAGATCCAGTGCCAGTTGATGAGGTCGGTCAGCACGCCACCGGCGAGCAGGCCGATCGAGCCGCCGGCAGAGGCGACGAAGCCGTAGACGCCGATCGCCTTCGCCTGCTCGCGCGGCTCCGGGAACATGGTCACGATCATCCCGAGCACGACGGCCGACGTCAGCGCGCCGCCGGCGCCCTGGATGAAGCGCGCGCCGATCAGGACCTCCTGGCTCTGCGCGGTCGCGCACAGCAGCGAGGCCGCGGAGAAGATCGCGACGCCGATCAGGAACACCCGCCTCCGGCCGATGAGATCACCGAGCCGTCCGGCGAGGAGGAGCAGACCGCCGAACGCGATCAGGTACGCGTTGACGACCCACGCGAGGTTGCTCTGGGAGAACCCCAGGTCCTGCTGGATCGAAGGAAGCGCCACATTCACGATCGTCGCGTCGAGCACGATCATCAGCACGCCGATGCACAGCACGTACAGCGCCATCCAGCGGGTGCGATCTGAAGTGGTGTTGGAGGTCATGCGGTGGCTCCTTCGAAGTCGGGGTCAGCGGGGCCGATGCGAACTGTATACCACTTGATACAGATTTTGAATCAAGAGATTGAAATTTATATTCGAATGGGTACACTTCCCGTATGAGCAAGCCCCGGACCTACGGTGATGCGTGCGGGATCGCCCGCGCGCTCGACGTCCTCGGAGAGCGCTGGGCGCTGATGACCGTGCGCGAGCTGCTGCTCGGCCCGAAGCGCTTCACCGACCTCCGCGCCGGGCTCCCCCATGCGAGCCCGAACATCCTCTCCATGCGCCTGCGCGACCTCGAGGAGCACGGCATCATCCGCAAGCGCAGGCTTCCGCCACCCGCCGCCTCTCAGGTGTACGAGCTCACCGAGCGCGGCCACGAGATCGCCCCCGTCCTCGACGCGCTCGGCGTCTGGGGCTCGCGCCTGCCGCTCCCCGGGCCCGACGCGACGATGAGCTACGACGCCCACATCCTGTCGTTCCGCACGCTCTTCCAGCCCGCGCTGGCCGAGGGCTTCGATACGCGCGTGGAGCTGCGGCTCGGCGAGCGCACGTTCCGCGCCACGGTCGCCGACGGGCGGCTCACGCTCGTCGAGGGCACGCTCGACGACCCCGACGCGGTCATCACCTCCGACCACGGCACCGCGCTCGCGGTCGCGCACGGGCGCGCCTCGCTGGCCGAAGCCGAGGCGACCGGCGCGCTGACCATCACCGGCGACCGCGAGACCGCCGTGCGCTTCCTCGGACTCTTCCCCCTCCCGGAGCCTGCAGCGGCGTAGGCTCCGCAGCATGGACTATCGACTCGAGCTGATCTCCATCCCGGTCTCTGACGTCGACCGCGCAAAGGCGTTCTACGTCGACCAGGCCGGCTTCAACGCCGATCACGACCACCGCGTGTCGGACGAGATGCGCTTCGTACAGCTGACGCCGCCCGGCTCCGCGTGCTCGATCGCGTTCGGCACCGGGACCGGCGAGGAGCGGCCGCCCGGCTCCGCGCAGGGCCTGCAGCTCGTGGTCGACGACATCGATGCCGCGCACGCCGATCTCTCCGGGCGCGGCGTCGAGGTCGGTGACGTCCAGGACTTCCCGTGGGGCAGGTTCGTGTTCTTCAGCGACCCGGACGGGAACGGCTGGGCCGTGCAGCAGATCCCGCCGCGCCCCTAGACCAGCGTTACCTTCAGCCCCGCGGCGCGCAGCCGTTCGACCTCCGCCGCGTCCGCGTCGGCGTTGGTCAGCAGCTCGTCGACCACGTCGAGCCCCGCGATGCGGGCGAACGCCACGCGGCCGAGCTTGGAGCCGTCGGCCACCACCACGGTGCGGCCGGAGCGCGCGATCAGCCCGCGGTTGATGGCCGCTTCGACCTCGTTCTGGGTCGTGATCCCGCGCGCGGCATCGATCCCGTCGACGCCGACGAAGGCGAGATCGATGTTGATGCCCTGCAGCGTCGCCTCGGCGAGCGGGCCGACGAGCTCGTAGGACGCGCTGCGCGCGACGCCGCCGGTGACGATCAGCTTCAGGCTCGGGCGCACCGCCAGCTCCGCCGCGATGTTGAGCGCGTTGGTGACCACCGTCAGGTCACTGCGCGGGGCGAGCACGCGCGCAACCTCGGTCGTCGTCGTGCCGCCGGTGAGCCCGACCGATGACCCGTCGGCGACGAGCTCGGCTGCCGCGCGCGCGATCCGGCGCTTCTCGTCGCTGCGGCCCGTGCGGTAGCGGACGGGCAGCTCGTGCGCGGTGCCGTGCGCGACGGCGCCGCCATGCGAGCGCTCCAGGAGCCGCTGCTCGGCGAGTGCCTGGAGGTCGCGGCGGACGGTGGCCTCGCTGACCCCGAGGTCCTCGGCGAGGTCGCCCACGTCGACCGACCCGTCGCGCGCGAGCAGCTCGAGGATGCGGCCGAAGCGATCGGTTCTGCTCACGATCCGTGCACCATATCCGAGCACGAGTTGCTTGCTTCTGAGCGTTTGGACCGTTATACGTGCAGAAGTGAGCGTCACTGCGCAGGAGATCAGCAGTCAGCCATCACTGTGGGCGCGCGCGGCTGAGCTGGCCGCCGAGCTCGACGGCGTGCTGCCGGCCGCGGGCCAGGAGGTCTGCGTCATCGGCTGCGGGACGTCCTGGTTCATGGGCCAGGCCTACGCCGCGCTGCGCGAGAGCTGCGGCCACGGGCGCACCGACGCGTTCGCCGCCTCGGAGTTCCCGATCCGCGACTACGACGTCGTGCTCGCGCTGTCGCGCTCGGGCACCACCACCGAGGTCGCCCGCGCGCTGATGCGCTCGTCTCGCTCGCGCACCGTCGCGGTCACCGCGGTGCCGGACTCGCCGGTCGCGCACGCCGCCGACGACGTCGTCTCGCTCGACTTCGCCGACGAGACGTCGGTCGTGCAGACCCGCTTCGCGACCACGGCGCTGAGCCTGCTGCGCGCCCACGAGGGGCTCGACGTCGCCGGGTCGATCGCCGACGCGCAGTCCGCGCTCGACGCGCGGCTCCCGGTCGCGCCCGGCGAGGCCGACCGCTGGGCGTTTCTGGGGCGCGGCTGGACCGTCGGGCTGGCCAGCGAGGCGGCGCTGAAGCTGCGCGAGTCCGCCCAGGCGTGGACCGAGGCCTACCCGGCGTTCGAGTACCGCCACGGGCCGATCAGCATCGCCGGGCCCGGGCGCCGCCGTGTGGTTCTTCGGGCCGCCCGACGAGAGCCTGCTCGAGAGCGTTCGCGCCACCGGCGCGATCGCCGTCGCGCCCGACCTCGACCCGCTCGCTTCACTCGTGCTCGCCCAGCGGACTGGCGTCGCGCTCGCCGAGGCGGCCGGCCTCGACCCCGACCGCCCCCGCAACCTGACCCGCTCGGTCGTCCTTTCCACCACGGAGGTCCCCTCGTGATCCGCATCCGCCCATTCGCCCTGCTGGTCGCGGTCGCCGTGCTGGCGCTCACGGGCTGCGGAGGCGGCGGCAGTGACGACGAGCAGCAGTCCGGCGGCGTCACCGAGATCACGATGTGGCACGGCCAGGACGACATCGCGGGCAAGGTCCTCGGCCAGCTCGCCGACGACTTCAACAAGACGCACTCCGACATCAAGGTCAACGCGACCACCGGCGGTGTCGTCGCCGACCAGATGCGCCAGAAGGTGACGACCGCGCTGGCGTCGGGCGAGTACCCCGACATCGCCTACATCTTCGGCTCCGACCTCGCGAACCTGGCACGCTCCGACAAGGTGCTCGACCTCACCGACGACGTGAAGAAGCCCGACTTCGAGTGGGACGACTACTACGCGCCGGCCAAGGCGGCGACCACCGTCGACGGCAAGGTGCGGGCGCTGCCGGCCCTGATCGACGACCTCGCGGTGGTCTACAACAAGAAGCTGTTCAAGGAGATGGGCGTGCCCGAGCCGCCCAAGGACGGCTGGACGTGGGAGCAGTTCGCGGCCACCTCGAAGCAGCTCACCGACAAGTCAAAGGGCACGTTCGGGACCGCGTGGCCGGCGGTCGGCGACGAGGACACCGTGTGGCGCATCTGGCCGCCCGTCTGGCAGGCCGGCGGCGACATCATCACCGAGGACGGCAAGGTCGGCTTCGGCGGCCAGCCCGGCGAGCAGGCGTTCGGCATGGTCGACCGCCTCGCCCAGGACGGCTCGGTCTACGTCGACACCAAGCCCGACTCCGACCAGACCTACCAGCTGTTCAACAACGGCAAGATCGGCATGGTCATCACGGGGCCGTGGCAGCTGCCCGACTTCATCGACGCCAAGATCGACTTCGGCGTCGCGCCGCTGCCGACGTTCGGCGGCGAGCCGCTGACGATCTCGGGGCCGGACACGTGGACGCTGTTCGACAACGGCGACAAGCGCTCGAAGGCCGCCATCGAGTTCATCCAGTGGCTCAACTCGCCCGAGCAGGACGCGAAGTGGGTCACGAAGGCGGGCTCGCTGCCGCTGCGCAAGGGCACCGCCGAGCAGGCGGTGTGGAAGGACTACCAGAAGCAGATCCCGGGGCTGTCGGTCTTCCTCGCCGGGCTCGACGGCGCGCGCACGAAGCCGACGAACCCCGCCTACCCGCAGGTGTCCGAGGCGATGGGGCAGTCGCTCGTCGCCGTCCTGCTGAAGCGCTCGTCGCCGCAGGATGCCCTGCAGCAGGCGGTCGAGACGAGCGAGGGAGTCCTCGCCGGCGGAGGCTGATCGGCGGGTGGCCGTCGCCGTCGAGCGCGCGCCCTCCCGCACGCAGCGGGTCTTCGGCGAGACGCCGACCGCCTGGCTGTGGGTCACCCCCGCGGTCGTGATCATCCTCGGGCTCAGCCTGCTGCCGATGGCCTGGGCGCTGCTGCTGAGCTTCCAGCACAACGACCTTGTCACGCCGAGCACCTGGATCGGGCTCGACAACTACAAGAAGCTGCTGGACGACGAGACGTTCCGCAACGCCGTGCAGCACACGCTGCTCTACACGGCGGCGTTCGTCCCGCTGAGCGTCGCGGGCGGGCTCGGGATCGCGCTGATGCTCGACCGCCGCGTGCGCTTCGTCGGCTTCTATCGCACGCTCGTGTTCGTGCCCTACATCATGTCCGCGACCGCGCAGGGCGTGCTGTTCTCGTTCATGTTCGACTCGCAGTTCGGGGTCGTCAACTCGGCGCTCGACCGGATAGGGATCGCACCGCAAGGCTTTCTCCAGGACCCCGGCCAGGCGCTGGGGGTGATCGTGCTGATCGGGCTCTGGAGCGGCATCGGCTTCAGCGTCGTCGTCTACCTCGCGGCGCTGCAGGACATCCCGCGCGAGCTCGTCGAGGCGGCCTCGATCGACGGCGCACGGCGCTGGGGCGTCTTCCGCCACGTCGTGCTGCCGGGGCTCAGCCCGGTGACGGTCTTCCTGCTCGTGTGGCAGGCGTTCCAGGCGCTGCAGCTGTTCGACCTCGTCTACGTGACCACGCGCGGCGGGCCACTGCAGTCGACGACGGTGGTGGTGCTCTACGTCTGGCAGCAGGCGTTCCAGTTCTTCAACGCCGGCTACGGCGCCGCCGCCGCCTACGTGCTCGCGTTCGGGCTGCTCGTGGTCGCGCTGGCGTGGGGCGCGTACCGGCGGCGGCGGGAGGCGCGCTTCGGATGAGGGAGCGGCGGATCAACCCGTGGCACTTCGTGCTCGCGCCGATGGCGCTGATCTTCGCGCTGCCGCTGCTGTGGCTGCTCGTCTCGTCGTTCATGACGAACGCGCAGATCAACCGCTTCCCGCCCACGATCATCCCCGACTCGCTGCACCTCGACGGCTATCGCTACGTCTTCCGCACCGGCGAGTTCCCGCACTGGTTCCTCAACTCGACGATCGTCGCGCTGGTCACCGTGGCCTCGAACCTCGTGTTCTGCTCGTTCGCCGGCTACGCGTTCGCGCGCATGAACTTCCGCGGCTCGCGGATGCTGCTCGCGCTGATGCTGGCGACGCTCGTGATCCCGTTCCAGCTGACGATGATCCCGACGTTCCTGCTGATGAAGTGGCTTGGGCTGATCGACAGCCTGGGCGCGCTGATCCTGCCGTCGCTCGTGACGCCGTTCGGGGTCTTCCTGCTGCGCCAGTTCTTCGTCGCCGTGCCGCGCGAGATCGAGGAGGCGGCGTGGATCGACGGCTGCTCGCGACTGTCGACGCTGATCAAGATCGTGCTGCCGTTGGCGCGGCCGGCGTTGGCCACGGTGGCGGTGCTGACGTTCCTGGTCGTCTGGAACGACCTCACCTGGCCGCTGATCGCGATCAACTCGGAGTCGAACTACACGCTGCAGCTCGGGCTCGCGACCTACTCCGGGGCACACCGCACGCAGTGGGCGGCGGTGATGGCGGGCAACCTGCTGGTCACGCTGCCGGTCGTCATCGCGTTCCTGCTCGCGCAGCGCACGTTCATCAGCTCCCTGACCTCGAGCGCGGTGAAAGGATGAGCGCGCCGGTCTCTTTGGAGCGGGTGTCGAAGGTCTACGACGGCGAGGTGCGCGCGGTCGACGACGTCTCGCTGTCGGTGGACGCGGGCGAGTTCGTGGTGCTCGTCGGGCCGTCGGGCTGCGGCAAGTCGACGCTGCTGCGGATGATCGCCGGGCTCGAGAAGGTCACGGCCGGGACGGTGCGGATCGGCGAGCGCGACGTGACGGTGGTCCCGCCGCCCGACCGCGACATCGCGATGGTGTTCCAGAACTACGCGCTGTACCCGAACAAGACGGTGGCGGAGAACCTCGCCTTTGGCCTGCGCCAGCGCAAGACGCCGCGCGAGGAGGTCGAGCGGCGGGTCCGCGAGATGGCGGCGATGCTCGGACTGGAGGAGCTGATGAGCCGACGCCCCGCCCAGCTCTCGGGCGGGCAGCGCCAGCGCGTGGCGATGGGGCGCGCGCTGGTGCGCGAGCCGCAGGTGTTCCTGCTCGACGAGCCGCTGTCGAACCTCGACGCGAAGCTGCGCACCACGATGCGCGCGGAGCTCGCGCGGCTGCACGAGCGGCTGGGGATCACCACGGTCTACGTGACACACGACCAGGTCGAGGCGATGACGCTGGGCCAGCGCGTGGCGGTCCTGCGCGACGGCGTGCTGCAGCAGTTCGGCGACCCGCAGGTGCTGTTCCACCGCCCGGTCAACCTGTTCGTGGCGGCGTTCATCGGCTCGCCGACGATGAACCTGGTGAGCGCGCGCTGCGACGGCGGGCGGGTCGCGTTTGCCGGCCACGCGCTGCCGCTGCCGGCCGACCTCGCGAGCGCGAGCGGCGAGGTCGTGCTCGGGCTGCGGCCGGGGTCGTTCGAGCTCGCCGGGCCGTGGACCGACCCGGAGCTGCCGCGCATCGAGATCGAGGCCGAGCTCGTCGAAGCGCTTGGCGACGAGGCGCTCGTGTCGTTCCGCGTCGATGCCCCCGCCGTGCAGGTCGAGGAGGTGCGCACGGACGAAGGGCGACTGCTCGCCGACGACACCGCGACGCGCTTCATCGCGCGCGTGCGCGGGCGGGTCGACGTCCGGACCGGAGAGCGGCTCGAGCTCGCGCTCGACCACCGCGAGCTGCACCTGTTCGACCCGGAGAGCGGCCGGGCCCTGCGCGACGCGGCTAACCCAGCCGACCCGCGCCCGGAACCTGCGCATTAGCCGCGGCGGTGGCGGCGGCCCGCGCGAGCGCCTCAGGCCACGACGCGCCGGCGTCGAGCGCGGCGAGGAAGCCGCCGAACGCGGCGTCGCCGCTGCCGACCGGGTACGCGCCGAGGCGCGGAGGGACGGCACGGTGCAGCTCACCGTCGGGCGTCGCGAGCTCCATGCCGTCGGCGCCGTGGGTGATGGCGGCGGCGGGACCTTGCCCGGCGCCAGCGGGCGCGCCGACGGCCGCCGCGCGCCCTCGTGCCGCCGCCTCGCGGAGCTCATCGGCGCTGCCGAACCCGAGGGCGGCGGCCTCGGAGGTGTTGACCTTGACGAAGTCGGGGCCCGCCTCGAGGCCGAGGCGGAGCGCCTCGCCGCTGACGTCGAGCGCGACGCGCGCGCCGGCGTCCCGCGCCACGCGCAGCAGGCGCGCGGCTGCGTCGGCGGGCGCGCCGGGCGGCAGCGAGCCGGCGACGCCGACCCAGGTCGCGTTCGCCGCCACGAGGCAGGCCGCCGCCTCGAGCGCGTGCCAGTGCTCAGCGGCGAGCTCCGGGCCGGGCTCGTAGAACTCGGTCAGCGCCTCGCCGTCGGAGACCGACAGGCAGATGCGCGTCTCCCCCGGCCCCGGCACGGCGTCGCAGGTCACGCCCTCCTCCTCCAGCGCGGCCGCCACCCATCGCCCGGTGTGCCCGCCGAGCAGCGCGATCGCGTGGACGTCGGCGCCGAGCGCGTGAGCGGCGCGCGCCGCGTTGAGCGCCTTGCCGCCCGCGACGGCAACCACGGCTTGCGGGCGGTGGATCTCCCCGGGCGTGACGGCATCGACCACATGGGTGCGGTCGATCGACGGCGAGGCGGCGACGAAGGCGATCACCCGCTGAAGGATTGCGCTTCGGCGAGCGTGGGCTGTCCCGCCGTCCCACCGGCCGCCCGCGTGCTGAGCGCGCCGCACGCGCAACCGAGCGCCAGCGCGGCCTCCAGCCCCTCCCCCGCGAGCCGCGCAGCGAGGAACCCCGCATCGAAGGAGTCGCCCGCGCCGGTGGCGTCGACGGGCTCGACGCGCGGAGCCGCGACGCGGACGACACCGTCGCCGCCGACCGCCAAGGCCCCCTCCGCGCCCAGCTTCACGACCACCAAGGGACCGCGGCGCGGCGAGCGCGGACGCCGCCGCTTCCACGTCCTCCTCCCCTGCCAACCGCTGCGCCTCCTGCGCGTTGGGCAGCAGCACGTCGAAGCCCTCCCACCCGAGCTGCCACTCCTCGCGTGGGTCCCAGCCCGGGTCGAGCGAGGTCGTGCCCGCGGCGCGTTCGGCGATCGCTGCGACGTCGAGCGCCGGCTGGAGGAACGGGGACGCGACGTGCACCCAGCGGGCCGAAGCGAGCAGCGCGTCGGGCACGTCCTCCGCCCGGAACTCCGCGAGCGCGCCGAGCGCGGTCAGCACCGCGCGGTCGCCCGGCCGGGCGAGTCCGACGCTCACCCCCGTCGGCTCCGAGACGACCCGGACCGCGGAGACGTCGACCCCGTCGAGCGCCTCGAGCATCGCGCGGCCGAGCGCGTCGTCGCCCACGCAGCCCGCCATCGCCACCCGCAGCCCGAGCCGCGCGGCGCCCGCGGCCACGATCGCGCCCGAGCCACCGAGCACGAGCGAGGCCTCGTCGACGAGCTGCTCGCGCTGCCCGAAGGCCGGCACGAGGTCGCCGCCGCGCAGCACGAGGTCCGCGTTGACGTCCCCGACGACGAGGAGGTCGAGCCCGCTCACGCCAGCCGCGGCAGTGCGTCCCCGTGCGCGTCGATCAGCTCGTCACAGATCGTCCGGATCGTGTCGAGGTCGAGCGAGCCCGACGCGTTCGGATCGAGCATCGCCGCGTGGTAGACGTGCTCACGCGAGCCCTCGAGCGCCGCTCGCACGGTCAGCTCGACCACGTTGAGGAACGTCCGGTTGAGCGCCGCGCACTGCGCCGGCAGCGCCCCGATTCGCGTGGGCTGCACACCGGTGCGGTCGACCACGCACGGCACCTCGACGCACGCACCCGCGGGCAGGTTGTCGATCAGCCCCTCGTTGATCACGTTGCCGTAGATGACCTGCGGCTGCCCCGTGACCATCGCGTGCACGATCAGCGGCGCGTACTCGAGGCTCTGCTCGATCTCGAAGCCGCCGCCTTCGGCCAGCCGCGTCTTCAGGTCCTCGTACAGCTCCAGGTTCTCCTCGCTGCGGCGCACGTACTCGTCGACCGGCACCCGGAAGCGCTCCAGAGCCGCGTCGTCGCGCATCAGCCACGGCAGGTACTCGGCGGAGTGCTCGCTCGACTCCGTCGGGAAGTAGCCGAAGCGCCGGTACAGCTCCACCCGCACCTTGCGCTGGAGCTCCGGATCCGCCTCGATCGCGGCGTCGAGCTTCGGGTACAGATCCTCGCCGTCGCGCTCGAAGCGCAGGATGAACGACTGGTGGTTGACGCCCGCGCCGAGGAACGTGACCTCCTCGAACGGCACGTCGACGTACTCCGCGAGCAGCCGCGTCGTGTGCTGGACCGAGTGGCACAGCCCGACGACCTTCGTGTGCGGCGAGCCGTGCGCGTAGGCCTGGCACAGCATCGCCATCGGGTTCGTGTAATTGAGCAGCCACGCGTCGGGGCACAGCTCGGCCATGTCGCGGCCGATCCCGAGCATCACCGGGATCGTGCGCAGCGCACGGAAGATCCCGCCGATGCCGAGCGTGTCGGCGATCGTCTGGCGCAGCCCGTGGCGGGCGGGGATCTCGAAGTCCAGCAGCGTCGCGGCGTGCCCGCCGACCTGGATCATGTTGAACGCGAAGTCCGCCCCGGCGAGCGCCTCGCGGCGGTCGAGGTGGGTCGAGAACGTCGGCGAGGCCCCGAGCTGCTGCGCCGTCCAGCGCGCCATCGCCTCGCCGGTGGCCAGGCGCTCGGGGTCGATGTCGTGGAGCGCGATCTCGAGCGGCCCGAGGTCGTCGAAGGAGAGCAGGTCGCCGAGCAGGTCGCGCGTGAACTCGATGCTGCCGGCGCCGATGAACGCGATGCGGGTCACGCGCGGCAGCATCTCACATCTGCGCGACTCTGCTCAGTTCCGGTCGAGTTGCGCAGAAACGCGCAGGTGCAGTGCCGGCGCACGTCAACGGCGGCTGGGTAGGGAAGCGAGGGGAGAGCCGCCCGGCACGAATGTCGTCTCGAGGTCGCATACCGACCTCGAGCTGACACTCGTGGCCGCGGCGGCGGTTCGGACCCGACCCCTACCCAGCCGCAGTTGACGTTCCCCGCGTGAGCCCGGCAATCCGCCACACCATCCCTCCACCTGCAAAGCCCGGCGCGAGGCCGTGCTCGCGCAGCACCCCGACCATCGCCTCAGGCGGGTGGGTGAACACGCGGAACTCCTGGCGCGTCAGCCGGAAGCCCGCGTTCTGGACGCTCACGATCGCGCGCGAGAGCGCGTTGCGGCGCGGGTAGCTGAACACGAGCGCGCGGCGCGCGTGGGTGGCCGCCGCGCCCAGCAGCCGCTCGTAGTCCGGGTAGCAGCAGACCACGCGGTTGAGGACGACGACGTCGACCGGCTCGACGGCGTCGGGCTCGACCGCGATGTCGTGCAGCCGCCGCTCGACCCGTCCCTCGAGCGCCATATCGGCGAGCAACAGGCGGGCCTCCTCGTCGTAGGCCGGCGACAGCTCGAGGTTGACCGCACGCTCGGCGCCGCGCTTGAGCAGCTCGACGTGCAGCTCGCCGACGCCACCGCCGACCTCGAGCACCGTCGCGCCCGCAAGCCCGAAAGACTCGAGATACGAGACCATCGCTCGCTCGGTCTTTCCGAGCCCGCGCTTGCGGTAGCGCCGGGCCACCCGCCGCGCGAAGCGCTTGCCGAAGAACCGGTCACACCCCCGCGGGTCGCAGCAACTCGCCATGACCGAACCATCATCGCGAACCGAACACGCGTCCAGGTCCTCTCGCCTCCACTCAACGTGCTTGCCGATACCCACATCAACGGAAGCTCTCGAAAGGACTCGAAGTTGCCCAAGTTCCTCGCGACGTTCGCAGTCGCACTGCTGTCCCTGGCGCTCTGCGCCGGTCCCGCGCTCGCGCACGGGAAGAACCGCCACCGCCACAACGCTCCCGACTACGTCTACACGGCGACGATCGACTGCGGCCGCGGCCCGGTCACGGTCGTGTCCGAGGAGGACCTGTGGGCCCCGCTCGTCGACCTGAAGCGCCACCGCCAGTACTTCCCGATCGCCTGGGACGTCGAGGTCCAGGGCCATCCGGTCGTCCAGGAGGAGAAGCCCGGCGTGCCGCGCGGCCTCAAGCGCCTCGCGATGAAGTGCAGCTACACCGATGGCGTGGCCACCGGCACCGTCACCGTGCTGGGTCCGCTCCCCACGCGACGCTGAACCCTTCCACCGTCTCGACCACGCGCAGCCCCGGCGTTCCGCAGCCGGGGCAGCGCAGCACCACCCCCGCGCCGCGGTAGGCGCGGTACGCGCCGAGCGCCCACGTATCCCCGCACCCCGGGCAGCGGCGCTCGGTCGCGGTGACGTCCTCGCCCAGCGCGTCCCCGAGCAGGCCGGCCATCGCGTTGCCGTCGAGCCAGAGCTCCATGCTCACCTCCCCGACGGGCCGAAGCGCTCGGCGTGGATCGCGGCTGGATGGTGACCGAGCTCGACCAGCAGGTCGGCCGCGCGCTCGACGAACGCGGTCGGGCCACAGACGAACACCCGAGGGCGCTCGTCCGGCCCCGGCCCGAGCTCGCGCAGCATGTCGGCGTCGACTCGCCGAGCCGAGCCGCTCCAGCCCGGCGGCTGCTCGCGCGTGAGCGTGACGTGCACCGCCACGTCGCCGAACCCGTCGAGCTCGTCGCGGTAGAGCACGTCATCCCACGCGCGCGCCGAGAGCAGCAGCCGCGCGTCGACGTCGCTGCCCTGCGCCGCCCGGTGGCGCAGCATCGCCCGCAGCGGCACGAACCCCGAGCCGCCGGCGACCAGCAGCACCGGCCCGCCGTCCTGCACCCGCCACGTGAAGTGGCCGCCGATCGGCCCGCGCAGCTCGAGCTCGTCGCCCTCGCGCAGCTCGCCCGCCAGATACGGCGAGACCTCGCCGTCGTCGATCCGCTCGACGGTCAGCGCGAGCCCCGGGTCCTCGGGGGCGGAGGCGATCGAGTAGGAGCGCTGGGCCTGGTAGCCGTCCTCGGCGGTCAGGCGCACGTCGACGTGCTGGCCGGCCGCGTGGCCGGGCCAGTCGTCGACGTCGAGCGCGATCGTCACGGCCGCCTCGGCGGCCTCCTCGACGGCGCGCACACGCGCGAGGCGCCAGACGACCGGCGCCCGGGCGACGGTCAGTCGTTCCAGTACCGCTGCTCCCGCCACGGGTCGCCGTGGTTGTGGTAGCCGGCGGCCTCCCAGAAGCCCGGCTCGTCCTGCGGCGTGAACGAGATGCCGCGGATCCACTTCGCGCTCTTCCACAGGTACAGGTGCGGGACGAGCAGCCGTGCAGGCCCGCCGTGCTCGGGGTCGAGCGGCGCGCCGTCGAAGTCGTAGGCGATCCACGCCTTGCCGTCGCTGACGTCCTCGATCGTGAGGTTCGTCGTGTAGTCGCCGTCGCACCACGCGGTCAGATACTCGGCCTCCGTCTCGACCTCCTCGAGCAGCGTGTCGAGCGAGACGCCCGTCCAGGTCGTGCCGAGCTTGGTCCACTTCGTCACGCAGTGGATGTCGGTCGTGAACGTCTCGGACGGCAGCTCGCGGAGCTGGTCCCAGCTCCACGTGCGCGCGGCGTCGACGGCGCCGTCGATGGTCAGGCTCCACTGCTCGAGGGGGGTCCGCGGCGTCGGGCCGGCGGAGAGGACCGGGAAGTCCTCGACCACGTACTGGCCGGGCGGAACGCGAGACGGGTCGACATCGCGGCGGGGGCGGCCGCCGAAGCCACGCGAGATGGGGGGCATGGGACTCCTGTCAGGGCGGGAAATGCGATGTTACGTCGGAGTGCACGACCACGACAACCTCACTTCTGTCGCGGTCTCCGCGACGCTGCATTGCCTGACCGGCTGCGCGATCGGCGAGATCCTCGGCATGGTCATCGGCACCGCCCTCGGCCTCGGCAACTGGCCGACGGTCGCGATCTCGATCGCGCTGGCGTTCTTCTTCGGCTACCTGCTCACCAGCCTGCCGCTGCTGCGGGCCGGGCTCGCGTTCTCCGTCGTCGTCCCGATCGCGCTGGCCTCCGACACGCTCAGCATCACGACGATGGAGATCGTCGACAACGCGATCATGCTGCTCATCCCGGGCGCGATGGAGGAAGGGCTCGACAGCCTCCTGTTCTGGGGCAGCCTCGCCTTCGCGCTCGCGGTCGCCGGCATCGTCACCGTGCCGCTCAACCGCTGGCTGATCGCGCGCGGCAAGGGACACGCCGTCGTGCACGAGACCGGCATCCACGGCGGCCCGCCGATCCCGGTGGTCGGGGCGATCTTCGCGGTGGCGTTCGTGTTCGGCGCCGTCGTGCTCGGCGCCGAGGCGTTCGGCTAGTCTCCAGCGCACGCGCAACTCCGGCGGCTTGCGGAAGATCAGGCCGCGGACCTCCGCCGGCCCGTCGAGCCGCAGGCCGGGCAGGCGCTCGAGCAGCGTGGCGAGCGCGACGTGCGCCTCGAGCCGCGCGAGGTGCATGCCCACGCACACGTGCGGGCCGCCCGCGAACGCCAGGTGGCGGCCGGTGTTGGCGCGGCCGAGGTCGAAGCGATCGGGGTCGGCGAACGTCTCCGGGTCGCGGTTGGCCGCGGTGATCGAGATCCGCACGAGCTCGCCGGCGGCGATCTCCGCGCCGCCGAGCTCGGTGTCGCGGGTCGCGTAGCGGTCGATCACCGCCGCGGCGGGTTCGAGCCGCAGCGACTCCTCGACCGCGGCGGGCAGCAGCGCCGGATCGGCACGCACCGCGGCCAGCGCCTCCGCGTGCGAGAGCAGATGGAGCACCGCGTTGGCGATCATCCCCTCGGTCGTCTCGATGCCGCCGAACAGCAGCACGGCGACGTTGGAGGTGACCTCGGCGTCGCTCAGCCCGGTGCCGCCGAGACGCACGGCCTCGCCGAGCTGCGCGACCGCGCGCGCCGCCTCCGGGCCCGCCGGCCGGCCCGCGCTGAGGTCGGTGACGGCGGTCACGATCGCGTCGTACCAGCCGAGCACCGTCCCGGCCTTGGCGCCGTCGAGCCCCAGCGCATGCGTCACCGCCGCGGCGGCCAGCGGCCCCGCGAACCCGCGGCGCAGCTCGGCCTCGCCGTGCGGGGCGAGCTCGTCGACCAGCCGCGTCGTCTCCTCCTGGACCGCGTCCGCGAGCCGCCGCCGCACCTCGCCGAGCCGCAGCGGCGCGACGAACGGGGCCCGGTGGCGGTCGTGCTCGGCGCCGTCGAGCGAGAGCATGCTCTGCCCCACCACCTGCGCCGTCGTGAAGCGCGGATCGTCGACCGTGAAGGTCGCCGCGTCGCGCATCGCGGCGAGCGCGAGGTCGCGGCGGGTCACCAACCAGCCGTCGACCGCCGGCAGCCACGACACCGGCTCCCGCGTCCTGAGGCGCGCGAGCAGGTCGTGGGGATCGCCCTCGAGGGCGCCGACGGTGACGCCGGCACCGAGGGGGTAGCGCTCGGCCCGCATGGCCGAGCGCACTATCCCAGCGTTGCTACTTGCGCTTCTTGTAGAGGTGCTTGACCTTCTCGCAGTTCTTCCAGCGCACGAGACGGTTGAAGCCGATGTTGACGCGGTCGTAGCCGGGCCCGCAGTCGATCATCGCGCGACCCTGGGCGAAGGCCTCGACGATGTCGTTGCCGGCGCCGCCGAAGACCGATGTTCGGGCCGCTGCCGCGCAGACGCACCGTGTCGTCGCCGAAGCCGGCGCGGATGCGGTTGCGCTTCGGGCCGCCCTGCAGGAAGTCGTTGCCGTCGTCGCCGCTGATGCGGTTGTTGGCGCGGCCGCCGTAGACGGTGTCGTTGCCCGGGCCGGCAGCGATCTTGTCGGTGCCGTAGGAGCGGCCGTCGTGCAGGCGGTTGCCCCACAGGATGTCGTCGCCGGCGTGGCCGAGCAGCGTGTCGGGGCCGGGGCCGCCGAGCAGGTTGTCGTTGCGCTCGGTGCCGCGCAGCGTCCCGCCCTTGCGCGAGTTCGCGTCACGGCTGATGCCCTTGGTCGGGTCGTGGATCTTCTCCTGCTCCACGACGTGCTCGCACTCGCGGATGTTGCCGCGGCGGATGTCCGCAGCGTTGGAGATCCCGCCCTTGCGGTTGTACGGGTTGATGTAGATCGTGTCGTCGCCCGGGCCGCAGTCGACGGTCTCGACTGCCGTGCCGTTGTTGACCCACACGGTGTCGTTGCCGTCGCCCGCGTCGATGCGGTCGGGGCCCGAGTCGCTGTAGATCGTGTCGTTGCCGGGGCCGGCGTTGATGCCGTCGGCGCCCGTGCCGCCGTGGACGATGTCGTCGCCGGGGCCGGAGGAGATCTGGTCGGGCGCGGCGCCGGCGTCGAGGTTGTCGTTGCCCTCGCCACCGTCGAGCGTGTCGTGGCCGAAGCCACCGAGCGCGGTGTCGTTCCCGGACTCGCCGATGAGGCTGTCGTCGCCGGAGCCGCCGTCGAGCATGTCGTCCCCGGCGCGCCCGGAGAGCTGGTCGCCGCCCGTCTCGCCGAAGATCTGGTCGGGACCGGCGTTGCCGATCACGCGATCGTTGCCGCCGCCGGCGCGGACGACGTTGCCGCTCGTCTGCTTGACCGTGAGGCGATCAGCCCCGGGGGAGCCGGTCAGGGGCCGCGCGTCGGCGGCCGCGGAGAGGACGAGCACGAACAGGATCAGTGCCGCGAAGAAGTAGGGAAGACGATTCCGGAGGGAGGACATATGACTGGGGATCGGCAGATTGGGCTCCGTCCTACACCTGGACCTGGGCCAAGATCCAACACTTGCCGAGCTTCTGGTGCTTCGACTAAGGTCGGTTGCCTTGACCTGGCACGGACGCGCCATCGTCGTCGGACTGCTGTTCCTCGGCGCGCTCGGGCTGGGTCCGGCGAGCGCCTCGGCAGCCGGATTGATCGCCGCCTACGACCGCTACGTCACCGGCAGCGGCTTCCAGATCGGCCTCGTCAACGCCGCGACGGGCACCGCGATCGCGCTGCCGGCGGGCGTCAACACCCCTGACGACGAGCTGCACCCGACGCTGTCGTCGGACGGCCGCTACCTCGTGTTCATGCGGACCAAGCTGCTGCCGAAGCTCAACGGCGACATCGTCCCGCCGGAGGTGCGCACCCTGTTCATCGCCGACCGCCAGACGGGGACGGTGCAGAGCTTGAGCCAAACGGGCGCGGGCCCGGTCTTCGGGCCGCCCGGGCGGCTTGGGTGGGGGATCCGGCCGTCTCAGGTACCCCAGCAGCCGGGTCGCTTCCACGTCTCGCGCAGCGGTCCGACCAACGACGGCCAACTGGCGCCGTCAACGCTCGAGCGCGGCAGCCCGCCGACGGGTGGGCTCGTCGAGACGGTGCACGCCGACCACGGCACGCTCACCGAGACCGATCCGATCCTCTTGTCGCCGATCGCCGTCTCCGCCCGCTACCTCTCCTACGCCGTCCTCGACAGCCTCACCGGCGCGCTGCTGAGCCAGACGGTGCAGTTCACGACCTTCCGCGACTTCTCCGCCGCTATGTCCCTCTTCACCGGGAAGTCCAAGGACTACGGCTCCGCGAGCGCGCCGGCCGGCCATCCCGACGTGCGCAGTGACGACTACGTCGCGTTCCACATGGGCGGCGACATCCAGACCGTCTCCTTCCCGGCGGAAGACCTCGCCGTCGCCCCGGAGCCGATCACGAGCGCGTCGCCCGAGCGCGACCCGGCGTGGTCGCCGGACGGGATCAGCCTCGGCTTCATCCGCACCAGCGGCGGCGTGCGACGGCTCGGCGTCTTCAACGCCACGCCCGGAATCCAGACGTCGTCAACCCGCTGGTGAGCCTCGGCGCGGAGGCGCCGTCGCCGCAGACGCGCGTCTATCAGGAGGTCTGGGGCGGGCTCTCGCTCGCCGACGCGCCGCCCAGCACGACGCCGCAGATCGGCTGCGATGCCGCCTGCCGTGCCCGGCTCCAGGGCGCGAGCTCCGGCGGGACGGTCATCCTCTCCCCGTCGCTGTCACTCCGCAGCGCCATCGGGATCTTCGTCGTGCGCGTGGTTGGCAAGCGCAAGCTGCTCGGCCGCAGCGCGCCGCGCGTCCGCGTCGTCGGCAAGGTGCCGCTCGGACTCGCGAAGAAGGGGCGCAACCGCAAGCGCTGGAACGGCAAGGTCAACGGCAAGCGCCTCCGACCGGGGACCTACCTGCTGACCTACCGGTCGCTGAAGGGCAAGCGGATCACGAACACGTCGGACTCGATCCGCTTCAAGGTCGGCAAGGGCGGCAAGATCCGTCAGGTCCGCCGCGAGCGCGTCCGCTAGCTGAGCTGCGCGCGCTCGGCGTCCGTCAGCGGGCGCGAGCGGCGCGCTTCGCGGTCCCAGGCGACGAGCACAGAGCGGCCCTCGGCGGCGACCTCGCCGTCGTTGCGCACGATCTCGTGGCTGAGCGTGACGCTCGAGCGCCCGACGGCGTCGACGCGCTGCACGATCGTGACCGGGCCGTGATCGCGGCGGATCTCCTGGCGGTGGTCGAGCTCGATGCGCGCGAGCACGAAGAAGAAGCCTGTGTTCAGGACGCCGAGGCGCTCGAACAGCGCGCCGCGGCCCTCCTCGAGCAGCTCGTGGTAGACGGACTGGTTGAGGTGGCCGAGGAAGTCGAGGTCGCGCCAGCGCAGCTCGACGTCGATGCGGATCTCCTCGGCGGCCACGGGCGCGGCATCATTCCAGGTCGATGGCGCGCGACGTCTACGTGATCGGCTCGGTCAACCTCGACCTCGTGGTGCGCGCCGAGACGCTCCCTGGGCCGGGCGAGACGGTGATGGGCGGCACGTTCGAGCGCCACGGCGGCGGCAAGAGCGCCAACCAGGCGGTGGCCGCGGCGCGCCACGGCGCGGCGGTGCGGATGGTCGCCGCGGTCGGCGACGACGAGCTCGGCGAGGAGGCGGTCGGGGAGCTCGAGGCCGAGGGCATCGACGTCGGCTCGGTGCAGCGGCTCACCTCGGCGCCCACCGGGGTGGCGCTGATCGCGGTCGACGCGAAGGGCGAGAACCAGATCGCGGTCGCCTCGGGCGCCAACACCGAGCTGTCGCCGGAGGCGGTCGAGGCCGCGCTGGCCGGCGCCGCGAGCGGCGGCGTCGCGCTGATCGGGCTCGAGGTGCCTGACGCGGCGGTGCTCGCCGGCGCCCGCGCGGCGCGCGCCGCGGGGCTCCAGATCGTGCTCAACCCGGCGCCCGCGCGGCCGCTGTCCGACGAGCTGCTCGCCCTCTCCCCCGTGCTGACGCCCAACGGCGGCGAGGCCTGCGCGATCAGCGGCGAGGACGACCCGGAGGCGGCCGCGCGCGCGCTCAACGCGCGCACCCACGCGCCGGTCGTCGTGACGGTCGGCGCCGACGGCGCGCTGCTGGTCGACGACGGCGCCGTCGAGCGCATCCCCGCCCCGCGCGTCGAGGCCGTCGACACCACCGGCGCGGGCGACGCGTTCAACGGCGCGCTCGCCGCCGAGCTCGCCGGCGGCGCGACGCTCGCGGACGCCGTGCGCGCCGCGGTGGCGGTCGCGGCCGAGTCGGTGCGTAGGCCCGGCGCCCGTGGGTAGCCCCGAGGTATGAAGTACCTCGCGATCTACCTCAACGACCACTACGCCGGCTCGACGCTGGGCATCGAGCTGGCCAAGCGCGCGGCGAAGCACAACCGCGGCAACGCCGAGTTCGGGCCCGCGCTCCAGCGCCTCGCCACCGAGATCGGGGAAGACCGCGACGAGCTCAAGCGGATCATGGCCCGCCTCGAGGTGTCCGAGCAGCGCACCAAGGCGGCGCTCGGCTGGGCGGCCGAGAAGGCCGGCCGGCTCAAGCCGAACGGCAACCTGCTGCGGTTCTCGCCGCTCAGCCGCGTCGTCGAGATCGAGGGCCTGATCACGGGCGTCAGCGGCAAGCTGTCGCTGTGGCGCGCGCTGCTCGCGATCGTCCCGAGCGAGCCGCGGCTCGACGAGGCCAACCTCACCCGGCTCGCTGACCGCGCCGAGGACCAGCTGCTGCGGCTGCACGCGCTGCGCGGCGCGGCCGCGATCATCGCCTTCGCGCGCACCTGAATACCTTGACGGCTATATAGCCGTTTGGATATATTGGTTGGCGTGTCATCGCCCTGGCAGGCCCTCGCCGACCCCAACCGCCGCGCCGTGCTCGCGCTGCTGCTCGAGCGCCCGCGGCCCGTCGGCGAGCTGGTCGCGCACCTCGGGCTGAGCCAGCCCGGCACCTCGAAGCACCTGCGCGTGCTGCGCGAGGCCGGGCTCGTCCAGGTCCGCCGCGAGGCCAACCGGCGCGTCTACGCGCTCGACCCCGGGCCGCTGCATGAGCTCGACGTCTGGCTCGCGCCCTATCGCCGGGTCTGGAACGACAGCCTCGACGCGCTCGGGCGCCATCTCGACAAGGAGGACTGAACTGTGTACGGGACCTACGAGACGATCGACGGCACGCCGTCCGTGCGCTTCGAGCGCGTCTACCCGCACGCGGTCGATCGCGTGTGGCGCATGATCACCGTGCCCGAGGAGATGGCGGCGTGGTTCCCCAGCACCGTCGAGGTCGACCTGCGCGAGGGCGGCGAGATGGCGTTCACGTTCCCCGACCGCGAGGTCGAGCCGATGGCCGGCCGCGTGCTCGAGCTCGACCCGCCGCGGGTGTTCGCGTTCCTGTGGGGCACGGACGTGCTGCGGCTCGAGCTCGCGCCCGACGGCGACGGCACCCGGCTGACGCTCACCCAGCAGCTCGGCAGCGCCGACGAGGCCGCGCGCAACGCCGCCGGCTGGCACGTCTGCCTCGACAAGCTGGGCGGCGAGGAGACCGACTGGGAGCCGCTCTACGCCGAGTACGAGCGCCAGGGCCTGCCATCGGGTGCGGAGATTCCCGCCGAACGCTAGATTCCGGGACCGGTGCTCCTGCCGGTCCTGATCGACGTGGCCGAGCTCGCGCTCTACGCGAGCCCGTTCCTGCTGCTGGCGGCGCTGCTGCTGTCCGGGCGCTTCGTCGGCGAGGAGACGATCCTGCGGCGCCGCGTGGTGGCGCCGATCCCGCGCGGTGCGCCGCGAGCGCGCCCGCTGGCTGCGACGTGACGCGCTCGCGCCGGTCTTCGTGCCGGTGCACGACCCGCGGATCGAGCGCGGGCCTCCCGCGCTGACGACAGCCGCCGTCTAGCCCTCCCGGGGGCGCGGCGGCCCTTCCGACCGTCGTCGCCGAATCCAGGAGGTCCCCGCGTGTCCGTCTTCCGAGCCGGGCTCGCGCTCGCCGTCAGCGCACTGCTGGCGGCCGCGAGCCCCGCCCTCGCCCATCAGGGCAGCCCCGACTACCTCTCGCAGGTGCGCTCGATCGCGCCTGCGCTGAAGGGCCTGAGCGTCAACGTGCTCAACCGCGACGACCGGCTCGCGATCCAGAACACGAGCGGGCGTACGGTGGTCGTCCAGGGCTACAGCCACGATCCCTACCTGCGCCTGGGCGGCGACGGCTCGGTCGCCGTCAACACCCGCTCGCCCGCCTACTACCTCAACAACGACCGCTACGCGAACGCCAAGGTGCCGGCGAGCGCGAAGGCCGGCGCGCCGCCACAGTGGAAGCCGGTGTCGAAGACCGGGCGCTACGAGTGGCACGACCACCGCATGCACTACATGGGCACAGGGCGGCCGGCGAAGATCAAGGACCCGTCGGCGCGCCAGACGGTCTTCGACTGGGCGGTGCCGATCGCGGTCGACGGGCGGCGCGGAGCGATCAACGGGCGGCTGCTGTGGACGCCGCGCGAGGAGCCCGGGCTCCCGCTGGGCGCGATCTTCGCGCTCGCGGCGCTGGTGATCGCGGGTTGCATCGTCGTGGTCGTTGTGCGGCTGCGGCGGGCGTCGGCTCCGAAGGAAGCGTGGTGAAGCGAGCGCTCGCGCTCGCCGCGGTGCTGCTGGCGCTGGCCCCGGCCTCCGCCCTCGCTCACGCGACCCTGGAGGCGTCCTCGCCGGCGCGCGGCGCGCGGCTCGACGCCGTGCCACAGCAGGTCGTGCTGCGCTTCGACGAGCCGGTGGAGGCGAGCTTCGGCGCGCTGCGCGTGTTCGACGAGCGCGGGCGCGAGGTGCAGGCGGGCAAGCCGTTCCGCCCCGGCGGCGACTCGAGCCGGGTCGGGGTGAAGCTGCGCGCGGGCACCCGCCCGGGGGGCTTCACGGCGACCTACCGCGTCATCTCCGCCGACTCGCATCCGGTCTCGGGCGGCTTCGTGTTCACGGTCGGCGACGCGAGCGCGCCGGCGAAGACCGTCGACGAGCTGCTGCAGGGCAGCGACGCCGGCCCGGTCACCTCGACCGCGTTCGCGGTCGTGCGGGCGGTGCAGTACGGCGCGATCGCGATCGGCGCTCGGCGCGCTGATCTTCCTGCTGTGGGCCTGGCAGCCAATCCAGACCTCCGACCGAGCGCGCGCGGCGTTCTCGCGCGGGCTGCGGCGCCTGCTCGTGGCGGTTTCCGTCGCCGGTTTCCTCAGCGCCATCGCGGGTGTCGTCCTCCAGGGCGCGACCGCCGGCGGCACCAGCGTGTGGACGGCACTCGACCCGGACGTGCTCGACGCTGTGGTCTCGACGCGCTTCGGCGGGGTGTGGCTGCTCGGCGCGTTCGCGTGGCTGGCGACGCTGATCGGCGCGCTCGCGGTCCCGCCCAGCGCCGCGCTGCTGCCGCCGCTCGTCGCGCTCGCGTTCCTCCCCGCGCTCGGCGGCCACGCGGGCGTGCAGCCGCCGGTCTGGCTCAACGCGCCCGCCAACGTCGTCCACGTGCTGGCGGTGAGCGCGTGGCTCGGCGGCATCGCGGTGCTCGTGCTCGTTCTGCGCGGCGCCACGCGCGAGCTCGAGCCGGCGGAGCGCACGCCGTGTGCTGGCGGCGACCGTCGGTCGCTTCTCGACGCTCGCCCTCGGGGCGATCGCGCTGGTGCTCGCCACCGGCGTCACCCAGGCGATCATCGGGATGTCGAGCCTCTCCGAGCTGCTCGACACCGCGTACGGGCGGGCGGTGCTGATCAAGTTCGCGCTGCTCCTCGCGATCGTCGGCTTCGGCGCCTTCAATCGCACGCGCGTCCTCCCCCGCCTGCGCAACTCGGACTCCCCCGGCGCCGCCGGGGTGCTGCTGCGGCGCACGCTGCGCACCGAGGCGGCGATCGCGCTCGTCGTGCTCGGCACCACCGGAGCGCTCGCGGGCTATCCGCCGGCCAACACCGTCGCGGCCGGGCCGTACTCGACCGACGCCCGCCTCGGCCCCGCGCGGCTCGAGGTGACGGTCGACCCGGCGCGGGTCGGCGCCAACGCGATGCACCTCTACCTCTTCAACCGCGCCGACGGCCGCCAGTACGACGCCACGAAGGAGCTGACCGTCCGCGCCGAGCTCCCCGGCAAGCAGATCCACCCGATCGCGCTCGACGCGCGCAAGGCGGGCCCCGGCCACTACGTCGTCACCAGCGCCGCGTTCGGCGTGAAGGGCGACTGGAAGGTCGAGGTCGTCGCGCGGGTGAGCGAGTTCGACGAGTTCCGCACCAGCTTCGAAGTCCCGATCGAATGACACCCACCAGGAGGCGCACGCCCATGAGGAAGTTCCTGACGGCCGCGGTCGCGGCCGCCGCCCTCGCCGCACCCGCGGCAGCCCAGGCCCACGTCACGCTGCAGCCGAGCGAGGCGCCGGCCGGCAGCTTCACCCGGCTCGACGTGCGGGTGCCGAACGAGCGCGACGACGCCGCGACGACCAAGGTCGCGCTCCAGCTCCCGGACGGCTTCGCGTTCGCGTCCTACGAGCCGGTGCCGGGCTGGAAGGTCCGCGTCCAGAAGGCGAAGCTGCCCGAGCCGGTCAAGACCGACGACGGCGAGGTCAGCGAGGGCGTGAAGCTGATCACGTGGACCAGCAAGACCGGCATCCCCGCCGGCGCCTTCCAGGACTTCGGCCTGTCGGTGCAGGTGCCGGGCAAGACCGGCGACGCGCTCACGTTCAAGGCGGTCCAGACCTACAGCAACGGCGAGGTCGTTCGCTGGATCGGCCCGGAGGGCTCCGACAACCCCGCGCCCACCGTCAAGCTCACCGCCGGGAGCGACGACCACCACGCCGAGCCCGCCGCCACCCCGGCCGCGGCGACGACCACAGACGACGGCGGCAGCTCCGACGGCCTCGCGATCGCCGCGCTGATCGTCGGCGGCCTCGGCCTGCTGGCCGGAGGCGCCGCGCTCGTCACCGGCCGGCGGAGGCCCGCCCACCCGTAACCTGCGGGCATGGCCTCCTCCGCTCTCGTCCGCCCCCGCCGCGGCCGCCTCGTGGCGGGGGTGTGCGCCGCGATCGCGCGGCGCTTCGATCTCTCACCGACGCTCGTGCGCGTGCTGTTCGTGCTCTCGATGTTCCTGCCCGGCCCGCAGATCCTGGCCTACATCGTGCTCTGGATCGTGATCCCGGGCGACTAGCTCAGGATCGCGCGGGCGGACTTGCCGATGCCGGCGGCGAGCGCGCGGCAGGCGACCATCGTGGTCGGCAGCAGCGCGAGGCCGATCAGGACGCGCAGGAGCGTGTAGCCGACCGACGTCGAGTCGAGCAGCGGGATCGTCTCGTCGTCGTCGGGCATCGCCCAGTACCAGAGCGGCGAGGTCACGAAGCCGAGCGCGGTGCTCCACAGCGAGATCGCGACGGTGAAGCCGGCGACGCCGATCGGCAGCAGCAGCACGGACCAGGCGACGCCGGTCCAGGCGGTGCGGTCGCGCACGAGCGCCTTGGCCCGCTCCATCGTCGTGCCGGTCAGCGGTTGATCGGCGGCGATCGGATCGTCGATCACGAGGCCCGCGCGGGCGCGCTCGAGCTTCGCGATCCAGCGTGAAGCCAGCAGCGTCAGGACGAACAGCGGGATGCCGACGAGCGTGATCGCGAGCCCGATCGAGAGCGACAGCGCCGTCACGGCGAACGTGAACGTGGCGATCCCCAGCGGGAGACCGAGCACGAGGTAGAGGAAATCCTTGCCGGTCTGAGCGAGGCCCGGGAGCGGGGCGAAGCGGGATTCGGCGGCGGCGAAAGTTGTCATGGAAGCAGCGTGGCCTTCCACGAAGCTTCCAACCACGTGGCAATCCCGCCAGCAGGCCTACGGTTGGCCTCAGGGCGGTAGAACCGCACTGTGGCGACACGGAGGTTGGCCATCCTCATTGGCTCGATAGCGATTTTCGGTGCACTCAGCTCGAGTGCGTCCGCCTCGGCGACCCCTGAGTGCTTCATGCCCGAGTTCTGGGACCGCCCCGGAGTCGAGCGCCCGCACGAGCTCAACTGCCAGCGCGTCTCGACCGCCGACGTCGCGACCGGCCCCGCCCACGGCAGCCTCACCGGCTTCGCGTTCGACGACGAGAACCAGCTCGCCACCTGGCGCTACCGGCCCAACGCCGACGCGCCGGCCGACGACGCCTTCACCGTCCGCCTCGCCGGCCCCGCCGGGACCGTGACCCAGCGGGTCGCGATCCACGTCGTCCCGCGCGAGCAGAACACCGCTCCCCACTGCGGGCCCGCCGCGGCGGCACAGCGCACGAACGGCACCGCCCCCGCCGTCGTCGCCTTCGACCTCTTCTGCTGGGACGACGAGAACGACACGATGGTCATCGACGGCGCCGGCCCGGGCCAGCACCTCGACGCCCCCCAGACGATCGCCGGCGGCAACGGCGGCGGCACCCACGGCCCCACCTGGCGCTACCGCACCGCGACCAGCCGCGGCGACGAGTCGACGACGATCTGGGTCACCGACGACCTCGGCGCGCGCTCGGACGCCACGCCGCTGACCGCCCAGGTCGGCCCGGACGTCGACCGGCTGCCGGAGTGCGCGCCCAACCCGGGCTTCGCCGATCCCAACGCGGCGTTCCTCCCGATCTACGCCCGCCCCGGCGCGACCCGCCGCTTCGGCGTGGTCTGCTCGGACGCCGACCACGACCCGCTGACCGTGCGCGTCGGGACGCAGCCGGCCCGCGGCGCGCTGACCAAGTTCGAGTCCACCGAGCTGCGCAACTACGACTGGGGCAGCGAGCGCTGGGTCGACGCCGTCTACAAGCCCGCGGGCAGCTCCCACGAGCCGGACCCGTTCACCGTCGTCGCCGCGGCGAACGGCCGCACCAGCGAGACCAAGATGGCGATCGCCGACGCCGACGAGCCGCGCTGGTTCAACGGCCTCGGCTGCGGCACGGCGCCGGCACGCACGACCGACGGGACACCCGCGGCCGTGCGCTTCTCCTGCTCCGACGACGACGGCGACGCGCTGCTGGCGACGGTCACCAAGGCCCCCGAGCACGGCGTCGCCTCCCAGCCGGTGCTGACCCCGGCGCGCTTCGGCGACGAGGACGTCGCGATCGCCTGGACCCCCGAGCCCGGCTTCGTCGGCATCGACTCGATCGGCGTCCGCGTCGCCGACGGGCACGGCGTGCAGATGGACATGACGATCGACCTCTACGTCTACGCCGGCGAGACCGCCGCGTCGGCGGCGCTGCCCGCGCTGCCCGCGACCGGGCAGCCGAGCGTCGGCCAGGCGGCTCCCGTCGCACCCGCCGATCAGGCCCGGATCGCGCTCGGCACGCGCGACGTGGTGCTCGTCCGCCGGCTCGGTGACGCACGCGTCTTCGCCCGCCGCGCCGCCGTCCGCCGCGGCCTCGCCGCGCGCGCCGGCAGCGTCGCGCTCGCCGTCACCTGCCCGCTGACCTGCCGGCTCGACACGCGCGTGCAATCCGCGCAGCGCCGCGCCCGCGCCACCCGCCTCGCGCGCACGACCGCCGGCCCCGGGCGTGCCGCCAAGCTGCGCCTCTCGCGCCGCGCCGCCGGCCTGCTGCGCAGCTCCGGCGGGGTCGCGTTCGACCTCTCCGTGAAGATGCCCGCCGCACGCGCCGGCCGCGGCACCGTGCGCCTGCGCAGCCGCTGATCGCCCCTTCGGCTGACCGGACGGCCCTTGCCCCCGCGGCGCCGGGCTGGTCCAATCCCACCCGATGGCTCGCGCGCACCCCGCTCGCGTCAAGGATGACCGCTGGGACCGTGAGCCCCGGCCCGCGTCCGCGCGCGCCACGCCGCCGCTGCAGGCCCACGTCGCGCAGCTCCAGCGCAGCGCCGGGAACCGCGCGGTCAGCCAGCTGATCGCCCGCGACGGCACCAGCGCCACGACGTCGACGCCGCGCAAGCCGCGGATGGTGCGCCGCAAGGAGGTCGACCGCGAGGTCGAGGAGACGATCAGCCACGCCCCCGCTGCCTTCCTCGCCTGGGAGGGCACCTACCGCTGGCGCGCGAAGTGGCGCCTGAAGCTCGACATGCGCGACGACAGCGCCGAGCTCAACGTCAAGGTGCGGCTGTACTCGGCCGCGTCCGCCGAGACCAAGCGCAAGTGGAGCCGCGCGATCCGCCGCAAGTGGTCGGGCAAGTTCGGCTTCTACGTCGAGGGCGATGAGGGCGAGGGCGACGAGCTCTACCCGATCAACGTCGAGATCGAGTGGGTGCGCGACCCGGCCAACGCCCACTACACGATCGCCGCCAACGCGGTCGGCGCCGACGAGGGCGGCCGCGCCGGGCTCGGCGGCACCACCAGCATGACCGGCTGGGGCGAGGCGGACACGACCGACGTCACACACGAGTTCGGCCACATCCTCGGCTGCCCGGAGGAGTACTTCACGACCAACGGCGTCGACTACTCGCGCGGCGGCCGGCGCCAGGGCTTCCGCGATCCCGGCGGCGGGGTCATGAACAACCCCGCCGGCCCGGCGCTCGCGCGCAACTTCAGCATGATCCGCCGCGAGGCCGCCAAGCTGCGCGGCGCCAAGCTGCGCAAGACCAAGGTCGTGCCGTGGCCCTGACCGCGGCGGTCACGCCGGCGGGCGACCGCCTCGACGTCGAGATCACGAACGCCGGGGCCGATCCGGTGCGCTTCTCGACCGCGACGATGGTCGGCTCTGCGGCCTTCGAGGTCACCGGTGCCGACGGGCGCGCGCTCGCGCTCGGCCCGCCGCCGGTACCGCCGTCCGACCTCACGACGCCGATGCTCGAGCTCGCCCCCGGCGAGTCGACGACCCTGCGCTTCCGCCGCGCCGACCTGCTCCCGAGCGGGCCCCCACCTGGGCGCCACCGGCTGCGCTTCGCAGCCGGCGCGCCGGCGGTGGAGGGGGCTTGGTCAGGGCGAGTCGAGTCGCCCTGGGTCGAGCTGCACTAAGCCTTGATCAGCGGCTTGACGGCCTTCAGGACGGCCGCCGTGCCGAGCGTCTTGTCGAACGCGCCGAGCGTCGGGCTCATGCCGCCGAGGAAGCGCAGCGCCGCAGCGTGGCGCGCCTCGACCTGCACGATCGATCCGGCGGCCGCGAGGACCTCCTTGCTCTTGATCATCGGCGCCGCGCCGTTGTAGGCCGACACGCCGGTGTCCTCGAGCGTGATCGCGAGCTTCTCGAAGTCCTTCTGGCTCTTGAGGCCGAAGGCGAACGTGGGCGACTTGACGGGCTTGCCACCGAGCTTCTTGATCGTGGCGGCGAGCGCGTCGACGTGCTCCTGCTCGTTCTCGCCGAACTCCTTGGCGAGCGACTTGTACTCGCCCTTGAGTCCCAGCTTGGCCGCCTGCTTGTAGAAGTCGGCCTCGAGGAACTCGAGGGTCAGGGCGAAGTTGAGGATGTCGATGTCGCCTCCGCCCTCCTGCGCGAATGCCCCCGTCACCCACGGGGTGACGGACGCGGCGCCGTAGGCGGCGCCGGTGGCGATTGCGCCGCGGACCAGGAAGGCCCCGCGACTCATGCCCTGGATCTCGATGTTCTCCATGGGTTCGTTCGTCCTTTCGGGGCTAAGTGGCCAGGAACGGCTTGACGGCCTTCAGGACCTCGTCGGCGGTCGCCGCCTTGGCGAACGCGCCCATGCTCGGCTTGGCGCCGGTGGCGAGGTTCAGGACCGAAGCGTGCCGCGCCTCGACCGAGTGGATCGACAGGGCGGCGGCCAGGATTTCCTTGTCCTGGATGTGGCCGGCCTGGCCGAGGTAGGCGTTGGCGCCGAGGTTCTCTACGGTCGCGGCGAGCATCAGGATGTCCTTCTCGCTCTCGAGCGGGAAGGTGGCCTTCGGCTTGGACGCCGGCGTGCCGCCCGCCTTCTTGATGAGCGCGATCAGCGCGTCGACGTGCTCCTGCTCCTCGTTGCCGAACGAGCGGGCGGTGTCGAGCACCTTGCCCTTGAGCATGCCGCTGTTGGCGGCCTTGGCGTAGAAGTCGGCCTCGAGGTACTCGAGCGTCAGCGCGTAGTTGGCGATCCCGAGATCACCCTCGCCGAACTGCTCGGTGCCGCTCTTGCCGCTCGCCATCGTCGTGGCGGCGGGCGTGGCTTTCGACGAGGACGACATGTCGTCGCCCCCACAAGCGGCGATGAAGGCCGCGAGCGAAGCCGCGACACCCGTACCGCCTGCCTGGCGCAGGAACTTCTTGCGAGAGGTCGCGTCCTCTGCGAGCTCGCGCACCGCGTTGGGTGCTTCGGGCATCTCCACTGCTCCTTCCGGTTTGGTGGAGCTCTCTAACGCGGCACCCCCCGCATCCGGATGACTTGTTGGCGCGCAAGCCGTGTGATCCGCCGAGCGACCGGCGGCGCACAGGCGACATGCGCCTCCTCCCACTCCCCTTTCTCCTCGTCGTCGCCCTTGCGGGCTGCGGCGGCGAATCCGCCGCAAGCCCCAAGCCGGTGACGGTCGACATCGCGTCGTTCAAGTACCAGCCCGAGACGGTCACCGTGAAGGCGGGCGGCAAGGTCACCTGGGTCAACCAGGACAAGGCCGGGCACACCGCGACGTTCACCGGCGGCCTCGACACCGACCGGCTCGAGAAGGGCGACCGCAAGGCGCTCACGTTCGACAAGCGCGGCCGCTACCCGTACGTTTGCGCCTTCCACGCCTTCATGACGGGCGTGGTCGTCGTCAAGTGATCCGCTCGCGCACCGGGCTGCGCATGCCGACACTAGGCAGCACGCTCAAAAGCGAATCGAAGGAGCTCCCATGCCATTCAGCGTCGGCCCCATGGAACTGGTGATCGTGCTCGTGATCGCCCTGTTGATCCTGGGCCCCAAGCGTCTTCCCGAGGCCGGCAAGGCCATCGGCAAGGGCATGCGCGGGTTCAAGGACTCGCTCAGCGGCATGTCCGCTGACGAGCGCGACGAAGACGACGAGCCGAGCGCGATCCCCGTCGCCGCTCGCGCCGACTAGCTCCCCGGCAGCATCCCGCGCTCCTCGAGCGCCTGGACCACCTGGGCCGCAGACTCCTCCGCGCTGAGCGCGGTCGTGTCGAGGTGGACCTCGGCGTGCTCGGGGGGCTCGTAGGGCGAGTCGATGCCGGTGAAGTTGGCGAGCTCGCCGCGCCGGGCCTTGGCGTAGAGGCCCTTCGGGTCTCGCGCTTCGGCGATCTCCATCGGCGTGTCGACGAACACCTCGAGGAACTCGCCCTCCGCCATCAGCTCGCGCGCCATCCGCCGCTCGCTCCGGAACGGCGAGATGAACGAGACGACCACGATCAGTCCGGCGTCGGTCATCAGCCGCGCGACCTCGGCGACGCGGCGGACGTTCTCGACGCGGTCGGCCTGCGTGAAGCCGAGATCCTTGTTGAGGCCGTGGCGGACGTTGTCGCCGTCGAGCATGTACGTGTGGCAGCCGCGGCGGTGCAGCTCGGTCTCGACGAGGTTGGCGATCGTCGACTTGCCCGCGCCGGAGAGGCCGGTGAACCACAGGACGCTCGGCGTCTGGCCCTTGGCCGCCGCGCGCGTGGCCTTGTCGACGTCGACGGTCTGCCACTTCAGGTTCGCCGCGCGCCGCAGCGCGAAGCGGATCATCCCGGCGCCGACGGTCTCGTTGGAGATCCGGTCGACGAGGATGAAGCTGCCGGTCTCGCGGTTCTCCTCGTAGGGGTCGAAGGCGACCGGGCGGTCGAGCTCGAGGTCGACGACGCCGATCTCGTTGAGCTCGAGCTTCGTCGCCGCGACGCGCTCGAGCGAGTTGACGTTGAGCTTGTACTTGAGCGGCGCGACCGTCGCGGTGGCGAGCTGGGAGCCGACCCGCATCAGGTAGTTGCGCCCGCGGTACATCGGGTCGTCGGCCATCCACACCACGGTCGCCTCGAACTGATCGGAGACGCCGGGCGGGTCGTCGGCGGCGGCGAGCATGTCGCCGCGGCTGGCGTCGATCTCGTCGGCGAGCGTGAGCGTGACCGCCTGACCGGCGACCGCCTCCTCGAGATCGCCGTCGTAGGTGACGATCCGGTCGATCGTGCTGCGGGTGTCGCGCGGGAGCACGCGGATCTCGTCGCCGGGCCGCACGCTGCCGCCGCTGATCGTGCCGGCGAAGCCGCGGAAGTCTGAGCTCGGCCGGCTCACGAGCTGCACGGGCATCCGGAACGCGGCGGCCTCGAGCCGCTCGAGGTCGACCTCGACCTCCTCGAGGTAGCCGAGCAGCGTCGGCCCCTCATACCAAGGCGTGTTCTCGCTGGCCTCGACGACGTTGTCGCCCGCCAGCGCCGACACGGGGATGCACTGGACGTCGGGCAGCTCGATCCGCTGCGCCACGTCCGCGTACTCGGACTCGATCTCGCGGAAGCGCTCCTCGGCGAAGTCGACGAGGTCCATCTTGTTGACCGCCAGCACGACGTGGCGGATGCCGAGCAGCGCCACGAGCCACGAGTGGCGCCGCGTCTGGCTGAGCACGCCCTTGCGCGCATCGAGCAGGATCACCGCGCAGTCGGCGGTCGACGCGCCCGTGACCATGTTGCGCGTGTACTGCTCGTGGCCGGGCGTGTCGGCGACGATGAAGTGGCGCCGCGCGGTCGAGAAGTAGCGGTGCGAGACGTCGATCGTGATGCCCTGCTCACGCTCGGCCGACAGGCCGTCGAGCAGCAGCGCGAAGTCGACGTCGTCGCCGGTCGTGCCGGAGCGCCGCGAGTCGGCCTCGAGCGCGGCCATCTGGTCCTCGAGGATCAGCCCCGACTCGAACAGCAGCCGGCCGATCAGGGTCGACTTGCCGTCGTCCACGCTGCCGCAGGTGATGAAGCGCAGCAGGCTCTGCTCGCGGACCGAGCTCAGAAGTACCCCTCTTGCTTCTTCTTCTCCATCGAGGCGGCGGCGTCGTGGTCGATCACGCGGCCCTCGCGCTCCGACGTGCGTGAGGCGCGCATCTCCGCGACGATGTCCGCGAGCGTCTCGGCCTCGCTCTCGACCGCGCCGGTCAGCGGGTAGTCGCCGAGCGTCCGGAAGCGCACCTTCAGCTGCTCGGGCGTCTCGCCCTCCTCGAGCGGCATGCGGTCGTCGTCGACCATCAGCAGCGTGCCGTTGCGCCGCACGATCGGGCGCTCCTTGGCGAAGTAGAGCGGGACGACCGGGATGTCCTCGAGCTCGACGTACTCCCAGACGTCGAGCTCGGTCCAGTTCGAGAGCGGGAAGACGCGGATCGACTCGCCGCGGCGCTTGCGCGCGTTGTAGAGGTGCCACAGCTCCGGGCGCTGGTTCTTGGGGTCCCAGCGGTGCTGGGCGGAGCGGAACGAGAACACGCGCTCCTTCGCGCGCGACTTCTCCTCGTCGCGGCGCGCGCCGCCGAACGCGGCGTCGAAGCCGTGCTGCTCGAGCGCCTGCTTGAGCCCCTCGGTCTTCATCACGTCGGTGTGGACCTGGGAGCCGGAGTCGAACGGGTTGATCCCGCGCTCCACGCCCTCCTGGTTGACGTGCACCATCAGCTCGATGCCGAGTTCCGCGGCCACGCGGTCGCGGAACTCGTACATCTCGCGGAACTTCCAGGTCGTGTCGACGTGCAGGAGCGGGAACGGCGGCTTGCCCGGGTAGAACGCCTTCATGGCGAGGTGCAGCATCACGCCGCTGTCCTTGCCGATCGAATAGAGCATCACGGGGTTCTCCGCCTCGGCGGCGACCTCCCGGATGATGTGGATGCTCTCGGCTTCGAGGCGTTGCAGGTGGCTCAGACTCACGCAGTCGAGCGTACTGGCGCCGGGTGGCGCAGCGCGTCGAGCATGCGCTCGCGCAGCGACGGCTCGCGGTCGACCGCCTCGACGGCGGAGGCCCGCATGCGCAGGTAGGCGCGCAGCGCGTCGGTGCGCTGGAACGGGTCGGCGATCGCGACGCCGGTCTTCAGCGACAGCGCGGCGGCGGGCTTGCCCTCGAGCTCACCGATCAGCACGCGCCCGGTCAGCGGGCGGGCGGAATCGAGCGCGGCCAGGCGGCGCAGCGCGGCGGCGTCGGCTTCGGTGGCGGGGCGGATGATGAAGGCGTCGGCGGGGAACAATGGACTCTCCTGGATGGGTGTGATGAGGGAGACGCCCGCCGGTCCCAGGTATTCCCCGGACAAGGAGTCGTCGTGGCCAGCCAGATCAGCGAAAAAGAAGCGAGACAGGTCGCCGAGAGCGCGCGCGAGCAGGGCTGGGAGAAGCCCAGCTTCGGCAAGGAGCTGTTCCTCGGCCATCTCCGCCTGGACCTCATCCACCCGCAGCCCAAGCTCGACCCCGCCGCGGTCGAGAAGGGCGAGGCGTTCCTCGCGCGCCTGCGCGAGTTCCTCGTCGAGCAGGTGGACCCGTTCGAGATCGAGCGCGAGGCGCGCATCCCCGACGCCGTGATCGACGGGCTCAAGGAGCTCGGCGCGCTGGGCATGAAGGTGCCCGAGCAGTACGGCGGCATCGGCCTCTCGCAGGTCTATTACAACCGCGCGCTGGTGCTGGCCGGAACCTGGCATTCCGCGCTGGCGACGCTGCTCTCCGCCCATCAGTCGATCGGCGTCGCCGAGCCGCTGATGGGCTTCGGCTCCGAGGAGCAGAAGCAGAAGTGGCTGCCGCTCGTGGCCAAGGACCACATCTCCGCCTTCCTGCTGACCGAGCCCGACGTCGGCTCCGACCCCGCCCGCCTCGGCACCATCGCCGAGCCGACCGAGGGCGGCTACGTCCTCAACGGCCGCAAGCTGTGGGCGACCAACGGCGCCGTCGCCGACATCGTCGTCGTGATGGCCCAGGTGCCGAAGTCCGACGGCCACAAGGGCGGCATCACCGCGTTCGTCCTCGACTACTCGACCGACGGCGTCTCGATCGAGCACCGCAACCAGTTCATGGGCCTGCGCGGGATCGAGAACTCGGTGACGCTCCTCGAGGACGTCTTCGTGCCCGAGGAGAACGTGATCGGGAAGGAGGGCATGGGCCTCAAGATCGCCCTGACGACCCTCAACACCGGCCGGCTCGCGCTGCCCGCGATCTGCCTCGGCGTCTCGAAGTGGGCGACCAAGGTCTCCCGCGAGTGGGCCTCCGAGCGCGTCCAGTGGGGCAAGCCGGTCGGCAAGCACGACGCCGTCGCGCAGAAGATCGCCTTCATCGCCGCCACGGCGTTCGGGCTCGAGGCGATGCTCGACGTCTCCAGCCGCCTCGCCGACGACAAGCGCCACGACATCCGCATCGAGGCCGCCCTGGCCAAGCTCTACGCCTCGGAGCTGGGCTGGAAGGTGACCGACGAGCTGATGCAGGTGCGCGGCGGCCGCGGCTACGAGACCGCCGAGTCGCTGAAGGCGCGCGGCGAGAAGCCGGTGCCGGTCGAGCAGGCGATGCGCGACATGCGCATCAACCGCATCTTCGAGGGCTCGACCGAGATCATGCACCTCCTGATCGCGCGCGAGGCCGTCGACCAGCACCTCGAGGTGGCCGGTGAGCTGCTCGAGGGCGACGGCGACCTCAAGGCCAAGGGCAAGTCGGCGATCGAGGCCGGCAAGTTCTACTCGCGCTGGCTGCCGCAACTCGCGGTCGGCGAAGGCCAGAAGCCCGGCGGCTTCGGGGAGTTCGGCGCGCTCGCCGGGCACGTCCGCTTCGCCGAGCGCTCGTCGCGCAAGCTCGCCCGCTCGACGTTCTACGCGATGAGCCGCTGGCAGGCCAAGCTCGAGCAGAAGCAGACGGTGCTGGGCCGGATCGTCGACATCGGCGCCGAGCTGTACGCGATCTCCGCCGCCGCCGTCTACGCGCAGACGCTGCGCGAGGAGCACCCGGAGCGCGGCGCCGAGGCGGTCGAGCTCGCCGACCTGTTCATCCGCCAGGCGCGGCGGCGGGTCGACGCGCTGTTTGGCGACCTCTTCTCGAACGACGACGACGCCAACTACAAGCTCGCCCAGCAGGTGCTCGAGGGGCGGCACACGTGGCTCGAGGAGGGCATCGCCGACCCGTCGGGCGACGGGCCGATGATCGCCGATCAGCCGCCGGAGGTGTCCAAGGCGCGGTGATTGGGAACCCCTGTCGTAAGGGAGTACGGGGTCGACAGGGGGTTTTCATAGACATGTCCGGAACCAAGCGGTTCGAACGCTCAGGCCGGCCGGCGAAGGCGGAGACCTTCGACTGGCCGACCATCGAGCGCTCCACAGAGTTTCAAGAGCTGGTGCACGAGCGGCGGCGGTTTCTCGCGCCGTTGACGGTCATCTTCCTGGTCGGCTCGATCGGCTATCTGGTGCTGATGGCGTTCGTTCCGGACGTGATGAGCTGGCAAATCATCGACGGCCTGCCGTTCGCCTGGGTCGCCGCCGTGAGCCAGGTGCTGCTCACGTGGGCGCTGTGCTGGGCGTACCTGCGCAAGGCCGACCGTGACTTCGAGCCGCTCGAGCAGCGCGCCGCCGCGGTCGCGGAGCGTTCGACGAACGGGGGCTCGCGATGATCACCGTCTTCGCCGCCGACCTGAAGGTCCTGCCGCTGGCGGTCTTCAGCGTCGTCCTCGCCATCACGCTGGGCGTCACCTACTGGGCCGCGAAGCGCACCAGCTCCGCCTCGGACTTCTACGCCGCGGGCCGCGGCATCACCGGCTTCCAGAACGGCTGGGCGATCGCCGGCGACTACATGTCGGCGTCCTCGTTCCTCGGCTTCGCCGGCCTCATCTTCCTGTTCGGCGTCGACGCCTTCGTCGGTCTGATGGCGGCGATCATCGCCTTCGTCCCGGTGCTGTTCTTCCTCGCCGAGCGGATGCGCAACTCCGGCAAGTTCACGCTCGCCGACGTGCTGTCGTTCCGCCTGCGTGAGCGCCCCGCGCGGCTCACCGCCGCCATCGGGACGCTCTCGGTCGTGATCATCTACCTGCTCGCGCAGATGGTCGGCGCGGGCGCCCTGATCCAGGCGCTGACCGGCATCACGTTCACACCGGCCGTGATCATCGTCGGCGGGTTCATGCTCGCCTACGTGATCTTCGGCGGCATGCTCGCCACCACGTGGGTGCAGATCATCAAGGCGACGCTGCTGATGGCCGCGGGCGTGGCGATGACGATCTTCGTCGGCGCGCAGGTCGGCTTCAACCCGGTCGAGCTGTTCCAGCAGGCGCGCGACGCGCACCCGAAGGGCCCGGCGTACCTCGAGCCCGGCCTGCAGTTCGACTCCGGCCTCGCGCTGCTCTCGTTCGGGATCGCGTTCGTGTTCGGTACCGCCGGGCTGCCGCACATCCTCATGCGCTTCTTCACCGTGCCCGACGCCAAAGCGGCGCGCGGCTCGGTCGGCTGGGCCGTGTTCCTGATCGGCGCGTTCTACCTGATGGTGATGTTCGTGGGCGTCGGCGCGCGCGCCATCCTCACGCCCTCCGAGGGCAAGGCGGCCGGCGAGACCGGCAACCTCGCGATCCCCGAGCTGGCTCAGCACCTGGGCGGTGGCGAGGGCTCCGCGGGTGGCGACATCTTCCTGGCGATCATCTCCGCGGTCGCACTGGCGACGATCCTCGCGGTCGTGGCCGGACTCGTGATCTCCGCGTCGGGCGCGGTCGCGCACGACGTGTGGTCCAACGTCATCCGCAAGGGCAAGGACTCGGAGAAGGAGGAGGTCTGGGTCGCCAAGGTCTCCGCGGTCGTGATCGGCGTCCTGGCGATCGCGCTCGCGCTGGTGGGCGGCGCGGAGTTCAACGTCTCCGTGCTCGTCGGTCTGGCGTTCTGCTTCGCCTCGAGCGTGACGTTCCCGGCGCTGCTGCTGGCGCTGTGGTGGCGCGAGTTCAACACGATGGGTGCGGTGATCGGCATGTCGGCCGGCATGATCTCGTCGACCGTCCTGATCATCCTGTCGAACCCGGTGTGGCCGGGCGAGACGTCGCCGCTGGGGTCTTGGGCCTTGGACAACCCGGCGATCTTCGCGATCCCGATCGGGTTCCTGGGTTGCTTCCTCGGCACGAAGCTGTCGTCGGAGCACGACAACGAGCGCCAGTACGACGAGCTCTACGTGCGCTCGGAGACGGGGCTCGGCGCCGAGGCGGCAGGCGACGGCCACACGCCCGCGCCGCGACGGCGTGAGGAGGCGGCGCCGGAGCCCGTCGGCACGCGGTGAGCTCCGACGTCGTCGAGCTCACGCGCGAGCTCGTCGCGACCCGAACCATCAACCCGCCCGGCGACGAGGCCAAGGCCGCGTCGCTGGTCGGGGCGCGCCTCGAAGCGGCCGGGTTCTCGGTCGAGTCGCACGAGTTCGACGAGGGCCGCGTGTCGCTGGTCGCGCGCTGGGGCGTGTCCGACCGGCCGTCGCTGTGCCTGACCGGGCACCTCGACACCGTGCCGCTGGGCAAGGCGGACTGGTCGGTCGACCCGTTCTCCGGCGAGACCGACGGCGACCGGCTGTTCGGCCGCGGCACGAGCGACATGAAGGGCGGCACGGCGGCGATCGTCGTGGCCGCCGAGCGCGTGGCGGCGGCTCGGCGGTTCGCCGACCGCGGGCCTCGAGCTCGTGCTCTGCGCGGGCGAGGAGACGGGCTGCGAGGGCGCGCTGGCGCTGGCCGGCGCCGACGGCCTGCTCGGGCGCTGCGGCGCCGTGCTGGTGGCCGAGCCGACCACGAACTACCCGTGCGTCGCCCACAAGGGCGTCGTGTGGGCCGACGCGGTCGCGCGCGGCAAGACCGCGCACGGCTCGATGCCGCACCTCGGCGAGAACGCGATCTACAAGCTGGCGCGGGCGGTCGGGCGGCTCGAGGACTTCACCTTCGACGCCCCCGAGCACGCGCTGCTCGGCGCGCCCACCGTCTCGCTTGGCACGTTCTCGGGCGGGATCAACATCAATTCGGTGCCCGACTACGCGACGGCGGGCGTTGACGTGCGGACGGTTCCGGGACTCGATGGCGAGACGGTCCTCGCCGCCCTCCGCGCGCAGCTCGGCGACGACGTCGAGCTCGAGCCGCGGGTGATGCTCGACCCGATCGACACCGAGCCCGACGGCGAGTGGGTGCAGGACGTGTTCGCGGTGATGGAGCCGCTGATCGACGAGGCGCCCTCGCCCCGTGGGCTCGCCTACTTCACCGACGCCGCCGCGCTGTCCCCCGCCTACGGCTCGCCACCGACGATCATCTGCGGCCCGGGCGACGCCGAGCAGGCCCATCGCACCGACGAGTCGTGCTCGATGGCCGCGCTGGAGGCCGCCGGGGAGGGCTTCTTCGAGATCTCGCGGCGGTGGTGCGGGCTCTAGACGAGCCCCGCCTCGAGCCAGCCCGCAGAGCCCAGCACCGACGCCTCGTCGAGCCCGACAAGCTGCACGCCGACTGGCATCCCGGCCGGGCCCGTGAGCCCGGGCACGCTGATCGCGGGCACGCCGAGCAGCGTCCACGCGCGGCAGAAGAGCGGGTCGCCCGTGTGGCCCTCGGAGCGCAGCGGGGCCTCCCCCGCCGCGGCGGGCACGAGCAGGGCGTCGACGCCGGCCAGCATCTCGGGCAGCCGTTCACGCCAGGCCCTCCCCAGCGCGGCGCCGTCCTCGGCCTCCTTGCGCCGCACCGCCTGACCGCGCTCGATGTACTCGCGCATCGCGGTCGACAGCCGCTCGCGGTGGTGCTTGTACTCGGACTCGAGATTGCGCGCCACGTCGTAGGCCATCACGGTCTCCTGCGCCTGCGCCAGCGCGCCGAACTCGGGCGGCAGCTCGAGCTCGTCGAGGCCGAGGCGGCCGGCAGCCGCTTCGAGCACCCCGCCCGCTTCGACTGCGTCCCACCACGGCGTGCGGCAGAACGCGATCCGCGGCGCGACCGCCGCGGGCGCCTCGAAGCCGGCCAGCAGCGCCGCGTCGGCGACCGTGCGCCCGAACGTCCCCAGCGTGTCGAGGCGGGCGCTCAGGCGCTTGATGCCGTCGGTCGAGGCCCAGCCGTGGCTCGGCTTGAAGCCGGCGACGCCGCAGAACGAGGCGGGGCGGATGACCGAGCCGGCGGTCTGCGTGCCGTAGGCCAGCGGGATCATCCCGTCGGCCACCGCGGCGGCCGAGCCGCTCGACGAGCCACCCGGAGTGCGCGCGGGGTCGTGCGGGTTGACCGTCGGCGGCGGCTCGTAGGTGGCGAACTCGGTCGTCACCGTCTTGCCAAGGATCACCGCGCCCTGCTCGCGCAGCCACGTCACGCAGTCCGCATCGCGGGCCGGGCGGACGCCGGCGTAGATCGGCGAGCCGTAGGACGTCGGCATGTCGGCCGTGTCGATGACGTTCTTGACGCCGACCGGCAGGCCGTGCAGCGGCCCGCGCGGCTCCTCGTCGTCGCGCGCCCGCGCCGTCGCGATCGCCTTGTCGGGGTCGACGTGCGTCCA
>CAWDKH010000009.1:0-210577 GCA_963802905.1 uncultured Solirubrobacteraceae bacterium | reverse complement strand
TACGCGCTCTTCTGCCTCGGCCGCGCACTGCTCGAGCTGGGGCGTCCGAAGGACGCGCGGAAGGCCCTCGCGGTAGCCGCCGGACTGCGTCCGGATCGGCGCGACTACCGCATCTACAGGGACCGCGCACGGGCCGCCGTATAGGCCTCCCGGTGCTATAAGTACGGGCGAAGCTTTCGTTGAGGCGTAGTGCGGAAAGCGGGCGCTGGCCCGCTTTCTTCATGTAGAGAGGAGAAGGAGGGAACAGCCAATGAGCACCACGATCCAGGCCGACATCGAGCAGCAGCTCGCCGCTGTCGAGCCCGAGGTCGAGGTCCTGCTCGCCGAGGTTGTCAACGGCAGCACGGTCAGGCTGTTCATCGATCATCCCGGCGGGGTCAGCCTCGCCCTGTGCGAGCGGGTGACCAAGCACCTGGCCTCCGTGCGCGAGATCTACGCGCTCGAGGTCTCATCGCCCGGCCCGCACCGCCCCCTCACCAAGCCGGACCACTTCCGCCGCTACGTCGGCCGGCGCGCCCGCGTGCGAACGCGCGGCGAGCACGACGGCCACACGTCGTTCACCGGGGAGCTCCTCGGCGTGACCGACGACGGGGTCACGGTCGCCGCTGACACCGGCGTCGTCTCGATCGCGTACGCGGACATCCATCGCTCGAACCTGCTGGGAGACTGAGGACCATGTCGCAAGAGATCGTCGAAGCCGTACGGGTCCTCGGGCGCGAAAAGGGCATCTCCGAGGAGAAGCTGATGGAGGCGCTCGAGGATGCGCTCCTGTCGGCCTACAAGAAGCAGCCCGGTGCCGCCAAGTACGCCCGTGTGACGATGGACCGCGAGTCGGCCGACTTCCGCGTCGACGAGCTGATCGTGCCCGCCGACCTCGAGGAGCGCCTGCTCGCCGAGCAGGAGGAGGAGGCCGCCGCCGACGAGCAGTCGCGCATCGACCCCGAGACCGGCGAGGTCCGCGAGCCCGAGGAGCCCGAGGTCGAGCTCGAGCGCCTGAAGGCCTACGAGGACCAGCTCGAGACGCGCGACGTCACGCCGCACGACTTCGGCCGCATCGCTGCGCAGACCGCCAAGCAGGTGATCCTCCAGCGGATCCGCGAGGCCGAGCGCGACATGATGTTCGAGGAGTACCGCGACCGCGTCGGCGAGCTGATCACCGGCATCGTCCAGCAGTCCGACTCCCGCTACACGCTCGTGCAGCTGCGCGAGCGCGTCGAGGCGCTGCTGCCCAAGTCCGAGCAGGTCGACGGCGAGCGCTACGACCACGGCCAGCGCGTCAAGGCCGTGATCAAGGAGGTCTCCTCCTCGACCCGCGGGCCGAGCATCATCGTCTCGCGCCGCGACCCGGAGCTGATCAAGAAGCTGTTCGAGCTCGAGGTGCCCGAGATCGCCGACCAGCTGGTGGAGATCACCAACGTCGCCCGCGAGCCCGGCTACCGCTCGAAGATCGCGGTCGTCTCGCATGCCGACGGCGTCGATCCTGTCGGCGCCTGCGTCGGCCCGCGAGGCTCGCGCGTCCGCATGGTCGTCTCGGAGCTGCGCGGCGAGAAGATCGACATCATCCCCTACAACGACGAGCCGGCCCGCTTCGTGGCCAAGGCGCTCAGCCCCGCGCGCGTGCGCGAAGTGCTCGTCGACGACACCAACAAGCAGGCGACGGTGATCGTGCCCGACGACCAGCTCTCGCTGGCGATCGGCCGCGAGGGCCAGAACGCCCGCCTCGCCGCCCGCCTCACCGGCTGGCGCGTCGATATCCGCTCCGAGACCGAGTTCGCCAAGGAGGAGCAGGAGTCCGGCGGCTACGGCGAGGAAGAGGAGCTCGGCGGGCGCTGCGGCGCGATCCTGTCCAACGGGCGCCGCTGCCCGAACGCCGCGCTGCCCGGCTCGCGCTACTGCGGCCTCGACGCGCACCAGGCGCTCGAGGGCAAGGACACCGACGTCGTCGGGCAGGCCTGAGCCCGAGCGGACCTGTGTTGGCTGCCGGGCGGTCGCCCGGCAGTCGGAGCTGCGCCGCTTCGCTAACGTAGATGGTGAGGTCGTACCCGACCCGGAGCGCAAGCTCCCCGGTCGCGGTGCGTGGCTTCATCCCGACCTCGAGTGCTTCGCCCGAGCCACTGCCGGACGAGGCTTCAATCGGGCTCTTCGAGCCCCCGTAACGATCCCGAAAGACACCGTAGACTTCACCCGCACATGGCCAAGAAACGCGTCCACGAGCTAGCCAAGCAGTACGACATGCCTTCAGCCGAGGTGCTGAAGCGACTTGGCGATGCCGGGATCGAGGTCAAGGCCGCCGCCTCGGCGGTCGACGAGGACGCCGCGGACCGTGCGCTCACCGGTCGCCCGCAGCTCCACGAGGAAGAGGCCCAGAAGGCGGCTGCCGCGCAGAGCACCAACGGCGCCGGCGCCGAGACCGAGGCCAACGGCGACCAGCCGAAGGCCGCGCCCAAGCGCCCGACGCGCTCCTCGCTGCAGGGCGAGCGCGCCCCTGGCTCCGGCGGCGGCGGCGTACGCCGCGTCGTGATCGACTCGCAGGCCTCGCGCCGCCAGGGTGGCCCCGGCGGCGGCCCGCCCGGCCCCCAGCGCCGCCCGCCGCGCCGCGGCGGTCGCCGGCGCCGTGGCGCCTACGTCGAGCCGGTCCCGCAGGACAAGAGCTCGCTGCAGGCCGACACCATCCGCGTCAACTCCGGGTCGACCGTCAAGGACGTCGCGGAGTACCTGGGCGTGCCGGTCCCCGAGGTCATCAAGAAGCTGATGCAGCTGGGCGAGATGGCCACGCTCACCCAGACGCTGGCCGACGACGCGATCCAGGTCCTCGCCGACGAGTTCGACAAGGAGATCGAGATCGTCCACGCGGCCGACGACGTCGACGAGGAGCCCGAGTTCACGGACGCCGACGCCGACCTCGTCGAGCGCCCGCCGGTCGTCACGATCATGGGCCACGTCGACCACGGCAAGACCTCGCTGCTCGACGCGGTCCGCGAGGCCGACGTCGTCGCGGGTGAGGCCGGCGGCATCACGCAGCACATCGGCGCCTACCAGGTCCACGTCGGCGACAAGACGATCACCTTCCTCGACACGCCTGGCCACGAGGCGTTCACCGCCATGCGCGCCCGCGGCGCCCAGGTGACCGACATCGCGGTCATCGTGGTGGCGGCCGACGACGGCGTGATGCCGCAGACCCGCGAGGCGATCGACCACGCGAAGGCCGCCGGCGTCCCGATCCTCGTCGCGGTCAACAAGATCGACAAGGAGGGCGCGCAGCCCGACCGCGTCCGCACCGAGATGACGAACCTCGGCCTGCAGCCCGAGGAGTGGGGCGGCGAGACGATGTTCGTCGACGTCTCGGCCAAGACGAAGCAGAACCTCGGCGACCTGCTCGAGTCGATCGTCCTGATGTCCGAGATCGAGGAGCTCAAGGCCAACCCGAACACGGAGGCCTCCGGCGTCGTCGTCGAGTCCAAGCTCGACCCGGGTCGCGGCGCCGTCGTGACGATCCTCGTCCAGCGCGGCACGCTCAAGGTCGGCGACAACGTCGTGGCCGGCGCCCACTGGGGCCGCGTCCGCGCGATGCACGACTACAAGGGCGACAAGGTCAAGCGCGCGCTGCCCGGCGAGCCGGTCGAGATCCTCGGATTCGACACGGTCCCCGAGGCCGGCGAGTTCGTGCGCGTGGTCGAGAACGACCGCACGGCGCGTTCGCTCGCGGGCGAGAAGGCCCACCGCATCAAGACCGAGTCGCTCGCCCGCCGCGGCGGCAAGAAGTTCTCGCTCGAGGACATCTTCGACCGCGAGCGCGGCGCCCTGGTCAACGAGCTCGGGCTCGTGCTCAAGGCCGACGTCTCGGGCTCGCTCGAGGCCTTCCAGGACGAGATCGCCAAGCTGCCGCAGGACGAGGTCACCGTTCAGGTCATCTACTCCGGCGTCGGCGGCATCACGGAGTCCGACGTCAACCTCGCCTCGGCCTCCGACGCGATCATCCTCGGCTTCAACGTCCGCCCGGTCGGCGAGGCGCGCCAGCTGGCTGACCGCGAGGGCGTGGAGATCCGCACCTACTCGGTCATCTACCGCGCGATCGACGAGCTGCGGGACGCCATGCAGGGCATGCTCGCGCCGGAAGAGGTCGAGGAGGCCGTCGGCTCGCTCGAGGTCCGCGCGATCTTCCGCGCCTCGAAGATCGGCGTCATCGCGGGCTGCATGGTCACCGACGGTCACGCCACCCGTGGCGCCAAGTGCCGCCTCGTCCGCGACGGCACGATCGTCTACGACGGCGAGATCGGCTCGCTGCGCCGCTTCAATGACGACGTGCGCGAGGTCCAGACTGGCTTCGAGTGCGGTGTGGTCCTGAAGGACTACATGGACGTCAAGGAAGGCGACGTCATCGAGGTCTACGACACCAAGCAGGTCGAGCGCACCCTCTCCTAGTGGGAGAGCGCTCGTACGTCGTCCTCCTGCAGGTCCATCTTTTCTTCCCGGAGTCTGGTTCTTTGAAGGCGAAGCGCGCTGAGCTCAACCGCGTCAAAGCGCACCTGCGCCAGCGCCACGGGGCGTCCGTGGCCGAGGTCGACCACCAGGACACGTGGCAGCGCTCGACGCTGGCCGTCGCGCTCGCAGGTGGCTCGCCAGGGCTCTGCGAGGGGGCGGCCGACGACGTCGGGCGCTACCTCGACGCGCACTTCCCGCAAGGCGCGCGTGTCGAGCGGCGCCTCGCATCCTGGACTGACCTGGAGTCACTAGGATGAGCGCCGGGCGCATGCGACGTGTGGACGAGGCCGTGCGGGAGGTCTTGTCGGGCGCGATAACGCAGGAGCTCAAGGACCCGCGCGTGGGCTTCGTGACCGTGACCGCTGTCGAGACATCACCTGATCTCCGCCACGCCCGCGTGTTCGTTTCCGTGCTCGGCGACGACGCGCACCGCCAGCGCTCGATGGACGCACTGCGCTCGGCGCACGGGTATCTCCAGCGGCGCGTCGCCTCCGAGCTGACGCTCAAGCACACCCCGACCCTCAACTTCCTCTACGACGACTCCGTCGACCGCTCGCTGCGGATCCAGGAGCTGCTCGAGGAGGAGGGCGCGTGAGCGGCTCCAACGGCTCCTCGTCGTCGCGCGCGCTGATGCTGGCCGAGCTGCGGGGCGCCGAGCGCTTCCTGCTCGCCACGCACGAGAACCCCGACGGCGACGCGCTCGGCTCGCTCGCCGGCATGCAGCTCGTGCTCGCCGCGCTGGGCAAGGACGCCGTCGCCTACATGGCGCCCGGCGAGTTCCCGCTGCCCTACGAGTACCGCTTCATCCAGGTCGAGAACCTCGTCACCGAGCCGCCCGACGACCTCGAGCAGCGCACGATCGTCTTCCTCGACTGCGGCAACATCGACCGCAACCCGGCCGACTCGCTCAAGCGCGAGGGCGCGCACATCCTCAACATCGACCACCACCACGACAACACGCAGTTCGGCACCGTCAACCACGTGGTGCCCGAGGCGTCGTGCACGGCCGAGGTGATCTGGGACCTGATGAGGGACCTCGACGTCGAGCTGACGAAGCCGATCGCGGAGGCGCTCTACGTCGGGCTGGTGACGGACACGGGCAAGTTCATGTACGAGAACACCGGCCCGCAGGCGCACGAGATGGCGGCTGAGCTGATCGGCGCCGGCGTCGACGTCCACGCGATCTACCGCCGCATCTTCGAGGGCGTGCCGCAGGGCAAGCTCGAGCTGCTGGCGCGCGGCCTCACCAACGTCGAGCGCTTCGACGACGGGCTGCTGACGCTCACGCACCTGAGCTCGGAGGACTACGCCGCCACCGGCGCCGACCCGTCCTACTCCGAGGGCGTCGTCGACCACCTGCGCGCGCTCGAGGGCACCGCGGTGGCGGGCCTCGTGCGCGACCTCCCCGCCGGCGACGGGGAGCAGCGCCGCAAGGTCTCGCTGCGTGCCACCGACGACCGCGTCGACGTCTCGGCGATCGCGCGCGCCCAGGGCGGTGGCGGCCATCGCCGCGCCGCCGGCTTCTCGACCACCATGGACTACCCGCAGCTGGTCGAGGTGCTGCGGGCGAGCCTGGCCGAGCAGCTCTGAGCACGGACGGGGTCATCGTCTTCGACAAGCCGGCGGGGATCACCTCGCACGACGTCGTCGCGAGGGTGCGGCGGGGTCTCGGCAAGGGCGTCAAGGTCGGCCACGCGGGCACGCTCGACCCGTTCGCAACGGGGCTGCTGCTCGTGCTCGTCGGCCGCGCGACGCGGGTGCAGCGCTTCCTGATGGCACTGCCCAAGCGCTACGAGACCGTGGCGCGGCTGGGGTGGACGTCGACCACCGGCGACGTCGACGGCGAGCTCGCCGAGGGGCGGATGCCCGCGGAGCCGCTGGTGCTGCCGACCGGCCACCTGCGCCAGCGCCCGCCGGCCTACAGCGCGGTCAAGGTCGGCGGCCGCCGCGCCTACGAGCTGGCGCGGGCGGGGGAGACGGTCGAGCTCGCCGAGCGCGAGGTCGAGGTCACGCGCTTCGAGCTGCTGTGGCGCGAGGACGACCGCGCGGGCCTGGCGATCGAGTGCTCGTCGGGGACCTACGTGCGCGCGCTGGTGGCCGACCTCGGCGACGCCTATTGCGTCGAGCTGCGGCGGACGGGCATCGGCCCGTTCGAGGTCGACGACGCCTCAGACCACGTCATCCCGCTCAACGACGCGCTCAGCTTCCTGCCTTCGGTGACCCTTGCGGGCGAAGACGCGCGGAAGGCCGGCCACGGCGTGGCGATTCCCGGCGAGGGGGAGGGCACCGTCCGCCTCGTCGACGACGACGGCCTGATCGCCCTCGCGGAGCCGCGCGAGCCCGGAATGCTCAAGCCCGTCGTAGGCTTCCGCGGCTGATGCAGCGTCACCTGGCTCCCCGATGTCGAGACGCCGGCGCGCGCCACGTGGCGGTCGGCGAGTTCGACGGCGTGCACCTCGGCCACCGCGAGGTGATCCGCGGCGCCGACACGGTGCTGACCTTCGAGCCGCACCCGCGCCAGGTCGTCGCGCCCGACGCCGCGCCGAAGCTGCTGACCTCGCTCGACATCAAGATCGACCTGATCGCCGGCCTCGGCGTGCGCGAGCTGGTGGTGATCCCGTTCGACCGGTCGTTCGCCGCCCAGGGGCCGCAGGAGTTCATCGACGACGTGCTCGTCGGCCAGCTCGGCGCCACCCAGGTCTCGGTCGGCGAGAACTTCCGCTTCGGCCACAAGGCCAAGGGCGACGCCGACCTGCTGCGCGCGCAGACGCGCGTTCGAGCCGCGGGTCGTCCCGCTCGTCGAGGTCGACGGCGAGATCGTCTCCTCGACGCACATCCGCGGGCTCGTGGTGGCCGGCGACCTCGAGCAGGCCAACCGCTTCCTCGGCTCGCCGTTTCAGCTTCGCGGTCCCGTCCAGCACGGCGACGAGCGCGGGCGCACGCTCGGCTTCCCGACCGCCAACCTCGTACCGGAGAACGCGCTCGTCTATCCGAGCAACGGCGTCTACGCCTGCCGCGCCGCGGTCGAGGAGGACGGCGAGTGGCGCTGGTGGCCCGCCGCCACGAACGTCGGGGTGCGCCCGACCTTCGTCACCGGCCGCGGCGTGCTCGTCGAGGCATTCCTGCTGGATTACGAGGGCGATCTGTACGACCGCGAGCTGCGGCTCGCGTTCCTCGCCCGGCTCCGAGGAGAGCGTCGCTTCGATACGGTCGAGACGTTGGTGGAGCAGATGCACCGCGATGTGCTGGAGGCGCGCGCGATCGCCGGTTGAGGCGGGTGAGTCTGAGCCGTACATCCGTCTGTATGGCGGTGGGATGCTGCAGGAGCGGGCAAGGACATGAAAGTGAACGTCGTCGTCGCGCACACCGACCCCTGCGCGAGACGTGATCTGGCCACGCCGCTGCGGGCGAGCGGCTACGACGTGGAGGAGGCCGCGGACTATGCGCAGGCGCTGCATGCCTGCCAGCGGCACGAGCCCGACGTCGCGCTGGTGAGCAAGTGCATCGAGTCGCCGCGCGGCGGCCTGCTGCTCGACGAGCTCAAGGCGCATCCGGAGGTGTTCTCCACGGCGGTGGTGCTCGTCGCCCCGAAGGAGATGTCGTTCGCGCAGGCGCAGGAGCTGCTCGGGCGCGGCGCCGCCGACCTGCTGATCGAGCCCGTGACGCCCGCGGAGGTGCTCGCGCGCGTGCGCTCGGCCACCCGCACCAAGACGCTGCAGGAGGAGCTCGTCGGCCAGAGCCGGCGGCTCGAGACGCTGCTCCACGAGGACCCGCTGACCGGGCTGTTCAACCGCCGCTACGTCCTCACCCGGCTCGAGGGGCTGATCAGCGGCGCCCGCCGCCACGGCCGCCAGCTGTCGGTCGCGATGATCGACCTCGACCGCTTCAAGGACATCAACGACGAGTACGGCCACGACGCCGGCGACTGCGCCCTGATCGAGATCACCAGCGCGCTGCGCGACCGCCTGCGCGCGGAGGACGAGCTCGGCCGCCTCGGGGGCGAGGAGTTCCTCGCCCTGCTCCCCGACACGGGCGGCGACGCGGCCGCCGGAGTGGCCGAGGACCTGCGCGCGAGCGCTCAGGAGGTCGAGGCGCACTGCCGCGGGCACGTGCTCGGCGCGACGGTCAGCATCGGCTGGGCCGCGTGGGACGGCCAGGAGGGCCCGGACGAGCTGGTCAAACGGGCCGACGTCGCGCTCTACGCAGCCAAGGCGGCAGGGCGGAACGCCGTGCGGGGAGCCGAGAATCGCTCTGCTAGCCTGCCTCGTCGCACATGACCCTGACTCAAGAGGACAAGCGCGCGGTCACCGAACAGTTCGGGAAGGACGCGAACGACACCGGGGCCACCGAGGTCCAGATCGCGCTGCTGACGCGCCGTATCAACGACCTCACCGAGCACCTGCGCACGCACAAGCACGATCACCATTCGCGCCGCGGCCTGCTGATGCTCGTCGGGCGGCGCCGGAGGTTCCTGAACTACCTCCAGAAGAAGGATCTCGAGCGCTACCGCTCGCTGATCCGCGAGCTCGGCCTGCGCCGCTAGCGCCATGGCAGTCATCGCGGCCGGTCAAGCGGCCCCGGAGTTCTCGCTCGCGAGCCCGGACGGCGTCGTCACGCGCGCCGATCTCGAGGGCAAGCGCACGCTGCTGGTCTTCTATCCGTTCGCGTTCTCGTCGGTCTGCACCAACCAGCTGAGCATCTACAACGACCTGCTCGGCGACTTCCGCGGCCACGGCCTGACGCTCTACGGCGTCTCCTGCGACGCGGTCGCCTCCCAGCAGGCGTTCAAGCAGCAGCTCGGGATCGAGATCGAGCAGCTGTCGGACTTCGAGCCCAAGGGCGCGACCTGCAAGGCGTTCGGCGTCCTGCACCCGGCCGGCATGCCCCAGCGCGCGCTCGTGCTGATCGGCGCCGACGGCGTGGTCGAGTGGAGCTACGAGGCCGACTCGCCCGGCGATCTGCCGGGCGCCAACTTGATCTTCGACGCCCTCGAGGCCCAGGCCGCCTGAGCGAGCTCGGCTCGGCACCGGTCCCGCCCGTCGGCCCCGCCGATCACCTGCGGGGGCCGGAGGCCGCGCGCCTGGTCGTCGTCTACGCCGACTTCGAGTGCCCGTTCTGCGCGGCGCTCGAGCTGCGTCTCCGCGAGCTGCCGCTGCGCGTCGCCTTCCGCCACTTCCCCGTCCGCTCGAGCCACCCGCGGGCCTGGCCCGCCGCCCGCGCCGCCGAAGCGGCCGGCCTCCAGGGTCGCTTCTGGGAGATGCACGACAGCCTGTTCGGCGATCAGGGGCGGCTCGAGGACCCGCACTTGTGGGAGCGGGCCGAGCGGCTCGGGCTCGACGTCGCGCGCTTCGACGCCGACCGCCGCTCCGAGCCGGTCGAGGCGCACATCAGCGCCGATTTCCGCGCCGGGGTACGCGCCGGGGTGGCGACGACGCCGACGCTGTTCGCGGGCGGCAAGCGGTACTCCGGGCGCCCGGATCCGGAAGTCCTCGAAGCGCTCGCGAACCCGGAGTAGCGTGACCGCGTATATCTGAGGTGCTGCTTATGGCCACCGACGCCCAGCTGATCGAGCGCCTGCGTACCGACGCCACTGGTGAGGCGCTGCGTGAGCTCTATCGAACCTACTCGGGCGAGCTGTTCGGCTTCTCCTACAACGCGCTCGGCGAGCGCGGCGCCGCGGAGGAGCTCGTGCAGGAGGTCTTCACGCGCGCCTGGCGGCACGCCGAGCGCTACGACCCCAACCGCGCCAGCGTGCGGACCTGGCTCTACCAGATCGCCCGCCACGCGATCATCGACGTCCGCCGCCGCGCGGCCGTGCGCCCCGGGCTGCCGCTGCACGAGCCGGGGCCGGGAAGCGAGCCGGTGGGGGAGAGCGTCGAGCAGGCGATGCTCGGCTGGCAGGTCTCGATGGCGCTCGAGCGCCTCAGCCCCGACCACCGCCAGATGATCCGCCTCGCCCACCTCCAGGGCCTCACGATGCGCGAGATCGCCGAGCACACGGACCTGCCGGTCGGCACCGTCAAGAGCCGCACCTGGTACGCCCTGCGGGCGCTGCGGCTCGTGCTCGAGGAGATGGGGGTCCGATGATGAACGCCGGACTGACCTGCGCCGAGCTGCGCCCGCTGCTGGGCGGCTACGTCCTCGAGGCGCTCGAGCCGCACGAAGCCGAGGCGGTGCGCGCGCACCTGCCCGGCTGCCCCGTCTGCGCCGCCGAGCTCGCCTCGCTGGCCGAGCTGCCGCACCTGCTCGACCTCGCCGCGCCGGTCGCGCAGCCCGACGAGCCGCTGTCGCCCGGCTCCGAGGAGGCGCTGCTCGACCGCTTCGCCCGCGAGTCTGAGCACGGGCGGCCGCGCAAGCGCCGCCGGCTGCCGCGGATCGGGTTCGCCTGGACGCGCCCGCGCGTGGCGATCGTCAGCGCCGTGCTCGCCGCCGCCGTGGCGGTCGGCGCGATGTCGGCGCTCGACGGCAGCGACGAACCCCAGCGCGCCGCGCGCAACTACATCGTCGCGCTGAAGCCAGGGCCGGGCGCGCCGAACGCGCAGGCCCACATCTCGCTCTACCGCGTCAAGGGCGGCACCGGCGTGCATCTGTATGCCAGCGGCCTCCAGCCCGGCTCGAGGAAGGTCTACGAGATGCTCTGCGAGAGCGGGCATTGGAGCGCGAGCGCGGGCACGTTCCGCGCCGACGCCAAGGGCAGGATCTCGGTGAAGCTCACGACCGCCGCGCGAGTGGGGGAATACGACCGCGTGAGAGTCGTCACTAAGGGTCGAGATGGGACCACGACCGACGTCCTCACCGGGCGGCTGTTCTGACGAAAGGAGATCCATGCGCAGGCTCACTCTGATCGCGACGATCGCCGTCCTTGCCCTCGCGGGCTGTGGGGGCGACGACGAGAAGGCCGCGAGCGACAGTGGCTCGTCGAGCAGCTCTTCGAGCTCCTCCGGGGGCGAGAACCTCACGATCGCCGCCGATCCCAGCGGTGCGCTGAAGTTCGACAAGAAGACGCTCAGCGCCAAGGCCGGCAAGGTCACCATCACGATGGACAACCCGTCCGACGTGCCGCACGCCGTCGAGATCGAGGGCAACGGCGTCGAGGCGGAGGGCAAGACCGTCGGCAAGGGCGAGAAGTCGATCGCCAGCAGCGACCTCAAGGCCGGGACGTACGACTTCTACTGCCCGGTCGGCAACCACCGCGCGGAGGGCATGGAGGGCAAGCTCACCGTGAACTGAGGAGCGCGGGCACGGCCCGCGCCCGGTAGTCGAAGATCCGTTCGAGGTCCCGACGCACGAGCACCCGGTGGGCCAGGGACCCGAGCGGGCCGTAGGGCAGCGCGTAGCGCACCGTGTCGGTCATCAGCGTGCCGCCCTCGCGATCGGGGCGGAACTCGTGCGTGTGGTGCCACAGCCGGTAGGGCCCGGTGAGCTGCATGTCGACGAAGCGCTCGCCGGGCACCCACTCCTCGATCCGCGTTAGCCACGCGATCGGCAAGCGGTGCAGCCGCAGGCGGTACTCGATCAGCGCGCCGGAGCGCATCTCGATCGGCCGCGGCGTCACGACGTGGAAGCCCAGCCACGGCGGCGTGATCGCCTCCAGGTTGGCGGCGTCGGCGAAGAACGGGAAGACCTCCTCCGGCGTGCCGGGGAGGTGCTGCTCGCGGTGCAGGACGTGATGGCCGAACATTCCTCTCTGTACGGGTTAGGCTGGCGCTGCGATGACTGACCGGGTCGCGGTCCTCGGAGGCGGCGTGGCGGGCTTGACCGCCGCGCACGAGCTGGCCGAGCGCGGGTTCGACGTGACGGTCTACGAGGCGCGCGACCGCCTCGGCGGCAAGGCGCGCAGCCTCCCGGTCCCCGGCTCGGGCGTCGACGGCCGCCGCGACCTGCCGGCCGAGCACGGCTTCCGCTTCTTCCCCGGCTTCTACCGGCACGTGCCGGACACGATGCGGCGGATCGGGGTCGACTCGCACCTGGTCGGGGCCGACCGGATCCTGCTCGCGCAGGCCGACGGCAAGAACGAGCTGATCACCGCCGCGCACCTGCCGGAGTCGCTCGAGGACTTCGCGGTCCTCTCGCGCTTCGTGCTCGAAGCGGCGACGTCGCTCGGCGTGCCGCCGCAGGACACCGTGTGGTTCCTCGATCGCCTGCTGACGCTGCTCACCAGCTGCGACGAGCGCCGGCTCGGCCAGTGGGAGCTGCAGAGCTGGTGGACCTACGTCGACGCCGACCACCGCTCGAAGCCGTTCCAGAAGTTCCTCGCCGAGGGGCTCACGCGCACGCTGGTGGCGGCGCGGGCGCGCGAGATGAGCGCGCGCACCGGCGGGTCGATCCTGCTCCAGCTGATCTTCGACCTCACCCGCGCCGGCGGGCGGGCCGACCGCGTCCTCGACGGCCCCACCAGCGACGTCTGGATCGACCCGTGGGCGGCGCACCTCGAGGGGCTGGGCGTCGAGATCCGCCGCGAGGCGCGGGTCGAGGGGATCCAGATCGCGGGCGGGCGGATCGTGGGCGCGACGGTGGGCGGCCAGGCGGTCACCGCCGACCACTACGTCGCCGCCGTCCCGGTCGAGATCATGCGCCTGCTCGCCGGGCCTGAGCTGCGCGCCGCCGAGCCGCGCCTCAAGCGCCTCGACAAGCTCGTCACCCGCTGGATGAACGGCGCGATGTTCTACCTCGGCGAGGACGTGCCGATGGTGCACGGGCACGCGCTCTACATCGACTCCGAATGGGCGCTGACCTCGATCTCCCAGCGCCAGTTCTGGCGCGGCTTCGACTTCGCGCAGACCGGCGACGGCAGGGTGGAGGGGGTCCTCTCCGTCGACGTCTCGGACTGGTCGACGCCGAGCAAGCGGCTCGGCAAGGTCGCCATGCAGTGCACCCACGACGAGGTGCTCGACGAGGTGTGGGCCCAGCTGGTCGATCACGTCGAGGACCTCGACAAGGACAACGTCGTGCGCGCGTTCCTCGATCCCGCGATCGAGTTCCCGAACCCGACGCAGGCCGCCAACCTCGAGCCGCTGCTCGTCAACACCTCGGGCTCGTGGGCGGACCGGCCCGACGCCGTCACGCGGATCCCCAACCTGTTCCTCGCGTCGGACTACGTGCGCACGCACACCGACCTGGCGACGATGGAGGGCGCCAACGAGGCGGCTCGGCGGGCCGTCAACGGCATCCTCGAGGCGAGCGGCTCATCCGCGCCGCGCTGCGAGATCTGGCCGCTGCGCGAGCCGGCCGCGTTCGCGCCCGCGAAGGCGCTCGACAAGCTGCGCTGGAAGCTCTTCCACCGCCCCGCCAAGCCGCCGCTGCGCGTGACCGCGGAGGGGAACGTCGAGACGACCGGCCCGGTGGCGGCCGGGCTGGTGCGCCTGGGCCCGCTGCTCAGGCGGGTACTCGGCTGAGCCCGGCGGAGGCGCAGGCGCGCTCGAGCTCGGCCAGCCCGAACGCCTCCACCGGCCCGAGCGCGCCGGCGCCCTTGACCCGTCCGGCGAGCGCGGCGCGCGCCGCCCAGGCGATGAAGTCGGCGGTGAACGCGTACCAGTTGCCGCCCGCGAGCTCGACCTCGGCGAGCGGCTCGCCGGCAGCGTCGTAGGCCTGTGCCGCGACGCGCGACTCGCCGCCGGGCGTCGTGCCGGCCTCGGGGCCCTCGGCGAACGAGACGAGCTTCTCGCCCGCGAACTGGAGCGCCTCGCGCACGCCGGGCAGCCGGGTGGCGACCGAGCCGACGAGTGCGCCGGCCTGCATCGGCCGCGCGAACGGGCCGAACCAGCCCAGGTAGACGTTGATCTCCTGCAGGCCGGGGTAGCTGGCGGGCAGCCCGAGGTGCTCGGCGCCGCCGACGGACACGCTCGGGCGCTCCTTGTCCTTGACCGTGAAGCTGCGCACGCGCTCGGCCGTCCGGACGATCTTGAGCTTGCCGTCGCGGAACGCGTGGCTGTCGTCGAGCGAGGCGCCGACGAGCGAAGCGCGGGTGCCCCCGCTGCCGCTCTGCGTGCTCATCCCGAGCGCGAAGTAGCCGACATCGACCCGCACCGCGTCCTCACCGGCGTCCTCGAGCGCGAGCGCAGCGGCCAGCGCGCCGGGGACGAAGTCGTAGCCCATCGCGGTCAGCAGCGGGACGCCCGCCTGGGCGGCGATCGGGCCGTGGTTCTCGAAGATGCGCCGGATGAACGCCGGCTCGCCGGTCGAGTCGATGTAGGCGGCGCGCGCCGTGATCGCCGCCCGGACGGCGGGCTCGCCCCACTTGGAGAACGGGCCGACGGTGGTGACGAGCACGTCGCCCTCGTCGACCAGCGAGAACACGGAGTTGGAGCGCATGACGTCGCCGTGGGCGGTCTCCAGGCCGCCCAGCTCGCTGGCCAGCGCCTCCAGCCGCTCCGGCGAGCGGCCGGCCAGCACGGGGCGCTCGCCTGCGCCGGCCAGGCGCTCGGCGACGAGCCGGCCCGTATAGCCGGTAGCCCCAAAGACGACGATGCGGCCCGCCATGGAGCCTGAGACTAGCCGCCCTACTACCATGAAGGGCAGCTATACCGAAGCGTCAAGAGATGCAGAGGACCCGCGCACCGTACGCGCGGGCTGAAAGGAACATATGTCTGAAGTGCATCAGGTCTCCGTCGACATCGGCGGAACCGAGATCACGTTCGAGACGGGCCGTATGGCCAAGCAGGCGTCCGGCTCCGTGGTCGTAAGCGCCGGCGAGACCGTGGTGCTGGGCACCGCGACCGCTGGTAACCCGCGTGACGTCGACTTCCTCCCGCTGACGGTGGATGTCGAGGAGCGCATGTACTCCGCGGGCAAGATCCCCGGCTCATTCTTCAAGCGCGAGGGCCGCTCCGGCGAGAAGGGCACCCTCGTCGCCCGCATGATCGACCGCCCCCTGCGCCCGCTCTTCCCCAAGGGCTGGCACCGCGAGACGCAGCTCGTCTCGATCCCGCTGTCGATCGACCATGTCGTGCCCTACGACATCCTCGCCATGAACGGCGCCTCCGCGGCGCTGATGGTCTCCAACATCCCGTTCCCGCAGCCGGTTGGCGCGGTCCGGATCGGCAAGATCGACGGCAACTTCGTCGTCAACCCGAACGAGGAGGACCTCCTCACGGCTGACCTCGATCTCGTGGTCTCCGGCACCGACGAGGCCATCCTGATGGTCGAGGCCGGCGCCAACGAGATCCCCGAGGCCGAGATCCTCGACGCGCTGGACATCGCGCACTCGGAGATCAAGAAGCTCGTCGCCGCCATGCGCGAGCTCGGCGACAAGGCCGGCAAGACCCCGAAGCTCGAGGTCGAGACGCCGCAGGTCGACGCCGACCTGCTCGAGCAGATCAAGGGCTCGCACGGGCAGAAGCTCGACGAGGCCACCTCGGTCGAGGACAAGCTCGCCCGCCAGGACGCCACGAAGGCCGTCGAGGAGGAGATCCTCACCCAGTACTCCGGGCCCGAGGACGCTCCCGAGTACGGCGAGGCGCGCGGCAACGCGCAGCTCGCCTTCGACAAGCTCGAGAAGTCGATCATCCGCGAGCGCATCGCGATCCAGAAGAAGCGCCCGGACGGTCGCGGCACGGACGAGATCCGCGCCATCACGATCGAGGCCGGCCTGCTGCCGCGCACGCACGGCTCCGCGCTGTTCACGCGCGGCCAGACGCAGGCGCTGTCCGTCGCCGCCCTCGGCACCACGCGTGAGGAGATGCGGCTCGACACGCTCGGGCTGGAGACCTCCAAGCGCTACTTCCACCACTACAACTTCCCGCCCTTCTCGGTCGGGGAGGCGGGCTTCATGCGCGGCCCGAAGCGCCGCGACATCGGCCACGGCGCGCTCGCCGAGCGGGCGATCGTCCCGATGCTGCCGACGCAGGAGGACTTCCCCTACACGATTCGCGTCGTGTCGGACATCTTCGAGTCCAACGGCTCGTCGTCGATGGCCTCGGTGTGCGGCTCCTCGCTGTCGCTGATGGACGCCGGCGTGCCGCTGAAGCGTCCGGTGGCCGGCATCGCGATGGGCCTCATCAAGGAGGGCGACGACTACGTCGTGCTGTCCGACATCGCCGGTGTGGAGGACCACCTCGGTGACATGGACTTCAAGGTCGCCGGCACGGAGAACGGCATCACCGCGCTCCAGATGGACATCAAGATCACGGGCGTGACCTTCGACATCCTGCGCGACGCGCTCACGCAGGCCAAGGAGGGGCGCACGTTCATCCTCGGCAAGATGGCCGAGGTCATCGAGGCGCCGCGCGGCGAGCTGTCGAAGTACGCGCCGCGGATCTCGACGATCCAGATCGACCCGGACAAGATCGGCCTGCTGATCGGCAAGGGCGGCGAGACGATCCGTGGCCTCTCCGAGGAGTTCGAGGCGCAGATCGACGTCAACGACGAGGGCCAGGTCCTCGTCTACGCCCAGACCGGCGAGCAGGGCGACGCCCTGATCGACCGCATCCGCTCGATGACCAAGGAGGTCGAGGTCGGCGACGAGTTCGCCGGCAAGGTCGTCAAGACGACCACGTTCGGCGCCTTCGTCGAGCTGGCCAAGGGCACCGACGGCCTGCTGCACATCTCCAACGTCTCGCCCGGCCAGCGGGTCGACACGGTGGAGGAGGTCCTCAACAAGGGCGACGAGATCGCCGTGCGCGTGGTCGAGGTCGACCGCGAGCGCGGGCGCATCGGCCTGCGCCTCGCCGAGGACCCGGAGATCGCCGGCAAGTCCGTCGAGGAGCTGGCGGGCGTCGGCTCCGGCGGCGGTGGCGGCCGCAACGGCGGCGGCGGCGACCGCGGACCGCGGCGTGACGGCCGCGGCGGCGGCGACCGCGGAGGCCGTGGCGGCGCCGGACGCGAACGCGACCGTGGCGGCCGTGGCGGCGAGCGCCGCCCGCGCGCCGACCGCGACCCGGACCGCAACTAGGCACCACGGGCGTTGCCCGAACACCGTCTGACCGAGCTCGACTCGGGGCTGCGGATCGTCACGGAGGTCATGCCCTCCGTCCGGTCCGCGGCCCTCGGGTTCTTCGTGGGCGCAGGCTCACGGGGCGAGACCGAGGCCGAAGCTGGCCTCTCGCACTTCCTCGAGCACATGCTGTTCCGCGGCACGCCGCGGTACGGGTCGACTGAGATCGACCAACTGTTCGACGGGATGGGCGCCGAGCTCAACGCCGGCACCGACAAGGAGGGCACCACCGTCTACGCGCGGATGCTCGACCAGCACCTGCCGGTCGCGTTCGACGTCATGGCCGACATGGTCTGGCGCCCCGCGTTTCATGACGTCGACCCCGAGCGCCAGGTGGTGCTCGAGGAGATCGCGATGTACGAGGACGACCCGCAGGACATCGTCTTCGACGTGCTCGGCCGCGCCGTCTACGGCGAGCACCCGCTGGGGCGCCCGATCATCGGCCGCGCCCCGGTCATCCGCGACACGCCGGTCGAGGAGATCGCCGCCTTCCACGCGCGGCGTTACCGGCCCGGCTCGATCGTGATCGCAGCCGCCGGCTCGGTCGACCACGACCAGATCGTCGAGCTCGCCACCAGCACGCTCGAGCTGCGCGACGTCGACCCCGCTCCGCCGCTGCTGCCCGCGCCGGACACGCCGCGCTCGACGCTGCAGTTCCAGCGCAAGGACACCGAGCAGGTCCACGTCTGCCTCGGCGCCATCGGGCTGCCGCGCCACGACGACCGCCGCTACGCGCTGCGGGTGCTCGACGCGATCTTCGGCGGGCTGTCCTCCTCGCGGCTGTTCCAGGCCGTGCGCGAGGAGCGCGGGCTCGCCTACTCCGTCTACTCGTTCACCGCCCAGTTCATCGACACGGGGGAGATCGGGCTCTACGTCGGCACGCGCCCCGACAACCTCGCGGAGGCGATGGAGATCGTCGCCTCGGAGCTCGACCGCCTGCGCGGCGAGGGCGTCACCGAGGAGGAGCTCAAGCGGGCGCGCGAGAACGTCAAGGCGCGGATCGTGCTCGGGCTCGAGTCGGCCGGGGCGCGCATGAGCCGGCTCGGCGCCTCCGTGCTCTACGGGCTGCCGCTGCTGGAGATCGACGAGATCATGGCCCGCATCGACGCCGTCACGCTGGAGGACCTGCGCGGGCTCGTCGAGGAGCTGTGGATGCCCGAGGCGCTCTCAGCCGCGGGCATCGGCCCCGACGAGGCGGCCTTCACCAACGCTGTCGCGGGCGTCTGCCCGGCCGCGGAGCCGCTCGCGGCGTGACGCGGGTCGCTGTCGCCGGCGCCGCGGGGCGGATGGGGCAGGCGGTGTGCGCCGCGGTCGAGGACGCAACCGACCTCGAGCTCGTCGGGCGGGCCGATCCGGCCTTCGGGACGGCGCTCGGCACCGTCCTCTTCGACGCCGACGTCGTCGTCGACTTCACGCAGCCCGATCAGGCGCTCGGCAACGCGAAGGAGTGCCTGGACGCCGGCGTGCACGTGGTCATCGGGACCACCGGCTTCGACCTCGCCGAGCTGCGAGCGATCGCGAAGGGCGCTCCCGCCAACGTCTTCGTCGCCCCCAACTTCGCCATCGGCGCCGTGCTGATGATGCGCTTCGCGGCCGAGGCGTCGAAGCACATGGACGGCGCCGAGATCATCGAGTACCACCACCCGGCCAAGCTCGACAAGCCGTCGGGCACCGCGGCGCGGACCGCCGAGCTGATGCAGGGCGATGTGCCGATCCACTCGGTGCGGCTGCCGGGGATCGTCGCCGACCAGGACGTGATCCTGGGCGGCGTCGCGCAGACCTTGACCCTCCGCCACGTCACGACCGACCGCACGAGCTTCATGCCCGGCGTCCTGCTCGCGGTCCGGAGCGTGGCGGACCTGCCCGAGTCGCCCGTCGTCGGGCTCGAGCGTCTGCTGTGGCCGGAGGGCTGAACCTCCGCGACTCGTGGGACGAGCACGCCGAGGAGTGGATCGCCTGGGCGGGCTCGGAGGGGCATGACCACTTCTTCTGGCGCTTCAGCCTGCCGGCGCTGCTCGAGCTCGTGCCGGCGCCGGGCCGGCTGACGCTCGACGTCGCCAGCGGCGAGGGTCGGATGGCGCGGGCGCTGCGCGACTGCGGCCACACCGTGCTGGCGATCGAGAGCTCGCGGGCGCTCGTGCGAGCGGCGCGCAAGGCCGACCCGCGGATGGAGGTGCTGCGCGCGGACGTGGCGCGGCTGCCGATGGGCACCGCGATCGCCGACGTGGCGGTCTGCTCGATGGCGCTGATGGACTTCGACGACCTCGACGGCGCGCTGCGCGAGATCGCGCGCGTGCTCGTTCCCGGCGGGCGCCTGTGCGCGTCGATCCTCCACCCGGCTGACTCGCAGACGCTCGTGACCGGCTACTTCGACGTCGCCCGCTACGAGGTGCGGATCGAGCGCGGCGGCCTGCAGATGACGTTCACGTCGTACCACCGCCCGCTCGCGGCCTACACGGCCGCGCTGGAGGCGGCGGGCTTCGTGCTCGAGGCGCTGCGCGAGCCGGCGCCCAGCCAGGACTACGTCTCCGACCATCCTGAGGTCGCCGGCTGGCGCGACGAGCCGAAGCTGCTGACGCTGCGGGCGCGGCGGGAGCCGTGAGCGCTCCGCTGGTGGCCGGCAAGCGGCGCGTGCCGCGAGCGAGCCGAGAGCCATGAGCGCGCCGCTTGTCGCTGTGACCGATCACGCGGTCGAGCGCTACCGCCAGCGCGTCCGCGGCGGGCTCGAGCTCAAGCCCGAGATCGCCGGGCGGGTGTCGTCGGCGTGGGCGGCGGGCCGCGTGTCGGAGGAGCCGCCGCCGGGCGCGGCGGCGCAGCGCGGGTCGGTCTACGTGCGCGACGGCGAGATCACGTTCGTGTGCCTGTGGGACCGCCCGCGCGGCGAGCTGCTGGTGGTGACGCTGTGGGAGGCTGGGGAGGACCCGCAGGTGCCGCGGCGCTACACCGACGCCTTGAAGGAGCGGCGCCGGTCGAGTTGAATCGATGGCCGGAGGCGAACAGGAGACGATTTGACGTGGGCTTCATGGACAAGGCCAAGAAGATGGCCGAGCAGGCGCAGGCCAAGCTCGACGAGGCGCAGAAGCAGTTCAACAGCGGCCAGGGCGGCCAGCAGCAGGGCGGCGGCCCCGCCGTCGAGTACGACAAGCACGGGCGGCCGATCCAGCCCGCGCCGGTGACGCCCGACGCTGCGGCGCCCGTGCCGCCCGCGGCCTCGGCTCCGCCGCCGGCCGCGACTCCCGGCGTGCCGCCGACCGAGGCGCCCGAGCCGCCCGCGCCGGAGTCGGGCCCGACGCCGGACCCGGCCGCACCGGCCACGCCGGGCAGCGCGCCGACCGCGCCGCCGGCGATGCCCGGCCCTGCGCCGACCGACGACCGCAACCGGCCCAGCACCGAGCCGCCGAAGCTCTCGAGCGGCGACCCTCTAGCGGGCTGACCCTGCGAGAATGCGCTTCATGCGCCCCTACCACGGCCTGCTGACCGCTGTCGTCACTCCGTTCCGCGCCGACGGAGCGGTCAACGAGGAGGCGGCGGTCACGATCGGCCGCCACCTGCTCCAGAACGGCTCGGACGGCCTGGTGATCGCCGGGACCACCGGCGAGGCCGCGACGATGACCGACGAGGAGCAGATCGAGCTCGTCCGCCTGCTCGTGGACGAGTTGGGCAGCGAGGGCTCGATGGTGGCCGGCGCCGGCTCCAACGACACGCGCCACGCGATCCACCTCACCGAGGCCGTCATCGAGGCGGGCGCGCAGGCCGTTCTCTCGGTCACGCCGTACTACAACAAGCCGAACCGGCGCGGGATCATCCGCCACTTCGAGGAGGTCGCCCGCGCGGCGGCCGGGACGCCCGTGATCCTCTACAACATCCCGGGCCGTACCGCCGTCAACATGGCGCCCGACCTGCTCGCGGAACTCGGCCAGATCGACGGGATCGAGGGCGTCAAGCAGGCCAACTCCGACGAGCTCCAGCCGATCGACGGGCTGGCCGTGCTGGCCGGCAACGACGACATCCTCGCCGCGAACCTCGATCAGGGCGGCGCCGGCGGGATCTGCGTCGCCTCGCACGTCGTCGGCAACGAGATGAAGCGGCTGTTCGACGAGCCCGAGAACCGGGCCGAGATCGACGCCTCGCTGCGCGACGTCTACTCCACGCTCTTCCTGACCGCCAGCCCGACGTGCACCAAGGCGGCGCTGAACCTCCTCGGCCTGGACGCCGGGGGCTGCCGCCTGCCGATGGTCGACGCGGACGAGCAGGAGCTCGCAGAGGTCCGCGCGATGCTCGAGCGCCACGGGCTGCTCCAGCGGGCCGCCACAGCGTGAGCGGCACCCTGCGCGTACTCCCACTGGGGGGCGTCGGCGAGATCGGCAAGAACATGACCGTCGTCGAGTACGACGGCAAGATCGTCGTGGTCGACTGCGGCCTCCGCTTCCCGACCGCCGAGATGATGGGCATCGATCTCGTGCTGCCGGACTTCACGTACCTGCGCGAGCACGTCAAGGACATCGAGGCGATCGTGATCACGCACGGTCACGAGGACCACGTCGGCGCGCTGCCGTGGGTGCTCCGGGACCTGGGGGAGACCTCGGTGCCGGTGATCTACGGCGGGCAGCTGACGGTCGCCATGGCGCGCTCGAAGCTGGATGAGCACCGACTGCGCGAGGCCAATCTCGAGGTGCTCCCGACCGGGCAGAAGGTGCAGGCGGGGCCGTTCGAGATCGAGCTCGTGCACCTGACCCACTCGATCCCCGACATGGTCGGCGTGATCCTGCGCTGCGAGCTCGGGACGGTGCTGTTCACCGGCGACTACAAGTTCGACCAGACGCCGGTCGGCGGCGCGCCCGCCGACGTGTCGCGGCTGGCGGAGCTGGGGCGCGACGGGGTGCTGCTGCTGTGCGGCGACTCCACCAACGCGGACCGGCCGGGGACGTCGGTGAGCGAGTCGGTGGTCGGGCCGAACCTCGAGCGCGTGTTCGCGCGCTGCAAGGGGCGGATCGTCACCACGTCGTTCGCCTCGAACATCCACCGGGTCCAGCAGGTCGTCGACGCCGCGGTCGGGCTGAACCGCAAGGTCTGCCTGGTCGGCCGCTCGATGCGCAAGAACGTCAACATCGGGCGCACGCTCGGCCACATCGTGGTGCCGGAGGGGACGCTGATCCCGCCGCGCGAGCTCGAGAACTGGCCCGACGACCGCGTCGTGATCATCTCGACGGGGTCGCAGGGCGAGCCTTTGTCCGCGCTGCGGCGCATGGCCTACCGCGACCATCCGCAGATCGAGCTCCACGAGGGCGACACCGTGGTGTTCTCCGCCACGCCGATCCCGGGCAACGAGCGCGCCGTCAACGAGACGATCGACCGGCTCTACCAGATCGGCTGCGAGGTCATCACACCGCGCGACGAGGCGATCCACGCGTCCGGCCACGGCTATCAGGAGGAGCTGAAGCTGATGCTCAACCTGACCCGCCCGCGCTACGTGATGCCGGTCCACGGCGACTTCAAGCGCGTACGCATCCACTCACAGCTCGCCCAGGCGGTCGGCGTGCCGGCCGAGAACATCTTCCAGGGCGAGAACGGGCTCCCGCTCGAGATCACTGCGTCGGGCGCGGCGTGGGGCAAGCCCGAGACGGCGGGGATGATCTTCGTCGACGGCGTCGACATCGGCGATGTGGCCGACGTCGCGCTGCGCGACCGGCGGATGCTCAGCGCGGACGGCATCTTCATCATCGTCGCGACCGTGTCCGAGCAGGACGGGTCGTCCGTGGTCGCGCCCGAGGTGCTCGCGCGCGGCGTGCCGTTCCTGGACGGCAACGCCAGCTTCGTCGACGACCTGCGCGAGGCGGTCGAGGACTCCCTGGACCGCGCGGCGTCGGAGCGGATCACCGAGATCGACGTGCTCGAGTCGATGCTCCACGACGACCTCGCGAGCTTCATCTACGACAAGCTCAAGCGGCGGCCGATGGTGCTGCCGGTCGTGGTCGAGGTCTAGGGGCGAGGACGCGCCGCCGCTCGCCTACGGGCGAGCGTGCCGGATCATCTCCTCAGTTGGGCCGTTGGTGTCGTCGTCGGCTGCATCGTCACCGTCGGGCTGACGATCGCGACGCAGGTTCGGCTGCTGCCGGAGGTGATCGACATCTCGATCGTTCCCACCGCCGCTGGCGTGGGGAGCCTCTTGATGGCGGGATATGGAGCCGCTCGGCGATTTCCGCTCGAGCGCATCGGTCGCCTGACGCTCCTCGGCACGTTGCTGGGCGGCGTCGCGGCAGTTCTGCTCCTGGCCGGGTTCGTAATGCGAGATGTACTCTCCTGACGAGATGTTCTCCCGGGTTTGGTGGCGAATCCTCGCGCCCTGGCTCGCGGTGTCGGGTGTGATCACCCTGGCCACCGCGCTCGTGTATTCAGAAGGCGCGCCTGTCTGGACCGTCTACCTCGGCCTGACGCTCGCGGTCCTCGCCGCGCTCCCAGGTCACGAGCACTGGGAGAACCGGCAGCGCTGAGTCAGAACGCGTAGACCTCGACGCGGTAGCCGTCGGGGTCGGAGACCTGGACGCGCGTCGGGCCGTGGTCCTGGAACTCGGTCTCCTCGACCTGCGCCGCTCGGAACCGCTCGCGCGCGGCCAGCACGTCTGCCGCGGAGGCGAGCCGGAAGCCGAAGTGGTTGGTGCGGGGGAGATGGGCCGCGGGCGGCTCGCCCGGGGACAGCGCGAGCAGCGAGCCCTGGCCATCGCCGAGGATCAGCAGGTGCTCGTCGTCGTGGACGCGCTCGGTGAGGCCGAAATGCTCGCCGTAGAACGCGGCGGAGCGCTCACGGTCGGCGACGGTCAGGGCGACGTGGTCGAGCGGCACGAACCGCTCACCGCTCGCCGGTTTCCAGCGACAGGTCGCGGGTCCCCGACGGTGGCTGTAGGTGCGGCTCTACCGGCGCTTGGAGATCTTCCAGGCGGCGCGAGGGATGACCGAGGCGCAGACCGCGGAGCAGGACGAACGCGACCAGAACGAGCACCAGCGTGCCGATACCGGCGACGGCGTAGGCGGTGCGCGGCGACCACACCGCCGTGAGGATTCCGCCGATCAGGTAGCCGACGCCGGGCATCGCGGCGAGCGCAGACTCGAGAAGGCCGACCACGCGCGCCTGGTAGTCGCTCGGCGTCGCCTCCTGCAGCGCGGTCATCACCGACACCCACTGGATCCCGTTGCCGGTACCGCCCAGCACCGAGAGCAGACACGCGACGAGGAGGCTTTGCGCACCGGCCATCCCCAGATACGCCAGGCCGATGGCGGCGGTGGACAGGAGGATGAGCCTGGCTGCGGAGCGATTCCGCACCGCCACGAACAGGATGCTGCCGGCGACGATCCCGGCGCCCCACGAGGCGAGCAGTACACCGAAGCCGGCACTCGTCGTATGCAGGCTCTCCTTCGCGTAGATCACCTCGATGGGGATGATCAGCGTGAAGAGGATGAGCGCGAGGGACTGGCCGCCCAGCAGGAGCCGCACGCGCGGGTCTCTGCGCGCGAACGCGAGGCCGCTCCGGAGGCGCTCGAGCGTGGCCTGGGGCTCGCCCTGGGGCCGCGGGAGGTCGCGCGTCAGCGCGAGCACGATCGCAATGGCGACGAACGATGCAGCGTCGACGAGCAGAGCGGCCGACAGGCCGAATTCGGAGATCAGCAGGCCCGCGAGCGCCGAGCCGCCGACGGCGGCCACCGCGAAGCCGATGTTCAGCAGCGCGTTGCCCTCACGGAGGAGATGCGCGGGCTGCAGGACGCTTGCGATCGCACCGCGGGTGAGCGCCCGCGCAGTGACTGCGATCGCTCCATCGACCAGCGCGAGGCCGAGCACGAGCGACGAGCGCGAACTCCGCCGCTCGCGATCCAGGCCAGCGCGACGAATACGAGCGCCTCGACGACGTAGAGCCACGGCAGCGTGCGGCGGACGGCGACCTGATCGAGCCGCGCCGTAAGGAACGGCGCGATCAGCGCCGGAAGGAACTTGCCGGCCAGGAAAAGCGCCGCAGTGGGCGCAACTTCGCCGGTCCGGTCGTACACGAGCACGGCCAGCGCGACGATCGCAAAGCTGTCGCCGAATTCGTTGACCGTGTAGGACGCGAGCATGCGTCCGAAGGGCTTCACTGCCAGTGGCCGCGTGCGCTCCTTCACGCCTCAGGACCTTACTCAGCGCGGCCTCCGGCAGCGAACTGCCCGGAACTGGACGGATGTTGGACGCCAGTAAGCGGCGAAACCGCCGTTTTGCCTAAAGAGCGGCCGAATCCCTACCGATGAGGACACACAGCCGTGACAGGACGTCGAGCGCTCATCTCTGGGACCCATCTGCTTCTGACTCGGCCCTCGCCGGCGCGGTCGCCTTGGCCACCATCGAGGCGCGGGACTGGCAGCCAGTCGAGCTCGTCCTGCTCCTGCTGGTCCTCGCGATCGGCAGCGACGTCCTCACGATCGAGTTCCGGGGCATTCGCATCTCCGGGTCGTTCCTGGCGCTCGTCCTCGCGATGGCACTGCTCGGTCCCGCGCCCGCAGCTGCGATCGGCGTCATGGCGACGGCGATCGACGCGGTTCTCTATCGCCGCGCCCTGGCACCGGAACCTGTCGAACCTCGCGGTGTGGGCGACGTTCCCGATCGTCGGCTCGCTGATCATCGAAGTCGTGGGCCGGAGAGGCGCATGCCGGGTCGCGAGAACGCGCTGGGCTTCGCCGCGCTCGTCTTGCGTCGTGTTCATGATCACGAACTTCCTGAACTTCGTGCTGGTCGCCGGCTCGCTGCACTGCTGTCGCGCGAGGTGTCGTTCCGCGACGAGCCTCCGGTCGGTCTTCCTGACCGTGCTCCCCTCGCAGTTCGCGACCGCCCTCCTCACGGCGGGCATCGCATTCAGCTACCAGCGCCTCGGCGTCGGCGCAGTCGGCCTCGCTGCGGTTGTGCTCTTCGTCTTCCAGTACCTGCTCAAGGCCGGCGTCGAGGCGTACGACCGCGGCGAGCAGCTCGAGCAGCGGACCAAGGAGCTCGCGTCACTGCAGTTCGGCCTCATCAACACCGTGATGCAGACGCTGTCGATGCGCGACGCCATGACGGCGCGTCACTCGGCGGCCGTCGCGCGCTACGCCCGCGAGGTCGCCCGTCTCCTCGGCCTGTCCGAGCGCGAGCAGGAGCTCATCCACACCGCCGGCCTCTTCCACGACATCGGCAAGTTCATCTTCCCCGACTCGATCCTCGTCGCCGACCGCAAGCTCACCGACGACGAGTGGGAGACCGTCAAGCTCCATCCGGAGCAGGGCGCCAAGCTCGTGCGCCGCATCGAGGGCTACGGCCCCGTCGCGGACATCGTCCTCAGCCACCACGAGCGCATGGACGGCCGTGGCTATCCCTACGGTCTCGAGCGCCGACCAGATCCCGCTCGGCTCGCGGATCCTGGCCGCTGCCGACACCTATGACGTGATGACCGCCCGCGACTCCTACCGAGACCCGGTCAGCTCGGAGGAGGCGCTTGCCGAACTCCGCCGCGTCGCCGGCACGCAGCTCGACCCGCATCGTGGTCGACACGTTCGTCGAGATGATCGAGCAGTACGGCGTGGCGTTCCGCCACACCGACGAGGCGGACTTCGAGCGCGAGCTCGCGTTCGAGCGCCGAGTCAGCGACTACGCGCGCCCGAAGGCGGTCGCTGCGTGACGATGGACGGATGTCCGGTAAAGCGTATCGCGTGCCGATGCCGTTAACGCAGAACGAGCGCCTGAAAAGGCGCTCGCTCAAGAAGTTGTTTCAGGTATCCGTACCTGGTAATCAGCTAGCCGCGGTAGCCCATGGTATTACCCCCTCTTCGCCCCCTGCCTGGGTGCTGCAACACCCGGCTTGGCGGTAGTACTTGCTCTCGACTGCGAGCACTGTAGAGGGGCTGTACCCGAAGGCTGAATAGGACATACGTCCAGAAGTGTTGAGCCCCTGGTTTAGCGACCGGGGGCTCTTTTTTGGCGCATCGCTGTTCTGAGCCAAAAAATGGCTTCGGACCCCATTTCGGAGTCGTCCACCGCGTGCGTCCAGAAGCGTCCGTCGAGGCCTGCCACTGGACTTCCGAACGCGCCACTGGAGTGACGCGTTGCCGCTAGGCGACCGGTTCGCTCGGGAATCGGACCACGAAACGGGCCCCGCGGCCGTCCAGCGGGTCCTCGAGCGTGACCGTTCCGTGGTGCGACTCCGCCACCGCTCGCACGATCGCGAGCCCCAGTCCTGACGAGCCCGAGCGGTCTCCCGCGCCGCGGAAGAAGCGCTCGAACACCTTGTCGTGGAGCTCCGCCGGGATGCCCGGCCCGTCGTCCTCGACCGAGAAGATCACCTGGCCGTTCACGCGCTCGACGGAGGCCTCGACCGCCGTGCCCGGGTCGGTGTGGCGCAGCGCGTTCTCCATCAGGTTCAGCGCCAGCCGGTGCAGCTCGTCGCGCGCGCCCGAGATCGTCGCGCCCGCCGGGGCCGAGACCGTGATGTCGTGGCCGTTGGCCACCGGCTCGAGCTCGCCGGCCGCCTCGGTGACCACGCGCGCCACGTCGACCGGCTCGTGGCGCGTGATGCGGCCGGCGTCGGCGCGCGCGAGCAGCAGGAGGTCCGCGACCAGCCGGCGCATCCGCCGGACGAGCGCAGGGCGGAGGCGGCCGCCTCGCGCTGCTCTCCCTCGAGGACCTCCTCGAGCAGCTCCAGGTTCGCCAGGACCGAGGTCAGCGGCGTCCGCAGCTCGTGCGACGCGTCGGCGACGAACTCCCGCTGCCGCGCCAGGGTCGCCTCGGTCTCGCTGCGCGCCCCGTCGAGGGAGTGGAGCATCCCGTCCAGCGTCCGCGCCAGCTCGGCGACCTCGTCGTCGGCCTCAGGATGCGGGATCCGCTGCGACGGGTCGCGCGTGCGCTCGATCGTGCGCGCGGCCTCGGTGAGCTCAGCGATCGGGCTCATCGCTCGCCGCGCGGTCGCCACGCCCGCGAGCAGCGCCAGCGCCGTCCCGCCCAGGACGCCCAAGCCCAAGAAGAAGCGGACGCGGTTCGCGGTCGCTTCGACGTCGGACAGCCGGCGCGCGTACTGCACGAACCCCACGCCGCCCACCGGCTCGACCTTGACCGCCCGCGACTCGACCTTGTAGCCCGCGAACTCCAGCGTCGGCGCCAGCGGCGGCGACAGGTACGGCGCGTTCGGCGAGGAGCGGACGACCTCGTTGTCCTCGGTCACGACCCGCACGACGGCGTGCTGGGCGCTCGCGTAGTCGCTCAGCTTCGGCCCGAGGTAGCGGAGGACGGTCTTGCCGTTGCGCTCGACCAGCCGCAGCTCGGTCTGCTTGGCGAGCTGGTCGGCGGCGTCGGCGACCTGCTGGTTGAAGTCGGCCTGGATCCGCCGCGTCGTCAGCACGCCCACGATCACCGCGAACCCCATGAGGATCACGAGCGTGAGCACCGCAGAGCCGCCGGCGAGGCGCCAGCGGATCGGGAGGCGCTTATACGCGGAGGACGTAGCCTGCGCCGCGGACCGTATGAAGGAGCCTTGGCTCGCCACCGGCTTCGAGCTTTCTGCGGAGATTCGACACGAACACCTCGATCGTGTTCGTGATCGAGAACGGGTCGTAGCCCCAGACCTCGTCGAGGAGCCGCTGGCGGGAGATCACCAGCCGCTCGTTGCGCATCAGGTACTCGAGCAGCTCGAACTCGCGCTGCGTGAGATCGATCGAGCGGTCACCCCGGATGACCTCGTGGGTGTCGGGGTTCAAGGTCAGGTCTCCCACCCGCAGTGGTGCCATCCCGCGCGGCGGGCGCCGGCGCAGCAGCGCGCGCATGCGCGCGAGCAGCTCCTGGCGCTCGAACGGCTTGACTAGATAGTCGTCGGCGCCCACGTCCAGCCCTTGGACGCGCGAGTCGAGGGCGTCGCGCGCGGTGAGCATCAGGATCGGCGTGGTGTCCTCGTCGCGCCGTAGCTGGCGGGCGACCTCGATGCCGTCCATGCCCGGCAGACCGAGGTCGAGCACGATCAGATCGGGGAGGAAGGCCTGGGTGTCGTCGAGCGCCTGGACGCCGTCCGCGGTGAGCTTCACGTCGTAGCCCTCCATGCGCAGCGAGCGCTGCAGGACCTGCGCGATCTCCTGGTCGTCCTCGACCACAAGCACGCGGACGGGGCGCTCTGAGGCTTCCATCCCTTGATACTAGGCCCGCCGCGCCCGCAAAGGGGCAACTTTTACCCCCGCGTGAGGAGGCAGGGGGCGGCGCTTCGGCGTCGAAGGGGATCCGGCCCGACATGCCGCCTGCCCGACGCCGCCCAAAGCCCAAGCCCCTGCCCAAGTCAAAGCCGCGGGCCAAGACCCGCGCGCGCCGCTCCAAGCCATCGTGGAAGAGCGGCCTGCCGCAGCTCGAGCAGCGCCATTTCGACGTCATCGGGCTCGGCCTCGCCGCCACCGCGATCTTCTTCGCCTTCGTCATCTACCTCGATTGGGACGGGGGCCAGGCTGGCGACGCCGCTGTCGATGGCCTGCGCGTCCTGATCGGCGCCGTCCACTACCTCGTGCCCGCCGCGCTGATGGCAGCCGGCGCGATCCTCGTGCTGCGGCCGGTGCTCCCGGCCGTGCGGCCGTTCCGGACCGGCGCGATCTGCCTCTTCCTCGGTGTCTCGCTCGCGTTCGCCGCGGGCACGCTCGGGCTCGGCCCGGGCGGCACGAAGGTCGTGTGGGACGCCGAGTGGGTCAAGCCGCGCGGCGGCCTGGCGGGGGAGGGGCTCTACTACGTCACCTCCACCTTCCTCGGCACGCTGGGCGCGCACACGATCGCGATCTTCCTGCTCGCCGCCGCGGTGCTCCTGCTCACGGGCGCGTCGATCGCCGGCGTGATCAAGGCCACGACCGACTCGTTCGCCTCCACGACGCGCGAGGTCCGCACCGCCGTGACCCGCCGCCGCCCGGCCACGGAGGAGCTCTCCGCGCTCGAGCAGGGCCCGCCGCCGCGCGTGACGGCGGTCGCCCGCACGTTCCCCGAGGACGAGGACACGCTGCCCGACGTGCTCGGCGACGCCGAGGACCTCACGGTCGAGGACCTCCGCGAGGAGGACGAGACGCTGCCCGAGCTCGAGGAGACCACCGGCCTGGCCGAGGACCCGGAGGAGGACGAGCCCGGGGTCGCCCGCACCACGCCCGACCCCGCGGACCTCACGCCCCAGGGCCGCTACCGCTCCTCGGTGACGGACTCCCCGGAGTTCGAGTGGACGCTGCCCGGCACCGGCTTCCTCAAGCGCTCCTCCGCCGACGCCAGCAAGCCCGACACCGTCGGCCAGGAGAAGATCGCCGCCCAGCTGACCGAGGCGCTCGGCCACTTCGGCATCGAGGCCAAGGTCATCGGCATGGTCGCGGGCCCGCACATCACGCGCTACGAGCTGCGCCTCGCGCCGGGCATCAAGGTCGCCAAGGTCGCCCAGCTCAAGGACGACCTCGCCTACGCGCTCGCCGCCTCCGACATCCGCATCCTCGCCCCGATCCCGGGCAAGCAGGCGGTCGGCGTCGAGGTCCCCAACGCGCGCCGCAAGATCGTCCACCTCGGCGACGTGCTGCAGGAGACGCCCGCGGGCTGGTCGCCGCTGACGGTGTGGCTGGGCAAGGACGTCGCCGGCCGCGCGATCGGCGCCGACCTGGCCAAGATGCCGCACCTGCTCGTCGCGGGCACGACCGGCGCCGGCAAGTCCGGCTGCGTCAACGCGATGCTCGCCTCCGTGCTCACGCGCGCGACGCCGCACGAGCTGCGGCTCGTGCTCGTCGACCCCAAGCAGGTCGAGCTCAACCACTACGACTCGATCCCGCACCTGCTCACGCCGGTGATCACGAGCCCGCGCAAGGCCGCGACCGCGCTGCAGAACCTGGTGCGCGAGATGGAGCAGCGCTACTCGTACATGTCGCTCGCGCGCACGCGCAGCCTGATCGAGCTCAACAAGGTCCGCGCCGGCCGCCAGGAAGCACCGCTGCCCTACATCCTGTGCGTGATCGACGAGCTCGCCGACCTGATGATGGTCGCGCCCGCCGACGTCGAGGACTCGATCATCCGCCTCGCCCAGAAGGCGCGCGCGGTCGGCATCCACCTCGTGCTCGCCACGCAGTCCCCGCGCGTCGACGTCATCACCGGCATGATCAAGGCCAACGTCCCGAGCCGGATCGCGTTCTCCGTCTCCTCCCAGACCGACTCGCGCGTGATCCTCGACCAGAACGGCGCCGAGTCGCTGCTGGGCCAGGGCGACATGCTGTTCTCGCCGGTCGGGACGTCGCGCCTGCAGCGGATCCAGGGCGCCTACGTCGACGAGGCGCGAGATCGAGAAGCTCACGAGCGCGTGGCGCAAGCAGGGCGAGCCCGAGTTCCAGGAGGCGCTGCTCGAGGAGGTCGAAGAGGAGGCGCCCGAGACGGGAGCCGACCCCGACTTCGACCCCGACGAGGACCCGCTGCTCCCCGACGCCGTCCGCCTCGTGGCCGAGATGCAGACCGCGTCCACGTCGATGCTCCAGCGCCGTCTGCGCCTCGGCTACACGCGCGCAGGCCGCCTGATCGACATGCTCGAGCGGCGCGGCGTGATCTCCGGATACGAGGGCTCCAAACCCCGCCAGGTGCTGGTCTCCGAGGCCGACCTGCCCCGCTTCTTGGCCTCCCTGGCCGAGCGCGCGGGCAGCGCCGTGCCCGCATCGGGCGAGGACGGCGACTGACGTAGCCTTTCTCGCGGACATGCCGGAGATCGGCCAGACGCTGCGCGAGACGCGCATGCGCAACAGGATCGACATCACGGAGGTCGAGGCGGGGACCAAGATCCGGGCCAAATACCTCCGTGCGCTCGAGAACGAGGAGTGGGACCTGCTGCCCGGGCCCACCTTTGTCAAGACGTTCCTGCGCTCGTACGCGGACTACCTCGGGCTCGACTCGCGGCAGCTGGTCGAGGAGTACAAGCAGCGCTTCGAGCGCCCGTCGACGATGGAGCTCACGCCGTTCGCGCCGCGGCCCGGGCCCCCGCCGGGAGCACCGTCGCCGGCGCGCGTGGCTCGGCCCGGGGCTGGTGGTCGTGTTCGCGCTCGTGGTCGTGCTGGGCGCGCTCTACGCGCTCGGGAGCTGGGGCGACGACGACTCGGGCGGCGAACGCGAGGCGAACACGGTCGAGACGGCGACGCCGACGCCGAAGCCGAAGAACAAGAAGAAGAAGCCCGCGACACCGACGCGTGTCACCCTGCAGATCGTGCCCACCGGAGCCGTCAGCGTGTGCCTCGTCGACGCCAATGGGCGCGTGCTGATCGACAACCAGGTCCTGGACTCCGGCCGGAACAGCCGGCGCTACCGCAGCAAGCGCTTCCGCGTCTCGTTCGGCAACGGCAACGCGCGGTTGCGGGCGGGCAAGCGGACGATCGACGTGCCGGACCGCTCCACGCCGGTCGGCTACGAGGTGCGGCCCGGCAAGCGCCCAAGCGAGCTGTCCGAGGCGCGTCGCCCGACCTGCTTGTGAGGGCCGGGATCCTCATCACCGGCACGGAGGTGCTGTCGGGGATCATCTCCGACCGCAACGGCCCCTGGCTGTCGGAGCGCCTGCGCGAGCACGGGGTGGAGGTCGCGGAGATCGTGATCGTCGCCGACCGCCGCGCGGACATGCTCGAGGCGCTGCGGTTCATGGGCGACCTCGACCTCGTGGTCACCAGCGGCGGCCTCGGGCCGACCGCCGACGACATGACCGCCGAGGTGGTGGCCGACTACAGCGGGCGCCCGCTGGCGCTCGACAGCGCGCTCGAGGAGCGGATCTGGAAGATCCTCGAGCGGCTGCGCAGCCGCTGGCGCAACCTCGACGAGGACGCCATCCGCGCCTCCAACCGCAAGCAGGCGCTCGTGCCCGACGGGCGCCACCGTGCTCGAGCCGGTCGGCACCGCGCCCGGCCTCGTGGTGCCGGGCCCGCCGACCGTGCTGGTGCTGCCCGGGCCGCCGCGCGAGCTGCAGCCGATGTGGGAGACGGCGCTGCAGACCGAGCCGATGCGCGAGCTGCTCGCGCGCGCGGGCACCTACGAGCAGCGGATCATGCGCCTGTTCGGGATCCCGGAGTCGGAGATCGCGCGCTCGCTGCGTGAGATCGAGGCCGACGGCGTCCCGATCGACCAGCTCGAGATCACGACCTGCCTGCGGCGCGGCGAGATCGAGATCGCGACGGTGTTCGAGCCGCCCGCGGCCGAGGTCTACGACGCGTTCGAGGCCGCGATCCGCGAGCGCCACGCCGACACGCTCTACTCCGAGGACGGCTCGACGGTCGACGACCAGGTGATCGAGCTGCTCGGAGGGCCGGACCGTGGCGGTCGCGGAGTCCTGCACCGGCGGGCTGATGAGCGCGCGGCTGACCGACCGCGGCGGCTCGTCCGCGTACATGCTGGGCGGCCTCGTCGTGTACTCGAACGAGGCCAAGACCGCGCTCGCGGGCGTGCCGGCCGAGCTGATCGAGGCGCACGGCGCGGTCTCGCCCGAGGTGGCGGTGGCGCTGGCCGACGGCGCGCAGGAGCGCTTCGGCGCGCAGGTCGGCATCGGCATCACCGGCATCGCCGGCCCCGGCGGCGGGACCGAGGAGAAGCCGGTCGGCACGGTCTGCCTCAGCGTCGCGGTGGCCGGCGGCGAGCGCTGGGATCGCACCGTGCTGCTGCCGGGCGACCGCCAGACGATCCGCGAGCGCACCACGACCGTCGTGATGCACGGCCTGCGCCGGATGCTCCGTGAAGCTGCGGCTGTTCGTCGCGCTTGACCTGCCGGCGCCCGCTCGCGCGGCGCTGGCGGCGTTCCGGGCGGCAGCGGCCGACCCGGAGATCTGGCGGCCGCTGCCCGACGAGGCGCTGCACCTGACGCTCGCGTTCCTCGGGCATCGTCCGGAGGCGGACGTTCCGAAGGTGGTGGACGTATTGCAGAGCGCGCCGATGCACGCCCCGCGGCTCGCCCTCGGCGCCGCGCTCGCGCTGCCCCCGAAGCGCCCGCGGGTGCTGACCGCCGAGGTCGACGATCCGCACGGCTCGCTGCGGGCGCTCCAGCGCGCGGTCAGCGAGGGTCTGGAGGCGCGGCGCCTGTACACGCCCGAGCCGCGGCCTTACCGGCCGCACGCGACCGTCGCCCGGCTGCGGCCGGACGCGAAGGCGCGGCGCTTGGAGCTGCCGAACCCCGAGCCGCTCGAGTTCCGCGGCGAGGCGCTGACGCTCTATCGCTCGCAGCTCCGCCGCGAGGGCGCGCGCTACGAGCCGCTCGCCAGCTTCCCGCTGTCGCACTAGGGTCAGCCGCATGAGCGGTGGTGCGCGCTGGCGGACGGCGATCGGCGCGGTGGCGCTGGCGCTCGTCGTGCTGCCCGCGCCCGCGGTGGCGCGGCTGCGCTGGTCGGGCTGCGGTGACGTCGAGGCCGAGTGCGCGCGCGTGCGGGTGCCGCTCGACCGCTCCGGCGCGGTCAAGGGCTCGGTGCCGCTGCGGATCGCGCGCTACACCGCGCCGAGCGACAAGCCGACGCTGCTCTACCTCTCCGGCGGGCCCGGCGGAGCGGGCGTGCGCGAGTTCGCCGACGTGCTGTTCGAGGTCGGCTCGCTCGAGCGCCGCTACCAGCTCGTCTCCTACGACCAGCGCGGCACCGGCTACTCCGGGCTGATCCGCTGCCGCTCGCTCGAGCGCGATCCGCGGCTGCGCTCCACGCGCGCGGGCGCGGCGTGCGCGGCGCAGCTGGGCGCGCGGCGAGGGTTCTACGGCACCGACGACTCGGTCGAGGATGTCGAGGCGCTGCGGCAGGCGCTGGGCGTGCAGAAGCTGACGCTGTTCGGCATCTCCTACGGCACGAAGCTCGCGCTCGCCTACGCACGCGCTCACCCGGATCACGTCGAGCGGATCGCGCTCGACTCGGTGCTGGATCCCGACGACGCCGACGTGTTCGGGCTCGAGCCCTACCGGGCGATGCGGGCCGTCGCTGGCGGCGCTCTGCCCGCGCGCACTGCCGGGGCGTGAGCGCCGACCCGGCGGGCGACCTCGCGCGGCTGGCCGACCGGCTGCGGGCGGCGCCGATGCGGGGGATGGTCTACGGCATGCGCGGCCGCAAGCGGCCGGCGACGCTGACCGCGCTCGGGCTGTCCGACCTGATGTTCGACGCCGACTACAACCCCGCCGATCCGGGCCGGCATCCCGGTCGGCGTGCGGGCGGCGCTCGACAACCACGACCCGGCGCCGCTGCTGCGGCTCGCGGCCTCCGCCGCGGACCTGTCCTCGCTCCCCGGCCCGCGGACGTTCTCGGCCGCGCGCTACGCCGCGGTGTGCGAGGAGACGCCGCTGCCGTGGCCGCGCGGGGCGCCGTTCGGCGAGCGCGCGGCGCGGGCGCAGGCCGAGGCCGACCGGCTGGGGCCGGCCGCGTTCTTCCCGTTCGGCTACGCGGAGGCGCGCGCGGACGAGATCGACCTCTGCCTGCGCTGGCCGGAGGCCCCGGCCGCGCCCGCGGCGGGCGGCGCCTACCCGCCGGTGCCGGCGCTGATCCTCCAGGGCGGGGATGACCTGCGGACGCCGCCGGAGAGCTCTGCGCGCGTCGCGGCGGCGCTCCCGGGCGCGCAGCGCGTCGTGCTGGCGGGCGTGGGCCACGCGGTCACCGGCGGCGACCCGTCGCGCTGCGGTGTGCGGCGGCTGTTCGCGTTCCTGCGCGGGCGCAGCGCGGCGGCGCCCTGCAAGCGCGTGCCGACGCTCGTGCCGGCCACCGGCGTGCCGCCGCGGTCGCTGGGTCAGCTGGCGCCGGCGCGGGCGTGCCCGGCGTGCGGGGGCGCACGGTGTCCGCGCTCGACGTGACGCTCGATGACCTGACGTTCGCGCTCTCGCCCGCGCTCGGCTCGCCGCTGGCGGGGTCGGGGCTGCGCGGCGGGACGTTCCGCCTGCGCCGTGGCGCGATCGAGCTGGACGGCTTGCGGACGGTGCCCGGCGTGCGGGTCAGCGGCCGGCTGCCGCGGCGCGGGAGCGCCTCGCTGCGGATCTCGGGGCCGTCGGCGGCGGCCGGGCGGGTGCGCATCTCTGCCAGCGGCGTGGTGCGCGGGCGGCTGGGCGGACGGGCGGTGCGGGCGCGGCTGAAGGCGGGGCCGCCGCGGCCGGTGGCGAGCGGTGCGCGGATCGCCGCGAAGTCGGCACGGTTCCGGCACAGAGCGGCCTTTTCTTCCGTCCGACCTCGGTCGTAGCTTGCTTCCTCCACCGCCCTCCGACCCGGCGGTGCCACGCAAGCTTTGACGAGGAGCACGCCCACATGAGCAACCACGCCACGGACACCGCGGGCGCCAAGGCCCGCGATGCCGCCCTGCAGGGCGCGCTGACCCAGATCGAGCGCCAGTTCGGCAAGGGCACGCTGATGCGGATGGGCGACGAGGGCGCGCAGGTCAAGGTCAACGCGATCCCCACCGGGGCGCTGTCGCTCGACCTCGCGCTCGGCATCGGTGGCGTGCCGCGCGGGCGCATCGTCGAGGTCTACGGCCCGGAGTCCTCGGGCAAGACGACGCTGATCTACCACATGCTTGCCGAGGCGCAGAAGCTCGGCGGGGTGTGCGCGTTCATCGACGCTGAGCACGCGATGGACCCGCTGTACGCCCAGAACATCGGGGTCGACATCGACGAGCTGCTCGTCTCCCAGCCCGACTACGGCGAGCAGGCGCTCGAGATCGCCGACATGCTCGTGCGCTCCGGCGCGGTCGACGTGGTGGCGGTCGACTCCGTGGCGGCGCTGACGCCGCGGGCGGAGCTCGAGGGCCAGATGGGCGACCAGACGGTCGGCCTGCAGGCGCGGATGATGTCCCAGGCCATGCGCAAGCTGGCCGGCAACCTCAACCGGACGCAGACCCTCTGCGTCTTCGTCAACCAGATCCGCGAGAAGGTCGGCGTCATGTTCGGCTCGCCGGAGACCCAGCCGGGCGGCCGTGCGCTGAAGTTCTACTCGTCCCAGCGCCTCGACATCCGCCGCATCGAGACGCTGAAGGACGGCACCGAGGCGGTCGGCAACCGGGTGCGGGTCAAGGTGGTCAAGAACAAGGTCGCGGCACCGTTCCGCCAGGCCGAGTTCGACATCGAGTTCGGCAAGGGCATCTCGACCTCGGGCTGCATCCTCGACCTGGGGATCGAGCACAACATCGTCGCCAAGTCCGGCTCGTTCTTCTCCTACGACTCCGAGCGGCTCGGCCAGGGGCGCAACAACGCCAAGGCGTTCCTCGACGAGCACCCCGAGATCGCGAAGGAGATCGAGGGCAAGGTGTACGAGGCGCTCGGCATCGGCCAGGACCTCGTGAAGCCGATCGACCGCGACGAGGCGACGGACACGCCGCCGGTCCCGCCGGTCGAGGTCGAGGCCGCGTAAGCCGGCCTCCGCGTGGAGGCGGCACAGGAAACGGATCCCGTCGAGCGCGCCCGCGCGCTCGCGTGGCGATCGCTGAACAAGCGGGATCGGACGGTCGACGAGGTCGGCGGGATGCTGCTGGGCAAGCGGGTCGAGCCGGCGGTGGCCGACCAGGTCGTGACCGAGCTGATCGAGCTCGGCTACCTCGACGACGCGCGCTACGCCGTGCGCTTCGCCGAGGACCGCCGGCGCCTCGACAGCTGGGGCTCGGACCGGATCGCCCGGCGGCTGCGCGAGCTCGGCATCGACCGCGAGCACATCGACGCCGCGCTCGCCGCGCAGGACCCGGAGGAGGAGAAGGCGGCCGCGCTCGAGCTGCTGCGCCGCCGCTGCCCGCAGCCGCCCGCGACCCGCCAGGAGCGCGACCGCGCGCTCGGCATCCTGATCCGCCGCGGCTACTCGCCCGACCTCGCGTTCGACGCCCTCCGGCGCCACGCGGGCGTGGACGCCGAGCCCGACTTCTAGGCTCGCCGCCCGGCGTGCTCCGCCGGAGGACTCCGCCGCGGCGGATCGACGATCATCCCCGCCGTGGACGACTCCGCCGCTGACAACGACGCCGCCTTCGTCGCGCTCGTCGAGGAGCTCGACTCCGCGGATGACGAGCGGCGCGGCAAGCTCGCGCGCCAGCTGGAGGCCGACGGGGCCGTGCAGGCCGCGCCCCGGATGGCGGCCGCCGCCGACGCCCGCCCGCGCTGGGCGGCGGCGCGGATCATGCACCTGCTCCCCGACGAGGCTCACCTGATGCGCTCGTGCCGCTCGTCGACGACCCCGAGCCGCGCGTGGCTTCGGCCGCGTGGCGGGCGCTGCGGGGCCAGGTCCGCAACGACGCCTGGCGCGCCGCGGTGGAGCGGATCGCGGACGACGGGCCGCCGGAGCGGCGCGCAGACGCGCGCCGCTGGTTGAGCGAGTCCTAGCGCCCGCATAGGATCGGCTGACATGGGGTCAAGGACGACCGAGAACGCCGCCGCGCCCGCCGCCGAGGAGGCCGTCGCGGCACCCCAGAGCGCCGCGGTTGAGCCGCTGCGCGCCGGCCCGGAGGCGCTGACGCCCCGCAGCGTCCTGCTGCTCCAGCGCGCGATCGGCAACGCCGCCGTCGCCCGCGTGGTGGCGGGGCAGGCAGCGGTCGCCCGCCGCATCCACGGCGAGGACGTCGCCCCCGACGCCGTCGGCGCCGACGCGTGGACCGACACCGAGGTCCGCTCGATCCAGAAGGAGCTCAAGCGGATCGGGCTCTACGGCTACCCGCATCGACGGCGACGCGGGCCGAAGACGAACGCCGGCCTCAGCGCGGCGTTCGACGGCCAGGCGTGGCTGCGCATGCCCGCCACCGAGGTCCACGAGAAGCTCAAGGCCGCGCAGAAGCCCCGACTGGGCCGGCGGCACGCAGCTCAACTGGTCCGAGCTGTTCCGCGACGGCGTGCTCGACGTCACCTTCGGCGTCGGCTACTTCGAGGGCGACCCGCCGGCGGAGGAGACGCGCCAGGTCGCCAAGGGCGTCATCGACGCGCTCGGCGAGCGCGGCTACACCGAGGACGCCAAGAAGGCCGCCGAGCTGCTCGAGAAGGCCGGCCGCCCGCTCGCCGACGCCGCCACCGGCCGCTTCTTCATCAAGGAGAACGCCTTCACCTACGGGCCGCCGGCCGGCACCGCCCGCCCGATCCACTCGATCGTCCGCGTCGTCTTCAACGACGTCGCGGGCGGCGGCGCCAAGACCGCCGCCGCGTTCAAGGAGGGCATGACCGTCGGCGACGCCGTCTGGTACTCCGGCCACGGCCGCTACGGCACCGGCCCCGACTTCGACCGCAACTTCATCGAGTTCCGCCTCTACGACGCCGAGGGCAACCTGCAGCAGACGCTCGACGACTACGTCGCGCTCGAGGCCGTCCTGCGCAAGGGCGGCAAGGACCCGTGGCGGGTCTTCGAGCAGCGGATCGCCGACAGACGCTCCAGGTCGACCTCTCCAACGCCGGCAACGTCCGCCTCGTCGGCGCCGCCCACGACAACGAGTTCGGCGCCAAGCTCATCAACTGGGCGCTCGAGCAGTCCGAAGCACCCAGGTCCAGACCGGCGCCGGCGGCCAGCTCGGCGAGGACGCCGCCAAGAGACGCCCAGAAGTACCGCGTGATGGCCTTCTACGGCTGCTCGACCAACTCCTACGACAAGGCGCTGCGCAACACCGAGGGCTTCAGCACCAAGACGCCGACCTGCTGCTCACGAACCGCGTCACGCGCGGCGGCGCCGACGTCGCCGCGTTCATGGCGTTCCTCGACAGCTTCGTCAACCAGTCATCGGCCGAGAAGATGCTCGGCGGCGTCAACACCGCCATGCGCAAGCACGAGCACGGCTTCGCGGGCGACCCCTGGGTAGTTCACCGGCCTCAAGGACAACGCAGGGAGCTGACACAACGCACCCGCGGGTTTGCGTGGCAGGCCCTCCGGTACTACGATCCGGTGAAGCGACAGACCCGGCCCGTTGGCCGTGAAAACCCAGCAAACTGACACTTTCCGCGAGTAGATCAAGCAGCATCACGTGACGGCCGACCTACATCTGACTCCGAGGCGCCCGCGCCTCACCTCATTCCCTCGACCAAGACGCACCTAGCCGCCATCTGACGTGGCGGCCGGTGGCCGCCTTCACTGCAGGTTTCCCTCGCTCGGTGCCATCGAGCCTGGTCTGGCGCTCCCAAAACAGAAGCACTAGAGCCCGGGTCGGCGCTCCGCCGACCCATAGGGGAGAGGAAACCGAAATGGAGATCGTGATCGCAGCCGTGGTGCTGGCGGCGGGCCTGGTGGCAGGGGCCTCGCTGCTCTCACGCCGCGCGCCGGCGCTGGCGGGCACGCGGAGCAGCGGCAAGCCGCGTCCGGCCGCCCCTGCGGAGCCCGTCGCGAGCGGCGACCGCACCGACGCCGACCTCAAGGAGCGGCGCACCGAGATGGTGCGGCTCGAGGAGCGCCTGCTGTCGAAGGAGGCCGCGCTCGATCAGCAGCGCGCCGCGCTGACCACCCGCGAGGAAGCGCTCGTGGAGCACACGTCGGAGATCCAGCGACCTGCGCGAGCACCACGTGCGCGAGCTCGAGCGCGTCGCCGGGCTGAGCGCCTCGCAGGCCAAGCAGATCCTGCTGACCGAGCTCGAGGACCAGATCCGCCACGACTGCGCGCGCCGCGTGCGCCAGATCGAGGAGGAGACCAAGCGCGACGCCGACCGCCGCGTGCGCAACATCCTCTCCGTCGTCATGCAGCGGATGGCCGCCGGCCACGCCGCCGAGACGACGGTCTCCGTCGTCCAGCTCTCCGCCGACGACATGAAGGGCCGCATCATCGGCCGCGAGGGGCGCAACATCCGCGCGCTCGAGCACCTGACCGGCGTCGACTTCATCATCGACGACACGCCGAACGCGGTGATCCTGTCCGGCTTCGACGGCGTGCGGCGCGAGATCGCCCGCATGACGCTCGAGAAGCTGCTCCAGGACGGGCGTATCCACCCGGCGCGGATCGAGGAGACCTACTACCAGGCGAAGTCCGAGCTCGAGAGCCACATGATGGAGGCGGGGGAGCAGGCCTGCTTCGACGCCAACGTCGGCGGCCTCGACCCCGAGATGGTGCGCATCCTCGGGCGCCTGAAGTTCCGCACCAGCTACGGGCAGAACGTGCTCGCCCACTCGGTCGAGTGCGCGCACCTGGCCGCGATGATGGCCCACGAGCTCGGCGCCTCGCCCAAGACCGCCCGCCGCGCCGCGCTGCTGCACGACATCGGCAAGGCCGTCTCGCACGAGATCGAGGGCCCGCACGCGCTCGTCGGCGGCGACCTGGCGCGCAAGCACGGCGAGTCCGAGGCCGTCGCGCACGCCATGGAGGCCCACCACAACGAGGTCGAGCCGCAGACCGTCGAGGCCGTCATCGTCCAGGCCGCCGACGCCCTCTCCGGCGCCCGCCCCGGCGCGCGCGGCGAGTCGCTCGAGCAGTACGTCAAGCGCCTGCGCGACCTCGAGCAGATCGCGACGCGGCACAAGGGCGTCGACAAGGTCTACGCGATGCAGGCCGGCCGCGAGATCCGCGTCATGGTCCAGCCGGGCGATCTCGACGACGACGGCGCGGTGCTGCTGTCGCACGAGATCGCACGCGAGATCGAGCAGGAGCTCGAGTACCCGGGCCAGATCAAGGTCACCGTGATCAGGGAGTCGCGAGCGACGGACTACGCTCGATAGCGGTGAAATTCCATGTGACCACCTTCGGGTGCCAGATGAACGAGCACGACTCGGAGCGGATGAAGGGCATGCTCGAGTCGATCGGATACGCGGAGGCGCCGACGCGCGAGGACGCCGACCTGATCCTGTTCAACACGTGCTCGATCCGGGAGAAGGCCGACGACCGCTTCGTCTCCCACCTGCGCGAGGCCGCGGCGCTCAAGCGCCGCGACCCGGAGCGCGTCATCGGCGTCGGCGGCTGCTGGGCGCAGTCGGTCAAGGACAACGTGTTCCGCCAGTTCCCGTTCGTCGACGTCGCGTTCGGGCCCGGGCAGGTCCACAAGCTCGCCGAGTTCCTCACCAGCGACTCGATCACCGCCCAGGGCTTCTTCGAGTTCGAGGGCTTCACCGGCCACCTGCCGGCCAAGCGCGCCCGCGACTTCCAGGGCTGGGTGCAGATCTCGGCCGGCTGCAACATGGTCTGCTCGTACTGCATCGTGCCCTCGACGCGGGGTCGCGAGGTCTCGCGGCCGCTGGACGAGCTCGTCGCCGAGGTGCGCGGGCTGGCCGCCGACGGCGTGTGCGAGGTCACGCTGCTGGGCCAGAACGTGAACTCCTACGGCCGCGGCGCGCGCCCCCGGACCTCGTTCGCCGAGCTGCTGCACGCGCTCGACGGCATCGAGGGCCTCCAGCGCATTCGCTACACGAGCCCGCACCCGGCGCACATGACCGAGGACGTGGTCCGCGCGCACGCCGAGCTGGGGAGCGTGTGCGAGCACATCCACCTGCCGCTCCAGTCCGGCTCCTCGCGGGTCCTGAAGCGGATGCGGCGCACCTACTCGCGCGAGCGCTTCCTCGACCGCGTCGCGCTGATCCGCGAGCACGTGCCGGACTGCGCGATCACCACCGACGTCATCGTCGGCTTCCCGGGCGAGACCGAGGCGGACTTCGCGCAGACGCTCGAGGTGGCCGAGGAGGTCGGCTTCGACGGCGCCTTCACGTTCATCTACTCGCCTCGGCGCGGCACCGAGGCGGCCGCTTTCGAGGACGAGTTCCTCCCGCACGAGGTGTGCGTCGAGCGCATGGAGCGGCTCGTCGAGGTGATCCAGCGGCGGGCCCGCGAGCGCGCGCAGCGGTTCGTCGGGCGGACGCTCGAGGTGCTCGTCGAGGGCACCTCCCGCCACGACCCGTCGCGGCTGCGCGGGCGCACGCGCCACAACAAGGTCGTGAACTTCGGTGGGCTGGGCGCGCCGGGCGAGCTCGTCGAGGTCGAGATCGCGTCCGCGACGAGCCAGTCGCTGCAGGGCGAGGAACGCTCGTTCCTGCTTGCGCGGGCGGTGTAGGCTCGCGCCTGATGCCGCGGCTGCTCCGGATCGCCCTGCAGGTGGTGCTCTTCTTCCTCCTGCTCGGCGTCGTCGTCGGGATCGGGACGCCGAACACGGGCGGCCTCGAGAAGGCCGTGCTCGTCGCGGTCGGGATCGGGCTGATCTGGCTGGCTATTCGGCTTCGTAGCGGGCGATCAGCACGCCCGTGGTCGTCGGCTTCACCTCCGCCAGCCTGAACTTCGCCAGCGCGCCGTCGTCGCCGAACAGGCGGCGCCCGGAGCCCAGCACGAGCGGGTGGATGGTGAGCAGGAGCGCGTCGATCAGCCCGTGGGGGAGCAGCGCCTGGATGAGCTCGCCGCTGCCGAGGATCACGAGGTTGCCGTCGGTGCGGGCCTTGAGGTCCGCGACGGTCTCCGCAGCGTCGCCCTGCACCAGCTCGGAGTTCTCCCACTCGAGCTCGCGCGGCTCGCGGGAGACGACGTACTTCGTGCTCGCCTCCAGCACCTGGCGGACCGGGTGGTCCTCGGGCTGCTTCTGCCAGGCGTCCTCGAACTTCTCGTACGTCCAGCGGCCGAGGAGGAGCCCGCCGCCGCCGCGGCCCATCCGCGCGTTCATGTATTCGCCCTGCACCTCGTCCTGGTAGGGCGACGGCCCAGCCGCCGTGCTCGAAGCCGCCGCGGCGGTCCTCGTCGGGGTGGGCCGGCGCCTGCAAGACGCCGTCGAGCGTGATGTGGTTGACGACCTCGATCGTGCTCATGCGGGCACCACGCGGCTGACGGAGAAGGTCCCGCCCTGCGGGTCGGCGAGCACGGCTCGCCGCCCCATCGGCGTGTCGGTGGGGGGCATGAGGACGCTGCCGCCGAGCTCGGCCGCCTTGGCGGCGGTGGCGTCGGGATCGTCGACCCACAGGTCGACGTCCCAGCGGGGCGCGTCGCCGGGCGCCGCGACGGCGACGACGTCGGCCGGCACGGGCTGCGAGGGCTCGCCGCCCACGAAGCCGGGGAGGCGCCACAGCGTGGCCTCGATGTCGCCGACGGCGAACGTGTCGGTCTCCCAGCCGAAGACGGCGCCGTAGAAGGCCTTGGCACGCTCGAGATCGGGCGTCGAGAGCGCGCTCATCGCCCACGCGCCCGGCTCGTTGACGACCTGGGCGCCGCGGTGGGGGTCGGGCTCGGAGACGGTGAACACGGCGCCCGCGGGGTCGGCGAGCACGGCGGTGCGGCCGACGCCGGGGCGGTCGAACGGCGCGGTCACGACGCTGCCGCCGGCGGCCGTGGCGCGCTCGGCGGTGTCGTCGGCGCTCTCGACCCAGACGTTCGTGCGCCAGGCGGCGTCGTCGCCCTGGACGAAGCCGGCGACGTCGCGGCCGCGGAGCGTGCAGACGAGGTGATCGCCGCGCGGATCAGCCTGCCAGCCGAACAGCTCGGTGTAGAAGGCCGCCGCTCGGGCGGGCTGGGGATGGGCGCCCGCGATCCAGGAGGGGACTCCGTGTTCGTAGCCGTCGCGCTGGCTCATCTCGTCTCCTTGGTCGTCATAAGGTTGGAGAAACCTATCATAGAGTTGGAGAGACCTACTATCACTCTCGTCATGGCGACGATGCGGACCTACGGAGACCGCTGCGGCGTGGCGCGCGCGCTCGACGTGGTGGGCGAGCGCTGGGCGCTCCTGGTCGTGCGCGAGCTCGTGCTCGGGCCGAAGCGGTTCAGCGACCTGCGGGGCGGGCTGCCGCGGGTGGCGCCGGACGTCCTGTCTCAGCGCCTGCGCGAGCTCGAGGGCGCGGGAGTGCTGCGGCGGACGACGCTCCCGCCGCCGAGCGGCGCGCGCGTCTATGAGCTCACCGAGTGGGGCCAGGAGCTCGAGCCGCTGGTGATCGGGCTCGGGCGCTGGGGGAGCCGGGCGCCGTTCCCGGGCGGCGACGCCGAGCTGGGGACCGACGCGTTCGTGATCGCGCTCAAGACGCTGTTCGACCCAGCTGCGGCGGGTGACCTGGACGCGACGATCGAGCTGCGGCTCGGCGACGATCGCTTCCGCGCGGCGGTCGAGGGCGGTCGTTTTGCCGTGGCGCGCGGCGAGGCGACGCAGCCCGACGCGGTCGTCAGCGCCGAGCCGGGCGTCCTCGCCGGCGTGTTCTGGCACGGGCGCCCGCTCGACGACGTCGCAGTCGAGGGCGACCGCTACCTGCTCGCGCGCTTTCTGCGGGCGTTCCCGGCGGCGGCGCCGGCCTAGAGCGCCGGCTCGGGCTCGCCGGTCAGCTCGAGCGACAGCGCCCACAGGCGCCGGCGCGCCTCGGGGTCGCTCGCCTGCGGATCGGGTGACGTCTCGCGCTGGCGGTCGTAGAAGCGGCCCGTCACGCCCTCGAGGTCGGGATCGACGGCGAGCCTGCTGGTGGCCGCCACACCCGCCTCGAGCGTGTCGACCGACGCGCCGCGCTCCTCGAGGACCATCTTCGTCGGCATGTAGGTCGAGGGGTGCAGGCTGGTCACGGTGACCTCCGCGGGGTCGAGCCGGTCGGCGAGTTCGAAGCCCGCGGTGATCTGCGCGAGCTTGCTCTGCCCGTAGGCGCGTGAGCCGCTGTAGCCGCGCTCGAGCTGCGGGTCGTCGAAGTCCATCGGCGCCTGGCCGAGCGAGGCGACGTAGACGACGCGCGCGGGCGCCGAGCGGCGGAGGAGGGGGAGGAGGCGCAGCGTGAGCAGGAAGCCGGCGAGGTGGTTGACGGCGAGCCGCAGCTCGAGCCCGTCCTTGCTCTCCTGCCGCGTCGTCCCGTCGGGGCGGCCGCTGCCGATGCCGGCGTTGCTGATCAGCACGTGCAGCGCGGGGACGGACTCCTCGACCTCGGCGGCGAGCCGCCGGACGTCGTCCAGCGAGGCGAGATCGGCCTGGAAGGTCGGCGCACCGCCGAGCTCGGCGCTCAGCGCATCGAGCTTCTCGCGGCTGCGCCCGTGCAGCAGCACGGTCGCCCCGCGGGCGGCGAGGTCGCGAGCGACGCCACGGCCGAGCCCGTCGGTGGCGCCGGTGATGAGGACGGTGGTCTCCTCGATCGGTCGCATGCCCCGCAGGCTAGCCATCGCCACCGTATGCGAACATATGTTCGTGCGCTGGAAAGACCAGGAGACCGAGCGGGACGGGCAGGGCCGGCTGCCGGGCTACAACGAGGCGGTGGTGCGCCATTTCGACGCACCGGAGGCACTCGACACCCGCTTCTACGAGGTCCACGCCAAGTCAGCGCTCAACCGCGTGCCGGCGCAGTCGCGCATGCCGTTCCCGTGGACGATCAACCCGTATCAGGGGCTGTTCGCATGCGTGCACATTTGCGCGAGGGGCGATACGGCGGTCCTCATGGCGGACGGCCGGACCCGCGAGCTCCGGCACATCCGGCCGGGCAACCGGATCTACGGCACGGCGATGATCGGGCGGTATCGGCGCTACGTCGATCACGAAGGTGCTCGACCACTGGATGGTGCGCAAGCCCGCGTTTCGCGTGACGCTCGAGAACGGGACGGAGCTGATCACGAGCGGCGACCACCGGTTGCTCTCACAACCGCGGCTGGAAGTACGTGACGGGCGCCGAGTCGGGGCCATTGCAGCGTCCTCATCTGACCGTGAACAACAAGCTCGTGGGCACCGGCGCGTTCGCCGAGCCGCCGCGCGCGACGCGTCGACTACAAACGCGGCTACCTGTGCGGGATGATCCGCGGCGACGGAACGATCGGCACGCGGTTCTACGAGCGTCCGAACGGGCGGCGCTGGGAGCACAACCACTTCCGGCTCGCGCTGGTCGATATCGAGGCGCTCTCACGCGCCTACGGCTACCTCGCACGACTTCAGCGTCGCGACGACGCCGTTTCAGTTCGCCGCCGCACAACGGCACGACACCGCGAGATCCGCGCGATTCGCGCCCAGTCGCGCGTGTCGGTCGACGCGATCAGGGAGATCATCGAGTGGCCCGGGCGCGCCCCGCTCGACTGGTACAAGGGCTTCCTCGCCGGGATCTTCGACGCCGAGGGTTCATTCGGCAGCGGCATCGTCCGGATCTGCAACACCGACCCGACGATCATCGACTGGACCACGTTCGCCTGCCGGCAGCTCGGCCTGCCGTTCGTCGTCGAGACTGCAGGCGAGGGCAAGTGGAACGTGCGCATCCGCGGCGGGCTCGAGCAGCAGCTCCGCTTCCACCACCTGACCGACCCCGCGATCACGCGCAAGCGGTCGATCGAGGGGCGGGCGGTGAAGTCGCAGAGCCGCCTGAAGGTCGTCGCGATCGAGCCGCTCGGAATGGAGCTGCCGCTCTACGACATCACGACCGGGACCGGCGACTTCGTCGCCGACGGCGTCGTGCACCACAACTGCTTCGCCCGCCCCACCCACGAGTACCTGGACTTCAACGCCGGCCGCGACTTCGACAAGGAGATCGTGGTCAAGGTCAACGTGCCGGAGGTCCTGCGGGTCGAGCTGGCGCGGCCGTCGTGGAAGCGCGAGCACGTCGCGCTCGGGACGAACACCGATCCGTACCAGTGGGTCGAGGGGCGCTACAAGCTGATGCGCGGGATCTGGGAGGCGATGCGGGACTTCGCCAACCCGTGCTCGATCCTCACGAAGTCGCCGCTGCTGCTGCGCGACAAGGACCTGCTGCTGCAGATCGCCGAGCGGACGACGGTCAGCGCGTGCCTGTCGGTACCGACGCTGGATGAGAAGGCGTGGCGGGCGACGGAGCCGCACACGCCGCACCCGCGGGCGCGGCTGGAGGCGGTGGCGGAGCTCAACCGGATCGGCATCCCCACCGGGATCCTGATCGCGCCGCTGATGCCGGGGATCAACGACGGGCCGGGGCAGGTGGAGCGGATCGTCGCGCTCGCCGAGGAGGCCGGGGCGACCTCGATCGGCGGCCAGGCGCTGTTCCTGCGCGGAGCGACCAAGGACGTGTTCTTCGACTGGCTGCAGGCGAAGCGCCCCGATCTCGTCGAGCGCTATGAGCAGCTGTACCGCAAGGGCGCGTACCTGCCCAAGAGCGCGAGCGAGGAGCTGACCGCGCGGTTGCCCCGGCGGCGGCGCAAGGGGCGCGACGTCGCGCCGCGCTTCGACCGGCCGCCGCCGGCGCTCGCGCCGCCGAAACCCGCGCCCGAGCCGGCGCGGCAGACGACGCTGTTCTGAGCGCGACCGCGACCGGCACTCGCCGGCACGACCACACTGTGGGCTCGGTCACAGCTGCCCGCCGGGGATGAAACCCCGTGGACTGGGCAGTGTTGGCTCTTGGACATGCTCCGCGCACGCCAGAAACCCCGCTTCGACGCCAAGGCGCCCGCTGCCCGGGCCCGCTCGATCACGCTGCACACCCTGCAGCGCGCCCGCCGCGCGCGGCGCGAGCTGCTGCTGATCGTCCCGCTGCTCGCGCTGACGGTCGCGGCCTACGTCTGGCGCGAGCAGATCTTCGGCGTCGACACGCCCGTGCGCGTCGCTGCTGCGATCGTCCTCGTGGTGCTCGGCTGGGCGCTGGCGCGCGACCTCGGCCGCTGGGCCGAGCCGTGGCTGTTCCGCCGCGTCGACGCCGGCACGGCGGGCACCATCAGCTTCCTCATCCGGCTCTCGTTCCTCGCGATCGCGGGGTTCTCCGCGCTGCGGATCGCGGGCCTCGATCCGCGCACGCTGGCCGTCGGTGGTGCCATCACCGCCGTCGTCTTCGGTCTCGCCGCCCAGCAGACGCTCGGCAACCTGATCGCCGGCATGGTCCTGATCGCCGCGCGCCCGTTCCGGATCGGCGACCGCGTGCGCCTGCAGGGCGGCGGCCTCGCCGGCCAGATCGAGGGCACGGTCTCCTCGCTCGGCCTGCTCTACGTCACCTTCGCCCAGGGCGAGGACTCGATCATGGTCCCCAACAACGTCGTGCTCAGCTCGGCGGTCGTGCCGCTCCGCGAGCCCGCCGCGGTCGACCTGCGCGCCCGCCTGCGCCCCGACGTCAAGCCCTCCGAGGTCCAGCGACTCCTGCACGAAGGCGTCCGCATCCCCGTGCGCTCCGAGCCGCACATCTCGCTCGAGGAGATCGACTCGGACGAGGTCGTCGTCCGCATCGCCGCCACGCCGGAGTCCGAGGAGGACGGCCCGCGCCTCGCCGACGAGGTCCTGTCTGCGATCGCGTCGATCACCCGCGAGGGCGACACCGACGAGCGCATGGCGGCGCGCACCGCGCGCAGCGACGCCACCCCTGCGCGCATGGAGGACCGCGACGAGAGCGGCGGCGCCTCCGAGCACATGGCCGAGCGCTAGCGCTTGTCCTTCTGGCCCTCGGCCATCGCCTCGGCGATGTCGAGGGAGCCGAGCCGGCGCTGCACGCGGCCGCTCAGCTCGGGCAGCAAGCCAGCCACGGCGGTACCGAGGCGGAGCGGCACTGGGGCGACGTCGATCTCGGAGCGGTTGCGCTCGATCGCCTTGATGACCGCCGCCGCCACGTCCTCGGGCGTCCGCATCGCCACGTAGCCCGGCAGCTTGGCGCCCGATTCGTGGAACATCCCGGCGTCGCTGATGAAGCCGGGGAAGACCGTCGAGACCCCGACGCCGGTGTCCCTCAGGTCTTCGCGCAGCCCGAGCGCGAAGCCGCGGAGCCCGTACTTGGTCGCCGAGTAGATCGAGCTTCCGGCGGTCGCCGCCTTGCCCGACAGCGAGGAGACGAACACGAGCTGCCCGTGGCCGCGCGCGACCATCCCGTGCGACAGCGCGCGCGCCAGCACGATCGGTGCGCGCAGGTTGACCGCCAGCGCGCGGTCGATCTCCTCGACGCTGAACGAGTCGAGCACTCCGCGAGGCGGGGAGCGCCGCGTTGGCGACCAGGATGTCGGCGTTGCTGACCTCGCCGAGCAGGCGCTCGACCTCCGACGCCTCGGCGAGGTCGCACGCGATGGCGCGCCCGTCGACCTCCGCCGCCAGCGGCTCCAGGACCTCCGCCCGCCGGCCGGTCAGCACGAGCCGCGCGCCGCGCGCGGCGAGCGCCCGCGCGATCGCCTGGCCGATGCCACCGGTCGCGCCGGTGAGCAGCACGCTCCGCCCGTCGACGTTCACCGCGCGAAGACCGCCACCGTGGCCGTGAAGCTGTGCAGGAAGTACTCGCCGCCCACCGGCCCGATCTCGCCCGCGGCGAAGAAGCCCGCCGCCGGCGCGCCCCCGAGCTCGGAGGCGATCGCCTCGGCGTCGTGGGCGGGGATGCCGAACATGCTCGAGCCGCGCCCGTTGCAGGCGAACACGAGCGCGCCGGCCGGCTGGCGGCCGCCGAGGGCCTCCATCCGCACCGAGAGCGCCTGGTGCAGGTCGCGGTCGGCGCTCGTCGCGTCGCGCGCGTGCAGCCGCACGACCTGGCCGGGCCGCACCTCGGTGCCGACCGCCACCTCGCCGGTCTCGGGGTCCGCGCCCGACGAGCCCGCGGACGAGGAAGTCGCCCTGCACGTAGTCGGGCTTGTTGTTGTCGACGACGATCCCCATCAGCAGCCCGCCGTCGACGAGCTCGCGGTCGTCGTCGGAGAGCCCCTCGATCGCCTCGCGCAGCTTGGAGAGCGCGGGCTTGCCGGCGAGCTCGCCGATGATGTGCCCGTCGGCCGCGGTGATGGTCAGCTCGGGTCCGATCGGCGAGGCGCCCTGGGACACGCAGGGGAGGATCTCGACGCCGTCGAGCCGCACCCCGACCGCGCCGCCGTCGACGACGTCCTCGCCGAAGAACAGCGCCGGCATGTCCTCGGAGGTGCGCGCCGAGGCCATCCCGCCGAGCAGCGGCAGCAGCGGCGACGCCTCGCTGAGGAACCGCAGGACCGCGTCGGTCGGGAACGAGAACGGGTCGGCGAGCAGGATCGCGCCGGCGGCGCCGTCGAGGTCCGGAAGCCCGGACAGCGCGCCCGAGCCTTCCTCGATCTCCTCGACGGTCGCGTGGAAGGGCAGCACCTCGCCGTCGCCCAGCGACGCCGCCCAGACCGACACGGCGGTGCCGTCCTCGACCTCGCGGGCGTCCGAGATGACGCCGCCCGCGCCGCAGCCGACGAGCGTCATCGGGCTGAGCATCTCGTGGATGGCGGCGAGCGTCGCGTCCGGTGCCGCGAGATGGGCGCCGGAGGCGAACATCACGGCGAGATCGCACGGGCGGCCGTTGAGCCCGCGCGCCGCGGCGGAGGCCGCCTCCAGCGCGCCCGCCCGGGCGTCGGGCGTGGTCGACAGGCCGGTGGCGATGTGCACACTCACGCATCTGACGATACTCCGGGGCATGCGCGTGATCGCGATCTTCGGGCCGACCGGCGTAGGGAAGACCGAGGTCGCGATCGCGCTTGCGGACCGGCTCCGCGCGGACGGCGAAGATCCAGTGGCGGTGTCGGCCGACGCGATGCAGGTATACGACGGGCTCCCGATCCTCACCGGCGCCGCGACGCCCGAGCAGCAGGGCCGCCTCGAGCACCGCCTGCTTGGCGTCGTGCCGGTGACGGAGCCCTTCAGCGCCGGCGCCTACACCGCACTGGCGCACGCCGAGATCGACGGCGCGCTGGCCGCCGGGCGGCGCCCGCTCGTCGTCGGCGGTACCGGGCTCTACCTGCGCGCCGCGCTGGCCCAGCTCGACCTGCGCCCGCCGGCCCCCGCGGCCCGCGCGCGGCGGCAGGCGCAGCTCACCGCCTTCGGGCCGGAGGCGCTGCACGCCGAGCTGGCCCAGCTCGCGCCCGCGGTCGCCGCCGGCATCGGGCCGTCCGACGGCCGCCGGATCGTGCGCGCGCTCGAGCTGCTCGACTCCGGGATCGAGCCGCCGCCCTCCGCCGGCGGCGACTCGCAGCTGTGGATGACCGACACCCGCCACCCGACGGTGCTCGCGGGCCTGGTGATGGAGCGCGAGGCGCTGCGGGAGCGCATCGACCGCCGCGCCGACGCGATGGTCGCGGCGGGCGCGGTCGAGGAGGTCCGGCGCGCCAACGAGCAGGGCGCGTCGAGCACCGCCCGCAAGGCGCTCGGCTTCGCGGAGCTGCTCGCCGGCGACCTCGAGGCGATGAAGACCCACACGCGCCAGTACGCCCGGCGGCAGCTGACCTGGATGCGCAAGCTCCCGTCGATCCGGCCGATCGACGTCACCGGGCGCGAGGCGGCGGACGTCGCCGCCGAACTGCACGGCATCATCCGCGAGCCATGAAGTTCGAGAAGTGGCAGGCGCTCGGCAACGACTACCTCATCCTCGAGGCGGCCGGTGTCGACCCCGAGGAGGTGCGGTCGCTGTGCGATCGCCATCTCGGCGTGGGCGCGGACGGCGTGCTCGCGCTGGCGCCCGCCGACGAGCCCGGCTACGTCGCCCGGCTGCGGATCTACAACCCGGACGGCTCGGAGGCCGAGCTGTCCGGCAACGGCGCGCGCCAGGCGCTGCTGTACCTGCGCGAGCACGGCTGGACGGAGTCGGACACCTACTCGATCCAGACCGTGGCGGGCGAGATCCGCACCACGATCACCGGCGAGCGCAGCTGCCGCACCGACATGGGCCGCGCGGTCGTGCGCTTCGACGGCGAGATCGGCGGCATGCGCTTCCAGCACCTCACGATCGGCAACCCGCAGACGCCGATCCGCATCGCCGACCGCGAGGAGCTCGAGGCGCTCGACCTCGCCAAGCTCGGCCCGCTGATCGAGAACCACGACGCGTTCCCGAACCGCACCAACGTGTCGTTCTGGACCGAGCTGGCGCCCGACCGCATCCGCGCCCGCATCTTCGAGCGCGGGGTGGGCGAGACGATGTCCTCCGGCACCGGCGCGAGCGGCGCGGCAGTCGCGCACGTGCTGCGCGGCGGCGACTCGCCCGTGACCGTCGTGCTCGACGGCGGCGAGCTCGAGGTCGACGTCGACGAGTCGCTGCACGTCGACCTGACGGGCTGGGCGATCCCGGTGTTCCGGGGCGAGTTGAGCTAGCGTGGCCCGCCGATGACCGAGGCCTGGGGCAGAGGACTGGCGACGCTGACCGCGGAAGGACGCGTACTCGACGTGCTCTTCCCCGACCCGCAACTGGGTGCGCCGCCCGACGGCTCGCCGGGCACCACGGTCGGCGAGGTCAAGCACGAGGACCCGCGCCGCGGGGTGCAGGAGGTCGAGGTGGTCACCGTGCTCGACGATCTCGAGTCCGCGCCCACGGACGCCTACGACGCCTACCTGCGCCTGCACCTGCTCTCGCACCGGCTCGTCAAGCCGCACGGGCTGTCGATGGAGGGCATCTTCGGCGTGCTGCCCAACGTGGCGTGGACGAGCCACGGCCCCGTCGACCCTGCCGCGCTGCCCGAGGTGCGGATGCGCTTCCGCGGCGCCGGCGAGCCGCTGGTGGTCCACGGCGTCGACAAGTTCCCGCGCATGACCGACTACGTCGCTCCGTCGGGCGTGCGGATCGCCGACGCCTCGCGGGTGCGCCTCGGCGCGCACCTCGCCGAGGGCACGACGGTGATGCACGAGGGGTTCGTGAACTTCAACGCCGGCACGCTCGGCACCTCGATGGTCGAGGGCCGGATCTCGGCCGGCGTCGTGGTCGGCGACGGCTCGGACATCGGCGGCGGCAGCTCGATCATGGGCACGCTGTCCGGCGGCGGCACCGCGGTCATCTCGATCGGCGAGCGCTGCCTGCTCGGCGCGAACGCCGGGATCGGGATCTCGCTCGGCGACGACTGCATCGTCGAGGCCGGCCTCTACGTCACCGGCGGAACGCGCGTGACGCTGCCCGACGGCGAGGTCGTCAAGGCGCTCGAGCTGTCCGGCGCCGACGGCCTGCTGTTCCGCCGCAACTCGCAGACCGGCGCGGTCGAGGCGATGCCGCGCTCCGGCTCCTGGGCCGGCCTCAACGCCGCCCTACACGCCAACGACTGACGCCAGGAGCGTCCGCCGCGCGCTCGCACTCGGCGAGCGTCGGCACCAGCGCGAGGCGGAGGAAGCCCTCGCCCGCGGGGCCGAAGAACGAGCCCGGCGCGAGCACGACGCCGCGCTCGAGCAGCGTGGCGGCCAGCGAGTCGGCGCGCTCGCCGGCGTCGAGCCAGAGGAAGAACGTCGCGTCGCCGCCCGCGTGGTAGATGCCGGCCGCCTCGAACACCGGCAGCAGCACGTCGCGCTTGGCGCGGTAGAGCGCGCGAACGTCCTCGACGTGCTCCTCGTCGCCCCACGCGGCGACCGCGGCGCGCTGGATGAACTCGGGCGGTGCGACGCCGACGTTGGGCCGGTAGCGCTTGAGTGCGGCGATCACGTCGGGGTCGCCGGCCACGAAGCCGGAGCGGTATCCGGGCATCGAGGAGCGCTTGGAGAGCGTGTTGAGCGCGATCACGTTGCGGCGGTCGCTGACCTCGAGCGCCGAGACCGGCGGCATCTCGCCGAAGTAGATCTCCGAGTAGGCCTCGTCGGAGGCGACGACCACGTCGTGCCTGCGCGCGATCTCTGCGGCCTGCTCGTAGAGCTCGAGCGGCGCGCTCGCGGCGGTCGGGTTGTTCGGGTAGTTGAGCCACAGGATCGCGGTGCGGTCCCAGGTGGCGGCGTCGACGGCCGCGAGGTCGGGGAGGAAGCCGCGCTCGGGCGCCAGCTCGAGCTCGAGCACCTGCTTGCCGGCGAACGCGGCGCCGCGCTCGGCGACCGGGTAGCCGGGCGTGGTGACGGCCACGAAGTCGCCGCCGACGACCTGGGCGAGGTGGAAGATCGCCTCCTTGGAGCCGAGCGTGGGGAGGACCTCGGTGTCCGGATCCAGCGCCGGCCCGAAACGGCGCGCGATCCACGCGGCGACGGCCTCGCGCAGCTCCGGCAGCCCCTCGGCCAGCGGGTAGGTCGACTGGGGCGTCAGCGAGGCGGCGAGGCGCTCGCGGATGAACGGCGCGGTGTCCTCGCGCGGCTCGCCGATGCCGAAGTCGACGACCTCGACGCCGCGGGCGAGGAGCTCGCGCTTGGCGTCGGTCAGGCGCACGAACGGATACGCCTTGAGGCCGGTGAGGATCGGCGAGGGCTTCACAGCGTCTGCGCGAAATTCTCGAGCACCCGGTAGCTGCGCACGAGCGCCGCCACCGAGATCGACTCGTCGCGGGTGTGCGCCTGCGGCGGGTCGCCCGGGCCGAAGTTGACCGCCGCGACGCCGGCCTGGGCGAACTCCGCCACCGGCGTCCACGCCTGCTTGGGCGCGACCGCCAGGTCCGCCGGCGGCGATCAGTGCGTCCACCAGCGGCCCGCGCGCGACCGCGCCCGACGGCGCGTGGGCGTCGATCCGCAGCTCGCCATGCCCGGCGCACAGCTCCTGCAGCCGCGCCTCGGCCTCCTCCGGCGTGCGGCCCGGCGCGTAGCGGTAGTTCACGTGCGCGGTCGCCTCGCCGGGGATCACGTTCATGGCGATCCCGCCCGCGATCTTCGTGACCGACGCGACCTCGACGAACTCGAGCCCGTCGAAGTCGTGCGGCTCCGGTTCGTGCGCGGCCAGCGCGGTCACGCCGGCGGCGGCGTGCGTGATCGCGTTGTCGGCGAACCACGGGCGCGCCGAGTGCCCGGACACGCCGCGGAACGTCCACGTCGCGTTGACGTTGCCGAGGCAGCCGGCGTGCAGCGCGTTGTCGGTCGGCTCCATCATCACCGCGAGCTCGGGCGACAGCGGGTGGCGCGCGAGCAGCGGCGTCAGCGCGCTCTCGTCGAACGGCAGCTCCTCGCGGCCGAAGAACAGCGCGCCGAACGGGAGCCCGTCGCGGACCAGCTCGATCATCACCGCGAGCGCGCCCTTCATGTCGCTCGAGCCGAGGCCGATCACGCGCTCCCCGTCGCGCCGGCCGGGGCGGTTGCCCTGGGCCGGGACGGTGTCCAGGTGACCGCCGAGCAGCACCCGCGCACCCTCCGGGCCGGCCAGCACGCCGGTGTCGCCGAGGTCGCGCGCATCGGGCAGCAGCGACCGCACGTGGGCCGCGAGCGCCGCCTCGTCACGAGACTCCGAAGGGAGGTCGATCAGCTCCAGCGTTCGGGCCGCGAGGCGCTCGCCGAGGTCGGTGTCGCTCGAGGGCATGAGCGGGCACCATACGCGCATGCGCTTCTGCGGCCCGCAAGCGATTTGCGACCAGGAACATAGGTAGATGCGGTTTTGCGGCATCGACGTCTCGGCGCGACCGGACAACCAGCAACTGTGCACGCTGCACGAGCGCAAGGGCACCGACGGCGTCGAGCTCGTGGCGACCTTTTACGCGCCCGGCACGGTCGAGCATGTCGCGCGCACGATCCAGGGCTTCGGGCGCGGCGAGGCCGTGGTCGGGGTCGACGCGCCGTCGGGGCGGCGGCTGGGTCTGCTCGGGCCCGACGCGCCCGCCCGCGCGACGCTCGGCCTGCCCGACGGCCGCTACGAGCGCATGCGCGTGTGCGACGCCGTGCTCTACCGCCGCGGGCTGCCGCTCTATCCGGTCCCGGCCGCCGACGAGACGGCGCCGGAGTGGATGACCGTGGGCTTCGAGCTGTTCGACGCGCTGGCGCCGCTCGGGCGCTACGTGCCGGAGACCGCCAACGGCGCGCTCGAGGGCGCCGTGGGGAGCTCCGCGATGCGCTCGGGCCGCGTCTTCGAGACCTATCCGGACGCGATCTTCTGCGCGCTGCTCGGCCACCGCCCGCCGCCGAAGCGCACGCCGTGGGGCGGCCAGCAGCGGATCGCGGCGCTCAAGCTCAAGGGCGTCTACGACGACGACGGCGGCCTCTGGCACCGCACGCTCGACGAGATCGACGCCTGCGCCGCCGCCTACGCGGCCTACGCGCTCAGCGTCGGGCTCGGCACGTGGGTCGGGGATCCGACGGAGGGCGTGATGGTCATCCCGACCGCCCACCTGCTGGCGCGCTACTCCAAGCTGCCCGCGCCGGCGCGCTCCGAGCTGGCCTGACCAGCGGCCTACAATGATGGTGGATGGCATCGCGTGACAACGGCGTGCAGGGACGGGCCCGGCAGCGGGCCTTCTGCATTGGCGTCTCCCCGACGGGCGACGACATGTCCGAGCTCAAGGAGCTGCTCCGCACCGCCGGCGTCGCCGTGGTCGGCGAGCTGGTCCAGCATCGCGAGAAGCCGCATCCCAACCTCTACCTCGGCTCCGGCAAGGTCGACGAGCTCAAGCCGCTGCTCAAGGAGGCGGACGCGAACCTCGTCGCGATCGACGACGAGCTCACCCCGCGGCAGGAGCGCAACCTCGAGGAGGCGCTCGGGATGCCGGTCATCGACCGCACCGCGGTGATCCTCGACATCTTCGCCGGGCACGCCCACACCGCCGACGGCAAGCTCCAGGTCGAGCTCGCGCAGCTCGAGTACAACATGGCCCGCATGCGCGGCCTGTGGACGCACCTCGAGCGTCTCGGCGCCGGCCGCGGTGTCGGCGGCATCGGCACCCGGGGCCCGGGCGAGTCGCAGATCGAGACCGACCGCCGGCTCGCGCGTGACCGCATCTCCGCGCTGCGGCGGCGGCTCGAGCACGTGAAGTCCAACCGCAAGGTGATGCGCGCCGAGCGCGAGCGCGCGCACCTGCCCAACGTCGCGCTGGCGGGCTACACGAACGCCGGCAAGTCGACGCTGCTCAACCAGCTCACGGGCTCCGAGGTCGGCGTCCGCGACCGCCTGTTCCACACGCTCGACCCGACGACGCGCACGCTGCGCCTCGAAGGCCGGACGTACCTGGTGACTGACACCGTCGGCTTCATCCGCAAGCTGCCCCACCAGCTCGTCAACGCGTTCGCCGCGACGCTCGAGGAGACCAAGCTCGCCGACCTGATCCTCCACGTGGTCGACGCCCACGCGCCGGAGGAGGAGCTCGAGCAGATGACCCGCGCGGTCGACGACGTGCTCGACGAGATCGGCGCGGGCGAGTCGCCGCGCCTGCTCGTGCTCAACAAGGCCGACCTGCTCGACGAGGACCGCCGCCACGAGCTGGCCTTCCGCCACCCGGAGGGCTTCCTCGTCTCGTCGGTCACCGGCGAGGGCATGGACGCGCTCGGTGCCGCAATCGCCGACTCGTTCGAGCGCTCGCTGACCGACGTCGAGCTGCTCGTACCGTTCTCCGAGGGCCAGACGCTGTCGGAGCTGCATGACGTGGCCGGCGACCTCGAGCGCGAGGACACCGCCGAGGGCGTGCGCGTCAGCGCCCGCCTGCCCGCGGTCGTGGCGGAGCGCTACGACCGCTACGCCAACGGCGACGGCAACGGCAACGCCGACTAGCGGCCCGAGGAGCCGAAGCCGTTCGCGCCGCGCCCGTCGGCTGACTCCGGCAGCGCGTCGACGACCCGCGTGGCGGGCGCGACGAACGGCACGAGCAGCAGCTGCGCGATCCGGTCCCCGGGTTCGCCCCGGTAGGGCTCGGCGCCGAGGTTGACGAGCACGACGCGGACCTCGCCGCGGTAGCTCGGATCGATCAGCCCAGGCCCGTTGACGACGGAGATGCCGTGGCGGGCCGCGAGCCCGGAGCGCGGCACGACGAGCCCGGCGTGGCCCTCCGGCAGCGCGACCGCGACGCCGGTCGGCACAACCGCCCGCTCACCGGGAGCCAGCGAGAAGTCATCAACGCAGCGCAGGTCGAACCCGGCGTCGCCGGCACGGGTGCGGGCGGGCGCCACCGCGGCGGGGTGGAGCAGCTGGACCTGCAGCTCGTCGGTCGCCACCAGGGACATGACCGCGACCGTAGCGGAGGCGGCGGCAGACTCAGCCGGGCGGGGGGACCGACGTCGCAGTGTGCGGATCTTCTGCCCCCGTGGACAGCACGATCCAGTCCGCGACGCGGCCGCCGACGACGAGCCGGGTGAGGTCGAGCAGCTTCTGCCCGTCGGAGTGCAGCTCGGGCTGGCTGTTCGGAACCAGGGTCAGCACAGCCGCCAGCAATCCCCACAGCCCGAAGACCGCGACGACCGCGTAGGCCGCACTGCCGGGCGTCAGCGTGGTGCTGAGCCAGACCGCGGTGACGCCCTGGGTGAGCGAAGCCAGGGGCCCAGCCGCAACGACGGCCATGTAGGCGCCGACGCTGACCTGCGAGCCCGGGTCGAGCCGGCATTCGCCGGCCCAGTCGATGCCGTAGGGCGAGATCTCGATCTTGACCGAGGCCTTGGCGATCATGTTGGCGGCGATCCCGTGCCCGAGCTCGTGGATGAGCGTGGTCGGGAGGCCCAGCACGATGCCGAGGAGCAGCCAGACGGGGAACGGCGGCAGCGCGTGCAGCCACATCACCGCGCGCTCGATCAGGTCGTACACCACCACCCCAACATCGGCGGCGCGCCGCCGCTTCTACAGGGGGCGGTCCGGGTGCAGACTCCAGTCCGCCGCCGCGCGGTAGAGCCAGACCGGCGGGTCGACTAGATCGCCGTGCTCGTCGAACGGGCCGGCGATCCGCATTGCGGACAGGAGCGCCGCGCGGTCGAGGGCACCGCCGGCGACGGCCTCCGAGATCAGCGTCGCCGCGCGCGCGGCCGCGGTGGTGCCTGACATGTCCTCCTCGGGTGCGAACGGGAGCACGAGCGAGAGGTCGGCGATGCCCGCGGGCTCGCCCTCGACGCCGGAGAACGCGATCACCGGCAGGCCGAGGCTCGCCGCCCGCGCGACCTCCGGCCCGCCCGCCAGCCCGCACAGCACCACGAGGTCGGCGTCGGCGGGGTCATCGACGCGTGGCAGCCCGACGTGGTCGAGCTGTCCGTCGACCTGCACGCCGTACTCGTGCTCGCCGGCGACGACGAACGCGTATTGCTCGGCAGCGCGCACGTCCTCGGCCAGCCGAGCCGCCACGGCGGTGTCGCGCGCCACCATCCGCAGCACCGTGCCGCGGTGGCGCGCCGGGTCGTCCTGGGCGCCCGGCTCGTCGCTGCGCGTGACGCCCGCCCAGGTCGCCACCGGGGCGAGCAGCGGCAGCCCGACGGGGGCGGTCGCCTCGACCGCCTCGGCCACGGCGCGGGAGCGGAACGGCCCGATCAGCGCCAGCGCCTCCGGATCGCCCGCTGCGAGCTCGGCAGCGCGCATGTCCACCACATCGGAGTGCGGCACATGCTCGACGCCCGCCAGCGCCGCGCCGACGGCCGCCGTCAGCGCCTCGGGGAGGACGGAGTGGACGCGCACTAGTCGGTGTAGCCGAACTGCTGCAGGTAGGCGCGGGCGACCTCGGCGGGCTGCTCCTTGTCGAGGTCGACGCGCGAGTTGAGCTCCTGCATGACCTTGGTCGAAAGGTCCTGCTGAATCTGGGCGACGATCTTCGGCAGGTCCGGCCCCGCCTTCTGCGCCGCCTTGTCGTTGACCACGAGCGAGACGTTGTAGGGCGGGAACAGCTTCTTGTCGTCTTCGAGCACGAGCAGGTCGTCGGTCGTGATCTGGCCGTCGGTCGAGAAGACGATCGAGACGTCGGCCTTGCCGCTGGTGAGGACCGAGTGGCGGTCGGGGAGCTCCGTCGGCAGGTACTTCTTGAACTTCAGGCCGTAGAGGCGCTCGAGCCCGAGCTTGCAGTCAAGCCGCCGCCGGCACTCGAGCGAGCCCGACAGCGTCAGCGACGGCGCCTTGCTCTTGAGGTCGGAGATCGTCTTGATCCCCAGCTCGGCCGCCCGCGCCTGCGTCATCCCGACCGCGTTGGAGTCCGTGAACGGCGTCGGCGGCAGCGCGGTCACACCGTGCTTCGCGAAGCCCGCCTTGGCCTGCTCGTAGGCCTGCTGCTCGTCCTTGGGGATCTTGTTGGGCTCGACGTCGAAGAACGTCGTCAGCGCGGTGCCGGTGTACTCGGGGTAGGCGTCGAGCTTGCCCTCGCGGACGCCCTTGAAGGCGACCAGCTCGGAGCCGTAGTCGAGCCGCTTGCGGACCTTGTAGCCGCCCGCCTTGAGCGCCTGAGCGTAGATCTCGCCGAGGATGAACTCCTCGGTGAAGTTCTTCGACCCGATGGTCAGCGTCGTCGCCGCGTTCGCGGGGTTCTTGCGGATCAGCTTCGACGTCGCGGCGGCCGGCTGATCGGCCTTCTCGGACTGCGCGGGCTCGTCGTCACCGCCGCCGCAACCGGCGAGCAGGAACAGGCACAACACGAGTGGTGCGGCGACCCGGCGCAGCATACGGCCGCGATTATCCCCCGCCCGCCAGATGACGGGCGGGGGAATGCTCAGGACTACTTGACGAAGCCCGCCTGCTTGAGATAGCTCGCGGCGACCGCCTCAGGCTTCTGCTTGTCGATGTCCACCCGGGCGTTGAGCTCCTGCATCACCTTCTGGGTGAGCGGCTTCTGGACATCCTCGATGACCTTCTGGCCATCGGCGCCAAGGTTCTTCATCGCCTCGTTGCGCACGTTGAACGTGACGTTGTAGGGCGGGAAGAACTTCTTGTCGTCGTCGAGGATCACGTACTTGCCGCCGGCCAGGGGGCCATCGGTGGTGAAGATGAACGCCACGTCCGCGTCGCCGGAGTCCAGCACCTGGTACGGCTGCTGGCTGGTGACGAACTTGCCGAACTTCAGGCCGTAGGCGTCCTGGACGCCGAGCAGGCAGTCCTTGCGCTGGTTGCACTCCGGGTAGCCGGAGATCTTCAGGTCCGACTCCTTGCCCTTGAGGTCGGAGATGACCTTCGGGTTGCCGATCTTCGCGGCCCCCTCCTTGGTCATGCCGAGGCGGTACGTGTTCTCGAACGGCGTCGGAGCGAGCGCGGTGATGTCCTCCTTCGCGAAGCCGGCCTTGGTGTCCTCGTAGGCCTTCTGGGCGTCGCGCGGCACGTCAGCCGGCTTGACGCCGAAGAACGAGGTCAGCGCGGTGCCGGTGTACTCCGGATAGGCGTCGACCTTGCCCGCCTGCAGCGCCTTGTGGGCGATCAGCTCGGAGCCGAGATCGAGCGACTTCTTGACCTTGAAGCCGGCGGCCTCGAGCGCTTGCGAGTAGATCTCGCCGAGCACGAACTGCTCGGTGAAGTTCTTCGAGCCGACGGTGATGGTCGGCTTGGACTCGGCGCCGGAGACCTTCTGGATCTCGCTGCCTGGCGCGTCGGAGCTGTCGGAGCTCGAGCCCGAGGAGCTCGAGGACGACTCGTCATCACCGCCACACGCGGCGAACGCGAATCCGAGGCACAGGACGGCCAGCAGGGCCAACAGGGGATGGGGGGTGCGTCTCACGATGTCTGCATGCTCCTCTTTGATGACAGGAAGGCGAGGCGTCGGCCACCGGGCCGGCCCCGTTCGGCAAGCTTGAGACCCTCCGGGGTCACGGCACGCTGGAACCAGGCGAACAGGGCGTCGGCACCGATGGTGACGACCGCGACGACGATGCACGCCGCGAGCTGCCCGGCGGTGCCGTAGACGTTGGGGCTGATGATCGGCCGCCCGAGCGTGTCGACGTTGGCCAGCGGCGCGATCGTCGCTGTCGCGATCACCGACACCAACGAGATGCGGATGCCGGTCATGATCGTCGGGAGCGCCATCGGCAGCTCGACCTGGAGCGCGACCTGGCGCCCGGTCAGCCCGTTGCCGCTGGCGGCGTCGACCGTCTCCGGCTCGACCCCGCGGATGCCCACGTAGGAGTTGGTGAGGATCGGCGGGATCGCGAGCAGCACGAGGGCGACGCAGACGTTCAGGAAGCCCACGCCGAGGAAGGCGATGAAGAACACCACCAGACCAAGCGCCGGGATCGCGCGCCCGATGTTGGAGATGCTGGTGGCGGCGAACTGAAAGCGGCCGATGTGGCCGAGGTAGATGCCCAGCGGCATCGCGAACGCCGTGGCGATCACCGTCGCGGTGAGCGCGAGCTTCAGGTGCGTCCAGGTGAGCTCCCACATCTCACCGAGGCCGCCGACCTGCACCGTGCCGGCCTGCGATTCGCGCTGGTGGAAGATGAAGTCGATCGCGTCCCCGAAGGGGCCGAGCGCCGCCAGGATCATCGGCTCACCGCCCGCTCCCAGGGGGTGAAGACGCGCTGGAGGAGCAGCACGATGAGCTCGAGCGCCGTCGCGAGCAGGACCATCAGCAGCGAGGCCGCTACGACGTTCCCGCGGAACGTCGGGTCGGCGAAGATCGGGGCACCGAGGCCGCCCGCGCCGGCGAAGAACGCGAAGCCCGCGATCCCGACGGTCGAGGATGCCGCGATCCGCAGGCCCGCGAAGATCGTCGGCAGCGCCATCGGCAGCTCGACCTGGAACAGGATCTGCCGCTGCGAGAGTCCCATGCCCTCTGCCGCGTCGACCATGTCGCGCGGGACCTCCTGCAACCCGGTGGTCACGTTGCGGTAGATCAGCACCAGCGTGTAGGCCGTCAGCACCACCACCGCGGTAGCGAACCCGCGGCCCGTGACGTTGAGCAGGATCAGGTAGAAGGCAATCGAGGGGATCGTGAAGAGGATGCTCACGAAGGCCAGGAAGATCCCGTTGAGGGGCGTGTAGCGGTGCGCGAGCAGCGCGAGGCCGGTCGCGACGATGAAGCCGATCAGGAGCGGCACCACGCTCAGCTGGACGTGCTCCCACAGCGGGTTCCAGTACTGATTGAAGTTGTCGACGATCCAGCTGGGGCAGAGGTGGTTGTTGCCCGGGCACTCGTTGACGGCGTTCTTGCGATCGCCGAAGGTGATCTGCGCCAGCGTCGGCAGCCAGGTGGCGATGGCCGCCGTCAGGACGCGGCCTCGATCTCGTGGGCCGCCAGTTCCGAAGGAGTCGGCAGATGCTCCGCCTTGTGGCTGAGGGCGCGGGCGAGGACCTCCATCGACAGCACACCGGCAACGTCGCCCTCGGCGTCCACGACCGGTCCGTACTGGGCGCCGCTGCCGAGGAGATCGGACAGGGCGTCGCGCAGGATGTCGTCGAGCTCGACGGTCGGCTCGGCCGCGGACCGCAGCTCCTCGCTCACGCTCTCGCCCTGCAGCCCGCGCTCCGACAGCCAGCCGATCGGCCGGTTCTGGTCGTCGACCAGCAGCGGAATGTTGAGGTCGGCGTCCGCGAGCTTGGCGCGCGCCTCGGCCACCGGCTCGCCGACGCGCACGGTCGCCACCTTCCAGAGATCGATGTCGCGGACCCGCTGGAGCGCGAGGCGCTTGAGCGCACGGTCGGCGCCCACGAAGTCCTCGACGAACTTCTCGGCGGGGTTCATCAGCAGCTCGGCGGGGGTCGCGAACTGGGCGAGATGGCCGCCTTCCTTGAGGATCGCGATCTTGTCGCCCATCTTGATCGCCTCGTCGATGTCGTGGGTGACGAAGACGATCGTCTTGCGGAGCTCGGCCTGGAGGCGCAGGAACTCGTTCTGGAGCCGCTCGCGGTTGATCGGATCGATGGCGCCGAACGGCTCGTCCATCAGCATCAGCGGCGGGTCGGCCGCGAGCGCGCGGGCGACGCCCACGCGCTGGCGCTGGCCGCCGGAGAGCTGGGCGGGGTAGCGGTCGCGGAAGTCACCGGTGAGGCCGATCAGCTCGAGCAGCTCTTCGACGCGCGCGGCCGTGCGCTTCTTGTCCCAGCCCAGCAGCGAGGGCACGGTGGCGATGTTGTCGCCGATGGTGCGGTGCGGGAACAGGCCGATCTGCTGGATGACGTAGCCGATCTCGCGTCGCAGCTGGGCAGGCGCCTTGGAGCGGACGCTCTCGCCGCCGACCAGGATGTCGCCATCTGAGATCTCGATCATGCGGTTGACCATCCGCATGGCGGTGGTCTTACCGCAGCCCGACGGTCCGACAAGGACGCAGATCTCGCCCGCCGGAACCTCGAGCGAAAGCTTGTCGACGGCGATCTTCTCGGTGCCGGGATAACGCTTGGTTGCCTCGCGGAACTCGAGCGAGGCGGCCTGCGCGTCGGGCGTAGACGCCTCGTGCTGGACGGCGGTGGAATTCATCTGGCGGCGGGTCTCCTGGCCGGAAGTCGGCAGGACCCTACCGATTCACAAGGCGGCGGCCCTGCGCGCGCCTGCGTGTGCGGCGTCCTCGAAGGCGTCGTCCAACGGAGCGAGCTCGCCCGCGGCGCGGCCCAAGGCCGTCGCGGCCAGCCAGTCCGCGAACCACGCGTTCTTCGGAAGCAACGGACCGTGGAGATAGGTGCCGAGCACCGTGCCGTGGGCGCCGCCGCGCACGCCCTCCCGACCGTCGCGCCCGTTGTTGCCATGGCCTTTCAGCACGCGGCCAAGCGGCTGCGCGCCCGGCCCGAGATGCGTGCGCCCGCCGTGGTTCTCGAAGCCCGCGAGCACCTGGGGGCCGGCGCCGAGGTCGACCTCGATGGCGACGTTGCCGATCAGGCGCGGCCCGGGATCACGCACCGTTTCCAGGTCCACCAGGCCGACGCCCGGGAGCCGCTCGCCGCCCAGCTCGTAGGCGTGGCCGAGCAGCTGGTAGCCGCCGCACACGGCGAAGATGACGCGCCCGCGCTCGGCTGCGGCGTGCAACGCGTCGCGCTTGACGGTCGCCAGGTCCTGGGCGCACAGCTGCTGGTCACGGTCCTGACCACCGCCGAGGTAGAACAGGTCGTGGGCATCGGGGTCGACCTCGTCGCCGAGCCCGGCGCCGGAGAGCTCGAAGCCGATCCCGCGCCATTCGCAGCGGCGCTCGAGCAGCAGCAGGTTGCCGCGGTCGGCGTAGATGTTCATGAGGTCCGGATACAGCGCGCAGACCCGCAGGACGCCCTCAGCCACGCAGCATCACCACCGTCGAGCCCATGTGGGCGTCGGTCTCGTCGATCGCGTGCGGCGCCTCGGGGCGCAGCCCGGCCGCTCGGCCCTCGGCCTCGAGGTCGGAGGCGGTCAGATTGGCGAGCGCGATCGCGTCGTCCTCGCTCGAGGTGGTGCCGTCCGGCGCGGTCAGCACGCGGACGCGCTCGAGGACGACGCGGTCGCTCTGGCGGCGGATGGCGACCGGGAAGGAGCGGTAGCGCCAGCCGTCGCGCTCGCCGGTGTCGGGCGGCAGCGGGTGCGCGATGTCGGCCTCGAACGGCTCGAGCTCCTCGGCGACGGCGAGCGCCACGAGCCCGCCGGCCGCGAGGTGCTCGCGCGCGGAGGCGAGGAACGCGGAGCGTGCAGCGCGGCCAGGGAGCAGCTGGATCGTCTGCATGGGGACGAGGATGAGGCCGAACAGCGGCCCGGAGAGCTCGAAGCCGGCGGCGTCGGCCTGCTCGGTGCGGATCGCGACCCCCTCGCGCTCCGCCCGCGCCTGGAGTTCCGCGAGCAGGTCGGCGTCAAGGTCGAGCGCGGTGACGTCGTGACCGGCGCGGGCGAGGTCGAGCGCGACACGGCCGGCGCCCGCTCCGACGTCGAGTACCGGGCCGGCCTCCTGCTCGGCGAGCTCGCGCCACAGCGGCAGGTCGGCCGTGTAGCCGCCGCACTCGACGTCGTGCCAGCCGATCGCGCTCATCGCCAGTACTCCCTGGCCGCGCCGCGCTCGGAGAGCAGGCCGCGCAGCTCGAGCAGCGCCGTGTAGGTGGGGAGGGCGTACAGGGGACCGCTGCCGCCCGCGAGCGCGTGGTCGAGGCCGGTCGCGAGGTCCTCGACGACGTGCAGGCGGTCGGTCGGCACGCCCGCGTACTTCATCCGCAGCGCGAGCTCGGCGGCGCGCGTGCCCGAGCAGGTCATGCGCTTGACGTGAGGGGCGAGCGTCTCCCAGTCGGCGTCCCACACCCACGAGACGTCGCGGCCGTCGGCGATGCGGTCGTTGAGGACGCCGAAGAGGTCGAGCTCGCCGCCCTCGAGCGCCAGCGTGCGCAGGACCTCGTTGGCGCCGGCCGGGTTCTTCACCAGCAGGATCGAGGTCGGGCGGCCGTCGAGCTCGATCGTCTCCGCGCGCCCGAAGGCGGGGGCGACGGCGCCGAGCCCGGCCGCGATGGTCGGCAGCTCGACACCCAGCGACAGGCAGAGGGCGGCGGCGCCGAGCGCGTTGTAGACGTTGTAGAGCCCGGGCAGCGGCAGCTCGATGCGGGTCGAGCCCTGGGGCGTGCGCAGCGTGAAGGCGGCGGAGCGGATGCCGCGCAGCTGCACCGATTCGGCGGCGACGGCCGGCTCGGGGCGGCGGTTGCCGCAGTTCGGGCAGTGGTAGTCGCCGAGGTGGCCCATGTAGGCGGCCTCGTAGACGTAGGCGTGCCCGCAGTTGCGGCAGTGCTTGGAGTCCGAGGCGTGCTGGAGCTCGGTGTGGGCGACGCTGCGGTCCTCGACGCCGAAGTACCACGGCTCCGCGCCTTCGGCGCGGCCGAGGTCGGCGACCAGCGGATCGTCGGCGTTGAGCACGAGCTGGGTGGTGGACGCGCGCTCGGCGGCGACGATCGCCCAGCGGTCGGCGATCGTGTCGAGCTCGCCGTAGCGGTCGAGCTGGTCGCGGAACAGGTTGGCCAGCAGCATCGCGCGCGGGTTGAGCTCGGCCACCACGTCGCCGAGCCAGAACTCGTCGACCTCGAACAGGCCGAAGTCGCCGTCGAGCTCGCGCCCGCCGCGGCGCGAGGCGTCGGCCAGGGCCGAGGCCACGCCGCCCGCCATGTTGGCGCCGGCGCGGTTGTGGACGAGCCGGCGGCCGGTGCGCTCGAGGATCGAGGCGACCATGGCGGCGGTGGTCGTCTTGCCGTTGGTGGCGGAGATCACGACGTTGCCGTGCTCGAGCCGCCCGGACAGCAGCCCGATCGCGTGCGGCTCGAGGCGCGTGAGGACCTTGCCAGGCAGCGAGGTGCCGCCGCCGCGGCCGGCGCGGCGGGCGAGCGCGCCGACGGCCTTGGCGGCCGCGACCTTGGGGGCGAGCAGGCTCAGGGGACCATCACCCGCAGCGCCCCGGGCTGCACGCGCACGGTGGCGGGCAGGTCGGCGATCGGGTCGCCGTCGGCCTGCACGTTGAAGGGGCGGTCGGCGTGGAAGGCGACCTCGCGGCAGCGCACGATGTCGACGCCCGGCTCGCGGACGTGCGCGCCGGTGAAGACCTTCGGCAGCGAGCCGAGGTACTTGTGCTTGGGGATGTCGCCGATCGTCACGACGTCCAGCATGCCGTCGTCGAGCTTGGCCTCGGGGGCGAGGAACATCCCGCCGCCGAACACGCCGGAGTTGCAGACGGCGACCGAGTAGCCGGTGAACGAGCGCGGCTCGCCGTCGACGACCATCTCCCAGCGCGCGGGCCGCCACCGGCGCACGGCGCGCAGCGTGGCGTAGAGGTAGACGAGCTGGCCGAGCTTGGCGCGGAAGCGCGTGGCGTTGGCGAGGTCGCCGGCGTCGGAGTCCAGGCCCGACGAGGCGATCCCGAGGTAGGCGCGGCCGTTGATGTCGGCCACGTCGATGGCCTGCTCGCGGCCGAGGGCCAGGATGTCGCAGGCCGCCACGGGGTCTGAGCCGAGGCCGAGCTTGCGCGCGAAGTCGTTGCCGCGGCCGCCGGGCAGCACCGCGAGCGCGCCGTCGGTGTGGCGCAGCTCGCCCGCCAGCGCGCCGAGCAGGCCGTCCCCGCCCATCGCGGCGGCGATCTCGCCCGCCGCGACCGTCGCCCGCGCGAGCTCGCGGGCGTGCTCGATCGAGTGCGTGCGCTCGACCCGGAACGCGATCCCGTGCCCGCGCAGCGCGCTCTCGACCGCGGGCAGCAGCTTCGCCGTGCGGCCGCCACCCGCGCTCGGGTTGGCGATCAGGCAGACGGGGCGGTCGATCATTTCGCCCGCCCCGCCAGCAGGAGGAAGCGAGGGATCCGCCGGCGGCGCGCGTACTCGGCCTCGTCGCCGCCGAAGCGCTCGCGGCGCGGCGGGCACTCGCGCAGGGCCGTGAGCTCGAAGTCGGCGCGGCGCAGGGCGCCGAGGTGGTCCTCGATCGTGCGGTGGTGCCAGACGACGGTTTCCCCGAGCCAACGCCGCTCCCGCGGACCCGTATCGAAGTAGCCGTCGACGACCCAGTCGGTCATCAGCGCGTCCGGGTCCTCTCGTGGGTCGTGCGACGTCATGACCGGGTGGACGACGCTGAAGACGATCCTGCCGCTGGGGGAGAGCCACGCGCGCGCCGCAGTCAGGACGCCGTCGAGGTCCGCCACGTAGTGCAGCGTGAGCCGCGAGATCACGAGGTCGAACGTGCCGGGCGGCGCACTGAAGGCGGCGATGTCGCCCCGCACCGCCTCGCCGGGCGACCCACGCAGTGTCTCGCGCGCGGCCTCGACCATGCGGGCAGACCCGTCGACCCCGAGGTAGCGCGCACATCCGGCCTCGAGCAGCGTGCGGCCGATCGCGGCGTCCCCGCACCCGAGGTCGACCACCCGCAGCCCGCGCGGGTCCCCGATCTCCTCGAGCAGCGCGGGCTCCTCCATCACGTCCTTCGGGTCGCTCACACCCGCGGTGGCTTCTCGGTAGCGCTCGAGCACGCCCGGGCGGTCGTAGAAATCGCTCACTTCGCGAGCCCTTCCTCGCGCAGCCAGGCGGCGACCCCGGCGGGGTCGGAGGTCACCACGAAGGCATCGATCACGGCGCCATCTGCGTTGATCGTGATGGACAGGCCGGACTGGATCTCGCGGACCTTGGAGATCTGCGCGATCGGGCGCCCCGTGCCCATGCGCGGCTTGACGCGGCCGGTGGCCACGCGGTGCACGTCCTCGTGGGCGGCAAGGCGGTCGAGCAGCCGCCGGTAGCCCTTCGTCGAAGAGTGCTTGTGGTGCGTCTGGTGCCGGCGCCGCCTCACGTCAGCAACAGCGCCGCGAGCGACTCGGCGAGGTGGGTGGGGGCGGGCGTGGCGCCGTCGACCTGCGCGCGCTGGGTGGCGCCGGTCAGCACCAGCGCGGAGTCGATCCCGGCGCGCTTGGCGCCCAGCACGTCGGCGTCGAGGCGGTCGCCGAGGGCGAGGATGCGGCCCTCGCCGAGGCGGTCACGGGCGGCCTCGTACATGGCCGGCTCGGGCTTGCCGACGATCGTGTCCGCCTTGCGCCCGGCGGCGGTCTCGACCGCGGCGAGCACCGCTCCGCTGCCGGGCCATGGGCCGTCGGGCATCGGGAACGTTCGGTCGCGGCTGAGGCCGATCAGCTCGGCGCCGCGCTGCAGCGCCTGCGTGGCGATGCGCAGCTCGCCGTAGTCGAAGCGGTCGTGGTCGGCGACCACGACGATGTCGGCGCGGGTCGCGAACTCGGTGTTGTTGACGATCCGCATGCCGGCCTCGGCGACGTGGTCGACGAGCGCCTGCGAGCCGATCACGAACGCCGCACCTCCGCCGCTGCGATGCGCGGCGAGCGTGAACTGCAGCGCCGCGCCGGCGGTCATGACCTCGTCGAGCGAGGCCTGGAAGCCGAGCCGCCACAGCTTGCGCACGATCTCCTCGGGGCTGCTGCCCACCTCGTTGGTAAGGAAGACGATTCCCTTGCTGGCCGCCCGCAGCGCCGTCAGCGTCTCTCCGGCGCGCTCGGTGGGCTCGTCGCCGACCCACAGGCAGCCGTCGAGATCCAGCAGGAAGTGCTGGTAGCGGCGGGCGATGGCGGAGAGCGGCACTCGGCGGTCATTATCATCGGCGCGCATGTCCAGGCTCCCCATGCCGGTCGCACTGCTGCTCGCGTGCGCGTTGATCCTCACCGCGTGCGGGGGTGACGACAAGGAGAAGGCGGCGACCCCCGAGCCCACCGAGGCGGCCGCCGCGCCCGGCTGCGAGAAGGTTCCCGCCGCCAAGCCGAAGGCCGTCGAGGTCGCCAAGCCGACGGCCGAGCTCGACAAGAACAAGACCTACGTCGCCCGCGTGCTCACCAACTGCGGCGAGTTCGAGATCACCCTCGACGCCAAGCGCGCGCCGAAGACCGGCGGCTCGTTCAAGACCCTGGTCGACAAGCGCTTCTATGACGGCCTCAGCTTCCACCGCATCGTGGCCGGCTTCGTGATCCAGGGCGGCGACCCGAAGGGCGACGGCCAGGGCGGGCCCGGCTACTCGGTGACCGAGGCGCCGCCCGAGGACCTCACGTACGACAAGGGCGTCGTGGCGATGGCCAAGACCGCGGCCGAGCCCGCCGGCACCTCCGGCAGCCAGTTCTTCGTCGTCACCGGCGAGGACGCCGGGCTGCCGCCCGATTACGCGCTGCTCGGCAAGGTCACGAAGGGCCAGGAGGTCGTCGACAAGATCGGCGTCGTCGACGTCGGGCCCGACGAGCAGCCGGTCGATCCGGTCGTCATCCGCCAGATCCGCATCACCGAATCCTGAGCGCGACCAGCGCGCCCGCGGCCGCGATGCCGCCGGCCGAGAGGACCGCGGCCTCGAACGCCGCGCCCTCGACGATCGCGCCGCCGAGCCCGTTGCCGACGGCCGTCCCGGCCACGATCCCCATGACCATGACGGTGAACGCCTCGGTGGCCGTCCCGGGCGGCGCGACGCTGTCGAGCAGCGTCGAGCCGACCACGGTGGTGGGCGCGAGCAGCAGGCCGGCGACGGTGAGCAGCGCGGCCAGCACGATCGGGACGCCGGCGACCGCGAGCAGGCAGTAGGCGGCGGCCAGCCCCGCCATCAGCACGGCGAGCTGGCGCCGCTGCGCGCCGGGCCACGTGCGCGCCCCGTAGACGATGCCGCCCACCAGGCTGCCGGCGGACAGCGCGGCGAGCAGCAGCCCGCCGGCCTCGGGCGAGCCGCGCTCGGCCATGAACGCGGGGGCGGCGACCTGGATGATCCCGACCGCTGCGCCGAACAGCGTCAGCACCGCCAGCGTCACGCGCATGCCGGGCGCCTCCAGCGGCCCGAGCCAGCCGACCGTATGCGGCTCGCCGTGCCAGCGCCGCGAGGCGTGGGTGAGGCTGAACGCCGTCGCGCCGCCCGAGCTCACCGCGGCCGCCACCAGCACGGCGGCCGCCGGGGAGAAGACCGCGATGATCGCCGCGGCCAGCACCGGCGCGCTGATCACCGACACCTCGAACACGATCGAGACGAGCGCGTAGGCGGTGCGGCGGCGGTCCTCGTCCTGCACGAGCATGCCCCACAGCGAGCGCATGGCCGCCGGCAGCTGGGGGAGTGAGGCGCCTGCGACCAGCCCGCAGAGCGCGAGCACGAGCACGGACGCGTCGCGCTCGGCGGCCAGCACGAGCACGACGAGCCCGGTGACGTGGATCGCGGCCGCCACGCGCAGCACGCGCGTCTGCCCGAGCCGGTCCATCAGCCGCCCCTGGGCGACCGCCCCGAGCGCGTTGGCGAGCCCGAAGGCGGCCACCACGCGCCCGGCGGAGGCGAACGAGCCGGTGGTGTCCCGCGCGAGCAGCAGGATCGCCAGGCCGAACATCCCGATCGGCAGGGCGCCGAGCGCGGAGGCGATGAGAGGCGCCCGCGCCTCGGGCAGGCGCAGCAGCGAGGCGTAGCGGTTCAGGCCCTCCAGGGAGCGCCTTCGAGCGTCAGCAGGGCACGCTTGCGCTCGGGCCCGCCGCCGTAGTTGCCGAGCTTGTGGGAGGCCGGAAGCACGCGGTGGCAGGGTACGACGATGGGGACGGGGTTGGTCGCGCAGGCGCTGCCGACCGCGCGCACCGCGCGCGGGTTGCCGGCCTGCTGCGCGAGCTCGCCGTAGGTGACGACCTCGCCGCGGTGGACCTCGCGGTGCAGCGTGTCGAGCACGGCGCGGCGGAACGCGCCGCGGGCCAGCGACAGGTCGACCGGCAGGCCGAGCGTGTCGTCGTCGCCCTCGAGGTAGGCCGAGAGCGTGTCGCGGGTGGCCGCGAGCTCGCGGTCGGAGCGCACGAGCCGCGGCCCGACGCCGGCGGCGACGCCGGCCAGCGTGGCGTCCTCGGGCTCGCCCTCGAAGGCGATCCGCAGCACGCCGCGCTCGCCCTGGACGACGAGCAGCCGGCCGATCGGGGTCTTCAGCGTCGTGTAGACGGCGTCGGCGAGGCCCTCCTGCACGGCGGCGGAGGCCAGGCGGTTGAGGAACTGCTCGGACAGGGGGGTCATGCGGTCACTCGCTCTCGCAGGGTTCGAACGGCGGTGGAGACGCGCTGGCGGGCCGCCTCGGGTGAGGTGCCGAGGAGGGCGGCGATGCGGTCGTAGTCGAGGTCCTCGACGAAGCGCAGCCGGAGCGCATCGCGGGCGGTGGGGGCAAGCGGGGCGATCAGCGACTCGAACGCGCCGTCGTCGTACTCGGCCTCGACGGCGGGCGCGGGCGGCTCCTCGGTCGGCACCTCGCGGCGGCGCCGGCGGTGCAGGTCGAGCGCGGTGGTGGTCGTCACGCGGTACAGCCATGCGCGCAGGTGGTCGGCGTGCCGCAGCTTCGGGTAGGCGCGCAGCGCCCGCAACAGCGCGTCCTGGAGGACGTCCTCGGCGCTCTGCTCGTCGGTCATCCGGCGCGCATGCGCGAGCAGCTCGTCGCCGTGAACCTCGACGAGCGACCAGAACGGGGGCAGGGCAACCGTGCTCACGTCCTTACAACGTGGCAGGCGCTGCCGATGTGAGGCCTCCTAGGCCATGTAGTAGAGGAGCTCGCCGTCCTCGCCGATGCGGTGCATCCCCGCGCGCTCCATCACCTTCTGCGAGGCGACGTTGGTGCGCGTGGTGTCGGCGAGCACGCAGGTGAGGCCCTCCTGCCCGCGCGCCCAGTCCAGCAGCGCGCGCAACGCCTCGGTGGCGTAGCCGTGCCCGCGGGCGGACTCGGCGATGCCGTAGCCGACGCGGACGGCGCCGGTGTCGTCGGGCTGGCCCTGGAACCCGGCCGCGCCGATCACCGCGCCGTCGCGGCGGCGGATGATCTCGTAGGTGCCGAAGGGCCCGAGATCGCGCCCGTGCTGGGCCGCGGTCATGACGAACCCGGCGGCCACGAGCGCGCCGTCGTCGGGGTAGCCGGGCGCCCACGGGCGGTCGGCGCCGCCGCGCCCGTCGACCAGCGCGACCGCCTCCTCCACTCCGAGCTGCACCATCAGCAGCCGGCGCGTGACGATGTGGTTGGCCACGGCCCGACACTACCCCCAACCCGGGTCGGAAATGAAGGGCTTGACGGGAAGTCAATTGCGGATGCGTCGGGGGGTTGCAACCACGACAGCCCGCGCGTGACGATGTGCCGGCGTGCGACAGCTCAGCTTGCGGACCCGGCGCATCGTGGCGGGCGCCCTCGGCGTTCTCGCCGTCGGCCTTGGCGCGGCGGCGCTCGCGCTGGCACCCGGCGCCGACGACCTGCCCGAGGGCGGTGTCGCGGTCGCCTACATCGGCGTCGCGGCGGCGTGGGGGTTCGTCGCGGCCGGCGTGTTCGCGTGGCTGCGGCGCCCGGACAACCGCACCGGCCCGCTGATGGTCGCGGTCGGGCTGGCGACCCTGACGGCGGGGCTGCAGTTCTCCGACGCGGCGCTGCCGTTCGTGCTCGGCGCGCTCTTCGACACGCTGATCGTCGCGCTGCTGGTCCACCTGCTGCTGGCGTTCCCCTCGGGGCGCCTGGCCGGGCGGGCGGCGCGCGTGACCGTCGCGGCCGGCTACGTCATGGCGACCGTCCTGCACGCCCCGCAGGTGCTGCTGGGGGACGAGCACGGGATCGCCGACGCCCCGGACGTGGTCGACGTGGCGGCCGCACTCGAGCTCGCCGTCGAGCTCGCGGTGCTCCTCGCCACCGTCGTCCTGCTGGCGCGGCGGCGACGGGCCGCGAGCCGCGTGGAGCGCCGCGGGCTCGACCCGGTGCTGCTGCTCGGCGCCGTGATCGTCGCGCTCGGCGGCGTCTTCCTCGTCGTGCAGAACAAGCCGACACAGCTCGCGTTCCTGTCCGCGTTCGCGCTGCTGCCCGGCGCGTTCGTGCTCGGGCTCGTCCGCAGCCGCTTCTTCCGCACCGCGGCGATCGGGCGGCTGATCGAGGGGCTGGCCGCCGACCACGGCGCGGCCGGGGTGCGCGACGCGCTGCGCACCGCGCTCGGCGACCCCACACTGGCGGTCGCGTACTGGCTGCCGGACGAGGAGCGCTATGTCGACGGGGACGGCGCCGCGATCGCGCTGCCGCCTCCGGGCGACGGGCGCGCGGTGACCGAGATCGGCCACGGCGGCCGGCGCGTGGGCGCGCTCGTCCACGCGGCGGCGCTGCGCGACGAGCCGGAGCTGCTGGGCGAGGCGGCCTCGACCGCGGCGCTGGCGATCGAGAACGGGCGGCTCGAGGCGGAGCTGCGCGCGCGGTTGGAGGCGCTGCGCGCTTCGCGGGCGCGGATCGTCGAGGCGGGCGATGCCGAGCGCCGGCGCCTGACCCGCGACCTGCACGACGGCGCGCAGCAGCGGCTCGTGTCGCTGAAGATCGACCTGCAGCTCGCGCGCGAACGGGTCGACGAGCCGGCTGCGCGCGAGCTGCTCGACCGCGCCGTCGCCAACGCCAACGCGGCGGTCGAGGAGCTGCGCGACCTCGCCTCCGGCATCCATCCCGCGGTGCTCGCGCAGCGCGGGCTCGACGCGGCGATCGAGGCGCTGGCGACGCGCTCGCCGGTGCCGGTCGAGTTCGAGACGGCGCTCGGCGGGCGGCTCCCGAGCGCGGTCGAGACCGCGGCCTACTTCGTGATCGCCGAGGCGCTCACCAACGTCGCCAAGTACGCCGGCGCGACCCACGCCCGCGTCGACGTGCGGCGCGCCGGCACCGAGCTCGTGGTCGAGGTGGAGGACGACGGCGCCGGCGGCGCGGTGCTCGACGGCGGCAGTGGGCTGCGGGGGCTCGCCGACCGGGTGGGGGCGCTCGACGGCTCGCTCGAGGTCGACAGCGCGCCGGGGAAGGGAACGCTGGTGCGCGCCCGCGTGCCGCTGCGCTCAGCGCCGGACGAAGGCGAGGACGGCTAGGACGCGGCGGTGGTCGCTCGGCGCGTCGGGCAGGTCGAGCTTGGAGAAGATCGCGGTCACGTGCTTCTCGACCGCCGCGGTGGTGACGACCATCACCTCGGCGATGCCGCGGTTGGTACGGCCCTCGGCCATCAGCTCGAGCACCTCGCGCTCGCGCGGGGTCAGCTCGTCGAGCGGATCGTCGCGGCGGCGGCGCCCGAGCATGTGCGAGACCACCGTCGGGTCGAGGACCACGCCGCGCGCGGCGACGCGGCGCACCGCGTCGGCGAACGCGGCGAAGTCCGACACCCGGTCCTTGAGCAGGTAGCCGACGCCGCTCGCGTCGTCGCCCACGAGGTCGATCGCGTAGCGCTCCTCCGCGAACTGGGAGAGCACCAGCACGCCGACCTCAGGCCGCGTGGCGCGGATCTCGAGCGCCGCCCGCAGCCCGTCGTCGGTGTTGTCGGGCGGCATCTGCACGTCGACCACGGCAACGTCGGGCTTGTGGGCGCTGACCTTGCGCAGCAGGTCGGGGGCGTCGGCGGCCTCGGCGACGACCTCGAAGCCGGCGTCCTCGAGCAGCCGGACCATGCCCTCGCGCAGCAGCGCCTGGTCCTCGGCGATCACGATCCTCAGGCTCACGGCGGCCCCAGCAGCTCCACCAGCTGCGGCGAGGTGAGGTCGGCCTTGGAGAGGAAGCCGCGGGCGCCCGAGCGCTCGATGGCGCTGCGCATGGACGCCCCGTCGAGCGTGGAGACGAGGACCACCGCGGGACCGCCCGCTCCGGCCAGCCGCCCGGCGACGGCGATGCCGTCGGCGTCCGGAAGGTTGATGTCGAGCAGCACTGCGTCGGGCCGCATCGCCTCGACGGCGGCGAGCGCCTCGCCGCCGTCGGCGACCGCGCCGACGACGCGGTACCCGCGCGCCTCCAGCAGCGCGCGGGCGGTGGCGCGGAACGGCGCCGAGTCGTCGACGACGAGCACGGAGCGGGCCATGCGCTCCATTCTCACTCCTGGACCCGCATCGCCGCTGCGGGCGTGACGCGGATCGCCTTGCGGGCGGTCACGGCACCGGCGGCGAGGCCGAGCAGCGCGGCACCCGCGGCCAGTCCGGCCACGAGCGTCGCGGACACGCTCAGCTCGATGCCGCGGACGCCCTCTGGGACGCCCATCACCGAGATCGCCGCGACGACGGCGCCGGCGAGCAGCCCGACGACGACGATCGGGGCGAGCTCGAGGCGCGACCATCCGGATCGCCTGCCAGCGCGTCCCGCCCAGGAGGCGGATGGTGGCGAGCTCGCCGCGGCGCTCGGCGGTCGCCATCGCGGCGGTGTTGACGAGCGCGAGCGCGGCGAACGCGATCGACAGCCCGATGATCACCCACACGCCCCAGGCGCCGCTCTGGCCGAGCGTGCGCACGGTGCCGAGGTACTCGGAGCGGGTGAGCACCTGCGTGCCCGGGTGCGCCGCGGGGCGCTTGCCGGCCACGAACACCGCGGCGTCGGCCGGGACCGCGGCGTGGCGCTGGGCGAGCGCTCGGTCCATGACCACGTGGCCGAGGCCGGCGGCGCGGTCGTAGATCGCGGCCACCCGCAGCGACGCCTTGGTCGCGTCCTCGAGCCGGGCGGGCAGGACGTCGCCTACCTGCACGTGGCCCTCGGCGGCCACGACGGCGCTGATGGCGACGTTGGTGCCGCTGACGTCGTCGAGGTCGCCGTGACGGACGCCGAGGTCGAGCGCGCCGGTGGCGTCGCCGAGCCCGGCCGCCGCCCACGGGGCGTCCCAGCCGGTCAGGCCCTTGCCGAGCAGGAACACCTGGGTCGGGACCATGCCCGTGCCGCCGAGCCGCTCGGCGGTGCCGGCGGGGAGCGGCGCGCCGTCGCCGCCGGTCACGACGTGTTCGGCGGTGACGCGCTGGGCGGTCACGGCCTCGGTGTCGTGGCGCGAGCTCGCGGCGAGCAAGCCCTGCGTGCCGACCAGCATCGCGATCAGCACGATCGGCGTCGCCAGCGCGGCCGTGCGCCAACGGTTCGCCGACAGGCCGGTGCTCGCCAGCAGTCCCGCGGGGCCGAGGGCGCGCAGCGGGCGGGCGAGCAGCGCGGCGGGGAAGCCGAGGAGCCAGCGTCCGAGCAGCGCGGTTCCGGCCGCCAGCAGGATGCCGGCGAGGATCGAGAACGCCGACGCCTGCTCGCCCTTGAACAGCAGCGCCATCGCGGCGCCGCCGGCGAGCGCGAGCACGCCGGACAGCCCGCGCACCCAGCCGACGCGGCCGTGCTCGACCGCGACCTCGCGGAGTGCCTCTGCGGGGCGGACCTTGCCAGCGCGGCGGGCGGCGGCGACGACCGCGAGCTGCGCGATGCCGACGCCCATCCCGAGTGCGGCGACCAGCGGGATCCACGAATGCCCGGGCTCGAAGCCCGCCGGGATGTGGCCGTGCCGCGATAGCAGGTCGACGAGCGCGGTGGCGAGCGGCCGCCCGGCCAGCAGCCCGAGCGCGCCGGCCACGAGCGAGACGAACAGCGCTTCGGTCGCGATCAGGCGGCGGACCTGGCGCGGCGTGGCGCCGAGCGCGCGCAGCACTGCGGTCTCCTTGCGCCGCTGGGCGATCGCGAGCGCGAACGTCCCGGCGACCACGAACAGCGCGACGAAACCGGCGATGCCGCCCATGGTGCCGAAGATCGCGACCATCGCCTCACGGTCAGACGCCTGCGGGTCGCCAGCGTCGGCGTCGGCCGCGTGGGCGTGGTCGAGCACGTCGACGCCCGGGCGATCCAGCCCGGCGAGCGAGGCGCCCGGCTTGGCGATGATCCCGATCGCATTGACGCGGCCGGGGGCCCCGGAGAGCGTGTCGGCGGTCGCACCCGAGAAGAAGATCGCGGCCTGGCCACGGTCCCGGTTGGCGGCGCCGCGGGCGATGCCGGAGACGTGGTACGTGCCCTCGCCGCCCGGGGCGGTGATGTGGAGGGTGGCGCCGAGCCGCGGATGCAGGCGCGAGTCGACGACGACGTCGCGCGGGCCGGACGGGGCGTGGCCGGAGGTCAGGCGGTACGGCGTCAGCGCGGCGCTGGCCCAGCCATGGCCCTGGACGCGCTCGACGCCGGGCGCGCGCAGCGGCGCGCCCACCGGGAACGACACGTCACCGATGGCCGCGGCGACGCCGGGCACCTTCGCGGCGCGGGCAACGGCCTCGGCCGGCAGGCGCGGGCCGGGGAGGACGTCGACCTGCTCGGGATCGCTGCTCCCGACGGTGACGGAGGGATCGGCGCGCACAACCGCGTCGGCGGCCGCAAGACGGCCCGGGCCGGGCGCGCTGAGCGCTCCCGCCATCAGGAGGCCGGTGGCGTAGGCGACGCTGACCGCGAGGAAGATCGCCACGAAGGCACCGGCCAGCGAGCCGCGGCGGGCGCGGAGGGTCTGGAGGGAGATGCGCAGCACGTCAGGCCCCCAGTCCGGTCAGGCGCTCGGCGACCTGCTCGGCGGTCGGCGCGGCGAGCTCGCCGGCCAACCGGCCGTCAGCCATGAACACGACGCGGTCGGCCCAGGCAGCGGCGGACGGGTCGTGGGTGACCATCACGAGCGTGCGGCCGCCCTCGTCGATCGTGCGCCGCAGCAGCTCGAGCACCGAGCGGCCGGAGCGGCTGTCGAGGGCGCCGGTCGGCTCGTCGGCGAAGATCACGTCCGGCTCGCCGACCAGCGCGCGAGCGATCGCCACGCGCTGTTGCTGGCCACCGGAGAGCTGCGCGGGGCGGTGGCGAGCGCGCTCGCCGAGCCCGACGCGCTCGAGCACGTCGCGGACCACCGAGCGGGGGAGGCGCTTGCCGGCCAGTCGCGACGGCAGCGAGACGTTCTGCTCGGCGGTCAGCGCGCCGAGCAGGTTGAAGGACTGGAAGACGAAGCCGATGCGCTCGCGGCGCAGGCCCGCCAGCGCTCGCTCGCCGAGCTCGGTCAGCTCATGCTCGCCGAGCCGGACGCGGCCGCTGGTGGGCCGGTCGAGCCCCGCGGCGCTCTGTAGGAGGGTGGACTTGCCGGACCCCGAGGGGCCCATGATCGCGGTGAACGTCCCGCGCTGGAGGGAGAGCGTGACGCCGTCGAGGGCGTTGACCGCGCCGTCGCCGCGCCCGAAGACGCGGGTGACGTCGGTGAGCTCGACCATGCCGGTGGTTGTCGTGTCTGAGTGCATGACACGACCATCCCGGTCGGGCGCCCCCGAATCCCGGGGGCGCAGGGGAGAGCGGGGGTGCGGGTGGCTCTACCGGCGGCCGGACGTAGCTGCCTGCGCGCGCGCTTCGGCCTGCTTCTCGCGCGCCCGCTTCTGGCGCCTTCGCCCGACCAGGAACAACACGCCGAGCGCGACCAACACGAGCAGGAAGCCCCAGAAGATCGACACGCCGGCGCCGATGCCGCCGAACGGCAGCGAGACGAGCTGGATGATCCCCCAGCCGAGCGCGAGCAGGGCGATGACCAGGACGATGATCAGCAGGATCCCGCGGATCCGCAGCCAGATCGGCGCGCCCGGGGGCGGCGCCACGAGGCCCATGAAGCGCAGGGCGAGCAGCTGGCGGTTGGTGGGCGGGGTCTGGCCGAGCTTCTCGGCCGCCGCCTTGAGGTCGCCGGGTCGGCGCTCGGCCAGCGCCAGTGACGCCTCCGCCATCCGGCGCAGCTGCAGGCGCTCCTGCGGGCGCGCGGCGGCGATCGCGGCGCGGAAGTGCTCGCGCGAGCGCTTGGCGTCCATCCGCTCGGCGGCGCGGGCGCCGAGGATGGCCTGCGCGGCGGCGCGGAAGCGGGTCTCTGCCGCGAGCTCCTCGTCCGAGCGGCCTTCGAGCTTCTGCATGGCGGAGAGCGCGGACTTGCTCTCCATCTTGATCTGGCGCTGCTTGGGCGGCATCGTGCTCTCGATTCTATGGGCGCCGGCGCATGCCGGTCGGCTCGGGCTTCGGATCCAGCGGGCTCGGCTCGAGGTCGCGCAGGAACTCGGCCCAGTCGTACCCCGAAGGCGCGATGTCGTTCACGCCGTCGGGATGAAAGAGCGAGGCCAGCAGCTGGATCTGGCCGCGCCCGACGCCGAGCTCGATCTGCCCGCCGCCGTACATCTCGATGCCGCGGGCGTCGCAGTGGTCGTAACCGGCGAACAGTCCCTCGACCGAGCCGAAGCGCGACGGCTTGACGTTGACGGTCTTGGGCGGGAACGCGAGCGCCTGGATGTCGGCGACCGAGTGGATCGGCGCGTCCCAGGTGATGCGGTCGCGGTGGGGCTCGAGCGCGGCGTCGGCCTCGGGGACGGTGAGGTCGGGGTCCTCGAGCCACGCGTCGGGGAACGCCTCGGCGATCCGGCGGTAGAAGGCGGGGTCGGTGTCGACGTCGACCGCCGTGCCTTTGTAGGCGCCCTTGAAGTCGAGCGAGGCGATCGCGCCGGTCGCGACGAGCTGCTCGATCAGCTCGCCCGGCCAGTCCGGGGTCGCGTCGAGCTTGAAGCGCAGCCACGGGTAGACCTCGAGCCGGTTGGCGACGGGCGCGAAGCTCGGCGGGTTGCCGAGCCGCATCGAGACGACGAACGACACCGGGCGGTGCTCGCGGCCCAGCACCTCGCCGAGCGAGCGCCCGGCCTGGCGCAGCGCGAGGTCGAGCGCGGCGCTCTCGATCCCCCAGCGGCGGTACAGCCGGTACGCCGGCTGCTGCGGCTCGGCGGCCGGGAAGAGGTCGAGCTCGCCGACGTGGCGGGCGAAGCTGTCGAACGTCCAGTCGCCCGCGAGCGGGAGCGTCGCGCCGCGCGCCTGCTGCTCTCGGTGCTCGTCGGGGTCGTAGGTGACGTCCTCACCGAGACCCTCGTGGCCGCGGCCGCGGAGATGGAAGGTGGTGGTGAGCCGGGTGAACTCCGGCGAGACGCTGCGCTCGTGGCCCTCGAGCTCGTAATCCTCGACGGTCAGGGGCAGCTCGGCGATGTGTTCGTACGTGGTCACGACGGGAGCCGACATTAGTGTCTGGCGCAAGCGATGACCGCCGCGCTGCGCTTCTACGTGCTGATCGAGGTGCTGGGGCTGGCGGCGACGCCGCTCGCGGCGGTCGTCTTCGCGCGCTTGCCGGGCCGCGGCGTCGCGTTCGCCAAGCCGCTCGGGCTGCTGCTCGCGACGTGGCTCGTGTGGGTCGGCGGCTCGCTCCGTCTGGTGCCGCAGGGGCTCGTGACCTGGATCCTGGCCGTGGTCGCGCTGGCGGCGGCCGGCGGGTTCGTGTGGTGGCGCTGGCGGCCGGAGGTGCCGCGGCAGGCGCTGCTGTGGTCGGAAGGGCTCGCGCTCGTCGGGTTCGCGGTGATGGCGCTGCTCGTCGCCTACTCGCCCGACATCTGGCAGACCGAGAAGCCGATGGACATGGCGTTCGTCAATGCCGCCGGCGACGCGCGCCACTTCCCGCCCGAGGACCCATGGATGGCGGGGGAGGACCTCAACTACTACTACCTCGGCCACCTGATGGCGGCCGGGCTGGTGCGCTTGTCGGCGGTGGCGCCGGACGTCGGCTACAACCTCGCGGTCGCCACGTTCTTCGCGCTGTCGGTGGTGGCTGCGTTCGGGCTCGCCTACGCGCTCGGCGACCGGCTGGCGACCGGGCTGTGGGGCGTCGTGCTGGTCGTGGTGGCCGGGACGATCGGCTCCGGGCTCGAGCTGGTCTCGGACGGCGGGCCGCTGCGCTCCTACGACTGGTTCGGCGCGTCGCGCGTGATCGAGGGGACGATCAACGAGTTCCCGTCGTTCTCGTTCACGCTCGGCGACCTGCACGGCCACGTGATGGCGATCCCGTTCTCGTTCCTGGCGTTGGCGTTCGGGCTCCAGCTCGCGATCGCCGGCCCGGCCCCACCGCCGCGCGGGCCGGCCGCGCTCGAGCTGGTGGTGGCGGCGATCGCGATCGGCACGCTGTACGCGATCAACGCGTGGTCGTTCCCGGTCGTCGCCGGGCTGGTGGCGCTGGGCGGGCTGGTGCGGATTCGTGACGCCCCGACGCTCGGCGAGCGCGGCCGCACGCTGGCGTGGATGCTCGTGCTGCTCGTGCTCGCCGTGCTCTCGGTGCTGCCGTTCCTGCTCACCTACGACACGGCGGCCGACGGCTTCGGCAAGGTCTCCGACCGCGCCTCGTTCAGCTCGTGGGCCCGCGACAACGGCGCGCTCTACGGCCTGTTCGCCTATCTCCTCGCGACCGCCTACGCGATCCGGCTGGCGCGCTCGAACCACCCGTGGCGGACTGGCGCTTGGACCATCGCCGCCGCCCTGTTCGCCGGCTCGCTCCTCGCGTCGGACAACCTCGCCGCCGTGGTCGGCCTCGTGGCGCTGTGCCTGGTGGCGGCGCACGCGGCGTTCATCAGCCCCGCCCCGGTCGTCGAGCGCTTCGTCTGGGTGCTGATCGGCGGCGGGCTGCTGTGCCTGGCGATCCCCGAGCTCATCTACGTGAAGGACTCGTTCGCCGGCGGCGAGCTCTACCGCATGAACACGGTCTTCAAGCTCGGCTACCAGGCGTGGCTGCTGCTGGCGATCGCCGGGGCGCCGATGATCGTGTGGAGCTGGGGCTGGATCGGACGGCGCGCACGGATCTTCCAGCTCGCGTGGGTGCTGCCGCTGCTCGCCCTGCTCGCGCTCGCCGCCGTCTACCCGGTGGCCGGGACCTACGCGCGCAAGGGCGGCTTCGCGGACGCGCCGCACCTCGACGGGCTGCGCTGGCTGGAGGAGTCCTCGCCCGGCGACCCGGCGGCGATCGAGTGGCTGAACGACAACGCGCCGCACGGGTCGGTCGTGCTCGAGGCGGTCGGCGACGACTACTCGGCCTTCGGCCACGCGCGCATCTCCACCTTCACCGGGCTGCCGACGGTCATGGGGTGGGTCGGGCACGAGCTCCAGTGGAAGCACGACCCGGGGCGGCGCCGCCAGGACGTCGAGGCGCTGTACCGAGCGCAGACCGCGGAGGAGGCACGCCCGCTGATCGAGCGCTACGGGGTCCGCTACGTCGTGGAGGGGCCGATCGAGCGCACCAGCTATGGCGACGCCGGCAGCGCCAAGTGGGACGAGCTCGGCCGCCGCGTGTTCGACCGCGACGGCACGACGATCTGGGAGCTGCGGTGATCGTCCTCGGCGACCCGCCCGAGGCGTGGGAGCGGCTGGGCTTCACGGTGGACGACGGCGTGGTGGCGCTGGAGGGCGAGGAACTACGGCTGACCGGCGAGGGCGGCGGGATCCTGGAGGTGCGTGCGCCCGGCGTTGTTGCGGCGGATGGCTTGGCATTGCGCGGAGCCGACACCGCTCCGCGGCCCGCCGCCGCGCATCCCAACGGCGCCACCGTCGTCGATCACGTCGTCGTCCTCACCGGCTCGCTCGACCGGACCGTCGCCGCGCTGCGAGCCGCCGGCCTCGACCTGCGGCGCGAGCTGCCGGGCATGGCGTTCCTCCGCCTCGGCCCCTACATCCTCGAGGTCGTCGAGCGCGGGGGCGATCCTGCGCGGTTCTGGGGTCTCGTGGTCGTCGTGCCCGATCCCGGCGCCGTGCCGGGCGCCGGCCCGGCGAAGGACGCCGTTCAGCCGGGGCGGCGCATCGCGACCGTGCGCGGGCTCGGGACCGAGCTCGCGCTGATGTCGCCGCGGGTGTAGATCCACTCGGGCAGTCCGCCGGTCGGGTTCCACGGCTTGCGCCGCGTCAACCACCGCCACCAGCCGCCGATCGACTGCTTGCCGTACTCGCGCACCCACCAGACCCGGAACGGGAACTGGCGGCCCTTGTAACCGGTGAGCTGCGGCTCCAGCCGCGCGCGGCTGCCCTCGGTGAGGATCAGCACGTCGGAGTCCGGCGGGGTGTCGACCGTGGTCATGTCGAGGTAGCCGACGTTGAGGTCGCGGAAGTACCAGGCGTAGGGGAAGGTCGCGCCGTCGGCGGAGTCGACGGTGATCGTCAGCTTTGGGTTCTTGCGCGCCATCTCCTCGACCTGGTCGACCACGCGCTTGACCGACTCCGAGGACTGCGTGGAGACGAGGAACTCGCGCGGGTCGGCGCGGTGCTCGGCGTTGACCAGGAAGGACGCGATCGGCACGTACAGCGCGACCACCGCCGCGACGACGAGCCCGGCCTTGCCGAGCGTCGTGCCGCGGCTGTCCCACAGCCACTGCACGCCGAGGCCGGCCAGCAGGATGAGCGGCAGCAGCGGGTGCAGCACCAGCCACGAGAACTTCTCGCCCGCCCACGAGTAGATCCCCAGCGACAGCGCGAACGCCCAGACCAGGAACGCGCGCAGCACCGTCGGCTGCCGGAACGCCAGCACCGCCCCGACCAGGCCGAGCACGAGGACCGGCCATTCGGTCGAGAACAGGACGACGACGTAGAAGTAGGGCTTCTCGCCGCCGCGCCCGACGTCGTGCTGGCCGAGCCAGTAGTGGATCGACTCGTAGAGGCCGTCCCACAGCCCGCCCGGGTTGGTGAGGAAGACCGTGAAGAGCAGCGTGAAGACGATCGCGAACGCGGCCAGCGCCCACACCCACGCCTCCCAGCCGACCGACTTGACGCGCGCCCACGTGTCGCCGCGGCCGCCGCGCTCGCGCCAGAACAGCAGCACGAAGAACGTGAAGGCGACGAAGCCGGTGATGTACATCGTCTCCTTGGTCGCGAAGCCGAGCGCGATCAGCGCGCCGATCGCGGCCGGCTGCCAGCGTTTGGGCGAGTCGAGGAAGCGGAAGACGACCACCAGCAGCGCGAAGCTGATCGAGGCGAAGTAGATGTCCTCGCGGGCGAAGCGCGAGAAGTACAGGTAGGAGGGGCCGATCGCCAGCAGCACCGCGGCGGTGAACGCCGCCACCCGCCCGAGCTGCTCGCGCAGGAAGTAGGGCATCGCGACCATCGCGGTGCCCATCAGCGCCGGCGCCAGCCGCGCGGTGAAGTCGCTGTCGCCGAACAGCGCGTACATGCCCGCCGTCAGGTAGAAGCGCAGCGGCCCGTGCAGCAGCGGGTTGTAGGCGTAGTCGCCCTTCGTCCACAGGATCCAGGAGAAGTACGCGTCCTGGCTCTCGTCGTGGTGGAACGGCCGGTCGCCGAGCTCGTAGAACCGCAGCGCGAGCGCCACGGCGACGAGCAGGCCGTAAGCGATCAGCTCCCCGCGAGGACGCCTCACGCGCGGGCCGCCCGCAGCTGGCCGAGCCCGCCGTAGCGCACGGCGAGGAGCACCAGCCCGAACAGCGTGATCGGCACCAGCAGCGCGAAGCGCAGCATCACGAGGTAGGACACCGCGGTCGCGCCGGTGCCCCCGATCGCCTTGATCCCGATGACGGCGGCCGCATCCTGGGTTCCTGCGTAGCCGGGGCCCGACGGGATCAGCGCGAACACGCTCGCCAGCGCCACGAGGTAGAGCCCCTCGAGGAAGCTCATGGCGAACCCGACCGACAGCCCGACCGCGATCCAGGCGAACGACTCGATGATCCAGATGCCGAACGTCATGGCGATCAGCACCGCGCCGTGCGCGCTGGCAAGCCCCGCGGTCGAGGACAGCATCGGCCAGACGAAGTCGTGGACGCGCTGGTTGCGCCGCACGACCACGACCGCGACGGCCGCGCCGACGATGACCACCGTCGTGGCGAGCGCGACCCACTCGATCGAGCCGGCGCCGACCTCGCCGAGGACCGCGTAGCCGACGACGAGGAAGAGCACGAGGATGACGCCGACGTCGAGCAGGCGCTCGGCCACGATCGTCCCGAGGACGGTGCGCTTCGAGCACTGCGCCCGCGGCGCCATCAGCACCACGCGCACGGCGTCTCCGGCGCGCGCCGGCAGCACGTTGTTGACGGCGTAGCCGACGACCGTGAGCGAGTAGGAGTCGGCGCGCAGCGGATGCGCGCCGTCGTCGAGCAGCAACCGGTGCCAGCGCTCCGAGCGCACCAGCGTGTTGACGCCGTAGAGCGCGATCGCCCCGATCAGCGCCGCGACCTGGCCGGCGGTGTGGGGCAGCTGCGGCGGCTCCTGGCGCAGCGCCCACCACACCACCCCCGCGAGCGCGACGATCGAGATGACGATGCCCAGCACGGATCCGAGCCCGCGGAGCGGGCGTGCGTCGGGTGGTGTCGCCGTCATGCCTCAGGGATTGTGGCGAGGTAGGTTGACGTCGTGGCCCTGACCGGACCCGAGCCGATCAGCACCAACCCGCTCAAGCGCGTCGCCTTCGAGCTGCAGACCGAGCGCCGCGCCCGCGGCGGCTACCCGCCCGGCGACAACGTGCCGAGCGTCCGCCGCACGCACCGCATGATCGTCGACCCGCTGAGCCTGCTGCTCGACGCCTACGAGCGCCACGGCCCGGTGTTCTCGCTGCGCATCCTCAACGCGCGCAACGTCTTCATGCTCGGGCCGGAGGCCAACCACTTCATGCTCGTCTCGCACGCCGACCACTTCCGCTGGCGCGACGGCGGCTTCGGCGACCTGATCCCGCTGCTCGGCGACGGGATGCTCACGATCGACGGCGACTTCCACAAGCAGTCGCGCCGGATCATGCTCCCGGCCTTCCACCACGAGCGCGTGACGGCGGCGTTCGGCGTAATGGAGGAGGAGACGGAGCGCGCGCTGAGCACCTGGCACGACGGGCTCGAGCTCGACCTCTACACGTGGGCCCGCGAGCTCGCGCTGCGGGTCGCGATGCGCGCGCTGTTTGGCTTCGACCCCGATCTCAAGCGCGACGACACGCGCCCTGCGCGCGAGTTCGAGCGCGCGCTCGGCTTCTACGGCCGCGAGTACTGGCTGCAGGTGCTGCGCGGGCCGGGCACGCCGTGGGCGGCGCTGACCGACGCGCGCCGCAAGCTCGACCGCCTGATCTACGCCGAGATCGCCCACCGGCGCCGCACCGGCCATCGCGGCGACGACGTGCTCTCGCTGCTGCTCGACGCACCGCTGTCGGACCGCCACGTGCGCGACCACGTGATGACGCTGCTGTTCGCCGGTCACGACACGACGACCGCGACGATCGCCTTCCTGTTCTACGAGCTCGCTCGCCATCCCGACGTCGCCGACGCGGCCGCCGCCGATCCGCAGCTGCTCGACCAGGCGCTCGACGAGACGCTGCGGCTCTACCCGCCGGCCTGGATCGGCCCGCGCCGCGCGGCCAGGGACTACGAGTTCGCCGGCCACCGCGTCGCCGAGGGCGCGCCGGTCAACTACTCCTCGTGGGCATCGCACCGGCTGCCCGATGTCTGGGAGCAGCCGCACGCGTTCCGCCCCGAGCGCTTCGCCCCCGAGGCGCGCAAGCGCATCCCCAAGGGCGCCTACGTCCCGTTCGGCGGTGGCTCCCGGATCTGCCTCGGGATGCGCTTCGGCCAAGCCGAGATCCGCACGATCGCGGGCGCGATCGGCGAGCGCTTCCGCGTCGAGTTGCGGCCCGGCTTCGAGCTCAAGATCCGCCAGACGCCGACGCTCGGCCCGGCTCTGCCTCGGCCAGGGGCCTCGTCACCGCTTCGCTCGGGCCTTCCGGTACGGATCCGGGTGGCACGCGAACCGCGCGAGGACTAGGTTTCGCAGCGAGGAAGTCGTTCCCGAGGGTGAAGGAGGACCTAGATGGCAGGCCGTGTCCCGATAACGGTGACCGTGAACGGGCAGGTGCGCACGGGCGATGTCGAGCCGCGCCAGTTGCTAGTGCACTTCCTACGCGACACGCTGGGGCTGACGGGCACCCACGTTGGTTGTGACACGTCCAACTGCGGAGCCTGCACCGTCCACCTCGACGGCGACGCGGTCAAGAGCTGCACCGTCCTGACGGTCCAGGCCGACGGCGCCGAAGTCACCACGATCGAGGGCATGGGCAGTGAAGGTGACCTGCACCCGGTGCAGGAGGCGTTCTGGAAGCACCACGGGCTCCAGTGCGGCTACTGCACGCCCGGCATGATCATGGCCAGCGCCGACCTGATCGCCAAGAACCCGAGCCCGACCGAGGCGGAGATCCGCGAGGCGCTCGCCGGCAACCTCTGCCGCTGCACCGGCTACCACAACATCGTCCGGGCCGTCCAGTCCGCGTCCGGTCAGGAGCTGACCCTGTGAGCATCACCGAAGACGCCCCCACCAACGGCAAGTGGGTCGGCCAGGCGCTGCGACGCAAGGAAGACCCGCGGATGATCACCGGCCGCGGCCGCTACGTCGACGACATGGTCGTCCCGAGCATGCTCTACATGGCCGTCGTCCGCTCGCCCGAGGCGCACGCCAAGATCGTCTCGATCGACTCCTCCGGCGCGCTCGAGCTGCCCGGCGTCCACGGCGTGTTCGTCGGTGAGGACCTCGACATCGCGTCGGGCCTGCCGATGGCGTGGGTACCGCCGGGCGTCGAGATCAAGACGCCCGAGCATTGGCCGCTCGCCAAGGGCGAGGTCAAGTACGTCGGCCAGGGCGTCGCGATCGTCCTCGGCGACGACAAGTACGCCGTGGTCGACGCCGCCGAGCAGGTGCTCGTCGAGTACGACCCGCTGCCGGTCGTCGTCGACCCGGAGAAGGCGATCAACGACACCGAGACGCTGGTCCACCCCGACCTCGGCACCAACCAGGTCCACGAGTGGTCGATCGGCGGCGGCGACATGGACGCGGCGTGGGCTGAGGCCGACGTCGTGATCGAGCGCCGGATCGTCAACCACCGCACGGCGGGCACGCCGATCGAGCCGCGCGTCTGCATCGCCGACTACCGCAGCGGCCAGCTGACGCTGCACCTCACGAGCCAGAACCCGCACCTGATCCGCCTGTTCATGGCGGGCGAGCTGGAGATGGGCGAGGACAGCATTCGCGTGATCGCGCCCGACGTCGGCGGCGGCTTCGGCGTGAAGATCACCCACTACCCGGAGGAGATCCTCGCGGCGTGGGCGTCGCGCAAGCTCGGCCGCCCGATCAAGTGGACCGAGACGCGCTCCGAGCACATGAGCTCGTCGATCCACGGCCGCGACCAGATCGACTTCGTGAAGGTCGGCGCCAAGCGCGACGGCACGATCACGGGGCTCGAGTGCACGGCGATCGCCGACTTCGGCGCGTTCTTCACGCTGCTGACGCCGTTCATCCCGTCGTTCACCGGGTTCGTGATCAGCGGTTGCTACAAGATCCCGAACCTCAAGTTCACGGCCAAGGGCGTCTTCACCAACAAGATGGCCACCGACGCCACCCGCGGCGCCGGCCGGCCGGAGGCCACGCACCTGATCGAGGTGATGATCGAGCAGCTCGCGGCCGAGCTCGGCATCGACTCGCTCGAGCTGCGGCGGAAGAACTTCATCCCGAAGGAGGACTTCCCGGCCGAGGTGGCGATCGGCATCGTCTACGACTCCGGCGACTACGAGGGCTCGCTCGACAAGCTCCTCACGCACGTCGACGTCGACGCGTTCCGGCGCGAGCAGGAGGACCTGCGGAGCCAGGGCATCCACCGCGGGATCGGCTTCTCCACCTGGATGGAGATCTGCGGCCTCGCGCCGTCACGCGTGGTCGGCCCGAGCGGCGTCGGCCTGCAGGCGGGCTTCTACGAGTCCGCGATCGTGCGCGTGCACGCGTCGGGCTCGGTGACCGTCTACACGGGCACCGCCCCGCACGGCCAGGGCCTCGACACCGCGTTCGCCCAGATCGTCGCCGACCGCCTGGGCACCACGCCCGACCTGGTCGACGTCGTCCACGGCGACACCGGCACCGGCCCGTTCGGCCTCGGCACCTACGGCTCGCGCTCGCTGGCCGTGGGCGGCGAGTCGATCGCACTCGCGACCGCCAAGGTGGTGGACAAGGCGAAGAAGATCGTCGCCCACCAGCTCGAGGCGGCGCCGGAGGACATCGAGCTCGCCGAGGGCAAGTTCGCCGTCAAGGGCTCGCCCGACAAGGCGATGACCATCGCCGAGATCGCCGGCGGCGCGTACATCCCTGAGAACCTGCCCGAGGGCATGGAGCCGGGGCTCGAGGAGACGATGTTCTACGACCCGGAGAACTTCGTGTTCCCGTTTGGCGCGCACGCGTGCATCGTCGACGTGGACGTGGAGACCGGGAAGATCGAGATCGTCCGCTACGTCGCGGTCGACGACTGCGGCCCGGCGATCAACCCGACGCTCATCGAGGGCCAGATCCACGGCGGCATCACACACGCCATCGGGCAGGCGCTCTACGAGCGGATCCACTACGACGAGGACGGCCAGCTCGTGACGGGCACGTTCGTCGACTACGCGCTGCCGAGTGCCGCGGACGTCCCGAGCTTCGAGACCGACAGGACGGAGACCCCGTCGCCGGTCAACTCGCTCGGCGTCAAGGGCGTGGGGGAGGCGGGCACGATCGCCGCCAGCCCTGCGATCGTCAACGCGGTGATCGACGCGCTGCGCCCGCTGGGGGTCGACTACATCGACATGCCGCTGAGCCCGCAGAACGTGTGGGCGAAGATCGAGAGCGCCAAGGGCAACGCTGTGCCGCCGGACCCGGGCAAGCAGGGCGGCTCGTGGGACGAGCACGGGAGCGGCAGCGCCGGCTCCGGACCGACCGCGCCGAGTGAGGGAGGTGGGCTGTGATCCCCGCCGAGTTCGACTACGTCGCACCCGCCACGCTCGACGAGGCGCTGAGCGCGCTCGCCGGCGGTGGCGAAGACGCCAAGCTGATCGCCGGCGGGCACTCGCTGCTGCCGCTGATGAAGCTGCGGCTGGCGGCACCGACCCTGCTCGTCGACCTCCGGCGGGTGCCGGGGCTGGCAGGCATCCAGCACAATGGCGGCGTGACGATCGGGGCGATGACGACGCACACGGCGATCGCGAACGACGACAGCCTCGGCCTGATCGCCGAGGTCTCGAGCACGATCGCCGACCCGCAGGTCCGCAATCGCGGCACGCTCGGGGGCTCGCTCGCGCACGGCGACCCGGCCTCCGACCAGCCCGCGATCCTGCTCGCCTACGAGGGCTCGGTGACGGTTCGCGGCGCCTCGGGGGAGCGCACGATCGCGGCCGCCGACCTGTTCCAGGACTACCTCACGACGGCGGTGGGCGACGACGAGGTGCTGACGTCGGTCAACTACCCGTCGCTCGACGGCTACGGGTTCGGCTACCAGAAGTTCAACCGCCGCAAGGAGGACTGGGCGATGGTTGCCGTGGCCGCGCTCGTCAAGAAGGCGAGCGACGGGACCTGCGAGGACGTCCGCATCGGGCTCACCCACATGAGCAACGTGCCGCTGCGGGCGACCGCCGCCGAGGAGGCGCTGCGCGGCGGCGCGCTCGACGGCGCCGCGATCGAGGCCGCCGCCGAGCTGGCGGCGGAGGGCACCAACCCGCCCGGCGACCTCAACGCCTCGCCGGACTACAAGCGCCACCTGGCGCGCGTGCTGTGCCGGCGGGCGCTCGAGGAGGCGGCGGCGTAACCGACGGGCTGGGCACTCCTGCAGACGTCACGCAGACCCTGGCCGGCGAGGGCTACCTCGCCGACCGGGGCCTCGCGACGGCCGTCTTCCTGGCCGCGGAGCTCGAGCAGCCGCTGCTGCTGGAAGGCGAGGCGGGGGTCGGCAAGACCGAGGTCGCGCGGGCGCTGGCCGGCGCGACCGGCGCGCGCCTGATCCGGCTGCAGTGCCACGAGGGCATCGACCTCCACCACGCGGTCTACGACTGGGACTACGGGCGCCAGCTGCTCGCCATCCGCGCGGCGGAGGCGGGCGCCGAGGCACGCGAGCTGTTCGGGCGCGAGTTCCTGCTGCGCCGGCCGCTGCTGGAGGCGCTGGAGGAGGAGGGTCCCAGCGTCCTGCTGATCGACGAGGTCGACCGCAGCGACGACGAGTTCGAGGCGTTCCTGCTCGAGTTCCTGTCCGACTTCGCGATCTCGATCCCCGAGATCGGCACCGTCGTCGCCCAGCGCCGGCCGCTCGTCGTGCTGACCTCCAACCGCACGCGCGAGCTGCATGACGCTTTGAAGCGCCGCTGCCTCTACCACTGGATCGACTACCCAGACCGCGAGCGCGAGGCGGAGATCGTGCGCGCGCGGCTGCCCGGCGTGCCCGAGGCCGTCGCGCTGCGCGTGTGCGACGCGGTGGCGCGGCTGCGCGGCGAGGAGCTCTACAAGCTTCCCGGGGTGGGGGAGACGATCACCTGGGCGCGCGCGCTGCTCGCGCTCGGCCCGGACGAGCCGCTCGAGGAAACGCTCGGCGTCGCCCTGAAGGTCCGCGAGGACATCGATCGCGTCCGCGCGACAGGCGTACTGCGCGGTGGTTGAGCTCAGCGCGCATCCCGGAGTCGCCCGCCTGGCCGCGCTGATGCGCGAGGCCGGCGCGCACGTCGGCGTCGGCGACCTGCTCGCCGCGCACCGCGCGCTCGCCGCCGTCGACGCCGCCCGACGCGAGGAGGCGTTCTACGCCCTGCGCGCCGCGCTGTGCTCCTCGCACGCCGACATGGCCGTGTTCGCCGAGGCATTCGCGATTGCGTTCGCCACGGCGGAGGAGGAGCGCGACGACCCGCTCGAGCAGCTCGGCGAGATCGAGCGCGCCGCAATGCCGCGTCTGGGCATCCCGGCGGAGATGCCGGCCCCGTCGGAGGTCGACGCCGGCATCGCCCCGGCGCCCGCCGCCTGGAGCGAGGAGGAGCTGCTGCACGAGCGCGACTTCGCGCTCTACACCGACGCCGAGCGCGCGACCGCGCGGCGGCTGCTGGCGCGGGTCGCGCGGCGCTCCCCGCGGCGCATCTCGCGCCGCACGGTGCCGACGCGGCGGCGCCGCGAGGTCCATGACCTGCGCGCCACGATCCGGCTCTCGCTGCGCCACGGCGGCGAGTTCGTCGAGCGCCGCTACCGCGCCCCGGCACTGCGGCCGCGCCGACTCGTCCTCGTGTGCGATGTTTCCGGCTCCATGGCGCCCTATGCGCGGATGCTGCTGATGTACATGCAGGCCTCCGTGGCGGCGCGCGCCCGCGTCGAGGCGTTCGTGTTCGGGACCCGGCTGACGCGCGTCACGCGCGAGCTCGCCGGCCGCGACCCCGACCGCGCGCTGCAGCGCGCCGCGGAGACGGTCGAGGACTGGTCGGGCGGCACCCGCATCGGCGACGCGATCTCGACGCTCAACCGCGAGCACGGCCGCCGCATCGGTCGCGGCTCGGTCGTGGTGATCCTGTCCGACGGCTGGGACCGGGGCGACCCCGAAGTGCTGGCCGAGGAGATGGCGCGGCTGCGCCGCTGCGCCCACCGCGTCGTGTGGCTCAACCCGCTCGCCGCCGACCCGCGCTACGAGCCGCTGACGCGCGGGATGCAAGCCGCGCTCCCGCACGTCGACCACCTGATCCCGGGGAACTCGCTGGCGTCGCTCGAGGCGCTGGCCGAACTGATGGAGGAGGGAGTGCCCGCATGACCCGCCCGCCGATGGCCGCCGAGACCGAGCCGGAGATCGGCGGCATCGTGCTCGCCGCGGGGGAGGGCAAGCGCTTCGGCGGCGTCAAGCAGGTCGCCCGCCTCGACGGCCGGCCGCTGCTCGAGCACGCGGTCCGCTCGATGCTTTCGGTGCCGTCGATCTCGCCGGTCGTGGTCGTCCTCGGCGCGCACGCCGCGGAGATCCAGGAGACAGTCGACCTCAGCGGCACCGACGTGGTCGTCTGCGAGCAGTGGGCCGACGGCCAGTCCGCCTCGCTGCAGGCCGGCGTGGCCGCGCTCGGCGACGTTGAGGCGGCGGTCATCACGCTCGGCGACCAGCCCTTCATCAGCGCCGAGGTGATCGCGGGGGTGCTCGACCACCGCGGCCGCCACCTCGCCGTGCGCGCGACCTACGACGGCGACCCCGGCCACCCGGTGCTGCTCGAGCGGCGGCTGCTCGACCACGTCTCCGAGCTCGACGGCGACACCGGCGCGCGCGGCCTGCTCGAGGGCGATCACGTGTACACATGGGAGGTCGGGCGGCTGTGCGACCCGACGGACATCGACACGCCTGAGCGGCTCCAGGAGGTCCAGTCATGAAGCTCGAGCAGTCCTTCGAGGTGGCGGCACCGATCGATCAGGTGTGGGCGGCGCTCAACGACCTCGAGCGCGTGGCGCCCTGCCTGCCCGGCGCGGCGATCACCGACCACGACGACGACGGCACCTACCACGGCACGTTCCAGGTCAAGCTCGGCCCGACGACGGCGTCGTACCGCGGGACGATCAAGATCGAGAGGGCCGACGAGAGCACCCACACCGCGACGCTGAAGGCGCGCGGCACCGACAAGCGCGGCCAGGGAGGGGCGAGCGCGACGATCGTCAACACGCTCTCCGAGCACGACGGCGGGACGACCGTCGAGGCGGTCACCGACTTCTCGATCACCGGGCGGCTCGCGCGCTTCGGGCGCGGCGGCATGATGGAGGACATCTCCAACCGCATGATGCGCGACTTCGCGACGTGCCTGTCGTCGCGCCTGGCCGACGCTCCGGTTGCGCCGAGCGGTGAGGAGATCGCGAAGGGCGAGGCGCCGCCCGAGGCGGCCGCCGCCGCGGCCCCGCAGGAGGGCGCGGATACGGAAGCCGCCGCGGCGGCGCCCACACCACCGCCACCGCCGCCGCCTCCGCCTGCTGCGGCCAAGCCAGTGGGTGGGTTCGGTCTGTTCTTCTCCGTCCTGTGGGAGCGGATCGCGCGCCGCTTCGGGCGGGGTCGCGGTTCGAGCTGACCCGGCGATGGAGCAGCGCCTCTCCCTCGTAACCCTCGGCGTCACTGACGTCCCCGCCGCGCGTGCGTTCTACGAGGCGCTGGGGTGGACGTGCGACACCGACCCGGCGCTCGACGTCGCGTTCTTCCAGCTCGGCGGGATCGCGTTCGCGGTCTGGGATCGCAAGCAGCTGGCGGAGGATTCGACCGTCACCGACCGCGGCGGCTTCGGCGGCGTGACGCTCGCCTACAACGTGCGCTCGGCCGAGGAGGTCGACGCGGCGCTCGCCGAGGCCGAGGCGGCGGGCGCGACGATCGGGCGACCTGGCGCGAAGACCTTCTGGGGCGGATACTCCGGCGTCTTCGTCGACCCCGACGGCCACCCCTGGGAGGTCGCCCACAACCCGCACTGGACGATCGAGGCCGACGGGTCCGTGCGGATCTAGTCGCTGCCGACCGGCGGCGAGAGCTGGACCCAGGTGACGAAGGCCGCGGTGAGCACGATCGAGACGACGGTGAGGATCACCGCGTGGTGGCGCTTCGCTGCGAGCACGAACACGAAGCCGCCGACCCCGACGAGGAAGGCGATCGTCATCAGGATGTTCTGCGCATCCCACTGCCACGCCTCGGGGTAGTTCGTCCACGGGTGGCCCGCCTCATAGGTGAGGTGGGGGCCGTAGCAGTCCTGGTCGCAGCGCACGCTGTCGCGCCGCTGCTCGTTCAGCAGGATCAGCAGCGACACCACCGTCCAGGCGCCGATGCCGCGCCCGATCCAGCGCCGCGGGTTCTTGGGGTCGCGCTCGCGGAAGTCGGACTCGCGCCAGCTAGACAAAGCGCACGGCGTCGACCATCGAGCCGGCGGGCAGCGGCCCTGAGTCGTGCGGAGCGATCGCGAAGCCGTCGCTCTGCCCGAGCGCGCCGGTGAGATGCGAGCCCTGGTTGGCAGTGGGGGTTGCCTCGAGCACGCCGTCGGCGCCGGGGGCAAGCTGTGAGGTGAGGAACGTGGTGCGGCCGTCGGACGGGCCGGCGGCCTCGGTCAGGCGCGCGCGCTCGGTGCGCATCGCGGGGTCGCGCTCGCCGTGCAGGCGGCGCAGCGCCGGCTCGATGAAGGCGAGGAAGCCCACGATGCTCGAGAGCGGGTTGCCGGGCAGGCCGAACACGAGCGTCTCGCCACGGCGGCCGAACCACAACGGCTTGCCCGGCTTCACGCGCACGCGCCAGAACACCTCGTCGATTCCGCAGGCCTCGAACGCCGGCTTCACGTGGTCGTGCGGCCCGACCGAGACGCCGCCGGAGACGACCAGCACGTCGCCGGCCAACCCGGCCTCGACCGCGGCGCGAGTCGACTCGAAGTCGTCGGCGATCACGCCGCCGTCGATCACCTGCGCGCCCGCGCGCTCGGCCAGCAGGCGCACCATCAGCCCGTTCGACTCGTGGATCTTGCCCGGCTCCGGCGGGGCACCGAGCGGCAGCAGCTCCGAGCCGGTCACGAGCAGGTGCAGGCGGGCGCGGCGGTGCACCGAGATCTCGCCGACGCCGGCCGCGGCGAGCGACGAGATCCGCGCGAGCGTCAGAAGCTCGCCGGCCGGCGCGATCAGGTCGCCGGCGTGGACGTCCTCGCCGCGCACGCGGATGTGCGTTCCCGCCTTGATCAGCTCGGTCGCGCGGACGGTGCCGCCGTTGAGCTCCGCCAGCTCGGACTGCAGCACCGCGTCGGCGCCCGGCGGGATCGGCGCGCCGGTGGTGATGCCGAGCACGGTGCCCGGCTCGAGCGGCTGATCGCCCGCCTCGCCCGCGGCGATCTCGCCGGCCAGGCGCAGTTCGGCGCCCCCGGTGTCGGCCGCGCGCACCGCGTAGCCGTCCATCGCCGAGCGGTCGAACGGCGGCAGGTCGACGGCACTCAGGCCCGGCTCGGCGGCGACGCGCCCGGCCGCCTCGCCAAGCGGCACGCGCTCGGCCTCGAGCGGCGAGGCCGCCGCGAGGACCAGCTCGGTCGCTTCGGGGAGGTCCTTCACCCGCCGATGCGCGACATCGAGCGCGCGGGCTGGATGAAGCCCGGATCGCCGATCTGGTGCTTGAGCTCCTTGCGCCAGACGGCGTCGCGGATGATCGCTTCGAGGTCGCCGTCGCTCGCGCCGGCGCGCATCGGCTCGCGCAGGTCGGTCTCGTTGAGTGAGAAGAGACAGGTGCGGAGCATGCCCTCGGCGGTCAGGCGGATCCGATTGCAGTCGCCGCAGAACGGCTCGGAGACGGGGGAGATGAAGCCGATCTCGCCCTGCCCGTCGGCAAAGCGCCAGCGCCGCGAGGTCCCGTGGCGGTCGCGGCCGACCTGCTCCAGCGGATGGACCTCGTTGATGAGCCGCCGGATCTCCTCGTTGGGCAGCACCTTGTCGGCGCTCCAGGAGTGGTCGGCGTCGAGCGGCATGAACTCGATGAAACGCACGACGTAGGGCGTGCGGCGGGCGAAGTCGGCGAAGCGCACGACCTCGTCCTCGGTGAAGTCCTTGAGCGCGACGACGTTGACCTTGATCGGGCGCAGCTCGGGGTGCGCCTCGGCGGCCTCGAGCCCCTCGAGCACCTGGGCGAGCGAGTCGCGGCGGGTGAGCTGGAAGAAGCGGTCGGGCGCGAGCGAGTCGAGCGAGACGTTGATGCGCTTGAGGCCGGCGCGGACGAGGTCGTCGACCTGGCGCGCGAGCAGGTAGCCGTTCGTCGTCAGCGACAGGTCGCGGACGTCCTCGAGGCCCGAGAGCATCTCCACCAGCCGCCACAGCTCCTTGCGCACGAGCGGCTCGCCGCCGGTCAGGCGCACGTCGTGGACGCCCATCGAGGAGAGCAGCGCGACCAGCCGCGCGATCTCCTCGTAGGACAGCAGCGAGTCGCGGTTCAGCCACGGCAGGCCCTCGGCGGGCATGCAGTACTGGCAGCGGAAGTTGCAGCGGTCGGTGACGGAGATCCGGACGTCCCCGATCGTGCGCCCGTGTCCGTCGATCAGCGGCTTCATGCGCGGTGGAAGTCCGATTTGCCGCCGGTCTTGTCGAGCAGCTCGACGCGCTCGATGACGACGCCCGGCTCGATGCCCTTGACCATGTCGTAGATCGTCAGCGCGCCCACCGAGCAGGCGACCATCGCCTCCATCTCGACGCCGGTGCGGTCGGTCGTGCGCGTCTCGACGACGATCGTCACGCGGCCCTCGGAGGGGTCGACGGCGATCTGCGGGTCGACGTGGGAGAGCGGCAGCTGGTGGCAGAGTGGGATCAGCTCGTCGGTGCGCTTTGCGGCCTGGATGGCGGCGATGCGCGCGACGCCGATCACGTCGCCCTTCGGGTTGTCACCACTGACCACGCGCGAGGCGGCTTCGGGCGACATGCGGACCACGGCGCGGGCGCGGGCCCAGCGGACGGTCGGCTCCTTCTCGCCGACGTCGACCATGCGGGCCTGGCCGGTGTCGTCCAGGTGCGTGAGTGCGGGTCCCTCCATCCCTTCTGAGTCTAGGGTGTCCCTGTGGTCGTGACCGTCCGTCTGTTCGCCGGCCTGCGCGAGCGCGCGGGGTCGGACCGCGTGCAAATCGAGCTGCCCGACGGCGCACGCGTGGCCGACCTGCTCGCCGCGATGGACGTCGCGCCGCGCTCCTGCGTGGTGGCGATCAACCGCGAGTACGCCGACGCCTCCGCTCTCGTCAGCGAGGCTGACGAGGTCGCGCTCGTGCCGCCGGTGAGCGGCGGCGCCGCGGTCGTGCGCCGCGTTCGCGTCACCGGCGACCCGCTCGACCTCGCGGGCGTTGCCGACGCGGTCCGCGATCCTGCGGCCGGCGCCGTGGTGCTGTTCGAGGGCGTCACCCGCGAGGTGCGGGAGCTCGACTACGAGGCGTACACCGAGATGGCGGAGGCCAAGCTGCGCGCGATCGGCGAGGAGGTGGCGGCCGCCTACGGCTGCAGCGCGGTCGCCCTGGAGCATCGGGTCGGCACCGTGCCGCTGTCGGAGCCGAGCGTGATCGTGGCCGCCTCCGCGCCGCACCGCGGCGAGGCGTTCAACGCCGCCCGCGCGCTGATCGATCGCGTGAAGGCGGAGGCACCGATCTGGAAGGTCGAAGTCGACGCCGCGGGCGAGCGGTCCCGCGTCGAGGGCACGCTCCCGCCGGTCTAGCTTCCGGAGCTATGCTCGCCGGCGTGCGGCGGGCACTCGCAGCGGCGCTGGTCGTTTTCGGCTGCGCCGCCCTGAACGGTTGTGGCGGAGACTCGACCGAGCCGTCCCATTCCGCGACCCCCACCCGCACGGCAGCGACCCAGTCACCCGAGGTGATGGCGACGCCCACGCCCGCCGCGCTCGATCCGCTCGACTGGCGCAGCGCTGAACACACGGGACAGCCGGTGAGCCTGCTGCGCGCGCGGTCGGGCTTCTTCGGCGTCGAGACCCGCGCGGTGGCGTCGCTGACGAGCTCGGGATCGTTCCGCTGGCGCTTCAAGGGCCCGCGCACCGACGACTTCCGCGGGTTCGTCGTGGGCGGCATGCCCGTCGCCGTCCCGGTCACGGGTGCGCAGCGCCACGCGGTCAAGGGCCTCGACCCCCGTACGGGCCGGGTGCGCTGGTCGCATCCGTCGACGAAGTACGTGTTCACCGACGGGCGCCGCGTGTACGCGCCGACGTGCGGCGGGTCGTGCACCATCACGGCCTACGATCCCCGCACCGGCGCGGCCCGGTGGACGGTCCCAGCGCCCGCGAACGCGGAGCAGAGCCAGACCGGCACCGGCGTGCTCGTCGTCCAGACCTTCCCGACCGGCGATCGCCCGCGCTTCCTGGTGCTCGACCCCGCGAGCGGAGCGACCCGCGCGGCGATCGACATCCCGCGGAGCCACTACCTCACGCTCGTGGGCCGCCACCTGGTCGATGCGCGCGAGAGCTCGCCGCCGGCGCGCTCGGGCTGCACGGCGCGCCTCACCGGGTACAGCCTCGACGGCGCCGTCGTCTGGCGGCGGGCGCTGAAGCTGGGGCGCGACCGGAGCAAGGACTGCGACTCCTACTTCGCGCGCGACGTCGGCGGCGAGGTCGCCTTGAGCGCCCTCAAGGGCCGGGCGCTGCTGCTGGACCCTGCGACCGGCCGGACGATCTGGAAGGGGCCGCGGGGGGCGAACATCGACGGCAACGCAGCCGGCCACCTGGTCGTCGGGCTTCCCGACCGGCAGCGCACCCTCGGCGTCGACGTGCGCGCACGCCGGACGGCGTGGACCCACCGCGGCATCACCGGCCCCTCGCTTACGTGGCGCCGATACGCCGCGACCAACGTGCTGTGCGGAGCGGGCGGCAAGCAGTGCACGGTCGTGCTCGACGGTCGCACCGGCCGACAGCTCCTCAAGGTTCCCGGCGTCCCGCAGAACTTCGTGCCGGGACGGCGACCGGGGCTGATGACGCGGATCGACAGCGGCAAGCGCTACGCCGCCCGGTACGGATTCGTGACGCTGCCCGCAGGCTAGCGCCGCTTCAGCACGGCGAGCGTGCGTCCGCGGCGGCCCAAGAGCTTCAGCCGGTCTCCGCTCCTGCGGTAGCCGCGCACGCGGTCGAGCGGGTCGCTGATCCTGGGCGGCCCGCCCTCGCAGCCGATCGCCGTCGTGATCACGTCCCTGAAGCGCAGCGCGGTGCCGGTGGCGCGGTAACGGCCGCTGAACCGGTTGCACCCGTCGTCGCCGCTGAAGCGCTGGGCGCGGAAGCTGAGCCGCTCGCCGGCCGAAGGCGGCACCGCGTGGCCGCGAACGCTGACGACCGTCCACTTCGTGCCGGCCAGCGAGGCAGCGGACGCCGCGCCGGGGAGGGCCAGCAGGAGCGCCGCGAGCGCGGCCGGAAGGAACCATCGCGCCACGGCCGCGAGCCTATAGCGTGGCTCGTGCGATGAAGCCCCTGTTCGGCGTCTTCCCGGTGCCCGAGGCCGCGCGCCAGGAGGCGGTGATCGAGCAGATGCTGATGGCCGACCGCCTCGGCCTCGACCTCGTCGGCATCCAGGACCACCCGTACCAGCGCCGCCACCTCGACGCCTGGACGCTGATCTCCTACCTTGCGGGCCGCACCGAGCAGGTCAGCTTCTTCCCCGACGTCGCCAACCTGCCGCTGCGCCACCCGGGCGTTCTCGCCAAGTCCGCCGCGACGCTCGATCGCCTGAGCGGCGGCCGCGTCGAGCTGGGGCTCGGCGCCGGCGCATTCTGGGAGGCCATCGGCGCGTGGGGCGGGCCGGTCCGCAGCGGCCCCGAGTCGGTCGACGCGCTGGTCGAGGCGATCGAAATCATCCGCCGTGTGTGGGCCGCCGAGCGCGGCATCACCGCCGAGGGCGAGCACTACCGGATGAAGGGCGCGCACGGCGGCCCGGAGCCGGCGCACGAGATCGGGATCTGGCTCGGCGCCTACGGGCCGCGCATGATGCGCGTCGTCGGGCGGCTGGCCGACGGCTGGGTGCCGAGCCTGCCGCGGCTGCCGCTCGCGGAGGTGCCTGGGCGCCAGGACGCGATCGACGAGGCGGCGCACAAGGCGGGACGCGACCCGGCGAAGATCCGCCGCGTCGCCAACCTCAACGGCGTCATCACCGACGGCGGCAGCGACGGCTGGCTGAGCGGCCCGGCCGAGCATTGGGTCGAGGAGCTCGTCAAGCTCGGCCGCGACCTGCGCTTCGACGGCTTCGTCGCCTGGTTCGACGACGAGGACCAGCTCGGCCAGACCGAGCGCTTCGCCACCAAGGTCGCCCCCGCCGTGCGTGAGGCGCTCGCCTGAGCGGGTAGGGCCAGGACATGCCCAAGACCGAGCACTTCGGCCACGCCGGACTGACCGGATGGCGAGAGACCCTCGCCGACCGCGTCGCGTCCCCCGTCGCCGACAAGACCCCCGCCACCGAGGACCAGGTGCGCGCCATCGTCGGCGCGACGTTCTTCCTGCTGTCCCTGTACTACGTCATCACCAGCATCGCCCGCATGGCCAAGGCGGCGCGCGACTAGCTGGGTTACGGTTGGCCGCGAGGCCGACTGTGAGCAGCGAGCCGGAGACGCGCTACGTCAAGAGCGGGGACGCTCACATCGCCTACCAGGTGGTGGGCGATGGCCCGGCCGATCTGATCGTCGTCCGCGGCTACATCTCCCATCTTGACGTGGCGTGGGAGTCGCCGGCGCTCGCCGCGTTCTACCGGCGCCTGGCGTCGTTCTGCCGGCTGATCCTGTTCGACAAGCGCGGGACCGGCCTGTCCGACCGGGTGCCCGAGGACCGCCTGCCGACGCTCGAGCAGCGCATGGACGACATGCGCGCGGTGATGGAGGCGGTCGGGTCCCAGCGGGCGGCGCTGCTCGGCGCGTCCGAGGGCGGGCCGATGTGCCTGCTGTTCGCGGCCACCTATCCCGAGCGCACGCTCGGGCTGCTGCTGTGGGGGTGCTTCGCCCGCTACGACTGGCGGCGCAGCTTCATCGGGCGCTACTGGGGTGGGGAGACCGTGGACGACGCGCTCGACCGGCTCGAGCGCGAGTGGGGCGACGGCGGTGACCTCGCGGCCATGGCGCCCTCGCTGGCCGGGGACGAGGCGGCGCGGCGCGAATGGGGGCGGGCGCAGCGCCTGGCGGCAACACCGACGGCAGCTCGCGCGCTGCTGCGGATGATGCTCGACATCGACGTGCGGCCGCTCCTGCCGGCGATCCGCGTGCCCGTCGTGATCCTCCATCGCGTCGACGAGGTCGCGGTCGACGTGTCGCACTCGCGCTACATGGCCGAGAACATCCCGGGGGCGCGCTACCTCGAGCTGCCGGGCTCAGACCACCTGCCGTGGATCGGCGACGTCGAGCCGATCGTGGCCGAGGTGCAGGAGCTGGTCACGGGGACGCGGCCCGAGCCCGAGCCCGACCGCGTCGTCGCCACCGTGATGTTCGTCGACGCGCGTCGAAGCGGTCGCGCGCGGCCAGATCGCCCGCTTCCGCGGGGACGCGCTCCCCGCCCGCGGCGACAGCCTGGGTGCGTCCTTCGACGGCCCCGCCCGCGCCATCCGCTGCGCCGAGGCGATCGTCGCTGAGAGCGAGAGGACCGGGATCCCGTGCCGGGCCGCCCTGCACACGGGCGAGTGCGAGCTGCACGCCGGCGAGCTCCGGGGCGTCGCGGTGGACGTGGCCGCCGAGATCCTCGCCCGCGCCGCGCCGGGGGAGGTGATGGTCTCGCGGACCGTTGCGGACCTGGTCGCGGGCGCGCGGATCGGCTTCGTCGACCGCGGCAGCCACGCGCTGGCGACGGTGGGCGACTCGTGGCAGCTCCTGGCCGCGTCCGCCGGGGACGTGCCGGCGCAGCCCGCACCGGGCGAGCCGGCGATGCAGTTCCGGCGCGAGGGGGACTACTGGACGATCGCGTTCGACGGGAAGGTCATCCGCATGCGCGACGCCAAGGGGCTCGGCTACCTCGCGCGCCTGCTCCGCCATCCGCACCGCGAGTTCCACGTGCTCGACCTGCTCACCGGTGACGCGCCGCGCGGTGCCAGCGCGCGACCGGAGCGGCTCGCCGTGGGGACGCCGGACGCCGGGGTCGTGCTCGACGAGCCCGCCAAGCACGCCTACCGCGGTCGCATCGCCGAGCTGGAGGCGGAGATCGAGCAGGCGCGCCGTTGGAACGACCCCGAGCGCGCCGCGCACGCCGAGGCCGAGCTCGATGCGCTCACCCGCGAGCTGGCCGGCGCGATTGGCCTCGGTGGGCGCGACCGGCGCGCTGCCTCGGACAGCGAGCGCGCGCGGGCCAGCGTGACCAAGGCGGTGCGCGGCGCGCTGCGGCGGCTCGACGCGGAGCACCCGGAGCTCGGCCGCCACCTCTCAGTTGCCGTGCGCACCGGCACGTTCTGCAGCTACGACCCCGACCCGAGGTTGCCCGTCACCTGGAACGCCTGAGGTCACCGCCGTGAACCCGGACGTCACGCCTCTCGGGTGCAAGCCGACCCGAGGGGGCAGACGATGGCCACACAGGCGCAACCGCGCGACGCGATGCAGTTCATCAACGAGCAGAGCGCCGCGACGCTTGAGCGGTTCATCGAGCGGCTCGAGTTCCGCGGCACCGATCCGGTGTTCGCGGCCTACCGCGACAAGTACCTCGAGCTGATCGACCTCCCGCACGCGGCGGCGGTCCTCGACCTCGGATGCGGGACCGGCGTCGTGACCCGCGCGCTCGCGGCCCGCACCCGCGGGATCGTGACCGGCGTCGACCAGAGCCCGCAGTTCATCGCCGCCGCGCAGCGGCTCGCCGCCGAGGATGGCGTGGGTGACCGCGTCGAGCTCGTCGTCGGTGACGCGCATGAGCTCGACCTCGCCGCCGCGAGCTTCGACGCCGTCGTGGCGCACACGCTCGTCAGCCACGTCCGCGACCCGCTCACCGTGCTCGAGCAAGCCGCGCGGGTCACCCGCCCCGGCGGCTCGGTCGCCATCTTCGACGGCGACTACGCCTCACTGACCTTCGGCAGCGCCGATGCGCAGCTGGGCCAGGCGATGGAGGTCGCGCTGCAGGCGACGATCATGAGTTCGGCCCGGGTGATGCGCGAGCTCCCACGCCTGCTGCCGGAGGCGGGGCTGCGGCTCATGGAGACGCAGGCGCACGTGTACGCCGAGGCGGGGTCGGGCCGCTTCATGCTCAGCCTGGCCGAGACCTACGCGCCGCTCGTCGCCGCGACCGGCGCGCTGCCCGCCGCGGACGTCGAGGCCTGGCTCGCCGATCAGCGCCGCTCCGCGCAGGACGGCACGTTCTTCGCGGCCTGCAACTACTACGCCTACGTCGCGACCCGAACCGCATGATGCCGACGTGGGGGGTCCTCGCAGCGATCGACCTCCACGGCTGCGAGCGAGCCCGGCTCGCCGATCCCGACACGATCAGGCGCTTCGTGCCGGCCGTGATCGATGCCATCGGCATGCGCGCGCACGGCCCGCTGATGCTCGACCGCTTCGGCGACGGCGAGCTCGAGGGCTGGTCGGCGCTGCAGTTCATCGAGACCAGCTCGATCACGCTGCACGCCGACGAGGTCTCAGGCCGCTGCTTCGTCGACGTCTTCTCGTGCCGGCCGTTTGACGCGGACGTCGCGGCCAGCCTCGCCGGCGAGCACTTCGGCGGCACATCGAGCGTGCGGGTGCTGCAGCGATGATCGATGTCGCGCCCGCGCTCGGCGTGCTCGCCGGCCTGGTCGGCATCGCCGACACGATCCCCTACGTCGGCGACACCCTCCGCGGGACCACGCGGCCGCACCGGGGGACGTGGTTGATCTGGAGCGTGCTCGCGGTCGTGGTGTGCCTGTCCCAGCGCGCCGACGGCGCCTCGTGGAGCCTGCTCATGGTGGCCACGCAGGCCGTCCTCACCAGCCTCGTCTTCGTGCTCGCGATCGGCCGCGGCGAGGGCGGCATGAGCGCGAGCGACGGGATCCTGATCGCGATCGCGAGCGGCGGGGTGATCGGCTGGATCGTCGCCGAGGAGCCGATCGTCGCCACCAGCTGCGTCGTCGCCGCCGACCTGATCGCGGCGGCGATGATGATCCCGAAGACCTACCGCGATCCCGACTCGGAGACCCTCGCGACGTTCGCCTTCGCGAGCCTCAGCGGCACGCTCGCGGCGGGCGCGGTCGGCACGTTGGACGTCTCGCTGCTCCTCTATCCCATCTACTTCGGCGTGGTGAACGGGGCGCTGGCGATCCTCATCTACCACCGGCGCGCCGTGTGCCTCAGCCGAACGTGAACGCGTAGCCCGAGATCCCGGGCGCGAAGCGCAGCGTCAAGCGGTGCCGCTCGGTCTTGTCGAGCTGCACCAGCCGGTAGAGCCGCTGGCGGCGCACGGTGACCTGGCCGTTGTGGACGTCCGGCCCGGCATCGGCGGCGCGGATCGGGCGGCCGTCGAGCTCGACGCGCAGCTGCCGCGGCGTGCCGCCGCGTGAGCTGAGCACGAGGAAGACGCCCTTGCCGACCACGTTGGCGTGGAGCGTCGCGTCGCTCACCGCCTCCGCCGCCTCGGCGTCGACGTGCCAGCGCCCGGCGAGCGCGAAGCGGCTCTCCGGCAGCGGCCGCGCCGGCGTGTCGTAGGTGTGAGTGCCGACGATCGGCTTCCCGGGCAGCCAGCCGGCGGCGCGGGCCGCGCCGAGGTAGGTCTCGGGCGTCGCCTCGCGGCCGACCGTCTCGGTGGCCCCGACCTTGGCGTCGGCGCCCAGCCGCTCCGCGCCGGCCTCCGCGAGCAGGCTGCGGATCGCCGCCTCGGTCTTGTCGTCGTCGCCCTCGCCGAAGTGGACGTAGCGGACGCGGCCCTTGGCGTCGACGAGGTACTTCGCGGGCCAGTACTGGTTGCCCCAGGCGTCCCAGGTCTTGTACGCGTTGTCCTGGGCGACGGGATAGCGGAGCTTGTTCTGCGCGATCGCGTCCTCGACGTTGCCGGCGTCGCGCTCGAAGCTGAACTCGGGCGTGTGGACGCCGACGATCGTCAGGCCGCGGGCGCGGTAGGCGGCGTCCCAGGCGCGCGTGTAGGGGAGCGTGCGGATGCAGTTGATGCAGGTGTAGGTCCAGAAGTCGACGAGCACCACGCGCCCGCGCAGCCCGGCGAGCGTGAGCGGCTTGCTGTTGAACCAGCGCTCGTTGCCGGCGAAGTCCGGCGCGCGGCCGAGCACCGGCAGCTTCTCGCCCTTCGTCGCGGCGTGGGCGGAGGGCGTGAAGCGCCCGTTGCCGCGCAGCTCGGCGAGCCGCTCCTCGACCGCGCCGGAGCGCTCGAGCGAGCCGGTCGGGTTGACCAGCACGGACGGGAAGTGATCGGCGAGCGCGGTCTGGAAGCGCACGTCGGTGTCGGTGGCGACCGCCAGCGCGGTCAGGAGCATCACCACGCCGAGCACGCGCTGCAGCGCCGGCCCGCGCAGGTGGTCGAGCAGCCGCCGCCCGCCGAGCATCAGGCCGAACAGGACGACGGCGGAGCCGGCGGAGTAGGCGATCGCGATCGCCACGCTCCTGCCCGACGCGGCGCTGACGGAGATCACCGCGGCGAGGATCGGCCCGGCGCAGGGCGCGTAGACGAGGCCGAGCGCCGCGCCGACGCCGAGGCCGGACCAGAAGCCGTCGCCGCCGGAGCGCGGGCCGAAGCGCGCCAGCCGCGAGAGCGGCGCCTCGAGCCGGTCGGTCAGCCGCGGGGCGAGCAGCGCGATGCCGAAGCCGGCGAGCACGACGACCGCGATCGAGCGCAGCGCGCCGTCGCCGAGGCCGACCCCGTCGACGACCTTCGCGAAGCCCGCCACCGTGATCGCGAACGTCGTGGCGAGCCCGATCACGATCGCGATCGGCCGCCGCCGGCCGCCGGTCGCGCCGGCGGACAGCAGCGCGGGGAGGACGGGGAGGACGCAGGGCGAGATCGCGGTCCCGGCGCCGGCCACGAACGCGAACAGGAGGAGCAGCGTCACGCTCTGACTGTACGCACGCTCCGCACGGACTGATCAACGCGGATCCGACGCTTGTCCACTCTGTGGCGCATCGGTCCGGGTCAGTGCGCGCGCGGTCGAGAGTAGGGGCATGGCACGGACGCTCATCAGCCCTCGGCTGCTCCCCCTCGCCGCGGTCGCCGCGGCCCTCGTCATCTCCACCTCGGCGACCGCTTCGCCGCCCACCTGCACCATCCGCGGCAGCGACCGCAGCGAGACGCTGAACGGCACCCCCGGCCGCGACGTCATCTGCGCCAAGGGCGGCAACGACCGCCTCCGCGGCCTCGGCGGCGACGACGTCCTGCTGGGCGGCGACGGCCACGACGTGCTCGAGGGCGGCGACGGCAACGACAGCCTCGACGGCGAGCGCGGCGACGACCGCCTCGACGGCGGCGCCGGCGTCGACTCCCTTGTCGGCGGCTCGGCAACGACAAGCTGGAAGGCGGCGCCGGCAATGACTCCCTCGCTGGCGGCGACGGCCACGACGCCCTGAGCGGCGGCGATGGGAACGACGGAGCCTCCGGCGGCTCCGGCTTCGACACGCTCCGCGGCGGCGCGGGCAACGACACCCTCTCCGGCGACGCCGGCGAGGACCTCTTCGTCGCCGAGAGCGGCGCCGACGGCGCCGACAAGATGAACGGCGGCGCGGGCTATGACGCCGTCACCTACGCGGCGCGCAAGACCGCCGTCGCGGTCACGCTCGGCGGCGGAGCCGACGACGGCGCGCCCGGCGAGAAGGACGACGTGTCGAGCGTCCAGGCCGTGACCGGCGGCTCCGGCGGCGACTCGCTGACCGGCAGCAGCGCCGACGACGTGCTCGCCGGCCTCGGCGGCAAGGACACGCTCGACGGCGGCGCGGGCGCGGACACGTTCCTCGCGGGCGCCGACGACGACGCGGTCAAGGCGCGCGACAGCCGGCGCGACCTGCTGATCAGCTGCGGCAGCGGCAAGGACAGCCTCACGGCCGACGCCAACGACCCGCGGGCGCGCGACTGCGAGGGCGGCAGCACGCCGCCGCCGGCCCCGAAGGCGGACCTCTCGGTCACGCTGACGGACAACGTCGACCCGGTCGTCGAGGGTGACGCGGTCGAGTACCGCTTCCGCGTCGACAACGCCGGCCCCAGCGCGGCCACCGGCGTCACCGTCGCCACCACGGTCCCCGCCGACGCCACCGTCGCGCCGGCCAGCGGCTGCAGCCAGGCCGGCAGCGTCGTGACCTGCGCGGTCGGCGACGTCGCCTCCGGCGCCTCCGCCACCGGCGTGCTGACGGTCCACCATGGCTCCCCGGGCGCCAAGACGGTGACGAGCGTCGTCGACTCGGCGGTCGAGGACAGCAACGCCGCCAACGATTCGGCCACCCAGACCACGACGGTCGAGTCCAAGCCGGCCCCCGCCGGCGCCGACCTCGGGGTGTCCGTCTCCGCGCCCGCCACGGCGACGACGCTCGCGAGCGTCAGCTACGCGACGACCGTGACCAACGCGGGCCCGCAGGCCGCCGAGGGCGTGTCGCTGGTGTTCGACATCGACGAGTCGTGGGCGGCGATCAACCGGCCCAGCGGCTGCACGCAGTCGATGTTCCCGACCACCAAGGTGACCTGCAGCCTCGGGACGCTCGCCGCGGGCGACAGCGTCAGCCGCACGCTCGGCGTCAGCTGGAGCGAGGCGGGCAACCAGACGGTCACGGCGACCGTGAACCTCACGGGCCCCGCCGACCCCGCCGCTGCGAACAACTCAGAGACGGAGACGACGACGGTCTCCGACTAGTCCGGCCGGAGCACGGCCGCACCTGCGAGCTCGCCGGTCCGTAGCCGCCGTAGCGCCTCTTCCGCCTCTACGAGAGGGAAGACCGTCACGGTGGTGCGGACCGGCACTCGCGGGGCCAGCTCCAGGAACTCCTCCGCGTCGGCGCGCGTGAGGTTCGCGACCGAGCGCAGGACCCGCTCCTCCCACAGGTCCGCGTAGGGGAAGGAGGGGATGTCGCTCATGTGGATCCCCGCGCACACCACCGTGCCGCCGGGAGCCACCGCCCGCAGCGCGGCGGGCACGAGCGCCCCGACCGGGGCGAAGATCAGCGCGGCATCCAGCGGCTCCGGCCCGGGTGCCATCGCGTCGCCGGCCCACTCGGCCCCGAGCGAGCGCGCGAGCTCCTGCGCGGCGCTGTCCTCGGCGCGGGTGAAGGCGAACACACGCCGCCCTTGGGCGACCGCGACCTGGCAGATGATGTGCGCGGCGGCGCCGAAGCCGTAGAGCCCGAGCCGCTCGCCGTCGCCCGCGAGGCGCAGCGCGCGGTGGCCGATCAGCCCGCCGCACAGCAGCGGCGCGAGCTGGAGCGGGTCGGCGTCGGCGGGCAGGTCGAAGCAGAAGCGCTCGTCGGCGACCGCCCACTCGGCGTAGCCGCCGTCGACGTCGCGGCCGGTGAAGCGCGCTCGCACGCACAGGTTCTCGCGCCCCGAGGTGCAGTACTCGCACTCGCCGCACGTCCAGCCCAGCCACGGCACCCCGACCCGCCGGCCGTCATCGGTGCGGCCGACGATCTGGTGGCCGAGGATCAGCGGGAGATGCCCCGGCGACAGCTCGCCGTCGCGCAGGTGCAGGTCGGTGCGGCAGACGCCGCAGGCCTCGACCCGCAGCCGCAGCTGGCCCGGCTCCGCCACGGGCTCGGCGACCTCCGCCACGCGCAGCGGCTCCTCCGGCCGCTCGAGCAGCGCGGCAACCATCAGGTGAAGAGCGTCAGCACCCCGGCGACCACGAACGCGCCGGCCCACACCGCGTCGAGGTTGATCCACGACTTCTTGAGCACGTTGACCCCGACGTGGTCGTAGACCATCAGCGCCACCACCGCCATCACCGCCAGCATCGCCGCGACGTGGAGCGTGATCCCCAGCGCGCTGCCCGGGATCGAGAGCCCGTTCTCCTGCACGGCGGCGATCGCGTGATCCGAGGAGGCGGAGGCCTCGGATGCCACGCCGGCGCCGATCAGCACCGGCGCGACCATCAGCCCCGCGCCGTGGGCGGTCGACATCAGGAACGACCACCATGCGAGCTCGCGCCGGTTGACCGTCATCCGCACCCAGCGGAAGTGCGCGCGGGGCTTGATGAAGCGGAAGATCCCGAACGTGATCAGCGCGATGCCGGCGCCGAGGTGCAGCACCGACGGGTCGGTGATCACGCCCAGCCCGAGCACCACCCCGGCCACGAGGACGATCGACGCCTCGTGGCCGATGGCGATCGCGGGCAGCGCCCGCACGACGGCGCTTGCGGTCGCGCTCCTGCATCCCGAGCGCGACCGCGAACAACCAGCCCATGGCGGGATTCAGCCCGTGATACGCACCGAGCAACCCGAGCAGGATCCAGGGCCAGAGCTGGTCCATCAGGTCAATCTGGGAAGCAGTACGAGTCGCTCGACGCGTCGCCGCCCGCCAGGCGCACCTGGTGCGGGCGCTCGCCGCTGAACTCGACGAACAGGTCCGGGTCGAGCGTCAGCGAGCCGTCGTCGCCCGCGTCGAGCTTGACCAGCCAGCCGTCGATCCCCTCGGGGTAGAACTGCGCGTCCCACGAGGCGTAGAGCGAGTTCGTCAGGTAGACGCGCTTGCCGTCGCGCGACAGCTCGACCATCTGCGGGCCGCCGTTGAGCGGGCCGGAGGCCGGGTGCGGCGCGCGCCCGACGATGCCGCCGAGGCGCACGGAGCCCGTCTCGCGCGGGTTGTGCGGGTCGGAGACGTCGTAGCGCTTGAGCTCGCCGGTGCCCCAGCAGGAGACGACGAGCGACTTGTCGTCGACCGACAGCGCGATGTCCGTGATCAGCGGCGGCACGGCGCCGAACGGCTGCAGCGCCGGCGGGAGCTGCTCGGTCTCGGCCGGCTCCGCCGGGATCGTGATGACCTTCTCGGCCTTGAACGAGCCGTCGCCGTTGCGCTCCCAGAGCCAGACCGAGGCGGACAGGTCGGCGGTCGAGGTGACCACGCCGACGAACCCGTAGGCCTTGCGCGGGTCGTGCGCCGGCCGCAGCTCCAGCACCATCTGGTGCTCGGCGCCGAGGTCGATCTCCTGGACGTGCTTGCGCTTCTCGAGGTCCCAGATGTGGAGCTTGTGGCCGTACTGGTTGCTCAGCAGCAGCTCGGGCTGGATGCCGCTCTCGACCATGTTCGGGAAGCCCCACTCGGAGGTGATGACCGTGCCCTGGTTGAGGTGCCACCAGAAGTCGTAGGCCAGCTCCTGCGGCCCGCGGTCCTGCTCCCAGGCGCCCTTGACCGAGAAGTTCTCGTGGTCGAGCAGGAAGATGCCGCCCGGGCCGTCGCCGTCGGGGGCACCGAGCGCGGAGACGTAGATCCCGTCGGGGCCGCAGTGGATCGTGTGCGGCCGCGAGTAGCCGGTCTTGCTCGCGATCTCGTCGGCCTCGATGACCTTCGTGAGCGTCGGGTTGTGCGGGTCGTCCTTGACGTCGACGATGTGGATGCGCGAGGAGCGCAGGCCCGGCACGAGCAGGTAGCGGCGCTCGATGTGCGGATGCGCCGCCCACGGGCAGAGCGCCGACGAGCAGGCGTTCCACCCGAAGTGGTGGAGCTCGTCGCCGACGTTCGGCATGTCGAGGCGGCCGACGAGCTGGCCGTAGGTGGGGGAGCCGGCCTCGAGGTCGAGGACGGTCAGCGCGTCGGGTGCGCTGTCGCCGTTCGTGCCCGTGTTGAGCGCGACGACGTATGCGTGCGTCTCGCCGGGGGCGCTGGCTGCGTCCGACGGCGAGGCGTAGAAGGTGGGGTCTGGGGTGAGCCGGGCCATGCTGGAAACCTCCCAAACCTGGTCGGGTTGGTCAACTTTCCGGGCGTGAGATCACCGAGATGGTCACGCCGGCGCCGCGGCCAAGGGTCCGCGTCGGGCAGGGGAGGGCCGCCGTCCGGCCCGCGGCCCGGGCCGCCCGGGCCGCCGCCGCCCTCGTCGTCCTCGTCGTCGCGCAGCTTGAAGAACCACACCAGCCAGACGACGAGCGCGCCGATGTCGAACACGCGCAGCCCGACCATGAAGATCCAGCCCGTCAGCGTCACTTCACTGCGAACATTACCTCTGTTTCGCCACTCGTAAAGTCTGCGTCGACACCCCGACGCGACCGCGCTCGTCGGACAGGATGCTGGTGCACAGACCGGCCCCGTTCGGGCCCAGCCGGGTGGTCGCGTCCATCGCCATCCACTCGCCCTCCGGGAGCCGCTCGAGGTGGATGCCGAGCTCGACGTTGATGAACATCCACTGCTGCCAGTCGAGGACGTGGGAGATGCCGCTGGCGGCGTCCGCCATCACCAGCATGCGCTCCAGCGGAGACGCCTCCTCGCCGCGCACGAGCGGCACCCGCAGGCGGGTCCAGCACGTGGCCGGTCCGGGATCGTCGAAGTCGCCGGCGACGAAGCTCCAGTCGAGCGCGGCGTGGTAGGCGACCGGCTCGGTCCAGAACTTCGGCAGCGAGATCCCGCCCGTCTCCGGCGGGGCCGGGGGAGGGTCGGGCTCGCCGAGGCCGTCCGGGAGCTCGAGCTCCTCGGTCCGCAGCCGCCAGGCGTTGAGGCGCATGAGCTCGTCGCCGGTCTCGGCGTCGGTGAGCGTGGCCTCGATCTGCTCGACGTTGCGCCCGGGGCGCAGTGCGCGCGTGGTCACGCGATGGGGCGCGAGCGGGACGGGGCGGAGGATGTCGTAGGCGAGCCGGCCGATCTGGCCGGGCTCGACCGCCGCGGCGCGCTCGACCGCGCGCGCCAGCAACGCGGCGGGCGGCCCGGCGTGCTGGAAGCGCCGGTCCCACGGGCCGCGCGTGAGGCCGGTCGGGACGAAGCGATCGCCACTGCCTCGGCCAGAGGCCTCGTCACCGCTTCGCTCGGGCTCGTAGAGGCAGTCGGGGAGATCCATGGCCGCGCACCCTAAACGGGATAGTTGTATGCACACTTGGGTACACGGCCCGAGTCCCATGGCTATCGACGTCGTCCATTTCTCTGATCCCGGCTGCCCGTGGGCGTACTCCGCGTCCCCCGCGCTCGCCGTCCTGCACTGGCGCTACGGCGACCAGCTGAGCTGGCGGCTGGTCACGATCGGCCTCACCGAGCAGGCCGACCAGTACGTCCGGCGCGGCTACACGCCCGCCGGCTCGGCGCGCGGCTACCTGCGCTTCCGCACCCGCGGGATGCCGTTCGCGACCCAGCCGCGCCACCGCGTGAGCGCGACCGGCCTGGCCTGCCGCGCGATCGTCGCGGCGCGCCTGCAGAACCCCGCGTGCGAGCTCGCCGCGTTCCGCGCGCTCCAGTTCGGCTGGTTCACGACGCCGCTCGTGCTCGATGATCCCGACGACCTCGCCGACGCCCTTGATCGCGTCGACGGGCTAGACATCCCCGCCCTGCTCGCCGCGCTCGACAGCCCCGAGGTCGAGGGCGCCTACCAGGCCGACCGCGCCGAGGCGCGCACCGCGGCGGGCTCGCCCACCGAGGCGCAGGGCAAGGCCGCCCAGAGCGACGGGCCGGTGCGCTACACCGCACCGTCGCTGATCTTCGCCCGCGACGAGCGGCGCCTGGAGGCCGGCGGCTTCCAGCCCGTCGAGGCCTACGACGTCCTGCTCGCCAACCTCGATCCGACGCTCGAGCGCACGCCTCCGCCCGAGGATCCGCTCGACGCGCTCGTGCCGTTCTCCTACGGCCTGACCACGTACGAGATCGCGGCGATCATGACGCCGAACAACGGCACGCCCGACCCCGTCGCGACCGAGGGCGCGCTGATCGACCACGTCGCCGCCGGCCTGGTCATCCGCGAGCCGCTGGGGGATGGGGCCCTGTGGCGGGTCGGCCCGTACGCGCGGCCGCGCCAAAACGGTCAGGAGCAAACGGAGCAAGATCAAGAGGCAGCGTCTCGCCGCTGATCGCTGCGGCGAGCAGCTCGCCGCTGATCGGCCCGAGCCCGACGCCGGCGCCCTCGTGGCCGGTGGCGACCCACAGGCCGGTCGCCGAGCGGCCGAGCGCGGGCAGGCCGTCGGGCAGCCAGGGGCGCAGGCCGGCCCACGCCGCTTCCGCGCCGCAGCGCGCCAATTCCGGGCATCAGCGCCTTGGCGCTCTGCAGCAGGCGCTCGGTGACCGCGGGGTCGACGCTCGTGTCAAAGCCCTTGCGCTCGCGGCTCGAGCCGACGAGCACGTGCCCGTCGAAGGTCGTCTCGAGCACGGTCGAGATCTGCAGCGCGGCGCTCGGCGGCCGCCACCGCGGCCACGTAGCCGCCGTCGACCACCTTGTGGCGGATCTCCATCCGGCCCGCGAGCCGGACGAGCTGGCCCTTGCGCGGCTCGAGCGGCAGGTGGAGGCCGACCGTGCGGGCGAGTGCGGCGCTCCACGGCCCGGCCGCGAGCACGACGTGGTCGGCGCGCAGCGCTCCGAGGTCGTCGACCCGCGTGTGGGTGCGGAGCGTGATCCCGGGCTCCGCGGCCATCGCCCTGGTGATCGCGCGCGGGTCGCACTGGAGGTCACCGGGCACCCAGGTCGCGCCGAGCATTTCGCCGAGGCCCGGCTCGAGCGCGCGCGCCTGGGCGGGCCCGAGCAGCTCGCACTCGACGCCGGCCGCGCGCAGCCGCTCGATCCGCGCGCGCTCGGCCGCGATCCCCGCCTCGCTGCGGTGCACGACCAGTGCGCCCTTGCGGCGGATCCGCGCGCGCTCGCCGTAGCTCGCCTCGATCTCGTCGTAGGCGGCGAGGCCGAGCACCGCGAGCTCGAGCTCCGGGCCGGCGTCCTTGTCCGAGCACAGCACGTTGCCCTCGCCGAGCCCGGTGGTGCCGCCCGACACCTCGCCGGCGTCGAACAGCTCGACCTCGACTCCGCGGCGCGCCAGCGCTCGCGCGGTCGCGGCGCCGACGATTCCGGCGCCGACGACGGCCACCTTCATGTCAGAGCGAGAAGCCGGCGGGGAACGGATCGCTCGGGTCGAGCAGGTACTGGCCCATGCCGGTGATCCACGCGCGGCCGGTGATCTCGGGGATCACCGCGGGGCGGCCGCCGACCTCGGTCTCGCCGATCAGGCGGCCGGTGAAGCGCGTGCCGATCACCGACTCGTGGACGAAGTCGGTGTTCAGCGCAAGCGCGCCGCGCGCGTGCAGCTGGGCCATCCGCGCGCTCGTCCCGGTCCCGCACGGGGAGCGGTCGAGCCAGCCGGGGTGGATCGAGACGGCGGCGCGGGCGTCGGCGCCGTCTCGGCCGGGCGCGGTGAACAGCACGTGGCGCAGCCCGGCGATCCGCTCGTCGGCGGGGTGGACAGGGCGGTCGTGCTGCTCGATCGCCGCCATCACGCGCGCGCCGGCGTCGATCAGCTCGGGGGCGTGTTCCGGATCGACCTGCAGATCCATCGCCGCGGCGTCGACGATCGCGTAGAAGTTGCCGCCGAACGCCAGGTCGTAGACGAGCGGCCCCTCGGAAAGCTCGACGATCGCGTCGCGCCGCTCGAGGAAGGCGGGCACGTTGCGCAGCGTGACCGCGGTCGCCGCGCCCTCATGGACGGCCACGCGCACCTCGACCAGGCCCGCGGGCGTGTCGAGCCGGATCACCGTCTCGGGCTCGGTCACCGTGACCATCCCCGTCTCGACGAGCACGGTGGCGACCCCGATCGTCCCGTGCCCGCACATCGGCAGGCAGCCCGAGACCTCGATGAACAGCACGCCCCAGTCGGCGTCGTCGCGCGTCGGCGGCTGGAGGATCGCCCCCGACATCGCGCCGTGCCCGCGCGGCTCGCGCATCAGCAGCCGCCGCAGGTCGTCGAGCTCGGCCTCGAAGTGGGCCTTGCGCTCGAGCATCGACGCGCCCGGCACCGGCCCGACGCCGCCCGTCACGACGCGGGTCGGCATGCCCTCCGTGTGCGAGTCGACGGCCGCGAAGACGCGAGCCGCCCTCAAGCGGCGACCTCCTGGCCGTGCAGCGTCCCGAGCGCCGCGTCGAGCAGCGCGCGCTCCGGCTCCGTCAGCTCCAGCCGCGGCGGGCGGCAGGGTCCGCCGACGCGCCCGACCGCGTCCTGGGCGGCCTTGAAGTACTGGACGAGCTTCGGCGTCATGTCGAGGCGGGCCAGCGGGAGCATGCGGGCGTTGATCTCGCGCGCGGTGTCGAGCTCGCCGTCCTGGACATGGCGAAGGAGGGCGACGCACTCGACCGGCGCGACGTTCGCGACGCCCGAGATCCAGCCGGTGGCACCGGCGGCGAAGCCCTCGAGCGGCCAGTCGTCGCCGCCCACCAGGACCTCGAGCGGGCCGCCGACCAGCGCGGCGATGCGCCGCGCGTCGCCGGAGCACTCCTTGACCGCGACGACGGAGTCGACCTCCTCGGCCAGCCGCAGCAGGAAGCTGGGGAGCAGGTCGGTGCCGCCGCTGGCGACGGGGTTGTTGTAGACCATCAGCGGCAGCTCCGTGCCGGCCGCGACGGCGGCGAAGTAGGCCAGCACCTCGCGCTCGTCGCCGCCGTAGAGCAGCGGCGGCAGCAGCATCAGCGCACCGGCGCCGGCGGCCTCGGCGTCGCGCGCGTAGGCGATCGCGGCTGGCGGGTTCTGGGCGGACACACCGGCGGTGACGGTGGCGCGACCGTCCGCGGCATCGACGAGTGCCTCGATCACCGCGCGGCGCTCGGCCGCGCTCAGGCTCCCGGCTTCGCCCATCGTGCCGTTGCCGACCAGGCCGGTGAGCCCGGCGTCGAGCAGCGAGCGGGCGTTGCCGCGGAGCGCGTCGAGGTCGACCTCACCGTGGGCGTCGAACGGGGTGGTGACGGCGGGGATGACTCCGGGAAATCGCATGCCGCTGAGTATCGCGCGCTTGAATGTCCCGCGTGAGCCTCGCACTCGTCAGCGGCGCCAACCGCGGCATCGGCCTCGAGGTCGCGCGGGCACTGGCGCGCGACGGCCATCGGGTGCTCGCGGGCACGCGCTCGCTGGACGCGATGGGGGAGGTGGGCGGCCTTGACATAACGCCGGTGCAGCTCGATGTCGCCGACCCCGCGTCGATCGCCCGACTGCCGCTCGGCGACGAGCCGCTGGACGTGCTCGTCAACAACGCCGGCGTCTACCCACCGGGTACGGCGTCGCGGATCGACTTCGACGTGGTCGAGGAGACGTGGCAGATCAACGCGCTCGGCGCGTGGCGCCTCGCGGTCGCGGCGATCCCGCACATGCGGCGCGGCGCCAGGATCGTCAACGTGTCCTCCGGGGCGGGCTCGCTGGAGACGATGGACGCCACGTATCCGGCCTACAACGTGAGCAAGGCCGCGATGAACGCGATCACGCGCGTGCTGGCGGCCGACCTGCGCAGCCAGGGGATCCTCGTCAACTCGGTGTGCCCGGGCTGGGTGCGGACCGACATGGGCGGCCCGGGCGCGTCGCGGTCGGTCGAGGAGGGCGCCGCGAGCGTGCTGTGGGCGGCGCGGCTCGGCCCCGACGGACCGAGCGGCGGCTTCTTCCGCGACGGCCGGCCGGTGCCGTGGTGAACGAGACGATGGACGACCCGTACGCGGTGCTCGGCGTCCAGCCGGGCGCGGCGCCGTCCGAGCTCGCGGCGGCCTACCGCTCGCAGGCCAAGCGCTGGCACCCGGACCGCAACGAGGACGCGGAGTCCGCGCGCCGGATGGCCCAGGTCAACGCGGCCTACGACCTGCTGCGGGCGGGTGGCGGCGCGCCGCCGCCGAGCGCGCGGCCGGAGACTGGAGCGGCCGCCGCCACGCGTGGCGGCTGGCTCTCGGACGCGGTGCGGCGGGCGCTGGGGCGCGAGCTGCTCGAGGCGCTCGAGCCCGGCGAGGAGGTCCACCACGTCACGCCGACCGCCACCTGGGCGAGCGCGCGGGCGCTGCTGGTGGTCACCGACCGCCGGCTGCTGTGGCTGCTCGACGACGTCGTCACCGCGCGCGTGCAGTGGCTGCGGCTCTCGCGCATCGCCTCGATCCGCTCGCAGCTGCGGCGCCCGCGGCGGCGCGTGGCGATCCTGCGGGTCGAGAGCGATGACGGGCGCAAGCTCGCCTTCTCCGAGCTGCGCCCGCCGACGGCGGAGGCGATCGTGCGCCAGGTGCGGGCGGCCCTCAGGCCTTCGCCGGGCCGTAGCTGAGGTTCAGCACGCCGGTCGTGAAGGTCTCCGACTTCAGGAGCTCGAGCGGGACGGTCGGCTCGTCAGGCGGGAAGAGCCGCGCGAGGCCCGCGCCGACCGCGATCGGGTGCACGAGCAGGTTGAGCTCGTCCAGGAGGCCCTCGCGCAGCAGCCAGCGGACGGTCGTGCCGCTCCCGGACATGGCGATGTCGCCGCCGTCCCGCGCCTTGAGCTCGCGCAGCTTGCCGGCCGCGTCACCGCTGACGACCTCGGTGTTCTTCCACTCCGCCTCCTGCAGGGTGGTGGAGACGACGTACTTCTGGATGTCGTTGATCACGTCGCCGAACGGCTGGTCGGCGTTCTGGGGCCAGTACGCGGCCCACTCGTCGTAGAGCACGCGGCCCATCAGCACGGCGTCCGCGGTGTCGAAGCTGCTGCCGACCGCCGCGCCCATCTCGTCGTTGAAGTAGGGGAAGTGCCACTTGTCGGGCGATTCGACGACGCCGTCAAGGGAGATGAAGAAGTACGACTTGATCTTGCGCATGCCTGGACCTCTATCAGCCGCGCCCGGAAGTGAGCAAGGTGTTCACCTCCTTTACACTGTTCAAGTGGCCGAGGCTCCCGCGCCACCCTGGACCCGCGTCCCTCAGCGTTCGCCGCGGCCGCGGCGCGATCCGCTCACGCCGGACACGATCGTCGACGCGGCCCTCGAGGTGCTCGACGCCGACGGCCTCGATCTGCTCAGCATGCGCCACGTGGCGCGCACCCTGAACACGACCGCCGCAGCGCTGTACTGGCACGTCGGCTCCAAGGACGGGCTCCTCGACCTGATCTTCGACCGCGTGATCGGGGAGCAGCCGGTTCCCGACCCCGATCCGGACCGCTGGGAGGAGCAGATCAAGGACGTGGCGCGGACGATGCGGAGGACGATCCTCGGCCATCGCGACATCGTCCGGCTCTCGATCGGCCGCATCCCGCTGGGGCCGCACGCGCTGCGCTACGCCGACCGCGTGCTGGGCATCCTGCGCGCCGGCGGCCTGCCCGACCCGCTCGCGGTGGCCGGACTGCAGCTGCTGATGTCGATCGTCATCGGCTTCGCGATCGACGAGACCGGCGAGGGCGGACAGCCGCCCGCCGCCCAGCCGCCTCCGCCCCCGGCGGCCGCGATGATCCGCGACTACCTCGGCTCGCTGCCCAGCGAGGAGTTCCCCAACCTCGTCGACGTGGCCGATCACATCGCCGCCGGGAACGCCGACCAGCGCTTCGAGCTGCTGCTGGACTTCTTCGTCGACGGACTCGCGCAGCGGGCGACGTGACGGCGGGCGCCGCACCTGACCGCCGCGGGCTCACGGTGCTCGGCACGGGCCACCTGTGGGCCGACTTCCTGCAGGGCGCGGTGCCGGCACTGCTGCCGTTCCTGATCGTCGAGCGCGGCTACTCGTACGCCGCGGCGGGGGCGCTCGTGCTCGCGTCGAGCATCGGCTCGTCGCTGGTGCAGCCGCTGTTCGGGGTCGCCTCGGACCGGCTCGCGCTGCCGTGGCTGATGCCCGTCGGGCTGGCGATTGGGGGCGCGGGATTGGCGTCGGTGGGGCTGACCGAGACCTATCCGGCGACGGTCGCCGCCGTCGCGGTGAGCGGGCTCGGCGTCGCCATGTTCCACCCCGAGGCGGCGCGCTACGCGAACTACGTCTCGCGTGCGGAGCGCGGGCGCGGGATGAGCTGGTTCTCGCTCGGCGGCAACGCGGGCTTCGCGCTCGGCCCGCTGCTGGTGACGCCGGCGGTGCTGGCGTTCGGGCTGCACGGGACGCTGCTCGTGCTGATCCCGCTGTGGCTCGCCGCGGGGCTGCTGCTCGCCGAGCTGCCGCGGTTGCGGACGTTCGCGCCGCTGAGCGGGCCGGCGGCGCGCAACGGCGGGCGCTCCGGACGCGACATGGTCGGACCGTTCGCGCGCCTCGCCTCGCTGATCAGCCTGCGCTCGGCCGTCTTCTTCGGCCTACAGGCGTTCATCCCGGTCTACTTCGTCCACGAGCTCGGCGCGACCGAGGCGGCCGGCAACGCGGCGCTGAGCGTGATGCTGGTCGCGGGCGCGGCGGGCACCTACGTCGGCGGGCGGCTGGTCGATCGGATCGGGCGGCGCGTCATCGTGGTCGGTTCGATGGCGGTGCTCTGCCCGCTGATCGTCGCGATGCTGCTGGTCGGGCGCTGGCCGGCGACCCTGCTGTTGGTTGGGATCGGCTTCGTCGTGATCGCCAACTTCTCGATCACGGTCGTGATGGGCCAGGAGTACCTGCCGAGCCGGCTCGGGCTCGCCTCGGGGATCACCCTCGGCGCGGCGATCGGCGCCGGCGGCCTCGCCGCGGCGGGGCTCGGGGCCCTCGCGGACGCCACGAGCCTCGAGACGACGATGTGGACGATCGCGCTCATCCCGCTGCCGGCGCTGCTGCTCGCGATCTCGCTGCCACCGACCGATCACGACCGGAAGCTGGCGGCCCAGAAACACGAAAGCCCCGCAAAAGCGGGGCCTTCCGTGCCGGTCATGGATCACCACTGAACTACTACGTCCCAGGACTTGTGTCTTGCCTGGGCGGCGTGACACTCTCGACCGCCTGGACAGGCCGCCGGCCGCGAAGACCGGCGCGTAGCCACGGCTGGAGCCTCGTGCGGACTCCTAGGTCAAGTGGGCGATCCGCCGTGGGTTAAACCCTAGCGACCGGCCTGGGCCGTTTCACGGGCCCGCTGCGTGGTCTCCGCGTCGCGCTCGCCGCCGCCCTTGGCCACGCGGTAGCGCAGGTGCGTGACGCCGATGCCCTCGATCACGTCGGGGCCCTCGAGCTGCACGTGGCGCTTGATGCCGTCGAAGTAGGGGCGGCCCTCGCCCAACACGAGCGGCACGACGTTGATCTGCAGCTCGTCGAGCACGCCGGCGTCGAGCGTCTGGCGGACGAGGCTCGGGCTGGCGACGCCGATGTCCTTGCCGCCGGCCGCCTCGGTGGCCTGGGCGACCGCGCTCTCCAGCCCGTCGGTGACGAAGTGGATCGTGCTGTCGCTCGGCCAGTCGGCGGGCGGCTCGTGGGTGAGGATGTAGACGGGCACGCCCATCGGGTGGGCACCGCCCCAGCCGTCCGCGAGGTCGAAGTAGCGGCGGCCGCCGATCAGCGCGCCGATGCTCTCGAACGCGTCGGTGAGCAGCTTGGCGCTGTCCCCGGAGACCCGGAACGGACCGATCTCGGTGTCACCGCCGAAGAACCAGTCGAAGAGCATCGTGGCGTCGTCGTCCGGATCGGCGATCTTCCCGTCGAGCGACATCGACATGTCGGCGATCAGCTTGGTCATGGTGAGCTCCTTCGGTCGGGGTGGGTGGCTCGCTGATCACGATCCCGCGCCGCGCCGCCAAGAACATCGGCCACCTGGCCACGATCGGGCGGCGAGGTGGCCGATGTCCGTCAAGATCCGGTGGGTGACCTTGGCCACGTTCCTGGCGAGCGACGCCGGCGTGACCGCCTTCCCGGCCGTTGCTGAGGCACTGGCGGCGGCGGTGGCCGCGCGGCGGGGCGACCCTGAGGCCCGGCTCGCGATCCACTCCGGCGAGGCGTGGGAGGGGTTCGCCGGGCCGGGCGTGTCCCGCGCGCTGCGGCTGCGCGAGATCGCCAACCCCGGGCAGACGCTCGTCTCCGCCGCGGCCGCGGCGGACGGCCCGGAGCTGCACGACCTCGGGCTGCACCGGCTGCGGGATCTCTCGCCGCCGCTGCGGGTGTTTGCGCTCGAGGACGGGCCGCCGCCGCGCTCGCTCGACGCGACGCCGAACAACCTCCCGAGCCGGCCGACGACGTTCGTCGGGCGCGAGGCGGAGCTCGCCGACCTGCACGCCCGCGTGGCCGGCGCGCGGCTGCTGACGATCGCCGGCCCGGGCGGGAGCGGGAAGACGCGGCTGCTGGGCCAGCTCGCGGCTGAGCAGGCCGGCCGCTGGCCCGACGGGGTGTGGTGGGTCGAGCTCGGGGCGCTCGCGGATCCGCAGCAGGTCGGCAGCGCGGTGGCGGAGGCGACCGGCGTGCTCGTCGACCCGGCGCGCGGCGAGGCCGCCTCGCTGCGCTCCCAGCTCGCGGGGCGGCGGCTGCTGCTGTGCCTCGACAACTGCGAGCACGTGCTCGACGCGGCCGCCGAGGTGGCCGACTGCCTGCGGGCGTGCCCGGAGGTGGCGATCGTCGCCACCAGCCGCGAGCCGCTCGGGCTGACCGACGAGACGGTGTGGCGGCTCTCGCCGCTGCCGCCTGAAGACGCGCGGGCGCTGTTCCTCGAGCGGGCCGCGCAGCTGCAGCCCGACCTGGCGCTCGACGAGGAGGCCGACGCGGCGATCGTCTCGATGTGCTCGCGGCTCGACGGGTCGCCGCTGGCGCTCGAGCTCGCCGCGGCGTGGGCGCGGACGCTGACGCCGCGCCAGATCGAGTCGGGTCTCGACGACCGCTTCGCGCTGCTGGTGCGCAGCCCGCGCGACGCCGTGGCGCGGCACGCGAGCCTGCTCGCGTCGATGGCGTGGAGCCACGAGCTGCTCGACGACGTCGACCGCGCCGTGTTCCGCCGGCTGGCGGTGTTCGTGGGCGGCTTCGACCTGGACGCGGCGCGGGCCGTGTGCGCGGAGGAGGACGCCGTGGGCGCGCTCGCGCGGCTCGTCGACAAGTCGCTGGTGGTCGCGGATGGCGAGCGCTTCCGGCTGCCGGAGACGATCCGGCAGTACGCCGACGATCGCCTGCGCGCGGCGGGCGAGCGGGCCGAGGCGGCCGACCGTCCACCTCGACTACCGGCTCACGCGCGTGCGGGAGCTGGCTCCGGAGCTCGAGCGCGACAAGGACCGCTGGCGGTCGGTGCTCGCGCGCGATCACGACAACCTGCGGGCCGCGATCGAGCACGGGCTCGAGGCAGAGGACCCGACGCGGGCGCGCGAGCTCGCCGCCGAGCTGCCGTGGCTGTGGCACCTGCTGCGGCAGGGCCGCGAGGGCATGGACGTGCTGCGGCGAGCGATCGCGCGGGCGCCGGACGAGCGAACGGTCTTGCAGGCGCGGCTGCTCGTCGGGATGGCGCTGGTGGCGGATACGGCCGGGCCGCTGGACGTCGAGCTCGACGCGGCGAGCCGCGCGGCGGAGCTCGCGCGTGAGCACGGCGACGAGGCGCTGCTCGCGCTGTGCCTCGCGCTCGCCGCGGTCGGGCGCTTCTACACCGACATCGACGGAGCGCGCGAGACATCACTCGAGGCGGAGCGGCTGGCTGTGCGGTCGGGCGCGGGGTTCGTGGTCGAGGCGGGGCGCGCGCTGCGGGGGATCCTCTGCCACCTGCGCGACGAGCACGCCGAGGCGGTGGCGCTGCTGAGCGAGGCCGCTGAGGCACTGGTGGCGCGCGGGGAGCGCGGCGTGGGCTCGACGGCGCTGGCGTTCTGGTCCGGCAGCGCGCGGTTGACGGGCGATCTCGCGGGCGCGCGCGAGCTCGCGGAGCGGTCGGTGGCGACGGCGGCGCCATTGGCCGACCACCTGCGGATCGGGATGGGCCGCAGCGCGCTGGCGCTCGCGCTGGGCGCGGCCGGCGACGTGCCGGCCGGGCTGGCCGCGCTCGCGCCGGTGCTGCCGCTGCTGGAGGGCGAGGGTGCGGCGCCGTTCCTGCCCGAGGTGGGCCGCGCGCTGGGGCTGCTGCACCTGTGGGCGGGCGATCCCGAGGCGGCGTTCCGCTGGCTCTCGGCCGAGGCCGCCTCGACCGACGGCGGGTCGCCCACGTACCTGGCCGTCCGCGCGATGCCGCCGCTGGCGACGGCGTTGCGGCGCGTTGGGCGGGAGTCGGAGGCGGACGCGGTCGCGGCGCGGGCGGTCGAGCTGGCCCGCGAGCGCGACATGCCCGCCGTGCTCGCCGACGCGCTCGCCGAGCAGGGGCTGCACCACGAGGCGCTGGCGATCCGGGCCGATCACGGGCTCCGGCTGGGGCTGGTCGAGAGTCTGGAGGCGCTCGGGACGGGGTCTGACGCGCGGCTGCTGGGCGCGGCGGCCGCCGCACGAGCGGAGATGGGTCTGCCGGCGGGTGCGGCCGAGCCACGCGACGACGCTCGCCTGGCGGAGGCGTGGCGCGAGGGCGCGGCGCTGTCGCTGGAGGAGGCGGCGGAGTACGCCCGCCGCGCCCGCGGATCCCGCCGCCGGCCCGACTCCGGCTGGGAAAGCCTCACGACCGCCGAGCGCGAGGTCGTCCGGCTGGCGGTCGAGGGGCTCACGAACCCCGAGATCGGCGCCCGGCTGTTCATGAGCCGCAGCACGGTCAAGACCCACCTCTCGCACGTCTACGGGAAGCTCGGCGTGGCCAACCGGACGGAGCTCGCCGCGCTGGCCGGGGCCGAACAGGGTTCATAACGCTGCTGCAGTCCCGCGACGGCCAGCCGCGCACCGTCCCGATCATCCGCGTCGACTCGATCGCATCGCTCCGCGAATCCCTCGAGCACGCCGGCGGCACCGTGGTCGTCGAGCCGTTCACGATCCCCGGCGTCGGCAGAGGCTCCTACGTCACCGACCCAGCGGGTGTGCTGCTCGGGCTGCACGAGTACGACGCAGACGCGCCCTGATCTCGCGCATCCCTTCTGGACAGAATGCGGGTTCGGGAGACAAGCAGGAGTCCGAGCCCCTGTGGGGAATGCGACGTTCGTGGCTGCCAACCCTGTCGACCTCGCCCCCGACGCCGAGTTCGCCGGGCTGCTCGACGATTTCCTGGCGTCGCAGCTGTCGCCGCGCACGCGCGAGAGCTACGCCGGCGACCTGGTGATCTTCCTGCGCTGGATCGGCGACCGCGGCAAGCATCCGCGTGACGCCGCCCGGCCGGACATCGACCGCTACCGCAACTGGCTGGCCGAGCCGGTCGACGCCGAAGGCAAGCCGGCGACGAACGGCCGGCCCCGCTACCAGCCGGCCACGGTCGCGCGGAAGCTCTCAGCGGTCCGCGCGTTTTACAACTATCTGAGCGAGCGACGGGTGATCCCCGGCTCGCCCGCTGCCGGTGTGAAGGGCCCGCGGGTGCGTCGTGACCCGCGCGGCCGCGCGATCTCCGAGGCGCAGGTGCGCCGGCTGCTGGCCACCGCGACCGAGCGCGGCCCCCAGGACGAAGCGATCGTGTGCCTGCTGGTGCTCAACGGCCTGCGCGTTTCCGAGGTGTGCGCCGCCGACGTCGAGCATCTCCGCCGTGAGGTCGGCGGGCATTCGCTGGTGGTGCGCGGCAAGGGCGGCAAGGAGGTCGAGGTCGCGTTGAACGAGCGCACCGAGCGGGCGGTGCTGGCGACCGTCGGGACGCGCTCCTCGGGGCCGATCTTCCGCCGGCAGGACGGCCGGCGCCTGCGCGGCGGCTCCCCGGCCCCGCTGGTGCCGTTCAACCGTCAGGCGATCTACCGGCTGCTCGGTGGCCTCGCCGAGCACGCGGGACTGGTCGGGGACGGTGATGACCAGGTCGAGGGCGTCGGCCCGCACAAGCTGCGCCACACGTTCGTGACGATGCTGCTCGACCGCGGCGTGTCGCTGGTCGCGGTCCAGGACGCCGCCCGCCACTCCTCCAGCGACACCACCCGCATGTACGACCGGGCGCGCGCTGCCTTCCGCGAGCACCCGACTCACGGGTTGGACTTCTAAGCCTCCGAAGGCGACCAGCCCAGCGCGTCGCGCACACGCTTCGGCAGCCCCTCGACCACGAGGTCGTAGGAGTCCTCGACCATGTCGATGATCATCTGATCCGGCAGCGAGCCGTCGCACAGGACGGTGTTCCAGTGGCGCTTGTTGAGGTGGTAGCCGGGCCGCACCGCCTCGTGGTCGCGACGCAGCGCCTCGGCCAGGTCGGGCTCGCACTTCAGCGAGATCTCGAGCGGCGTGCGGTCGAGCGCGCTCAACGCGAACACCTTGCCCTCGACCTTGAAGACCGTCGTGATCGGCCCGAACGGCATCTCCTCGGTCACCCCCGGCCGCTCGAGGCACCAGGAGCGCAGCGCCTCGGCGGAGATCATCGCGCCAGCCAGCCGTCGATCAGCCGCCGCGCGATCGCCAGCGCCGGCGGCAGCCGCAGCGCGCCCCGCTCGGCGGCCGCGTCGAGCAGCTCGGTCCGCGTGAACCAGCGCGCGTCGTCGAGCTCGCCGTCGGCCGCGACCGCATCGCCGCGCACGTACAGCGCCTCGAACCCGAGCATCAGCGAGCTCGGGAACGGCCACGGCTGCGAGGACACATAACGCGCGCCCGTCACCACCACTCCCGACTCCTCCAAGACCTCGCGAGCGACCGCGTCCTCCAGCGACTCGCCCGGCTCGACGAACCCCGCCAGCGCCGAGTACCTGCCGTCCGGCCAGGACGGCTGCCGCCCGAGCAGCACGCGATCGCGCTCCTCGTCGACGACGAGCATGATCACGACCGGATCGGTGCGCGGATGGTGCTCGGCGCCGCACGCCGGGCAGACGCGCAGCAGCCCGCCCTCGCGGATCTCGCTCGCCGTACCGCAGACGCTGCAGAACCCGTGCCGCCGGTGCCAGTTCAGCAGCGCCGCCGCGTAGGCGAGCAGCCCGCCCTCGTCCTGCGCCAGCTCCGGCGCGATCTCGCGCACGGACACGAGATCGTCGCGCCCCTCGCCGTCGGCGGCGAACAGCGCCCGCCCGTCCTGCACGCCCAGCAGCAGCGGCGACGGCAGCCCGTCGAGCGGCACCAGGGCCAGCCGGTCGCCGTCGACCAGCACCGCATCCGGCCCCGCCACCACCGCCCGGCTCGACTCATCCGCCAGCCGGGCCGCCACCCACTCCGGATCCCGCCGCCGCATCGTGGCGCGGTCCAGCCGCGCTCCCTCGAACGTGTTCGGCGTCACCACCCCACGCACGGTAGCCAGGTCACGCCGGCGCGAGGCTCCAGGTCGAGACGGTGTCGTAGTCGAACGGCGTCTGGGGCGTCGAGTCGTCCTCGGAGTCCGCCAGGGTCGAGGACGCCGACGTGTGCGCGGACTGCGTCTGCGCCCAGATCCCCGGCACGGGATAGGTCGTGGTCTCGCCGGCGTCGCAACTATCGGCGGCCCCCGTCCGCGTGACGGTGATCGACTTGCCGCGACTCTGGATGCCGATGAGGTAGGCCGGCTTCTGCGTCGCCTGCACGCTCAGGTAGCCGCTCTGATCACCCGGATCGATCGTCACGCTCGCGGAGCCCTCGACGCCGCACCCGTCCGAGAACGTCGCCGTCATCGACACCTGCGCGCTGCCGGTCGTCACGGTGAACCGGCGGTAGCGGTCCGGCGGGCCGCCGGGCGGGGGCGCGGGCTCGTCGCCGGCATAGGCGAGTCTGACGTTGCCCGTGTACGTCCAGTGCTCCTCCCCGAAGGACGCGCTGTCCCAGGTGCCGGAGATCGTGCCGGCGTATGCGTTCGGGAGCGGTGGCGGCGGCGGATCGTCGTAGATCACGGTGACCGTCTTGTCGGAAGCGCGCCCGCGCTTGGAGACGTGCTTGAGCGTGACCGTGTCGGTGCGGCCCGGCGGCACCGCCGAGAGCGCCGTGTAGGTGAAGCGCGCCGTCGGGTCGGCCTCGGCCTGCGCCGTGACGGTCGCCTTCGCCGCCGTGGCCTTGACCGTGCCCGGGAGCGGCGCGGAGTCGAAGTCGACGAGGCCGCTGGTGAGCTCGACCGTCTGCCTGGGCTTCACGCGCACCGTCACGGGCTCCGGGACGAGCCGGGCGCAGCGACCGCCCACGGCCCGCTTCTGCGCCTCTGACACGAGCTCGGAGATGAACCCCTTCGGAATCTCGCTCGCGAGGACGGAGAAGAGCGGGCCGAAGATCGCGAGCCCCGGGCTCGTCGCGTTGGTGACGGTGCTGTTGAAGCCCGCGAGCCTGCCCTCAGGCGAAGGGTTGCCGGAGATGCCGCCGCCGACCGCGTCGAGCCGGATCCGGCGATCCGACACCCGCGACTCGCTCGACCACTTCCAGGTGCCGACCACCTCGACCGAGCTGACATGGGCCTCGTCGTTGAAGTGCACGAGGACCTTGGAGTCGAACTCGAAGCGCTCCTCCTTCGACGCCGTGCCGCCGTTTGGCTGGTTGACCAACTGCTTCTCGCTCTGGGTGTAGGTGAGGATCCCGTTACCGATCCCGCTCGCGTCGGGGCAGCGCGACATCCTCCGCACGAGCTTGGCGCGGGTCGACTTGCTCGACGCCACCCCGCCGATGCGCGTGCTGGTGGTGTCGATCGCCACGGTGGCCTCGACCCCGGGCTCGGGCTCCTCGTCGTCCCAGCCGGTGGCCTCGCGGTGTTGGACGGTGGTCGTGCCGGGCGGGCCGCCCCGCAGCGTCTGGGTATCGCTCTCGTGGGTGATCCTGGCCGCCTGCGCCAGCGGATTCAGCCCGCGCAGCAGCGCGCGGTCGGTGATCTTGGCGGCGGCGCGGACCCGGCGCGGGGCTTTCTTGCGCAGCAGGCGCTTGATCTGCTTCGGCGCGCGCTTGAGCGCGATCGCCCGCGCCTGGCGCAGCGCGGCCGCCGGCGACGCCGGGCGCTTGACCCGGCGCGGCAGGCAGACGGTCGCGCGGTGCCGCTTGTGACCCTTGGTCTTGACGATCGTGAGCTTCGTCTTGACCTGGGACGACTTGCAGCGCTTCGCGCTCACCGACGCCGCGGGCGCGAGGTTTGCGCCGAGTCCGGCGAGGACACAGGCGACGACCAGCGTTCTGCCGAACAAGGCGGGCTCCCGTCAGTGGATGACGGGGCGGCGCGCCCGTCCGCTGCCGACCCTACCCGACCCCCAGAGCCACGTCGGTAGCTAGGCTGCCGCCGCATGCCGAACTGGGTCCCCGAACCTCCGATCCCGCTCCCGACCGGCACGGTCATCCACGTCCCCGGACGCGGCGAGCTATTCGTGCGCGACAGCGGCGGCGAGGGGCCGCCTGTGTTGCTCCTGCACGGCTGGATGTTCAGCGCCGACCTCAACTGGTACCGCAACTACGACGCGCTGATCGAGGCTGGTTACCGCGTGCTGGCGCTCGACCACCGCGGCCACGGGCGCGGCATCCGGACCCCGGAGCCGTTCACGCTCAAGGCCTGCGCCGACGACGTCGCGGCGCTGCTCGCCCACCTGAAGGTCCAGCCGGTGATGGCCGTCGGCTACAGCATGGGCGGCCCGATCACCTCGCTGCTCGCCCGCGACCACCCGCAGCTCGTCGCCGGCGTGGTCCTCGGCGCGACCGCGATGGACTGGAGCGGCCCGCGGATGAAGACCTTCTGGCGCACGATGGCCGCGCTCCGGCTCGCGCTCGGCCTCGCGCCCGAGAAGCTGTGGCAGCGCGGCCTCAAGGCGGCGGGCTTCCCGCAGTCGGCGATCACCACCTGGGTCGCGGCGGAGCTCTCCCGCGGCAACTCGGTCGACCTCGCCGAGGCCGGCCGCGAGCTCGGCCGCTACGACTCGACCGCCTGGATCGCCGGCATCGACGCTCCCGGCGCCGTCATCGTCACCACGCAGGACACCGCGGTCCCGCCGTCCAAGCAGCGCGCGCTCGCCGCCGCCATGCGCGCGCCCGTCTACGAGGTCCACGGCGACCACGGCGCGGTCATCGTCAAGGCGGACGAGTTCAACGTCCAGCTGCTCGCCGCGCTCGACGGCGTGCGCGACCCGCGGACCGCCGCGACCCGCTGATGGAGGGCCTCGCGCGCGGCGACGACGGTGTCGTGCGCTGCGCCTGGGGCGACTCCACCCCCGACTACCGCGTCTACCACGACGAGGAATGGGGCCGCCCGGTCGGTGACGACGTGCGGCTGTTCGAGAAGCTCTGCCTCGAGGGCTTCCAGTCCGGCCTCTCGTGGCTGACGATCCTGCGCAAGCGCGAGAACTTCCGCGCCGCGTTCGCCGGCTTCGACTTCAAGACGGTCGCCGCGTACACCGACGACGACGTCGAGCGCCTGCTTCAGGACGCCGGGATCATCCGCCACCGCGGCAAGATCGAGGCGACGATCAACAACGCCCAGCGCGCGATAGAGCTCGTCGCGGCCGAGGGCTCGCTCGCCCGCTTCGTCTGGAGTTATGACGACCCCACTCCCCTGGCCAAGGAGCTCAAGCGCCGCGGTTGGCGCTTCGTCGGCCCGACCACCGTCTACGCGTTCATGCAGGCGATGGGGCTCGTCAACGATCACCTGCCCGGCTGCGACGCCCGCGAGCCGTGCGAGCGCGACCGCGCAGCCTTCACACCACCTGCCGCATGACCTCCCACCCCAGCCGGGTGACGCTCCGCACCTGGTTGGCGAGCACGACCGCCGAGGCGCCCGTCGAGGGCACGACCGCCGCGAACGTGCGAAAGCCGCCCACGCCACCCTCGTGGAACAGGACCTCGGTCTCCAGCCGGCGGATCGGGAAGCGGGTCCCCGCCGGCAGGATGAACCAGCCGAGCCCGATCTTGGCCCGTCCGGCGTCAGCGCGCGGCCGCTGCGTCTCTCGCGTCGCACCCTCGCCGCGCGCGTGATGGGCGAGGAACGCGAGCAGGTCGGGCGCCGTCGAGCGCAGGCCGCCCGCGCCGGCCAGGGCGGCGAGGTGCCAGTGCCCGACCTCGCGCCGCCACCGGTCGTGCGGCGTCGCCACGCGCCCGCGGTCGGCCACCGGCGTCTGGACCCACGTGTCGGGGAGCCCGAGCGGCTCGCAGATCCGCGTCCGCACGAGCCGCTCGTACGACGTCCCAGCGCGCCGTGCCAGCAGGTAGCCGAGCAGCCCGACGGCGTAGTTGGAGTAGTGGAAGCGCTCACCGGGCGCTTTCCGCGGCCGCGTCACCGGGATCGCCGCCTCCAGCCGCGCCGGGTCGAGCCGCGCGTACGGGTCGCCTCGGTCGCGCGTCAGCGCGGACAGCAGCAGCCCCTTCGGCAGCCGCGGGAGGCCCGAGCGGTGCGTGCTCAGGTCCTCGAGCGTGATCTCCCGCCCGCGTGACGGCATCCGCACGCCTTCGGGCAACCACTTCTGCACCGGGTCGTCGAGCGCGACGAGCCCCTCGCGCGCCATCTCGGCCAGCAACGTGGCGGTGAAGACCTTCGTGATCGAGCCGATCTCGAAGATCGACCGCGGCCCGTCCGGCACGTGCCCGCGATGCCAGGCGCCCTCGACCCGCGGCGAGCGCACCGCCACCACCAGCCCGGCGTGGCGCGCGCTCGAGCGGGCGAGGCGCCGCTCCAGCTCAGTCGATGACGATCGCGACCCGGACGTTGTTGACACGGCCCTTCGAGTCGATCCGGAACTCGGTGATCGGCTTCGACGGCGTGAACGAGCCGAGCCAGCAGATGCGGATCTTCTTGGGCTGCTTGAACGTGCGGCACTTCTCGCCCTTGAGCTTCTTGCGCAGCGTCTTGCGCGTCGTGCCCTTGCCCACGCCCTCCTTGGTGCGCTCCTCGGCCTTGGTCGTGCGGATCGAGTCCATCACCAGGCACTCGCCGGGGCCGCGCCGGAACTCCAGCTTGAGGCCGCGCTTGACGTACGTGTAGGTCTCGACGAAGCCGAAGACGTCCTCCTTGCCGAACGTCTTGTCGGGCGGCCCGAGCACCTCGATCGACCGCTCGATGCAGTCCCCCAACTCCATCCCGGCCATCCCCTTGCTGGGGACGATGACCGCGCTCGCGGGGACCGCGAGGGCGAGCAGGAAGACGACGGTGAGGAGCAACAGGCGAGTCGGCATGGCGCGGAAGCTTAGGCCGCGGGCGCGACGATCAGCTCGGGACCTTCGACCCCCGCCTTGTTGACGGCCGGGTTCGCCGGCGCCACCGAGGTGCGCTCGCTGGCGATCGGCACGAGCAGCTCGAGGTCGCCGCCCTGCATCCACGCGGCCTCCTCTTCGGGCCCGGCGAGCACCACCGGCATGCGGTCGTGGACCGGCGCCGAGATGGCATTGGCGGTCGTGGTGAGGATCGTCGCCGACGGGACCCACTCGCCGTCGATCTTCGCGACGTCGCACAGCCCGGCGAACGCGAACAGCTCGCCGCCGTCGATCGTGTAGCGGAACGGCACGCGCGGCTCGCCCTTCTTCTCCGACTTCAGCCACTCGTACCAGCCGTCGGCGACCACCAGGCAGCGCCGCTCGGGCCGCTCCAGCAGCCGCGCGAACACCTTCTTGTCGGCCACGCTCTCGGCGCGCGCATTGATCATCAGCGGCCCATCGATCTTCTTCGAGTACGACGGCACGAGCCCCCAGCGCACCGCCCGCGGGCCCTTGTGCGTCACGACGAGGATGTCCTCGGTCGGGCAGACGTTGAAGCGCCCGAGCGTGGCGGGCTCGATCTCGGCCTCGCCGAGCTCGAAGCGCTCGCCGACGAGCCGCGGCCCGACCTGGGTGAGTGTGTAGCGCCCGCACATGGGGCTATTGAGGCTAGAACGACGGCAGGCGGCTGGCGACCGGCGGGATCGGGTCCTCGGGGACGAGGCGCCCATCGGCCATCGTGAAGCGGACCTTGGCGACGCCGCCGGTCGGCTTCGTCTCCTTGTCGCCTGGCGAGAACAGCGTGTAGGCGAGCGTGATCACGCTGCCGCGCTGGCGGACGACGCGCACGCGCAGGCTCGGCGAGGCGGCGTCGGTGCCGAGGTAGTCGCCGCGGACGAAGAAGAACGCGCGCCGGCCGCGGACGCCGGTCGCCTGCTTCGAGCGGCCGATCAGCACGCGCAGGCTCTGGCCCGGCTTGTAGACGGCGAGCGAGACGGGCTCAAAGCCCTGGATGCGCAGCTGCTTGACCGCCGCGTCGCGCGACGCCCTCTGCGCCGGCGTGAGCTTGCGGCCCTCGGGGCGCGCGGGTGTCTTGGCCTTCTTGGACGGCGCGGGTGTGGGGTTCGGCGCCGCGAACGTCTCAGCCGGCTCCGTCCCGTTGTCGCGGGTCACCATCAGGAACACGGTCACGCCGACCGCGAGCAGCACGGCGGTCGCCAGCAGCCCGATGAGACGCGCGAAGCCCTTGGCGATGCGGCCCCGGGGCCGCTTGGGCGGACGCGCGGCGACGTGGTGCGCAGGGCGCCGCGGCGGCCCGTGCTCGTCGAGGCGTCGCGGGCGGCCGTTCGTCCGCTTGCGCTCCTCGCCGCCCGGATGTTCTTCGCGTTCCCTCGCTTTTTCGCGCATCGCCGGGGCGATGCTCTCCGACGGAGAGGGCCGGCGTCAACTGCGCTAGACGAACGTCTCCCACAGCAGGAACGCGTTGAGCCCGATGATCATCGCGGCGACGATCGAGGCAATGACGGTTGTGTAGGTCCGGTTGACGAGCGCGCCCATGAGGTCCGCGCGGCGCGTGAGCAGGATCATCGGCACGAGTGCGAACGGGATGCCGAAGCTCAGGACGACCTGGGAGAGCACGAGCACGTCGGTCGTGTTGGCCCCGCTCGCAAGCACGATGAGCGCGGGCGTCATGGTGATCGCGCGGCGCAGGAAGAGCGGGATCCGGAAGTTGATGAAGCCCTGCATCACGACCTGGCCGGCGTAGGTGCCGACGCTCGAGCTCGACAGGCCCGAGGCGAGCAGCGCGACGGCGAAGGCGAGCGCGGCGCCGCCGCCGAGCAGCGTCTCCAGCCCGGCATGGGCGCCCTCGATCGAGTCGATCTCGGTCCGCCCCGAGTCGTGGAAGAGCTGGGCGGCGACCACGAGCATGCTCAGGTTGATCACACCGGCGAGGCCCATGGCGATCATCACGTCGACGCGCTGGAAGCGCATCAGCTGGCGCCGCTCGCCGTCGTTCTCCGGCTTGACCCGGCCCTGGGTCAGCGCGGAGTGCAGGTACACGACGTGCGGCATCACCGTCGCGCCGAGGATGCCGACCGCGATCAGGACCGACTCGGTGCCGTCGAAGTGCGGGACCATCCCGCTGACGAACGCCGGCGCGTCGACCCCGACCTGCAGCAGGTCGTAGGCGAAGCCGAGCAGCACGATCCCGAGCAGGCCGGCGATCGCGAGCTCGAAGCGCCGGTAGCCGCGCGTCTGCAGCGCGAGGATCGCGAACGCCACCACCGCGGTGATCAGGCCGGCCTCGAACGGCGGGACGCCGAACAGCAGGTTGAGGGCGATCGCGGCGCCGACGAACTCGGCGAGGTCGGTCGCGATGGCGATGATCTCCGCCTGCACCCACAACCCCCAGGTGACATGCCGCGGCAGCGCCTCGCGAGCCAGCTCGGGGAGGTTGCGGCCGGTGGCGACGCCGACCTTGGCCGACAGGTACTGCACGAGCATCGCCATCAGGTTCGCGGCGATGATCACCCACACCAGCAGGTAGCCGTACTTGGCGCCGCCGGTGATGTTGGTGGCGAAGTTGCCGGGGTCGATGTAGGCGACGGCGGCGACGAAGGCGGGACCGAGCAGCGCGAGGCGGCCGCGGACCGGGCCCTTGGCGCGGATCTGCTGCAGCGCGCTGACGTGCGGCACGGCAGGGAGCGTCGGGGCGATCGCGGGCTCGGCCGCGATCGCCTGGGCGGGCGGCGGCGCGCTCACGCGGGCACCTCCACGCGCATCGCCTCGGCGAGCCGGCCACCGATGACCTGCACCTCGCCGGACTCGAAGCGGGCGAACAGCGGGCCGCCGAACGGCTGCTTGTCGACGACCTCGACGCAGGCGCCGGGCGCGATCCCGCGCTCGGTCAGCCAGCGCAGCATCTCGGAGTCGGTGTCGGAGATGCGCACGAACGTGCCGTGCGTGCCGGGTTCGAGCTCGGACAGCGCGACCGACGGGCGCTCCTCGATCACGAGGTCGCGCGTGGGGATCGGGTCGCCGTGCGGGTCGACGGTCGGGTCGCCGAGCTTGGCGGCGATCAGCTCCTCGAGCTCCTCGGAAAGGACGTGCTCGAGCACCTCCGCCTCAGCGTGCACGCGATCCCACGGCACGCCGAGATCCTGCGCCAGGTAGAGCTCGAGCAGCCGGTGGTGGCGGATGACCTCGAGCGCGATCTGCGTCCCCTCGGACGTGAGCTGGACGCCCTTGTAGGGCTCGTGCGCGACGAACCCGAGCTCGCACAGCTTGCGGACCATCCCCGAGGCCGACGCGGCGGTGACGCCCATGCGCTCGGCCAGCGCGGTCGTGGTGACGGGACCCGTCGCCTCGAGCGCATAGATCGCCTTCGCGTAGTCCTCGACGGCGGAGGAGATAGCTGAGTCACGCGTGGCCACGACTCAGATTATGGCACGCCTAAACCCTAAGTTGCAAGTCGCGCCACAATCGACGCAGCCACGGCACACAACGCGACGCTCGCGCCCGCGGCGAGGTCGGCGTAGTAGGACAGCGCGAGGCCGCCGGCCCCGGCCAGCGCCGCCACCCCGGCGGCGATCGCGAGCGCGGGCGCGAGCCGCTGCGTGAGCCGGAGCGCGGCGGCCGCCGGCGCGATCACCAGCGCCACGAGCAGCAGGCTCCCGAGCCCGGGCGCCGCGGCGACGGTGCCGACGCCGAGCAGCACGAGCAGCGCCGTCTCCCAGCGCGTGGGCACGGCGCCGAGTGACGGCGCCGCCTCGCGGTCGAACGCGCTGAGCGCGAGCGGGCGGTGGGCGGCGGCGAGCGCGGCTCCGACCGCGATGGCCAGCCCGCTCGCGGCGAGCAGGTCGGCGCCGGAGATGCCCAGCAGGTCGCCGAACAGCAGCTCCTCGAGCCGCGGCGGCACCTCGGGCGCGAGCGCGAGCAGCGCGCCCGCGCCGAACAGCGTCGAGACCGCCACGGCGACGCCGAGGTCGGCGCCGACCCGCTCGTCGCGCGCCGCGAGGGCGATCGCGCCGGCGGCGACGAGCGCGCCCCCGGCGGCACCGACCACCAGCGGCGCGCCGGCCAGCGCGGCGAGCACGAGTCCGGGCAACAGCCCGTGGCTCATCGACTCTGCCGCGTAGGCCTGGCGGTGCAGCAACACCCAGACGCCGAGCGGGCCGAGGGCGAGGGCCAGAATGAGGACCTCAAGCAACGCGCGCCTCGTGATCGGGTCGGAGAGCATCAGTGCTCGTGGCCGCCGTGCTCGTGATGCTCGACCGCCACGGCGGTGGTGCCGTCCGGCAGCACGACGAGCTCGCCGCCGTAGGTCGCCTGCAGCACCTCCGGGGTCAGGCAGCCGGGGTTGCCGAACGCGATCTGGCGCCCGTGCAGGCACAGCACGCGCTGCCACGCGCGCGCCTGGCGAACGTCGTGGGTGGCCACCAGCAGCGCCCTCCCCTCCCCTCGCAGCTGCTCGAACAGCGTCTCGATGCTCGCGGCGCTCGGCGCGTCGACGCCCGACAGCGGCTCGTCGAGCAGCAGCACCTGCGCATCCTGCACGAGCGCACGGGCGATCAGCACGCGCTGGCGCTGGCCGCCGGAGAGCGCGCCGAAGCGCTCGCCGGCCTGCGCCTCGAGCCCGACGCGCGCGAGCGCCTCGAGGCCCGGCGTGCGGTCGAGCCGGCGGTAGAACGGCGTGCGGCTGTACGCGCCCATCAGCGCGACGTCGAGCGCGGAGACCGGGAAGTCGAGCCGCGCCCGCTCGGTCTGCGGCACGTAGGCGGGGCTGCCGGCGACCTCGACGGTCCCGCGGCGGTGCGGCAGCTCGCCGAGCAGCGCGCGGAACAGCGTGCTCTTGCCGCCGCCGTTCGGGCCGAGGATCGCGATCACCTCGCCCGGCTCGGCGGCGAAGGTCACGTCGGTGATCGCGTCGACGGCGGGGCGGTAGCCGCCCGCGAGGTCGTGCGTGCGGACGAGGCTCACCGGCTCACCACCGCCACGACCGCGAACACCGCGCCGCTGACCACCGCCATCGCCGGGCCGGGCGAGACGTTGACGGTGTCGGCGAGCCACAGCGCGCCGACGCCCTCGACGGCCGCCAGCGCGCCGGTGCCGAGCTGCAGCGCCCGCAGGTCGTGCGCGAGCAGCCGCACGGTGGCGGCGGGCACGACCAGCACGACGGAGACGAGCAGCGCGCCGACCGCCGCGAGCGCGACGATCACCGCCGCGGCCACGGCGGCGAGCAGGATCCGCTCCGGCCATGTGACCGGGACGCCGAGCGCGCGCACGCCGTCGGGGTCGAACGCCCGCGCCAGCCACGCCCGCCGCAGCGCGGCGCCGGCGAGCAGCGCGGCGGCGGCGGCGATCGCGGTCAGCGCCAGGTCGGTGTCGCTGAGCCCGATCAGGGTCCCGAACAGGAGCCGGTCGACGCCGGCACCGGACTGGTAGACGTCGGAGGCGAGCAGCGCGCCCAGCGCCAGCGCGCCGACGAGCAGGATGCCGGTGGCGGCGTCCTCGTCACCGTCGCGGGCCAGCCGCTCGCGCGCGCCGGCGAAGCCCAGCGCGGCACCGAGCGCCGCGAGCTGCGGCGCGATGCCCCAGGCGCTCGCGACGACGAGGCCCGGGAAGGCCGCGGTCCCGACCGAGTGGGTGAAGAACGCGAGCCGCCGCAGGACGATCCAGGCGCCGAGCGCGCCGGCGAGCACCGCCAGCAGGAGGATCTCCACCAGCGCGCGCTGCATGTAGGGGGCGGAGAACGTGCTCACGGGCACTGACCTCCCAGCGCGCGGGTGATCGTGCGCGTGTTCGCCTCCATCGAGCCGATGTACGTCGCTCCTGCGGACCCGTTCGGCCCGAGCGCATCGGCCCACAGCGGCGGCGACACCTTCGCCCCGGCTTCGCGGGCGATCGCGCGCTCGACGTCGGCGTTGACCGAGCTCTCGGCAAACACCGCGGGCACCTGCTCGCGCCGGATCGTCCGCACCAGCTCGGCGGTCTCACCCGCCGACGCCTGCCCGCGGGTCGAGCGCGACGGGATCACCGTGGCGATCACGTCGAGGCCGTAGCGCTTCGCGTACGCGCCGAGCGCGTCGTGGGTCGTGACAAGCTTGCGCCGCGCCGGCGGGATGGTCTCGATGCAGCGGGCGATCTCCCGGTCGAGCGCGCGCAGCTGCTCCGTGTAGCGCCGTGCGTTGGCGTCGAAGGCCGCGCGGTGGTCCGGGTCGACCTCGGCCAGCCCGTCGCGGACCTTCGCCACGGCGGCGATCGCCGCGCGCGGGTCCTGCCACCAGTGCGGCTCCTTGCCCGTGTTCTCGCCGAGCGTGACGACGCGGGCGTCCGAGCCGGCGCTGGCCTGCGCCTCCTTGAGCCAGTCGTCGACCTCGCCGCCCGAGCGCAGCACGAGCTTCGCCCCCACCAGCCGCTTGACGTCGCGGGCGCGCGGCTCGTAGCCGTGCGGGTCGGCGTTGGGCGTGAGGATCTGGCTGACCGCCGTGGTGTCGCCGGCCACGTTGCGCGCGAGGTCCGCCACCTGGGTCGTGGTCGCTACGACGGTCGCGTCGTCGTCGCTGCCGCAGCCGGCGAGGAGCGCCACGGCGATGAAGAGGGGGAGCAGTCTGGCCATCGGGGAGGCTGCCACCTTACTGAAACTGATTCTCGTTTTCATGCGCGCTAGGCTGTGCGAGAGATGGCCGAAACCGAATGGCAGGCCCATGCGCAGCGCGAGCTCACGCGCTCCGGCCACCGCAGCGGCGGCGCCCGCGAGGAGGTGCTCAACCTCCTCGCCGGCCAGACCTGCTGCCTCAGCGCGCAGGCGATCCATGACCGCCTGCGCGACGAGCAGCGCGCGGTCGGGCTCGCGAGCGTCTACCGCGCGGTCGACGTGCTGGCCCGGCTCGGGCTCGTGCGCCGCGTCGACGTCGACGGCACCGCCTGTTACGAGCCCGCCGACCCGAGCGGCGAGCACCACCACCACGCGATCTGCGACCGCTGCGGGCGCCTGGATGCCTTCGAGGACGAAGAACTCGAGACGCTGATCGACGGGCTCGCGAAGCGGCTCGGCTACGCCGTCGAAGCCCATGACGTCGTGCTTCGGGGCGCCTGTCCCGACTGCGCTCCACGGGCGATCTGACGTTCGTCCAGGGGTGCAGGATCGCGTTCGTCGGGGGACGAACAGGTCCTTTCTGAGCTATGCCGTGTTCTGATTCGACGTGATCCGCCGCCGCCTCAACCGCAGGGAGGCCCTCGGTCTCGGCGCCGCCGCCGTCGCCGGCGGGGTCCTCCGCCCCCGCCCCGCGTTCGCCGCGGGGACGTCGCTGTTCGAGCTCTCGCTCGCCGACGACGGGGCCCACGCCGCGGGCGGCTGGCGCACGACGCAGGTGCTCCACGCGCCGCGGCGCTTCGACCTGATGGGGCTGCGCTGGAAGCGCGGCGGGCACCTCGAGGCGCAGGTCCGCGCGCGCAAGCAGGGTGGCTCGTGGTCGCCGTGGCTGCCGCTGCACGCCTCCGGAGATCACGCACCCGACGGCGGCCACGTCCCCGCCGGCACCGAGCCCGCCTACACCGGCGCGGCCGACGTCTTCCAGCTCCGCCTGCGCGGCTCTGCCCGCGGGCTGCGGGCGCGCTTCGTCCGCGCCCAGCCGACGGCGCGGACCGCGCGCCACGTCACCGGCCGCGCGCGCCGCAAGGCACGGGCGCGGGTGCGTGCCCGGAAATCCCAGTCCAGTCAGCCGCTGATCATCACCCGCACCGAATGGGGCGGCGACTCCGTGCCGCCACGGAGCGCGCCGGAGTACGGCGAGGTGCAGGCAGCGTTCGTCCACCACACGGTCAGCAGCAACGACTATGGGCCGGAGGAGTCGGCCGGCATCGTGCTCGGCATCGCGCGCTACCACCGCGACTCCAACGGCTGGAACGACATTGGTTACAACTTCCTCGTCGACCAGTACGGCCAGGTGTTCGAGGGCCGCGCGGGCGGGATCGACCAGGCCGTGATCGGGGCGCAGGCACAGGGCTACAACTCGGCCTCGACCGGCATCGCGACGATCGGGACGTTCACCTCCGTGCCGTACGCCGAGGCGGGCATGGACGCGCTGGCGCGGCTGATCGGCTGGAAGCTCTCGCTGCACGCCGTGCCGACGCAGGGCCAGGTTGTGGTGACGTCGCGCGGCGGGTCGGCCAACCGCTATCCGAGCGGGACGCCGGTGACGCTCGAGCGCATCTGCGGCCACCGCGACGGCGACTCGACGTCCTGCCCGGGCAACGTGCTGTACACCCAGCTCCCGGACCTGCGCGCCCGCGCCGCGCGCTACGCGGGCCCGCTGGCGGGCATCACCGTGCGCGCCGCCACGCGGCGCATCCGCACGCGGCCCGTCCAGCTCTCCGGCGAGCTGCGCTTCCCCGATGGCTCCTCGCCCGCCGGCGCGCCGCTCGAGATCCAGTTCGCGGTGCCGGGCGCGACCTTCGCCCACGTCGCCGACGCGATCTGCGGCCCCGACGGCCGCTGGGCCGCCTCGGTGCCGCTCACGAATAGCGGCTCGCTGCGCGCCGCCTTCCTCGGCGACGCCACGCGGCCGCCACTGGCCTCCTCCCCCATCGCCATCCGCGTGCTGCCGCTGCTGCGGATGCGCCTGTCCTCGCGCCGCCTGCACGCCGGCCGCAACGTCGCGGTGTCGGGCACCGTGTCGCCGCGGCCGACCACGGGCCGCGTCGAGGTGCGGATCGAGCGCCGCGTCGGCCGTCGCTGGCGGCGCGTGCAGCGCAAGCGCATCAACGTTCGCGGCGGCCGCTATCTGACGAAGGTCCGCATGCGCACCCGCGGGCTCTACCGCGTCTCCGTGCTCACGCCGGGCGCCACCCAGCGCCGCCTGCTGCGCGTCCGCTAGCGGCTGACGTCGTAGAGGAGGTGCGTGACGCGGTCGCCCGCCACGATCGTGGTCGGGTTCTCCAGCATCAGCGGCTCGCCCAAGGTACCGGTGGCGAAGAACGGGCGGCCGGAGCCGAAGACCACCGGGACCACGTTGACCACCACCTGGTCGATCAGCCCGAGCTTGAGCGCCTGGCCGCCGATCTGACCGGCCGCCACGTCGACGACCCGATCACCGGCGAACTCCTTGGCGGCGGCAATCGCCTGCTCGACGCCGTCGACGAACGTGAACGGTGCGGTGTCGGCGTACTCCCAGTCCGTCGGCGGCTGATGGGTGACGACGAAGACGTGCTCGCCGGCGGCCGGCACGCCGTCCCAGCCGTTGGTCAGGTCGAACAGGCGCCGTCCGATGACATTCGCAGCCATGTCGCCGTAGACGTCCAGCATGAAGTCGGCCGACGCCTGGGTGGTCTGCAACTCGCCGTCGGAGCCCGGGAAGGTCCAGGCGACATCGCCGTTGCCCAGCCAGTCGAACATCGGCCCGACGCCGTCGTTGTCGTCGGCCATGAACCCGTCGAGGGAAACCACCGCGCCCATCACCGTCTTGCCCATGCTCCCGTCCTTTCGTTGGTCTAGCGGTCCTTCAGCCGGATCACGAGCCGCAGCCCGCTCCACGTCTCGTCGATCGCGCAGACCTTGTTGTCGACGAGCGTGTTGGCGAGTGCGAGCTCGCGCACGACGTCCTCGGTCAGGTCGGTCTCGACCTTCGAGGCACGCTTCGGCCACGCGATCCACAGCCCCGCGGCCTTGTCCATCCGCCCGCGCAACGCCGGCATGTCCGCCGCCAGCTGATCGCGGCTGAGGTGGAACGCGACGATGACGTCCGCTTCACCGTCGGCCTCGGTCACGCCGTCGGGCAGGCCTTCGAGCGCGAAGCCGTCCGGGGCGTCGACGACCAGCAGCCGGTGCCCGGGCTTGATGCCGAGCTTCTTGGGCAACGGAGTTCCTGAATATCCGGCGATTGCGAGACCCTACGCGGGCATGCGCGACGACGTCATCGACCTGATCTCCCGCCTGGTCGCCATCGACTCGGTCAACCCGGCGCTCGTGCCCGGCGGCGCCGGCGAGCCGGAGATCGCGCGCTTCGTGGCGGCGTGGGCGGAGGAGAACGGCCTCGCGGCCGAGTGGCTGGAGGCGACGCCCGGGCGGCCGAGCGTGGTGGTCCGCAAGCGCGAAGCGCCGGGCGGCAAGACGCTGATGCTGTGCGCGCACCTCGACACGGTCGGCGTCGAGGGGATGGCCGATCCGCACACGCCGCGGATCGAGGGCGACCGGCTGCACGGCCGCGGCGCGTACGACATGAAGTCCGGCCTCGCCTCGGCGCTGATCGCCTGCCGCGAGGCGCCCGGCGACGTGCTCGTCGCCGCGGTCGCCGACGAGGAACACGCGAGCCTCGGCGTGCAGGAGGTGCTCGCCTCGTACAGCGCCGACGCCGCGATCGTGACCGAGCCCACCGAGCTCGAGCTGATCGTCGCCCACAAGGGCTTCGTGTGGATCGAGATCGAAGTCGAGGGCCGCGCCGCGCACGGCTCGCGCTACGAGGAGGGCGTCGACGCGATCGTCAAGGCCGGCCCGATCCTGACCGGCCTCGGCGAGCTCGACGCCGCGCTCGGCGAGCGCACCCACCCGCTATTGGGCCGCGGCTCGGTCCACGCCTCGCTGATCGAGGGCGGCGCGGAGATGTCGAGCTACCCGGGGCGCTGCACGATCGGGCTCGAGCGGCGGACGCTGCCCGGCGAGACCGCCGCGGACGTCGAGGCCGAGATCGAGCGGATCATCGGCGACGCCACCCAGCGAACGCTGCTCGTGAGAGAGCCGTTCGCCGTCGACCCGGACGCGGAGATCGTGCGGGCGGTCTCCGAGGTCGCGGGTGGGCCGAAGCTTGCGGGCGCGCCGTACTGGGCCGACGCCGCCTTCATCGCCGCCGCCGGCATCCCGACGGTGATGTACGGCGCGAGCGGCACCGGCGCCCACGCGGTCGAGGAGTGGGTGAGCGTGGATGACAGCGTCGCGGTCACCGAGACGCTGCTCGCGGTCGCGCACCGACTGTGCACTTAGCCGCAAGTAACCGGCCTCGCGTGCGTCTGAGCCTCGTGACCTTGACCCAGAACAGGACTAAGCTCTGACGGTGCGGCCGCAGGAGGCACCGGGGTCGGACCCCGGCACGACGTTCGCTCGGCTGGGCTTGTCCGACGTCCGGACCTTCTACCAGCCGATCTTCGACCTGCGCGACGGTTCCGTGGTCGGCTACGAGGCGCTCGTCCGCGGCGAGACCGGCAGCGATCTCGAATCGCCCGAGCAGCTGTTCGCCGCCGCCCATACCGCCGACCTGGTCGCCGAGTTCGACGCCGCGCTGCGCGAGGCCGCGGTCCGCGGCTTCAACCTCAACGGCTCCGGCCCGTTCGCCCTCTTCCTGAACGCGGCCGCTGAGACGCTCGGCGACGCCGCCGAGCAGATCCCCGCCAGCCGCCAGACCGTGGTGATCGAGATCACCGAGCAGGCGCTGATCGCCAACCCCGACTCGCTGCTGCACGCGCTCACGCGCTTCCGGACACAGGGCTGGGGCGTCGCGATCGACGACGTCGGCGCCGACTCGCGCTCGCTGGCGCTGATGCCACTGCTCTATCCCGACGTCATCAAGCTCGACCTGCGCCGCCTCCAGCAGCGCGACCCGGCCGACGTCGCCCGGATCGTCGGCGCGGTCGGGGCCGAGTCAGAGCGCCGCCAAGCGCTCGTGCTCGCCGAGGGCATCGACTCCGAGGAGCAGCTGGCGGCCGCGCGCGCGTTCGGCGCCCAGCTCGGCCAGGGCTTCCTGCTCGGCGAGCCCGCGCCGCTGCCCGGCGCGCTCCCCGAGCCCGGCCGCAAGCTGCGGCTGACCGACTCCGGCGGCGACCTCGCCGGCGAGCCGCCGTTCCGCCGCGTCACGAACTGGAAGCGCCCCGCCCACGGCAGCCGCCTACTCGCCGAGGCCACGGCCGGGCTGATCATGCGCCAGGCGCTCGCGCTCGGCGAGACCGCCGTCGTGCTCGCCGCCTTTCCCGACGAGCAGCATCTGCAGCCCGAGCAGGCCGCCGAGCTGGTCGAGCTCGCGAAGTCGCTCGCCTTCGTCGGCGTCCTCGGCGCCCCGTCCGAGCTCGCCGGCGTCCGCACCGGGCAGCTCGCGCCCGATGACTCGCTGCGCGGTACGTGGACGGTCACCGCGCTCGGCCCCGGCCTCGCCGCCTGCTTCGTGGCGTGCGAGTCCGAGGACGGCAGCTACCAGCTCGCGACCTCCTACGACCGCGACCTGGTCGTGGAGTCGGCGCTGCTGATCATGGCCCGGCTACGCCCGCTCGCTCCGCCAGCTCGCTGATCACCTTCGAGAGCTGCCCGCCCTGCCAGGCCAGCGGCGAGCTGCCCGGCTCCTCCGACACCAGCGTCGCGCCCGGGATCCGCTCGGCGTAGGCCTCGCCGACCGCGTACGGGTGCCCGGGGTCGGCGTCGTCGCGGCTCGCCACGATCACGGTCGGCGCCTCGATCTCCGCCAGCTCGTCCCACGACTCGAACGGGCGTGAGCGCGGCACCGCGTGCAGCGCGTCGGCCACCGCCTCGGGATGCTCGTGGGCGCCGAGGCGCTGGCGCAGCACCCTGTCGATCGTGTCCTTCCACTGGTCGGGCACCTGCGGGTCGCCGTAGGCCTCGACGAAGCCGTCGACGCCGCCGCTGCGCAGGCCCTCGGACAGCGCGTCCCAGCGCTCCAGGCCGGCCGAGCGGTCCTCCTCGGGATCGAACGCCGGCGTGGCGATCACGAGTCCCGCGACGCGCTCCGGATCGTCGAGCGCGAGCCGCACGATCGTATGGGCGCCCATCGAGGCGCCGGCCAGCACCGCGCGGTCGATGCCGCGGTCGTCGAGGACGGCGCGCAGGTCCTCGACGAGGTCGTCGTAGTCGTAGGCGTCCGGGTCGGGCGCGGGGCTCGAGGTGCCGTGCCCGCGCGCGTCGTAGGCGACGACGCGGTGGCCCGAGCGCTCGAGCGAGCGCGAGCCCATCACCACGTAGCGGCGGGTCGCGGTCAGCCCGTGGAGCAATACGACGGGGATCCCCTCCCCCGCCTCCTCGCCCGCGAGCGTCACGCCAGCTGATGTCACATGGAAGTCGGCCACGGGGGAGTTCTACCCTGGAGCCATGATCCGCGACGTCACCGAGGCCACCTTCCAGCAGGATGTGATCGACCGCTCGCACGAGGTGCCGGTCGTCGTCGACTTCTGGGCCGAGTGGTGCGGCCCGTGCCGCCAGCTCACGCCGGTGCTCGAGGAGGAGGTCCGCAAGCGCGAGCCGGACATGGACCTGGCCAAGCTCGACACCGACGCCAACCAGCAGATCTCCGCTGCGTTCCGGATCCAGGGCATCCCCGCGGTCAAGGCGTTCAAGGACGGCAAGCTCGTCGGCGAGTTCACCGGCGCCCAGCCGCCGCCGCAGGTGCGCAAGTTCCTCGACGCGCTGCTGCCCTCCGAGGCGGACGCGCTGATACAGGAGGGCGACGAGGACTCGCTGCGCCGCGCGCTCGAGCTCGAGCCCGGCCGCGCCGACGCCGCCGTCGCGCTCGCGCGCCTGCTGCACGAGCGGGGCGAGCGCGACGACGCCCTCGCCGTGCTCGGCAACGCGACCGGCTCCTACGCCGCCGACGGCCTTGCGGCCCGGATCCGGCTCGAGGACGACCCTGAGCTCGCCGACGCGTTCGCCGCGCTCGACGACGGCGACCAGGAGCGCGGGCTCCAGCTGCTGATCGACGCGATCGCCGCCACGACCGACGAAGACCGCCGCGACGAGCTGCGCCGCGCGGTCGTGGGCGTGCTCGACGCGCTCGGCCCCGAGCACCCGCTCGCGCGCGAGTCGCGGCGCAAGCTGGCCTCCGCGCTGTACTGAGCCGATGGAGGACCGCCCGTCACGGCCCTGGCTGCTGGCGCTGGTCCTCGTGCTGATCAGCGGCGGCGTGGCCGTCGCGCTGCTCACCAGCCAGCTCTCAGGCACCGACGCGGCCAACGTCGGCGACAGCGGCGAGGGCGACCCGGTCACGATCGGGAGCGGCGATGGCAAGTGCAAGCCGACCCGCAGCAACCCGGGCGGCACGAACAACTACATCCCGGACGCGCCGGCGGCGGAGTCGCTCGGCGAGGGCTTCCTCATCACCGGCCAGGTACGCGCCGCTGACGACTGCCAGCCGCTCGAGGACGTCCGCATCCAGGTCTGGCTCGCCACCAAGACCGGCGGCGAGCAGGACAACCGCGCGAGCGTGCACACCGACGCCGACGGCGTCTACCGGATCGAGACCGACCCGACGGTGGCCCAGTTCGGCGAGCCCAACATCCACGTGGGCTACGACGACGGCGACTACCGCGAGGTGTTCATCCGCCGCGTCGTCGATCTCGACGACAAGCGCGCGATCGTCGATCTCACCCTGCGCCGGTGAGGCAGGCACTCCTCGCGGCGGCCGCGCTGCTGCTGGCGCTGCCGCTGGTCCTCGCGCTCACCGACGCGCACCTCTCCGGCCAGCCCGCCGCGCTGGTGATCTCGACCGCGGCGGCGGCGCTCGCGGTCTCCGCGCTCGTGCTCCAGCCGCTGCTGGCAGGCGCGGGGCGGCTGCGCTGGCACCGCGTGCTCGGCGCAGTCGCGCTCGGCCTCGTGCTCGTCCACCTCGGCGGCCTGTTCGTGGTCGGCGCCGAGGACACGCTGTTCGCGCTCTCGCTCGACGGCCCGACCCGCGGGCGCATGGCGACGCTCGCCACCGCCGCGCTGATCGCCGTCGTCGCGCTCGGCGTCCTGCGCTCGCGGCTGCCGATGGCGGGCGCGACGTGGCGGATCCTCCACGGCTTCCTCGCCGCGCTGGTGATCGGGCTCGGATTCGGCCACGCGGTGCTGACCGACGGCGCGCTCGACGGGGTCGGGACGCTGCTCCTGCTCGCCTTCGCGACCGTGGCGCTGCTGGGCGTGCTGAGCGCCTTCGCGGCTAGGCGACGGCGCGCTCGTAGTTCAACCGCAGCATCGCGATGACGTCGCGGACGTCGTCGTCGCTCTCGATCCGGCGGGAGGCCCAGCCCTTCTTGTCGGGGAAGACCGGGTGGTAGGTGATGCGCCCGGCGTCGTAGAGCTCCTGCCACACGGCCTTGGGGAAGCCGAAGTGGGCGACGTAATCGCCGTGCAGGTGGCCGATCTGCTTGCGGCCGACCGTGAAGCCGTACTCGCCGCGGCGGCCAATGCCGGCCTCGACGCCCGGCCAGGCCGTGACCTCGTCGGTGATGATCTGGCTCGCAGTGCGGGTTTCCGTGGTCGTCATGGCACCCATGGTGCACCCACGGCGGTCCCGACTACCAGTGGCAATTGGTCCTAGGTCTCGAGGGCCAGCGTCATCTGCGGCGTCTCGACCACCGGCGCGTCGTCCTCGAACGACGCCACGCGCACGCCGAGCAGCCGCACCGGCCGCGGCGGGGCGTACTCGTCGAGCAGCGCGCAGGCGACGTCGGAGACGACCGCCGGGTCGTTGGTGGCCGCCGGCAGCGTGCGGGCGCGGGTCACCGTCGTGAAGTCGTCGAGCCGGACCTTGATCGCGATCGTGCGCCCGCGCCGCTCGTGCTTGGCCAGGCCCTCGCACAGCTGCCCGGTGAGCCGGCGCAGCACGCCGGCCTGCTCGGTGCGGTCGGCGACGTCGGTGTCGAACGTCGTCTCGCGCGACTCCGACACCGCGATCCGCTCGCTGGAGACCGGCGTGTCGTCCTCGAAGCGCGCCCGCGCGAGCAGGTAGTGGCCCATGCGGCCGCCGAAGCGCTCGGTCAGCGTCTCCGGCGGCGTCGCCGCGAGCCGGGCGATCGTGGCGATCCCGAGTTCCTCGAGCCGCTCGGCCGTCTTCGGGCCGATGCCGGGGATCAGCCGCGGCGGGGCGTCGGCGAAGCGCTCGCACGCCTGCTCGCGCGTCAGCACGACGAAGCCCTGCGGCTTCTCGGCGTCGGAGGCGACCTTGGCCACCAGCCGGTTCGGGCCGATGCCGACCGAGGCGGTGAGCCCGGTGTCGGCCTTCACCTCGGAGATCAGGCGGCGCATCGCCGCGCGCGGCGAGTACAGGCCGGTCAGCTCGAGGTAGGCCTCGTCGAGCCCCATCACCTCGACGGTCTCGACCTGGGCGCGGACGCGGTCCATGACGCGCTTGGACATCGCCCGGTAGGCCTCGTGGTCGGGCGCGATGAACGTCGCCTCGGGGCACAGCCGCCGCGCGCGGGCGGCGGGGATGGCGGAGAACACGCCGTAGCGGCGCGCCTCGTAGGACGCGGTGGTGACGACCGCGCGCGGGCCGGAGCCCGCGACCACGACGGGCCTGCCCCGCAGCTCGGGGCGGCGCATCAGCTCCACGGACACGTAGAACGCGTCCATATCGAGATGCGCCACGCACCGAGTCATGCGAGGCAGGCTACGCCGCGAGGCGGACTTGAGCCCGGATCGGGACGTCGACGGGTTGAGGGGATCGTCTCGCGGCGCCGATTCCCGATCCGGACTCCTACTTGGTGCTCTGGATCGCGCCGTGGCCCTTGAACTTCAGGCGCTGCGCGGTCGCCTCGGTGAGGTCGTACTCGCGCCCGCCCACGTACGGGCCGCGGTCGATCACGCGCACGCGCACGACGCGACCGTGGTGGCGCAGGGTGACCTTCGAGCCGCAGGGAAGCGACTTGTGCGCGACGCCGAGATCGCCGGCGTCGAGCGTGCCGCCGCAGCTCAGGTGCCCGCCATACAGGCCGGGGCCGTACCACGAGGCGTAGGCCGAGCGGTAGACGTTCAGGCGGCCGATCCGGCGACTGCCGGCCGGGCCGCTGATCACCTTGACGCGTGCACGGGCGCTCAGCGGGCTGCGCTGACGATCACGCAGCACGTACGTGCCACGAGCGTCGGTGCGATCCCGGTCGAGCGTCTTCCAGCCGTGCTTGCCGCGGATCTGCAGCGCGACGGTCGAGCCGGCGGGCTGGATGCGGCCGCGCACGATCGCGCGCCGGCCGGTCCGCACGTTCATGCGGCGGTCGGACACCGCGACGGTCGAGGCGGTGGCGGTGGGTGTGCCCTGGGTTTCATCAGCGGGCGCGGCGGAAGGCACTGCCGCAGCGCAGGTGTATGCGAGACAGAGCGCGCCGCCGGTCACGGCAGCACGCCAATCGAGCTTGGGCCTCAAAACGAGGTCCTCCTTCGGTTGTTGTGGTGCGTTCGACCCAGTTGCCTGTGGGTGACGGCCTGTGGCACTCCGGCCACGGCACGCAATCGGTCACCCACCCGGCTGGGCATCGTGCCCTGCCGGCTCGGCGGTCGAACGGCTGTTCGATTCTAGCGAAGTCGGCTCAGGCCGCTTCTAGCGCCAATGCAGGACATTCCTGTCGCAACCGCGCAAGGCCGAGGCGCAGCCGGCTCTTGGCGGTGCCGAGCGGGACCTGCTCCCGATCGGCGATCTGGCCGGCGGTCAGGCCGCCCCAGTAGGCGAGCACGAGCGCGTCGCGCTGCGGCTCGGGGAGGGTCTTGAGCGCCTCGAACACGGCCTCCTGCGTCGCGTCGGCCTCCGCCACCGCGGCGGGTGAGTCGCCGCTCGTCGCCGGCTCGGCCTCGACGACGACCTTCAGGCGATCCGACGCTCGGCCGGCCGCCTGCCCCTCGCGCCACAGGTCGAGCGCGCGGGAGCGCGCCATCAGGCGCAGGTAGGTGGCGAGGTCGCCGCGGCGGGCGTCGAACGCCCCCGGGCGGCGCCACACGCGCATGAAGACGTCCTGCACCACGTCCTGCGCCTGGGCGGGGTTGCCGAGGATCCGCAGCGCGGAGGCGTAGACGGCGCGCTCGTGCTGCTCGAACGCGCGGGCGAAGGTCTGCGGGTCACTGAGGTCCATGTGCAATGAACTATACACACGTTGTTGAAGGTTGGGCGGTGCGAGTGTTGAAGAGTCGGATCCGCGACAATCGGACGCGATGACGAACCCCGACCGCCTCACCGGGCTCGACGCCTCCTTCCTCGCCCTCGAGGATGCCGGGGCGCACATGCACGTCGGCTCGTGCCTCCTGTTCGAGGGCCGGGCGCCGGACTACAACTCGTTCGTCGCGCAGCTCGACTCGCGCCTGCACCTCGTGCCGCGCTATCGCCAGAAGCTCGCGTTCCCGCCGCTCACCCAGGCGCGGCCGGTCTGGATCGACGACCCGAACTTCAACCCCGGCTACCACGTCCGCCACACCGCGCTGCCGGCGCCCGCGAGCCTCGAGCAGCTGCGCAACGTGGCCGGGCGCGTGCTGGCGCAGCGCCTCGACCGCACGAAGCCGCTGTGGGAGATCTGGCTCGTCGACGAGGTCGAGGGCGGGCGCTTCGCGATGATCACGAAGACCCACCATTGCCTGGTCGACGGCGTCTCGGGCGTCGACATCGCGACGGTCCTGTTCGACGTCGAGGCGGAGCCCGCACCGCCGCCGGAGGACCCGCCGCCGTGGTTCCCCCGGCCCGAGCCGAGCTCGGCGACGCTGGTGGCCGACGCGCTCGCCGAGCGCCTGAGCACCCCGATCGATGCCGCGCGGGCCGCCGCCGACGCGTTCGCGCACCCGGAGAAGGCCGCGGGCCGGCTCGGCAGGGCCACCTACGGCCTCGGGGCGATGCTGCGCGCGGGGCTCCAGGGCGCGCCGACGAGCCCGTACAACGTCACGATCGGGCCGCACCGGCGGTTCGCGTGGGCCGACGGCGACCTCGCGCAGTTCAAAGCGATCAAGGACGCGCTGGGCGGCAGCGTCAACGACGTCGTGCTCGCCGCCGTCACCGGCGCGCTGCGCACCCACATGCAGGCCAACGGCCACGAGGTCGACGGCATCGAGCTCAAGGCGATGGTGCCGGTCTCGATCCGCGCCGAGGCCGAGCGCGGCGCGCTCGGCAACCGCGTCACGTCGATGTTCGCGCCGCTGCCGGTCTACGCCGACGACCCCGTCGAGCGCTTCGAGATCGTCCACGAGGCGATGCAGGGGCTCAAGGAGTCCGGCCAGGCCGTGGGCGCCGAGATGCTGACGCAGCTCGCGGGCTTCGCTCCGCCGACCGTGCTCTCGCAGGCGTCGCGGCTGCAGTCCTCGCAGCGCGCGTTCAACGTCGTGGTCACCAACGTCCCCGGCCCGCAGTTCCCGCTCTACATGCTCGGGCGCCGACTGCTGCGGATCTACCCGCAGGTCCCGCTGGTCCGCAACACCGCGCTGGGGATCGCGATCATGTCCTACGACGGGACGCTGAACTTCGGGCTCCTTGGCGACTACGACGCGCTGCCCGACCTCGACGACCTCGCCGGTGCGCTGCGCGACGCGATCGCCGAGCTTGCCGCGGCGGCGGGCGTGGCGAAGAAGACCCGCGTCAGGGCCTAGTGCGCCGCGTTCTCGGCGGGCTGCTGATCGTCGTGCTGTCGCTCGCGGCGGTGCTCGCCGTCGTCCTCATCCTCCAGTCTCGCGACGATGCCGAGGTCGGCCGCGCCAGCGGGCCGGGCGAGAAGGCCGAGGCGCGCTGTCCGGACGAGCCGGCGGGCGTGACGCGCGACTCGCGGCCGCTCACCGAGGACCAGATCCGCCAGGCGACGTCGCTGGGCAACGTCGTGCTCCGCTACTCGGGCTCGCGGCCGCCGGCGGCGCTGCGGGAGCTGCAGGACGAGCTCACCGGGCCGTTCGACGCCGAGATCGCCGCCGCGGGCCAGGCGGTGATCCTGGCGGGCGGCGGCAAGACGGTGGAGGCCCTCGCCTGGGGCCGGCGGCTGCGCGCGCGCACGCCCGGCGATCCCGCGCTGCGGACGTTCGCCGAGGCGTGGCTCGGCGAGGGCGCTCCGAAGCCCTGCGGCTAGCTTTTGCGCGCCTTCGCGCGGTTGCTGACCGACTTGCCGGCCTGGACGGCGGCCTTGCCGCTCGCCTTGGCGGCGGTCACGATCGCCTCGACCGCCTCGCCGGCGGCCTTCTTCGCGTCGGTCGCGTTCGCCTGCGCCTCGTTCTGCTGGCGCGTCGCGGCGGCCTTCTGCCCGGACGCCTGACGCTGTGCCTTGGTCTGTGCCATCTGGACTACCTCCCTCGGTGTTCGGTCCCTGCGGGCCGTCTTACCCGGGAGGCGCCTCGCGCACCGCGACAGTCATACGGACGAGCGCACAGACCCGGCCCTCGTCGTCGGTGATGTCGACCTCCCACACCCACGTCGTGCGCCCGCGGTGGCGGCGGCGCGCGGTGGCGTGGATCGTGCCGCTGAGGATCGGGCGCAGGAAGCTCGTCTGGTTCGAGAGCCCCTGCGCGCTCTTGCCCTCGGCGCTGACCGCCTTCCACGTCGCGAACGACGTCAGGCTCTCGGCGATCGAGGCGTAGACGCCGCCGTGGACGAGCCCGCCGGGCTGGAGGACGTCGGGGCGGACGGGGACCTGAGCGGTCGCCTCCTCCTCACCGAGCGACAGGATCTCGAGGCCATAGAGGGCGTCGAAGCCCGTGATCTGCAGGGGTAAGTGCGTCTTAGACAAGGGCGGCACACTACCCTCAGATGCCCTCGATGCCCCTTGACGCCCTCGCACCGGACCAGCGCGCAGTGGTCCAGCTCGTTCTGCAGCGCGGGCGCTCCTACGCGCAGATCGCCGAGCTGCTGAAGATCTCCGAGGACGCCGTGCGGGCACGCGCCCACGCGGGCCTGGGCGCGCTGGCGCCGGAGGTCGAGCTGCCCGACGACGAGGTCGCCGGGATCGCCGACTTCCTGCTCGGTCAGCAGAACGGCAAGCCGCGCCAGGCCACGCGCCGGCTGCTGCGCGACAGCGACGCCGCCTTCCTGTGGGCGGCGACCGTGCGGGCGAGCCTCGAGGGCCTCGGACCCGTGCCGGAGCTGCCAGAGGCGAGCGAGCCGGCCGAGGCGCCGAGCGCCGAGGCCAAGCCTGCCCCTCGTCCACGGCCGCGCACCCGCCCGGTCGGCGTGACCGAGCCGGAGGGCGCGGTCGCCGCGTCCTCGTCGCGGCTCGGCGGCGCGCTGCTGATCGGCGGCGGGGTGCTCGTCGCCGTGGTTGTCGTCCTCTTCCTGTTCGTGTTCGGCGGCGACGACGACAAGAAGGGCAAGGGCTCGGAGTCGGCCGCGGCAACCGCCACCGCGACCGCCAGCGCCACCCCGCAGGCCATCGGCCAGGTCGCGCTCAAGGGCACCGGCGCGGCGAGCAAAGCGGACGGGGTGTTCGCGCTGTTCCTCCAAGGCCAGCAGGAGCTGCTGTTCGCCGTGCAGATGCAGAAGATGCCGGCGACGCCGAAGGGCGCGAAGTACGCGCTGTGGCTCAGCGGCCCGGGCAACAAGGCGAAGTGGATCGGCGACACCCCCGACGTGGCGAAGGACGGCGTGCTCCAGGTCCAAGGCCCGCGCCAGCAGGACACGACCTTCAGCAAGGACGTCGGGAAATACCGCCGGGTCCTGCTCACGCAGGAGCAGGGCGACAGCCGGGCCAAGCCCGGCACGACGCTCGCCCGCGGCACCCTGCAGCGCGGCTAGCTCGCGAGCAGCTTGCCGGGGTTCATGATCCCGGCCGGATCGCAGCGCTCCTTGAGCACGCGCAGCACGTCGTGGCCGAGCGCGCCCGTCTCGGCAGGCATCCACGGCGCGTGGTCGGCGCCGACCGCGTGGTGGTGGCTGATCGTGCCGCCCGCGCCGACGATCGCGTCCATCGCCGTCGCCTTGGCCCGCCGCCACTGCCCCGCCGGGTCGTCGCGGTCCTGGGCGGCGAACGCGGTGAAGTAGAGCGAGGCGCCCGTCGCGTAGACGTGTGAGGCGTGGCAGAGCACGAGCGGGGCGTTCAGCGTGCCCTCGAGCGCGCGCGTCACCGCGGAGCGCAGCGTCGCGAGGTTCGACCACGTGGTGGCGGTCTCGAGCGTCTCCACCATCACGCCGCGGTCGAGCAGGTCGTCGCGCAGGTGCGGCCCCGCGTAGCGCGTGGCGGCCCACGCCGCGCCGGGCCCCTGGCCGAGCGGCCACGCCCCTGCGCTGCGCAGCGCGCGGGCCGCGAGCTTCCGTCGCACGGCGATGTTCGTCTCCGAGCCCTCCCAGCCGCAGATCAGCACGCAGCGCCCCCGCAGCACCGCGCCCATCGCGCGCGCCGTCGCCCCGTTGCCCGCGAGCGCGAACGACATCCGCGTCTCGGCCTCGTCGGAGAGGCGGGCGACGTCGGGGGCGAGCCCGTCGTGGGCGAGCGTGCGCAGCGCCTCCCAGCCCGCCTCGAAGTCGCGCACCGCGTAGCCCTCGTAGCGGTGCGCCTCGGGCAGGGGCAGCACGCGCAGGCCGACGCTCGTGATCGCGCCCAGCACGCCCTCAGAGCCGATCACGAGCTGCTTGAGCGCCGGTCCCGCCGCGGTCGCGGGCACCGCCAGCGTCGCCAGCTCGCCGACCGGCGTCGCGCACCGCAGCGCCACGACGTTCTCGTCGATCCGCCCGTGCCCGGTCGAGGACTGGCCGGCCGAGCGCGTGGCCACGCAGCCGCCGACCGTCGCCCACTCGTAGCTCTGCGGCGTGTGGCCGAGCGTGAAGCCGCGCTGGGCGAGCGCGTGGTCGGCCTCCGGCAGCCGCGTCCCGCCCCTCAGCCACGCCAGGTGCGAGCGCTCGTCGAGCGACTCGAGCCCCTCCAGCCGGCCGAGGTCGAGCGAGACGAGCGCGTCGTAGCGCCCGCGCAACGGCTCGAGGCCGCCGACCACGCTCGTCCCGCCGCCGAACGGCACGACCGCAACGCCCTCCTCGCTGCAGGCGTACAAGACCGCCTGCACCTCGGCCGCGGTCGCGGGCGCCACGACGGCGTCCGGCGCGTCCTCGCAGTCCCCGGCGCGCTGGCGCAGCAGGTCGAGGTAGGACTTGCCGCGGCAGCGCCCGACGCGTGCCTCGGCGTCGTCGCGCACGCCGCCCTCCCCCACGATCTCGGCGAGCCGCGCCCGCGTCGCCTGCGCGAGCGCCGGCGGCCGCAGCCGCACGTCCTCCAGCGCCACCGGCTGCGACACCACCGCGCCCTCGACGCCGAGCTCGGAGCGCAGGAAGCCCGCGGCCTGGTCGGGCAGCGACGGCCCGGCACCCGGCTCGCCCCAGCCCCAGAACACGCACTCGCGGCGGCTCACGCGGCCTCCTCCAGCAGCCCGGCCAGCCCGGCCAGCGCCTCGTCGGCCTGGCGCTTCGCCGCGCGGCGCAGCATCACGCCGCCGAAGCGCGCCCACCCCTTCGGCTTCTGGCGCGTCTCGATCCCGACCGCCGTGCCGCTGTCGGCGGGCGCCAGGTCGACCTCGAAGACGACCTCGCGGAACAGCCGCTCGAACGGCGTCCCGACCAGCTCCTGCGACCAGATCCGCCGCTCCGAGCCCTTCGAGAGCTGGACGCGGTAGTCGGCGCGGATCGCGCGGCCCTTCTCGGTCACCAGCACCGACGTCCAGCCGCCCGAGTTGACGCCCTCGACGCGCTGCGTCCTCGGCCACCAGCGCGGCAGGTGGTAGGGGTCGCGGACGATCCGCCACACGTCGTCGACCGGCGCGGCCACCGTGCGCGAGCGGCGGACGACCAACTAGTCCCCGTAGGAGATCAGCGCGTGGACGTCGTAGCCCTCGAGCCGCCGCCGGCCCTCGAGGAACTCAAGCTCGACCAGGAACGCGAAGCCGGCGATGATGCCGCCGAGGTTCTCGACGAGCTCGGCCAGCGCCCGCGCCGTCCCGCCGGTGGCGAGCAGGTCGTCGTGGATCAGCACGCGCGCGCCGTCGGCCAGCGCGTCGGCGTGCATCTCGAGCGCGTCGACGCCGTACTCGAGGATGTACTCCGCCGAGACCGTCTCCGACGGCAGCTTGCCCGGCTTGCGGGCGGGCACGAAGCCCGCGTCGAGCTCGAGCGCCAATGCAGCGCCGAGGATGAACCCGCGGGCCTCGGCGGCGACCACGAAGTCGACGTCGCGCGGCCGCGACCAGTCGGCGAGCCGCCGGACGGCGCTGCGCACCGCCTCGTGGTCGAGCAGCAGCGGCGTGATGTCCTTGAACAGGATCCCCGCGGACGGGAAGTCCGGGATGTCGCGGATCAGGGCCCGGAGGTCGGGCTCGGTCACTTGGCGATGCGGCGCAGGTCGCGCACGAGCAGCAGGTGCTTGAGGTGCGAGGCGACCGCCGCGAGGTTCTCCAGCGCCTCGACCGCCTCCTTGCGCCGCTCGGGATTGCGCGAGCGCAGCGACGGGGCGAGGATCTGCTGGAGCAGGCCGGACTCGCGCTCGGCCGAGGTCTTGAACACGCGCAGGTTGCGCCCGGCGACGCCGTAGCGCGACAGCTCGGTGACGGCGCGGATGATCTCGCGCTCGGTCTCGTCGTAGTAGCGCACGTTGCCGCGCAGCTCGCCGGCCACGATCCCGTAGTCCTCAAGCTCGGCCACCAGCCGCCGCTCGGCGCCGGTCTCCTCCACCACGTCCTCGAGTGAGTACAGCGCGCCCTTGTCGCGCAGCGAGAACGTGAGCCGCCGCAGCGCGGCGCCCGGCCGCGCGTCAGAGCCGGCCTGCGGCGAGGCGACCTGCTCGGCGCCCTCGCTGCGGCCGGCAGCGAGCTCCTGGCGGATCACCCGCAGCGGCAGGAACTCGTCGCGCTGCAGGCGCAGGATCGTGCGCAGGCGCGAGACGTCGGTCTGGGAGTAGAGCCGGTAACCGCCGGGCGTGCGCCGCGGCGTCAGCAGCTTCTGGTCCTCCAGGTAGCGGATCTTGGAGATCGAGATGTCCGGGAACTCCTGCTGCAGCGCCTTGCAGACCGCGCCGATGGTGAGCGACTTCTGGCGCTGGACGGGCTCGGGCTGGACGTCTGCCCCGTCGGCGGCTACCGGGTCGGTGGTCTCCTGTTCGCTCACCGTGCGAAGAAGGTGAGCTTGAACTTGCCGATCTGGAGCTCGTCGCCGTCGGCGAGCCGGTGCGAGTCAACCCGCTGACGGTTGACGTAGGTGCCGTTGAGCGAGCCGGAGTCGTCGAGGAACCAGTCGCCGCCGCGGCGTACGAGCGTGGCGTGCTCGCGCGAGACGGTGACGTCGTCGAGGAAGACGTCGGTCTCCGGGGAGCGCCCGATCGTCATCTTCTCGCCGGACATCGGGAACGACTGGCCGACGCGGCCACCGCCGGAGCGGACCACGAGCGCGCCGCTCTGCGCCGCGACGTCGCCGACGTCGACGGGCTTGAGCTCGCCCGTCTGGTCGTCGATCACGTACGTCGCGGTCGTCGCGTCCTCCTTCGGCGCCTCAGCGGCGCCCTGGAACGCACCGCACTTAGGGCAGTAGTTCGCGCCTTCGGCGACGACGAAGCCGCACTCGGGGCAATGACGTGCCACGCTCGGGCTCCCCCTGCCAGGGGCCCCTAGACGTCGTCGTCGCTGGCAGCGCGGCCGGCCAAGATGTCCGTCAGTCGCTGTACGTCAGCGCCCGAGATGACCTCCTCACCGCCCTCATGCTTCTTGCGCAGACGGTTGACGAGCTCGGCCCGGAGGATGTCGATCTTCCCGTGCAGGATGCGGCGCCGGTAGGACACCTCCTGCTCCTCGTCCGTGAGCTGCTGGATCAGGTCCTTCAGCTCCTGGTCCGAGAGCGACCCCAAATCGGGGAAGGTGTCCATCATCAGAGTGTTCCTCTCTTCGCTTCGGCTACCACGCGACTCACTCTAGCGGTTCAAGCTGAGCTTGAGGGTCCCTGCTCGCGGCTCAGCCGGATCGCCTCCCGCAGGTACAGGACGGTCGCTCCCAGCACGAGCACGAGCCCGACGTAGAGGCACGCCTCGGCGACCCAGCCGACCCCGGCCATGGCCAGGAACAGCGCGGTCATGACGGGCCACACCCCCGCCCGGCCCCACCAGTTGACCTTGACGTCCAAACCGCGGTTGAGGCCCCAGCGGACGAGGCCCATCACGAACAGCTCGCGCACCACCAGCACCGTCAGCGCCCAGTGCGGGAGCAGGTCGAACTTCCAGCACACGATCACGCCGGAGATGACCAGCAGGCGGTCGACGAGCGGATCGAGCAGCGCCCCGAAGCGCGAGTACTGGCCGGTGAGGCGGGCGGCGATCCCGTCGAGATAGTCGGTCCACCCGATCACGGCGAAGATCACGAGCGGGGCGATGTCGGTGCCGTCCTCGGAGCTCAGCGCCAGCACGAGGAACACCGGCAGCAGCGCGAGCCGGAAGAAGCCGATCGCGTTGGGGATCGTCCATACGCGCCACGGCTGGCCGGCGAGCGTCTCCGGCGGTGGCGGGCCCGAGCGGTCGAGCCCGGACAGGCGCCGGAAGGTCAGGCGCGCCTTCTCGGCGGCCTCCTGCATCTGCTCGCGCGCGCGGTCGGTGCCGCTGCTGGGTGTCAGGCCAGGGTCCGCCACAACTCAGCCGCCGCCTCCGCGGCGCCCTCCAGCGGGAGCGCACGCGACTCCTGGCCGCGTCGCACCTGGACCTCGAGCTCCCCGGAGGCGAGCGAGCGCTTGCCCGCGGTCAGGCGCAGCGGGCACCCGAGCAGCTCGGCGTCGGCGAACTTGCCGCCCGTCCCGACGTCCTCGCGGTCGTCGTAGATGACCGAGAGCCCGGCGTCCTGCAGCTCGGCGTAGAGCCGCTCGGCCAGCGCGTGCTCCTCGGTGCCCGGCTTGCCGAGGGCGACGAGATGGACGTCGAACGGCGAGATCGTGCGCGGCCACGAGATGCCCTGCTCGTCGGCGAACTGCTCGACCGCGGCGGCGGTGATGCGCGCCGGGCCGATGCCGTAGGAGCCCATCCAGATCAGCTGCTCCTTGCCGGACTCGTCGAGATAGGTGGCGCCGAACGGCTCCGAGTAGCGCGTGCCGAGCTTGAAGATGTTGCCGACCTCGATCGCGGGCTCGATCCGGATCGGGTGGCCGTCCACGGTGTCGCCGGCCTCGACCTTGCGGACGTCCGCCCGCTTGAACGGGAAGTCGCGGCCGGGCTCGACGCCCTGCAGGTGGTAGCCGTCGCGGTTGGCGCCGGCGACGTACGGGCCCGGTGCCACGGCGTCGTCGAGCAGCACGGAGACGTCGGCGCCGACCGGGCCCATCGAGCCGGCGGGGCCGATGCGCTGGGCGAACTCGTCCTCACGGGCGGCGCGGAACGAGGCGCCGAGCGCGTTAGTGAGCTTGATGTCGTTGACCTGGTGGTCGCCGCGCAGGACGACGAGCACGAGCCCGCGGTCCTCGACCATCACCGGGTAGCTCTTGAGCAGCGCGCCCTCCGGCAGGTGCAGCGAGCCCGCGACCTCGGCGATCGTGGTCAGGCCGGGCGTCGGGACCTCCTCGGGGGCGTCGCGCGGGGCCGGCAGCTCGACCGGCGCGGGCTCGGCGCTCGCGATCTCGACGTTGGCGGCGTAGCCGGGCGCCAGCGCGACGTCGTTCTCGCCCGCCGCGCACGGCGCCATGTATTCGTGGGCGCCGATGCCGCCCATTGCGCCGACGTCCGACTCGACCCGGTACCACTCGAGCCCGACCCGGTCGAAGACGCGGTCGTAGGCGCCGCGGAAGTGCTCGTAGTGCTCGTCGAGGCCCGCGCGATCGCGGTCGAAGGTATAAGCGTCCTTCATGATGAACTCGCGCGTCCGCAAGATCCCCGCCCGCGGCCGCGCCTCGTCGCGGCCCTTGGTCTGGAAGTGGTAGGCCGAGAACGGCAGCTGGCGGTAGGAGCGCACGATCGCCGAGACGTGGAAGGTGATGACCTCCTCATGGGTCAGCGCCAGCACCATGTCGGCACCCTTGCGGTCCTTGAGCTTGAACACCTCATCAATGCTGTAACGGCCCGAGCGCTGCCACAGATCAGCCGGATTGAGCACCGGCATCAACATCTCCTGGCAGCCGATCGCGTCCATCTCCTCGCGGACGATCTGGACGACGTTCTCGTGCGCCCGCCAGCCGGCGGGCAGGAAGGTCCAGAGGCCGGTGCCGAGCTGGCGCACGAGCCCGGCGCGGACCATCAGCTTGTGGGAGAGGGCCTCGGCTTCGGCCGGGGCTTGCTTCTCGGTGGGGAGCAGGTAGCGGGAGAGACGGGTCACTGTCCCGGGAAAGCTATCTTGCAGGCTCGTCCTGAATGCGAAGGAGGAGCTTCCAATGGCCTACGAGGTCCCGCCGCTGCCCTACGACTACGACGCTCTCGAGCCGCATATCGACGAGGCGACGATGAAGGTCCACCACGACAAGCACCACCAGGCGTACGTGGACAAGGCCAACGCCGCGCTCGAAGGCACCGACTGGGACGGCAAGCCGATCGAGGATGTCCTCAAGGACCTCGACTCGCTGCCTTCCGACAAGCAGGGTCCCGTGCGCAACAACGGCGGCGGCCACTACAACCACTCGCTGTTCTGGGAGTCGATGAGCCCCGACGGCGGTGGCGAGCCGTCCGGCGCCCTCGGCGACGCCATCAACTCGGCGTTCGGTTCGTACGACGACTTCAAGACCAAGCTCAAGGAGACCGGCGTCGGCCAGTTCGGCTCCGGCTGGGCCTGGCTCGTGCATGACGGCTCGGGCCTCGCGATCGTCGGCACGCCGAACCAGGACAGCCCGCTCTCCAAGGGCCAGACGCCGCTGGTGGGCGTCGACGTGTGGGAGCACGCCTACTACCTGAAGTACCAGAACAAGCGCCCCGACTACATCGACGCGTGGTTCAACACGATCGACTGGGGCAAGGTCTCCGAGCGCTACGAGGCCGTCGCCTAGCTGACGCACCGTCGAGACGCCGGATCGCAACTTCACCCGCGGTCCGGCGTTCGCTCCGGAGTGATGACCCGCCTTCGCTTCGCGCTGCTCTGCAGCGCCCTCTTCCTCTGCGCCGCCGCGCCAGCCTCGGCCGCGCGCAACCAAGAGTCGATCTTCGAGGACGAGCACCAGCTGCTCGACCTCGGGCCCGGCGCCGCCAACAACGCCATGGACGACATCAAGTCGCTGGGCGCCGACTCCGTGCGCTCGCTGGTCCTGTGGTCGCGCATCGCCCCGCGGGGCTCGCGCCGGCCGCGCGGCTTCAAGGCCGCCGACCCGCGCTCCTACTCGCCGGCGGCGTGGGATCCCTACGACGACCTCGTGCGCGGGACGTCGGTGCGCGGGCTGGGGCTGATCCTCTCCCCCTCGACGCCGATGCCGAAGTGGGCGTCGCGCTGCAAGAAGAAGACGGCGACCTGCAAGCCGGCTCCGAAGGCATACCGGGCGTTCGTCACGGCGCTGGGGCGGCGCTACTCAGGCAGCTACGCGGACGAGAACCAGGGCGGCGGGGTGCTCCCGCGCGTGACGCGCTGGTCGCCACTGAACGAGCCGAACCAGCCGGGCTGGCTGACGCCGCAGTACGAGCGCAAGCGCGGGCGGCTGGTGGCGACCGCGGCCGTCGTCTACCGCAAGCTGGCGCTGGCGGCGATCGCCGGGCTGAAGGCGAGCGGGCACGGGCGTGACCAGGTGCTCCTGGGCGAGACGGCGCCGATCGGGCGTACGAGCGGCTCGCTGGCGCGGCGGCCGATCCCGCCGGTCGAGTTCCTGCGCAAGCTGTTCTGCCTGACGCCGGGCGGCAAGCGCCTGCGCGGCGCGGACGGCAAGCGCCACGCGTGCCGGAAGTTCAAGCGCTTCGCGGTGGCCGGCTTCGCCCACCACCCCTATCAGCGCGGCGGCTCGCGGCCGCCGGCCGAGCCGCCCCAGGCGGCGGGCGAGATCACGATCTCCTCGCCCTCGCGGCTGCGCCGGGTGCTGGACGCGGCGGCGCGGGCGCGGCGGATCCCGCGGCACCTGCCGATCTACTACACGGAGTTCGGCTTCCAGACCAACCCGCCGGACCGGATCTTCGGCGTGCGCGTGGCGCTCCAGCCCTCCTACATCAACCAGTCCGACTGGATGGCCTACAAGGACCCGCGGGTGCGGGCGGTCGCCCAGTACAAGCTGGTCGACGAGGCGGCGCTGGCGAGCTTCCAGAGCGGCCTGCGGTTCATCGACGGGCGCGCGAAGCCGGCTTACAGCGCCTACAAGCTGCCGATCTGGGTGTCCGGCCGCGGGTCGCGGTTGCGGCTCTACGGCCAGGTGCGCCCGGCGCCGGACTCGACCCCGCAGGTCGTGCAGATCCAGGTGCGACCGCCGAAGGGCGGCGCGTTCGCGACCGTCAAGACCGTGACCGTGCGCTCGCGCAAGGGCCAGTTCCTCGTGCGCGTGCCGAAGCGGGCCGGCGTCTGGCGCCTGGCCTGGGGCGGCCTGGTGTCACGCGAGGCGACGGTCGCGCCGCGATGATCGGACGGGCGAGCGCCGCGATCGCGGTGGCGCTCGCCTTCGCTGCACCCGCCCACGCTGCCTCGAACCTCGAGGTCGGCATGGAGGACGAGCGCCTGCTGCTCTCCGCGCCCTTCGAGGCGGAGGGCGCGGTCAATGCGTGGGCGGCCTCAGGCGTCGACGTCGTCCGCATCCACGCGCGCTGGATCGACGTCTCGCCCGGCCGCAACCGCATGCACCGGCCGCGCGGCTTCGACCTCGGCAACCACCGCTCGCGGCGCTACGACTGGTCGACGCTCGACCGCGCGATCGACCTCACCAACGCCGCCGGGATGAAGGTGATGCTCAGCGTGACCGGGCCGGGGCCGCTGTGGACCTCGCTCGCGCCGCAACGGCGCAATCCCCGCTACAAGCCGTCGCCGCGGCTGTTCGCGCAGTTCGCGCGGGCGGTGGCGACGCGCTACCGCGACAAGGTCGACCGCTACCTGATCTGGAACGAGCCGAACATCGCCGGCTGGCTCGAGCCGCAGCAGACCTGCGGACGCGTCTGCGTCCCGGCCTCGCCGCACATCTACCGCGGGCTGGTGCGCGCCGCGCGGCCCGCGATCGAGCGCGCCGACCCCGGCGCCCAGGTGCTGCTCGGCGAGCTCGCGCCGCGCGGGCACCGCGCGATCTCGACCCGCTCGCCGGTGTCGCCGATGCCGTTCCTGCGCGAGCTGGCGTGCGTGAACCGGCGCTACAAGCGGATCCGCACCGGGCCGTGTCGCGGCTTCCGCCCGGCGCGGGCCGACGCGTTCGGCTACCACCCGCACGGCGTCGAGTTCGGGCCCGAGGATCCCAACCCGGACCGCGACCAGGCCCAGATCGGCGACCTCCCGCGGCTGTTCGCGGTGCTCGACCGGCTGACGCGGATGGGCCGGATCGGCGCCCCGCGGCGCAAGTTCGACGTCTACCTGACCGAGTTCAGCTACCAGACCTCGCCGCCCGATCGCGAGGTGGGCGTCTCGCTCGGACGCCAGGCGCGCTACATCCAGCAGGCGGCCTACCTCGCGTGGCGGCTGCCGCGCGTGCGCAACCTCACGCAGTACCAGTGGCGCGACGAGCCGGTGGTCGTGCGGGAGCGCGGGGTCAAGAGCTACTCGGGCTGGCAGTCGGGCCTGCGCTACGTCAACGGCAAGCCGAAGCCGGCGATGCGCGCGTTCCGCCAGCCGTTCGTGATCCACCTCGGCCCGCGCGGCTCCGTGGCGCGGTTCTGGGGCCAGATCCGCCCGGGCACGGGCGCGCGGACGGTGACCGTGCTGCGACTGCGGCCCGGCCAGAACATCTTCCGCAAGGTGGCGACGGTCCAGACCGACGCGCGCGGCTACTGGACGCGGCGGCTCCCGATCCAGCGCCGTGCGAAGTACCGCTTCTCCTGGGAGGAGGCGGGCGCCACCGCAGCCGACAAGCCGACCCGCCGCCTCTCAGGCGTCGTCGACCTGGCGACCGACACCGCCCGCCGCTGGCACGCTTCGCGTCCGTGAGCGAGTTCCAGGACTTCTACACCGCCGGCTACTCCCTCTCCGATCCCGGCGAGGCGGAGCGGATGGGGCGCTGGCGGGCGCTCGGGGCGCGCTCGAAGGCCGATCACGTGGTCAAGCTGCTCGCCCGCGCGGGGCTGCGGCCGAGCACGCTCGTCGAGATCGGCTGCGGGGACGGCGCGCTGCTGGCCGAGCTCGCCGCGCGCGGCGTCGCGCCGGTGCTCGACGGGTTCGAGCTGTCGCCGCCGGCCGCCGAGATCGCGCGGGAGCGGGGTGTCGCGCGGCGCGTCGAGGTCTTCGACGGCGTGGAGGTGCCGGCCGAGGACGGCGCCTACGACCTGGCGGTCGTCTCGCACGTGCTCGAGCACGTCCCCGAGCCGATGTCGCTGCTGCGCGAGGCGGCGAGGGTCGCGCCCGCCGTGCTCATCGAGGTGCCGCTCGAGGACAACCGCTCCGCCCGCCGCGACGAGAAGCGCGAGGAGGCCGCGCGCATCGGCCACATCCAGTTCTTCGACCGCGCAGCGATCCACGCGCTGGTCCGCGTCGCCGGGCTGACGGTCGCCGCCGAGCTCTCCGACCCCCTCCCCTACGCCCACCACGCGTTCTTCGCGGAGACGCGCGGTGAGCGGGCGACGGCGGCGGTGAAGACGCTCGTCCGCCGCGCAGCGTGGCGCGCGGTGCCGAAAGCGACGGAGAAGCTGTTCACCGTCCACTACGCGTGCCTGGCGCGGCGCTAACGTCCCGCCCGTGACCGTTCGCGAGCTCGGCCCCGGCGAGACCCATCTCGCCGCGCGCACGCTGCTGCAGCTCCGGCCCGGGCTCGGGAGCCCCGAGGCGCTCGTCCGCCAGGTCGACGAGCGCCAGCGGCCCGCCGGCTACCGGCTGATCGGCGCGTTCGAGGACGGCACCGAGGAGGCCACCGCCGTCGCGGGCTTCCGCATCAACGAGTACCTCGCCTGGGGCCGCCACATGTACGTCGACGACCTCGTCACCGCCGAGGACCACCGCGGCCGCGGCCTCGCCGACCGGCTGTTCGCCTGGCTCGAGGACGAGGCGCGGCATTGCGGCTGCACCCAGTTCCACCTCGACTCCGGCGTCGGCGAGGACCGCGAGGACGCCCACCGGTTCTACTTCCGGCACGGGCTGCGGATTGCCTCGTATCACTTCGCGCGGGAGCTGTAGTCGGGCGAACGGCAACGGCGCATTGAGGGAAGGTCCGGGAGGGGGTGCAGTTTCGTTCCTTTCGGCGCCTCCGACCCGGGTCGGGGAACAAAACGTGCCCTCTGAAGCGCAGAACGTTCCCCTCGGCCCGCGATCGGGCTCGAGAGGAACGTTGTTGCACACCTGCCTTTCCCTCAATGCGCAGTTCGACGGCCCCGCCGCCTACGCCGGAACCGGCACCGGCTCGCCCGCGGCGACCGCGGATGCCTCGGCACGCGGCTTGCCGGGCACCAGCAGCGCCGCGACCGCGCCGACGGCCAGGACCGCTGCGCCGACGAACAGCGCGGGCTGGAGGCCGTCGACGAACGCCTGGCCGGACTGGTAGCCGCCGCTGGCGCTGAACACGGCCGCCAGCACCGCGACGCCGAGGACGCCGCCGAGCTCGCGGATCGCGTTGTTCGCGCCGCTCGCCTGGCCCGCCTCGTGCGGCTTCACCGCGCCGAGGATCGCGTTGGCGACCGGCGAGAACACCAGCGCCATGCCGGTGCCGCCCATCACGAACGCCGGGACGAGCGAGAGGTAGGCGACGTCGGTGCTCGTGATCGCGGCGAGCCACACGATCGCGACGGCCTGCAGGCCGAGGCCGGCGGCCATCAGCGGCCGCGAGCCGATCTTGTCCGACAGCGCGCCGGCGATCGGGGCGACCAGCATCGGCATGGCCGTCCACGGCAGCGTGCGCAGCCCGGCCTCGAGCGGCCCGTAGCCCCACACGGTCTGGAAGAACTGGGCGAGCAGGAAGATCGAGCCGAAGATCCCGAACGACATCGCCAGCGACACGACCGACGTGGCGGAGAAGGCGCGCGAGCGGAAGAAGCGCAGCGGCAGCATCGGCGCCGGGCTGCGGCGCTCCCACAGGCCGAAGGCGACGAGCAGGGCGGCGCCGATCAGGTAGGAGCCGACGACCGTCGTGCTCCCCCACCCGAGCGAGTTGCCCTCGACGGTGGCGTAGACGACGCCCAGCAGGCCGCCGGTGGCGAGCGCGACGCCCGGCAGGTCGAGGCGGCCGGCGGGGCCGTAGCTCTCCACGAGGCCGCGGCGCGCCAGCGGCAGCAGGGCGAGGCCGACCGGGACGTTGACCCAGAAGATCCACTGCCACGAGATCGACTCGATGATCGCGCCGCCCACCAGCGGGCCCATCGCGACGGCGAGGCCGCCGACGCCGGACCAGATGCCGAGCGCAACGCCGCGCCGCTCAGCCGGGAACGCCTCGCTCAACAGCGTCAGCGTCAGCGGCGCCACGATCGCCCCGCCGAGCCCCTGGATCGCCCGTGCGGCGATCAGCGCGTCGGTCGAGGGCGCCAGCGCGGCGAACGCCGACGCGGCGGTGAAGATCCCGATGCCGACGAGGAACATCCGCCGCCGCCCGAAGCGGTCGCCGAGCGCCGCCCCGGTGAGCAGGAAGACCGCGAACGCCAGCGTGTAGGCGTTGACCGTCCACTCGAGGTCCTCGAGCGAGGCGCCGAGGTCGCGGCGGATGCTCGGCAGAGCAGTCGTCACGACGAGGTTGTCGAGCGTGACCATGAAGATGGCCACGGAGGCGATGGCGAGGGTGACGATGCTGCGGCGTGACATGCGGGCGACCTCCGAGGGGAAGTGAGTGACTACTAACTTACGCGGTATGTAAGCAGTCACTCACAACCTTGTCAAGCGCCCACGAATGTCACCTCGAGGCCGCTATGCGACCTCGAGCCGACACTCGTGGATCCGACGGGCCGTTTCGGCCGGCCGCTGCACCACTTCCGCCCACCTCAGCCGGAGCACGTCCAGGCCGCGCTCGCGCATCGCAACGTCCTTCTCCGCGTCCCGCTGGCGCTCCCACGCGGTGCTGTGGAACGCGACGCTGTCGGTCTCGACGATCAAGCCCCACTCCGGCCAGTAGAAGTCCGGCGTCCACTCCCCCATGCGGACGTTGACCTGCGGGCGCGGGAGGTCGTAAGCGGCGCACATGCGCAGAAAGCGGAGCTCCAGCACCGAGCGCACGTCGGCCGGATCGACCGCACCGACGAGCACCTTCCGGAGCTTGCCGTTGCCTCGTGCGCGTGGCCGGGCGATCACCTCGGCCGCAATCGGGGCGGGCGGGATGTGGAGGTGGACCTGGGCCTGCTCGAAGGCTCTGAACAGCGCATTGAGGGGAGCGACCGCGGCGTAGTCGAGCAGCGTGCGGATCGGCGTGGTGACCGGGATCCCGCGATGGATCGTGACGTGCTCGGGAGGCAGGCGTTGGCGGTGCACCACGATCCCGTCGCGCCGCGCGTGGCCCGCCGTGGTCGGGACCGTTACCTCAATGATCGCCGTTCGCCGCACCATCCCCCAGAGGGCGGCGGCAGCCACGTGGCTCAGGACCGCGCGCGCTCCGAGCGCGAGCACCGCGGCGTGCCAGGAGGACTCGCGCGCCTCGGGCACGTAGCCGACGGCGTAGACACCGGTGTGCCGCGGGATCAGCCAGCCAGCTCGACGAAGCCGCTTGATCTGCTCCGCTGAACGGCCCGCATCGAGGAGCTGGTGGTGTGTGACGTTGCCGTTCTGCCGCGAGGCGAGCCCGGCGAGGCCACGAATGTCGTCTCGAGATCGCATAGCGACCCTGAGGTGACTTTCGTGGGGTTTTCGCCCCTAGGCGCGGGTGAAGCGGCGGCTGGACGTCGGCGAGTCCGACTCGTCGAGGCGCAGCAGCGCCTCGTCCATCACGTCGTCGTCGGCGCGCTGCTTCTCGGCCTCGAGCTTCGCGAGGCGCTCAGGCGTGAGCTCGCCCGCGTTCTCCTCCTCGATCCGCTGCAGCCACTCGGCGCCCTCGGCCTGCTCGGCCTCGTCGACCTCGATCTTCTTGGTCGTCGTGTACTTGTCGATCTCCTTGAACAGCTCGTCGACGAGCTGCTCCGTCGGCACCTTCTTGAGCGCCTTGCCGCGCGAGAAGATCAGGCCCTCGTTCTTGGCGCCGGTGATGCCGAAGTCGGCGTGCGACGCCTCGCCGATGCCGTTGACCGCGCAGCCGAGCACGGCGACCTCGACGGGGTCCGCGTAGGCCTCGAGCCGGCGCTCGATGTCCGCCACCACGGTGTCCATGTCGAACTGGAGGCGGCCGCAGGTCGGGCAGGCGATCAGCACCGGGCCGCGCTCGCGCAGCTTCAGCGCCTTGAGGATCTCCCAGGCGACCTTGACCTCCTCCTCGGCGTGGAAGGTGCTCAAAGAGATGCGGATCGTGTCGCCGATCCCGTCGGCCAGCAGCGTGCCGAGGCCGACGGCGGACTTCAGCGAGCCCGACCACTTCGTCCCCGCCTCGGTGATGCCGAGATGCAGCGGATACGGGATGCGCTCGCTCAGCAGGCGGTTGGCGGCGATCGTGTTGGGCACGTTCGTCGACTTGATCGAGACCTTGAAGTCGGTGAACTCGAGCCGCTCCATCAGCGCCACGAACTCGGTGCCGGCCGTCACCAGCGCCTCGACCGGGTTCTCGCGCTCCAGCGCGTGCAGATGCTTGGGCAGCGAGCCGGAGTTGACGCCGATGCGCATCGGCGTGCCCGCCGCGCGCGCCCGGTCGGCGACCTCGGCGACCTTGTCGGGCCCACCGATGTTGCCCGGGTTGAGGCGGATGCAGTGCGCGCCCGCGTCGATCGCCTTCAGCGCCAGCGTGTGGTTGAAGTGGATGTCGGCGATGATCGGGATCGGCGACTCGACGACGATCGTCTTCAGCGCCTCGATGTCCTTGTCGCGCGGGACGGCGACGCGCACGATGTCGGCCCCCGCGTCGGCCACCGTGCGGATCTGGTCCATCGTCGCGGCCAGGTTCGCGGTCTCGGTCTTGGTCATCGTCTGGACGACGACCGGGGCGCCCCCGCCGATCTGAACCCCGCCCACGTTCACGTGTCGCTGGGAAGCCATGCGGCATCCAGTCTAGAAGCGGACCCGGAACCTCGCGCTGGCGGCCACCCGGCCGTTCACAAGCAGCCGCAGCCGGTAGCGCCCGCGCGTCAGGCGGCCGAGCGCCATCCGGGCCGATCCGGCGCGCACCTTCCGCGAGCGCAGGCGGAACGTCTTCTTGCGCCCGTCACGGCGCCGCTCGAGCCGCCCCGACAGGCGCGCCGGCGCGCTCACCCGCAGCTCGACGCGCCAGCGCCCCCGCCGCTTGACCACGCGCACCTTGGAGAGCCGGGCCCGCGCGGGCGCCACGACCACCGGCGGCGCCGCCGCCGGGGCCGCGGGCACCGTCACCCGCGCCGTCGCGGGCTTCGACGTCAACCCGCGCGCGTCGGTCGCCACGTAGGTGAAGGAGTCCTCGCCCGAGAAGCCGGCCGCAGGCGTGTAGGTCGCGCCCGCGTGCAGCCCGTCGGCGCCCGGAGCCAGCGCGACCACCCCGTGTCCGGGCTCGCGCACGACGCTGAAGCGCAGCGGCCCCGCCGCCGAGGCCCAGACGTAGCAGCCGCGGGTCGTCCGCCCGGGCTGGCAGCCGCCGCTGCGGCGCGCGGGGACGCCGGGCGCGACGACCTCACCGGAGAGCACCACCGACCCCGAGCCCGCCACGTCCGCCACCCGCACGCCCGGGATCTCCCGCGACTCGCTGGTGGTGTTGTTCGCGGCGTTGCTCTCGAGCACGCACAGCAGCGGATTGGCCTGGCCGCGCACGACCGCGGGGCCGGGCGCCAGGCCGGTGATGTCGACCCACTGGCGCTCGCGCTGCGCGCTGTAGATGTCGGCGCCGCCCGGCGAGAGCCCCATGCGGACGGTCGCCTGCTGCGGGTCGTTGAACGCGCACCACGTCTCCCCTGCGGGCCCTTGCACGCTGAAGTCGAAGAGGTTCTCCGGCTTCGGCTCGTAGGAGTCGAACAGGCAGAAGCCGATCTTGTCCGACACGCGCTCCGCCCCACCCGCCGGCTGCAGCGAGTAGCGCGCCGCCGAGGAGAAGTGGAAGTGCTCGTGCGTCTTCTCGTAGGCGTAGCTGAAGCTCGAGCCGAAGCCGGAGCGGTCGACGAACTCGGACGGGGTCGTCTCCGGGCTCGGCAGGTTGTCCTGCGGGGGGCGCCCGCCAGGCCAGATGGCCTGTCCAACTCCCGCAGGCGTGCGGAACAGGTCGAGCGTGCCGCCCTGGTTGGCGATCACCGCGTCGAAGCGGTAGAGCAGGTGCCCGGGTTCCTCGTAGGCGTCCACGAACACGGGCGCCACCACCGAGCCGGACGGCGCACCCGGCAGGCGGATGACCAGGTCCGGCTCGTCGGACGCCGCGTGCGCGGGCACCGCGCTCGCGGCGAGCGCCGCGAGCGCGAGAGCGATGCCCGCCCCCAGCTTCACCTAGACCTTCGGGGGCCCATCACCCGGCAGCTTCGGAATGCACGTGTGGTACTTCCGCGTGCCGGTGATCTTCTTGCCGTTCGCGAGCCGCACCGTGATCTTCACGGTGAACTTGCCCTTCGGCAGGCCTTCCAGCCGCACGGCGGCCTTGAGGCGCTTGCCGCGCACGACTTTGACCTTCTCGTTGTTGACCCGCACGACGGCCGAGAGCGCCTTCTTGCCCTTCGGGACGCGGATGCGGATCTTGAACGAGCGCCGCGACTTGCACGAGCGCTGCTGCACGCCGTGGACGCCGCCGGCGGCGAGCGCCGGCGGGGTCGGTTGCGTGACGACCGGCGGCGGGGGCTTCACGGCCGCGGCCTTGTACTCGTCGGCGCCCATGTCGACCTTGCCGCTGATCACGCGGGCGTCGCCCGCGTAGTCGGTGGTCAGGTCGCCGTCGTCGAGCGACGCGTCGCCCTTGTTGATCGTCGGGCTGGCCGCCGTCTGGTTGACGTTGCCGTCGCTGTCCGGAGCCGTCAGCTTCGGATCGGCGCAGACGTTGCCGTCGCCGCTGTGGGCCCCACCCTCGACACAGACGCCGGAGAAGCTGACGTCACGGTCGAAGCCGAAGATGTCGTCGTCCTCCGGGCCGCCATTGATCACGATCGAGTTCTGGAGCACGAGGTCGCTCAGCGGGATTTGGCCGCGGCCCGCCTGGATGGTCTGGGAGGCGATCCCCGACCCCTGGGCCGCCGAGTTGCCCTCGATCGTGCTGTCCTCGATCCGGAACACGCCAAAGTCGCTTCCGACCGCGAAGATACCGCCGCCGAGGCCCTGCTCGGTGATCCCTCGCTCCGGGACCTGCTGGCCCCCGCCGTGCACCTCGTTGCCGGCCGCCACCAGGTTCCGCGCCGTGAGCGGCTTGGAGGCGAAGCCGAAGTACCCGAGGCCGCCGCCCTCGACGCCGCCACCCTCGGTGGAGATCTCGTTGCCGACGAAGACGTTGTCGGCGATCTCCCCGCCGAAGCAGAGGTTCACGGCGGCGCCGCCGCCCTCACCGAAGCTGTCGTTGCCCTCGAAGCGGTTGCCGAGGAGCACGAGCTCGGGCGACTGGTTGATGTTCGGGGCCGCGTTGAGCGCCGCCTGGAGGCCAGAGCAAGTGACAGCCGAGGCCGTGGTGGGAGCGGCAAGTGCCGCAACGGTCGCCGTCGTGGCGACGAGGCGGTGCGCATCCGTGCCATGCGGGCGACCCTAACCCGCAGCAGAATGGGAAAGCAAGTTCGCTAATTGCGGTACATCGACTCGATCGTCTCGGCGTACTTCGCCGCGATCGGCTTGCGCTTGAGCTTCATCGTCGGGGTCAGCTCATCCCCGCCCGGCGCCCAATCCCCGGGCACGATCGTGAACTTCTTGATGCCCTCGACGCGGGCGAGCTTGGCGTTGGCCGAATCGACGCCCTCCTGCACGGCGGCGATCATCGCCTCGTCGGTCGCGAGGTCCTCCAGCGAGGCGCCCTCGCGCCCGTGCCGGGCCGCCCAGGCGGGCGCGAAGTCGGCGTCGAGCACGATCAAGGCCGTGTTGTAGGGGCGTGCGTCGCCGATCGCGCAGGCCTGGCCGATCAGCGGCGAGGAGCCCTTGAGCGTCGACTCGATGTTGGCCGGCGACATGTTCTTGCCGGCCGCGGAGATGATCAGCTCCTTCTTGCGGTCGACGATGCGCAGGTAGCCCTCCTCGTCGAACTCGCCGATGTCGCCGGTGTGCAGCCAGCCGTCGGCGTCGAGCGCCTCGGCAGTGCGCTCGGGCAGGTTGCGATAGCCGGTCATCACGACGGCCGAGCGCATCAGCACCTCGCCGTCCTCGCCGAGCTTGATCTCGACGCCGGGCGCGGGCGGCCCAACGGTCCCGATGCGGACCATTCCGGGCGGATTGCAGCACCCAGAGCCACACGTCTCGGACATCCCCCACAGCTCCGCGAGCTCGATCCCGATCGCGTGGAAGAACACGAGCACCTCGCGCGGCGTCGGCGCGGCACCGACGTTGACCGCCGCGATCTCGTCGAAGCCGAGCATCGCGCGCAGGCCGGAGAACATCTCCGCGTCGGCCTTCGCGACGGCGGCGGCGAGCTCCTCGGGCACCGGCTCGCCGGCCTGCTCGAGCTCGACCTTCTTGATCGCCGCGTCGAGCGCGGCCTGGGCCGGCGCGCGCTGCTCCTCTGGCTGCGAGGCGAGCATCGTCTCGAGGCCGGACTTGAGCTTCTCCCAGATCCGCGGGACGGCGAAGAACCACGTCGGCTTGACCAGCGGCAGATACGAGACGACCTCGCGCGGGTTGTCGCAGCAGGTGATCGTCATCGCGTAGACGATCGGCAGGTAGTGGTGGGCGGCGCGCTCGGCGATGTGCGCCGACGGCAGCCACGAGATGACCTTCGCCCCGTCGGGGAACTGGATCATCGCCTCGATCGACTCGGTGGCGGCCATCAGGTTGCGATGCACGAGCTGGACGCCCTTGGGCGGGCCCGTGGTGCCCGACGTGTAGATCAGCGTCAGCAGGTCCTCGGGCTCGACCGCGCGCCACGCGCTCTCGACGTCGAACTCGGGGTTGGACCCCTCGACGTCCTCCCACGCGAGCGTGCCCTCGCCGCGCGCACCCTCGAGCACGATCACGGTCTCGAGCTCCGGCAGCACGCCCAGGAACGCCTCCTCGACGATCGCCACCGACGAGCCCGCGTCGCCGACCACGTAGGCGACCTGCTCGGGCGCCGAGGTCAGGTAGATCGAGTACGGCACCGCGCCCAGGCTCATCACCGCGAGGTCGGCGAGGTGGAACTCCGGGCGGTTGGAGAGCATCAGCGCGACGGTGTCGCCGCGCTTCACCCCGAGCTTGGCGAGCCCGCCGGCGAGCGCGTCGACGCGGTCGCGCAGCTGGCCCCAGGTGATCGAGACGCCGTCGTCCTTCGTCCGCACCGCGACGCGGTCCGGGAAGTCCTCGGCGGTGATGCGGAACGCCTCCGCGATCGACCGCGCCTGAAGCGCGCGACGGGAGACCGGAGCGGCGGTCGTGGCCATGCCAGGCCGACCCTACCTGACGCCGAAGCCCTCGCCGGTCAATCTGCCCGATGTCGTTCGTGAAGCCGATGAAGAACAGCCCGATCACGAGCGCGAAGCCCATGAATCCCGCCCGTTCCATGACGCTGAACGGGATCGCGCGCCCGCGCACCTTCTCGGCCAGCGCCCAGAAGATGTGACCGCCGTCGAGCGGGAGGAACGGGAACAGGTTGATGACGCCGAGCGACAGCGAGATCACCGCGAGCAGGTACAACGCCTCGGTCGGGCCGACCTGGATCGTCTGGCGCGTCACCTCGTAGGTCCCGACCACGCCCGAGATCTCCTTGCGCTTCTCGGGCTTGAAGATCTGCGCGATCGTGCTGACCGTGCCGCTCGTGAAGAACCACATCTGGTCGGCGCTCAGCCGCGCGGCGGTGATCGGCCCGACCGGCGGCCGGTTGGTGCCGAACGCGAAGCCGAGCAGCGGCCGCTTGGCCGCGGCGCTGTACTCGGGCGTCGCCTTGACGGTGAGGCGCGCGTCGCCGCGCTGGACGACGAGCACGGCCGGCTCAGCGGCCTTGCAGCCGTCCTTCTGGGCGCCGGCGCACTTGTGCGACGCGATCTGCTTGCGCAGCGCGTCCGGATTGCCGCTGCGGCCGTCGACGGCGAGGATGCGGTCGCCGGCCAGCAGGACGCCCGCGGCGGGCGTGCCCTTGGTCGTCTGCTCGATCCGGTTGGTGGGCTTGGCCTCGCGCGGATCGCCGATCGTGGCCCAGTAGAGGCCCAGGAGGATCAGGAACGCGAGCGCGATGTTGACCGCCGGCCCGGCGCTGATGACCACGAGGCGCTTCCACACCGGCTGGCGGTAGTAGGCGCGGTGGGCGACCTCCGGCGGGATCTCCTCCGCCGGGTTCATGCCGGTGATCTTCACGAAGCCGCCCAGCGGCACCCAGCCGACGCCGTACTCGGTCTCGCCGCGCTGCCAGCGCAGCTTGGTGCGGCCGAAGAACAGCGAGAAGCGCTCGACGCGCATCCCGACCGCCTTGGCGGCGACGAAGTGCCCGAGCTCGTGGAGGATGATCAGCGCCGCGAAGCCGGCGAACGCGAGGAACCAGCTCACCTGGCCACCGCCTCCTCCGCGACGAGCTCGCCGGCGATCCGGCGCGCCTCGGCGTCGGCGTTGTAGAGCGAGTCGAACGAGTGGACGGCGCGGGCGGGCAGGCGCTCGAGCGTGCCCTCGATCACGGCGGGGATGCCCATGAAGCCAAGCCGCTCGCTGAGGAAGGCGTGGACGGCGACCTCGTTGGCGGCGTTGAGCACGCACGGCGCGGTGCCGCCGGCGCGGGCCGCGGCGAACGCGAGCCCGAGTGCCGGGAAGGCGTCGAGGTCGGGCGGCTCGAAGGTCAGCGAGCCCACTTGGGCGAGGTCGAGCCGCGGCACCGGCACGTCGACGCGCTCCGGGTGGTGCAGCGCGTAGGCGATCGGGACCTGCATGTCGGGGTGGCCGAGGTGCGCGAGCGACGCGCCGTCGCACAGCTGGACCATCCCGTGGATGATCGACTGCGGGTGCACGACGACGTCGATCTGGTCGTAGGGCGTGCCGAACAGGTGGTGCGCCTCGATCACCTCGAGGCCCTTGTTCATCAGCGTCGCCGAGTCGATCGTGATCTTGCCGCCCATCGCCCAGGTCGGGTGCTGGAGGGCGTCCTCGACGCTGACGTCCTCGAGCTCGGCGCGCGAGCGGCCGCGGAACGGGCCGCCGGAGGCGGTGATGACGAGCCGGTCGACGGCGCCCGGAGGCTCGCCGGCGATCAGCTGGTGCAGGGCGGAATGCTCGGAGTCGACGGGGATCAGCTGGGCGCCGGTCGCCTCGGCCAGCGGCATCACGAGGTCGCCGCCGACGACCAGCGATTCCTTGTTGGCGAGCGCGACGTCGATGCCCTCCGTGAGCGCCACGACGGTCGGGCCGAGCCCGGCGGAGCCGACGATCGCGTTGAGCACGAGGTCGGCGCCGGACTCCGCCACCAGCCGCACGAGCCCCTCGGGCCCGGCGAGCACCTCGCCCTCGGTCCACGCCTCGGCGGCGCGGGCCGCCGCGTCGGCGTCGCCGAGCGCGATGCGATTGACGCCGTGCTCCTCGGCGAGCGCGACGAGGCGCTCGTGCGAGCGCTCGGCAGACAGGCCGATGAGCTCGAACTCATCGCCCGCGCGGGCGACGACGTCAAGCGCCTGGAGGCCGATGGAGCCGGTGGCGCCGAGGATCAGCAGGCGTTTCATCCTCCGGGCCATGATGGCACGGGTCCTTCTGATCCGGCTAAGAGCGCCGAGCGCGCGAAGAGCACCGCCGCGACCGTCTGCAGCCCAGCGATCCCGATCCACGCGAGCGACGGATCGGCGTGCTCGAGCGCGAGCCCGGCGGCCAGCAGCCCCACGAAGCCGGTGCCGAGGATCACCGAGCTCGCGACGGTCATCGTCTCCGCGCAGATGCGGGGCGGCACGCGCTGCAGCGTGAGCGCGCTGATCGGCGGCACGCGGACGCCGTTGGCAAGACCGGACGCGCCCAGCGCGACGGCGGCGACGACCGGCGAGCGGCTCGCGACGAGCGCCCACAGCGGCAGCGCCTGCCCCGCCCACGCGAGCGCGCCGAGCCGGTGCAGGCTGGCCGTCCTCACCAGACGGATCGCGAGCAGGCTGCCGACCATCGCCCCGCCGCCCCACAGGGCGAGCAGCGCCCCCGCCAGCGCCGGGTCGCGATCGTGGGCAGTGAAGGCGAGCACGGGGATCGCCGCCGTCATCGCCATGAAGGCACCCTGGCTGAGCGCCTGGGCAGTGGTGACCGGGCGCATCCAGCGGTCGCGGCGCACGAACCGCCACCCGGCGTGCCGGCGGCCGGCGCCGGGCTCGCTCGCGCCGGGCCCCACGGGCGGGACGACGAAGGCGACGATGAGCAGGGAGACGAGGAACGAGGCCGCGTCGAGCCAGAGCACGGCCGGAGCGCCGAAGGCGGCGAGCACCACGCCGCCGATCGCCGGTCCGACGAAGTAGGTGAGCCGCGTGAGGGTCTGGAGGAGCGCGTTGACGCCGGCGACCCGCCGCACGTCGTTGCCCAGCAGCCCGGTGACTATCGCGCTCTGCGATCCCATCGAGGCGGCCCACGGCACGCCGGCGAGGAACGCGAGCGCGACGAGGAGCGGGAACGACAGCGCCCCGAGCAGCGCCAGCAGCGGGATCGCCGCCGTCGTCACGACCCACAGGGCGTCGCAGGCCACCAGCGTGCGCCACGGGCCGTGGCGCGCCACGAAGCGCGCACTCGGGACGGTCAGCAGCAGCAGCGGCGCCGACTCGGCCGCCAGCACCACGCTCATCCGCGCCGCCGAGCCGGTCGTCTCGAGCACGAACCAGGGCAGCGCGACGACGGTCATCAGCGAGCCGAGCGACGAGACAACCTGGGCGCCCACGAGCGCCCGAACCGCCCGCGTCACCGGCTCGCGAGGCGCTCCTCGGTCCGCCGGGCGACCTCCGCGGCGACCCGATCGATCTCCGCCTGGCCACCCTCGCCCGCGAGGAGGCGCGCGGTGACCACCTCGGCCGCCTCGCGCAGCCGCTGCGCCTCCTCCACGAGCTGCGCCCGGCCGTCCTCGGTCAGCTCGTAGACGCGCCGCCGCCGGCCGCCGACCCGCAGGTCATCGACCGGTCTGATCAGCCCCTGGTCACTCAGCCGCTCGAGCGCCCCGTAGAGCGTGCCGGCCGACAGCCCGACGCGGCCGCCGGAGAGCTCACGGGCGAGCTGGGCGATCGCGTAGCCGTGGCGCGGGCTGTCGAGCAGGCCCGCCAGCAGGAAGTAGGTCGGCTCTCGCATCCCCATACATCGGGATACGATACATCAGCAACCGATCTATACAACTCTACGAGCGCAACGAACGCGTGCGCACCAGGGCCCGGCCGAACCACAGCGCGAGGATCACGATCCACATGAACCCCGAGTAGATCCACACGCGGGCACCCTCGAACAGCATGTCGGTGATCAGCAGGAACGCGGAGCCGATGGCGATCGCGAGGAAGCCGAGGCCGGCGATCAGCAGCCGGTTGCCGGACTCGATCAGCCACTCGCGGTCGCCCTGGTGGAAGCGCAGGCGGTGCGCGGCCGACGGGGCGATCAGGCAGCCGGTCGAGAGCGAGGTGGCGAGCAGCGTGAGGTAGAAGACGTCGCGCTGGAAGAACGTCAGCTGCGGGAAGCGCTGCGTGAACGGCACGGTGAGCAGGAAGGCGAACAGGATCTGCACGCCCGGCAGCGCGATCCGCAGCTCGTTGAGCAGCTCGATCATCTGGCGATCGCGCCGGTCCTCTTCGTTCAGCTCATCGCGATCCATACCTGGTATCCGGCGATCAGGGAGAACAGCGCCGCGTCGAGCCGGTCCAGCGCGCCGCCGTGGACGCCGAACAGGCCGCCCGTGTCCTTCGTACCCACGTCACGCTTGATCAGCGACTCGAAGAGGTCGCCGATCGGCGCGGCGAACGCCACCGCGACACCGAGCAGCAGCCCCTCGGTGCCGGTGATCCAGTTGCCGTCGTAGGTGCGGCTGGCGTACCAGACCGAGCCCACGCACACGAGCACGCCGATCCCCAGGCCCTCCCACGTCTTGTTCGGCGACACCCGCGGCGCGAGCCGCCGGGTGCCGAACGCGCGGCCGCCGAGATAGGCGCCGGTGTCGCCCAGGAACGTCCCGAGCAGCACCATGAACACGAGCGCGCCGCCGTGGTCGAGGCCGCGCAGCAGCACCGCGTTCGCGAGCCCGAGGCCGATCCAGTAGACGCCGAGCACGGTCGCGGCGAGGCTGAGCGAGATCCGCTCCCGGATCGGGCTCAGCAGCGTCAGCCCGAACAGCACCGGCAGGAAGGCCACCAGCGCCAGCAGCACGTCGTTGGCGTCGCCCAGCGCGGCCGCGGCGACGAGCCCGCTGATGCCGAGGAAGCCCGCGATCCGCACGGGCTTCATCCGCTCGAGCATCGTGTAGAGCTCACTGATGCAGACGAGCCCGAGCGCGAGCGCCCCGAGCGCGAACACCGCGCCGCCGAAGTAGATGATCGCGATCGCGAACGCGATCGCCGGGATCGCGACGATGATGCGGCTCGTGAGGTCCGAGGCCCCGCGGCGGGGGCGGCGGCTCGGCGGCGGCTCGCGGCGGCTGGCCATCAGCGGCCCCCGAAGCGGCGCTTGCGCGCGTCGAACTCGGCGAGCGCGAACTCGAGGTCGGCGCGCGAGAAGTCCGGCCACAGCACCTCGGTGAAGTGCAGCTCCGAGTAGGCCGACTGCCACATCAGGTAGTTCGAGAGCCGCTGCTCGCCGCTCGTGCGGATGATCAGGTCGGGGTCGTGCATCTCGGGCGAGTAGAGGTGCGCGCGGAACTCCTCCTCGGTGCTGCCGTCGAACGTGCGCGCGGCGTCGATGATCTCCGCTCGGCCGCCGTAGTTGAAGGCGACGTAGAGCGTGATCGTGTCGTTGGCGGCGGTCTTCTCCTCCGCCCAGCGCATCTGTTCGAGCAGCACCGGCGAGACCCCCTCGCGGCGCCCGAGGAAGCGCATCTTCACGCCCTCCTCGTTCAGCTCCGGGGTCTCCCCCAGGATCCGCTCCGAGAACATCGCCATCAGCGCGGCGACCTCCTCGTCCGAGCGCGACCAGTTCTCGGTCGAGAACGAGTAGACGGTCAGCTCCTTGATGCCGAGGTCGACGGCGTCGCGGAGCCGCGCCTTGACCGCGTCAGCGCCCGCCCGGTGCCCGTCGGCGACCGGCAGGCCGCGCTGGCTCGCCCAGCGCCCGTTCCCGTCGGTGATGATCGCGACGTAGGAGGCGCCCCGGGGTGTCACACCTCGAGGATCTCTTCTTCCTTGCTCTTGAGGACCGCGTCGAGCTCGGTGACCTTCTGGTCGGTGAGCTTCTGCAGCGCGTCCTCGGCGCGGTGCTCGTCGTCGGAGCCGGCCTCGCCGGCCTCCTTCAGCTCTCGCAGGTCGTGCATGACGTCGCGGCGGATGTTGCGGATCGCCACGCGGCCCTCCTCGGCGATCCCGCGCACGACCTTGACGAGCTGCTTGCGGCGCTCCTCGGTGAGCTCGGGCACCTGCATGCGGATGATCGAGCCGTCGTTGTTCGGCGTGAGGCCGATGTCGGACTCGAGGATCGCCTTCTCGATCGCCTTGATCGAGCTCTTGTCGTACGGCTGGACGGTCAGCAGCCGCGCCTCGGGGGCGCTCAGCGTCGCCAGCTGCTTGAGCGGGGTCTGGGCGCCGTAGTAGTCGACGTTGATGCGGTCGAGCAGCGCCGTGCTCGCGCGGCCCGTCCGGATCGAGCTGAACTTGCCACGCGTCGCGTCCACGGACTTGTCCATGTGCTCACGCGCGTCGTCGAGAAGTTCGTCGATCAGGCTCACGTCTTCACCAGCGTTCCCACTCGCTCGCCGGAAATTATCCGATCGATGTTGCCCTCGGTGTTCATGTTGAAGACGACGATCGGCATGTGGTTGTCCATACACAGCGACAAGGCCGTCGAGTCCATGACCTTGAGCCCGCGCTCGAGCGCCTCGCGGTGCGTGAGCTCGGGCAGGAACTCGGCGTCGCCGTCCTCCTTCGGATCGGCGGTGTAGACGCCCTCGACGCCGTTCTTGGCCATCAGGATGATCTCGGCGTCGATCTCGTGCGCGCGCAGCGCGGCGGCGGTGTCGGTCGTGAAGAACGGGTTGCCGGTGCCGGCCGCGAAGATCACGATCCGATTCTTCTCGAGGTGGCGCATGGCACGGCGGCGGATGTAGGGCTCGGCCACCTCGGAGACCGTGATCGCCGACTGCACGCGCGTGTGGACGCCCTCGTGCTCGAGCGCGTCCTGCAGCGTCAGCGCGTTGAGCACGGTCGCGAGCATGCCCATGTAGTCCGCGGTGGCGCGCTCCATGCCCTTCGCAGCGCCCTCGAGCCCGCGGTAGATGTTGCCCGCGCCGACCACGATCGCGATCTCGACGCCGCGATCGTGGACCTCGCGGATCTCGCGTGCGATCGCCTGCACGCGCTCCGGGTCGGTGCCGTAGGGGAGGTCGCCCATCAGCGCCTCCCCCGACAGCTTCAGCAGGATCCGCTTGAAGGCGGGCTGGCTCACGCCCCGACCACGAACTTGGAGAAGCGCCGGATCACGACGTTCTCGCCTGTCGTGCCCGAGAGCTCCGCGCGGATCTGCTCGATCGTCTTGCCGTCGTGCTTGTCGCCGTTGACGTGCTCCTGGTTGAGGAGGACGACCTCCTCCATCCACTTGCGGAGCTTGCCCTCGGCGATCTTGCCGCGGACGTTCTCGGGCTTGTCGGCGGCCTGCTGCTCGAACACGCGCAGCTCGGCCTGCTTGGCGTCCTCGGGGATCTCCTCCTCCGAGACGTACTGCACCTGCGGGCGAAGCGGCGACGTGAAGGGCGACGTCGCGCGCGAACGCGATGAAGTCCTCGTTGCGGGCGACGAAGTCGGTGTTGCAGTCGACCTCGACGAGCACGCCGGTCTTGCCGTTCGTGTGGATGTACGCCTGGACCGTGCCCTCGGTGGCCTCGCGGCTGCCCATCTTGAGCGCCTTGTCGCCGAGCTTGACGCGCAGCAGCTCGACGGCGGCGTCGATGTCGCCGCCGGTCTCGGTCAGGGCCGCCTTGCAATCCATCATTCCGGCGCCCGTCTTGTCGCGCAGCTCCTTGACCTGCGACGCGGTGATCGTGGGGGTGCTCATGCCTTCTCTGTCTCCTCCGCTTGCGACGGCTTCGGCTCGGCGGGAGCCTTCTTGGCGCGCGGCTTGCGCGCCGGCTTCTTCGGCTTCTCCGTCGCCTCGGCGGGCGGCGGGGTGTCCTCGGTCTGCGCGGACGCGGCGGGCGCGGCCGGCTCGTCGGCGGCCTGGGCGGCCGCAGCCGCTTCGGCGTCGGCGGTGCCTTCGGCCTTCGCGGGCGCGGCCTCGACGGCCTCGGCGACCTGCGCCTCGGCGGCGGCCTTGTCGCCATCGCCCTTGGCGGTGGTGGCCTCGGCGGGCGCAGCCTCAGCCGCCGGAGCGGCCTCGGCGGGAGCGGCCTCAGCCGCGGGCGCAGCCGCAGCGGGCGCGGCCTCAGCCGCAGGCGCGGCCTCAGCGGCGGGCGCCGGAGCGGCCTCCGCAGGCGCAGCGGCGGCGGCCTCGGCGGCCGCGGCAGCGTCACGCTCGGCCTGGCGCGCGGCGGCCTCCTCGGCCTCCTTGCGCTGGCGCTCCTCCTCCTCGCGGGCGGCGCGGGCCTCGGCCTCCTTGCGGGCCTGCTCCTCGGCCTCCTTGCGGGCGCGCTCCTCCTCGGCCCGGAACGTCTGGTAGCCCTGCGAGACGACGTCGCCGATCGCCTGCGTGATGATCGCGCAGGACTTGATCGCGTCGTCGTTGCCCGGGATCACGTAGTCGATCCCGTCCGGGTCGCAGTTGGTGTCGACGAGGCCGATGATCGGGATCCGCAGGCGCTTGGCCTCCTGGACCGCGATGACCTCGGTCTTGAGGTCGACGACGAACATCGCGTCGGGCGGACGCTGCATGTTCTTGACGCCGCCGAGGTTCGCCTGGAGCTTGGCCAGGTCGGCCTGGGCGGCCATGCGCTCACGCGTCGGGAGCAGCGCGAGCTGGCCCTCCGTCTCGTAGCGCTCGAGATCGTGCAGGCGCTTGATGCGCAGCGAGATCGTCTGGAAGTTCGTCAGCAGGCCGCCGAGCCAGCGGTGGTTGACGAACGGCATGCCGGCGTTCTCCGCGACCTCCTTGATGGAGTCGCGCGCCTGCTTCTTGGTGCCGACGAACAGGACGGTGCCGCCGCGGTGGGCGACCTCCGAGCTGAACTGCTGCGCCTGCTCGAGCAGCGCCTGCGTCTTGAGCAGGTCGATGATGTAGATGCCCCCGCGCTCGCCGTGGATGAAACGGCGCATCTTGGGGTTCCAGCGGCGTGTCTGGTGTCCGAAGTGCACCCCGGACTCCAGCAGCTCCTTGATGCCGACGTCGGCCATGGAGTCTCCCTTTGAAATGGATTGAGTACGGCGCCGGGCGGTGTCGGGGGGTGGGCGGACCCGGCGTCGAGCGCCGGGCAGGGCCGCCGTCCCCGAGCTCCTCTAGGCGGATCGCCCGGGTAGAGGTTCGGAAATTGCAGCCACCAGTTTACGCAAGTTCGATTCAGCCCCCTCGTTGGAGGGAGTGCGGACCGGCCCTCCCTTCCCCTACCTCCGGTGGACCGGGACGTGCAATACCGCGAGTGGGGCGGCCCAGGATGCGCCGCCCCTTCGCGTTTAAAGGGCGGCTCGGAGGTCCTCGGGGAGCGGCGAGCGGACGTCGATGTGCTCGCCGGTGACGGGGTGGTCGAACGCGAGCCGCTCGGCGTGCAGGAACTGCCGCGGCAGGCCGAGCAGGCCGGCGTGGCCGTACTCGGGATCGCCCACCACCGGGTGTCCGATCGCCTTCAGGTGCGCGCGGATCTGGTGCGTGCGGCCGGTCTCGAGCCGCACCCGCAGCAGCGTGTAGCCCTCGAGCACCTGCTCGGTCTCGAAGTGCGTCACCGCGGTGCGCCCGTCGGCGGTGTCGGTCGACATGCGGGTGCGCACGCGGCGGTCGCGGCCGAGCGGGGCCTCGATCGTGCCCGTCCGAGCGCTCGGGCGGCCCTCGACGAGCGCGAGGTACTCGCGCAGGATCCGCCGCGCCCGCAATGCGGCCTGCAGCTGCGCGTGGACCTCCTCGGAGCGCGCGACCACGAGCAGGCCCGAGGTGTCGCGGTCGAGCCGGTGGACGATGCCCCTGCGCCCCTCCGGGCCGCCGGCGGCGCCGAGCGGCTCGAGCGCCTGGGCGAGCGTGCCCGCGGCGTGCCCGCGCGCGGGGTGCACGACGACGCCGGCCGGCTTGTCGACCACGAGCAGGTGCTCGTCCTCCCACGCGATCGAGAACTGGGCGTCGGGCACGTCGGCGACGTCCGCCTCGGGCTCCTCCTCGACCTCGATCGCCTCACCGCCGCGCAGCGTGTGGCGCTTGACCTGCTCCTCCCCGTCGACGCGCACCAGGCCGCCGTCGATCAGGCGCTGCGCCGCGGCGCGCGAGCCCGCGTGGGTGGCGAGGAAGACGTCGAGCCGCTCGCCCGCCGCCTCGGCGGGCACCTCAATCCGCATGGCGGGGCGGTCCCTCGAGTACGTAGAGCAGGCTCAGCACGCCGAGCGTGATGCACATGTCGGCGACGTTGAACGCCGGCCAGAACGGGATGTCGATGAAGTCGGTCACGTAGCCGCGGTCGAGGCGGTCGATCAGGTTGCCCGCCGCGCCCCCGAGCAGCAACCCCGTGGGCAGCCACACGAGCGGGCGGCGGCTGTGGGTGGCGAAGAAGATCAGCAGCGCGGACACCGCCGCGATGCCGATCAGGACCAGCACGGTCCCGCCGTCGACGAACAGCCCGAACGCGACCCCGCGGTTGCGCACGTGGACGAGCTCGACGCCGGGGAAGACGCCGTCGCGGCTCCCGAAGTCGACGTTCTGGCGCACCAGCGACTTGGTGGCCTGATCGGCGGCGACGACCACCACGGCCAGCGCCGCGGCCCGCAGCGCGGACCTCCCCGAGATCAAGAGCCTCTGGATGAGGCCGACGAGGATGCCGCCGCCGATCTGCAGCACGATGATCGCGACCATCGGCGTCAGGTCGAGCGGCCCGATCTGCAGCGGCAGCCGCCGGAACAGCCGCAGGAACGGATCGGAGACGTCGCGCAGGAAGTCCATGGTCCCGTTGACGAAGCGGTTGTACGGCACGCGGACGCCCAGCGAGAAGACCAGCGACAACACCACCCAGGCCACGATGCAGATCGTGTAGACGAGGACCAGCGCGGCGACGAAGTCGGCGATGTCGCTGCGGGTCATGATCCGAGCACGTCGTCCATGGCCGCGGCGAAGGCCGCGCGCAGCCCGCCCCGCTCGAGCGCCGCCAGCCCGCGCGCCGTCGTCCCGCCGGGCGAGGTGACCTCGCGGCGCAGCCGCAGCGTGTCGTGCCCGCGGGCACGCAGCAGCTCGGCGCTGCCGGCCATCGTCTCGGTCACGAGCTGCTGCGCGATCGGCCCGGGGATCCCGCGCCGGATCGCCGCCTCGACCCACGCCTCGGCGACGAGCGCCCAGTAGGCCGGGCCGACGCCCGAGCACGCGGCGGAGGCGTCGATGATGCTCTCGGGGACCCGCACGACGACGCCGACGCGCCCGAACAGCTCCTCGACCTGGTCGGCCAGCGGCTCCTCGGCGGGCTCGGCCAGCAGCGTCACGCCGCGGCCGACCTCAGCCGGCGTGTTCGGCTGGACGCGCACCACCGGCGTATCCGGGTAGGCCGCCCGCAGCTCCTCGATCGTCGTGCGGGCGAGCAGCGAGACCACGGCGCGCGCCGCGGGCCCGGCTTCGCGCGCCACCGCGTTGAGCTGCGCCGGCTTGTGGGCGAGCACGACGACGTCGCAGTTGACTGCGAGCTCGTAGTTGGAGCTCACCGCCTCGCCGCCCAGCTCCTGCGCGAGCGCGGCCGCCTTGCCCGACCCGGAGTCGGTGGCGAGCACGGGGTCGCCCCAGCCGCGCGCGAGCGCCGCCGCCATGTTCCCCGCTCCGATGAGGCCGACCTTCATGCCCTGGAATGTACGAGACGCGGGTGCTGGCCCCGCCTGCGTCGCTAGCCGGGCAGGTCCTGCACCGCCCGGTAGCCCTCGTTGATCGCGCTGTGCGTGTAGGCGAACGCGGCCGAGTCGCTGTTGGCGATCGACACGTTCTTCAACGGCTTGCGGCCGCGGACCTGCGGCTGGTTCGCCCACGGCCCGTACAGCGACGGGTCCCACACCGAGGTCAGCTCGTGCGCGTAGCCGTAGTTCCAGCGGTTGACCATGATCGAGTGGAGGTCGCGCTGCGGCTCGAAGTCGCCGCCCGACTTGTTGACGCTGCGGTCGATGCACGTCGACCAGCGCCTTCTCGAGGTCGCGGAAGCTCATCTGCAGCAGCTTCTTGCGCCCGCCCTCGTAGGCGGCGAGCTGCGGCGTCGCGTTGTGGTCGGTGGGGACGACGGTGAAGTTGAGCACCGCCGGCTGGTCGGGTGTGTTCGGCGTCGGGCCGTAGACCGAGCCGAACGCATGCCCCGCCTGCACGCTCGTCGTGTCCCAGAACAGGCTGTTGCCGCGCGGGGAGATGCTCCGATCTTCGCGTCCTTGAACGCCTGCCAGTTGTTCAGCGCGGCGCGGCCGTAGATCAGCGGCGTCTTGCGGGCGTAGCAGAGATCCTTGACCTGCTGGCGCGGCAGATCCTCGAGGACGTGGGCGGTGACGCGGTTCCAGCACGCCATCACGACGTGCTTGGCGCGCACGCGGCGGCCGGACTTCTCGCCGTCGATCAGGTAGTCGACCTCCGCGAGCTTCTTGCGGCTGTCGACGGCCGGCTCGACGCGGAAGACGAGGCTGTGGAGCCGGATGCGGACCTTGTTGCCGCGCCGGTCGAGCTTCGAGTAATCGGTGACGGCGTTGACGACGTTCTCCATCGTCGGCGCCGCGCCGCCGGGGTGGGAGACCGCCCCGGGGATCAGGCGGTCAACCAGCAGCCGCAGCAGCGACGAGTTGCCGTCCGGCCAGGTCGGCGAGGGCGAGTCCTCGGCGCCCTCCTGCAGGCCCATCTGCGGCGTGCGGCCGATGCCGGGGAACGGATCGCCGTTGAGGCCGCACGTGACGCCGTCGAAGCCCGGGGGCCCCGAGCGCCCACATGTCGCCGGCCGAGACGGCCTGCGCGCCCGCGCCGAGCAGCCAGTGGCCGTTGCGCTGGTACTGGCGGATCGCCTTCTCCGGCACCCCGATGTAGTCCATGTAGTAGCGCTTCTGCGTGAGCCGGGAGAGGATCGCCTTCTTCTCCTGGTCGGTCTTCGGGCCGTGCTTCTGCGGCGATCCAGTCGTCGGTCAGCCGGTCTGGATCCGCTCGATCCCGGCCTGCGCCGCCTGGCGACCACGGCGTCGTCGCGAGCCAGTCCTGCCCAGCTCACTCGCGTCCAGTCCGGTTCGGGACCACGTGTCCTTGCCGCCCCAGTCCTTGGCCGGGAACAGCACCATCGTGCGCAGCCCGTAGCTCGACGGGATGCCCGGGCCGCTCGTGCTCGGGAAGTTGAACGCGTCGACCCCGAGGTACTCGAGCATGTCGACCGACGGCTGGCCGTAGGAGCCCGGGATGTCCTCGAGGCCGCCGGTCGTCTGGTTCCAGCTCGTGACCGTGTCGAGGTTGACCGTGCCGCCGTTCTTGAGGAACGTCGTCGGGCCGACGTGGAACTCGTTGCGGTGCGAGTGCCCGCCGAAGTCCGGCAGCGGGTCGAGCAGCAGGATCCGCGAGTTCTCGCCGAAGCGGTCGCGGTAGTACTTGGCGGCCGCGAGCCCGCTGGCGCCGGCGCCGACGATCACGCAGTCGTACGTCTCGTCGCTGTCGCGAACGTGGCGGACGTGGATGCCGGGCCCGCCCCTGGTCGAGTGGACGTCGCGCTGGTTCGGCGGCCCGTCGATCCGCATGATGTCTTCGACCACGTGGTCGGGCTGGCCCTTGAGGCCGGTGACGGTGGGCGGGAAGTAGCCCGGCGGCAGCGGCTGCGGGCCGTGGCCGCGCGACGCGGCGAGCGCCTCGGCACCGGTCAGGTGCGGAGCGGCTGCAGCGGCGGCGAGCCCGGCGGCGCTGATGGCAACGCCGTCAAGAAAGTCACGGCGGGTGATCCCGTCGCCCTTGTCGCCGAACTCGGTCATGGTGCCCCTTCCCCCGGATGAGTGCTGGTGTGAGCCAACTCTCTCCGGCGGAGTGACGCCGAGTCAAGACTGGTTGAAGAAGCCCTTCTCGATCAGCCGAGCGCGCTCCTCGGCGGAGACCTCGACGTTGCGCGGCGTGAGCAGGAAGACCTTGTCGGCGATCCGCTGCATGCCGCCGTCGAGCGCGTACGTGAGCCCCGAGGCGAAGTCGATCAGGCGCTTCGAGAGGTCGGCCTCGGAGCCCTGGAGGTTGATGATCACCGGGATCTGGTCCTTGAACTTGTCAGCGACGTCCTGGGCGTCGTTGAAGGACTTCGGGATCACCAGGTGGACGCGCGAGCTCTCGCGGCGCCCGCCGTTGGTGCCGGCCGCCGGCTCGACGGAGCGCAGCGGCCTGGTGCGGCGCTCGGCCGGCGAGTCGTCGGCGAAGATGTCGTCGATCTCGTCGCGGCGGCGGCGCGTGGAAAGGCGGCGGACGTTCGGCCGCTCGCGGTAGCGCTCCTCGAGGTCGCGCTCCGGCTCGCTGGGGTCGAACTCCTCTTCCTCGTACGCGTCGCGGTCCTCGGCGAGGCCGAAGTAGACGAGCAGACCATGCATTGAGTCGCGTAGTGCCATAGCGTCGATCCGATTCGCTCTAGGAGACGAATCCCCTGCATTATGCCCCGTAGAGGCGGGCTCCCACGCGTACGAGGGTGGCACCTTCTTCGACGGCGACCGCGAAATCCTGCGAGGTGCCCATCGAAAGGCGGGTCAGATCGTGCGCTGCGGCGAGCTCTCGGAGGGCCGCGAAGTGGCGCCGATTGGCCTCGGGATCCTGCGCGAACGGCGGCATCGTCATCAGCCCGGTGACCCGCACGGGGGCGCGCTCGAGGAAGGCTGGGAGCTCATCCGGGGCGATCCCGGCCTTGCCCTCGTCCCCCGCCACGTTGACCTCGACGAGGATCTCGGTCTCGGGCGTCCCGTGCTTCTCGAGCTGGCGCAGCGCCGAGTCCGAGGCGACCGAGTGGATCAGCTCGACGTACGGGAGGATCTGCTTGACCTTGCGGCTCTGGAGCTGGCCGATGAAGTGCCAGCGGAAGCCGGGGAACGCCTCGGCCTTCGCCTCGAGCTCCTGCGCGCGGTTCTCGCCCACCAGCGTCAGGCCCGCCTCCTCGAGCACGTGCAGCTCCTCGAGCGCGACGTACTTGACCGCCGCGAGCAGCTCGACGTCGCCCGGGTCGCGGCCCGCGCGCTGTGCCGCCTCGGCGATCTCGGCCCGCACGCGCTCGACCGCCGGCCCCACCGTCTCGAGCTCGAGGCCGGTGATCAGGCCCGCCATACGACCCCCGCCTGCCGCCCGGTGACCCCGCCGTCGCGGCGGTGGGAGAAGAACAGCCCGAACCAGCACATCGTGCACAGTCCGACGTCGTGGACCTCGCGCACGCCGGCGGCCTCGAGCTGCTGCCCGCGCGACCTTCGCGAGGTCGAGGTTGCGCTCGCCGACGCGCGCGTCGTAGCCCTCGAAGGCGGCGTGGACCTCCTCGCCGACCTCGTAGCAACAGCCGCGCGCCGACGGGCCGAGCGCGGCGCTGATCTCGCCCTCGGCGCCGAGCTCGCGCAGCGCGGCGGCGCCCTCGGCCACGATCCCGGCCGCCAGCCCGCGCCAGCCGCCGTGCAGCGCCGCCACGGCGCCGTCGGCGACGAGCATCACCGGCAGGCAGTCGGCGACGAACACGAGCGCCGGCGCGTCCTCGAGCGCGGTCGCCTGCCCGTCCTCGGGCGCGTGCGGGCGCTGCGGGCCCGGCGGCTCGGTGGCGCGGCGGACGGTCGCCTCGTGGACCTGGCGGCCGTAGAGGAAGCGCTCGCGCGGCGCGCCGACCGCCGCGGCAAGCCGCGCGCGGTTCTCGTCGACGTTCTCGCCCGGGTCATCGGTCAGCCGGCCGAGGTTGAGCGACGCGAACGGGCCCTCGGAGACGCCGCCGCGGCGCGTCGAGAACAGCAGCTCGCCGCCCGGCAGCGAGGCGCCGATGTGCTCGTCGCGCCAGCTGAAGGGCTCGGGGAGGTCCACCCCCGTCGATTCTGGCGGGGCGGCCAGCGCCGCGGCGAGCTGGGCCTCGCGCCCCTCGGCCTCGCCGTCGAGCATCGCTACCGTCGCCGCGTCGAGCGCGCGGCCGATCGCCGGCCCCTCGAGCCCTTGCGCGAGCAGGTCGTCGCCGGTGATCGCGAGCTTGCGGTGCCGCAGCTGCTCGAGCCACTGGCGCGCGGCCTCCGGCGCGCCCAGCGCGCCGGCCAGCGCGACGGTCTCGGGCGCCTCGCGCCGCAGCAGCGTCCAGATCGCCGAGCCGCCCTCGGTGCCGCCGAGCACCGGCGCGATCGCCCGCGCGCGGGTGGCGGCGGCGACAACGGTGTCGCGCTCGCGGGCGGTGAACTCGAAGGCGTCGAGCCGCGCGGCGAGCGCGGGCGCGGAGGCGTCGAGCAGGCACGCGGCGAGCGCGACGAGGTCCGCCCGCGCGTCGTGCGGCGTCAGGCGCTGGGCGCGCTCGACCAGGTCGGGGTCGACGGCGAAGCCCGGGAGCAGCTCGGGCCCGAGCCCGAAGGCCTCCAGCCCGCACATCGCGCTCGGCATCGGCTCGCCCGCCAGCAGCCGCAGCTCGGCGCCCAGCCGCGCGGCGGTCACGGTCGCCAGCGCGCCGCCCTCGACCGCGGCGAACGCCCACCCGCGCGTCTCCTCCTCCATCTGGAAGCGCAGCCGGGCCGCGTAGCGGACCAGCCGCAGCAGCCGCGTCGGGTCGTCGAGGAACGAGCGCTCGTGGAGCACGCGCAGCCGCCGCGCAGCCAGGTCCTCGAGCCCGCCGCGGACCGCCTGGAGCTCACCGTCCGCGAGCCGCACGGCGATCGCGTTGACGCTGAAGTCGCGACGCGCGAGGTCCTCGGCGATCGGCGCGCCGAGCTCGACCTCGGGCAGCGCGCCAGGGCGCTCGTAGCGCTCGCGGCGCGCCTGGGCGAGGTTGACCTCGCCGGTCGCGGTCGCCGTGCCGAAGCGCTCGTGGACGAGCGGCTCCTCGCCCAGCAGCCGCGCGGCGGCCGCGGCGTCGCCCTCCACCACCAGATCGAGGTCCCGCGGCTCGCGCCCGAGCAGCGTGTCGCGCACGGCGCCGCCGACCACCCAGACGCCCGGAACGTCCGCCAGAGCGTCGAAAAGCGCATCGGCGCCCGACACCTCGCGTAGCCGTTCCAGCAGGTCATCGGTCATGTCCCAGCTACCATCGCAGCCCATGTCGTCGCCGGATAGTCCCCGGTCCCGGCGGCGGATCGTCATCTGGGTCGGGCTCGCACTTGCGCTGCTCCTGGCCGCCGGAGCAGGCGCCTACGTCCTGCTCTCCGGCGGCGATGTGTCCAACCCCGACGTCGAGTTCCGCGCCGAGCCGACCGAGACGCCCGCCCCGGAGCCCGCCACCAAGGGCCCGGACACCTTCACCTGGCCGCTCTACGGCTACTCGCCGACCCGCCGCCACTACCTCGCGGCCTCGAAGTCGCTGCGCCCGCCGTTCAAGAAGCGCTGGTCGTGGAACGCGAACTCGCTGCTCGAGTTCACGCCCGTGATCGCCGAGGGCAAGCTGTTCGTGATCAAGAACAACGGCGCCGTCTACGCGATCAACAAGCGCAACGGCAAGGTCCGTCTGGCGCCGCGACCTCGGCAAGCTCGCCGCGTCGGCGCCGGCGTACGCGAACGGCCGCATCTACGTGACGATCCTCGTCCGCAAGGGCTCCAAGAACGGGCTCGTCGCCGCGCTGCGGGCGAAGGACGGCGCGCGGCTGTGGACGAAGCCGCTGCCGAGCCGCACCGAGTCCTCGCCGCTGTTCGCCGACGGGCGCATCTACTTCGGCTCCGAGGACGGCACCGTCTACGCGCTGAACGCCAAGGACGGCAGCGTCGTCTGGCGCTACAAGGCCGACCGGGGCGGTCAAGGGCGGCGTCGCGCTGGCCGAGCGGCAAGCTGTACTTCGGCGACTACGGCGGGCGCGTCCACGCGATCCGCGAGAGCAACGGCAAGCGGATCTGGAGCTCGACCACGCACGGCGCGCGCTTCGGCACGAGCTCCGGCCAGTTCTACGCCACCCCGGCGGTCGCCTACGGGCGCGTCTACATCGGCAACACCGACTCCAACGTCTACTCGTTCTCGGCGGACAAGGGCAAGCTCGCCTGGCGCACCGGGACAGGCGGCTACGTCTACGCCTCCGCCGCGGTCGCGCAGGTGCCGGGCGGCAAGCCGACGGTCTACGTCGGCTCCTACGACGCGCGCTTCTACGCGCTCGACGCCAAGAGCGGCAAGGTGCGCTGGAAGCACAAGGCGCCGGGCCGCATCTCGGGCGCCGCGACCGTCGTCGGCGACATCGTCTACTTCGGCGACCTGCAGTCGCGCACCACGACCGGGCTCGGCGCGCGCACCGGCCGCAAGGTCTTCCGCTTCGGCCGCGGCGGCTTCAACCCGGTGGTCGTCCGACGGCCGCAACCTCTACGTGGTCGGCTACGCGTCGCTCTCGCAGCTCAGGCCGAAGGCTCCCGCACGCTGACGCCCGCGGCGGCGAGGTGGCGCTTGAGCTCGGCCACCGAGTACTTGCCCGTAGTGGACGATCGAGGCGAGCAGGACCGCGTCGGCGCCGGCCGTGAAGGCGTCGACCAGGTGCTGGGGCTCGCCCGCGCCGCCTGAGGCGATGACGGGCACGTCGACGGCGCCTCGGAGATCGCCGCGCAGCGAGGTCGGTGTCGTAGCCGTCCTTGGTGCCGTCGCGGTCCATCGAGGTGAGCAGGATCTCCCCCGCGCCGCGCGAGACGCCCTCGCACGCCCAGCTCAGCGCGTCGATGCCGGTCGGGGTGCGGCCGCCCGCGACGTGGACCTCCCAGCCGTCCTCGCGCCCGCTTGGCGTCGATCGCCATCACCACGCACTGGGCGCCGAACACGTTGGCGAGCTCGTCGATCAGCTCCGGCCGCGCGACCGCCGCCGAGTTGACCGACACCTTGTCCGCGCCGGCGTCGAGCACGCCCTGCGCGTCGCCCGCCGAGCGGATGCCGCCGCCGATCGTGAACGGGACGAACACCTCGTCGGCCGCGCGGCGCGCGAGCTCGGTCACCGTGTCGCGCTTGTCCGAGGTCGCGGTGATGTCGAGGAAGACGAGCTCGTCGGCGCCCTCGGCGTCGTAGAACGCCGCGAGCTCGACGGGATCGCCGGCGTCACGGATCTCGAGGAAGCGGGTCCCCTTGACGACGCGGCCGGCGTCGACGTCCATGCAGGGGATCACGCGCTTGTAGTGCACGCGTCCGAGGGTATTCGAGCCGCGCCCGCACCGCCCCGACCCACAGCAGCACGAGCCCGGCGATCAGGAAGAAGTCCGCCGGGCGACCACGCCGCGCCCTTGGCCGGGAAGCCGAGCGGGATGAAGTCGGTCACGCGCCCGAACACCGCCTGCTCGCCGATGTTGCCGAGCGCAGCCGCCGATCACCACGCCGGCGCCGACGCGAGCAGCGGCGTGCGGGCGACCGCGACCAGCCCGGCGCCGATCACGATGCAGACCGGGATCGCGTGCCACTGCCGGTCGGTGTTGAGCACGATCTGGTCGGGGCGCAGGTCGATGGACGCCCACGTCTTCAGGCTCCAGTCGACGACCGCCACCATCACCGCCACCGCCGCGATGTTGAGCAGGCGGACGGGGAGCGAGAGCGGCATCTGCCGACCAGCATGGCGCGCGGCGACGCGCGCGGTCAACCGGCTATCGGTCCATCCAGAGGCGAACGAGTCACCTACCGCGCGGCGGTTCGGGCGGCTGACGCCCGACCCACGCCGTGACCAGGCGGCGAAGGAGCACCCACGCCGCCGCGAAGACGATGAGGTCGAGCACCATCGCAACGGCTCCGGGGACGTACTCGTCCGACAGATCTCCGGTGAGCAACGCCGCGATCAGGACGGCCAACGCACCGAAGCCATCGAACGCGGCGAGGCTGAGCACGATGGCGACGAACCCCATCGCCACGAGCGGGATCACCTCCGGCGGCGTCGTGATGCGCCCGCGCCGCGCCCACTCCCGCAGGCGCATCAGCGCCGGTGGCGGGCGATCCGTTGGCGGCTGTAGCCCTCGGCGGGGCGCGCGGCGTCGAGCGCGGCCTGGCCCTCGGCGATCGTGAAGCGCCCCTCGTACAGCGCCTTGCCGACGACCACGCCGGCGAGGTTGACCTGGCGCAGCCCCGCCAGCGCGCTCAGGTGCTCGAGCGTGCCGATCCCGCCCGAGTAGAGGAAGCGCCCGCGCACCGCCTCGGCCACCGCGCGGACGTCGTCGAGGTCCGGCCCCTCGAGCTTGCCGTCGCGGTCGACGTCGGTGTAGACGAACGAGGAGACGCCGCGGTCGCCGAGGCGGCGGATCGCGTCGCCGGCCGGCATCTGCGTCGTCTGGGTCCAGCCCGCGGTCGAGATGTGGCCGCCGCGGACGTCGACGGACACGAGCACGCGCGGGCCGAACGCGGAGATCACCGAGTCGAGGAAGTCGACGTCGCGGAACGCCGCGGTGCCGATGATCACGCGCTCGGCGCCGGCGCGCAGCGCCTCGCGGACCGCGGGCAGCGAGCGCAGCCCGCCGCCGTACTGCACCGGCACGCCGGTCTCGCTCGACGATCCGGCGCAGGTGCTCGATCGAGCGCGGCTCGCCCGAGCGGGCGCCGTCGAGGTCGACGACGTGGAGGAAGCGCGCGCCCGCCTCGACCCACGACTGGGCGGCCGTCAGCGGGTCGTCGTGGTAGACGGTCTTGTCCTCGAAGTGGCCCTCGACGAGGCGGACGGCCTTGCCGTCGAGGATGTCGATGGCGGGATAGAGGATCACGTGCACGAAGTTGGCAGCAGCGCGAGCCCGTCGCGCGAGGACTTCTCGGGATGGAACTGGACGCCGGCGACGTTGTCGCGCTCGACGATCGAGGCGAAGCGCTCGCCGTACTCGCCGCAGCCGACGACGTCGTCCTCGTCCTGCGCCCGGCAGACGAACGAGTGCACGTGGTAGAAGGCGACGCGTCGCCGAGGCCCTCGGTCAGCGCGAGCTCGCGCTCGATCGCCACCCGGTTCCACCCGATGTGCGGGAGCTTGGGCGCCTCCAGCGGCGTCACCTCGCCCGGCAGCAGGCCGAGCCCGGCGGCGCCCTCGTGCTCGGCGGAGGCGTCGAACAGCAGCTGCATGCCGAGGCAGATCCCGAGCACCGGCGTGCCGCTCTCCGCGCGCTCGCGGATCACCTCGTCGAGCCCGTCCGCCCGCAGCCGGCGCATCGCCTCCGGGAACGCGCCCACGCCGGGCACCACGACCGCGTCGGCCGAGCGGATCTCGTCGTGGTCGGCGGTGCGCCGGACGTCGGCGCCGACGTGCTCGAGCGCCTTCTCGACGGAGCGGCGGTTGCCCATCCCGTAGTCGACGAGCGCGACGGTGCTCACGTCAGCGTGCCCTTGGTCGACGGGATCCCGGACTCCGAGGGATCGACCGCGACCGCGACCCGCAGCGCGCGGGCGAACGCCTTGAAGCACGCCTCGATCATGTGGTGGGCGTTGGTGCCCGCCTGGAGCTCGAGGTGGAGCGTGAGCCGCGCGGCGCTGGCGACGGCGCGGAAGAACTCCTCGGCGGCCTCGTGCTCGAAGCCGGCGATGTCGCCGGGCGGCAGCGTGAGCCCGCCGTAGGCGCAGTACGGGCGGCCGGAGACGTCGATCGCGCACGCGGCGCGGGCCTCGTCCATCGGGACGACGGCGTGGCCGTAGCGGGCGATCCCGGCGCGGTCGCCGAGCGCGCGGTCGAGCGCCTGGCCGAGCACGATGCCGGTGTCCTCGACCGTGTGGTGCGAGCCGGTCTGGAGGTCGCCGGCGACCTGGACCTCGAGGTCGAGGCGCCCGTGGCGGGCGAGCAGGTCGAGCATGTGGTCGAGGAAGCCGACGCCGGTGCGGCGCGTCCCGGCGCCGGTGCCGTCGAGCCCGAGGGTGAGCGAGACGTCGGTCTCCCCCGTCTTGCGGCTGATCTCTGCGCGTGCGGCTCATCGCGCTGGATTCTCCCGTCTTGCCTCCATCGACGCGGCGTGGGCCTCGAAGCCCTCGGCGCGCGCGATCGCCGCGCCGGGGCCCGCGAGCGTCGCCGCGGCCTGCGGCGGGATGCGGACCTCGGCCATGCGGCGGCGGAAGTGGCGGACGTTGAGCCCGGAGGCGAAGCGCGCCGCGCCCTCGGTCGGGCAGCGTGTGGTTGGAGCCCGCCACGTAGTCGCCGAACGCGGTGCCGGAGTGTTCGCCCGACGAACAGGCAGCCGGCGCTGCGCACCCGCGGCGCCAGCGCCTCCGCGGCCGGGCCCATGAGCTGCAGGTGCTCGGGCGCGAGCGCCTCGGCGAACGCGAGCGCGGCGTCGAGGTCGGCGGCGTGGACGCCGATCCCGTCCTCGGGCAGCAGCTCGGGGTCGTCGCTGACCGCCACCACGAGCGAGTCGCGTCCGTGCTCGGCCTGCGCGGCGAGGTCCGCGGCCGCCCACGCGGGATCGGCGCCCGCGGTGAGGATCACGCAGAGGTCGCTCGGCCCGGCGAAGCCGTCGATCCCGACGAGCCCGCTGAGACCTGCCGCTTGGCCTCCTGCACGTAGAGGTTGCCGGGGCCGACGATCACGTCGACGCGCCGGATCGACTCGGTCCCGTGCGCGAGCGCGGCGATCGCCTGCGCGCCGCCGATCGCGTAGACCTCGTCGGCCTCGCAGAGCGCCGCGGCGGCGAGGATCACCGGGTGGTGCGGGCGCGGCCACGATCGACCTCGTCGACCCCGGCGGCGCGAGCGGTGACCGCGCCCATGAGCACCGACGACGGGTACGGCGCGCGGCCGCCGGGCGCATAGACCGCCGCCCGTCGCACCGGCATGTCGCGCAGCCGCACCGACTGGCCCTGCTCGAGCGTGACCGTCGTGTCGGCGCCGAGCCCCGCCGCCGCGACCGCCTCGATGTTGGCTGCCGCGAGCTTCAGCGCCTGCCGCACGCCCAGGGTCGAGCGCGTCGAGCGCTGCGCGCAGCCGCTCCGGCCGGCACGCGCCCCCACTGCCCGTCACCGAACCGGTACTCGTACTCGGCCACCGCGGCGTTCCCGCGCAGCCGGACGTCCTCGACGATGGCGGCGACCTCGTCGGCCACCGATTCGGCCGCCGGCACCGTCGCGCGCACCTCCGCCGCCACCGCAGCGGCTTCCGCGACCGTGCAGCTACGCCGCATCGCGGATCCGGGCAAGGATCTCGTCGATCTCCGCAGCCTTCAGCTTGTGCGCGACCGGGTTGGCGATCAGGCGCGCGGTCGAGGCCCAGATCTCCTCGCGCACGACGAGCCCGTTCTCACGCAGCGTCGTGCCCGTGGCGGTGAGGTCGACGATGCCCTCGACGAGCCCGGTCAGCGGCGCGAGCTCGACCGAGCCCTTGACCTCGACGATCTCCGCCTGGCGGCCGGTGCGCTCGAAGTAGCGGGCGGCGATCCGCGGGTACTTCGTGGCCACGCGCATGACGCCGAGCCGGCGCAGCGCCTCGGCGGCGGGGTCGTCGCCCTCGACGGTGGCGAACACCATCACGCAGCGCCCGTAGCCGAGGTCGACGAGCTCGTAGACCTCGCGCTCGATCTGCTCGGCCGAGCACGTCCTTGCCGGTGATGCCGAGGTCGGCGGCGCCCGCCTCGACGTAGGTCGGCACGTCGGAGGGCCGCATCGTGACGATCCCGACCTCGCCGAACAGCAGCCGGCGGTCGTTGGCGCGCACCTCGGAGGTGTCGACGCCGAGCCCGTCGAGCAGATCCAGCGTCTGCTTCATCAGCGCACCACGCGGCACGGCGATCGTCAGCCCGTTCAGGCCCATCGTTCGCCCCGCTCCCCTTCGCCCACCAACGCGATGTGCAGCCGCTCCACGTTCAAAGCCCAGCCCGCCGCCGGCAGCTCCCGCCCGAACCGCCCGAGCAGGTCGTCGTAGCGCCCGCCGCCGCCGAGCGGCACGCCCAGCGCGCCGTCGTAGACCTCGAAGATCGCGCCCGTGTAGTAGCCCAGCGACCGCGACAGCCCGAGGTCGAAGATCACCCGCTCCGCCGCGCGCGGCGTCAAGCGCTCCTGGAGCACCCGCAGGCGCCCCACGACCTCGGCCGCCGGCCCTTCGAGCCGGTCGAGCACCTCCAGGCCGCCGCGCAGCTGCGGCACGTGCAGGAGCACGCCCGCGGCCTCCTCCCCCAGCCGCAGCGCCTCGATCTCGCGCTCCAGGCCGACGAAGTCGCGCGTGACGAGCTCGTGGAGGATCGGCGCCCGCGCGCCCGCGGGCACGCCGAGCGCGTCCAGCAGCGCCGGGTACAGCGACGCGTCGCCCAGCCCGACCCGGTAGCCGTCGAGCCCGACGGCGTCGAGCACCTCGCACAGCAGCTCGATCGCCTCGACCGTCCCCTCCGGCCCGGGCGCGCCGACGAGCTCGATCCCCGCCTGCAGCATCTCGCGCGCCTGGCCGCGCGAGGGCCGCACGCTCCGGTAGGCGTGGGCGAAGTAACAGAAGCGCAGGGGCGGCGAGGAGCTCGCATACCGCGTTGCCACCACCCGCGCGATCGGGATCGTCATGTCCGAGCGCAGCACGAGCACGTTGCCCTGCTCGTCGAACAGCCGGTAGGCGGGCTCGGCCGCCGCGGCGTCCCCGCGCGCGAGCGTCGTCTCGTACTCGAGCGCCGGCGTCGCCACCTCGCCGTAGCCGCGCGCGTCGAACACCGCGCGCAGCTTCTCGGTGATCGCGCGCAGCTCGCGCATCTCGTCCGGCAGGACGTCGCGGGTCCCCGAGGGGATCGGATCGATCATGGCCCGGAGAGGCTAGTGGCCTTCCCGCAACGCCTCGCTCGAGATCGGCGGTCGCCGATCACCACCAGGCTGCGTCCTCGACCCTCGAAATACCAGAGGTATTCCTTCGGATCTGCGTCCTTGCCTGGCGACGCCGGCGCCCGGTCTCTCGGGCGACGCATCACGGGAAGACCCACTAGATCGCGACGCGCTCGATGCGCGCGCCGAGGTCCCGCAGGCGCTCGTCGATCCGCTCGTAGCCGCGGTCGATCTCGCGCACGTTGTGGATCTCGCTCTCGCCCTGGGCGCACAGCGCGGCGATCAGGATCGCCATGCCGGCGCGGATGTCGGGCGAGGACAGGCGCGCGCCGCGCAGCCGCCGCGGGCCGATGACGATCGCCCGGTGCGGGTCGCAGATCGTGATCTCGGCGCCCATCGAGATCAGCTTGTCCACGAAGAACAGGCGGTTCTCGAACATCTTCTCGAAGATCAGGACCGAGCCCTCGGACTGCGTCGCGAGCGCGACGGCGATCGAGGTGAGGTCGGCCGGGAACGCCGGCCACGGGCCGTCCTCGACCTTGGACTGGTAGTCGCCGGCGTCGCGCGCCACCACGAGCTTCTGCCCGCCGGGCACGACGATGTCCGAGCCCTCCCAGCGCGAGTGCAGCCCGAGCCGCTCGAACACGAGGCAGATCATCCGCATGTCCTCGGGCACGCAGCCCTGGATCCGCAGCTCTCCCCCGGTCACGCCGGCCAGGGCCATGAACGAGGCAATCTCGATGTGGTCGGGCGAGACGGAGTGCTCGCAGCCGCCGAGCTCCGACATCCCGTGCACGTACATGACGTTCGAGCCGATGCCCTCGATCGCCGCGCCCATCTTGTTGAGCATGCGCGCGAGGTCCTGCACGTGCGGCTCGGAGGCGGCGTTGCGGATCACGGTCGTGCCCTGGGTCAGCGCGGCGGCCATCAGCGCGTTCTCGGTACCCATCACGGACGGCTCGTCCATGAAGAAGTCGGTCGAGCGCAGGCCGCCGTTGGGCGCCCGCATACGGATCTGGCGGTCGTGCTCGACCTCAGCGCCGAGCGCGCGGAAGGCGTCGAGGTGCGGGTCGAGGCGGCGGCGGCCGATCACGTCGCCGCCCGGCGGCGGCATCAGCGCGCTGCCGAAGCGCGCGAGCAGCGGCCCGGCGACGAGGAACGACGCGCGGATGCGCTCGGCGAGCGCGGGGTCGACATCGGTGGTCGGGATGTCGTCGGCCTGCAGCGCGACCTTGTTGTCCCCCAGCCACTCGACGGACACGCCGAGGTCCGCGAGCAGGGCGAGCATCGCCTCGGTGTCGCGGATCCGCGGCACGTTCGCGATCTCGACCCGCTCCTCGGTGAGGAGGCTGGCGGCGAGCAGCGGCAGTGCAGCGTTCTTGTTTCCGGCGGCCACGATGGTGCCGGAAAGCGGCACGCCGCCCTCGATGACGAGCTTTTCCATGGTCGAGCGGCGGGCTAGGGTAACACCCATGTCGCAGCCTCTTTCGCGCGCCGAAGCCTGGTCCCTCTTCTGCGAGTGGACCGAGTCCGCATCGCTGCGCAAGCACGTGCTCGCCGTCGAGGCGGCGATGCGCGCCTACGCCCCCCGCTTCGACGGCGACGAGGAGGAATGGGGCCTCGTCGGGATGCTCCACGACCTCGACTACGAGCGCTATCCGTCGCTCGAGGACGGCCACCCGCGCTACGCGCTGAAGGAGCTCGAGCGCCAGGGCTTCAGCCCCGAGTTCGTGCGCGCCGTCGCCTCGCACGCCGACTTCCTCGAGGTCTCGCGCGACTCCGACATGGAGAAGGCGCTGTTCGCGGTCGACGAGCTCTCCGGCTTCATCATGGCCTGCGCCTACGTGCGGCCGACCGGCATCCACGGCCTGACGCCGAAGTCGGTCAAGAAGAAGATGAAGACGCCGGCCTTCGCCGCCGCGGTCAACCGCGACGAGCTCCGCGAGGGCGCCGAGGCGCTCGGCGTCGACTTCGACGAGCACCTGACCTTCGTGATCGCCGCGCTCGAGGAGCACGCCGACGAGCTCGAGCTGCACGGCGCCGAAGCGGCGTGATCCTCTACGAGCACCCCTCCTCGGGCAACTGCCTGAAGGCCCGCGTGATGCTCGACCAGGTCGGGGCGTCGTATGAGCGCGTCGAGCTCGACCTGTTCGCCGGCGAGACCCGCACGCCCGAGCACTTCGCCCGCAACCCGGACGGGCGCATCCCGGTGCTCGAGCTCGACGACGGGCAGTTCCTCGCCGAGTCCGGCGCGATCCTGCTCTACCTCGCCGAGGGCACCGAGTACCTGCCCGCCGACCCGGTCTCGCGCGCCGCGCGTGCACGCGTGGATGTTCTTCGAGCAGAACCAGGTCGAGGCGAACATCGGCGTCGCGCGCTTCCTGGCGCTGAGCGGGCGGGCGAGCGGCGTACCCGAGGTGTTCGCCGATCGCCAGCGCCGCGGGCGCGACGCGCTCGGCACGCTCGACCGCGGCCTCCAGGGCCGCGACTTCGTGCTCGGCGACGCCTACACCGTCGCCGACCTCGCGCTCTACGGCTACGTCCATGTCGCCGACGACGCCGGGGTGCCCCTCGCGGAGCACCCGGCGGTCGCGGCGTGGGTGAAGCGCGTGGCGGCCCTCCCCGGATTCGAGGAGGGCCTCACGCCGATGCCGGCCCACGCGAGCAGGCGCACCCTCTAGGCTGCGCCGCCCATGGCCGACGACCTCAAGATCATCGTCCTCGAGGGCGACGAGACCGGGCAGGAGCTCCTCGAGCAGGCGATCCGCGTGCTCGACCCCGACGTGACCGGGCTCCAAGCCGAGCTCGTCACCTACGACCTGTCGCTCGAGAACCGCCGCGAGACCGACAACGCCGTCGTCACCGAGGCCGCCGAGGCCATGCGCGAGGCCGGGTTCGGGCTCAAGGCCGCGACCGTCACGCCCGAGGGCAAGGACGACGTCGGCTCGCCCAACCGGATCCTCCGCGAGGAGGTCGACGGCAAGGTGATCATCCGCACCGGCCGGCGCATCCCGGGCGTGGTCGGGCCGGTCTCCGGCGTGCACTTCCCGATCTCCGTCGTGCGGATGGCGGTCGAGGACGCCTACGGCGCCAAGCAGTGGCGCGAGGGCACCGAGGACGCCGACGACGAGGTCGCCTACCGGACCGAGAAGATCACGCGCTCGACCTGCCGCGCGGTGGCCGAGTACGCGTTCCGGACCGCCGAGCGCACGCAGGCCGTCGTCTACGGCGGCCCGAAGTGGACCGTCTCCCCCGTCTACGAGGGGATGCTCAAGGAGGAGATGGACCGGGCGGCCGAGCGCCACCCCGACGTCGAGTACCGGCCGGTGCTGATCGACGCCACCTACGCGGGGCTGATCTCTGGCGCCGCGGAGACGCCGCTGGTGATCCCGGCGCTGAACCGCGACGGCGACTGCCTGTCCGACCTCGTGCTGCCGATGTTCGGCTCGATCGCCGGCGCCGAGTCGGTGCTGCTGGCGTTCGACGACGACCACGAGATCGACGTCGCGATGGCCGAGGCGCCGCACGGCACCGCGCCGTCGCTGCTCGGCAAGAACCTCGCGAACCCGATGGCGATGATCCTCGCCTGCGCCGCGCTGCTGAGCTACGCCCACGCCAAGGGGATCAAGGGCGCCGACCGCGCCTCGCGCGCGATCTACGAGGGCGTGCTCGAGACGATCGCCGGCGGCCTGAAGACCGTCGACCTTGGCGGCCACGCAACCACCAGCGAGTTCACCGACGCGGTGATCGAGAAGGTGCGCACCAAGGTCGACATCTGGGCGTCGCTCGGGTCCTAGCCGAACGCCTCGCGGAGGCGGTCGGGGATCGGGACCTTGGTGAGCGCCTTGCCGTCCACGAAGACGTGGACGAGCTCGCCCTCGACGAGGAGCGTGCCGTCGCGATGGATGGCGAGCGCCGTGACCATGCTCGTGGTGCCGAGCTTCGTGACCTCGATGGTGAGGTCCAGCTCGTCGTCGAAGCGCGCAGGCGCCTTGTAGCGGGCGGTCGCCTCCACCACCTGGAGGTCGATCCCGTCCTCCATCATCCCCGCGTAGCCGCCGGCCGCCTCGCGCCACAGCTCGGTCAGCGCGATGTCGAAGTAGGCGAAGTAATGGGCGTTGAAGACGACGCCCTGGGGGTCGCATTCGCCGTAGCGGACACGTAGTCGATGGGTGTGTCGGCGACCGATGCGGCGACCCTAGCGAGCCCTCCTGCGCACCACTTTCCGGTCGGCCCAGGCCGCGTGCGGGATCGCGGCGAGTCGCTGCAAGAACCCTTGCAAATCGCCCGTTCCGTCCGACCCGCTTCGTAGCTTCACGAACACATGTTCCCCCCGACGATCGACAGTCGACAGCCCAAGCGCTCGCTTCGCGAGCTGGTGCGGGGCGCCGTGGATTCGGCGCTCGAGTTCGCCACGCTGGGTGAGGCAACTGCGCCCCGGTCAACACCTTTGCCGAGGGCTGCCGCCCCCACGTCCGAGCACCCGCATCGCCGACGTCTCGATCGTCACCAGCGCACGCGCCGACCGGGGACGGTCAGCCAGCGTGCCCAGGTCTGCCGCACGCCGCTCCCCCGGCGCCAGCGGACCTGATCATCCGCCCCCCGGTGCCCGGTCTGGGAGGACGGGCGCGCCGGGAGGGCGGCTACTTCAACGAGCTCCATGCATGCGGGCCGCCTCCGGGCGGCCCGCGCGCGTTGAGGGGCCGGCCGAGGTGGCCAGACCGATCACGAATCGAGAAGCGCCGGCCACGAGCCGCACCTAGCATGGCCGTGCGACCACGACCTCAGGAGTGACCAGGACCGATGAGCACCGACGTGGAGACGCCTGCGCTGCAGGCCGCCGACAGTCATGACCTGATCCGCGTGCTCGGCGCGCGGGTGAACAACCTCAAGGACGTCAGCGTCGAACTCTCGAAGCGCCGGCTGACGGTGTTCACCGGCGTCTCCGGCTCGGGCAAGAGCTCGCTGGTGTTCGGCACGATCGCGGCGGAGTCGCAGCGGCTGATCAACGAGACCTACAGCGCGTTCGTGCAGGGCTTCATGCCGACGCTGGCGCGGCCGGACGTCGATGTGCTCGACGGGCTGACGACCGCGATCAGCGTCGACCAGGAGCGGATGGGTGCCGATCCGCGCTCGACGGTCGGCACCGTCACCGACACCGACGCGATGCTGCGCATCCTCTATAGCCGGATCGCGAAGCCGCAGATCGGCTCGCCCGGCGCGTACTCCTTCAATGTCGCCTCCGTCCACGGGAGCGGCGGGATCACGATCGAGCGCGGCAACAAGACCAGGACCGAGAAGGCGACCTTCAGCCGCGTCGGCGGCATGTGCCCGCGCTGCGAGGGCCGCGGCTCGGTCAACGACTTTGACCTGTCCGCGCTCTACGACGACAGCAAGTCGCTCGACGACGGAGCGCTGACGATCCCCGGCTACAGCATGGAGGGCTGGTACGGGCGCATCTTCCGCGGCAGCGGCTACTTCGACATGGACAAGCCGATCAAGAAGTTCAACAAGCGAGAGCTCCACGACCTGCTCTACAAGGAGCCGACGAAGATCAAGGTCGAGGGCATCAACCTCACCTACTCCGGCCTGATCCCGTCGATCCAGCGGTCGATGCTCGCCAAGGACGTCGATGCGATGCAGCCGCACATCCGCGCGTTCGTCGAGCGGGCGGTGGTGTTCACCACGTGCCCGGACTGCGATGGCACGAGGCTCAGCGAGGCGGCCCGGAACTCGAAGATCGACGGCGTCAGCATTGCCGACGCCTCCGCCATGCAGATCACCGACCTCGCGGAGTGGGTCGCAGGCCTGGACGAGCCGTCCGTCGCGCCGCTGCTCGAGGCGCTGCGCGACACCCTCGACTCGTTCGTCGAGATCGGCCTGGGCTACCTCTCGCTCAACCGCCCCTCGGGCACGCTGTCCGGCGGCGAGTCGCAGCGCACCAAGATGATCCGCCACCTCGGGTCCTCGCTCACCGACGTCACCTACGTCTTCGACGAGCCGACGATCGGGCTGCACCCGCACGACATCCAGCGCATGAACGACCTGCTGCTGCAGCTGCGCGACAAGGGCAACACCGTGCTGGTCGTGGAGCACAAGCCGGAGACGATCGAGATCGCCGACCATGTCGTCGACCTCGGCCCGCGCGCCGGCACCGAAGGCGGCGAAGTGGTGTTCGAAGGCAGCGTCGAAGGGCTACGGTCCAGTGACACGATCACCGGGCGCCACCTGGACGACCGAGCCTCGTTGAAGGCGTCGGTGCGGGAGCCGTCGGGCGCGCTGGAGGTGCGCGGCGCGACAACGAACAACCTGCAGGACATCGACGTCGATATCCCGCTCGGGGTGCTGGTCGTGCTCACCGGGGTCGCCGGCTCTGGCAAGAGCTCGCTGATCAACGGCTCCGTCGCGGGCCGGGACGGCGTGGTGTCGGTCGACCAGGCCGCGATCAGGGGCTCACGACGCAGCAACCCGGCGACGTACACGGGATTGCTCGACCCGATCCGCAAGGCGTTCGCCAAGGCCAACGGCGTCAAGCCGGCGCTGTTCAGCGCCAACTCCGACGGCGCCTGTCCCAACTGCAACGGCAACGGCGTCATCTACACCGACCTGGGCATGATGGCCGGCGTCGCGACCACGTGCGAGGAGTGCGAGGGCAAGCGGTTCCAGGCCGAGGTCCTCGAGTACAAGTTCGGCGGCAAGGACATCAGCGAGGTGCTCGCGATGCCGGCGACCGAGGCCGAGGCGTTCTTCGGCGAGGGTGAGGCGCGCACGCCGGCCGCGCACAAGATCCTCGACCGGCTCGTCGACGTCGGGCTCGGCTACATCACACTCGGCCAGCCGCTCCCGACGCTCTCCGGCGGCGAGCGCCAGCGGCTCAAGCTGGCCACCCACCTCGGGGCGAAGGGCGGGATCTACGTCCTCGACGAGCCGACCACCGGCCTCCACCTCGCCGACGTCGAGCAGCTGCTCGGCCTACTCGACCGGCTCGTCGACTCCGGCAAGTCGGTCATCGTCATCGCGCACCACCAGGCGGTCATGGCGCACGCCGACTGGATCATCGACCTGGGCCCGGGAGCCGGCCACGACGGCGGCCAGATCGTCTACGAGGGCACACCTGCCGATCTCGTCGCGTCCCGCTCCACCCTCACCGGGGAGCACCTCGCGGACTACGTCGATTAACGAAACGAGCCGCCCTCTCGGGCGGCTCGTGGTGCTTGAAGAACCGGCGGCGACCTACTCTCCCGGGCCCGCGAAGGCCAAGTACCATCGGCGCTGTGGGGCTTAACTGCTCTGTTCGGAATGGGAAGAGGTGTTTCCCCCACGCTAAAGCCACCGGAAATTTTGCGAGACCGGTCTCCCCGGACCCTCAAAACCACACAGCATGCCAACACCACGGGTATCAAAAATATCCGTCAAGCCCTCGACCCATTAGTACCGGTCTCCTACACGTGTTGCCACGTTTCCAGATCCGGCCTATCAACCTGGTGGTCTACCAGGGGTCTTACTCCCTCGAGGGGATGGGAGAATTCATCTCGAGGCCGGCTTCCCGCTTAGATGCCTTCAGCGGTTATCCGATCCGCACGTAGCTAACCTGCGATGCCCTTGGCAGGACAACAGATACACCAGAGGTGCGTTCGTCCCGGTCCTCTCGTACTAGGGACGAATCCTCTCAATTCTCCAACGCCCACGGAAGATAGGGACCGAACTGTCTCACGACGTTCTGAACCCAGCTCGCGTGCCGCTTTAATGGGCGAACAGCCCAACCCTTGGGACCTACTTCAGCCCCAGGATGCGACGAGCCGACATCGAGGTGCCAAACCGAGTCGTCGATGTGGACTCTTGGACTCGATAAGCCTGTTATCCCCGGAGTACCTTTTATCCGTTGAGCGACGGCACTTCCACTTGCTACCGCCGGATCACTAAGACCTGCTTTCGCACCTGCTCGACACGTCTGTCTCGCAGTCAAGCTCCCTTGTTGCCTTTACACTCTGCGCACGATTTCCAACCGTGCTGAGGGAACCTTTGTGCGCCTCCGTTACATTTTGGGAGGCGACCGCCCCAGTCAAACTACCCGCCTGGCACTGTTCACCGCCCCGATTCAGGGTACGGTGTTAGAAGCCCAATACGTCAAGGGTGGTATCTCAAGGTCGGCTCCACAGCAGCCGCAGCCACTGCTTCCTAGCCTCCCACCTATCCTGAGCGAGACGCACCGAACTCCAATACCAGGTTGTAGTAAAGGTTCACGGGGTCTTTCCGTCTTTCCGCGGGTACTCGGCATCTTCACCGAGACTGCAATTTCACCGAGCCCATCGTTGAGACAGCGTTCAACTCGTTACGCCATTCGTGCAGGTCGGAACTTACCCGACAAGGAATTTCGCTACCTTAGGACGGTTATAGTTACCGCCGCCGTTTACCGGGGCTTAGTTTCAATGCTTCGGGTCAAGCCCTAACATCTCCACGTAACCTTCCGGCACCGGGCAGGCGTCAGCCCCTATACGTCGTCTTGCGACTTAGCAGAGACCTGTGTTTTTGGTAAACAGTCGGTTGAACCTATTCACTGCGGCCCTCTCAGGCTCCACCGGCAAGCGGTTTCACCCTACTGGGGCGCTCCTTATCCCGAAGTTACGGAGCGATTTTGCCGAGTTCCTTAACGATGGTTATCTCGATCACCTTAGTATTCTCTACTTGCCCACCTGTGTCGGTTTTGGTACGGGCACGCGCAATCTCCCTAGAGGCTTTTCTCGGAGGCATGGCGTTAGGAACTCGCCGGCTTATAGCCAGCTGGCATCGCACCTCAGGTTATGCGGCTTCGGATTTTCCAGAAGCCACCCCTACATGCTTACCCCAGGACGACCATCGCCTGGGCTTCCCTAGCCTTCCTCGTCCCCCCATCGGTCAATTGACTGCGACGTGGTACAGGAATATCAACCTGTTGGCCATCGACTACGCCTTTCGGCCTCGCCTTAGGTCCCGACTAACCCTGAGCAGACGAACTTTACTCAGGAATCCTTGGGCAATCGGCGGAGGGGATTCTCACCCCTCTTTCGTTACTCATGCCGGCATTCTCACTTCCCAACCCTCCACGGCTGGCTTCCGCCGCCGCTTCACTGGAGATGGGAACGCTCTCCTACCGCGTGATCCGTGAAGATCACACCCGCAGCTTCGGTGACTAGCTTGAGCCCCGTTACATTATCCGCGCCCGAACACTTGACCAGTGAGCTGTTACGCACTCTTTCAAGGATGGCTGCCTCTAAGCCAACCTCCTGGTTGTCTGTGCACTCGGACATCGTTTGCCACTTAGCTAGTACTTAGGGACCTTAGCTGGCGGTCTGGGCTGTTTCCCTTTTGACGCTGAAGTTTATCCCCCAGCAACTGACTCCCGGAGTAACCGGAACGGTCTTCGGAGTTTGCCTGAAGTCGGTAACCTGGTAGGGCCCCTAGTCCAAACAGTGCTCTACGGCCGCAACGGAATTTATCCGAGGCTATACCTAAATATATTTCGGAGAGAACCAGATATCTCTGAGCTTGATTAGCCTTTCACTCCGACCCACAGGTCATCGGCCCAGTTTTCAACCTAGGTCCGTTCGGTCCTCCACGGGGTCTTACCCCCGCTTCAACCTGCCCATGGGTAGCTCGCTCAGTTTCGGGTCTACCGCCTACGACTAAATCGCCCATTTCGGACTCGCTTTCGCTACGGCTCCGCTCATCGCTTAACCTTGCCGCAGACGAGTAACTCGCCGGCTCGTTATGCAAAAAGCACGCGGTCACATCACGAAGATGCTCCCACCGCTTGTAGGCACGCGGTTTCAGGTACTATTTCACTCCCCTTCAGGGGTACTTTTCACCTTTCCCTCACGGTACTAGTCCGCTATCGGTCACCAGGGAGTACTTAGCCTTGGAGGGTGGTCCCCCCAGATTCAGTCCGCGTTTCACGGGAGCGGACCTACTCAGGAACGCCTTCGGGAGGTCATGGGCTTTCGTCTACGGGACGGTTGCCCTCTGTGGTGCGCGGTTCCACGCGCTTCGACTAGCTCATGACTTTGTAACTCCCGCCGGGACAGCTACATCCCGGGCCGGCGCCCTACAACCCCTCGTGCGCAACGCGTAGCCGCTTACACGCACGTGGTTTAGGCTAGATCCCCTTTCGCTCGCCACTACTCGGGGAGTCTCGGTTGATTTCCTTTCCTCCGGGTACTGAGATGTTTCAGTTCCCCGGCTTGTCCCCTACATGCCTATGTATTCAGCATGTGGTAACGCCGCATTACCAGCGCTGGGTTTCCCCATTCGGGTATCCGCGGATCACAGGCTATTCAGCGCCTCCCCGCGGCTTATCGCAGCCGTTCACGCCCTTCTTCGACTCCTGGTGCCTAGGCATCCACCGTGTGCCCTTCCTATCTTGACGGTGATCAGGCCTCCAATGGAGGCCCGGTGATACCCGTTGCCCCTGTCCCTAGAGACAGGAGCGGCGCCCACGCAAGCGTGGACGCTGATGTTGGCATTGCTGTGCAGTTTTCAAGGTCCGTGGAGAAGGCGCCGGCCGGACTGGCCGCCGGTCTCTCAAAACTCAACAGCATGCGAGACGCACCGCAAGCGGCGCGCCTTGTCCAAGCTCGGTCGACATGCTAGGAGCCGGCGCCGCCTCGAGATCTGCGGAATGCAGACCTGGGCGAACCGGCCGCTCCAATCCTGGAGCTCCCTAGAAAGGAGGTGATCCAGCCGCACCTTCCGGTACGGCTACCTTGTTACGACTTCACCCCAGTCACGAGCCCCACCTTCGACTGCTCCCTCCCTTGCGGGTTAGGCCACAGGCTTCGGGTGTTGCTTGCTTCCGTGGTGTGACGGGCGGTGTGTACAAGACCCGGGAACGTATTCACCGCGGCAATGCTGATCCGCGATTACTAGCAACTCCACCTTCATGCAGGCGGGTTTCAGCCTGCAATCCGAACCGAGACGCGCTTTGAGGGATTCGCTCCACCTCGCGGTATCGCAGCCCTCTGTACGCGCCAATGTAGCACGTGTGTAGCCCTGGACATAAGGGGCATGATGACTTGACGTCATCCCCACCTTCCTCCGGTTTGTCACCGGCAGTCTCACATGAGTCCCCAACTAAATGCTGGCAACATGCGACGGGGGTTGCGCTCGTTGCGGGACTTAACCCAACATCTCACGACACGAGCTGACGACAGCCATGCACCACCTGTGATCCTGCCCCGAAGGGAAGCCGTGTTTCCACGGCGGTCAGGAACATGTCAAGCCCAGGTAAGGTTCTTCGCGTTGCGTCGAATTAAACCACATGCTCCGCTGCTTGTGCGGGTCCCCGTCAATTCCTTTGAGTTTTAGCCTTGCGGCCGTACTCCCCAGGCGGGGCACTTAATGCGTTAGCTTCGGCACGGAGGGAGTCGACACCCCCCACACCTAGTGCCCATCGTTTACAGCGTGGACTACCAGGGTATCTAATCCTGTTTGCTCCCCACGCTTTCGCGTCTCAGCGTCAGTAACGTCCCAGCGAGCTGCCTTCGCAATAGGTGTTCCTCCTGATATCTGCGCATTTCACCGCTACACCAGGAATTCCACTCGCCTCTTCCGTACTCAAGCCCGACAGTATCCACCGGCATTCGAGGGTTGAGCCCCCGACTTTCACAGCGGACTTACCGGACCGCCTACACGCTCTTTACGCCCAATGATTCCGGACAACGCTAGCCCCCTACGTATTACCGCGGCTGCTGGCACGTAGTTAGCCGGGGCTTCTTCTGAAGGTACCGTCACTCCACCGAGCTATTAACCCGTTGAGCTTCGTCCCAACTGAAAGGAGTTTACAATCCGAAGACCGTCTTCCTCCACGCGGCGTTGCTGCGTCACGCTTTCGCGCATTGCGCAAGATTCCCCACTGCTGCCTCCCGTAGGAGTCTGGGCCGTGTCTCAGTCCCAGTGTGGCTGATCGTCCTCTCAGACCAGCTACCCATCGTTGCCTTGGTGAGCCGTTACCTCACCAACAAGCTAATGGGCCGCGGGCCCGTCCCGATGCGAAGGCCGAAGCTATCTTTACTCATGGACCTCATGGTCTACGAGCACATTTGGTATTAGCCCGAGTTTCCCCGGGTTGTCCCAATCATCGGGGTGGGTTACCCACGTGTTACTCACCCGTTCGCGGCTCTGCCCCGGGGCAAGCCCCGGTTCGTCGCTCCACTTGCATGTGTTAAGCACGCCGCCAGCGTTCGTCCTGAGCCAGGATCAAACTCTCCGTGAA
>CAWDKH010000008.1:0-496087 GCA_963802905.1 uncultured Solirubrobacteraceae bacterium | reverse complement strand
GCGTCGCCGCCCGCAGGTGCTTGGGCACCCGCGCGGCCGCGACCGACTCGCCGAGCCGCCCGGCCGACCGGTGCGGCGCCGGCCGCATCCCGGTGTCGGAGCGACGGAGGATCCGCACCGGCACGGGCGCCGGCCGGGACTCCGGCGCGTTCTTGTCCTCTTCGTCAGCCATCGTCAGTCCTCGTCGTCCACCGCCAACCCGGCCAGCGCGTCCGCCTCACGCAAGAAGCGCCGCCGGTCCGGATGCTCGAGGTCGAGGATGGTGTCCAGCGGCCAGTGCAGGTGGTACGCGAGGCGGGCCGTCTCCGCGAGCAGTTCCTCGGGAGACGGCCTCGTCATTCCCCCAGGCGCCCGTCCTCTATGGCCGTGAGATCCACCTCGAACTCGTGCGCGCACGAGGGACACGCCACGACGCCGACCGCCTCTTCGTCCGTGTTTATCCGTTCGTAGAGGCGCTGCAGGTGATCGAAGTCCGCCGCGAACAGCCCCTCGATGAGCTCCGGCGTGATCTCCGTGACGGTCCCGATCCTCGTGACCGTCCGGGCCAGCAGCGCGACGGTGAGGTACGCCGGGTTCTGGCGTACCTCCACCTCGCGCAGCGGCTCGATCTCGTCCCGGGCCGTCGCCAGGCGCATCACCCCGTCGCGGTGGACCTCCCCCGCGGCGTCGGCGTAGCCCCTGGGGAGCTGGAACGCGAACTCCGTCTGCATGTCGTTGCGTGTCCCCTGTCACTCGCCTCCTACTTGCGCTCCAGGCGCTCGAAGGTGAACGAGATCTGCTCGGTGGCGACCACGCCGCCGGAGGCGTCCTGCCCCGAGGCCTGTAGCGTCGACGGCCACGCGTTGGTGAGGCTCCACGTCAGCACCGTCGTGCCCTTGGTGTCGAGGAGCTCCACCGTGATGTCCTTGCGGTTGCCCTCGATGCCCTTCTCGATGCAGTCGAAGTGCCACTGCCAGAGCTTGCTGTCCTTGTCCATGCCGCGGGAGCACGTGACGTCGCCCCACTGCACCTTGGCCGGAGTCTTGGCCACCTGCGGCTTGCCGTTCGCGTCGACGTGGTCGAACCCGGTCGGGTCGATGGCTCGACGAGATGCCGCTGACGGTGTTGAACAGGCCGGCCGCTTCCGCGCCCCCCATCGTCACCTGGAAGGTGTCAATCGGGTAGACCTCTTTTTGCTCTGCCATCTAGTAGCTCCTTTCGGGGTTCTCGAAGATCACTCGCTGGTCTCGGCGCCGGCGCCGCCGGTGAACTGGCTCAGCCGGAAGATCACGAACTCGGCCGGCTTCACCGGTGCGATGCCGATCTCGCAGACGACCTGGCCGGCCTCGATCACCTCGGGCGGGTTGGTCTCCGCGTCGCACTTGACGTAGTACGCCTGGCTCGGGTCGGAGCCGAACAGCGCGCCGTCGCTCCAGACGCGGCGGAGGAAGTTCGACGCCGAGATCTCGAGCTGCTTCCACAGCCGCTCGTCGTTCGGCTCGAACACGCTCCACTGCGTGCCCTCCATGATCGACTCCGCGACGAAGTTGAAGAGCCGGCGCACGTTGATGTAGCGCCACTCCGGATCGCTGGAGAGGGTGCGGGCGCCCCAGATGCGGATGCCGCGGCCCGAGAACGCGCGGATGCAGTTGATGCCGACCTTGTTGAGGCCGCCCTGCTCCGCGTGCGTGACCTGGAAGCCCAGGCCGTTCGCGCCCATGATGACCTCGTTGGCCGGGGCCTTGTGGACGCCGCGCGTGCCGTCGGTGCGGCACCAGACGCCGGCGACGTGCCCCGACGGGGGGATCATCATCGGCCGGTTGGTCAGCGGATCCATGACCTCGATCCACGGGTAGTAGAGCGCGGCCATCTTCGAGTCGTAGCCGGCGGTGTTCATCCGCCACTCGAGGATCTCCTGCGGGAGCAGGTCGGCCGGCGCGTCGAGGATCGCCATGCGGTCGCCGGCGTTCTCGCAGTGGGCGATCATCTTGCCCTGGAGGTCGCGCAGCTGCGCGTCGTCGCCGTTCGACGCGAGCGTCATCAGGTCCGGCATGCAGACCATCGTGACCTCGTCGACGGCCGCGAGGCCGCCCATGCCCTGGCGCTTGGCGACGTCGCCCTCGAAGTGGTTCGGCTTGATCGCCTCGGGCTTCGGGGCCGGCTTCGACAGCGTGTAGCTGCCGGTGGCCGGGGCCTTCTGAGCCCTCGGGCAGGCTCTCGGTCTGGTCGGTGATCTTGACCAGCTTCGAGGAGGCGTTGACCTTGGTGGCGATGTTCGTGCGGCCCTTCTTGGTGGTCAGGCCCTCGAACTCCTCGCGCTCGGACCCGGAGGTCACGACGAGCTTGTAGGTGGCGTCGCCGTCCTTGTCGGACGCGTTCGGCTCCTGGGTGAGCTCGACCTTGACCTCGTCCTCGGCCGCGGCGAGCGCCTCGGCGCGGAACGCCTCGACGGACTTCTCGGTCGCGGCCGGCAGCGCCGCGCGCGGACGGGCGCCGCCGGAGTCGTCGCCGACGCGCACGATCCAGCACAGCGCGCCGCCGTTCATGAAGAAGCCATAGACGGAGTGGGCCAGGTACGCGCCCTCCATGAAGGGCCCGTTGTCGGGCTGCTCCGGGTCGCCGTAGATCTTCGCGAACTGGGACCAGTTCGAGATCCGCATCGGCGTGTTGACGGGACCGCCGGGGGCCAGGCCGACGAAAGCCGCGATCGAGGTGCCGACGCCCTCGATCGGCTTGCTCGCGGACGGGACTTCCTCGACGTAGACGCCAGGCGTCAAGTACGTGGGCATCTCACTCCTCTACTCGCTGTTCACGACCACTACTGCTGCCACCCATCTCGAACCGCAACTGCTCCGGGAGCGCCTCCTCGACCGTGCGGAATTCCGCCGCGTCGGGGTCGAGCACCTCCATGACCGTCTCGTCCCGTGCCCAGAGGATCACCTTGGTGTCCACCGAGACCTCCCGGACGCGCTGGCCGAGCCGGCGCGAGCCCACCCCGTCGAGGCCGATGACCACGACGTCCGGTCGCAGCCGTCCGGCCTGGGTGACGATCTGACTTGGGTGCTGCTCGTGTCCAATCACGTCGGCTCCAGCCTCTCCCAGGACTCGCGTCATCCCGATCAGGACGATCGGCTCCAGGTTCCCGAGGAGCACTCGAGTCTGGGAGTCCAACTCCACGACGCCAACCCTCTCCGGACTGGCACCGCACTGGAAGGGGGCGCGGGACAGCCAAGTGGGCAGATCGGCCTGCCCGTTTGGTCATACTTCTTGGTCCCCTTGCCCTTGCCGCCGATCACGAGGTCCACGGCCGGGCCGGGGATCTCGATGTCGGCCTCCACCGTGCCGCCGTCGAGCGTGCGCGCCACCACGTGGTGCTTGCCCGGGACGATGCGGTCGAAGATGAAGCGGCCGTCGCGGTCGGTCGACGTCCAGCGCCCGGCGTCGGGCATCGCGACCCACGCGTCGGTGACCGGCTGCGTCGTCGGCGCCGCGCAGCTTGCCGCCGAAGCGGTGCAGCTCGCGGACCGCGCCGGGCGGCGCGTCGCTGAGGCGCGTGCGCACGAGCTGGGTCCGGACCTCGGGGCCGCGGGTGAAGACCGCGCCCGACTCGACGGTCACGCGCACCGCGTAGTCGAGCGACGCCTTGAAGCGCCCGCCGACCGAGGTCCAGAAGTCGGCCTTCTCGGTCTGCGGGCCGGCCGATCGTGCCCTCGATCGGATGGCGGCCGTTGTTGGCGAGGCGGTCGCCGAGCACCTCGGCGGGGAGGTTGCGGTACGAGAACAGCACGGCGAGCACCTGCGAGAGCAGGCGGTGCTCGTCCTCGACCGCCTGCGTCCACGCCGTGATCGCGTAGGTGACCTCGAGCCGCAGCGGCGGCGGCGTCATGCGCGCGCCGTTGCCGTCGCGCGTCTCGGTGGGGGTGCGGTCCTGGCCCTCGGAGAACTCGCGCAGGTCGTAGAGGAAGAGGTTGACCGCCGGCCCGGTGAGCTGGCCCGACCAGTCGGAGGACGGCGCGTCGAACGCGATCTCGACGCCCTCGAAGCCGTGGCGCTCGAGCTCGCGGCGGAGCAGTGTCCTCAATCCTTCATCCAGGTCCGCCAGGACGGTATTGAGCGGGACCTGCACGACCAGCGCCATCGGGCGCCAAACCTATACAGATGGGCTGCTCAGGTGGGAAAAGATTGTGTCTCGACGCCGTTGCCGCGCGAGCGGATGAGCTCGTGGAAGTGCTCGAAGTCCGCTTCGAGCGTCAGTCGGCCCTGCTTGCCGTACTCCTGGGCGACCGCTCGCACGAGGTGGCGCATGTGGATCTCCGAGCCCTCGTCAGCGGCCTGGAAAGCGGCTGATAGCGAGCAGTTGCGGATCGCGCCGCCCGGACAGCTTGAAGCGCTCGGCGAGGAACTTGACGTCGACGTCCTCGTCCAGCGGCGCCTCCTCGGGCAGCAGCAGCTTCCAGATCCGCTTGCGGTCCTCGGCCTCCGGGAACGGGAAGTCGATCACGAAGTCGAGCCGGCGCACGAACGCGTCGTCGATGTTGCGGCGGAAATTCGTCGCCAGGATGACCGCGCCCGGATACTGCTCCATCTTCTGCAGCAGGTAGGCGACCTCGATGTTGGCGTAGCGGTCGTGCGAGTCCGAGACCTCCGAGCGCTTGCCGAACAGCGCGTCGGCCTCGTCGAAGAACAGGATCGCGTTGGAGCCCTGGGCGGCCTCGAAGATGCGGTCGAGGTTCTTCTCCGTCTCCCCGATGTACTTGGAGACGATCGTGGCGAGGTCGACGCGGAACAGCTCGAGCCCGAGCTCGGCGGCCAGCACCTCGGCGCCCATCGTCTTGCCGGTGCCCGACTCGCCGGCGAACAGCACCTTCATGCCCTGGGTGCGCGCGACCGCCTTCTCGTAGCCCCACTCGGACAGCACGCGGTCGCGGTGGCGCAGGTAGGCGGAGATCTGCGCCGAGCAGCTCGCGCTGGCGCTCGGGCAGCACGAGGTCGTGCCAGCGGTAGCGCGGCGTCAGCCGCGCGGCGAGCTCGCCGAGCCGCGTCGAGGACGCGTGGCGCGCGCCGAGGTCGAGGTCCTCGGCCGCCGGCGTCTCGCGGCCGCGCGTGTTCGCGGTGATCGTCGCCACCTCGGCGGCCTCGCGGATCTGGGCGAGCGAGAGGCGGAACTTGGCGGCGACGTCGCGCGTGTCCTCCGCGCCGGTCAGCTCCGCCCACGCGACGGCGCGCTCGGGGAAGCTCGGCATCGGCGTCTCGACCAGCAGCACGGTGCGGTCGCCGAGGGTCAGCGCGCCCGCGCGCGTGGGCGCGAGCAGGACAGCCGGTCGGGGTGCTCGTCGAGCACGCGCACGAGCTTGATGCGCTCGGCCGGCTCGAGCGCGTCGAGGTTGTCGCCGCACAGCAGCCGGTCCTCGAGCGCGCAGCAGAGCGCGGCGTCGGCCATCACCTCGGGCTTGCCGAGCTCGCGGACGTCGCACAGCAGCAGTCCGTGGCCGGTGGCGCTCGCCACCAGCCCGGCGGCGTCGGGCCCGGCGACGACGACCGGCAGCTTGCTCGTCGCGGCGAGCAGCGAGGCGATCTGCGCCACCGTCTCCGGGCGGTCGTCGTCGCGCTCGCGCGGCGGCTCGCGCCGCAGCCGGCCCTCGCCGGCCGGGTCGACGGGCGCGCCGAGCCCGAGCAGGAACGCGGCCAGCGGGTCGGCGACCTTCGCCGCGCGGTCGCCGAGCGGCGTGCGTGCCGTCGCCCTCGATCAGCCGCAGCGCGCCCGAGCGCCGCAGCGGCGCGGCGTGCCCGAAGCAGGCGAGCACGTCGGCGGGCGCGACGCCCTCGCCGGCGAGCAGCTCGCCGACCAGCCGCGGGCTCGCGAGCCGGCGCGTGACGTCGTCGTGCAGGTAGGCGAACAGGCGCCCGTAGCGCGGGTGCAGCTCCGGCGCGGCGCACAGGCCGAGCACGGCGGCGTCGAGCGCGTCGAGGCCGAGCCGCGCGGCGGCGTCGGCGAGGCGCGCGTCGGCGTCGTGCGCGTCGACGTCGGCGGCCAGCGACAGCGCCTGGTCGTCGGAGATGTAGAGGCCGCGGAGCGGGTCGCCGGGGTTCGGGTCACCGGCCGCGGCGCGCTCGACGGCGGTCCGGACCCGCGCGTCGAGGAAGGCGAAGCCGACCGCGGCGGGTGCGTCAGCCGAGGAGCTCACCGGCGGTCTTGTCCGCCGCGAGCTCGAGCGGCTCACCGGGGTTCGAGACGACGAGCGGCCCGCTCATCGGCGCCCCGAGCTGCTGGTCGGCGTGCGCGACCTCGTGGGCGATCAGCTCGCGGCCCATCGGGGTGTGCGGCTGGTACTCGCCGGGGGCGAAGAAGATGTCGCGGCCGGTGGCGAACGCGCGCGCCGAGACCGCGCGGGTCAGCGACGCCGCGGTGTCGTCGGTGTGGACGCGCACGTCGGAGACCGAGCGGCCGAGCGCGCCGCCGAACTGCTGGCGCGAGCGAGCTGTCGAGCGGGCGCCCGCCGCCGCGTGCCGCGGCGATCGTGGACTCCACGACCGGGATGCGCGATGCCGCTGGGGAGGATGCCCTCGCCGTCGTGCATGCGCGAGATGACCTGGCCCATGCCGCGGTTGCCGACGCTCGACGCCATGCTCCAGCGCCGGCGACTGCGGCGCGGCGATCGACGGCGGCCAGCTCGGCGACGGCCTCGAGCTCGGCTTGGAGGTGGGCGTCCAGGCTGCTCACGCTGGCGCGAGCATAGGCGGCCGTTGCAGGCGCTGCAAGTCACTCGCGGGCAGGTCTGCCCGGTAGGTTGCCCGCCCGTGAACGACTGGACCACGTACGACGAGACGCGCTACTCGAACCACCCGTACGTCCAGACGCACCCGGACCGGCTGGCCGTGATCGCGACGCTGCACGGGCTGCAGCCGCCCGCTCCGTCCCGCGCGCGCGTGCTCGAGATCGGCTGCGGCGCGGGCGCCAACCTGCTCGCGCTCGCGCTACGCGTCGCCCGAGGTCCGCGCGGTCGGCATCGACCTCGCGCGCACCGCGATCGAGGAGGCGAAGGTCGCGGCCGCGACGGAGGTCGGCATCACCAACGCCGAGTTCCAGCACGCCGACGTGATGGACATCACCGACGGCCGGCTCGGCGAGTTCGACTACGTGATCTCGCACGGCGTCTACGCCTGGATCCCGGCCGCCGCGCGCGACGCGCTGCTCGCCGCGGTCAAGGCGCACCTGGCCCCAGACGGAATCGCCTACGTCTCCTACAACGCGCACCCCGGCGGCTACCTGCGGCGGCTGCTGCGCGAGGCGGCGCTGTGGCACTCGCGCGACGAGCGGCCAGGGCCCGAGCAGGCGGAGAAGGCGCGCGAGCTGTTCGAGTTCCTCGAGATCCGGGTCGCCGAGGACCCCTACGGCGGGATGCTCGGCATGGAGGTGCCGTGCTCGCGAAGAGCCCGCAGCACCGGCTCGTCCACGACGAGCTTTCGGACTTCTGGCGCGCCGGTGTGGTTCCACGAGTTCGCGAGCGCGGCCGCCGGTCACGGGCTCGCAGTACCTCGCCGAGGCCAGCCCGCTCGAGCTGTGGCCGCCGAACTATCCCGGACGGGCGTGGAGCAGCAGCTCGACGCGATCGCCGGCGGCGACCGGATCGCGCGCGAGCAGTACCAGGACCTGCTGCTGTTCCGGCGCTTCCGCTCGACGATGCTCTGCCACGAGGGCACCGACGTCGCCGAGCGCCTGCTGCCCGACACGCTGCGCACGCTGCTGTTCACCGCGCGCCCGCCCGAGCGCGGACGTCCCGGAGGGCCTGCGGCGCCGCGCGCAGCAGCTGCTCGCCGACGCGCGGCCGGCGGCGATCCCGTTCGAGGAGCTGCGCGCCGCAGCTCGACGCCGACGCCGACGAGCTGGTCGAGGCGATCATGGACGCGATGCGCGACTCGCGATCGGCCCGCGCGTCGACCCGCCGGCGCGCGGGCTGGTGGCCGGCGAGCGGCCGCGGGCGAGCGCGCTGGCGCGCTGGCAGATCGAGCGCCAGCCCGAGGTCACGACGCTGCTGCACGCGGTGGTGCGGATCGACGACGCAGGCGGGGCAGACCCTGCTGCGGCCTGCTCGACGGCACCCGCACTCGCGACGAGATCCGCCGCGACCTCGCCGCCGCGGGCGGCCCCGAGCTCGCGCCGGAGCAGCTCGACCTCAACCTCCGCTCGCTCGGCGAGCTCGGCCTGCTGCACGAGTAACGGGCTCCATAGGAGGAACGTTGCCTTCCGGTGCGAATAGCCGTGAGCGATGGGATTTCCCGACCCCGATCGGAGCATCACGTGACCGGCAAGGCCAAGGTGATCGCGTTCGCCAACCAGAAGGGCGGCGTCGCGAAGACCACCACCACGCTGAACCTCGCGGCGGCCTTCGCTGAAGAAGGCCATCGCGTCCTGTGCGTTGACATGGACCCGCAGGGCAACCTCACGATGTCGCAGGGCATCGACCCCGACGGGCTCGAGAAGTCGATGTACGACGTGCTCGTCCACGACCTCTCGATCCGCGAGGTCGTCCGCAAGCGCGAGATCGACATCGCCTGCGCCTCGATCGACCTCGCGGGCGCGGAGATCGCGATGTCGACGAAGATCGGCCGCGAGCGCTCGCTGGACAAGGCGCTGAAGGTCGTCTACGAGGACTACGACTTCATCTGCATCGATACGCCGCCCTCCCTGGGACTATTGACGATCAACGCGCTGACCGCGGCCGACAAGGTGATCGTCCCCGTGCAGTGCGAGTATCTGTCGATGCGGGGGCTTATCCAGCTCCAGAACACGCTCTCGATGATTCGCGAGAACCTCAATCCCGATGTGGACATCGCCGGCATCCTGCCGACGATGGTCGACTCGCGGACCCTTCACGCCAAGGAGGCGATCCAGATCCTCGAGGAGAACTTCGGGGATCGCGTGTTCGGCGCGCGCATCCGCAAGACCATCCGGTTCGCGGAGGCGCCCGTGAAGGGTATGTCGGTGCTGAAGTACGACCCGTCGGGCTCGGCTGCCGACGCCTATCGCCAGCTGGCGAAGGAGGTGCTCTCGAATGGCAGGTAGCAAGCGGGCGAGCATGCGCGAGGGTCCCCTCGCCGCCCTGTTCCGCAAGACGGAGACCGAGGGCCTGGAAGACGGCGACGCGCCGTCGCGCCCGCCCGGCTGCGCCGAGCGGCTGACGAGCGAGGGCCCCAAGATCCCGTCGCCCCAGGAGCGGCTGCGCCACGCGTTCTCCTCCGACCTGCCCGAGAACCTGATGGCCCCGCCGAGCGTCGAGCCGGCCGCCGTCGAGCACGGCTACGCGAGCTGGGACGGCTCCGGCCCGTCGGCAAGCCGCAGCTGCGCGTCGTCGGCGTCGGCGGTGCCGGCGTCAACGCGGTCAACCGCATGATCGAGGCCGAGGTCTCGGGCGTCGAGTTCATCGCCGTCAACACCGACTCGCAGTCGCTGCAGTCCGCCTCCGCGCACGTGACCGTGCAGATCGGCCACGAGTCGACGCGCGGGCTGGGCTCCGGCTCCGATCCCGATCTCGGCCGCACGGCCGCGATGGAGGACTACGACCGCACGAAGTCGCTGCTCAAGGGCTCCGACATGGTGTTCATCACCGCCGGCGAGGGCGGTGGCACCGGCACGGGCGCCGCTCCGGTGGTCGCGCGGATCGCGCGCGAGCTCGGCGCGCTGACCGTCGGCGTCGTCACCAAGCCGTTCGGCTTCGAGGGCTCGCGCCGCCTGGCCGCGGCCGAGAAGGGCATCGAGGCGCTGCGCGAGGAGGTCGACACCCTCATCGTGGTGCCGAACAACCGCCTGCTCTCGGTGCTCGAGAAGAACACCTCGATGGTCGAGGCCTTCCGGGTCGCCGACGACGTGCTGCGCCAGGGCGTCCAGGGCATCTCGGACCTGATCACGCTCCCGGGCCTGATCAACCTCGACTTCGCGGACGTGCGCACGATCATGTGCGACGCGGGCAACGCGCTGCTCGGCATCGGCATGGGCACCGGCGAGACGCGTGCGATCGGACGCCGCGCGCAGCGCGGTCGAGTCGCCGCTGCTCGAGACGTCGGTGGAGGGCGCGCGCTCGATCCTGCTGTCGATCACCGGCGGCCGCGACCTCTCGCTGTGGGAGGTCAACGAGGCCGCGAAGGCCGTCCAGGAGGCGGCTCACCCCGACGCGAACATCATCTTCGGGGCGATGCTCGACGACAAGCTCGAGGACGAGGTCTGGATCACCGTCGTCGCGACGGGCTACGGCGACCGCCGGCCCCCGCGCCGCGAAGAGGAGCCGGTGCATCGCTTCTCCGAGCCGCGTGGCGAGCCGCGCGTGACCCGCAACGGCCAGCGCGAGCGGTCGGGTCGGATCGACGTCGACGTGCCCGAATTCATCCCGGTTTTAGCCAGCGACTTCATCCGGCCGTCGCCATGATGGGGACGGGGGTCATCCATGGCCCCCGTGACCGCTTCGCTGCCCCCTACGCTGCGGCGCCATGAAGGGCGTCGTTGCCGCGGGCCATCCGCTTACCGCTGACGCCGGCGCGCAGGTGCTGCGCGCCGGCGGCAATGCCGTCGACGCCGCGCTGGCCGCCATGGCCGCGTCGTTCGTCGCCGAGCCGCAGCTCACCGGGCTCGGCGCCGGCGGCTACATGCTCGTCGCCGAGCCGGGCGAGGCGCCCGCGCTGCTCGACTTCTTCGTCGCCGCGCCCGGCGACGGCGCCGACCCGTCGGCGCGCGCGCCGCTCGTCGCCGCCGAGGTGTTCTTCGGGACCGTCGCGCAGGTGTTCCACGTCGGCGCGGCGGCGTGCGGCGTCTACGGCACGCCGGCCGGGATCTGCGAGGCGCACCGGCGCTACGCGTCGGTCCCGCTCGCCGACCTGCGTCGCGCCCGCCGCGGCGCTCGCGCGCGCAGGGCGTGGAGGTCAACGCCCAGCAGGCGTACATCTTCGACCTGCTCGCGCCGCTCACCGAGTCGAGCCCGGAGGCGCGCGAGAAGTACTGGATCGGCGAGCGCGTGGCGCGCGAGGGCGACGTGCTGCGCGACCCCGAGATGGCCGACACGCTCGAGCGCCTCGGCGCCGAGGGCGCGGCGCCGTTCTACACCGGCGACATCGCCGCGGCCGCGGTCGAGCGGGTGGCGGAGGGCGGCGGGATGCTGACGCTCGCCGACCTCGCCGCCTACGAGGCGATCGCCGCGCGAGCCGATCCGCGTCGGCTACCGCGGCCACGACGTCTTCACCAACCCGCCGCCGTCGGCGGGCGGGATCCTGATCGCCTACGTGCTCGCGCTGCTCGAGCGCGAGCCGGCGCCGCCGAGCCAGGCGCAGCTCGTCGCGGCGATGGAGGCGGCGCACCGCGCGCGCACGCCGGAGTTCCTCGAGGGGCTCGGCGCAGCCGGGCTTCCTCGAGGAGTTCATGGGCTCGCACCTCGGCTCGACGACGCACATCTCGGTGCTCGACGGCGACGGCCGCGCGTGCGCGGTGACGTGCACGAACGGCGAGGGCTCGGGCGTGATCGTGCCCGGCACCGGCATCCACCTCAACAACATGATGGGCGAGGAGGACCTCTCGCCGCTCGGCTTCTTCACCCACCCGCCGGGGCGGCGGCTGCCGTCGATGATGGCGCCGACCGTGGTCGCGCGCGACGGCGAGGTGATGCTCGCGCTCGGCTCGGCGGGCTCCAACCGCATCCGCTCGGCGATCCTGCAGGTGATCCTCGGGGTGATCGACCGCGGGCTCGTCCCTCGTCGGCGGCGGTCGAGGCGCCGCGCGTGCACTGGGAGAGCGGGACGGTCTACGCGGAGCCGGGCGCCGACGCCGACGCGCTCGCCGCCGAGGGCTGGGAGCTCGCGGAGTTCGACGTCGCTCAACGTCTTCTTCGGCGGCGCCCAGGCGGTGCGGCGCGACCCGGCGTCGGGCGAGCTGGCGGGCGCCGGCGACCCGCGCCGCGGCGGCGCGGTCGTCACGGCCTAGCCGGTCGACGCCGCGCACGACGAGCTCGGTCGGGAGCGAGACGTCGGCGGGCGTGCGCCGTCGATCGCCTCGAGCAGCATCCGCCCCGCGACGCGGCCCTTCTCGACGAGCGGCTGGCGCACGGTCGTCAGCCCGCGCGGCGCGGCGGGCGGGGCGTCGTCGAAGCCGACGACCGAGAGGTCGCGCGGGACCTCCACGCCGGCGGCGCCGGCGCCGTCGATCACGCCCAGCGCGAGCTCGTCGGACATGCCGAGGATCGCGGTCGGCTCGCCGCGCGAGCAGCGCCGGCACCGCCTCGCGGGCCAGCGCGCGCGCGTTGATGTCGACCTCGTAGATCGGGACGTCGCGCCAGCTGAGGCCGGCCGTGGCAAACGCCTCCTCGTAGCCCGTCAGCCGCTCGGCGGTGACGCGGTAGACGGGGTCGCAGCGGCGCTCCTCGTCCACGAAGCCGCGGCGGCCGTCGTCGCGCATGCGCAGCGAGACGACGGCGAGGCGCCGGTGGCCGAGGTCGAGCAGGTGCTGGGCGGCCGCGCGGGCGGCGCCGCGGTCGTCGATCGACACGAACGGGACGCCGGGCATGTGCGGCGTGTCGCAGACGACGAGCGGCAGATGCCGCTCGAGCGCGGCGTTGACGCTCGGGTGCCCGGCGGGCAGCGCGTAGACGAAGCAGGCGTCGACGAGCGCGTGCCGGACGGCGGCGGGGTCGGCGACGCCGTCGGTGAGCGGGGCGGGGAGGAGCGAGAGCGAGATCCCGAACTGCTCGGCCTCCTCGGCGAGGCCGCGCAGGGTGGCGACGGCGGCGGGATCGCCGAACGCGTAGGAGAGCTGCTCGGTGAGGAGGACGCCGATCGCGCCGGCGCGACCGGAGCGCAGGGCCCGACCGGCTGGGTCGGGCCCCGCGTAGCCGAGCTCGGTCGCGAGCGCGAGGACCTTCTCGCGCAGGGCCGGGTTCAGCTGGTCGGGCCGGTTGAACGCGTTCGACGCCGTGGTGCGGGAGACGCCGAGCTGGTCGGCGAGGGTCTGCAGCGTCACCCGGTCTCCCACGGGCAGCGACACTACTTGCGGCGGCGCTCCCGGCGGACGGGGGCGGTCGGGAGGGCCGAGCGAGCAAGCGAGTTCGGGCCGGTGATGTCGAGGATGGCGAGGGCGGTGAGGTGCATGAGGTGCCTTTCTGTATCGATTAAGTCTGAATCGATAAAGTAGCACCTCAGAACGGGCTCGTTGGTACGGCTAGCCCGACTCTTTCGTCAACGTCAGCCGCCACGCGCCGCCGTCGCGCTCGGCCTGGAACCCGTGCCCGCCCTCGGCGGCCAGCGCGCCGATGTCGACCGGCGCCTCGGGGTCGGTCGCCAGCACGACCAGGTCCTCGCCCGGCGCGAGATCGGCCAGCGCGCGGCGGGCCTTCAGCGCGGGGAGCGGGCAGAGGAGCCCGCGGGCATCGAGCAGCTGCGGCATACGCTCTCCAGGATGATGATCGCCGCGATCCTGGAGTCGGGGCAGCCCGAGCGGCTGTACACGGGCCTGTCGCTGCTGGTCTCGGCCGCCGCCGAGGGCCGGCCCGCGCGCGGGCTCGTGTCGTTCGGCGCGCTCGGCCCGCTGCTCGACGACGCGCCGCCCGGCCGACGACACGTTCTCGCGCTCGCTGCACGAGCTGCGCGCAGACCGCGCGCGAGCTCGACGACTGCCGGCTCTGCGCCTGTGCGGCCGCGGTCGAGCTGACCGGCGCGAGCGCCGAGGCGATCGAGGCGCGGCTCGACGGCGTGATGTCGACCCCGCGCTTCCTGCGCGAGGTCGAGGGCGCGCAGCTGGTGGTCGTGTGAGGCGGGCGCTCGCGGGCCTCGCCGGCGCTGCTGCTGCTCGGCCGGCTGCGGCGCGCCGTCGGCGGACCTCTTCGAGGTCGTGCGCAGCGGCAAGGATCCCAACGCCAACGTGCGGATACTCGTCTCCGACGACGGGACCGTGCGCTGCAACAAGAAGAAGCCCGTGCCGATGGGAACGGACCGCCTCCTCACCGCGCGCCAGCTCGCGCGCGACCTCGAGAAGCAGGCCGCGCTCGGGCTCGAGCTCCCGCCCGAGAAGGGCTCGATCCTCGCCTACCGCGTCCGGCTCGAGCCGGGCACGATCGCCTTCTCCGACCGCTCGCGCGGCATCCCCAAGTCGTTCAGCCGCGTCGTCGCGTTCACGTCCGACGTCGCCAAGGACGTCTGCAAGATCACGCGCTGACTAGGGCAGCGGCGGGATGATCGGCGGGATCGTCGGTATCGGCGCGGCCGTCGGGCGCGGCGCCGGCGTCGGGCGTCGGCTGCGGCTGCGGCCGGCCGCCGGAGCCCGGCACGCGTGCCGGGCGGCGGCTGCGGCGGCGGCTGCGGATCGGGGCGCGTGACCACCGGCGCTTGCGGCGCCGGCGCGGCCGGCTTGCGGTCGTCGGCGGCCGCCAGGATCAGGCCGCACACCTTCGCGTGCTGGCGGCGGCTGGGGCGGTACTCGTAGGTCGAGTAGCGCGAGATCGAGACGATCTTCCGGTAGCGCGCGCAGAACGAGTACGCCTCGGCGAACTGCTCGGCGAGCGGGATCTCGCCCTTCCACCACGCCCGCTTGCGGGCGCGCATGATGCGGCGGAAGCGCCCGCGGTCGCGGTTGTTGAGCACGCGCAGGTCGTAGAGGTGGCCCAGCTCGTGCATGCAGCACCGAGCGCGGGCGGCGCAGGCCGGAGCGCAGGTAGATCGTGCGCGGGCGCTTGCGGTAGACGCAGCCCGCGGCGCGGGGGAGCGCGGGGCAGCCGCTGAGCTTCAGCGTGATCCGGCCGCCGACGGTCGGCATCAGCGAGGCGCGCGCCCAGCGCTGCCACGAGCCGTTCAGCGAGCGGCCATCGGGTCCGGTGAGGCTGAGGTCGGCGGCGGCGCGAGAGCTCGGCCCGCCGCTCGCGGGCGCGGCTGCGAGCGCGATCGCGGCGGCAGCCGCGCGCCGGGATCCACGAGCGTCCATGCCACCGGCCCATCGAGGAGAGCGGTACCCGGATCGTCAGGCGGGGAAGCGGACGCGCCCGTTCGAGCGCGCCCGCGCCTGGGCGCGCTCGACGAAGTCGAGCCGCTTGAGCGCCGCGCGGAACAGCTTCGCGGCGAGCGCGAGCCGCGCCGCCTCCGAGCGCAGGTCGAGCAGCCCCTGCTTGGCGTCGAGGCCGAAGTCGACGGTGGCCGCCATCTCGTAGGCGGTCATCGCGCCGATCTCGTCCGCGTCCGGGCGTGTGGTCGGTCGCCTGCTCGACCAGCTCCGCGTAGGCCGCATGCGCCGCCTCGGCGGCCTCGGGGTCGGCCGGCTCGTCCTCGTCGACGAGGAACTCGACGGTCCCGGCCGGGTAGGCGAGCGCGTCCTGGCGGGCCTCGATGCGGAACGGGCGCGTGCCGCGCGCGACGAGGTTCAGGCGCCCGTCGGGCATCCGCTCGAGCACCTCGGCGATCTCGCACGCGCAGCCGACGTCGCGCAGCCCGTCGTCGGCGACCCAGACGATCCCGAACTCGCCTTCCTCCTCCTGCACCCGCGCGACCATCGTCTTGTAGCGCTCCTCGAAGATGTGCAGCGGGACCAGCTCGGTCGGGAGCGCGACGAGGCCGAGCGGGAACAGCGGGAAGTCGCGGACCAGATCCACAGATTGAGTCTACGTCCGCCGCTCGCCCGTACCGGGAGGGTGAGCAGCACCGCCCTCGTCTGGTTCCGGCGCGACCTGCGCGTCCACGACAACCCCGCCCTCGCCGCGGCGCACCGCGAGTGCGACCGCGTCGTGCCCGTCTTCGTCCTCGACCCGCGGCTGCTCGAGGGCCGCTTCCCGTCCCCCAACCGCGCGTGGTTCCTGCACGGCTGCCTCGCCGAGCTGCGCGAGGCGCTGCGCGAGCGCGGCGCCGACCTCGTGATCCGGCACGGCCGGCCCGAGCAGGAGCTCCCCGCGCTCGCGCGCGAATGCGGCGCGACCGCGCTCTACTACGCCGCCGACGTCTCGCCGTTCGCGCGTGCCCGCGATCGCCGCGTGGGTGAGGCGCTCGACGTCGAGGTGCGCCCGCAGCCGGGCCTGTTCGTCACCGACGTCTCCGCCGTCAAGCCCTACTCCGTCTTCACGCCCTTCCACCGAACGTGGGAGCAGCTCGAGCGCCGCGAGGTCCATGGGGCCCCACGCGCGCTGCGCTTTCCGAGCGCTCTCGCCGTCGGCCGCCTCCCGGCGTCTCCCCGGCCGGAGGCGGCCGACCCCTTCCCGCCCGGCGAGCACGCGGCGCGCGAGCGCGCGACGCGCTGGCTCGCCGACGGCCTCGAGCGCTACGAGGAGCGCCACGACCGGCTCGCGGGCGGCACCTCGCAGCTCTCGCCGTACCTGCACTTCGGCTGCCTCTCCGCGCGCGAGCTCGAGGCGCGCGCGCTCGAGCGCGGCGGCCACGCGTTCGTCCGCCAGCTCGCGTGGCGCGACTTCTACGCGCACGTCCTGCTCAACCACCCGGGCAACACCCGGAACCCGCACAAGCGCGAGCCGCGAGTGGGACGACGACGCCGAGCTGCTCGACGCCTGGCGCGAGGGCCGCACCGGCTACCCCGTCGTCGACGCCGCGATGCGTCAGCTGCTGCACACCGGCTGGATGCACAACCGCGCGCGGCTGATCGCCGGCTGCTTCCTGACCAAGGACCTGCACCTCGACTGGCGCGAGGGCGAGGCGCACTTCATGCGCCACCTGCTGTGCGGCGACGAGGCATCCAACAACGGCAACTGGCAGTGGATCGCCTCGATCGGCGTCGACCCGGCGCCCTACTTCCGCCGCATGTACAACCCGATGACCCAGCAGGAGCGCCACGACCCCGACGGCGAGTACGTCCGCCGCTGGGTGCCCGAGCTCCGCGCCGTCCCGCTCGGGAAGCTCGCCGAGCCGTGGACGATGAGCCGCCGAGGAGCAGGCCGCCGCCGGCTGCGTGATCGGCGAGGACTACCCGGAGCCGGTCGTCGACCACAAAGCAGAGCGTCAGCGCGCCATGGCCCTGTACGGCGCCATGTCTGGGCGCTGACAGCGCGCGGCGCGCGCCTCCGCGGCATGGCGTGGAGCGGTTGACCGCGCGGAATCGCGCGGCATACGTTCGCGAGTGGCGCAGGGCTGACGAAGACGGACGCAGGCGCCTCGGAGACGGAACCGACAGGAGGCGTCGTGCATCTCAAGCAGCCCACCCACGTCCTCGGCGCGCTCGCAGCGGCCGTCGTCGCAGTCGTCGCGTTCGCGGCACCGGCGCTCGCGGCCCCTAAGCCGCCGAACACCAACGTGTCGGTGACGAGGTCAGGGGTGCAGCTGGCGACCGTCACCGACTCCGACGGCCAGATCGCCTGCGGCGCGGACTGCTCCGGAAGCTACGAGGCCATCTGCGTGGACGAGGACATCCACGGGGCCTGCCTCTGGGAGCGGGGCGCCACCGTGCTCCACACCGACCCGCCGTCGGGGTTCCGGGTGCTCTGGAGCTACGACTGCGAGGAGGGAACGAACGACACGAACAACTGCACGGTGAGCCAGAGTGCCACGGTCGACGCCCACTTCGACGACACCAGCGCCCCGAATCTCAACCTCACCGGGCCCGCCGACGGCACGGCTGCGTCGAGCACGATCAACCTCTCGGCCTCGGCGTCTGACCCGCAGAGCGGCATCGCGAATGTCCAGTTCCTCGTCGACGGCGTGGCCGCCGGCACGGCGGACACGTCGGCGCCGTATGGCGTCTCATACGACACCACGAGCCACCCCGACGACAGCGACGTGACCGTCACGGCGCGCGCGACCAACACGGACGGCGATCAGACCACCTCGACGGTGCACATCAAGATCGACAACACCGCGCCCCAGCTCACCATGAGCGGACCCGACGGGCAGACCTTCGGCCCCGGCACGACCCAGACCTGGACCTACAGCGCCTCCGACGCGATCACGGGCCCGCCGGTGGTGCAATGCAGCGTCGTGCCGGCGGGTGAGGCGCCGAGCTTCGGCGCCTGCTCCGGCTCAGGCTCGCATTCCGTGACCAACAAGCCCGACGGCGACTACGTGGCCGCCATCAAGGCGACCGACGGGGCCGGCCACGTCACGCAGCAGTCGAGGACATTCTCGATCGACGCTGTGCCGCCGCAGACCTCGATCACCGGCGGCCCGGTCGACGGGTCGTCCTCCACAGCGACGAGCGCCACGTTCACGTTCACCTCCAGCGAAGCGGGCTCGACCTTCGAGTGCCGCGTCTATCCGGCCGCCCTGACCCCAGGGGCGTTCGGGGCGTGCACCGGGAACGGCACCCACTCTGCCTCGGGCTTCTCACCCGGTACGTATGCGTTCGAGGTCCGCGCCACGGACCCCTATGGCAACGTCGACGCGTCACCGGCGAAGCGCACGTTCACCGTGACCGGCCGCCGCCCACCGGCGGCAACACGGGCGGGACCGGCGGCAACACGGGCGGGACCGGCGGGACGACCGGCGGTTCCACCGGCGGCGGGCTCCCCGTCGACGGCGGGACCAACAGTGGAGGCACACTCGGCGGCGGCCGCATCGACGCCAAGGTCCGCACATTCTGGCTTCGCTTCGGAAAGCGCACCCGCGTCGGGACGCTCACCGTGACCAACGCGCCGGTCGGCGCGACGGTGACCCTGAAATGCAAGGGCAAGGGATGCGCCTTCAAGAAGCGCACGCTCAAGCTGACGGGCACGAAGCTCGCGCTCGCGAAGCGGTTCAAGAAGCGCAAGCTCGCCCCGGGTACGGTGATCTCGATCGTGATCGCCAAGGACGGCTGGGTGGGCAAGTCCTTCCGCTACACGACGCGCGCGGGCAAGTTCCCGAAGCTCACCCTCTCGTAGCACCCGTCGCGACGGGCGCGGGCCGCTAAGGTCCGCGCCCGCCGTGCCCGAGCTCTACCTCCAGCGCGACCAGCCGCCCGGCGTCCCGCCCCTGCAGCTGACCGGCGAGCGCACGCTCCCCGACGTGCCGGAGGAGAACTACTGGTTCCAGCGGCACCTGGTCGTCTACCGCTGGATCGCCTCGCGGGTCGGCGGCCGCAGGGTGGTCGACCTCGCCTGCGGCGAGGGCTACGGCTCGGCCGTGCTCGCCGAGAACGCCATCTCGGTGGTCGGCGTCGACGCCAACCCCGAGGCCTTCGAGCACGCGCGGCTCAAGTACTCGGGGCCGAAGCTGCGCTTCGAGCGCAACATGATCGAACTGTGGACGGGCGACGTCGACTGCGTCGTGTTCCTGCAGACGATCGAGCACGTCCAGGACCCCGACGCCGTGCTCGCCAACATCCGCGAGCAGATCGGCCGCGACGGCGTCGCCTACGTCTCGACCCCGAACGTGCTCACGTTGGCGCCGGAGGGGGAGGAGCGCTCGGGCAACCCGTGGCACGTCCGCGAGTACCGCGCCGACGAGTACCGCGCGCTGTGCGAGCGCCACTTCGGCTCGGTCGAGTTGCTCGGGCTGTTCCACGCGCGCAAGCTGCGCGCGCACCAGGTCGCGATCGAGCGCCTCGGCTGGGACGCGATCCACGCCCGGCTCGGCATCACCAAGCCGTTCTACGACCGCTTCACGCCGGCGATCTCCGAGCGCGACTTCGCGCTGCGCTCTGGCGACCTCGATAGCGCGCTCGACTTCGTCGCTGTCCTGCGGCCGTGAGCGGCCGCCTCAGCATCGTCCTGCACACCCACATGCCCTACGTGGAGGGCTTCGGGACGTGGCCGTTCGGCGAGGAGTGGCTGTGGGAGGCGATGGCGACCTCCTACCTGCCGCTGCTCGACGTGCTCGACGCCCACCCGGGTCGGGTCACGATTTCCCTCACCCCGGTGCTGTGCGACCAGCTCGAGGCGCCGGGCGTGTCCGAGCGCTTCCTCGCCTTCCTGCGCGAGATCCGGCCCGAGACGCACCGGCGCGACATCGCCGCGGCAGAGGATCCCGCGCTCGCGCGCGAGCTCGAGCGCTCCGCGGCGCTGTACGCGGCGGCCGCCGACCGCTTCGAGGCCCGCGGGGGCGACCTGGTGCGCGCGTTCGCGGGCCACGTCAGCTGGACGTCGTCGGCCACGCACGCGGTGCTGCCGCTGCTCGCCACCGCCGCCGGCGTGCGCCTGCAGGTGGGCGTCGGGATCGCTGCGCACCGCGAGCGCTTCGGGCACTGGGACGGCGGCTTCTGGCTGCCGGAGTGCGGGCACGCGCCGTGGCTCGACCCGCTGCTCGAGGAGGCCGGCGTACATGCGGCCTGCGTCGACCTCACCGACGTGCTCGGCTACGGCGCGCCCGAGCAGCTGCAGCCGCTGCGCACCGACGCGGGCCCGCTGCTCGTGCCGATCGACCGCGCGCTGATGGACCTGGTCTGGCATACGAGCGGCTATCCCTCTGCGGGCCCGTACCGCAATACGCGCCGCCACACCGAGTACCGCCACACGCCGTGGGCAGTTGACGGCTCGCCCTACGATCCGGCGCGCGCCGCCGACCAGGTGCGCGCGCACGCGCGCGAGTTCGCGGCGGCGGCGGCGCGGCGGCTCGAGGGCGGCGGGCTGGCGGTGTGCGCGCTCGACACCGAGCTGCTCGGGCACTTCTGGCACGAGGGCGTCGACTGGCTCGCCGCGGTGATCGAGGCGTGCGACGAGGCGGGCGTCGAGCTCACCGGGCTCGACGGCGCGCTGCGCGCGACAGAGGCGGTGCCGGCCCCCGACGAGCTCCCGGCTACGAGCTGGGGCGAGCCGCGCGACCTCGCGACCTGGAGCGCGCCGCCGGCGGCCGACCTGGCATGGCGCGCGCGCGAGGCGGAGCTGCGTGTGCTGGGCGCCGGGGCGGGCCATCCGAGCCCGCGCGCCCTGCGCGAGCTGCTGGCGCTCCAGGCCTCCGACTGGGCGTTCGGCGTGACCCGCGAGACGGCCGGTCCGTACTCGCGCGCGCGGGCCGACGGGCACGCCGCCGAGCTCGACGGCGCGCTCGCCGATCCGGCCGGAATGGGCTCCCAACTGCGCAACCTTGCACCTTCACTCGACCTGTCAAACCCTCGACTTCAGGGTTAGGGATGTTGGCGAGATCTGGCTGCATTCCGCGGAGTTATGTGCCTATAGTGCTCGCCTTCTTCAACTGAACACGAGCCGAATCCCTGCCGAACCAGTGGCGGGGAACGGGGGACCCACTGGCGCTACGGCGCCCGGGGCGAATCGCCGGTGATGCCGGCGTAGCGCAGGTCTTAGCGCGAGCCCGACAGCTAACCCCGTAGGCATCGAGACCCCAGGAGGTGGCAGTGCCCTTCATCGATCCTGCGAACCCGGGCCCGTGGCTCGCGTCGCTCAGCGCCTCGCGGCGCCGGCGCGCGGACGCCGCGCGGCAGGCACGGCGCAAGCGCGCCGGCCGTGGCGGTGGCGCCGCGTTGCTCGCGGCCATGACCCTCGCCGCCGGCGGCGCGGTGGCCGCTGACGGACCCGCCGCCAGCAGTGGCAAGACCGCGACCGCCTCCGGCGTCGTGGCGCTCCAGCAGGCGCTCGGCGTGTCCGCCGACGGCGTCATCGGACCGGTCACGCGGCGCGCGATCCGCAACTACCAGCGCAACCATGGCCTGGCCGTCGACGGCATCGCCGGTCCGGCGACGCTCGGGAGCCTCGGCATCTCGGCGTCCTCGGCGCCCGCCAAGACACAGACGCAGACGCAGTCGACCGGCTCGTCCGGCTCCGGCGCGCTCGCCAAGATCGCCCAGTGCGAGTCCGGCGGCGACCCGACCGCGGTCTCGTCGAGCGGTCGCTACCGCGGCAAGTACCAGTTCTCCCGCCAGACCTGGCGCGAGCTCGGCGGCGCCGGTGATCCGGCGGCTGCGCCCGAGTCCGTCCAGGACGCGATGGCAGCGAAGCTGTACGCCCAGCGCGGCGCGCAGCCCTGGCCGGTCTGCGGGTAACGCCGGCCGGGGAACGCTGGCCCAGAGGCCGGGAACGCTGGCCCAGGGGGCCAGGTTCCCTTGCGGGTGTTCGCCCAGAGGGCGAAACCCGCGGGGTGACTATTGCCAGTGCAGCGTCTCCGGCTCGTCTCGCATCCTCAGGATGCGGGCGGGCTGGCCGGCGGCCGACCGCGTTGGCCGGGAGGTTCTTGGTGACCACCGAGCTCGTCCCGATGACCGAGTTGTCCCCGACGGTGGTGCCGCGGAGGATGCATGCGCCGTAGCCGATCCAGCAGTTGTGGCCCACTCGGACGTCGCGCTTATAGATGCCCTGCAGCCGTATGGGCCGCTCGACTTCCACGACTCCGTGGTCGAAGTCGATCAGCATCACGCGGTCGGCGACGATGCACTCGCGCCCCACGCTGACGTGCTGGAAGGCGGAGATCGTGCACTCCTGGCCCATCACGGTCTTCGCCCCGATCTCGACCTCGCCCTCGTGGGCGCGGATCTTGGAGCCGTGGCCGATCCAGCACCAGCGGCCGAGCTTGACCCGGGCGCCCTTGCCGATCTCGAAGATGACGCCGGGGCCGATGAAGCACAGCCCGTCGGTCTGCAGCCGCCCGCGCCAGCGCAGCTTCAGCCACGCCCAGCGGACGATCAGCCGCGCGTAGCCGAAGGTCAGCAGTCCGTGGGCCCGCATGAAGCGCAGGAGCGCCAGCGGGCCGCCGCCCAGGGGGGCCGGAGCACCGCGGACCTCGGCTCTCCGAACCTGTTCGAGCAGGGTGTCCATCGGGGCTGATCGTATTCTTCGCCGCCCGATGGCCGATGAGAAGCCCTCCCTCGCCGAGCGCCTGCTCGCCGGCGACAAGCGCGCGCTCGCGCGAGGCATCTCGCTGGTCGAGGACGACGATCCCGAGGGCTGGGCGCTCGTCCGCGAGGTCTATCCGAAGACGGGCAACGCGGCCATCGTCGGCTTCACCGGCCCCCCGGGCGCCGGCAAGTCGACGCTGATCGGCGCGCTGATCAAGCATCGGCGCGCGGCCGGCCGCGAGGTGGCGGTGCTCTCGATCGACCCGTCGTCGCCGTTCCGCGGCGGCGCGCTGCTCGGCGACCGCATCCGTCTGACCGAGCACTTCCTCGACCCCGGCGTCTTCATCCGCTCGATGGCGACGCGGGGCGCGCTGGGCGGGCTGGCCGAGGCGGCGCTGCAGACCGCGCTGCTGATGGACGCCGCCGGCAAGGACGACGTGTTCCTGGAGACCGTCGGCGTCGGCCAGGCCGAGGTCGACGTCATCGACCACGCCGACTCCGTCGTGCTCGTGCTGATCCCGGGCTCGGGCGACTCGATCCAGGCGCTCAAGGCGGGCGTCATGGAGATCCCCGACGTGATCGTGGTCAACAAGTCCGACCACCCGCTGACGGACACGATGGTGCGCGAGATCCGCGGCGTGCTCTCGCTCGCGCCGCAGGGCGACTGGCCGGTCCCGATCATCAAGACCGAGGCCCACCGCGGCGAGGGCGTCGAGCTGCTGGCGGAGAAGCTCGCCGAGCACCGGGAGTTCGTCGAGTCCGGGGGGCTGCTGGCCGAGCGCCGCCGCCGCAACCTCATGAACGAGGTCCTCGGCCTCGCCACGGTCCGCCTGCGCCGCGCCTTGGAGGCGTCGCTTGAGGAAGACCCCGAGGTCCAGGAGCTGCTCGACGAGGTCGTCGCCCGGCGGCTCGACCCTGCGAGCGCCGCGAGCGCGATCCTGGCTCGCGGGGCGGTCGAGGCAGGCGAGGCCGCGCGGCCGGATCAGCAGGCGGAGGCGACCAGCTAGTCGGTTGTGGCGCCGCCGGCGAACGTCAACGGCGGCATTGAGGGAGAGGGTTTGGGTGTCGGTGGCGGGGGTGTGGTCACTTGGTGGGAGTAGTTGCCACCAGGTGACCACACCCGCCCCCCGAACCTCACCCCTACCCAGCCGCAGTTGACGTTCGCTTAGGGATCACCGAACCGCGGCAGAACACGAACCCCCGGCCCATACGGCGCATCCACCCCCGGGTGCACCCACCCGTTGGCACTCCCGAACGCCAGCGCGATCACCAGCCACGCCGAGCACAAAAGCGTCAGCGCACCCAGAACCGCGCCGGTGCGCGGCGCGTGGCGCAGGCCCCAGGCCGCCAGGGCGGCGGCGATCGGGAAGGCGGCCATGAGGTGGCGGGCCGGGAACCACTCGCCCGCCAGCGTCGGGGCAGCGAACGCCGCGACCAGCACGACCGCTCCGCAGACGAGCAGCGACAGGCCGGCCGCGATCTCGGCCTCGCCGCGCTCGGCCGAGACGCGCGCGATGTGGGTGCGGCGCGAGCGCCACAGCAGCCATACCGAGAAGACGCTGAGCGCGAGCACCGGCGCCCAGCGCAGCAGCCCGACGTCGCGGTCGATCCACAGCGCCGCGAGCCGGGGGATTCGCTCGAGGTAGTCGCCGGGCGAGTCGGCTCCGGTCGCCGGGGCGCCCGACGCCGCCACCGCCGACGGCACCAGGCCGCCGTACAAGCGGTCGTTGATCGTCGCGTAGACCACCAGCGACGCGACCATGATCTCGGCGGCCGCGATTGCTGCCGTCCGGCGCCCGCGCCGCGCCGTCCAGCGCACGAGCGCGATCGCCACCGGCGCCGCCGGCAGCAGGAACTTCGGCCCCAGCCACGGCAGCAGCGCGAGCAGCGTCGCACCGACCACCGCGCTCAGGAGGTCGGGTCGCTCGCGCACCCGCAGCGCGGCCAGCACCGCGCCGGCGAGCATCGTGCCCGCCATCAGGTCGGGGTAGACGGTGGTTGCGTGCGCGAGCGCCGGCGGCGAGAGCCCGACGAGCAACGCCGCGCCGCTCGCCCACGGCTCGGGCACGATCCGCCTCGCGACCAGGGCGCCGAGCGCGAACCCGAGCGCCGCAATCGCGGCCAGGAACAGCTCGACGCCCTGTGGCCCGCCGAGCGCGTAGGCGGGCGAGATCAGCAGCGCGAAGCCGAACCCCTGGGGCTCGAGCCGGCGGCCGAGCACCACCGACCCTTCCGGCCGCAGGGTTGCCCGATGGAAACCCGCGTAGGCGCGCGTGGCGAACTCGTCGTCGAGGTCGATGTCGAAGTCGGAGACGATCGACTCGGCGGTCAGCAGATTGCGTGGCTCGTCGCCCGCGTAGTCCTTGCCGCCCACGGCGTCGATCCCGAGCGTGGCCGCGTAGGCGGCGAAGAGGACCGCCCAGACGGCGAGCACGCGCATCCCCAGCACCGTAGCCGGGCGCGTCCGCGCTCAACTGTCAGGCAGTTCTGCCGATGATCCTCCAAATGGCGCGCTGGTGGACCACCCCAGAGGCCGACCCATCGTTCCTGCAGTTCCGGGAGCGATCCGTTCGCGACGGCGCGTGGCTGACCTATGTCGTCGCGCTGGTCGTGGCCGGCTACGCCTTCGCCACCTGGGACCGGCCGAACCGCACGCAGATCCTCGTTCTCCTCGGCGTGGCGGTGTTCGGCGCCTACGTGCTGTCGCGGCTGCCCGCCCCGGCCATCGTGCGCTCGCGCTGGCGCGAGCCGTTCTTCCTCGCCTGGACCACCGCCGACGTCGCGCTGATCGCGCTCGTCGTGGCGAGCGACGGCGGCGACTGGAGCCCGCTGCGCGCCACGTTCTTCCTGCCCTTGATCTTCGCGGCGCTGTCCTATCCGCCCCGATCGGTGGCCGCCACCGGCGCCCTGTCCGTGCTCGGCTACCTCGGCGCCGCGCTGCTCGGCGGCCACGCGACGGCAGAGACGCTCGCCGTCTTCTCCGCGATCCTGACCACCGCGACGGTCATGGGCGTCTCCCAGGCCGTCAACCGCGAGCGCCAGCGCGGCGAGCTGCAGACACTCTCGCGCTCGGACCCGCTGACGGGCGCGCTCAACCGCCGCGGCTTCACCGAGCGCTTCGCGGCCGAGCTCTCCGCCCACATGCGCCACGACGGCCGTCCGCTCGGGCTGATCGTCCTCGACCTCGACAACTTCAAGCGCGTCAACGACACGCGCGGGCACGCGGCGGGCGACGACCTCCTGTGCGCGGTGGCTGCCGCGCTCGCTGCCGACCTGCGCCCCTCCGACGTGCTCGGCCGCCTCGGCGGCGACGAGTTCGCGGTCCTGCTCCCAGAAGCCGGCCCGGGCGAGCTGCGCGCCGCCGCGGCGCGGCTCGAGCAGCGGCTCGGCGGCGTCGCCGCCGCGTCGATCGGCACTGCCGCCCTCCCGGTCGACGGCCTGTGCGCCGAGGACCTGCACCGCGCCGCGGACGCCGACCTCTACCGCGCCAAGACGCGGCGGGCCGAGCGGCTCGCCGACCGCGTGATCGCCTAGGCGCCCAGCGCCCTCGCGATCACCATCTGCTGGACCTCGTCGGTGCCCTCGCCGATGGTGAGGATCTTGGCGTCGCGGTACATGCGGCACACGGGGTACTCCTCGATGTAGCCGTAGCCGCCGTGGATCTGCACGGCCTCCTCGGCGCAGCGCACGGCGAGCCGGCCGGTCTTGAGCTTGGCCTGGGCGGCGGTCAGGGTGAAGTTGCGGCCCGCGTCCTTGAGCCGCGCCGCCTTGTAGGTCAGCAGCCGCGCCGCCTCGATCTCCGTCGCCATGTCGGCGAGCTTGCCCTGGATCGCCTGGAACTTCGAGATCGGCTTGCCGAACGCGCGCCGCTCCTTCGCGTACTTGAGTGCCTCGTCCAGCGCGCCCTGCGCGAGCCCGACGCCCATCGCGGCGACGCCGATGCGGCCGATGTCGAGGATGTGCAGGAACTGCTTGAAGCCCTGGCCGATCGGCCCGAGCAGGTTCTCCTCCGGCACCCGGCAGTCCGTGAACGTCAGCGGCCGCGTGTCCGACGCGTTCCAGCCCATCTTGCGGTACGGCTCGCCCTGCTCGTAGCCGGGTGTGCCGTTGGCGACGATCAGGTTCGAGATCTCGTCCGCGCCGGTCCGCGCGGTGATGCAGACGACGCCGGAGATGTCGGTGCCCGCGTTGGTGATGAACTGCTTGGCGCCGTCGATCACCCAGTCGCCGTTGTCCCGCTTCGCGTGGGTGCGGACGTTGCCGGCGTCGGAGCCCGCCTCCGGCTCGGTCAGCCCGAACGCGCCGAGCTTGCGGCCCGCCGTCAGATCCGGCAGCCACTCCTGCTTCTGCGCCTCCGAGCCGAACAGGTAGATCGGCTGCGTGCCCAGCGACGTGTGCGCGCACATCGTGATCGCCACCGAGGAGTCGACGCGCGTGAGCTCCTCGACCGCGATCGCGTAGGCGAGCGTGTCACCGCCGGAGCCGCCGTACTCCTCCGGGAACGGGATGCCCATGAGCCCCAGCTCGCCGAGCTTGGCCACGATCTCGTACGGGAAGCGCTTCTCGCGATCCAGCGCCTCGGCCACCGGCGCCACCTCGCCCTCGGCGAAGTCGCGGACGGTGCGGCGGATCAGCTCGTGGTCGTCGGAGAGGTCGAAGTCCATGCGGCCATTCTGTATCAGCCGCGCTTGAAGTCGATGTCGTCCTTGTCCACCGGTCGCTGCTGGAACGCGGTCGCGTAGGCGCCGGGCCCCGCGCCGTAGCGGCTGATCAGCGCGGGGCGGGTCCAGTTGTCGTCGGCCACGACGCGCTCCTCGGTGAACGGGCGCGGGAGCGGCTTCGGCTCGTAGGGCTGGAAGTCGATGGCGGCCGCGGCGGCGCTCGCCTCACGGTTGAAGCGCACGTTCTCCCTCACCGCGCCGATGACGAGGATCAGCACGACGCCGCCCCCGATCACAGCGGCCCACAGCCACCCGCGCTGCGGCCAGCTCAGCGGGCGTACCCAGCGGCGCACGGCGATGTCGGCCCCGAAGGCGGCAACCGTGAGCACCGGCCCGTAGACGATCGCGAAGAGGATCGGGCCCCAGTACCACTCGGGGAACACCGGGCCGGCGAAGAGCGTCATTGATCAGCTCCGCGTGAGCTCGAGCTCGTCCTGGTCGACCGGGCGCAGCGAGTCGAAGTAGGCGAGCAGGTCGCGGTCATCGGGCTGGGAGCCCTCGAGCTGGACCAGCGTGTCGTCGAGCAGCGCGAACGCGAAGGCGCCGGTGGCCCCCTGCTGTACACCGACGAACACCTTGGTCCCTTGCCGTGTATGCAGCTCGCGGCATGGGGCGTCGTAGCTCTTCGCCGTCACGGCCAGCCTCGTCAGCCGGCAGCGACCGTTCTGGAGCGAGAGCCCACCGGCGCGGCGCTGCTGATAGGCGTGCATGAGGCCGCCGTCCTCGAGGCCGAGGATGGTCATCAGCACGGGCCTGCCGAACGGGTCGCCGGTCCGCGCGTCGTTCTGGCGGAACGGCGGCGGCAGCGCTTCCGGCGCGTAGGGCGTGAAGTCGAGCCGGCTCACCGTCTCGACCTCGGGGCGGTCGTCGCCGCGCAGGTCCGGGAGACCGAAGATCAGCAGCACGGCGGCGACGTAGACACCGGCGACCAGCATTACCCGCGGGCGGAGCCGCCGCGGTCCGCGGCGCCGCTCGACGAGGTGGTCGACGAACAGGGCAGCGCCGAGCAGGATCGGCGTATAGAAGTACAGGAAGAAGAGCGGGCCCCAGTACCACTCCGTGAAGATCGGGCCGGCGAGAGCTCGTGTCACTCGATCAGGCCCGCGTGAACCCGACGTCGTCCTTGTCGACCGGCCGCAGCGAGTCGAAGTAGGCGAGGGCGTACTCCTCGGGCATTGGCTCGAAGGTCAGCCGCACGAGGGTGCCGTCGAGCACGGCGAACGCCGTACGGCGGGGGAACTGACTGGGAAACGCGGAGAAGAACACCGAGATGCCCCCGGGCGTACGCAGTTCGCGGCACCGGAAGCGCGGCTTGGGGCTGAGCTCCGCGAGTGCGCACCGGCCGTCCTGCGCCACGAGGCGCCCCCTCGGCCGCTGCTCAAGGGCGGTCGCGCCGCTCGAACCGATCAGGTAGTGGCGTTCCAGCCTCGGCGGGCTCTGCGTGCCGCTCACGGCCTGGACGGTGAACAGAGCGGGGAGCGGTCCCGGCTCGTGCGGCGTGAAGTCGAACGCGCGAGTGGTGGCCCGCGCCTCGCGGCCGTCCTGCAGCTTCGGGAGCGCCACGTCGAAGACGAGCGACAGCAGCACCAGGGTGACGGCCACGACCCCCCACATCCGGCCTCGCTTCGCCCACGTGCGCGGTCCCGACCGGGCCCGGAGGAAGAACTCGGAGATGACACCGACCGTGAGCGCCGGCAGGACGAAGGTCACGAAGATGAAGATCGGGATCCAGTACCACTGGATGACGATCGGACCGGCGAAGAGCACCATTCCGGTGCTTATCGGCGGCTAGTCGTTCAGAGACGAGGCGAGCTCGACCAGCAGGCGGACGCCGTAGCCGTTGCCGCCCTTGGGCGCGTAGGCCTTATCGGTGTCCCACGAGACGCCCGCGATGTCCAGATGCGTCCAGGGCACGTCGCCGACGAAGCGGTGCAGGAACTCGGCGGCGGTCACCGAGGAGGCGCGGCGGTTCTCGATCGCGTTGACGATGTCGCCGTAGCGGCCCTTGATCATCTCGGCGTAGTCGGGGTGCAGCGGCAGCCGCCAGAGGATCTCGCCGGCGCGCCGCCCCGCGGCCGACACCTCCTCGCACCACTCGTCGTCGGTGCCCATCAGCCCGGCGTAGGTGATGCCGAGCGCGGTCACGATCGCGCCGGTGAGCGTGGCGAGGTCGACGAGCCGCTCGGCGCCCTGCTCGACCGCGTGGCAGAGGCAGTCGGCCAGCACGAGGCGGCCCTCGGCGTCGGTGTTGATGACCTCGATCGTCGTGCCGTTACGGGCCGTGACGATGTCGCCGGGCTTCATTGCGCGGCCGGACGGGAGGTTCTCGGTGGCGCCGATGACCGCGATCAGCTTGACCGGCAGGTTGAGGCGCGCGACGGCGGCGGTAGCGCCCAGGACCGCGGCGCCGCCCGACATGTCGAACTTCATGTCGCTCATCTTGTGGCCGGGCTTGATCGAGATGCCGCCGGAGTCGAACGTCACGGCCTTGCCGACGTAGCCGAGCACCGGACCGGCGGCGTTCGGGCCTTCGTAGCGCAGCGTGATCAGCTGCGGCTCCTCGTCGCTGCCCTGGGCGACGCCGGCGAAGGCGCCCATGCCGGCCGCCTCGATCTCGGCGCGGCCCATGATCTCGAGCGTGAGCGTGTCGTGCTTGTCGGCGATCTCGCGCGCCCGCTCGCTCAGCGCGCTCGGCGTGAGGTCGTTGGCGGGCCGGTTCTGGAGATCGCGCGTGAGGTTGACCGACTCGCCGACGACGCGGCCGGTCTCGACCGCCGCGGCCACGTCATGGTGGGCGGAGACGATCAGCTCGCCGAGCTCCGGTCCGTCGTCGTCGTCGTCGCCCTTGCTCTTGAACAGCGTGAACTCGTAGGCGCCCATGACGCTGCCCTCGACGAACGCGGCGGCGTGGGTGTCGGAGACGTGGTGGGGGAGCTCCCAGCACAGCGAGCGCGCGCCGAGCTGGCGGGCGCGGGCGATCACGCCGCCGGCGACGATCCTGGCGCGCTCGGGATCGAACTCGTCGCGCGGGCCGAGGCCGGCGATCAGCCAGCGCTTGCCGTCGGCGTGCGTGAGGGCCAGCTTGCGGAAGCCCGGCTTGGCCTCGCCGGACTCCACGATCGCGCCAAGCTCGCCGTCCGGCGTGTCGTGGGCGACCCCTTCATCCTCAAAGAGCCCGACGGCGATTGTGTCCGCCCCCGTCCCTGGTGGCGACTCTGTTGTGGCACGAACGTCCATGCGAAGCCGCGAATACTAGAGTCTCTGCGATGCCCAACACTGTGATCCTCAGTGCCGCCCGGACTCCCGTGGGGAAGCTCGGCGGCGGCCTCTCGTCCCTGCCCGCGACAAAGCTCGGGGCAATCGCCATCGAGGCCGCGCTCCAGCGCGCAGGGGTAGCGCCGGATCAGGTCGAGCACGTTGTGATGGGCCAGGTGCTGCAGGCGGGGCAGGGGCAGATTCCCTCGCGCCAGGCGCAGATCGCGGCCGGTATCCCCAAGGAGGTCACCTCCGAGACCGTCAACAAGGTGTGCGCCTCGGGCGTGCGCGCGGCAGGCATCCTCGACGCCGCGATCCGCGCCGGAGACCTCGAGGTCGCCGTGGCCGGCGGCATGGAGTCGATGTCCAACGCGCCCTACCTGCTGCCGAACGCCCGCTTCGGCATGCGCATGGGCGACGCCAAGGTGCTTGACGCGATGGTCCAGGACGGCCTCCGCAATCCGTTCAGCGGGAAGCAGATGTTCGAGGAGGCGACCGAGGTCGGCGACGAGCTCGAGATGACCCGCGCCGACATGGACCGCTGGGCGCTGCGCTCGCACGAGCGCACGATCGCCGCGACCGACGACGGGCGCCTGCCGGAGGAGATCGTCCCGGTGACGATCTCGTCCCGGAAGGGCGACACCACGGTCGAGATCGACGAGTCGCCGCGCCGCGACACCTCGCTCGAGCGGCTCGCGAAGCTGCCCGGCCTGAGCGGGCCCGACGGCTCGCACACCGCCGGCAACTCGCCGGGCGTCAACGACGGCGGCGGCGCGCTCGTGCTCGCCTCCGAGGACTGGGCCTCGGCCAACGGCAAGGAGATCCTCGCCACGATCATCGCCCAGGCGGCGGTCGCCGACGACTTCCCGTACCTGGCGAGGACCCCCGCCAACGCGGCCAAGAAGGCGCTCGACAAGGCGGGCCTGCAGCCCGGCGACATCGACCTGTGGGAGATCAACGAGGCGTTCGCGTCCGTGACGCTCAACTCGATGCGGATGCTCGACCTCGACGAGGACCGGGTCAACGTCAACGGCGGCGCGGTGGCGATCGGGCATCCGATCGGGGCGAGTGGCGCCCGCATCCTCGGCACGCTCGTGCACGAGCTGCGGCGTCGCGGCGGCGGCTACGGCTGCGCGGCGATCTGCTCGGGCGGCGGCCAGGGCGACGCCGTGATCGTCAAGGTGTGACCCGGCCCCGGCTGCTCCCACCGCCACCGGGAGGTGGCGCCGTGCGCCGCCCCGAGGAGCCCGGAGCGGCGTTCTTCGATCTCGATCGCACGCTGATGGAGGGCTCGTCGGCGTTCCAGTTCGGGCGCGCGGCGTACCGCGCCGGGCTCGTCAACCGCCGCGTGCTGCTGCGCGACGCGTACGAGAACGTGCTGTTCCGCTTGCGCGGCTCGACCGACGCGGGCACCGACGCGCTGCGGGCGCGGATCGGGGAGCTGCTGCGCGGCGTGCGGGTGCGGGACCTCCAGCGGCTCGCACCGGACGTGCTGGCCGGCGTGCTGCCGCGCCTGTACCCGAGGATGCTCGAGCTCGCCTACCGCCATCAGGACGCGGGGCGGCCGATCGTCATCTGCACCGCGGCGTCGCAGGAGATGGCGGAGCTGCTGGCCATCGTGCTGACGTTCGACGGCGCGGTCGGCTCGGTGTCGGAGATCGTCGACGGCGAGTACACGGGGCGCCCGGGCGGGCCGTTCACCTACCGCGAGGGCAAGGCGGAGGCGATCCGCCAGCTCGCGGAGGACGAGGGCATCGATCTCTCCGCGTCCTGGGCGTACTCGGACTCCGAGTCCGACCTGCCGATGCTGCGGGCGGTCGGGCATCCCGTCGCGGTCAACCCCGACGGCACGCTCGCTCGCGTAGCGCGCGAGGAGGGCTGGGAGATCCTGCGCTTCGAGCGCCTCAACCGGCGGCTGCGCTTCGCGGGCGCCCTGGCCGGCGCGGCGGCGCTCGGCGGCGCGGGCTCGCTGATCGCCAGGCGGGCGACGGGATGAGCGAGCTCACCACCGAGCAGGAGGAGATCCGCTCGCTGGCGCGGCGCTTCGCCGACGAGAAGATCGCGCCGAACGCCGCCGACTGGGACCGGAATCATACGTTCCCCTCCGAGCTGTTCGCCGAGCTGGGCGAGCTCGGGTTGATGGGCGTCTGCGTGCCCGCCGAGCACGGCGGCGCCGGCGCCGACTTCCTCGCCTACATGCTCGTGCTCGAGGAGCTGTCGCGCGGCGACGCCGGCGTTGGCGTCACCGTCGCCGTGCACACGAGCGCGTGCACGCTGCCGCTGCTCGACCACGGCTCGGAGTACGTGCCGGCGCTCGCCTCCGGCGAGGAGCTCGGAGCGTTCGCGCTCACCGAGGCCGGGTCGGGCTCGGATGCCAGCGCGATGCGCACGCGCTACGCCGACGGCGCGATCACGGGCGCGAAGCAGTGGATCACCAACGGCTCCTACGCCTCGACGATCCTCGTGTTCGCTCGGGAGGACGAGCGCATCAGCGCGTTCATCGTGCGGGCGGGCGCCGACGGCTTCGCGGTCACGCGCGAGGAGGAGAAGCTCGGGCTCAACTCGTCCTCGACCGCCGACCTCGTATTCGAGGACACGCCGGCCGAGCGGCTCGGCGAGCCGGGCAAGGGCATGTCGATCGCGCTGCGAACGCTCGACGGCGGGCGGATCGGGATCGCCGCGCAGGCGGTCGGGATCGCGCAGGCGGCGTTCGAGCTCGCCACCAATTACGCCAAGGAGCGCCACGCGTTCGGCGGCCCGATCGCGCGGCTCGGCGCGATCCAGCAGAAGCTCGCCGACATGCAGACCGAGATCGAGGCGGCGCGAGCGCTGGTGTGGCGCGCGGCGCGGCTCAAGGACGCGGGGCGCCCGCACACGGTCGAGGGCGCGCAGGCGAAGCTGTTCGCCTCCCGGGTCGCGCGGCACTGGACCGGCGAGGCGATCCAGATCCTCGGCGGCTACGGCTACACGAAGGAGTTCCCGGCCGAGCGCTACTACCGCGACGCGAAGGTGACCGAGATCTACGAGGGCACGTCGGAGATCCAGCGGCTGGTGATCGCGCGGGCGCTGCTGGGTGAGGCGATGCGCGATGGATGAGGACGCGCTCACGTTCGTCGACACCGCGGCCTTCGAGGCCTGGCTCGACGAGCACCACGGGGCGTCCGACGGCATCTGGATCAAGTTCGCCAAGAAGGCCTCCGGGATCCGGTCGGTGACCTACAAGGAGGTGCTCCCGGTCGCGCTGGCCTACGGCTGGATCGACGGCCAGGCCAAGCGCATCGACGACGACTGGTACCGCCAGCGCTGGACGCCACGCCGCGCGCGCTCCGTGTGGTCGAAGATCAACCGCGCGGCCGCCGAGCGCATGATCGAGCAGGGTGAGATGAAGCCCGCCGGCCTCGCCGAGGTCGAGCGCGCCAAGGCCGACGGCCGCTGGGAGCGCGCCTACGACTCGCCGACCACGGCCACCGTCCCGGACGACCTGCGCGCCGCGCTCGACGCCGACCCGGCCGCCGCGAAGTTCTTCGCCGAGCTCGACGGCATCAACCGCTACGCGATCCTGCACCGCATCCAGAACGTCAAGCGCGCGGAGACGCGGGCCAGGAAGATCGCCGAGTACGTCGCGATGTGCAGCCGCGGCGAGACGGTTCACCCGCGGCGCTAGGCAGCCTTCGCCGCCGCGCCGGCGATCGCGCTGAGCTCCAGCGTCGCCACGCTCAGGGCGGCCGGCAGCTCGCGCACCTGTGGCAGCGCCTCCGGGTCCGCGTACGCGCCGAAGCAGACGCTGTCGCGGAGGGTGAAGACGCCGATCGAAAGCGCGTGGCCCTCGGAGAGCGGGATCGCCGGCAGCACCTCGACGCACTCCGCGCCGAGCAGGTAGACGGGCATCCGCGGCCCGGGCACGTTGGAGACGACGAGGTTGTACATCCGCGCCGACGCCGCGTAGCGCGCGACCGGCGCCTGCAGCGGCACCGGCAGCATCCCGAGCCCGTTCATCAGCGCCTCGCCGCCGGACGCCCGCTCGCTCTCCTTGAACGCCGCGGTCGCCTCGCGGATCGCCGCCAGCCGCGCGAGCGGGTCGCGCAGGTGCACCGGCAGGTCGATGAACACGAAGGCGATCCGGTTGCCCATGTCCGCCATCTCGTCCTCGCCCCGCCGCGACACGGGAACCATCACCTTCATCGGTGCCGGCGCCACGCGTCGCAGCAGAGCAAGCTGTCGGAGCGCGCCCGCCACGACCGTCAGCGCGACGTCGTTGAGCGAGCCGCCCCACGCGCGCTTGACGTCGAGCAGCCGCTGCACGGCCACCGTGTGGCCGACGAGCGTGCGCCGCGGCCCGATCGCCGGGTTGAGGAACGAGGACGGCGCGGACCGCGCGACGTCCTCGCCGACCGCCAGCGCCGCCCGGCGCAGCGTGCCGCTGAGCCGCGGCGGGGAGCTCGCCGCGCGCGCCGCCCGGCCCAGCGCGCGCAGCGGCTCCGCCCCCGACTCGACCAGCGCTCCGACCGCCAGCCGTGCCGGTCCCGGCGCCCGGTCTCCAGCCCACGCCTCTGCGGGCAGCGCAGGCTCGGGGGCGTTCGGATCGAGGTCGAGCAGCAGCAGTGCGACGGCGAGCGCGGACTTGCCGTCGACCATCGCGTGGTGGATCTTCATCACCAGACCCACGCTGCCGTCCTCGAGTCGCGGTGCGAGGTGGATCTCCCACAGTGGGTGCGAGCGGTCCAGCGGTGAGGAGAGCACCGCGTCGGCCCGCGCATCGAACTCCCCGCGCGCGAGCAGCTCGTCATCCGTCGAGAGCGCCACCACGTGCCGCCGCAGGTCGAACCCCTCTGCATCGACCCACACCGGCGCCGCGAACCCGCCAGGCGGGAACGCCAGCCGCATCCGGAACCGCGGCGCCCCTCCGAGCCGCGACGCCACCTGCGCCCGCACGCGCGTCAGCGTGATCGGCGGACGCGACGGGTCGGGGCGGAAGCGCCCCTTCCACGCCACGTGCATGTGCGCGCTGGCGGTCTCGGTGTGGAGGAAGGAGGCGTCGAGCGGGGTCAGGCGTTCTGGCACCCGGCACAGAGTGCAGCCGCCGGGCGGCTCGCGCCATGGCCCAGCGGTCGGAACCGACGCACCGCCGCTCCGCCCGACGGGCGGAAGCGGCGGCGGCGAACGCGGGTCCGCTCGCCGTTGAACTCGGTGATCAGCGCTTGGGAGAGAGCGGGGTGGGGGTTCATGTCCAGCATCCTGTTCCCGCCGAGGTATAAACGCAAATGATCTTTGTGCCTGGTTGGTATACGCTTTGGACATGCTCGACGTCCGACGCCTCCGGGTCCTGCGCGAGGTCGCCGCGCACGGCTCCTTCTCCGCCGCGGCCGAGTCGCTCGCGTTCACCCAGCCCGCGGTCTCCCGCCAGATCGCCACGCTCGAGGCGGAGGCCGGCACGCGCCTGGTCGATCGCTCCGCCCGCGGTGTGCGCCTGACGCAGGCGGGCGAGGTGCTGGTCGGCCACGCCGACGCGATCCTCGACCGCCTCACCGCGGCGCAGAGCCAGCTCGACGCGCTCACCTCGCTGGAGGGCGGCCGCCTCCACATCGGCGCGCCCGCCACCGCCAACTCGACGCTGATCCCGCTCGCCGTGCGCGCGTTCGATGACGCCTACCCCGAGGTCCACCTGCGCCTCGACGAGGCGATCTCCTCCGAGCTGATCGCCCGCGTGGCGGCCGGCGAGCTCGACATCGCGATCGTCGCCAACGCCGACCGGCTGCCCGAGATCCCGGGCGAGATCGTGCTCGAGCACCTGATGGACGACCCGCTGCACCTCGCGGTCTCACGTGACCATCCGCTCGCCGAGGCCGACGAGATCCGCATGGCCGACCTCGCCAACGAGACCTGGATCGAGGGCCGCGACCCGGTGTGCGCCGAGCCGCTGCGGATCGCCGCCAATGCGGCCGGCTTCGAGCCGAAGATCTGCTTCGAGTCGGCGCAGTGGCTGGGCAAGCAGGGGCTCGTCGCGGCCGGGGTCGGCATCACGCTGATCCCGACGCTCGCGCTCGCCAACGTGCGCGAGGACATCGTGCTGCGCTCGCTCGGCCCCGACTCCCCGCGCCGCACGATCTCGATCGCCACGCTCGGCTGCGGCTACGAGGCGCCGGCGGTCGAGCCGATGCGCGAAGTGCTGCGCCGCGTCGCCGCGGAGCACTGCTTCTCGTGCGACGCCTGCGTGGCCTGACCCTAGAATCGGCTGATGGCCACCGAGTCGACTGAGCGCAGCGCCCTCGAGGCCTGGGCGGAGCGCCACGCTTCGTCGCCGGAGCGCCCGACGTCGTTCACGACGCTGTCCGGCGAGCCGATCCGGCCGCTGTACACCGAGGCCGACGTGCCCGCGCCCGAGGCGATCGGGCTGCCGGGCGAGTATCCGTTCACGCGCGGCGTGTACCCGAGCATGTATCGGGGTCGGCTGTGGACGATGCGGCAGTTCGCGGGGTTCGGGACGGCGCAGGAGACGAATGAGCGCTTCCGCTACCTGCTCGACCACGGGCAGACCGGGCTGAGCACCGCGTTCGACATGCCCAGCCTCATGGGCTACGACTCCGACCACGCGCGCTCGCTGGGCGAGGTCGGGCGCGAGGGCGTCGCGGTCGACTCGCTGGATGACATGGAGACGCTGTTCGCCGGCATCGACCTCGGCCAGGTCACGGTGTCGATGACGATCAACGCGCCGGCGGCGATCATGCTCGCCTACTACGTCGTGGCGGCGGAGGAGGGCGGCGTCCCGCGCGACCGGCTCGGCGGCACGATCCAGGCCGACATCCTCAAGGAGTACATCGCCCAGAAGGAGTGGTGCTTCCCGGTCGACCCGGCGATGCGCCTGCTGGGCGACATGATCGAGTGGTCGGCGCGCGAGCTGCCGCGTTGGCACCCGGTCTCGATCTCCGGCTACCACATCCGCGAGGCCGGCTCGACGGCCGCGCAGGAGCTCGCGTTCACGCTCAAGGACGGCTTCACCTACGTCGAGCAGGCGATCGCCCGCGGCCTGGATGTCGACGAGTTCGCGCCGCGGTTGAGCTTCTTCTTCAACGCGCACATCGACTTCTTCGAGGAGATCGCCAAGTACCGGGCGGCGCGCCGGATCTGGGCGCGCGAGCTGAAGGAGACCTACGGCGCGCGCAACCCGAAGTCGTGGCTGATGCGCACGCACGTGCAGACCGCCGGCGTGTCGCTGACCGCCCAGCAGCCGCTGAACAACATCACCCGCACGGCGATCGAGGCGCTCGCCGGCGTGCTCGGCGGCACCCAGTCGCTGCACACCAACTCCTATGACGAGGCGCTCGCGCTGCCGACCGAGGAGGCGGTGCGGGTCGCGCTGCGCACGCAGCAGGTGATCGCGCACGAGACCGGGGTGACGAACACGATCGACCCGCTCGGCGGCTCGTACTTCGTGGAGGCGCTGACCGACCAGCTCGAGTCCCACGCCTACGCCTACTTCGCCAAGATCGACGAGCTCGGCGGGATGGTCGAGGCGGTCAAGCGCGGCTTCCCGCAGCGGGAGATCGCCGACGCCGCCTACACGCTGCAGCAGGAGTACGACTCGCGGGCGCGCATCCTGGTCGGCGTCAACGACTTCACCGAGGGCGGCGAGGGCCAGATCGAGCTGCTGCACATCGACCCTGCACTCGAGCGCAAGCAGATCGACCGCGTGCAGGGCGTGCGCGCGCGCCGCGACAGCGCAGCCGTCGAGCGGGCGCTCGGCGAGCTGCGCGACGGCGGCCGCCGGCGAGGCCAACCTGATGCCGAACCTTCTCGACTGCGCCCGCGTACACGCCACCGAGGGCGAGATCGTCGAGAGCCTTCAGCAGGTCTTCGGGACGTACACGGAAACGCCGGTCTTCTAGGAGTTCAGAACATGCGCAAGCTGATCGTCATCGCCCTTGTCATGGGCTGCCTCGGAGTGCTGGCCTCGGTTGCGATGGCCGCGACGCGGTCGATCAAGGTCGGCGACGACTACTACGTGCGGCCGAGCGGCGTGCCGGTGGTCACGGTCAAGAAGGGCACGACGGTGACGTGGCGCTTCCGCGGGAGCAACACCCACACGGTCACCGTCCTCAAGGGACCGCAGAAGTTCAGCTCCGGCGTGAAGTCGAGCGGCACGTACAAGAAGAAGGTCACGAAGCGCGGCACCTACACGATCTACTGCACGATCCACGGCGCCTCGAACCAGAAGATGAAGCTGAAGGTCGAGTAGGCTCCGCGCCGCGAATGTCCGCGGCGAGCTCCAACCGGAAGATCCGTGTCGTCGTGGCCAAGCCCGGCCTCGACGGGCACGACCGCGGGGCGAAGATCATCGCCCGCGCGCTCCGCGACGCCGGCATGGAGGTCATCTACACCGGCCTGCACCAGACGCCGGAGCAGATCGTCGAGACCGTGCTGCAGGAGGACGCCGACGCGGTCGGCCTCTCGATCCTCTCCGGCGCGCACATGACGCTCGTGCCGAAGGTGATCGAGCTGCTGCGCGCGCAGGACGCGGGCGACGTCGTGGTGACCGTCGGCGGCACGATCCCCGCCCAGGACATCCCCGAGCTCAAGGAGCTCGGCGTGGCCGAGGTGTTCACGCCCGGCGCCCCGACGCAGGCGATCATCGACTACATCCAGGGCGCGGTCACGCCCTGATGCGCGTCAGCCGGTAGCGCCGCGCGGCGACCTCATCGCCAGGCGGCGAGCAGCGCCGCGGGCGGCTGCCCGGCAAGCCGGGTGCACTCGCGCGTGAGGTGGGACTGGTCGGCGTAGCCGGCGTCGAGCGCGGCGCGCGCGAGGTCGCCGTTCGCCGTCGCGAGGAAGCGGCGGAAGCGCAGCACGCGCTGGAGCGTCTTCGGCCCGTAGCCGGCGCCCGCGTGGCAGCGGCGCCGGAGCTGGCGCTCGCTCAGGCCGAGGTCGTCGGCCAGCGTCTCGACGCGCGTGTGCGGATCCGCGAGCCGGCGCGCGGCCTCGGCGATGGCGGCGTCGGGCGGCGGCGCCGTGCGCGCGATCTCGGCGATGCGCCGCAGCGCCTCGTCCGGCTCGAGGTCGCCGGGCAGCCGCTCGGCGAGCGCGCGGTCGAGCTCGGCGAGGCCGACGCGCTGGTCGCGCAGCTCGGACAGCGGCAGCCCGAGCGCCGCGCCGCCCGCGCCGGGGCGGAAGCGCGCGCCGACGAACACGCTGCCGGCCCGCGAGCCCACGGGCGCGGGCCCGGTGTCGGGCCCGGCCACGAACGCGCCGCGGCCCGCCTGCCAGATCAGGTCCGAGCAGGCGTCGGGCAGCACCGGCGTGCGGTCCTCGTCCGTCACCCGCACCCACAGGCACGCCAGTGGCGGGGCGGCGAACTCGCGGTACATGCCCCCGATTGTCCCACGGGCCCGTGTCCGTTCCGTTCAAGACGGCGCTGGTTCGCATCGAGGGATGCCAGATCTCGACGCAGCCCACCACTTCCTCGCGGCCCACGGCCGCGTCCTCGACCTCCGCCGCTTCGAGCGGCTCTTCCTCGGCGGCGACGCCGCGCCCGTGCGCGACGCGGTCGCCGCCTACCGCAACGCCGACGGCGGCTTCGGCAACGCGCTCGAGCCCGACGGGCGCACGCCGCACAGCCAACCCGCCGCCACCGAGCAGGCGCTGCGGATCCTCGACCAGGCCGACGCCTGGCACGACGACCTCGCCGCCGGTGCCTGCGACCAGCTCCAGGCCACGGCGCCCCCCGAGGCGGCGCGGTCTTCGTCGCGCGCGAACGTCGAGGGCTGGCCGCACGCGCCGTGGTGGCAGCCGCAGGACGGCTTCTCCCTCATCAGCACGGGCCAGATCCTCGGCTCGCTGCTCGCGCGCGGCGTCGAGCACCCGTGGGTCGAGACCGCCACGGAGCTGATGTGGGAGCGCATCGACGCGCTCGACGACCCTGGCGCCTACGACCTCTACGGCGTCCTGCGCTTCCTCGAGCACGTGCCCGACCGCGAGCGGGCGAGGCGGCGCTGGAGCGGGCCGAGCCGGCGATCCGGAAGTCGCCACGCTCGACCCCGACGCGCCCGGCGAGACCCACAGCCCGCTCGACTTCGCGCCGCGCCCCGACTCGCTCGCGCGCCGGCTGTTCGACGACGCCACCATCGCCGCGCACCTCGACCACCTCGCCGCCGGTCAGCAGGACGACGGCGGCTGGACGTTCAACTTCCCGGCCTGGTCTCCCGCCCAAGAGGCGGACTGGCGCGGCACCTTCACGGTCGACGCGCTCGACACCCTGCGGCGCAACGAGCGCGCCGCTCTGATTGACTGACAAGTCAATCGGGCATCCATCCGGCTAGGATGCGAACGCTCGTTCCGTCACAGGAGGCCCTGAACCCGTGAAGATCTGCGTCCTCGTCAAAGAGGTGCCGGACGCCGCGGTCGAGAAGCGCATCGATCCCTCGACCGGCCGTCTCAATCGCTCAGGCGAGAAGAACCTCAATCCGTTCGACACGCACGCCATCGAGGCGGCCATGCAGCTGAAGGAGGGTGGCTCGATCGACGTCGACGAGGTCATCGCCGTCACCATGGGCCCCGACACGGCCGTGCGCGCTCTGCACAAGGCCGTCTCGCTCGGCGCCGACCGCTCGGTGCACCTCACCGACGAGGCGCTCGCCGGCTCTGACGTCAACGGCACCGGCTACTCGCTCGCCCAGGTGCTGGCCAAGGAGAGCCCGGACCTCGTCCTGCTCGGTCAGCAGTCAGACGACGGCGAGTGCTACACGATCGGCGCCGTCGTGGCCGACCACCTGCAGATGCCCTCGCTGACCCAGGTGATCAAGATCGATGTCGAGGACGGCAAGCTCCGCTGCGAGCGCCAGGCCGAGTACGGCTACGACACGGTGCTCGTCGAGCTCCCGGCCGTGATCTCGGTCGGCGACGCCATCAACGAGCCGCGCTACCCGTCGCTGAAGGCGATCATGGGCGCCAAGAAGAAGCCGCTGGAGTCCGTCGGCGCCGGCGACGTCGGCATCGACGCCGGCCGCGTGGGCTACGACAACGCGCGCGCCCACTGCTCGGAGTTCAAGGCCCCGCCGGAGAAGTCCGCGGGCCAGATCATCGAGGACGAGGACACGAACGAGACGGTCGAGAAGATCGTCGCCTGGCTGGATGAAAGGAAGCTGCTGGCATGAGCTCGGTTCTCGTCTACGCCCTGCATTACGACGGGCAGATCAACAAGAACTCGCTGGGCGCCGTCTCCGAGGGTGCTCGCCTCGCCTCCGAGCTCGGCGGTGAGTGTCACGCGATCGTGGTCGGCGACAAGGCCGGCCTCGGCGACGACGTGCTCGCGCCGCTCGGCGCCCACGGCGCCACCAAGGTGTGGCGCGCCGAGGGCCCGGAGGGCCTCTCGCAGCCGGTGGTCGACGCGATGGCCAAGGTCATCGGCGACGGCGGCCACGGCTACGCGCTGTTCGGCGGCGGCCTGCTCGGCTTCGAGATCGGCGCCGGCCTGGCCGCGCGCCTCGACGCCGGCGTCTGCATGGAGGTCACCTCCGTGCGCGTCGAGGACGGCAAGCTCGTCGCCGAGCGCCCGATCCTCAAGGACTCGCAGATCTCCGACGTCCACTACCGCTCGGACGTCGGCGTGATCATCGGGCGCCTCAACGCGTTCGAGGCGAACGAGAGCGGGGGCACGGCCGAGATCGAGGACGTCGAGGTCGACTACGCGCCGCACTCGCTGAAGGCGACGATGGTCGAGCGCGGCGAGCAGCGCGGCGCCGACGTCAACATCGAGGACGCCGACTACCTCGTGGCCGGTGGCCGCGGGCTCGGCAAGGCCGAGGGCTTCGAGCAGCTCGAGGAGCTGGCGAACGCGCTCGGCGGCGCCGTCGCCGCCACCCGCGCGGTGGTCGACGCCGGCTGGTTCCCCTACGCCGCCCAGATCGGCCAGACGGGCAAGACCGTCGCGCCGAAGCTGTACCTGGCGGCCGGCATCTCCGGCGCGATCCAGCACAAGGTCGGCATGCAGTCCTCGGAGAACATCGTGGCGATCAACAAGGACTCGAACGCCCCGATCTTCGAGTTCTCCGACCTCGGGATCATCGGCGACCTGAACAAGATCGTCCCGAAGCTCACCGAGGCCGTGAAGGCGAAGAAGGGCGCCTAGGTGTCCTTCGCTCCCAGCCAGTTCCCCCCGCCGGTCGACTCGGCGGGGGAGTTCGTCGGCCCGCCCGAGGACGCTGAGGACGAGCGGATCGAGGTCGGCGTCGCGATCGTCGGCGGCGGCCAGGCCGGGCTCGCGTGTGCGATCCGGCTGCTGCAGCTGCTCGAGGACGACCCGGAGCTGACGGAGGCGCTTGGCGAGGTGCCGGTGGCCGTGCTCGAGAAGGGCAAGGTCGCGGGCGCGCACCAGCTCTCCGGCGCGGTCATGAACCCGTCGGCGATCCGCGAGCTGTTCCCCGACGACGACTCGTGGCCGAACTACGGCGAGGTTCCCGGTGAGCGCGTCTACTGGATGCTCAACCGGAAGCGCTCGATCCCGCTCATCCCGATGCCGCCGCCGTTCCGCAACCACGGCAACTACATCATCTCGGTCGCCGAGCTCAATCGCTGGCTGGGCGAGAAGGCCGAGGAGGCCGGCGCGTACATCCTCACCGAGACCGTCGGCGAGAAGCTGCTGGTGGAGGACGGGCATGTGGTCGGCGTCCGCAGCGGCGACAAGGGCCGGGACAAGGAGGGCGGGGAGAAGGGCAACTTCGAGCCGGGCTCCGACATCACCGCCAAGGCGACCGTGCTCGCCGAGGGCTGCTGGGGCCACCTGACCGGCGCGGCGCTGAAGAGCCTCGACCTCGCCTCGAAGGACCCGCAGGTGTGGGCGCTCGGGGTCAAGGAGGTGTGGGAGGTCGAGCAGCCGCTCGATCGGGTCGTCCACACGCTCGGCTGGCCGTTGCGCCCGCAGGCCAAGTACAAGGAGTTCGGCGGCTCGTGGATCTACCCCATGAACCGCGAGGGCGAGACGCCGCGTGTCTCGATCGGCTTCGTGGCCGGCCTCGACTGGGCCGACGCGCGGCTCTCCCCGCACGACCTGCTCCAGGAGTTCAAGCTGCACCCGCGGGTGCGCAAGATCCTCGAGGGCGGCAAGCGCGTGGGCTGGGGCGCCAAGGCGATCCCGGAAGGCGGCTACTGGGCGATGCCCAAGTTGCACGCGCCGGGGATGCTGATCGCCGGCGACTCCGCGGGCATGGTCAACGTGCCGAAGCTCAAGGGCGTCCACTACGCGATCAAGTCCGGGATGCTGGCGGCGGAGACGATCTACCGGCAGCTCAAGGCCGGCTCGAGCGACTTCTCGGCTTACGAGACCGCGGTCTACGACTCGGAGATCGGCAAGGACCTCTACGAGTCGCGCAACGCGAAGCAGCCCTTCGCGAGGGGGTTCTACGTGGGCGGCGCGATCGCCAGCGCGATGACGGTGACCAAGGGCAAGCTGCCCGGCGGCCACTGGCCGACGCACCGCGACGCCGAGCAGGCGCTCCTGATGACCGACCGCCACGAGCGCTATCCGAAGCCCGACGGCAAGTACACGTTCGACAAGCTCTCGGGCGTCTTCCTGACCGGCAACGCGACGCGCGACGACGCGCCGAACCACATCCGGATCGAGAAGAACGTGCCGCGCGAGGTCGCCGAGGCGTGGCAATGGATGTGCCCGGCCGGCGTCTACGAGGTCCCCGAGGACGCGCCGGAGAACGGCCACGTCGACCTGATCGTCAACCCGTCGAACTGCGTGCAGTGCGGCGCGATCACCGCCAAGGGCGGGCGCCTGACCCCGCCCGAGGGCGGCGACGGGCCGCTGTACCAGAACACCTGACGCACGTTGTGCGGAGGTCGCCCCGCAACTCGGGCGGCCTCCGCGCGTTAATTGGCGGCCTATGCGCCAATTCGCGCTCATCCTCACGCTTGCTCGTCGCCGGCCTCGCGTTTGCCGCGCCCGCGCACGCTGCCTCGAGCGGCGTGAAGGTCGTCGGCTGCGAGTCCTCGCTCGATCCCGCGGGCCGTGCGGCGACGTTCGAGGGGCGGATGCGGGTGCGCAAGAGCGCGCGCAAGATGCAGATGCGCTTCACGCTCCAGACGCGCTCGGCCGAGGCGCCGGGATGGCACAAGCTGGCCGCCTCCGGCTTCGGCAAGTGGCTCACCAGCGACCCCGGCGTCGGGCGCTACGTGTACACGAAGCGCGTCGTCGCGCTGGAGGCGCCCGCCTCCTACCGCACGCTCGTGCGCTTCCGCTGGCTCGACGTCGACGGCGACCGCGTGGCCTCCGCGAAGGCGACGTCAGCGACATGCCGCCAGGCCGACCTGCGGCCGAACCTCCGCCCGCTGGGCGTCGAGGCGCGTCCCGGCGCCGACGCCCAGCATGCGCGCTACCTCGTCCCCGTCGTCAACCGCGGGCGCTCGCTGGCGGGCCCGTTCGACGTCGTCGTCTCGGTCGACGGGACGACGCTGACGCCGGCCCAGGCGCCGGAGCTCGCGCCCAGCGAGCGCGCGCTCGTGGAGGTCCAGGGCCCGCCGTGTCAGGAAGGCCAGATGCTGACCGTGGACGTCGACCCGACCGGCGCCGTCGACGAGCGCACCGAGGAAGACAACCAGCTCAGCGTGCCGTGCCCGGGCGCGCCCGCTTGAGGAAGCTGACGAGCGCCTCGGCGTAGGCGGCCGGCGCGTCGTCGACCACGAAGTGCCCAGTGCCCTCGAGGACGACGACCTCGGAGCCCGGGATCTCCTTCTTGAAGCGATGCGCGCCCGCGACCGGTGCGGCGAAGTCGTCCGCGCCCCACAGCATCAGCGTCGGGACGCCGAGCGCCGCCAACTTGCCCTCGTAGGGCACGAGCTTCTCGAAGTCGCCCGAGCGGTAGAGCTCGAGCTGGCCGCTGCGGCGCTCCTCGTCCGCGAACGCCTTGAAGTACTCGTCGACGGCGTCGGGCGCGATCCCGGTGGAGACGGAGCCGAGCATGCTGCCGAAGCCATCGCGGTCGACGCCGTGGACGAACTGCTCGCCCTGGCCCTCCGTGCGCAGGATCTCGCCCGGCCCGCGCCACTTGCCGTCGGAGAAGAAGCCGGTGTCGGAGATGACCAGCGCGTCGATCGCTTCCGGGTGGTCGCAGGCCCAGCGCAGGCCGATCAGCCCGCCCCAGTCGTGGACGACGAGGCTCAACGACCCGAGGTCGTGCTGGGTCCGGAAGCGCTCGAGCGCCTCGACGTGGCGCTCCCACGTGCCCGGTGGGTCGGCCGCGGAGTCGCCGTAGCCGGGGAGATCGGGGGCGAGCGCGTAAAAGCCCGCGTCGGCGAGCGGAGGCAGGATGTCGCGCCACATATAGGACGACTCGGGATAGCCGTGGACCAGCAGCACGGCGGGATCTGCCGGGTCGCCCGCCTCGCGGTGGTGAAGGTCTGGCACGGAACTGCCGATGCTATTCGAGCGCCCCAGGCCGCCTCTACACTTGACTACATGAAGACCGACATCCATCCGGAGTACGTCGAGGCTCACGTCCGCTGCACTTGCGGCAACGAGTTCACGACGCGCTCGACCCAGCCCGAGATCCACGTGGAGATCTGCTCGAACTGCCACCCGTTCTACACGGGCAAGCAGAAGCTGGTCGACACGGGTGGCCGCGTGGAGCGCTTCCAGCGCCGCGCCGCACGCCGCGCCCGCGGCGACAAGAGCTAGCCACCCAAGCCCGTACATGCCTGAGACCCGCCTGCCAGACGGCGCCCTGATGGCGCAAAAAGACGCGCCCGTCGGCGGGCAGGCGGTGCTCGAGGGCGTGATGATGCGCGGCGTCTCGACGTGGGCCGTCGCGGTCCGCAAGCCGCTGCCCGAGCAGATCAAGCCGGAGGGCCTCGCGAAGGGCGAGGCTGCGCTCGGCGAGATCCACGTCCAGTCGTTCCCGCTCGTCTCGTGGACGAAGCGCCACCGCGCCTACCGCTGGCCGATCATCCGCGGCGTCGTCGCGCTGGCCGAATCGCTGAAGATCGGCTTCTCCGCGCTCGGCATCTCCGCCAACGCCCAGCTGGGCGAGGAGGAGGAGCCGATCTCGAGCGGCATGTGGGTCGGCACGGTCGTGGCCGCGCTCGCGCTCGCGATCGGGCTGTTCTTCGTCGTGCCGGTCGGCCTCACCTCGATCTTCAAGGACCACCTCGGCAGCGCGTTCCTGTTCTGGGTCGTCGAGGGCGTCCTGCGCACCGGCATCTTCCTCGGCTACCTGTGGCTGCTCTCGCGCTTGAACGACCTGCGGCGCGTGTTCGAGTACCACGGCGCCGAGCACAAGGTGATCTCGACTTACGAGGCCGGCGAGCCGCTGACCCCGGAGAACGCGCAGAAGTACTCGCGCCTGCACCCGCGCTGCGGCACGAGCTTCCTGCTGATCGTGATGATCGTGGCCATCTTCGTCTTCGCGCCGCTGGGGCTGCCCGCCTGGTACTGGCTGGTCGCCTCGCGGATCCTCGGCGTGCCGCTGATCGCCGGCCTCTCCTTCGAGGTCATCAAGTTCGCGGGCCGCAACCGGCGCAAGCGCTGGGTGCGCGCGGTCATGTGGCCCGGCATGCAGCTGCAGAAGCTGACCACCCGCGAGCCCGACCTCGACCAGCTCGCCGTCGCGATCGCCTCGATGGAGGCAGTCCTCGCCGTCGAGGATCCGCGCAACGCGTCCGCCGAGGACAAGGTGGGCATGGAGGTCGTCGCCTAAGCTGCTCCGGGCCATGATCGAGTCGCTCGTCGAGCAGATCGAGGCCCGTTTCCAGGATGCGCAGGCGCAGATGTCGGATCCCGAGGTGATCGGGGACCGGCAGCGCTACGCCGAGGCGGGGCGCCTCTTCAACCAGCTCTCCACGGCGGCCAAGCTCGCCGAGGCATGGCGGCATGCCAAGTCCGACGCCGACGGCGCCGAGGAGATGCTCGCCGAGAGCGGCGACGATCCAGAGCTGCGGGAGGAGATGGAGGCCGCGCGGGCGCGCATGGAGGTGCTCGGCGAGGAGATCCGGCTCGCGATGGTCGAGCGCGACCCCAACGACGAGAAGGACGTGATCATCGAGATCCGCGCCGGCGCCGGCGGCGACGAGGCCGGCCTGTGGGCGGGCGACATCTACCGGATGCTCTCGCGCTACGCCGAGCGGCGCGGCTTCAAGACCGAGACGCTGGGCGCGCACGACGGCTCCTACACGCTCGAGATCAAGGGCGACGGCGCCTACTCGGTGTTCAAGTTCGAGGGCGGGACGCACCGCGTGCAGCGGGTGCCGGAGACCGAGTCGCAGGGGCGCATCCACACCTCGACCGCGACGGTCGCGGTCCTGCCGGAGGCCGAGGACGTCGACGTCGAGGTCAACCAGTCCGACCTCGAGATCGACGTCTACCGCAGCTCCGGCCCCGGCGGCCAGTCGGTCAACACGACCGACTCGGCGGTGCGGATCACGCACAAGCCGACCGGGATCGTGGTCTCGATGCAGGACGAGAAGTCGCAGCTGCAGAACCGCGAGAAGGCGATGAAGGTGCTGCGCGCGCGCCTCTACGAGGCGAAGCTCGCCGAGCAGCAGGCCGAGCTCGCCGCCGACCGCAAGGCGCAGGTCGGCACCGGCGAGCGGGCCGAGAAGATCCGCACCTACAACTTCCCCGAGCGGCGCGTCACCGACCACCGCGTGAAGCTGACGGTCCACAACCTCGAAGAGGTCCTGGGCGGCGCGCTGGACGAGCAGACCGCGGCGCTGCAGGACGCCGAGAAGCGCTCGCGGCTCGAAGAAGCCGCGAGCTGATGGCGCGGCGGCTGCTGGGCCGCACCAGCGTCCGGGACGCCTTGGACTCCGCGGTGATCGCGCTGGAGGCGTCGGGCTGTGACACGCCCCGGCTCGACGCGGAGCTGCTGCTCGCGCACGTGCTCGCGGGTCGGGCGCGCGGATCTCATCGCCCGCCCGGGGCGCGAGCTCGAGCCCGACGAGGCGCGCGCGTTCATGGACCTCGCCGCGCGCCGGCGCGCCCGCGAGCCGGTCGCCTACATCCTCGGCTCCAAGGGCTTCCGCACGATCGAGCTCGCCGTCGACCCTCGCGTGCTGATCCCGCGGCCGGAGACCGAGCACGTCGTCGAGGCCGCGCTGTCGCTGCCCGAGGGCGCCCGGGTGGCCGACGTCGGCACCGGCTCGGGGGCGATCGCGCTGGCGCTCAAGACCGAGCGGCCGGACCTGCGCATCGTGGCGACGGACTTCTCGGCGGGGGCGCTGGAGGTCGCGCGGGGCAATGCGGAGCGGCTGGGCCTCGACGTCGAGTTCGTCCACACCGATCTGCTGGAGGGCGTCGATCCGGTGGACGCCGTGGTCTCCAACCCGCCCTACGTCGCCGCCGCCGACCAGCTTCCGCCGGAGATCGGGTTCGAGCCGCGCGAGGCGCTGTTCGGGGGCGCCGACGGGCTCGACATCGTCCGTCGCCTGATCGCCGAGGCGGCCGCTGTCCCGTTCATCGCGCTCGAGGTGGGCGCCGGGCAGGCGCCGGCGGTGGCGGAGCTGATGACCGGCCGGCGGGTGGAGATCGTGCGCGACCTCGCCGGGCACGAGCGCGTCGTGGTCGGGCTCAGAGCGTGAAGACCTTCATCCACACCTTGGTCCACGACTGCGCGCCCATCTGGACCATCTCGGGGACGTAGCCGAGCGACTCGAGGTACGCCTGCCACACCGGGTTGACGATCGTGGTCACGCCGACCTCGACCGTCTTGGCCCCGGCCTCCTTGCCGGCCGCGATCGCCGCTTTCTCGAGCGCGGTCTGCACCATCCGTCCCTGCCCGGCCACGCGGCCCGAGTTGATGATGTGGCTGTAGCGCACGAACAGGCGCGAGCCCTGGACGCCGGCCTCGACGCCGCCGATCTCGACGCCCTCGACCGCGAGCTGCGCGCCCTTGCCACCGCCGCCCTTGAGCAGGTTCTTGATGAAGGTGAGCAGCGTCGACTCGGCGCGTGCCGCGGCGGTGGACGCCCCGGCCACGGCGCCGCCCGCGGCGCGGGGCTTCGGGCCGCTCAGCAGGCTGGCGAGGATGACGACGATCTCGAGCTTCTTCATCACCTTCTCGCCGCCCTTCGCGAAGGCGTCGAAGTCGCGCACGTACTCGGCCTCGGTCTCGCGCAGCAGCTGGCACAGCCGCGGCGCGGTGATCGAGTTGACCTCGGTCGGCACGACGCGGCCGCTCGCGGCGTCGTGCTTGAAGGTGACGTCGCGGGCGAACTTGAGGAGGTCGCCGGCCGGCGCGGTGTCCGGCATCTTCATCACGATCTCCGTCGCGTGCGGCACGAACGAGAGCTTGCCGGGGGTGTCGCCCATCACCCGCATGTGCGTCGTCGACCGGTAGTCGACGCCCTCGAACGGCGGCTTGATGTGCTCGGGCACGAGGCCGAGGCTCAGCTTGGAGCCGTCCTTGTAGTGGACGACCGCCGCCTGCGCGTCGTAGAACTCGAGTTTGACCATGTTGTTGTCGATGTAGGTGTCGTCCGCCATCGCCTCGGACGGCTTCTTCCCCGGCAGGTCGCCCGGCTCGATCTTGCGCTGGATCAGGGCGCGCACGGCGGCGTTGCCGGCCGTCCGCTGGAGCGCGAGGAGGTGCCCGGGGAGCCCGGCCGGCAGCGACTGCGCGGGCAGGAGCGGCGCGGCGGGCGCCTCGATCGATTCGGCCGTGGTGTGCTCCGCCGTCACTACACGAGCGATCCTAAGCAATGACGGCGCGATGATCCAAGCCATGGACGCCCAGGCCTTCGACGCCTGCATCGCCGCGGGTGGCGTGGCGGTCTTCCCCGCCGACACCGTCTACGGCCTCGCGTGCGACCCCGACAACGCGGAGGCCGTCGAGCGCCTGTACGCGCTGAAGGGGCGGCCGACCGGCAAGCCGAGCGCGGTGATGTTCTTTGACGCCGCGCTCGCGGCCACGGCGCTGCCGGAGCTCGGGGCGCGCACGCGCGCGCTGATGGAGCGGCTACTGCCGGGCGGGGTGACGCTGCTGCTGCCCAACCCGCGCGGGCGCTGGCCGCTCGCCGGCGGCGAGGGGCTGGGGCTGCGAGTGCCCGACGTGCCGCTGCTGCGCGGCGCTCGCTGCGTCGTCTTGCAGTCGTCCGCCAACGTGTCCGGAGGCGCTGACGCACGGCGCATTGAGGAGGTGCCCTCGGCGATCAGGGCGGGCGCGGACCTTGTTGTGGACGCGGGCGAGCTCCCGGGGATGCCGTCGACGGTGGTCGACCTTCGCCGCTTCGAGGATTCCGGCGAGTGGTCGGTCCTCCGTGCGGGCGCGGTCCCCGCCGAGACCGTCGCCGCCGCGGCACGAATGTCAGCTTGAGGTCGCATAGCGACCCTGAGCTGACATTCGTCGCGCCGCCCGCCGCCGTTGGTACCGTGGCGCTTATGACCGAACTCCAGCCCGACTACTTCGAGCGCCCGCTGGCCGAGGTCGACCCTGAGGTCGCCGAGGCCATCGACCTCGAGCTCGATCGCCAGCGGCGCACGCTGGAGATGATCGCCTCCGAGAACTTCGTGCCCCAGGCCATCCTGGAGTGCCAGGGCAGCGTCCTGACGAACAAGTACGCCGAGGGCTATCCCGGCAAGCGCTACTACGGCGGCTGCGAGCACGTCGACGTCATCGAGCAGCTCGCGATCGACCGCGCCAAGGAGGTGTTCGGCGGCGACCACGTCAACGTCCAGCCGCACGCCGGTGCGCAGGCCAACACCGCCGTCTACCACGCGCTGCTGCAGCCGGGCGAGACGATCATGGGCCTGAGCCTGCCCCACGGCGGCCACCTCAGCCACGGCATGAAGATCAACGTCTCCGGCCGCCTCTACGACATCGCGCCGTACGAGGTCAGCCCCGAGGACTGCCTGATCGACATGGACGAGGTCGAGCGGATCGCCCACGAGCGCAAGCCGAAGCTGCTGCTCGCCGGCTGGAGCGCCTACCCGCGCTTCCTCGACTTCGAGCGCTTCCGCGCGATCGCCGACGCGGTCGGCGCCTACCTGATGGTCGACATGGCCCACTTCGCGGGCCTCGTCGCCGCCGGCCTGCACCCCAACCCGGTGCCGTACGCCGACGTCGTCACGACCACGATCCACAAGACGCTCGGCGGCGCGCGCGGCGGCATGATCATCTGCCGCGAGGAGTTCGCCAAGAAGATCAACTCCGCCGTCTTCCCGGGCCAGCAGGGCGGCCCGCTCGAGCACGTCATCGCCGGCAAGGCGGTCGCGCTCAAGATCGCCCAGTCCGACGTCTTCAAGGAGCGCCAGGAGCGCACGGTGGCGGGCGCCAAGGCCGTGGCCGAGGAGCTGCTGGGCGCCGGCAACGGGGTCAACGTGCTCACCGGCGGCACCGACGTGCACCTCGTGCTCGTCGACCTGCGCGAGTCCGAGCTCGACGGCCAGCAGGCCGAGGACCGCCTGCACGACATCGGCATCACCGTCAACCGCAACGCGGTCCCGTTCGACCCGCGGCCGCCGGCGGTGTCCTCCGGCCTGCGCGTCGGCGCCTCCGCCCTCGCCACCCGGGGCGTCCAGGCCGACGAGTTCCAGGAGATCGGCAAGATCATCGCCCAGGCGTTGCAGCCCGGCTTCGAATCGGTCCGCGCCGACCTCGCCGAACGGGTGACCGCCATCGCCGACGCACACCCGCTCTACGCACAGCTGGGCACCCCGACGGCGGTCTGAGGCAATGCGCCGCGCGCTCGCCTTGGCGGCCGCGGCGCTTCTGCTCGCCGGGTGCGGTGGCAGCAGCACGGTCGGCAGCAAGGAGCCCGAGCCGCCGCGCGAGACGCTGACCATCGCCACCGGCGGCAAGGGCGGCATCTACGCGGTCTACGGCGCCTCGCTGGCCAAGGAGATCACGCGCAAGCTCGACGGCTACCGCGGCCGCGCGGTCGAGACCACCGGCTCGGTCCAGAACCTGCTGCGGCTGCGCGACGACAAGGCACAGATCGCGCTGACGCTCGGCGACACCGCGCTCGACGCGGTCGAGGGCCGCGAGGCGTTCAACCAGCCCGTGCGGCTGCGCGCGCTCGCCCAGATCTATCCGAGCTACGTCCAGCTCGTCACGACTCCCAAGGCCGGCATCCGGACGCTCGAGGACCTGCAGGGGAGGCGGGTGAGCGTCGGCTCGCCCGACTCCGGCACGGAGGTCGTCGCCGAGCGGGTGCTCGACGTCGCGGGCGTCGAGCCGAAGCGCACGCGGCTCAGCGTCGCGGATTCGGCCGCGGCGCTCGAGACCGGCAAGATCGACGCGTTCTTCTGGTCCGGCGGCGTGCCGACGGACGCGATCACCGAGCTCTCGGAGCGCAAGCCGCTCGCGCTGGTGGACCTCGCACGCTGGACGAGGGAGATGCGCACGCGCTGGGGCGGCGTGTACGAGCGCGCGGCGATCCCGGCCGGCACCTACGGCCTCGGCGCGGCGGTCAAGACCGTGACGATCCCCAACTACGTGGTCGTCGACGAGCACATGGACGCCGGGCTCGCCTACGACCTCACGAAGCTGCTCACCGTCACGGACCGCGACCGCGCGCAGCACGTGATCGCCCCGGTCGGGCTGCACCCGGGCGCCCAGGACTACTACGACCGCGCCGGGCCCTGACGGTGTAGCGCCCCGCCGCTCGGGGCACTCTCGTATTGGGAGAGGTCAATGCGGGAGGAGAACTGATGCGGGGTTTCCGGCGAATGCTGGCGCTGGTGAGCGTGGTCGCGCTCGCCGCGGGATGCGGTGGTGAGGGCAGCGGCTCAGGGGCCGAGAGCGGCGGTGGTGGCCGGCTCTCGATCGCCACGGGCGGCACCAGCGGCGTCTACTTCGTCTACGGCGGCGGCCTCGCGAAGGTCATCTCCTCGGACCTCGAGGGCTACAAGGCGACCGCCGAGACGACCTCGGCCTCGGTCGACAACCTGATCCTGATCAAGGACGGCGGCTCCGACATCGCCTTCACGCTCGCCGACACCGCGCTCGACGCGGTCAAGGGCCGCGAGGCGTTCAAGGAGAAGGTCCCGATGCGCGTCCTCGCGCAGATCTACGACAACTACACCCAGGTCGTCGCGAAGGCCGGCTCCGGCATCAAGACGATCGAGGACCTCAAGGGCAAGCGCGTCTCGGTCGGCGCCCCGAACTCCGGCACCGAGGTCATCGCCGACCGCGTGCTCGGCGCCGCAGGGATGGACCCGAAGGGCGACATCAAGCGCCAGGGCCTCGGCGTCGAGGAGTCCGTGCAGGCGATGAAGGACGGCTCGATCGACGCGTTCTTCTGGTCCGGCGGCCTCCCCACCGGCGCGATCACCGACCTCGTGACGAGCGACAAGATCACGCTGCTCGACACGACCGTCTACACCGACAAGCTGACCGCGAAGTACGGCGACGTCTACCGCAACGACACGATCCCGAAGGGCACCTACAAGGGCGTCGACAAGGACGTGCCGACGATCGCCGTCCCGAACTACCTCGTGGTGTCGGAGACGATGGACGACACGCTCGCCCACGACCTGACGAAGCTCCTCTTCGACCAGAAGCAGGACCTCGTGGCGGTGCACCCGGAGGCCAAGAACCTCGACCCCAAGACGGGGGCCGAGGTGATCGCGCCGATCGAGCTGCACCCCGGCGCCCAGAAGTACTACGACGAGCAGGGTGCGTGAGGGTCCGGACCAGCGCGGCGACGGACTGATGGGATCGTCTCGCGGCGCCGGGAGCCACCCGTGGGAATCGACGATGCACCACATCGCCTCATCCCACGTGCGGCTCCCGGCATCCACGATCCGGTCCCCTCAGCCTCGCCGCCGATCGCTGATCCGAACCCAGGCCGCGCTCATCGGGCTCGCCCTCACGGGCGCGCTGCTCGCCGCCGGCTGCGGCGGGCGCGACGTCGTCGTGCGCGACGACGGCGGTCGCGTGCTCGTGAAGGCGGCGCTGCCGGAGTCCGGGCAGTTCGCGCTCGAGTACCGCCACTCCTACTACCGCGTCCCGGCGCGGGAGCGCTTCGCGGCCGACGGTGCCGGCTTCCGGATGGTCGGGGTCGAGTCGCCCAGCGAGGCGGTGCTCGACTACTACGCGCTCGCCGGCGCCAAGACGCCCGGGCGCTGGATGGCGCTCACGCCCGCGCGCCCGCGCCGCTTCGACCGCCTGCCGCTGATCGCGACCACGACCGGCAGGCGGACGCTCGAGGTCGGCGGCGAGCGCTATCCGCTGTACGCCAAGGCACCGCGGCACCTGACCATCGACGTGGAGGAGAGATGGCCGTAGCGACCACGGATGTCGACAAGCTCGCCGAGGAGTACGAGGCAGAGAAGCCCGGCCGGCGGCTCGACCCGATCCACGAGAAGATCGTCCTCGTCGCCTGCGCGGCGCTGTCGTGTTACGCGATCTACTGGGTGCTCAACCCGGTGCCGGCGCAGCGCTACCGGACGAGCTTCCTGCTCGTCGCGCTCGCGCTGACGTTCCTCGTCTACCGCGGCTGGGGCGCGCGTGACGAGACCGCCAAGTCCGAGAGCCCCGGCGTCACCGACTGGCTGTTGTCCCTCGGCTCGGTGGTCGCGCTCGGCTACACGCTCGTGACGTTCGACGAGTTCGTGCGCCGCGCCGCGCAGCCCAACGACCTCGACATCGCCTTCGGCGTCGCCACGATCCTGCTTGTACTCGAGGCGACGCGCCGCACGGTCGGCTGGATCCTGCCCGCGGTGGTGATCGCCTTCCTGCTCTACGCCTACTTCGGCGGCGAGCTGCCGGTGAGCTGGGACATCGCGCACGCGGGCTACGGCGTGCCGCGGATCGTCGGCCAGACCTATATGGGCCTGCAGGGGATCTTCGGCGTCCCGCTCGACGTCGCCGCCACCTACATCGTGCTGTTCACGCTCTACGGGGCGGTGCTCGAGTACTCGGGCGCCGGGCGCTTCTTCCTCGACATCTCGCTGGCCGCCACCGGGCAGCGGCGCACCGGCCCGGGCCGCACGACCGCGATGGCGGGCTTCCTGCTCGGCACGGTTTCGGGCTCCGGCGTCGCCACCACGGTCACGCTCGGCAGCGTCACCTGGCCGATCCTGCGCCGCGGCGGCTACCCCAAGGAGGAGGGCGGCGGCGTGCTCGCCGCCTCCGGCATCGGCGCGATCCTGTCGCCGCCGACGCTCGGCGCCGCCGCGTTCATCATCGCCGAGTTCCTCGGGGTCTCCTACCTGACGGTGCTGGTCTACGCGCTGATCCCTTCGGTCCTGTACTACCTCGGGATCTTCTTGGCGATCGAGGCCGACGCCCGGCGCTTCGAGACCGAGGAGGTCAAGGTCGAGACGCCGCCGGCGGGCAAGCTGATCCTCCGCTACGGCTACCACTTCTCGTCGCTGTTCGCGATCGTGTTCTTCATGGCGATCGGGCTGTCGCCGTTCCGCGCCGTGCTCTACGCGACGGTGCTCGCGTTCCTGCTCTCGTTCCTCGACAAGAAGCACCGGATGACGCCGGTCAAGGTCGGGGAGGCACTGGCCGCGGGTGCGCGCGCGGTGCTGCCGGTGGCGGCGACCTGCGCGGCGGCGGGGATCATCGTCGCGGTCGTGACGCTCACCGGGCTCGGCCTGAATCTGTCCGGGATCATCATCGACGTCGCCGGCGGCAGCCTCTTCCTGTGCGCGCTGCTGGCCGCCGTCGCGGTGCTGCTGCTCGGCCTCGCCGTGCCGGTCACCGCCTCGTTCATCATCGCCGCGGTGATCGTCTCGCCGGCGCTCACGAAGCTCGGCGTGGAGCCGCTGGCGGCCTACATGTTCATCTTCTACTACGCGGTCCTGAGCGAGGTGAGCCCGCCGACCGCGCTGTCGGCGGTCGCCGCCGCGGCGATCACCGGCGGCAACGCCTTCCGCACGATGATGCTGACCTGGAAGTACACGCTGCCGGCCTTCCTCGTCCCGTTCGCGTTCGTGCTCACCGACAACGGCGAGGGCCTGCTGCTGCAGGGCTCGGTCGCGACGGTGCTGCTCGCCTTTGCGGTCTCGGCGCTCGCGGTCGCCGGGTTGGCGGTCGCGACCGGCGCGTGGCTGCTGGGCCCCGCGCGGATCCCCGAGCGCGTGCTGTGCGGCGCCGCCGGAATCGTGCTCCTCTACCTGGAGCCGCTGTGGATCGCGATCGGCCTCGGCCTGCTGGCCGCGGGCGTCGCCGTCCACCTCGTCGGGCGGCGTCAGGTGCCGAGCGGGCTGCGCAGCGCCGAGGGGTAGCGCGAGCCGCGCTCGGCGAGCAGCTCGGAGACGCCGCGCTTGAGCGCCACCAGCGCCGGCTCCTGCGCGAGCTCGCGCTCGGCCGCGCGGACCTCCTCCTGCAGGCGCTCGGCCTCGTCGTCGCGTCCGTCGCGCCACGCCTGGGCGAGCGCGATCACGAGCTCGGGCTTGAGGTTGGCGAGCGCCGCCACGCCGCCGCGTGAGCCGCCCTGCAGCGAGACCAGCAGGTGGGAGGGGGAGCCGACGAAGATCTGCGCCTCGGGTGCCGCGGCGAGGTAGCCGGCGTGGATGTCGTCGTCGCTGGTGGAGTCCTTGAGGCCCGCCAGACCGTCGCCGACGAGCGTCTTGAATGCGTCGGCGCTGAGCTCGTTGCCGGTGCGCGCGGGGAACGTGTAGGCGAGCAGCGGCGTGTCGCCCGCCGCCCGCAGCAGCGCGCGGAAGTGGGCGACGATCTCGCGGTCGCCGAGCGCGTAGTAGTAGGGGACGATCGCCGAGACGCCCGCGGCGCCGGCGTCGATCGCCGCCTCGATCAGCCGCGCCGTCGTCGTGGTCGCCGGCCGCCCGACGTGGGCGACGACCGGCACGCGGCCCGCGGCCGCCTCGACGACCACACGCACCACGGAGATCGTCTCGTCGGGCTCGAGCAGCGCGGTCTCACCGGTCGTGCCGCACGGCATGATCCCGTCAACGCCGGCCTCGATCAGGAACTCGACGTGGTCGGTGAGCGCGCGGGTGTCGATCCCGCCGCGCTCGTCGAAGGGCGTCAGCAAAGCGGGGAGGACGCTCGGGGCGTCGAAAGACAACATGACCCAACGTATGCCCTGCGATCCTCTCCGATACCCATGGAAGAACGCGCGCTCCTCGCGTTCCTCGTCGCGCTCGCGCTGACGACGGCCGCCACCCCGCTCGTCGCGCGCATCGCGCGCCGCGTCGGCGCGCTCGATCCCGTCAAGGAGCGCGGGCTCGCGTCCGAGCCGACGCCGCTGCTCGGCGGGCTGGCGATCTTCGCCGGCGTGCTGGTCGCCAGCGCCCTGTTCCTGCCCGCCTCGACGGAGATGCGCGGGGTCCTCGGCGCCGCGGCGCTGATCACGCTCGTCGGGCTGATCGACGACCTGCGCGACATCTCGCCCGGCCTCAAGCTGCTCGGGCAGTTCGCGGCGGGGCTGATCTGCGTGCTCTCCGGCGTGCTCGTCGACAGCTTCACGCTGCCGTTCGTCGGCCGTGTCGAGCTCGGCGACCTCGGCGGGCCGCTGACGCTCATCGGCCTGGTGATGGTGATGAACGTCGTCAACCTCTCCGACGGCGTCGACGGGCTCGCGGCCGGCGTCTGCGCGATCTCCGCGGTCGCCTTCTCGGTCATCGCGTTCGACCTCAACGAGGAGGCGGCGGGCATCCTCGCGGCCTGCATCGCGGGCGCGGCGGCCGGCTTCCTGATCCACAACTTCCACCCCGCGTCGGTCTTCATGGGCGACTCGGGCTCGAACCTGCTGGGGCTGTTGCTCGGCGTGGTGATCGTCGAGGGCTCGCTCAAGACCAACGCCCTGATCGCGCTCGTCGTTCCCCTGGTGATCCTCGCCGTGCCGTTCCTCGACACCGGCTTCGTCGTCGCCAAGCGGATCAAGTACCGCCGCCCCGTCTACCGCGGCGACTCCAACCACTTCCACCATCGCTTCCACCGGATGGGCTTCTCGCAGCGCAAGACGGTCCTCTACCTCTACGCCTGGACGACGACGATGGCGGGGCTGGCGGTGGCGCTGCGCTTCGTCCCCTACTCGGAGAGCAACGGTCACCTGAATGCCGGCTGGGCGATCGTGATGGGCCTGCTGGGGCTGATCGGCCTCGCCGCGTCGGTCTACCTCGTCTACGTGCTCGAGATCCTCAAGCTGCGGCGCCTGCGCGCATGGCAGATGCGGCGCGACGACCCGGACACTTCCGAGCACCAGATCGACGAGCGCTTCGAGGACGACTTGGAGACCGGCGAATTCGCCGCGGTCGCGGGAACCCAGGGTGGGGTTAACCGCACCGACGGGGTGCAGGGCGTCAGGTATCGTCGCCGTCGACCAGCAGTCCGACCCCCAGGAGGTGAGCAGGAGACATGACGAATACCGCCCCGCGAATGCGTCTCATCCTCCTGCTCGCGCGCTAGGGCTGCTCCCTCGTCGCGGGCAGCCTCTGCCGCCCGCGACCGCTTGATCGCCGGTCCTCTCGCCTTCACGTGGTTCGTGGGCGGCTCCGTTCCAGTCCCATCAACCGGAGTCCACCATGCATTCACTTATGCACCAGCAGTACGCCCATGCGGTCGCCTCCGAGCGCCGCGAACGGCACCGACAGGAGCCCGTGGTCCGCGCCCTCGTGCGCCGGGTCCGGGCGTAGTCCACTCCCCCCAGGGCCGAGGCCCCGCCGGAAACGGCGGGGCCTCGCTCTACCATCGGGGCGGTGCAGACGGTCCGCCTCGAGCAGCGCGAGTCCTTCATCACGGCTGACGGCTCCGCGATCCGCGAGCTGGCCGGGGTGCCCTCCGGCAACGCCGCGAACCAGTCGCTGGCCGAGGCCACGGTCCCGCCCGGCGGCGAGACCGCCGAGCACTACCACCGCATCTCCGAGGAGATCTATCTGTTCGTGTCGGGGATGGGGACGATGCGACTAGATGGCGAGGACGCGCCGGTGCGCGCCGGCGACTGCGTGGTGATCGCGCCAGGCGCGGTGCACAAGCTGCACAACCCGGGTACCGACCCGCTGGTGCTGTTCTGCTGCTGCGCTCCCGCGTACTCCCACGACGACACCGTCCTCACCGGAGGCTGATCGCCCGTGCGCCGACTGATCTGCGCCGTCGTCGCGACGGCCGCCCTGCTGCTCCTGCCCGCCGCGGCGAGCGCCGCGCCGACCGCGATCGGGATCGGCGAGCAGAGCCCCTCGATCTTCCAGGACCCGTCGTGGCAGCGACTCGGCACGCGTGACGTCCGCTACATCGTCGCCTGGGACGCACTGCGCGTCCCGTGGCAGAAGGCCGAGGTCGACGACTACCTGGCCAAGGCGCGCGATAGCGGCGCGCGCGTCCTGCTCGGCTTCAGCCGCTCGCGCTCGCCCAAGCTCTCGCGCCGCAAGTACCTACCGTCGCCCGCCCGCCTACGGCGCGAGTTCATCGCCTTCCGCCGCCACTACCCGTGGGTGAAGACCTACCTGACCTGGAACGAGGCCAACCTCCGCGGGCAGCCGACCTGGAACCGGCCGGCCATCGTCGGCCGCTACTACGACATGCTCCGCCGCAACTGCCGCAGCTGCACGATCGTGGGCCCCTCGGTCCTCGACTCGACGGACATGCCGCGCTGGGTGCGCCAGGTCGAGCGCAGCGCGAAGCACCGCGTCCGCATCTGGGCGCTGCACAACTACATCGACGCCAACCGCTTCCGCACCAGCGGCACGCGCTCGCTGCTGAACGCGACGCGCAAGACGAAGGCGAAGATCTGGTTCACCGAGACCGGCGGCCTTGTGCGCCGCGACAACGGCTCGCGGATCGAGTTCGCCGACTCGAAGACGCACGCGGCCAAGGCGACGCGGCAGGTGGAGAAGCTGGCGCGCCTGAGCCGGCGGGTCCAGCGCGTCTACTTCTACCACTGGGTCGCGCCCGCGCCGGACACGACCTGGGACTCCGCGCTGTTCGATCGCCGCGGCCGCCCGCGGCCGGCCTACAAGGTCGTCAAGACCTACATCCGCCGCGCCCGCGCGGCGAACCGCCTCCTGGCGTCGCGGCGGGCCAAGAAGTCGAAGTGAGGGCGCTCGCGTTGGTGACCGCGGCGCTCGCGGTCGCCGTCGCCGGCTGCGGGAACAGTGACGCGATCCGGCGCGGAGGGACCACCGGCGGCACGATCCTGACCGTCTACTCGTCGCTGCCGACGCCGGGCCGCGGCGTCTCGCGCGACATCGTCGACGGCGAGAAGCTCGCGCTCGCCGAGGTGCACGGGCGGATCGGCAAGTACACGATCAACTTCTCCTCGCTCGACGAGGCTGCCGCGGGGGCGGCGGAAACGGCGCGCACGGCGATGGCCGACACGCAGACGTCGGCGCTGATCGGCACCGTGGACTCGAAAGGCGCGCGCGCCGCGATCCCGCTGCTCAACGAGACGGGCATCCTGCACCTCTCGCTGGGCGCCGGCTACCTGGGCTTCACGGAGCGAGTGGCGCAGGGTGAGCCCGAGCGCTGGTACCCGTCCGGGCGGCGCTCGTTCGCCCGCCTCGTCGGCGACGACCGCGCGCAGGCGCGCGCGCTCGTACGCGCGGCAGACGCGCAGCGGATCGTGGTCGAGGCCGAGGGCGACGACAGCTCGCAGGCGCTCGCCGCCCAGGTGCGGCGCGCGGCGGGGTCGAGGCTCGCCGAGTCGCCCGGCAAGCACGGCGCGGTCATCTACGTGGGCGCCGACCCGGTCAACGCCGCCGGCGTCGCCGAGAGCCTCGCGCGCGAGTCGCCCGGCGCGCGCGTGGTGCTGCCCGACGAGCTGGTCCGCGCGGGGATCGACGGCCGGCTCCGCGGTCGCGCGGCCCGCAACGCCGTCTTCGTCTCGCGCGCGCCGGCGCCGGGGTCGACTCCGGCGCTGCGCACCTTCGAAGCCGCGTTCGAGCGCACCTACGGGCGCCGGCCCGGCCCGTACGCGGCGCTCGGCCACGCGGCGATGACGACCGTGCTTGCCGCCCTGACCCGCGCGGCGCAGGACGACGATGCAGGCACGCGCCAGCGCGTGATCGACGCGTTCTTCTCCGCCGGCACCCAGAGCACCGCCGTCGGCCCGCTCACCGTCGAGCCCAACGGCGTCCTCGCCGCGCCTCGCTTCAGCACATATCGATTGAAGGAGGGCAAGCGGGTATACGAGCCGGACCGATGAGCACGGCGACCGCCGCACCCAAGCTCCAGCCCACGATCACCGGCCGCATGCTGACCGTGTTCGTGATCGGCGACGTCCTCGGCGCAGGCATCTACGCGCTGGTGGGCGAGGTTGGCGGCGAGGTCGGCGGCGCGATCTGGACCGCGTTCCTGCTCGCCGGCGTGCTCGCGCTGTTCACTGCGGCGTCATATTCGGAACTCGTCACGAAGTACCCGCGGGCCGCGGGCGCCGCGCTGTACGTCAACCGCGCGTGGGGTTCGGAGTTCTTCACGTTCGTGGTCGCGTTCGCGGTCATGGCGTCCGGCGTCACCTCGGCGGCGACGCTCGCCACCGCGTTCGGCGGCGACTACCTGAGCGAGTTCGTCGACCTGCCGACGATCCTCGTCGGGCTGGCGTTCGTGACGGTCATCTCGCTCGTCAACTTCCGCGGCATCAAGGAGTCGGTCGGGCTCAACTTCGGCCTCACCATGATCGAGCTCGGCGGGCTGCTGCTCGTCGTGGTGATCGGCCTCGCCTTCCTGCTCGACGGCGGCGGCGACACCGGGCGCGCGCTCGAGTTCAAGTCCGGTGAGGCGGTCCCGATCGCGATCCTCGCCGGCGCGTCGCTGGCTTTCTTCGCCCTGATCGGGTTCGAGGACTCCGTCAACGTCGCCGAGGAGACCCGCGACCCGTCGCGCGTGTTCCCGCGTGCGCTGTTCCTCGGGCTCGGGATCGCCGGCGTCGTCTACATGCTCGTGACGGTGATCGCCTCGATGGCGGTCCCGACCGGCAAGCTCGTCGACTCCAGCGGGCCGCTGCTCGAGGTGGTCGACCAGGGCCCGCTTGCCATGTCGACGAAGGTGTTCGCCGGGATCGCGCTGTTCGCGCTGACCAACGGCGCGCTGATCAACCTGATCATGGCCTCGCGGCTCGTCTACGGCATGAGCCGCGAAGGAATCGTGCCCGAAGCGCTGGGGCGCGTGCACCCGGGGCGCAACACGCCCTATGTCGCGATCGTGTTCACCGCGTCGCTCGCCGCGCTGCTCGTGATCGTCGGCGACCTCGAGACGCTCGCCGACACCACGGTGCTCCTGCTGCTGTTCGTGTTCGTGTGCGTCAACTCCGCCGTGCTCGTGCTGAGGCGCGAGCACGTCGAGCACGAGCACTTCCGCGCGCCGACGTTCGTGCCGGTGCTCGGCGTGCTCGCCTGCGTCGCGCTGATCGTGCAGAAGGCGTTCGACGACCCGGCGATCTTCGCCTACGCCGGCGGGCTGATCGCGATCGGGATCGCCCTCTGGGCGATCAACCGAGCGACGCGTTCAGCGTGATCGGCACGCTGAGCGCGACGGAGACCGGGCAGTTCTCCTTCGCCACGTCGGCCGCCTGAAGGAACGCGTCCTCGTCCATGCCGGGCACCTTGCCGACGGTCGTCAGCTCGATGCCGGTGATCGCCCAGCCCTCGCCCTGCTGCTCGAAGGTCACGGCGGCGTCCGTGGAGATCGACTCGGGCGTGTGGCCGTCCGCGTTGAGGACGCCGGACAGCGCCATCGAGAAGCAGCCCGCGTGCGCGGCGCCGATCAGCTCCTCCGGGTTGGTCCCGGTGCCGTTCTGCATCCGCGACTTGAACGAGTACGGACCCTCGAACGCGCCGGAGCCGAACTCCATCCGGCCCTGGCCTGAATCGAGCGCGCCATTCCACTCTGCGTGGGCTTTACGTGTCGGCATGGTCCCTCCCGGGGTTCGCTACGGTGCGGGCCGATGAGCCGCGGTCAACGCCTGACCTTCCTCGGCATCGCAGCGGTCATCGCGATCGTCGCCGTCGTTCTGCTCGCCGGCGGCGGTGGCGACGATAGCGACGAGCCGAGCACCGCCGCGTCCACGGCGACGCCGACCGAGACCGCGGCAACCGGCGGCGCGTCGGCGGACGAGACCGCGACGCCGACGCCGACGCCCACACCGAAGCCGAAGCCCAAGCCGCCGCTGCTCGAGGCCGGCAAGGAGCAGGCGCTGAACTACAAAGAGGGCGAGACCGTCCGCTTCCGCGTCGTCAGCGACGTGCCGGAAGAGGTCCACATCCACGGCTACGACATCAAGAAGGAGCTCGAGCCGGGCAAGGTCGAGACCGTCTCCTTCAAAGCCACCATCACCGGCATCTTCGAGATCGAGCTCGAAGGGTCGGGCACCCTCCTCGCGCAGCTGAAGGTTGTGCCCTAGCGGGGACACCGTCCCAGCCGCCGGGCATGAGCCTGCTGTCACAAAGTTGTTACAAAGTCGAATTTCGCGCTACGTTTCCTTCGCGCCACGACCAGCCGCCGAAATCCCTCCGGCGGCTGTAGGGTGGCGCGCCTGTCCCCCCATGCCCGATGCTGCCCTGACATCAACCTCTGAGCCCATGGCTCTTCTGCGCTACCTCGACGTCGTGCTCGTGATCGCGGCGCTGCCGCTCGTCGCCTTCGCCGGCCTGCCGCTGCTCGGCTACGCCGTCGGCGCCGGCGCCTGGATCGCGCAGCGCGCGGCGGGCGCGGTGCTCGAGCGCCAGGCGAAGCGCACCACCGACGTGCGCCGCCAGGTCGGGCTCAACCTCGGCAGCTCGCTCGGGCGCGCATGGATCGTCGGCGGCGCCATCCTCGCCGTCGGGCTCGTCGGCGACCGCGAGGACGGGCTGACCGCCGCGGTCGTCGTCGCCGTCGCGTTCACCGTCTACTTCGCCGTTTCGCTTCTGCTCCACGTCGCCGGAGGCTCCAAGTGAGCAAGAGCCGCAAGATCCTGCTGGCGATCTTCGCGATCTACCTGATCACGATCTTCGTGGTCATCCTGATCTTCGGGTTCCACCGGCTCGACAACGAGGAGTTCCAGCCCCAGAACGAGTTCAAGCTCGACACCTGGATCGACCTCCCCGGCCCGCTCGACTTCAACAAGGGCGTGCTCTACCTCTTTATCGCCGGCATCCTCACCATCGGCACATCGGTCTGGGTCGCCAAGCGCATGCAGGCGCGGCCGAATCGAGTGCAGACCGCGGTCGAGACGGTCTACGCATTCATCCGCGACGACGTCACCGGCGGCAGCATGGACGACGCCATGGCCCGCAAGTGGTTCCCGTTCCTGCTCACGCTGTTCCTCTTCATCTGGTTCTCGAACCTGATCGGCTACATCCCGTTGCCGACCAACTCGCACGAGACGGTCGAGATCGCCGGCTTCGAGTTCCCCGCCTTCGCGATCTACGCGGCCACCGCCAACATCTCGGTCCCGCTCGTGCTCGCGCTCGTCGTGTTCGTCTCCTTCACCGTCGAGGGCATCCGGGCGAAGGGCTTCGTCGGCTACGGCAAGAGCCTCATCCCCGCGGGCGTCAGCGGTGCGGGCGCGATCCCGCTCTTCATCCTCGAGCTGGTGTCGAACGTGATGCGCCTGCTCTCGCTCTCCGTACGACTCTTCGCCAACATCCTCGCCGGCCACCTGATCATCTTGTTCATGTCGGGCGGCCTCGCCGTGCTGCTGGGACTCGAGGTCCTCGGTGTCCTGACGCTGCCGTTCGGCGTGATCCTCTTCCTCTTCGAGCTGGGTCTGGTGGCGACGCTGCAGGCGTTCATCTTCGCCACGCTCAGTGCGATTTACCTCGGCGGCGCGGTCGCCGAGTCCCACTAGTCAAAGGAGCCCCACCGTGCTGTCAGCTCTTCTCCTCCCGATCCTCGCGGCCGCTGAAGACGGCGCCGATGCGGGCCGGGCGATCGCCCTCGGCGTGGGTGGCGGTCTTGGTGCCGTCGGCGCGGGTGTCGGCATCGGCATCATCTTCGGCAAGGTGATCGAGTCGGTCACCCGCCAGCCCGAGATGCGCGACGAGATCACGGGCATCCAGTGGCTCGGCTTCGCCCTCACCGAGGCGTGCTTCTTCTACGGCCTGGTGGCGGGCCTCATCGCCTTCTTCCTCTAATGCTCACTCCGGTCTTCGCCGCAGAAGACGAAGGCGGCTCGTTCCTCGTCTCGCCCGACGTCGGGCTGATGATCTGGACGCTGATCGTCTTCGTCCTCTCCCTGTACATCCTCAGCAAGGTCGCCTTCCCGCGCATCGCCGAGGCGCTGGACAAGCGCCAGCAGGCGATCGAGGAGTCGATCGACACCGCTGAGCGGACCCGGGTGGAGGCCGACAAGCTGCTCGCCGAGTACCGCGAGCGGCTGACCGCCGCCCGCCAGCAGGCGGAAGACATCGTCGCGCGCGCCCGGAAGACCGCGGAGAACAACGAGGCCGAGGCGATCGCCGACGCCAAGCGCAAGCGCGAGGAGATGCTGGCCCAGACCCGGCGCGACATCGAGCAGGAGACGCGCCGCGCGATCCAGGAGATCCGCAACGAGGTCGCGGATCTGACCGTCCTGGCGACCGAGAAGGTCACGCGCAAGACGCTGACCGACGCCGATCAGAAGAAGCTCGTCGAAGAGGCGCTGTCCGAGCTGGACTTCGCCGCGCTGTCGGGCGATCGGAGCGGCAGCTAACGCCATGGAGGAGATCGCCTCCGTCTACGCCCGCTCGCTGTTCGAGGTCGCGCAGGAGCAGAACAAGCTCGACGCCGTCCGCGATCAGCTCGGCGAGTTCGCGGACACGCTCGACTCCAACCAGGAGATGCAGGTGTTCTTCTTCTCGCCCTACTTCTCCACGCCGGAGAAGGTGGAGGGGCTCGACAAGGTCGTCACCGGCGCCGAGCCGATCCTGAAGAACTTCTTGACGTTGCTGATCGAGAAGAGCCGCATGCCGGCCGTGTTCCGTGTCCGGCGCGTCGTCGACGAGCTGTGGCAGCGCGAGAACAAGCTGCTCCCCGTCGAGATCACCTCGGCGATCGAGCTCGACAAGAAGACCGTGAAGCAGATCGGCGACAGGATCGGCGAGGAGACGGGTCAGAAGATCGAGCTCTCCGAGCAGGTCGACCCGGACATCCTCGGCGGGCTCATCGTGCGCGTCGGCAACTCGATCATCGACGCTTCGATCCGCGCCCGACTCGACCAACTTCGCAAACAGGTCGCCAAGGCCTACTAGGAGACAGCTCCCTCACCATGCCCATGCAGATCAAGCCAGACGAGATCACCTCCATCCTCAAGAGCCGCATCGAGGGCCTCGACGAGGGCCAGGCGGACCTCACCGAGGTCGGCACCGTCCTCTCGGTCGCCGACGGCATCGCGCGCGTCCACGGCCTCGAGAACTGCGAGGCGCTCGAGATGCTCGAGCTTCCCCACGACGTCACTGGCCTCGCGCTCTCGCTCGAGTCCGACAACGTCGGCGCGGTGCTCTTCGGCGCGTGGGAGCACGTGGTCGAGGGCGACACCGTCAAGCGCACCGGCAAGCAGCTCGAGATCCCCGTCGGCAAGGGCCTGCTGGGCCGCATCGTCGACCCGCTCGGCAACCCGCTCGACGGCAAGGGCGACATCGAGACCGACCAGACGCGCCCGGCCGAGTTCAAGGCGCCCGGCGTCGTCCAGCGCCAGCCCGTCAAGGAGCCGCTGCAGACCGGCATCAAGGCGATCGACGGCATGATCCCGATCGGCCGCGGCCAGCGCGAGCTCATCATCGGCGACCGCCAGACCGGCAAGACCGCGATCGCGATCGACACGATCATCAACAACAAGGACCAGGACGTCGTCTCGGTCTACGTCGCGATCGGCCAGCGCATGGCGACCGTCGTCGGGCTCGCCCAGACGCTCGAGGAGGCCGGCGCGCTCGACAGCACGATCATCGTGGCCGCCCCGGCCGATGAGGCCGCGCCGATCAAGTACATGGCCGCCTACGCCGGCTGTGCGATGGCCGAGCACTTCCTCTACGACGGCCAGCACGCGCTCGTCGTCTACGACGACCTGACCAAGCACGCGTACGCCTACCGGCAGATGTCGCTCCTGCTGCGCCGCCCGCCGGGTCGCGAGGCCTACCCGGGCGACGTCTTCTACCTGCACTCGCGCCTGCTCGAGCGTGCGGTGAAGCTCAACGACGACCTCGGCGGCGGCTCGCTGACCGCGCTGCCGATCATCGAGACCCAGGCCGGCGACGTGTCGGCCTACATCCCGACCAACGTCATCTCGATCACCGACGGGCAGATCTTCCTCGAGCCCGACCTCTTCTACTCCGGTGTGCGCCCGGCCATCAACGTGGGCGTCTCGGTGTCACGCGTCGGCGGCAACGCGCAGATCTCGCCGATGAAGAAGGTGGCCGGCAAGCTCAAGATCGAGCTCTCCCAGTACCGCGACCTCGAGGCGTTCGCGCAGTTCGGCTCCGACCTCGACGCGGACACGCAGCGGACGCTGGCCCGCGGTGAGCGGCTCGTGAAGACGCTCAACCAGGGCGAGCGCCAGCCGATGGCGGTCGCGGACCAGGTTGCCGTGCTCTACGCCGCCACGAACGGCTACGTCGACCGCATCAACGCCGACCGCGTCCCCGAGTTCCATCGCGACCTCGTCGAGCGCCTGCACTCCTCGGCCTCCGACACGCTCGAGAAGATCGCCGGCGGCGACTGGTCCGACGAGACGCAGAAGGCGCTTGACGAGGCGATCCAGGAGTTCGCCGACGACTTCGGCTACGACCTCGACGAGGAGGGGCAGCCGGAGGACAGCGGCGGCGACGAGGACCGCTCCGAGAAGAAGTCCGACGACGACAACGGCGACGAGGACAGCGAGGAGAGCTCGGAGAAGGAGCCCGTTGGCGCGGGCTCCCGCGACGAGTAGCCCATGGCGCAGAAGGACATCAAGAACCGCATCGCGTCGGTCAAGAACATCCACAAGATCACGCGTGCGATGGAGATGGTGGCCGCGGCGCGCCTGCGCAAGGCCGAGCAGCGCATCGAGGCGCTGCGGCCGTATGCGTCGGCGATCCGGCGGATGACGCGCCAGGCGGCCGAGGCGGCGGGCAACATCCCGCAGCTGCCGATCCTCAACGAGCACGAGAACGAGCGGCGCGTCGGCCTCCTCCTGGTCACCGGTGACCGCGGCCTCGCCGGCGCGTTCAACTCGCAGATCATCCGCGCCGGCGTGCGCGCGGGCGCAGAGCACGAGGGCGAGAGCAAGGAGACCGTCTACTACGCCTCGGGTCGCCGCGGCGTGTCCTCGCTGACCTTCCGCGGGAAGGCGCCCGTGGAGTCCTACACGGGCTTCACCGACCGCCCGTCGCACGCCGACGCGCGCGACATCGCCTCGGACCTGATGACCGCCTACATCGACGGCGAGCTCGACCGCGTGGAGATCATCTACAACGGCTACATCTCGCCGCTGACGCAGAAGGTCACGCGCGAGACGCTGCTCCCGCTCCAGCAGGCCTCGATCCTCGACGCCGGGGACGAGGAGGAGGACGAGCAGGACGGCGAGGAGGAGCAGGACGACCACTCGCGCGCGCTCGTCGAGTACGAGCCCGACCCGGAGGAGATCCTCGGTCGGCTCATCCCCGCCTACGTCGAGATCTCGATCTACCGCGCGCTGCTCGAGTCGACAGCGTCCGAGCACGGCGCGCGCATGACCGCGATGCGCAACGCGTCTGAGAACGCGAACGACATCATCGATGACCTGACTTTGCAGATGAACCGCGAGCGCCAGGCGGAGATCACCCAGGAGATCATGGAAGTGGTCGCCGGCGCTGAGTCGCTGATCTAGAAACGGAGCCCAATGGCAACTGAGACCGAAGAGAAGAAGGACGACACCGGCGGCAACGGCCGCAACGTCGGCCGCATCGAGGAGATCCAGGGCGTCGTCATCGAGGCCGTGTTCCCCGATCAGCTCCCCGAGATCAACTCGGCGATCTACGTCGAGCGCGAGGGCTCTGAGGACGACGAGAAGATCTCCGGCGGCATCTCCAGCCGCCTCGTCTGCGAAGTCCAGCAGCACCTCGGCGACGACCGCGTGCGCGCGGTCGCCATGGACACGACCGACGGCCTGGCGCGCGGCATGGAGGTCGTCGACTCCGGCGGCCCGATCACCGTGCCGGTCGGCAACATCACCCTGGGTCGCATCTTCAACCTGCTCGGCGAGACGATCGACGGCGGCGACCAGCTCGAGGACGACGTCGAGCGCTGGCCGATCCATCGCAGCGCGCCGACGGTCGAGCAGCTGACACCGACCACCGAGATGTTCGAGACCGGCATCAAGGTCATCGACCTGCTCGCGCCCTACGCGCAGGGCGGCAAGGTCGGCCTGTTCGGCGGCGCCGGCGTCGGCAAGACGGTGATCATCCAGGAGCTGATCAACAACCTCGCCCAGGAGCACGGCGGCCTGTCGGCGTTCTGCGGCGTGGGCGAGCGCTCGCGCGAGGGCAACGACCTCTGGCTCGAGATGACCGAGTCGGGCGTCATCGACAAGACGATGCTCGTGTTCGGCCAGATGAACGAGCCGCCCGGCGCGCGCATGCGCGTCGCGCTCTCGGGGCTGACGATGGCGGAGTACTTCCGCGACGAGGAGGGGCAGGACGTGCTCCTCTTCATCGACAACATCTTCCGTTTCGTGCAGGCCGGCTCCGAGGTCTCCGCCCTGCTCGGCCGGATGCCCTCACAGGTCGGCTACCAGCCGACGCTCGAGTCCGAGATGGGGCAGCTGCAGGAGCGGATCACGTCGACCCGCAAGGGCTCGGTCACCTCGATCCAGGCGATCTACGTCCCGGCCGACGACCTCACCGACCCGGCGCCCGCGTCGGTGTTCGCCCACCTCAACGCCACGACGACGCTGTCGCGCGCGATCTCCGAGAAGGGCATCTACCCGGCGGTCGACCCGCTCGACTCGACGTCGACGATCCTCAAGCCCGAGATCGTCGGCGAGGAGCACTTCAACGTCGCCAACGAGGTCAAGGAGGTGCTGCAGCGCTACCGCGAGCTGCAGGACATCATCGCCATCCTCGGCATCGACGAGCTGTCCGACGAGGACCGCGTGCTCGTGCAGCGCGCGCGCAAGATCGAGCGCTTCCTGTCGCAGCCGTTCCATGTCGCCGAGCAGTTCACGGGCACCGCGGGCGTCTACGTGCCGATCGGCGAGACGGTGCGCTCGTTCCGCGAGATCCTCGACGGCAAGCACGACGACCTCCCGGAGGGCGTGTTCCTGCTCAAGGGCTCGATCGACGACGTCGTGGCCGCCGCCGGCGAGCGCGACGGCAAGAAGGACGACGACAAGGGCGACGAGGACGAGGACGAGACCGAGGAGACCAAGGCCGAGTCCGAGGACGACTCCGACGACGAGTCCAAGGACGATGAGTCCAAGGACGACGAGGACGAGAAGAAGGACGACTAGTGGCTCGCACGCCGTTCCAGGTCGAGGTGCTGACCCCCGAGGGGGAGGCCTTCAACGACGAGGTCGAGATGGTCTCGACGCGCACGTCGGTCGGCTCGATCGGCATCCTCGCCAACCACCAGCCGCTGCTCGGCATGCTCGACCCGACCGAGCTGCGGCTCTACAAGTCGGAGTCCGACGTCGTGCGCTACGCGCAGGGCGAGGGCTTCCTGCAGGTCTACGGCAACCGCGTGCTGCTGCTGGTCGACGAGGTGTTCGAGATCGACGAGCTGAACTCGGGCGACCTCGAGGAGCGGCTCAAGCGCGCGGAGTCCGAGATCGAGAAGGCCGAGGAAGGCACCGAGGAGCTGCGGGCCGCCGAGCGCGACAAGCGCCGCTACGAGGCGTTCCTGGAGCTCGCGAAGGGGTCGTAGGACGGAGCTCGTCCGCGCCCAGCCGCATGCTGGCCTGCGCGGGCATGTCCTGCGCTACGCAGGCTGGCTGGAGCACAGCGCGACACCCGTGCTGAGAGTCGAGGTGCCGTTCGCCGGCGCCGTCGCGATCGTCTGCTTCGGCGTGCCGTACCGGATCGACGGCACGACGTTCGCCGCGTTCGTGGGCGGGCTCACCGACCGCCCGACCGACACCGAGTTCGTCGGCGCCGCGGGCGGCGTCCAGGTCGACCTCACCCCGCTCGGCGCCCGCCGCATCCTCGGGATACCGATGGAGGAGCTGACCAACCGCGTGGTCGCGCTCGAGGACGTGCTCGGCCGCGGCGCCGCCGAGCTGGTCGAGCGGCTGGCCGAGGCGCCGGGGTGGCCTGAGCGCTTCGCGCTGCTCGACGCAACGCTGCTGCGGCGGGTCGACGCGGGCCCGGCGCCGTCGCCCGAGGTGGCGTGGAGCTACGGGCGGCTGGCCGCCACCGACGGCCGGGTCGCGGTCGGCGCGCTCGCCGACGAGGTCGGCTGGAGCCGCCGCCACTTCGCCGCGCGCTGGCGCCGCGACGTCGGGATGGGCCCGAAGGCGGTGGCCCGCATCCTGCGCTTCCAGCGCGCCCTGCGGCTGCTGCGGGAGGGTCGCCCGCTCGCCGACGTCGCCTACGACTGCGGGTTCGCCGACCAGCCGCACCTCAACCGCGAGTTCCGCGCGCTCGGCGGCAGCACGCCGGGCGAGGTCACAAACGTTCAAGACGCTGCCGCCAGGCCGGTCTAGCCTGCGGCGCATGCCCAGCTATCCCGCACTCCGTTACCGCGACGCCCCTGCGGCGATCGCCTGGCTCGAATCGTTCGGCTTCGTGGCAGTCGAGCGCCACGACAACCCCGACGGCACGATCGCGCACGCCGAGCTGTGGCTCGGCGACGCGGTGATGATGCTCGGCAGCGGCGGCGACGACCTCGAGGGCCCGCCGCCCGACGACCTGCGCGCCGCCCGCTCGTCGATCTACATCGGCACGCCCGACGTCGAGGCCATCCACGCTCGCGCCCGCGAGGCCGGCACCGAGGTGTCAGACCTCTTCGACCAGGACTACGGCTCGCGCGACTTCCAGGCCCGCGACCCGGACGGCAACCACTGGACCTTCGGGACCTACATCCCAGCTCAGGGCCCCTCCCGCTAGGTCGGCGGCCGGAGGCGACCGCCCCGCGGCGCCAGACGTCATCCGGCCGCTCACGAAGGCAACCAGCATTGGTTTCACGGCCGGATGCCGCCTGGCATCCACGGATGCGGCCCCCTCCGACCACCGCCCTGTAGCGGGAGGGACCCTAGGCGGCGGCGGCGAGCCCGGACTCGGCGTAGACCGCGCCGGCGTCGCGGAGGCATTCGAGCATCGTCGGGATCGCGCCGCCGGTCGTCGCGCCCGCGGCGGTGATCGCCGCGACGCGCCGGTACGGCGGGCGGCCCTTGACCGGCCGCACCGCGACGTCGTCGCGCGTGCTCGCCAGTCCGAGGCCGGGGATCAACGCGACGCCCATCCCACTGGCCACGAGGCCCTGGATCGCGAAGTAGTCGTCTGACTGGTAGGCGATCCGCGGCTGGAAGCCGGCGTCCTGGCAGGCGCGCAGCACGACGTTGGAGTCCGCGCAGGTGCCGGTGAGGCAGGCGAACATCCAGTCCTCGTCGCGCAGCTCGGAGAGCTCGATCGCGTGGCGCGTGGCGAGCGGGTGATCGGCGGGCAGCGAGACCCACATGTGGTCGTCGAGCAGGTGCTCGACCTCGAGGCCGGTCGTGTCGGCGTCGCCGGAGAAGCCGCCCTCCTCGGTGATCGCGATCTCGATGTCGCCGCGCCGTACGGCGGGCACGGACTCCTCCGGCTCGAGCAGCGAGATGTCGACCTCGATCGCGGGGCGCAGGTGGCGGAAGGCGGCGACCGCGCGCGGCACGATCGTGCCGGCCGCGGTGGCGAAGGAGCCGATCCGCAGCCGTCCGCGGGCCATCGTGGCGACCTCCTGCAGCTCCTCGTCGGCGGCGGCCAGCTGGGCCATCACGCGCTCGGTGTGGCGGACGAGCACCTCGCCGGCGGGGGTGAGGCGGATACCGCGCGGCTCGCGCTCGATCAGCTTCACGCCGACCTGCTTCTCGAGCCGGGCGATCTGCTGCGAGACGGCGGGCTGGGTGTAGGCGAGCGCCTCGGCGGCGGCGGAGAAGGACCCGCGCAGCGCGACCTCACGCAGCACGGTCAGGAGGCGGAGATCATGCATAACGCCACCTTATCAGGAGAATCAAGGAGGATCATTTGAACTTATGGCGGCACCCAGGCACAGTGTCCTCATCGCCTCCCGCCGCCCCCATAGGAGCCCCGCCATGACCCCCGTGCTCGTCCGCCCCGCCCGTGACGTCGACGCCGCCGACCTCCGCCGCCTCGCCGCCCTCGACTCCGCCCGCCCGCTGACCGGCGACGTCCTGATCGCCGTCCAGGGCGGCGACGTCGCCGCCGCGATGTCGCTCGACACCGGCGCCATCATCGCCGACCCGTTCCAGCCGACCGCCAACCTCGTCGACCTGCTGCGCACCGCCGCCCACCCGGCCGAGCGCAGCGCGGCGCGCTCCCCCCGCTTCACCCTCCGCGCGATCCGCGCCGCTTAAGCGGTCGCGCTCACGGCCCTCGCGCCACCGGCGCGGGGGCCGCAGTTCGTGCGGTTGCGGCCATGCCGCTTGGCCGCGTAGAGCGCCCGGTCGGCCTCCGCGAGGAGCGCCTGGCCGTCGATCGGCGCGTCGGCCGACGCTACGCCGGCGCTGACCGTGAGCCGCAGCGCCTCGGAGAGCCCGGCGCGCCCGCGCCCGCTCGCCTGGCCACCGGCCTCGACGGCCTGCCGCACTCGCTCGGCGAATACGCGGCCCGCCTCGTGGTCGGCGCGCGGGAGCAGCACGACGAACTCCTCGCCGCCCACGCGGGCAGCGACGTCCACGCCGCGGGCCTCCTCCTTGAGCAGCGCGCCGAGCCACACGAGCACGCGGTCGCCGATCTCATGGCCGTGCTCGTCGTTGACGCGCTTGAAGTGATCGAGGTCGAAGGCGACGGCGCCGAGCGGCGCGCCGTCACGGGCCGCGCGGGCGCGCTCGGCCTCCATGCGCTCCTCCAGCCCGCGGCGATTCAGCAGTCCGGTGAGCGGGTCGACGCGCGCCTCGTCCTCGAGCCGGCTGACCAGCCGCTCGTTGCGGGCAGCCAGCGACTGGACGACGACGGCGACCACGAGGACCGCGACGACGACGTCCACCCAGCGGTCGATGTTGCTCTGGTCGGCCGGCAGCGAGAGCAGCGACCGCCCCGTGGACCGCGCCGATCCAGCCGACGATGAACGCGGTGCCCCAGCGTCCGAAGAAGAAGGCGGTCCAGACCGCCGGCCACATGTAGAGCACGGCGGAGTCCGAGAAACCGGTGGTCGTCGCGATGGCGACGCCGATCATCGCCGCGCCGAGCGGGCCGAGCGCCGCCAGCACGAGCCGCGGAACGTGCGGGCCCGCGAAGATCGTCAGCGCCGACAGCAGGAGCGCGCAGGCGGCGGGCAGCACGGAGAACTCCTCCCCGCCAGGGAGGAGGCTCTCGATGATGCCCACGAACGCGGCCCCCGAGTAGATCGCGGCGGCGCTGATGGACACGACACGTCTGTCGTCGCCCCGTTGATGCATGCACGATTGAGGTCGGTCCCCCGCGCGCGCGGCTTGAGCCGCGCACGCCCGCGTGGGCGGAAAGCTGACCGGGCCCGGCCCACCGGGAAGATGGGTCTTGCGGCTCTGGCGCCACAGCGTGCGTCGCGGCACCCTCAGGGTCATGCTGCGACGGGGCGACAAAGCCTTCGGCAAACCCCGCGGCAAGACCAACGGCACCGGCGGCTTTGCCGACCGCGGTCAAGTCACCGCCGAGTACGTGGGCATGCTGCTCGTCGTCGCGGTGATCGTCGGCGCGCTCGTCGTCGCCGGACCTGCGCAGCGGATCGCCGGCGAGGCGGTCCGCGCGGTCTGCCAGATCGCCGGCGGTCAGTGCGGCGCGCCGCCGCTGCCCGCGGTCGACCGGCAGGCGCTCCAGCGCGCCGCCCACGACCTCGAGGGTGTGATCGCGCGCGACGCCGACCCGACCGCGGTCGCGGCGTTCTTCAAGGAGCTCGACCCCAACGTCGCGGAGGCGCTCGCCCACGAGCGGCCGGAGCTGGTCGGCAACCTCGACGGCGCGCCGATCGGGCTGCGATACCGCGCCAACGCCGAGGCGATCCGGGACGAGATCGCGCGCCTGCGCGCCGACGGGGTGAGCGAGGACGACGCGCGCTTGCGCAAGCTGCGCGAGCTCGACGACCCCGACCGGCACTTCCTGCTCTTCGACCCGGCCGGCGACGGTCGCGCCGCCGAGGTGTTCGGCGACCTCACCAGCGCACGCCACGTCGCGGTCGTGGTGCCGGGCATGAACAACGACCTCAACAACTTCACCGGCGGCGACGCCGAGCGCGTGCACCACCAGGCCTCGCTGTTCGACCCCGACCAGGTCGCGACGATCCAGTGGCTCGGCTACGACACGCCGGAGGGCGCGAGCGCGCTCTCCTCCGAGGACGCCGAGCCCGGCGCCGAGGCGCTGCCGCAATTCGTCGCCGGCATCCGCGCGCAGCGCCAGGAGCGCCTGCACTGGACCGTGGTCGGCCACTCCTACGGCTCGCTGGTCACCGGCATGGCGGAGTCGGGCCAAGGGCTGGAGGTGGACGAGACGGTGCTCGTCGGCTCGCCGGGGGTCGGGGTCCAGCACGCGAGCGACCTCGGCGACGGCAACGTCTGGGTCGGGCTCGCGCAGTGGGACCTGGTCGGCTACTCGGAGTGGCACGGCCCGAATCCGCACGATCGCGCGTTCGGCGCCACGCGCTTCCACACCGGCGACATCTCCGGGCACTCGAGCTACTTCAACGAGGGATCCGAGTCGCTGCGCAACATCGGCTTGATCGCCGCCGGGTACCTGGACGAGGTGAACGTGAACGATGGCGTCTTCTAGGCACGTGGCGCTCGGCCTCGCGTGGGTCGCGCTCGCCGCCGGCTGCGGAGAGGCGCAGCGCGCCGCCCCCGGTGCCTCGAAGCTCACGCGCGCCGAGACCTCGCTGCAGGCGGAGCTGGAGGCGGTCGTCGACCACCTCGGCATGCCGGCCGAGCCGGGCGAGCGCGTCCCGCCGGTCCGCTGCGACGACGGGGCGCGCCACGACGTGACCAGCGGCTACCGCATTCACCTGAAGTTCCACGGTGACGGCGAGGAGTACCTCGATCGGGCGAAGGCGTTCTGGCGCCGGCGCGGCCGCCACGTCCGCGTGATGAGCCGCGGCGGCGCCTTCCCGGCGGTGTTCGCGACCGCCGATCCCGGCTGGACGTTCGCGCTCCAGCTGTTCCCCAAGCGCGGCGAGGCCGTCGTCTCCGGCGGGACGCCCTGCCTGCCCGATCCGACGGCCTGACAGGCGCCGCCGATACTCTGGGGCGGGTGGACGAACGCGCCCTGGCCGAGCGCCTGATCACCTATGACACCTCGAGCATCGACGGATTGCGCGCCGCTGCGGGCTTCGTCAAGGGCTGGCTCGAGGCGCGCGAGATCGACGTCGAGGACCACGATTTCAACGGCCTGCCGGTCCTGACGGCCGCCATCGGGCCGCGCGGCGCGCCGACCGTCGTCCTCCATGGCCACGTCGACGTCGTGCCCGGCCGGGCGGAGCAGTTCCGCCCTCGCCTGGAGGGCGATCGCCTGATCGGTCGCGGCGCCTACGACATGAAGGGCGCGCTCGCCGCGATGATGTGCGCGCTGCACGACGTCGCCGCCGACGCGCGCGTCCGGGTGCGCTTCCTGTGCGCTCCCGACGAGGAGTCGGAGGACATCGACACCCGCTCCACGGACGAGATGGTGCGCCAGGGCTTCGTCGGCGACTTCGCGATCACCGGCGAGCCGACCGGGCTCCACGTCGGCGTGCAGGCCAAGGGCGTGCTCGCGTGCCGGATCGTCGTGCGCGGCCGCGCCGCCCACGGCTCGACGCCGTGGCTCGGCGACAACGCGGTGCTGAAGGCCATCGACGTCTTCCGCCGAATCGAGACCTTGCCGTTCTCACGCGAGTCCTCGGAGCTGTTCGACCGGCCGTCGATCAACCTCGGCCGGATCAACGGCGGGGACGCGCTCAACAAAGTCCCAGACGAGTGCACCATGGTCGTCGACATCCGCTACCTGCCGAACCAGGATCCCGGTGACATCCTCGAGCAGGTCCGGGGGATCCCCGACATCGAGATCCCCAAGACCTTCATCCGCAAGCCGGCCTACGTGTCGCGTGAAAACCCGTACGTGATGGCCCTCTGCGACGTGGCGGCTCGGCTGACCAGCGGCGAGTCGCTCAGCGTCGGCCGCGACGGCGCCTCCGACGCCGGCTCGTTCCTCGAGGCCGGCGTCCCGGCCGTCGAGTTCGGCCCCTCGGGCGCGGGCCACCACGGTCCCGACGAGTGGGTCTCGGTCGCCTCGCTGTCGCGCTACCGCCGCGCGATCGGCGACTTCATCCTCAGCCTCCCCGACAGCCTCGAGCGCCCGCCTGAGGAGACGCCCGGCTCGCTGCGCGCCGTCGACGGTGGCCTGGCGTGACACCGGAGGAGAAAGCTCCGAACGTCGGCCGCAGCCTGATCAGGCGCGGCGCGCTGTGCGGTCTCGTGATCGTCCTGCTCGCCGCGGGCAGCGTCTCGGCCGCCGGCTTCCTCCAGGCCGACACGATCATCAACACGATCGAGAAGGAGGGCCGCGCGCCGATCAACATCCCCGAGATCGACCGCGCGGAGGCCGGCGAGGCGCAGACGCTGATGGTGCTCGGCTCCGACCAGCGCTACGGGGACAAGAAGGCCGGGCTCAAGCCGCGCTCGGACACGATCATCCTCGTCCGCCTCGACCCGGACAAGGAGGCGACCGCGGTCATGTCCGTTCCGCGCGACCTCAAGGTCCAGATCCCCGGCTACGGCACCGACAAGATCAACGCCGCCTACGAGCTCGGCGGCCCGCGGCTGACGGTCAAGACCGTCAAGAAGCTGTTCGCCAAGCCCGGTCAGCCGTTCAAGATCAACCACATCGTCAACGTGAACTTCGGCGGGTTCCGCAAGGTCGTCAACTACATCGGCGGCGTCTACGTCGACATCGACCGCGACTACTTCAACGACAACTCGGGCGGCGAGCGCTTCGCCACGATCGACGTCAACCCGGGCTACCAGAAGCTCAAGGGCCAGGACGCGCTCGACTATGTGCGCTATCGGCACGGCGACAACGACCTCGTGCGCGCCGCGCGCCAGCAGGACTTCCTGCGCCAGCTCCGAAACGCGGCCGGCGCGCGCAGGCTGCTCGACTACCGGCGCCGCCGCCAGCTGGCGCGGCTGTTCGCCCGCTACACCGACACCGACAAGAACCTGCGGCGCAAGAAGGACGTCTTCTCGCTGCTCAAGCTCGTGCTCTTCACCGGCCGCAAGCCGGTCCGCGAGGTGCGCTTCCGGGTCAACCTCGACGACGACCCGGTCTACCTCAGCGCCACGCAGGACAAGCTCGACGCGACCGCCAGCGAGTTCCTCAACGCCCAGGCGTCGAAGAAGCCGCGCACCACGTCGCGCGCCTCCGACGCCGACCGCAAGTCGGCGTCCGCACGCAAGAACAACAACCGCTCCTCCAACGTGCCCGGGCTCGAGATCGCGCGCCGCGAGGGCGAGGACCAGGCGATCGTCGGCGCCCGCCGCGCGAAGTTCCCCTTCTACTTCCCGACGCTGCGCGTCAGCGGCTCGCGCTACGCCGGCACGGAGCCGCGGATCTACCGCATCGAGGACGAGCGCGGCCGGAAGCACCGCGCCTACCGGCTCGTGGTGTCCAAGGGCGTCGTCGGCGAGTACTACGGCATCCAGGGCACGACCTGGCGCGAGCCGCCGATCCTCGACGACCCGTCGGAGACCCGCAAGGTCAACGGCCGCAAGCTCGAGCTCCACTACGACGGCCGCCGCCTGCGGCTCGTCGCCTGGCGGACGAAGCGCGCGGTCTACTGGGTGTCCAACACGCTCACCCAGTCGCTGAGTACGCGGCAGATGATCGGCATCGCCGCCTCGCTGAAGCGATTGGGCCAGAAGTAGGCCGTTCGACGGCACGCGCTCGCTAGGGTGATCCGTCCAATGAGCACGAACGCACGCGAGCCGATCGGCGTCATCGGCACGGGGTACGTCGGCCTCGTCACCGCGGCGGGCTTCGCGGAGCTGGGCTCCGACGTCTACTGCATCGACATCGACGCGGACAAGATCGAAGGCCTCAAGCAGGGCCGCATCCCGATCTGGGAGCCGGGCCTCGAGGACCTCGTCACGCGCCACCGCGACCGCCTGCACTTCTCCACGAACCTCGCGGACGCGCTCGAGCATGCTCGCCTGCTGTTCGTCGCCGTCGGTACGCCGCCGACCTACTCGGGCGACGCCGACCTCTCCGCCGTCCACGCCGTCGTCGACGCGATGCCCGCGTCCGACCGCCACGCGCTGGTCATGAAGTCGACCGTGCCGTGTGGCACCGGCGACCACATCAAGCGTGCGTTCCGCGAGCAGGGCAAGGAGGGCTTCCGCTACGTCTCCTGCCCCGAGTTCCTCAAGGAGGGCTCGGCGGTCAAGGACTTCCTCGAGCCCGACCGCGTCGTCATCGGCGACGACGGCGACTGGGCGGGCGACGCGGTCGCAGAGCTCTACTCGCCGCTCGACACGCCGGTCGTGCGCACGGACATCAAAAGCGCCGAGATGGTCAAGCTCGCCTCCAACGCGTTCCTGGCCACGAAGATCTCGTTCATCAACGAGATCGCCAACGTCTGCGAGGAGACCGGCGCCGACGTGGTCGAGGTGGCCCGCGGCATGGGCCTCGACGACCGCATCGGGCCGAAGTTCCTGCAGGCCGGGATCGGCTTCGGCGGCTCGTGCTTCCCGAAGGACGTGTCCGCGCTCAAGCAGCTGGCGGGCAACTCGGGCTACCACTTCCAGCTCCTCAACGCGGTGATCGAGGTCAACGAGCTGCAGAAGCGGCGCGTGATGTCGAAGCTGCAGAAGCACCTGGGCTCGCTGGTGGGCAAGGAGATCGCGCTGCTCGGCCTGGCCTTCAAGCCGAACACGGACGACATGCGCGAGGCCTCCTCGCTCGTGCTCTCCGCGCGGCTGCAGGCGGCGGGCTCGAAGGTCCGCGCCTATGACCCGGTCGCCGAGCACGAGGCGCGCAAGTACCTGCAGGGCGTCGAGTTCGCCGCATCGGCCGAGGCGGCCGTCGAGGGCGCCGACGCCGTGGTGCTCGTCACCGAGTGGCCCGAGTTCCGCGACCTCGACCTGCGCGCGGTGGCCGACAGCATGCGCGGGACGCTGCTGGTCGACGGCCGTAACTTCCTCGACCCGGACGCCGCGAGCGCGGCCGGACTCGCCTACGAGGGCGTCGGCCGGCCGAGCGTCGCGGGCCGCACGCCGGTCGCAGGGGCCGCAGTCTGATGCAAGCGCTGATCCTGGCGGGCGGCGAAGGCACGCGCCTGCGCCCGCTGACCACAACGGTTCCCAAGCCGGTCGTCCCGCTGGTCGACCGGCCGTTCATCGCCTTCATGCTCGACTGGCTGCGCACGCACGGCGTCGACGACATCGTCATCTCCTGCGGGCACATGGCCTCCGGCGTGCGCAACGTGCTCGGCGACGGCAGCGCCTTCGGCGTCAAGCTGCGCTACGTCGAGGAGCCGACGCCGCTCGGCACCGGCGGCGCGCTCAAGTACGCCGAGTCGCTGCTCGACGACCGCTTCCTGATGCTCAACGGCGACGTCCTCACCGACATCGACCTCACGGCCCAGATCGCGCAGCACGAGCGGACGGGCGCGACGGCCACGCTGGCACTGACGCCGGTCGACGACCCGACGAACTACGGCCTCGTCCGCCAGGCCGACGATGGCGCGGTCACCGAGTTCGTCGAGAAGCCCTCCTACGACCAGATCGACACGCGCAACATCTCGGCCGGCGCGTACGTGCTCGAGCGCTCGGTGCTCGACATGCTGGTGGCCGACCAACCCGCCTCGATCGAGCGCGACGTCTTCCCGCAGCTCGTCGGCAGCGGCCTCTACGGCTGCGTGAGCGAGAACTACTGGCTCGACATCGGGACGCCCGAGCGCTACCTCGAGGCGACCTTCGACATCCTCGAGGGCACGGTCGGGACCACGTTCGCGGAGCGCGCCGGCGACAGCTACCTCGTGGTCGAGCAGTCGGTCGAGAGTGAGGGGCGGATCATCCCGTCCGCGCTCGTCGAGAGCGGCTGCCGGATCGCCGACGGCGCCCGGGTGGGCGGTCGCGTCGTGCTCGAGTCCGGCGTCACGGTCGGCGCGAACACGACGCTCGAGCGCGCCGTCGTGATGCGCGGCGCGGAGATCGGTGCGAACTGCACGCTCAGCGAGTGCATCGTCGGCGGCGGCGTGCGGATCGGCGACAACACGCACGTCACCGGCCTGTCGGTGCTCGGCGAGGGCGTCACGATCGGCGCCGACAACGTGATCGCCAACGGGGCGAGGATCTTCCCGGGCGTCGAGCTCCCGGACGGCGCCATCAGATTCTGATGGCCTCGCTCGACCGCGCCGCGGTGGCTGCAGTCGACTCGACGGGCCAGGCGGCAGACATCCTCGGTCTGCCCGACCACTTGGAGGACGCGCTGTGGCGCGTCGAGGCGGCGTCGCTGCAACCGGCCGGCACGTCGGGCGGGCTCGTGCTCGCCGGGATGGGCGGCTCGGGCGTCGGCGGTGCGCTGGCGCGCGCGGCGCTGTGGCCGCAGCTCGCGCGGCCGCTGGAGCTCGCGCGCGGGCCTGAGCTGCCGCGCTGGACCGGGCCGGAGACGCTGGTGCTGTGCTCGAGCTACTCGGGCAGCACCGAGGAGACGCTGGCGGCCTACGACGCGGCCGGCGAGGCCGGTGCGCCGCGCGTCGTCTGCTCGAGCGGGGGCGAGCTCCCAGCGCGCGCCCGCCGCGACAAGGTGCCGGTGATCCCGCTGCCCGGCGGCTTCCAGCCGCGAGCGGCGGTCGGCTACTCGTTCGTCGTCGCGCTCGAGGTCGCCGCCGTGGCCGGCTGCGCGCCGTCGCTGCGCGCCGAGATCGAGGCGGCGGTGCCGTTCGCTCGCGAGCTCGCCGCCGAGTGGGGCCCCGACGGTGACGAGGACGGCGACGCCAAGCGGATCGCCCGCGCACTGCACGAGACGATCCCGGTGATCTGCGGTCCGGGCATCGGCGCGGCGGCGGCTTATCGCTGGAAGTGTCAGCTCAATGAAAACGCCAAGGTCCCGGCATTCGCGGCCGAGCTGCCGGAGGCCGGCCACAACGAGATCGTCGGCTGGGAGGACGCGGCGTCGTTCGGGCGCTTCGCTGCGGTGTTCCTCGAGGACCCCGACGCCGGCGAGCGGCTCGCGGCGCGGATCGAGCTGACGGCCGAGATCGTCGGTGGCGAGGCGGCGCACGTCGAGCGTGTCGCGCCGCGCGGCGAGACGCGCGTCCAGCGGCTCGTCTCGCACGTCGCGCTCGGGGACCTCGTGTCGCTCTACGCCGCCGTGCTCCGCGGGGCGGACCCGATCGGCATCGAGCCGATCGACCAGCTCAAGGCCGGACTCGCGGCTCGCTGAGCGTCTTCGCCCGCGCGGTGGTGACCAGCCACGCGACCACGGTCGCCGCGCACGCGGCGACGATCGCGGCGCGCGGGCCGCTCGCCTCAACGAGCTGCCCGCCCAGCGCGGCGCCGGCCGCCGAGCCCGCGCCGTAGAGGATCGCCAGCCACGCGAACGCCTCGGCTGGGCGCTCGGGCGGGGCGACCTCGTCGAGCACGCCGATCTGGGTCGTGGTGACCGGCGCGAAGCAGAGCCCAGCGAGGACGGCGAGCGCGATCATCGCGCCGAGCCCGGGCGTGGTGATGAGCGGCAGCAGCCCGACGGCCGCGAGCCCGCACAGCGGCGCGTAGCGGCGACCCGCCGAGCGCGCAGGCGGGCGCAGGCCCATCAGGAAGCTGCCGGTGCCGATCCCGGCCGCGAGCGCGGCGAGCAGCACTCCCGCGGCGGCAGCCGAGCCGTGGTCGCGCGCGAAGGCGGGGAACGCGACGTCGAGCGCGCCGAACGTCGCGCCGAAGGCTCCGGCGCTGATCAGCACGGTCAGCATCCCCGGGGTGGTGGCGAGCCGGTCGCGGGGCTGCGGGCCCTGGGGCGCGCGGCGGCGGGTGATCGGCGCGGTCGCGAACGCGAGCCCGCCGACGAGGCTGAGCGCGGCGGTCACCGCGACGGCAGCGGTCGTGGACCACAGCGCGATGACGCCGCCGGCGACGAGCGGGCCGCCGATGAACGCGACCTCTTGCAGCACGCCGATCAGTGCGTAGCCCGCCTGGCGCAGCTCGGTGCGGGCCAGAGCAGGCCACCAGCGGTCGAGGCGGCGAGGACGAGGCTGGCGCTGGCGAACGAGCCGGTCGCCCGGTGGGCGAAGAGCACGAACGACACCGGCGCCATCGTGCCCGCGATCCCCAGCACCAGGGCCGACGCGGCCATCCGCGGCACCCCGGGCAGCCGCAGCAGCTGCCCGTAGGCGCTCAGCGCCATTCTTCGCGCAGCACGCCGAACCAGACGACGTCGACGCGCCGGCCGCGCTCGACGTTGCGCTTGCGCAGCACTCCCTCCTGGGTGAACCCGAGCCGGCGGGCGAGCGCGAACACCGCCGCGTTGTCCGGCGTGGTGGTCATCTCGACGCGCAGCAGGTCGAGCGTCTCGAACGCCCACGTGACACCCAGCGCGACCGCGCGCGACCCGAGCCCGCGCCGGCGCGCCTCGGGAACCAGCCAGAAGCCGACCTCGCAGCGGCGGTGGTGCTCGTCGATCGAGTGGAGGATCACCGTGCCGGCGAACGGCTCGCCGATCGCGAGCTCGACGATGCGGCCCTCGGCGGCGAGCGCGGGCAGGCGCTTGGCGCGCTTGCGGATGCGCGCCTCGTCGGGGTCCTCCTCCATGCCGAGCAGCCGGCCGAGCTCGGGGTCGGCGCGGAACGCCGCCACGTAGGCGGCGGCGTCGTCGGGACGCAGGCGGCGCAGCAGGACGTCGTCGCCCTCCAGCCGCTCGGGCAGCTCGATCTGCACGCGCGGCATCCTGCCGGATCCCGTCGGCCTACGGGGCCGCGCGGCTCGCGTCACAAGTAGGTTCTCCCCATGCGCGCGCTGGGCATCGACGCGGGTCTCGACCCCGGGCTGGCGCGCGACCTCGCGGCCCGCTGCCAGGAGCTGGGCTACCACTCGCTGTGGGCGAACGACGCCCCCGACGCGCCCGGCCTCGAGACGCTCGCGCACTTCGCCGAAGGCGCGCCCGGGCTCGAGCTCGGCGTCGGCGTGCTGCCGCTCCAGCGCTACGAGGCGGCCGGCATCGCTGCGGACGTCGAGCGGCTCGGCCTCGACCCCGCCCGGCTGTGGCTCGGGGTCGGCTCCGGCTCGCTGCCGACGCAGATCGAGCCGCTGCGGCGCGCAGTCGCCGAGCTCCGCGACCTGCTTCCCGACGCGACGCGGATCGTGATCGCCGCGATGCGGCCGCGCCTGTGTCGCCTCGGCGGCGAGATCGCCGATGGCGTCCTCCTCAACTGGATGCTGCCCGACGGCGCCGCGCGGGCGCGCGAGTGGGTGCGCGAGGCCGCCGCGGACGCGGGGCGCGAGGCGCCGGTCGTCGCCTCCTACGTGCGCGTGGCCGTCGGACCGGGCGCGCAGGAGCGGCTCGACGCGATGGAGGGTCGCTACCGCACGCTGACCCCCGGCCAGGCCGCCCACTTCGCCGCGCTCGACGTGCCGCTCGGCACCGTCGGTGTCGCCGAGCCCGCCGCCGCGGGGGTGCGCGACGCGCTGGCGCCGTACGCGCCGGCGCTCGACCTCACGATCGCGCGCGTGCTCGCCGAGCCCGAAGCCGCCGCGCTCGACGCGGTCGCAGAGGCCGCCGCACCGGGCCCCCGCTAAGTTCATCGCCCATGCCTCGCACCATCGCCTCCATCGTCGACGGCCGGCCGCGCGAAGACGCGCCCGGAGGCCGCCTGACGTCCACCAATCCCGCCCGCACCGACGAGGTGGTCGCCGAGGTCCTGCTCGGCGACGCCCAGACCTTCGAGGACGCCTGCCGCGCTGCCCGCACGGCCCAGGCCGAGTGGGCCTCCGTGCCAGCGCCCGTCCGCGGCCGCGTGATCGCCAACGTCGGCCGCCTCGTGGAGGACAACAAGGAGGCGCTCTCGCGCCTCGTCACCCAGGAGGTCGGCAAGCCCTACGCCGAGTCGCTCGGCGAGGTGCAGGAGATCATCGACACCTGCGACTTCTTCGTCGGCGAGGGCCGGCGCCTCTACGGCCAGACCGTGCCGTCGGAGATGCCCGACAAGCAGCTCTTCACGTTCCGCGTCCCGGTCGGCGTCGCCGCGATCATCACCGCCGGCAACTTCCCCGTCGCAGTGCCGTCGTGGTACCTCGTGCCGGCGATCCTGTGCGGCAACGCGGTCGTGTGGAAGCCGGCCGAGTACTCGCCGGCGCTGGGCGACGCGCTGGCGCGCCTGTTCCACGCCGGCGGCGTCCCCGGCGGCGTGCTCAACCTCGTCCAGGCCGAGGGCGCGGCGACCTTCGGGGGGCTCGAGCGCGCGCTCGACGCGGGCCTCGTCGACAAGGTCGGCTTCACCGGCTCGAGCGCCGTCGGCTCCAAGATCGGCGAGCTTTGCGGCCGCCATCTGCAGAGCCCCTGCCTCGAGCTCGGCGGCAAGAACCCGCTCGTGGTGATGGACGACGCCGACCTCGACCTCGCGGTCGAGGGCGCCCTGTTCAGCGGCTTCGGCACCGCCGGCCAGCGCTGCACCTCGCTGGGCCTTGCGGTCGTCCACGAGGACGTGCACGACGAGTTCGTCAAGCGGCTCGACGAGCGCACCCGCGCGGCGGCGATCGGCGACCCGGCCGAGGACGTCCTCTACGGCCCGATGCTGCACGAGCGCTTCGCCGACCGCTTCGAGGAGTGGCTCGGCCTGATCGAGGACCACCACGAGGTGCTCGGCTCGAGCGCCACCGGCCGGATCGGCGGCGACTCGCCGCGCGACGGCTTCGTCGGCGACGCCGAGGCGGGCCTCTTCTACCACCCGACGATCGTCACCGGGGTCACCCGCGAGGACGCGCTCGCGACCACCGAGACGTTCGGTCCGATCGTGCCGGTCGCGAAGTTCTCGACCTGGGACGAGGCGATCGGGCTCGCCAACGACCACGGCTACGGCCTGTCGTCGGCGATCTACACGAACAGCCCCACGCACGCCCTGCGCTTCCGCCAGCAGGTCAGCGCGGGCATGCTCTCGGTCAACAACTCGACCTCCGGCGCGGAGGCCCACCTGCCGTTCGGCGGCAACGGCAAGTCCGGCAACGGCTCGCGCCAGTCCGGCATGTGGGTGCTCGACCAGTTCACGCGCTGGCAGTCGATGAACTGGGATTACGCCGGCAAGCTGCAGAAGGCGCAGATGGACGTCGTCGAGATCGACGCCGACGCGGATTTCCGGCTGGATGGGTAGGACCTCGATATGCCACTCATGAACAAGCTCGCCAAGTTCGCCACGTCCCCGCAGGGGCGCCGCCTCTTCAACCAGGCCAAGACCTACGCCCAATCGCCGAAGGGCCGCGCGAAGATCGCGCAGGTCCAGAAGCAGCTCGAGGCACGCCGGGCGCGCCCGAAGCCGCGCTAGCCGCCGAGGGCGGCGCGCAGCAGCACGGTGTGGAGGCCGCCGTCGCGGTCGAGCAGGTCATCGTTCCAGGTCACCGCGAGCGTGAGGTGCTCGCGGGGCAGGTGCCAGAACTCCGTGTGGCTGCCGAGCCCGTCGCCGCCGTGGCCCCACATGGTGCGGTCCTCGAAGGAGTCCTGCGCGAGCCCAAGCCCGTAGGCCTCCCAGAAGCCACCGGAATGGAAGCGCGCCATCTCGCGCAGCGAGGCGGGCTTGAGCACGCGCCCGCCGAACAGCTCGTGCCCCCACCGCGCGAGTGAGGGGACGTCCCCGGCGAGGGCACCGGCCGCGCCGGACGTGGCGGCGAGCGACCGGTACGGCAGGACAGGGCCGCCGTCGCTCGCATCGACGGGGCTGCCTCCGCCTTCCGGATACCAGTAGGAGTGCGCGCGCGGCGGCTTCGGCTGCTCCGCGGGCTGGAACGCGAGGCCGTCGCCACCGGGATGGGCGAACACGCTGCGCCGCAGCGCTGTCGTGAGCGGCTCACGGCCGGCGCGCTCGAGGATGGAGCCCGCGATCATGTAGCCGACGTTGGAGTAGTGGGCGACGTCGGTCCTCGGCCCGGGCTTCGGAGCCGCGGCGAGGAAGCGCTTCTGCGACAGCGGCTGGTTCGGATCGATCTCATCCTGGGGGTCGCGCGCTCCGGAGGTGTGCCCCAGCAGGTCACGGACGGTGGCGTGCCGGTCGCCGCGCCAGCGCGGGTACCAGCGCACGATCGGGTCCTCGAGGCGCAGCTTGCCCTCTTCGACGAGTCGCAGCGCGAGTACCGCCGTCGCGACCTTCGTGATGCTGTCGAACGGGAGGGCGGTGTCCGGCGTCATCGCGCGCTTCGGTTTCACCACCGCGTCGCCGGCCGCGCCGCGCCATACGCGCCCGTCGCGGAACACGATCGCCGCCGACGCGCCGGGGATGCCGGCGTCGGCGACGCTCTCGCGCAGCCGGCTGTCGAGCTCGCGCTCGACGGCCGCCGTGAGCTGCGGGCCGGGCGCCGGGGTCGGGGACGGGCGATCGCCGCCGCCGCACGCCGGCCCGCCCAGGAGGGTGAGGAGGCAGGCCAGCGCGGGCAGGCGCAAGGACATGCGCCGACGCTACGCCGCAGGTTCTGCACCCGCTACGGCAGGACTGCCGTACCGCGGACGAGGCCGAGGCGGTGCGCGGTGTTGGCGGCTTCGACGCGGTTGGCGGCGTCGAGCTTGGGGAGGATGTTGCGCACGTGCATGTCGACCGTGCGGGTGCTCAGGTAGAGCTCCTCGGCGATCTGCCGGTTGGTCCTGCCGGTCGCCAGGCGCTGGAGCACGGTCAGCTCGCGCTCGGTGAGATCGAACGGCCGCTCGGCCGGCTCGCGTGCCTCGCTCAGCACGATCCGCGCGCGCCGCGCGAGCGTCCCCGCCGCGTCGCGCAGCGGCGTCGCGCCGAGACGGTCGAGGGTCGCGTGCGCGCCGCGGAGCGCGGCCGCCGCGGCCGCGCGCTCTCCCCCGGCCGCCAGCAGCGCCTCCGCCTCACGCAGTCGCGCTGCGGCGGCGGGGTAGGGGAAGTTGAGCCGCTCCCACCGCTCGGCGGCGAGCGCCCACGGCTCGGCACGCGGCGCGCCGTCGAGACGCGTGAGCTCGGCCTCGGCCTCGGCGTGGACCGCCCGGGTCTCCGGCGGCGCCGGATCGCCTACCGGGGACTCGAACCCGTAGCTGAGCAGCGAGCCCATCCAGTCGGGCGAGCCGAGGAGCCGCTCGGCCGACCGGCACGCGCGCTCCGCATCGTCTGCGTCGCCCGCCGCCCGCGCCCGCTCGGCGAGGTCGGCCTCCGCCTGGATGCCGACCAGCAGCATGCTCGGGTAGCAGATGATCCCGCCCCAGCGGATGGTCTCGTGCGTGTCGCACACGATCGCGCGCGCGGCCTCCGGGTCGCCGCGCAGGCGCGCGAACTCGGCGCGCGCGGTGTTGGTGCTCACGATCGTCTGCGGCGCGACGTTCGCCGCCAGCAGCGGCGTGGCCTCGCGCTCGAACGCCTCGGCCGCCGCGAAGTCGCCCTGCCGCGCCCGGATCGCGGTGAGAAAGCCGAACGCGGCGAGCCGCAGCTCGTCGTCGTGGCTGCGCTCCAGCAGCCGCTCCAGCCGCGCTGCCGCCTCGTCCCAGCGGCCCAGGCGCAGTTCGCACTCCGCCGCCGTCACCTGCAGCAGCACCCCCTCCGAGAGGGCCAGCCCGACGGCGCGCACCTCCTCGTAGCCGTCCTCGAGGATCGTGAGCGCCTCGTCCATGCGTCCGAGCATCGCCAACGCGTCGCCCAGGTTGTTGAGCTCGGCGGCCAGCCGCTCGCCGCGGCCGACCTCGCGGGCGATGCGGACGGCCTCGCGGTAATGGGCGAGCCCGGTCTCGGGATCGCCGCCGTAGGCGAACGCGACGCCGAGCGTCCCGTTCACGATGCCTTCCTCGTCGCGCGCTCCCGCCGCTCGTGCAACCTCGAGCGCCTCCAGCGCGAACGCGCGCGTGTCGCTGGGCAGCTCGCCGTAGATGAGGTGCCGGCCGATCCAGCTCATGGCCGCCGCCCGCTCGCGCGACGGGCCCGGCGGCAGCAGCTCGAGCGCGCGCTCGAGCTGCGGCAGGGCGCGCTCGCGCGACCGGCGCAGGGTGCCGAGCTGGATGTGGATCGAGGCGGCGCGCCCCGGCTCCGCGCCGGCGTCGACGAGCGCGAGCGCAGCCTCGGCGATCGGGATGGCGGCCTCGCGGTCGCCCGCGAAGCGCGTGGCGTCGGCGAGCCGCCGCAGCAACTCGACCTCGTCGAGGTCGGCGGGCCGCGCCTCCCTCGCGACTCGCTCCCACAGCGCGCGGGCCCGCTCGAGGTGTCCGCGCGCCGCCTCGAACGCGTAGACGGCGTGCGCCGCCGCGGCCGCCGCGACCGACGAGCGCAGGGCGGCCGCCTCGTCGTGCGCGCCGTCCCAGTGCTGCGCGAGCGCCGCCCACTCGGCGGCGCCGCGGTCGGGCGCGGGGACCGCCGCCTCGAGCGCCCGCGCGATCGCGGCGTGCAGCGCGCGCCGGTCGGGCGGCAGCAGCTCCGCGTAGACGGCCTCGCCCGCCAGCGCGTGCCGGAAGCGGTAGCGCTCGGCGGACGCGTCGCACACCAGCACGTGGGCGGCGACCAGCTCCCGGAGGGCGGCGGCGAGCACATCGGCGTCCAGGCCCGCCGCGCGGGCGAGCAGCTCGTGGCCGATGTCGCGGCCGGCGGTGGCCGCGACGAGGACCACCTGGCGCGGCGCCCCGTCGAGGTCCGCCATGCGCGTGAGCAGCACGTCGCGCAGGGAGTCGGGGAGGGCGGCCCCGGGCTCGCCCGCGACGCGGGCCGCGAGCAGCTCCTCGGCGAAGTACGGGTTGCCCTCCGCCCGCCCGTGGACCCACTCGGCGAGCGCCGCGTCGCCGTCCGCGCCCACGATGCCCGCGACCTGCAACGCCGTGTCCTCGGCCGTGAGCCGCGTGAGCTCGAGGCGCTCGACGCGCGCGCTGCGGGCGAGCTCGGCGAGCAGGTCCCGCAGCCCCGGCGGCGCCGGCTCGTCGGTGCGCAGCGTCGCCAGGATCAGCAGCCGCTCGTCGCGCAGGTTGCGGGCGAGGAAGCGCACGAGGTCCTGGGTCGCGTGGTCGGCCCATTGGATGTCCTCGACGACGACCACCGTTGGCGTCGTCTCGGCGAGGCGGCCGAGCGCACCCAGCAGCAGCTCGAACAGGCGCGCGGGCGCCTGCGGCGTGGCGGGCGCGCCGCCGCCGCGGCCGTCGCGCAGCTCGGTGAGCAGCCGGTCGAGCGCCACGCCCGTCTCGGCGCCGCGGCCTCGGAGCGCCGCGACGAGCGGCGCGTAGGGCAGCTCGCCGGCCTGCATCGGGACGCACTCGCCCCACAGCACGCGCTGGCCGCGCTCGCGGGCGCGGTCCGCGAGCTCGTGCGCCATCCGGGTCTTGCCGATCCCGGCCTCGCCAGCGAGCAGCACGAGCCGCGCGGCGCCCTCGGAGACCTGCGTCAGCGCCCTGTCGAGGGCTGCCAGCGTGTCCGTGCGGCCAACCGTGTGCGGGCTCGAGACCCGGCGCGCCACACGGTCGATCATCGTCCTGCCGCCCGCGGGCGTCAAGCGCGCGCTGACCGATGCGCGAAGCGCGCGATGCGCGTGCGGACGCGCGGAGGCTTGCGCGTCCGCTCGGGCCGCGCGTCGCGCGCCGCGCGGGCGGCGGTGGCCCGCTCGACGGCCTCGGCGGTGCGGATCGTCGCGAGCTGCTGGGAGAGGTGGGAGTCCATGTCGACCTCCTGGGGTTGGGGGAGGACCGACGCTACGTGCGCCTCCGGGCCGGCGCATCGGCAGAACTGCCGTACCGTCGTCGTCAGCGCCTGCCGTACCGGGGCCAACCTTGACACAACTGTGTTAGGGTTTGTCGCCCGGATGGACGCCCTCACGATCAACGAGGCTGCGGAGACCACGGGCTGGTCGCCGCGCATGCTGCGATACGTCGAACGCGTCGGGCTGGTTGAGCCCGCGCGGTCGGGGTCCGGCTACCGCCTCTACGGCCCGGCCGAGCTGCAGCGCCTGCGGACGCTGCGCGAGCTGCTCGCCGAGCACGACATCGGGCTCTCCGACCTCGCCTTCGCGCTGCGCCTGCGCAGCGACGACCGCCTGCGCTCCGCCACGGAGGACTGGCTCGAGGCGCGAGGCCGAGCGGCCGGAGCGACGTCCCCGTCCCCAATTGGCTGCGCTGGGAGCAGGAGAAGCACCAGCGCCTGCTCTCTACAACGACACCCCTGACGGAGGTTGCATGACCCCCACCGCCACCGCGACCGACTACAAGGTCGCCGATCTCTCGCTTGCCCCCTTCGGGCGCAAGGAGATCGAGCTCGCCGAGCACGAGATGCCCGGCCTCATGTCGACCCGCGCCGAGTACGCGGACGCGCAGCCGCTCAAGGGCGCGCGCATCACCGGCTCGCTGCACATGACCGTGCAGACCGCGGTGCTGATCGAGACGCTCGTTGCTCTCGGCGCCGAGGTCCGCTGGTGCTCGTGCAACATCTTCTCGACCCAGGACCACGCCGCTGCGGCGATCGCCGAGGCCGGCGTCCCCGTCTTCGCCTGGAAGGGCGAGACGCTCGAGGAGTACTGGTGGTGCTCGGAGCAGGCGCTGGCTTGGCCTGACGGCGAGGGCCCGAACATGATCCTCGACGACGGCGGCGACGTGACGCTGCTCGTCCACAAGGGCGTCGAGTACGAGAAGGCCGGCGCCGTGCCGGATCCCGCCTCGGCCGAGAACGACGAGCTGCGGATCATCCTCACCACGCTCCAGCGCTCGCTGGCCGAGGACGCCGACCGCTTCACCCGCATGGGCCGCAACATCCTCGGCGTGACCGAGGAGACGACGACCGGCGTGCACCGGCTCTACCAGTTCGCCGCCACCGGCCAGCTGCTGTTCCCGGCCATCAACGTCAACGACTCGGTCACCAAGTCGAAGTTCGACAACCTCTACGGCTGCCGGCACTCGCTGATCGACGGCATCAACCGCGCCACCGACGTGATGATCGGCGGCAAGGTCGCGGTCGTCTGCGGCTACGGCGACGTCGGCAAGGGCTGCGCGGAGTCGCTGCGGGGCCAGGGCGCGCGCGTCCTGATCACCGAGATCGACCCGATCTGCGCGCTGCAGGCCGCGATGGAGGGCTACCAGGTCGTCACGCTCGACGACGTCATCGGGAGCGCCGACATCTTCATCACCGCGACCGGCAACAAGGACATCATCACCGCCAAGCACATGGCGGCGATGAAGCACCAGGCGATCGTGGGCAACATCGGCCACTTCGACAACGAGATCGACATCGCCGGCCTCGACCGCCACGAAGGGCATCGAGCGGATCACCATCAAGCCGCAGGTCGACGAGTGGCGCTTCTCCGACGGCCACTCGATCATCGTCCTCTCGGAGGGCCGCCTGCTGAACCTCGGTAACGCCACCGGCCACCCGAGCTTCGTGATGTCCAACTCGTTCACGAACCAGACGATCGCCCAGATCGAGCTGTTCACGAAGAACGACGAGTACGCGAAGCAGGTCTACGTGCTGCCGAAGCACCTCGACGAGAAGGTCGCGCGGCTGCACCTCGACGCGCTCGGCGTGCGCCTGACGGAGCTCACGCCCGAGCAGGCCGCCTACCTCGAGGTCCCGGTCGAGGGCCCGTACAAGCCCGACCACTACCGCTACTAGAGCGCCATGGCGTCTGCGGGTCTCGCCCGTATCGAATGGGCGGACGCGCAGATGCCGGTGCTGCGCTCGATCCGCGAGCGGTTCGCCACTGAGCGGCCGCTCGCGGGCGTGCGCGTGGCCGCCTGCCTGCACATCACGGCGGAGACGGCCAACCTCGTCCGCACGCTCGTCGCGGGCGGGGCGGAGGCGGCGCTGGCCGCCGCCAACCCGCTGTCGACGCAGGACGACGTGGCGGACGCGCTGGCGGGCGACGTCGACGTCCGCGGCCGCCGCGGCGAGGACGTCGACGCCTACGTCGCCAACGTGCTCGCGCTCGTCGAGGCGGGCCCCCAGGTCACGCTCGACGACGGCGCCGACCTCCTGACGGTCATCCACGACCGCCACCCGGAGCGGCTCGGCGATCTGCTCGGCGGCACCGAGGAGACGACCACCGGCCTGCTGCGCCTGCGCGCGCTCGAGGCCGAGGGGCGGCTCGGCTGCCCTGTGCTCGCGGTCAACGAGGCCGGCACCGAGCGACTGTTCAACGACCACTACGGCACCGGCCAGTCGACGATCGACGGCATCCTGCGCGCCACCAACATCCTGGTGGCCGGCAAGACGTTCGTGGTGTTCGGCTACGGCTGGACCGGCAAGGGCGTCGCGCTGCGCGCCCGCGGCGCCGGCGCGCAGGTGATCGTCTGCGAGGTCGATCCGATGCGGGCGCTCGAGGCGCGGATGGAGGGCTTCGAGGTGATGCCCGCGCTCGCCGCCGCCGAGCGCGGCGACGTCTTCATCACCGTCACCGGCTCGCGCGCCGTGCTGACCGGGCCGCACTTCGAGCGCATGAAGGACGGCGCCGTGCTCGCCAACGCGGGGCACTTCGACATCGAGATCGACCTCGACGCGCTGCGCGCCGTGGCCGACGGCCCGCGCGAGGTCCTGCCGATGGTCGAGCAGTACGACCTCGGCGGGCGCAAGCTGAACCTGCTCGCCAGCGGCCGCGTGGTCAACCTCGCCGCCGGCCAGGGCCACCCGGCGGCGGTCATGGACATGTCGTTCGCCAACCAGGCGCTGGCGGTCGAGCACCTCGTGCGCCATCCCGGCGAGCTCGCCGCGGGCGTGCATCCGGTGCCGGAGGCGGTCGATCGCGAGGTCGCGCGGCTGAAGCTCGAATCGCTCGGCGTCGAGATCGACGAGCTCACCGCCGAGCAGCGGGACTACCTGCGCTCCTGGTCCTAGAAATTTCGTCCCGTTCCGGGGAACCACCAGGTAGGGTTCCCTGAGCAATGAGGTTCGTTCGGGCAGAGAGTCGCGAAGACGTGCTGGCCGAGGTGGCCGAAGAGCTTCGGCTGAGCGGGGTCACCAACGACATCGCCGACCAGGTCGTCGCCGACTTCCTCGGCCTCAACCGGACCGACATGCGCTGCCTCGACATCATCGAGCGGCTCGACGGCGTGAGCGCCGGCCGGCTGGCCGAGCGAGGCTGGGCTGAGCACCGGCGCGGTCACCACCGTGCTCGACCGGCTCGAGCGCGCGGGCTACGCCCGCCGGGTGCCGGACGCGGGCGACCGTCGGCGCGTGCTGGTGGAGCTGACGCCGCGAGCGCAGGAGCTGCTGCGCGAGCTGTTCGCCCCGCTTGTCGATCGAGACGGTGCGCCAGCTCGAGAGCTACACGACCGATCAGGTCAGCCTCGTGCGCGACTTCATGCGCGATCACCGGCGCCTCAACGAGGCCCACACGGAGCGCGTCCGCGGGCGGCGGCGCTTCGCTCAGGAGGGCGACGCGGCCTCGTAGCGCTCGGCACGCTCGTCCTCGCGGTCGGCCTCGGAGAGCATGCGCACGAACAGGTAGACGATCGCGATGCCCATCACGAGCGACTGCTCGAGCGCCATCAGCAGGCCGGCGACGTGGAGGTCGTCGAGCGGCGACAGGCCGAGCTTCGTGCCGGTCGTGCCGTAGCCGTCGTAGATCAGCTCGGGCGCGAACGCGAGCAGGATCCCGAGGATGCCGACGAGCAGCTTGGTGCTCGCCATGTACAGGACGGGGCCCATGCCGCCGAGCCGCAGCCGGCTGCGGATGGGGGAGAGCAGGTGCCACCAGTAGAGAAGTCCGGCGGCGGCGAAGCTGAGGTGCTCGAGCACGTGTACGCCCGAGTGCGCGAGCGCGCCGTCGTAGAAGTAGGGGACGTGCCACAGCCACATCACGCCGACGTAGGCGATGACGCCGAACGCCGGGTGGCCGAACGGACCGGCCTTGCGCTCGATCCAATGGATGCGGCGGGTGCCAGGACGCAGGATGTGCTTGGTCAGTGCGAGCGTGAGCAGGATCGGCGCGAGGTCCGCGACCAGCAGGTGCTGGACCATGTGGAACGAGGCCATCTGCTCGCCGAGCACGTCGAGCGGCGAGACGAGCGCGACGAACAGGCACACCAGGCCGCCCGCCCAGGCCGCGGCGTGCCAGCCGCTGGCGGCGCGCGCTCCGCCTTCGCGGCGCGACGTGCGCCACCGGAGGCCGTAGACCACGCCGTAGCCGGTGAGGGCGATCAGGACGCCGGGGGCGAAGTTCCACGAAGTGTCGAGGGACACGTCGCACGATTGTGACGTTCGCGTGCTGTTCCGGCACCCGTGAGGCGGCAGGCTGGGGCGGTGCCGATCCTCGATCTCCTCGCGCCACCCTCCTGCGCCGCCTGCCGCCGGCCCGCGAGCGGTCAGATATGTGGCGAGTGCCTGCGGCGCCTGCCGTGGCTGCGCGGGCACCGCTGTCCGCGCTGCGCGTTGCCCCGGCATCGCTCCGGCTGCCCCGCGGCGGCCGCCGCGTTCGACCGCGCGTGGGCGCCGCTCGCCTACGAGGGCGCGGCGCGCGACATCGTGCGCGCGCTCAAGTTCGACGCCGCGCTCCCGCTCGCCGGCCTGATGGCGGCGCACATGGCCGCCAACCTCCCCGCCGACCTGCGCGCGTGCCTCGTGCCGGTCCCCGCGCACCGCGGGCGGCGGCGCAGGCGGGGTTTCGACCCGGCGGCGCTGCTCGCGGACGGGCTTTCAGAGCGGACCGGGCTGCCGCTTTCGCCGTGCCTCAGGCGGGCCGACCGGGGGCGCCGGCAGGTCGGCGCGGGGCGCACGCTGCGGCGCAGCGCGGGCCGCTTCGCGGCGGTGGCCACATCCGCGCCGCCGCGCGCGGTGGTGCTCGTCGACGACGTCCACACCACCGGCGCGACGCTCGACGCGTGCGCCCACGCTCTCAAAGAGCGGGGCGCGGAGTGGGTGGGTGCCGCGACCTATGTAAGAACGCTGTGAACGCCTGTAGCATCCGAGGCCCCCTGCAACGCTTGCGCAGACGAGAGGAGTCCCATGCGAATCGAAGTAAAGGGACGCAACCTTCCGGTCACTGACGAACTGCGGGAGCACGTCACCCGCCGGTTCTCGAAGATCGCCAAGCAGGTGTCTGAGCTCGCGGTGCTCGAGATCGAGGTCTGCAAGGAGCGCAACCCGGCCAACCCGGAGAACATGGTGGCCGAGGCAACCCTGTACCTGAAGGGCGTCACGTTGCGGGCGAAGGACGCGTCGCGCGACCTCAACCACTCCGTCAACCTGGTCGCCGACGAGCTCGGCCGCCAGGTCAAGCGCCACCGCGACAAGCGGCGCAAGCGGCGCGAGCAGCGCGCCGCCGCGGGGGCGCAGATGCCGCCGCCCGAGGCCGCGGGCGGCCAGCTGCCGGCGATGTAGCGCGCCTCCGGCGCGCCCTACACTGGACGTATGACGATCCTCGATCGCGCCCTGCGCCTGGGTGAGGGCAAGCAGTTCAAGCAGTACGCCAAGCGCGTGGACCGCATCAACTCGTGGGAGCCCGAGTTCGAGCTCCTCGACGACGCTGAGCTGCGCCAGCAGGCCGACAACCTGCGCGAGCGCGCCCGTGGAGGCGAGTCGCTCGACGACCTGCTGCCGGAGACCTTCGCGGTAGTCCGCGAAACGTCGCGGCGCGTCCTCGGGATGCGCCACTTCGACGTCCAGATGATCGGCGGCATGGTGCTCCACGGCGGTTCGATCGCCGAGATGAAGACCGGCGAGGGCAAGACGCTGACCGCCACGCTCGCGGTCGCGCTCAACGCGCTGGCCGGCGAGGGCGTGCACCTCGTCACCGTCAACGACTACCTCGCACGTCGCGACGCCGAGTGGATGGGCCGGCTCTACCAGGCGCTCGGCCTCTCCGTGGGGATCCTGCAGAACATGCAGCCCTACGAGGAGAAGCGCGACGCCTACGCGGCCGACATCACCTACGGCACCAACTCCGAGTTCGGCTTCGACTACCTGCGCGACAACATGGCCGTCACGATGGAGGAGAAGGTCCAGCACGGTGGGCGCTTCACCGAGGAGGGCAAGCCGTTCTCGTCCCACCACTACGCGATCGTCGACGAGGTCGACAACATCCTCATCGACGAGGCCCGGACGCCGCTGATCATCTCCGGCGCCCCCGAGGAGGCTGCCGACCTCTACGGCCGCTTCGCCAAGCTCGCCCCGCGCCTGACCTCGGGCAAGAAGCCCGACGGCATGGACCCGAAGTCCAAGAAGGGCTTCGTCGCCGACTACGACTTCGAGTTCGACGAGAAGCACAAGACCGTCTCGGTCACCGAGCGCGGCGTCGCCAAGGCCGAGAAGTTCCTGGGGATCGACCACCTCTACCGCGCCGAGAACGGCCCGCTCGTCAACCACCTGATCCAGGCGCTGCGCGCCGAGTCGCTCTACAAGCGCGACGTCGACTACGCCGTCGTCGACGGCGAGGTCAAGATCATCGACGAGTTCACCGGCCGCATCCTCGACGGGCGCCGCTGGTCGGAGGGCCTCCACCAGGCCGTCGAGGCCAAGGAGGGCGTGCGCGTTCAGGAGGAGAACCAGACGCTCGCGACGATCACGCTGCAGAACTACTTCCGCATGTACGACAAGCTCGCGGGCATGACCGGCACGGCCCTCACCGAGGCCACCGAGTTCATGAAGATCTACAAGCTGAACGTCGTCCAGATCCCGACCAACCGCCCGATGGTCCGCAAGGACGAGAACGACCAGGTCTTCAAGACCAAGGACGGCAAGTGGCGCGCGGTTGCGCGCGAGATCGAGACCCGCCACGAGAAGGGCCAGCCGGTGCTGGTCGGCACGATCTCCGTCGAGGTCTCCGAGCTCCTCGGCAGCGAGCTCGACAAGCGCGGCATCAAGCACACGGTGCTGAATGCCAAGCCCGAGTACGCCGAGAAGGAGGGCGAGACGATCGCCGGGGCGGGCCGTCCCGGCGCGGTCACGATCGCCACCAACATGGCCGGCCGCGGCGTCGACATCAAGCTCGGCGGCAATCCCGAGCAGCTGACGCGGAACGAGCTCGCCAAGCTCGGCCTCAAGCCCGGCGATCCTGACTACGACGAGCAGTTCGCCGAGCTGCTGCCCACGCTCGAGGCGCGTGTCGAGGAGGCCCGAGAGACCGTCCTCGAGGCCGGCGGGCTCTACATCGTCGGCACCGAGCGCCACGAGTCGCGCCGGATCGACAACCAGCTCCGCGGCCGCTCCGGCCGCCAGGGCGACCCCGGCGAGTCGCGCTTCTTCCTCTCCGCCGAGGACGACCTCGTGCGCCTGTTCGCCGGCGACCGCATCTACCGCATCCTCGACCGCCTCGGGCCCACCAGCGAGGAGGGCGAGGAGGAGCCGATCGAGGCCAAGATGCTCTCGAAGCAGATCGAGAACGCCCAGCGCAAGGTCGAGGAGCAGAACTACCTGATCCGCAAGCGCGTCCTCGAGTACGACGACGTGATGAACCAGCAGCGCGAGATCGTCTACAAGTACCGCGACGAGGTGCTCGAGGGTCGCGACATGGGCTCCGTCGCGCGCGAGCAGGTCGCCGAGGTGATCTCCCGCCTGGTCGACGACTACACGCCCGGCGACTACATCGAGGAGTGGGACCTCGAGGGCATGTGGGTGCAGCTGGACCAGATCTTCCACGTCGACTTCGGCCCCGAGGAGCTCGACCGCGAGTCGATCGACCGCGACGAGCTCAAGCGGCTGCTGACCGAGGACTCGCACAAGCTCTACGACGAGCGCGAGGAAGAACTCGGCGAGGAGCTGACGCGTGCGCTCGAGCGCTACCTGCTGCTGCAGACGATCGACCAGCGCTGGCGCGAGCACCTCTACGACATGGACTACCTGCGCGAGGGCATCCACCTCCGCGGCTTCGCCCAGATCGACCCGCTCGTCGCCTACAAGAACGAGGGCTTCTCGCTCTTCCAGGACCTGATGAACACCATCTGGTCGGACTTCGCGCGCATGATCTACAACGTCGAAGTCGAGGTGGAGGGCGAGAACGGGCAGTCCGCGGCCGCCGCCCCCACGCACACGGCCGGCAACGCCTCGTTCTCCTACTCGGGCGGCACGCTCGACGACCAGCCCAGCGCCTACGGCGGCGAGGGCTACGGCGTCGAGGACGAGGAGCCCCAGCCCGCGTTCGTGGAGCAGCGCCGGCTCGACGAGAACGAGCAGATCGGGCGCAACGATCCGTGCTGGTGCGGGTCGGGCAAGAAGTTCAAGAAGTGCCACGGCGCCTAGGACACGCCGTGGCACCTCTTCGCGGCTAGCTGACCGACGAAGCGACCGTGTAGACGGCCATCTGCAGCGACGCAGAGGCCGGCGATCACGATCGCGGCGGTCGCCATGACGCGCCCGACGCCTGCCTGGCGCGCGCGCAGCCCGAGCACGATCGCGGCGACGGCGAGCGGCAGGCCGATCCAGAGGCCGCCGAGCGGGAGGTCCCACGCCCAGGTCGAGCCGGGGATGGCGAGTACGGCGAGCAGCAGGGCGAGGCCGGGTCGCGCGGTGCGCGGGGCGACGTCGACAGCGGCGCGGTGTGTGGAGGCGGTCATCGATCAGCCCGCCAGCGTGATCGTGTCGTGCGTGCCCTTGCTGTCCTGCTTTGTGACGAACACGCCGCGGGCATTCGCGTAGGCCGCCGTCCCGCCCGTGATCGTGCCCGTGCCCGACGACGAGCCGACGTTGAAGGTGCCCTGCCAGCTCATCGTCCCGTCACGGAGCACGAGCGACCCGTTGCAGGTGATGTCGGACTTGGGGAAGTTGCGCGCGCCCACGGTCGTCGCGCACACCGCGTGGTTCTTGCCGACGACCTTGCCCGCCGTGTCGACGACGCGGTTGGTGAACACGATCACGTCGCCGAGCGAGTTCGCGTTCTGCGACTTCACCTTCGTGTTGCGGATGTGCTTGAACGTGGCGCCCTTCTCGAGCTCCGTGAGGCTGATGGTGCGGCCGCCTTGCGCCGAGGCGCCGGGGCCGGTCACGGCGGCGGCGGCGAGCGCCCCGAGGGCGACGGCCGCGGCGAGCCGGGAGATGCGGTGAGTGGTGGTGGACATGGCGCCAGCATCCGTCCGCAGCGGCCGCCCGTCGTCCGGGCCAGCACTGGACCGTCCGAGTGCTAGCGCTGGATCTCGGCTGCGCGGAGGTACGCGATGACCGCGAGCACGCGCCGGTGCGCGTCCTCTCCCGCGGGCAGCGAGAGCTTCATCAGCACGCTGCGGACGTGCCCCTCGACCGTCCGCTCGGTCAGCACCAGGCGGCGCGCGATGGCGCTGTTGGTGAGGCCCTCGGCCATCAGCGAGAGCACCTCGCGCTCGCGCGCGCTCAGCACCGCGAGCGCGTCGGTGGCCTCGCCGCCGACGAGCGAGGAGACGACCTGCGGATCGAGCGCCGAGCCGCCGCGCGCGACGCGCTCGGCCGCCTCGACGAAGTCGCCGACGTCGAGCACCCGGTCCTTGAGCAGGTAGCCGAAGCCACCCTGCGACACCAGCCCGACGGCCCCGGCCGCCTCGACGTGCTGGGAGAGCACGAGCACGCCGACATCGGGATGGGCGTCGCGGATCCAGCGCGCGGCGCGGATGCCCTCGTCGGTGTGGGTGGGCGGCATGCGGACGTCGACGACGGCGAGGTCGGGCTCGTGCTCGCTGACCGCCCCGCGCAGCCGGTCGGCGTCGCCGACGGCGGCGACCACGGTGTGGCCGCTGTCCTCGAACAGCCGCTCCAGGCCGTCGCGCAGCAGCGCCTGGTCCTCGGCGATCACGACCCGCACGGCAGCTCCGCGACGACCTCGGTCCCGCGACCTGGCGGGCTCGTGACCGACACGCTGCCGCCCAGCGCGGCGACGCGGTCGGTGATCCCGGCCAGGCCGGAACCCTCCGACGGCAGCGCGCCGCCGACGCCGTCGTCGCGCACCCGCACGACGAGGCTGCCGTTGCTGCGCGTGGCCGCCACCGCGACCGTCGCGGCGCGGGCGTGCTTGGCGGCGTTGGCGAGCGCCTCGCTCGCCACGAAGTAGGCCGCGGTCTCGATCCGGTCCTCAAAGCGCTCGTCGGTGACATCGATGCGCGTCTTGAGTCGCGAGCGGGCCGCCAGGACGCGCAGGGCATGGCCGAGCCCGTCGTCGAGGCCCGCCGGCCGCACGCCGCGGGCGAGCTCGCGCAGCTCCTCGATCGCGCCCGAGACCTCGACCACGACGGGGTCGAGCGGGGCCGGGTCGGGCAGCTGGTGCTGGAGGTGGCGCAGGGCGAGGCCGATCGAGACGAGCCGCTGCTGCGCGCCGTCGTGGATGTCGCGCTCGAGCCGGCGGCGCTCCTCGTAACCGGCGGTGACGATGCGCGCGCGCGACGCCTCGACCTCTGCGAGCTGGCGACGCACCTCGACGCGCAGGCGCGCGATCTCGATCGCGAGCCCGGCGGCGCCGATCGTGCTGTCCAGCAGGTCGGGTCGCTCGGCGAGCGACGGATCGTGGACGACCGTCGCCAGCGCGAGGCCGCCGCGCCGCACCGGGGTCCGCATCCGGCCCGGGGGATCGGGGCCCTCGAGCACGCGGCCGGCCGCGTCGACCTCGACGTCGCCGTCGAGCCGGAAGCGCAGCTCGAGATCGGGATCCCCGAGCGCCTCCGCGAGCATGGCGCCGGTCGCCTCCGGCGCCGCGCGGCCCGCGCGCAGGTCCTCGAGGAACTGCTGCACCGCCTGGAGCCCGGCGTAACGGGCGCGGTCGAAGCGGCGGTCGACCAGCAACTGGACGCGGGCGCGCAGCGGCCCGAACAGCAGGGCGACGGCGAGCGTCGCGGCCGCCGTGGCCAGCGTCGAGCCGGAGCCGACGGCGACCCCGATCCCGAGCGAGATCGCCGCGAAGACCGCGGCCAGCGTCGCGGTCAGCACGCCGTAGACCAGCGTGCGGTTGATCAGCCGGTCGATCTCGTAGAGCCGGTAGCGGAGGATCGCGATGCTCACCGCGGTTGGCACCGCAGTCAGCGCGACGATCCCGAACGTCAGCGCGATCGGGCCGTCGCCGCCGGAGACGGCCACCTCCAGCAGACAGATCGCGACCGCGATGGGGACGAGCGTGGCGGCGTATGCAAGCCACCGCAGCTGCTGGCGCTCGATCCCCGAGGAGCGCCGCAGCCGGGTCCGCACCGCGACCACGGCGCCGATGAGGGCGCCGACCGAGCCCAGCGCGCAGAGGCTCAACGGCACGCCGATGGCGGCGTCGGACACGCCGGAGAACGGCCGCGGCACGTCGGCGAACGGGTCGCTGAAGGGCACGGCCTCCAGCACCGTGCACACGATCAGGCCGGCGAACGACAGCGCGGCCGCGAGCGCCCACGGGCGCCAGCGCGGGGAGGGCAGCCGGCCGTCGGGGAACACCCAGCCGATCGCGGTCACCCCGACGAAGATGAGCGGCCACGCGCGGTCGGAGACGAGCGCCGCCCAGGCGCCGCCCGGAAGCGCGCCCGGGTGACCGAGCGTGGCGTAGCGCGCGTAGCTCTCGGCGAACCCGATGCCCACGAGCACTGCGCCGTTGCCGACCAGCAGCCAGCCGACCGGATGACCCTGCCGCCGGATGACGACGAGCAACCCGAATCCGATCGACACCACGGCCGCCACCGTCCATGCGACGTTGGCGGCGAGCGCGGCGCCGTGACCGGACAGCGCGTCGAGCAGGGCGGAGGCGACGAACAGGATCGAGATGCCGGCGGCGGCGATCCACGGCAGGCGCATGCGACGATCATCTCCGCGCGTGCGCGAGCGCACAACCGTGCCACCACTGGACCGATAGTCAAGGGCATGAAGATCAGTCGCCAGTCATGCTCCGGCACCGGCTGCGAGCGCTCGCCCCAGTCCGGCGACCGGCTCATGACACTCGTGGACTCCCACCTGGTCTACATGGGCGAGACCGAGTACACCCGCGGAACCGCCCAGTGCTGAGCCGCTAGATTCACAGGTGCCATGGCCGGTCCCGCCACATCACAGCCCACGCCGCAGCGCCTGGCCGCCATCCGCGAGCAGCTGTCCCTGCTCGCGGACTACCTTTGACCCGCAAGCGCTGAAGGACCGCGTCGAGGCGCTCGAGCGCCAGATGGGCGAGCCGGGCTTCTGGGACGACCCGGAGGCCGCCGGGCGCGTCGGCTCCGAGCACTCCCGCCAGACGCGGCGGCTGACCACGTACGAGCAGCTCGCCGGCGATGTCGACGACCTCGAAGGCCTGGTCGAGCTCGCCGAGGAGGACCCTGAGGTCGCCGCCGAGGTCGAGCAGGCGTTCGACTCCGTCGAGACGCGGCTCGCGGCGCTGGAGGAGGAGCGGCTGTTCTCCGGCCCCTACGACGCCGGCGACGCGCTCGTGGCCGTCAACGCCGGCGCCGGCGGCACCGACGCCCAGGACTGGGCCGAGATGGTGCTGCGGATGCTGATGCGCTGGGCCGAGCGGCGCGGCTTCGGCGTCGAGCTCCTCGAGGCGAGCGCGGGGGAGGAGGCCGGGATCAAGTCCGCCACCTTCCGCGCCAAGGGCGAGAACGCCTACGGGCTGTACGCCGCCGAGAAGGGCGTGCACCGGCTCGTCCGGCTGTCGCCGTTCGACGCCGCCCACCGCCGCCAGACCTCGTTCGCGGGCGTCGAGGTGTCGCCGGTGGTCGAGGAGTCCGGCGAGATCGAGATCGACGACGAGGACCTCCAGATCGACACCTACCGCGCCTCCGGCGCCGGCGGCCAGCACGTCAACAAGACCGACTCCGCCGTCCGCATCACCCACAAGCCGAGCGGCATCGTCGTCCAGTGCCAGAACGAGCGCTCGCAGTCGTCGAACAAGGCGACCGCGATGGCGATGCTGCGCTCCAAGCTCGTCGAGCTCGAGGAGCGCAAGCGCCGCGAGGAGATCGCCAAGGCGCGCGGCGAGGCCCAGGACGTCAACTTCGGCTCGCAGATCCGCTCCTACGTCCTGCACCCGTACACGATGGTCAAGGACCACCGCACGGACGAGGAGATGGGCGACGCCAACCGCGTGCTCGACGGCGACCTCGACGGCTTCGTCCGCGCCTACCTCCTGCAGCAGGCCAAGGGCGAGGGCTAGGGCCTCGGTGGCGATCTCGAACGACCCCTACGCGCCGGTCACGATCGGCCCGGGTCAGGTCGTCCCCACCGACCAGCCGACCGCGCCCTACCTCGACGCCGTCGTGGCCTATGGCTTCCGCGGCTCCACGCGCTTCCACGTCCCCGGCCACAAGGCCGGCGCGGGCGCGGACCCCGGGCTGATCTCCGCGATCGGCGAAGACGCGCTGATGCTCGACGTCCCCCAGGACATCTACGGCATCGACCTCGGGCCGGAGCCGACGCCGTTCCAGCGCGCCGAGCAGCTCGCCGCCGAGGCCCACGGCGCGGCGCGCTCGTGGTTCCTGACCAACGGCGCCAGCCAGGGCAACCACGCGCTCTGCCTCACGCTCGCCCCGCTCGGCACGCCGCTGGTGGTGCAGCGCAACTCGCACGCGTCGGTGATCGACGGCCTCGTGCTGTCGGGCGGGCGGCCGAGCTACGTCGCGCCTGAGTACGGCGAGGAGCTCGGCATGGCGCACGGCGTGACCCCGGCCTCGCTCCAGGCGGCGCTGGCCGCAACGCCGGAGGCGCGCTCGGCCTGGATCGTCTCGCCGACCTACTACGGGATGGCCGCCGACGTCGCGGGCTGCGCCGAGGTCGCCCATGCCGCGGGCGTGCCGCTGGTGGTCGACCAGTCATGGGGCTCGCACTTCGGCTTCCACCCCGACCTGCCGCCGTCGGCGCTCCAGCAGGGCGCGGACGCCGTGTTGACCTCGACGCACAAGATCGTCGGCTCGCTCACGCAGTCGGCGATGCTCCACGTCGCGCCGACCGGCCGCATCGACCCCAACGCGGTCGCCCGAGCGGTCCGGCTGGTGCGCACGACGTCGCCGTCCTCGCTCCTGATGGCCTCGCTCGACGCCGCGCGGCGCCAGCTCGTCATCCACGGCAACGCGCTGCTGTCGCGCACGATCGCCGCCTCCACCCGCGCCCGCAAGATCATCGACGGCACGACCGCCTGCCGCGTGGTCGGCCGCGAGCTCGTGGGCCAGCCGGGCGTCGCGGCCTGGGATCCGCTGCGGATCGTCATCGACGTCCGCCCCACCGGCTGCAGCGGCTACGAGGTCGCCGCAGCGCTGCGCTCCGCCTACGACGTTCACGTCGAGCTCGCCACCCACGCGACGATGGTGCTGGTGCTCGGCCTCGGCCAGCCCGCGGACGCGCTCGACCGCTTCACCCACGACTTCGCCACCACCGTGCGGCGGATCGAGCGGCCCGGCGACGCGGAGGCGCTGGTGCGGGCGTCGGGCGCGCTCGTCAACGAGGTCGTCGTGCCGCCGCGCGAGGCATTCCTCGGCAGGGCGGAGACGGTGCCGGTCGACGAGGCCGTCGGCCGCGTGTCGGCGGAGGCGATCGCCGGCTACCCGCCGGGCATCCCCGCGCTGCTCCCGGGCGAGCGGATCACCGCCGAGGGCGTCGGCTACCTGCGCGAGCTGCGCGAGTCGGGCGCGCGCCTGCACGGCGCCAGCGACCCGGACTTCCGCACCATCGTCGTCCTCTGCGATTGACCGACGTCGACCTCATCGACGCGGCGCTCGCCGAGGACGTCGGCGACGGCGACGCCACCAGCGCCGCGACGGTCGACGCCGACGCGCGGGCGCGGGCGACGATCACCCAGAAGGCGCCGGGGGTGATCTCGGGGCTCGAGATCGCCGCGGGCGTGTTCCGCCACCTGGATCCCTCCGCGAGCGTGCAGCTCGGGCCTGAGGGCGCGTGGCGCGAGGCGGGCGCGGGCGTGCTCGTCGTCGAGGGCAACGCGCGGGCGCTGCTGACCGGCGAGCGCACGGCGCTGAACTTCCTCGGCCGGCTGTCGGGGATCGCGACGCTGACCGCGCGCGTCGTCTCGGCGGTGCGGGGCGCGGGCGCGACGGCGCAGATCCTCGACACGCGCAAGACCACGCCCGGTCTGCGGCGGCTCGAGAAGGCCGCGGTCGCCCACGGCGGCGGCGTCAACCACCGCGCCGGGCTCTACGACGCGATCCTGATCAAGGAGAACCACTCGGCGCTTGCCGGCGGCGTCGGCGAGGCGGTGCGGCGCGCGCAGGCGGCGCGGCCGGAGCTGCCGCTGGCGGTCGAAGTGCGCGACGACGCAGAGATCGACGAGGCGCTCGCGGCCGGGGCGCCGCGGCTGCTGCTGGACAACATGACGCCCGTCGAGGTGCGCGACGCGGTGGCACGCGTGGGGGGCCGGGCGGAGATCGAGGTGTCCGGTGGTGTGACCCCCGAAAGCATTTTGGTCTATGCGACCATAGATGGAGTAGACTACGTCTCGATGGGCGCACTCACGCACTCCGCGCCCTCTCTCGACCTCTCCCTGTCCCTGGAGTCGCTCCCCTCATGACCCTGCTCTCACTGGACAACATCCCTGCTCTGCAGGACGAGGTACGGGCGCTGGCCGCCGAGCGCGGCGCCGTCATCCTCGCCCACAACTACCAGCTGCCCGAGATCCAAGAGGTCGCCGACTACGTGGGCGATTCGCTCGGCCTCTCGCAGTGGGCCGCCCGCTCCGAGGCCGACGCGATCGCGTTCTGCGGCGTTCACTTCATGGCCGAGACGGCCTCGATCCTGTGCCCCGAGAAGACCGTCCTGCTGCCCGATCCCGACGCCGGCTGCTCGCTCGCCGACTCGATCACCGCGCCGCAGCTGCGCGCGTGGAAGGCCAAGCACCCCGGCGCGATCGTCGTGATGTACGTCAACACCTCGGCCGAGGTGAAGGCGGAGACCGACTACTGCGTGACGTCCTCCAACGCGGTCGCCGTGGTCGAGCACATCTACCGCGAGCACGGCGACGACACCGAGATCCTGTTCGGCCCGGACATGTTCCTCGGCGCGTTCGTCGAGAAGCGCACCGGCAAGCCGATGCGGGTGTGGGACGGCGAGTGTCACGTCCACGCCGGGATCCGCCCGCGCGACATCGAGGCGATGCGCGCGGAGCACCCGGGCGCCGACTTCCTCATCCACCCCGAGTGCGGGTGCTCGACGTCGGTCATGGAGTACGTCGCGGCCGGCGACGTCGACCCCGAGGGCGTCCACATGCTCTCGACCGGCGGCATGCTCCAGTACGCCCAGACCGCGCAGCCGGGCGGCACCGCGATCGTCGCGACCGAGGTCGGGATGCTCCACGGACTGCAGATGGCCGCGCCGGACGTCGACTTCATCGCCGCCAACGAGGCGGCGAGCTGCCGCTACATGAAGATGATCACGCTGCCGAAGCTCCGCGACGCGCTGCGCGACGGCGAGCCCGAGGTGCGCGTGCCGCCGGCGATCGCGGAGCGGGCGCGCACCGCGATCGAGCGGATGGTCGCGATCAGCTAGGAGCGGACGAGCTTCAGGGCGACGACGACCGGGCCGGAACCGGAGCGGTCGACCGTCGCCTCGTGCACCAGCGCGCCCCGCTTGAGGCTGCTGGGCGCGCAGTTCTCGGCGTTGGCGAAGTCGTCGGCGAACTGCCGGTCGAAGGCGGCGTCGTCGAAGGCGTCGCCGTCGGCGGGGTCGTCCTGGGCGGCGTCCGCGTCGGGGCTGTCGTCGGTCTCGTCGTCGGTCTCGGGATCGGCGGGGTCCTCGGAGGGAGCGTCGCCGGTGTCCTCTGACGGATCGTCGGCGCTGTCGCTGGGGTCGGCGGAGTCGCCGGGGTCGCTGGGGGCGTCAGCGGCGGGCGTGCAGCCCGAGGACATGCCGAGGCCCGCGGTCAGCTTGCCGCCCGCGGCGAGCCGGATCGTGATCGAGGAGCTGGAGAGCTTCGTGACCTTGCCGGCGTTCTCGCGGCCGTCCTTGATGCCGTCGTCGTCGGAGTCGCGGTCGCGCGGGTTGAAGCCGAAGCGGCGCTCGGCGCCGTCCTTGAGCCCGTCGCGGTCGGAGTCCTTCTTGCGCGGGTTGGTGTGCGCGCGGTACTCGCGGAGGTTGTTGAGCCCGTCGCGGTCGCGATCGCGCCTGGCGTCGTTCTTCTTGACGTTGAGGTGGTGCTTGCGCTCCCAGCGGTCGGGGAGCTTGTCGTGGTCGCGGGCGAGCGCGGGGGAGGCGGTCAGCGCGGCGGCGACGATGAGGAGGGCGAGGGAAGCGAAGAGGCGGGCCATTGAGGCATTGATCGGCATCTCCTCAGCGGTCTGCAGCCCTGCGTCACTTCCCGGACGAAGGTCAGGCCGGCTCGGGCAGCAGCTCGAGCCCGTCTTCGGCCACGTGCTGTACGACCCTCAGCTGCTCGCGCTTGCGCTCGAACTCGGCCGGCGTGTAGCAGTGCACCTCGGCCGCGGCGCCCATCTCCAGCGCGTCCCACAGGCTCGCGGCCTGGTAGACGCGCTCCAGCCACGGGATGCCGTCGAAGTGCTCGGACACCAGCACGAGCACGTATTCGTGCCCGCGCTCGCGCTGCGGCGGCGCGCCGTGGAGATCGTCGACCCGAGCACCGCCCAGCAGCGCACGCTGGACCGGCCAGCGGTCCGTCACGCGCTCCAGATAGCGCTCGAGCTCCCGGCGGTTGAGCTCTGGCTCCGTCAAACGCCGCCGATTGTCCCGGAACGGGCGGCGGCGGCGCAAGGCCGCCGCCGCACCGTCCGGTACTCCCTACGGGGTGACGTCGATGCGATCCAGCTCCGGGGCCGCCCTCGGCGTCGCCCCCGGTTGCAGCGTCGGCGCCAGGTAGCGCACAAGCGAGTCGATGTCGAAGTCCGACAGCGTCGTGCGGTCCGTCCCGGCCTTCAGCGACTGGAAGTCATCCCCGCCGTCGGCGAGGAAGTTGTTCGTCGTGATCCGGTACGAGGTGGCCGTGTTCAGCGCCACGCCGCCGATCGTGACCCCGCTCACCGGGTTCGCCGCGGTCGCGCACGGCTTGCCGAGGATTGAGGTGGCCACGGTCTGGTTGAACGTGTAGTTGATGGTGCTCGACGGCAGCAGCACCGTCGGCTGCGAGTTCGTCCCGCACCACTGGTCCTTCAGCACGTCCAGCAGCTGCGCCCCCGTATAGGTCTGGGTGGCGACCAGGTTGTTGAACGGTTGGACCGTGAACGCCTCCTCGTAGGTGACGATCGCGTCGCCCGTGAAGTCGGCGCGCACGCCGCCCGGGTTCATCAGCGCGCCTACCGCGTTGCCGCGGCCGGCCTCGTCGGTGTCTGCGAGCTGCGCGTCGGCGATCAGGTTGCCGGCCTGGTTCTCGCGCGAGGCGTCGAAGTCGCGCGTGATCGGCGGGACGATCCTGCCGACCTCCCGCTGACGCAGCGGAGCCGAGCGGTCCTCGTAGTACTTGACGAGCTTGTCGACGTCCGCCGCGGGCGTGCGCCCGTCCGCGTACATCGGGAGGTTCTCGGCCGTCACCTTCGACACGTCGCCGCTGCGGCCGAGCGTGAGGTTGATGTTCGAGATCAGCCGGCCGAACGAGCTCGCGCTCGTGACCGGGCGGTTGTCGATCAGGCAGTTGTACGGCTGATGCGTGTGGCCGGTGATGAACATGTCGACGTCGTCGGTGGTGTTGCTGACGATGTCCACGACCGGGCCGGAGATGCCGACGCAGCCGTTGTAGCTGGCGGGGTTGGTGTTGAACGGGACGGTCTGGACACCGCCCTCGTGCAGCAGCACGACGATCGCCTTCACGCCGTGCTTGCGCTTGAGCTCCTTGGCGTAGCGGTTGGCCGTCGCCGCTTCGTCGAGGAAGTTGAGGTTGCTGATGCCCGACGGCGCGACGATCTGCGGCGTCCCCTCGAGCGTCATGCCGATGAACCCGATCTTCTTGCCCTGGAACTTGCGAATCGTGTAGGGCCGGAAGAGCGTGCTCGCGTCGTCCTTGTGGACGACGTTGGCGGCGAGGTACTTGAAGTCCGCGCCCTCGAACGTGTGGCCGGTCTGGCAACCGTCCGTCGGGTGGCAGCCACCGCGTTGCATGCGCTTGAGCTCCGCCTCGCCCTCGTCGAACTCGTGGTTGCCCACGGAAGTCACATCGAGCCCGATCTTGTTCAGGGCCTCGATCGTCGGCTCGTCGTGGTAGAGCGCGGAGACCAGCGGGCTGGCGCCGATCATGTCGCCGGCGGCGACGACGAGCGAGTTGCGCTGCCCCTTCTGGAGCTCGCGCACGTAGCTGGCGAGGATCGCCGCGCCGCCCGCGGCCTTGGACGTCGGCGGCGTCGTCGCCGGATCGATGCGGATCCCACCGGTGGTGGAGGTCTGGATGTTCCCGTGGAAGTCGTTGAAGGCCAGTAGCTGGACCTTCACGTCCTTGGGCTTTTGATGGTGGTGGTGGCGCTGGTGTGCGGCCGCGGGGCTGGCCAGGACGAGCAGAAGCGCGCCGGCCGCCCCCAGCAGGCGAAGGATTGACATAACCGGAAGCCTGCCACGCGACCCCCGTCTCGCGTGTCGGTCCTGTTACGCGCTACGCAAACTCGGACACTTCGTGCGGCCCGACGCAGGCCACCGAGGCCTCGACGGAGATGCCGCGGGCGATCTCTGCCACGCCCTCGAGCGTCGTCTCGTCGAGCGCGGCGATCGCCTGGTCGGGGTCGATGTCCTCCCCGAACAGCACGGTCTGGTTGGCCGCGTAGCGCGCCACGGCGTTGGTGTTCTCGAACGCCAGCACCCGCCGGCCGGCGGAGTAGGCGCGGGCGCGCTCGAACTCCTCCGGGCGCGGCCCGTTCTCGCGCAGGTCGTCGACGATCCCGCGCATGCAGTGGTATGCCTCGACGGTCTTGCCGGACTCGAGCCCGGCCGAGAGCTGGAGGATCGGCACGTCGGCAAAGGTGTGGTCGACGGAGTAGACCGAGTACGCGAGCCCGCGCTGCTCGCGGATCTCGTCGAACAGCCGCGAGCCCATCGAGCCGCCCAGCAGCGTCGAGTAGACCGACAGCGCGGCGCGCTGCTCGCGGCTGCGCGGGTCGATCGTCGGGCGATAGGAGATCCGCAGGTGGGACTGGTTGGAGTCGCGCTCCTCGACCAGCGTCTGCGGGGTGAACGTCGGTGCCGGCTCGTAGCCGCCGTTGGGCGAGATCGCCGGGAAGCGCCCGAACGCCTCGGCGAGCACGCCGTCCTCCGGCACGTGCTCGAGGTTGCCGACCAGGAAGGCGCCGCCGCGCGAGCCCGCCCACTGGCGCTCGCGGAACGCGACGATCGCGTCGCGCGTGAAGCTCTGGATGTGCTCCGGCGGCCCGAGCACAGGGCGGCCGAGCGGGTGGTCGCCGAACGCGGCGCGGTCGATCAGGTGCTCGGCGACGACCGACGGCGTGTCCTTCGCGCGTGCGATCTCCTGCACGACGACGCCGCGCTCGCGATCGAGCTCGTCGGCGTCGATCTTCGGGCGGCCGGCGAAGTCGGTCAGCAGGTCGATCGCCTTGGGGACGACCTCGGCGCGGCAGGTGAGGTGGAAGGCGACGACGTCGTGCGACGTGTAGGCGTTGAGCACCGCGCCCATCTGCTCGGCGGTCTCGTTGACCTTGCGGTAGTCGTCGTAGAGCTCGCCGCCCTTGAACACGAGGTGCTCGAGGAAGTGGGCCATGCCGTTTTCCTCGGCGCGCTCGGTGCGCGCGCCGGCCTCGAACGCGACGAGCACAGTCGCGGCGCGCGTGCCCTCGAGCTCGACGTGATGGATGGGAAGACCGTTCTCGACGGTCTGGGATCGGATCGAGGGCATCCCTTGAGGCTAGCGAGGATGCAGGGCTTCTTGCCAGGGCGCCGAACTGCCCTCGGTACCCTCCCGCTTCGCGATGGCCGCTACCGACAATCGCCCACGCCGCAGCGCTCCGGCGCCCCGACGCAGTGTCCTGCCGCCCCCGGTCGAGGGCGCGATCGTCGACCTCCGGTCGGTGACGAAGCGCTACTCCAAGACCGCCATCGGCGTCGAGGACGTGACCTTCGCGGTCCAGCCGGGCGAGTTCGTGTTCGTCGTCGGCGCCTCGGGCTCGGGCAAGTCGACCCTGATGCGGCTGCTGATCAAGGAGTCCGAGCCGACGTTCGGCTCGATCACCGTCGCCGGCCATGACCTCGGCGAGGTGGGGCGTTCGAGGATCCCCTACTACCGCCGCAACATCGGCGTGGTGTTCCAGGACTTCAAGCTGCTGCCGAGCCGCACGGTGCACGACAACGTCGCCTACGCCCTCCAGGTCACCGGCGGGACGCGGCGCGAGATCCGCGAGAAGGTGCCGGACATCCTGCGCCTGACCGGGCTCTCGACGAAGCTGCACAACTTCCCCGACCAGCTCTCCGGCGGCGAGCAGCAGCGCGTCTCGGTCGCGCGCGCGTTCGTCAACCACCCGCCGCTGCTGCTGGCCGACGAGCCGACCGGCAACCTCGACCCCGAGACCTCGATCGGGATCATGCAGCTGCTCTACCGGATCAACCGCACCGGCACGACCGTGATCGTCGCCACCCACGACAAGTCGATGGTCGACCGCATGCGCCGCCGCGTGATCGAGCTGTCCGAGGGCCACGTGATTCGCGACGAGGCCCACGGCGGGTACTCGACGTGAGGTTCGGCTTCTTCTTCCACGAGGCGGTGCGGGCGCTCACGCGCAACGCGGTGCCCTCGTTCGCCGCCATGGCCACGGTGCTCGTCACCGTGCTCGTGCTCGGGGTCTTCATCCCCGTCGTGCAGGCGACCACCGGCGCCGCCAACGAGGTCCGGTCGCGCGTGATCGCCGACGTCTACCTGCAGCCGCGGTCGACCCCGGCCGAGGTCGACCGCGTGCGCGGGATCATCGAGAACGAGACCCCGCACGTCGCGCGCGTCGTCTACGTCCCGAAGGAAAAGGCGATCGCCGCCGAGCGCAAGGCCGGCCGCGGCGAGTACTACGAGCTGCTGGGCTCCAACCCGCTGCCCGACACGTTCCGGGTCTATCCCGACAAGCCGGACAACATCTCCAAGATCCGCAACGCGCTGGCGCCGCTCGCGCCGTCGGGCGGCCGGACCGTGATCGACCCCGCGATCGACGAGGTCCGCAACCGCGAGGAGGACACCAACAAGATCCTCTCCGCCACCCGCGTCGTGAAGATCACGATGGCCCTGCTCGCCGTGCTGCTGTGCGTCGCCTCGGTACTGCTGATCGCCAACACGATCAAGTTGTCGCTGTACGCGCGCCGCCGCGAGGTCGAGGTCATGAAGCTCGTGGGCGCGACGGACTGGTTCATCCGCTGGCCGTTCGTGCTCGAGGGCGTGCTGGTGGGGGCGCTGGGCGGGATCATGGCGATCCTGCTGCTCGGCGTGGTCAAGATCGCGCTGGTGGATCCGCTGTCGGCGGAGTTCGCGCTGATCGCCGCGCCAGACACGATCAACTTCGGCTTGCTGATCGCGGTCCTGCTCGGCGCGTCGGTCGGCGTCTCGGCGATCGGCTCAGGCCTGTCGCTGCGCCGCTTCCTGCGCGTCTGAGGTCTTAGGAAGGCCACATTTCGCGCAGTACCGTGTTCTCTGTGGAAAATGGAGCGCGCCGCCGCCGCAGGCCGTACCTCGTGCCGCTCGGCGCGTTGCTGGTGCTCGTCCTCCTGGCGGGCGGCATCTGGCTCGGCGGACACCCCGACTACCTGCCCGGCGGGGTCCGCAACACGCTGGTCGGCGACGACGACTCGCAGCTCTATGACGAGGCCGCCGACATCATCTCGGACGACTACTACCGCAAGGTCGACCGCAAGCAGCTGCTCGACAAGGCGCTCGGCTCGGCGGTCGAGTCGCTCAACGACCGCTTCTCCACCTACTTCGACCCGAAGGCCTACAAGTCGTTCGAGGAGGCCACCGAGGGTGCCTTCGAGGGCGTCGGCATGAACGTCGAGGAGGTGCCGCGCGGGCTGCGCATCCTCACCGTCTTCAAGGGCTCGCCGGCCGCCAAGGGCGGGCTCGAGCCGGGCGACGAGATCATCGCCGTCAACGGAAACCCGCTCAAGGGCGCGTCGTCCGAGGAGGCGACGACCCGCATCAAGGGCCCGGCGGGGACGAACGTCACGCTGACCGTCGTCAGCGGGAAGGACAAGCCGCGCGACGTCAAGCTCGAGCGGGCGAAGGTCGACGTCCCCGTGGTCGAGTCGAAGATGATCCGCAAGGACGGCCGCAAGGTCGCCTACGTCAAGCTCGCGAGCTTCACGTCGGGCGCCCACGGCGAGGTCAGCAGGGCGGTCCGGAAGCTGGTCGGCAAGGGCGCCAAGGGGGTCGTGCTCGACCTCCGCGACAACGGCGGCGGGCTCCTCAACGAGGCGGTGCTGATCTCCTCGCTCTTCATCCCCGAGGGCAAGATCGTGACGACGAAGGGGCGCTCGCGCCCGGAGCACGTGTTCGAGGCGACGGGCTCCTCGATCTCGACCAAGATCCCCGTCGCGGTGCTCGTCAACGGCGAGTCCGCGTCGGCGTCGGAGATCGTCACCGGCGCGCTGCAGGACCGCGACCGCGCGACCGTCGTCGGCACGCGCACGTTCGGCAAGGGCGTCTTCCAGGAGATCAAGGAGCTCTCCAACGGCGGCGCGCTCGACATCACCGTCGGCGAGTACTTCACGCCCAAGGGCCGCAACCTCGGCGGCGGTGGGCCGAAGAAGGGTGCGGGCATCACGCCGGACGTGAAGGCGCAGGACAACGACAAGACGAAGCGCGACGAGGCGCTCGACGTCGCCGTGCGCACCGCGGTGCGCGGGCACGCGTGAGCGACGCCCACCCGGTCGTTGCCGTCCTCGAGAAGCGCGGCCGGTTCTTCACCGCGACCCCGTTCTTCGCGCGCGGGCGCCGCATCAACCTCGACAAGCCGGCGCGCGAGGTGCGCATGGGTGACCTCGTGCTCGTGCGCCCGACGGGCCGCGGCGGCGGCCACGGCAAGGTGCTGCGGCGGCTCGGCCGACCCGACACCGCGCGCGACGTGCTCGAGGCGCTGATGCTCGACCGTGGACTGCGGCGGCGCTTCGACCCGGCGGTCGAGCGCGCGGCGCGCGCCGCTGCCGAGCAGCCGCCGCACGGAGACGCAGGGCCGCGGCGCGATCTCCGCCACCTCCCGACCTTCACGATCGACCCGCCGACCGCGCGCGACTTCGACGACGCGATCTCCGCCGAGCGGCTCGACGACGGCGCGATCCGCATCTGGGTCCACATCGCCGACGTCGCCGCCCACGTCCCGCCCGGCTCGCTGGTCGACCGCGAGGCGCATCGCCGCGCCACCAGCGTCTACGTCCCCGACAAGGTCGAGCCGATGCTGCCGGAGGCGCTGTCGAACCAGGCGTGCTCGCTCGTGCCCGGCGAGGACCGCCTGGCGGTCACTGTCGAGCTCGAGCTCGAGGGGGCGAAGGTGCGCCGGAGCGCGTTCACGCGCTCGACGATCCGCTCCGACGAGCGGCTCGACTACCCGCGCGTCGACCGCATCTTCGCCGGCGAGGAGGCCGCGAAGGCGCCGTGGGCCGAGCCGCTGGCCGCCGCCCGCGAGGCCGCCGCCGCGCTCGACGCTGCGCGGCAGTCGCGCGGCGCGCTCGCCGTCGAGACCGTGGAGCCGGAGTTCGACTTCTCCCACGAGGGGCACGTGACCGGGCTCGCGGGCAGCGAGGCGACGGAGTCGCATCGGCTGATCGAGCACCTGATGATCGCCGCCAACGAGGCGGTGGCGACGCTGCTCGACACGCGCAAGATCGCCGCGCTCTACCGCGTCCACGAGCGGCCCGAGCCCGCGCGCGTGAAGCGCCTGGCCGAGCAGCTCGCCTCGCTCGACGTCCCGACGCCGCCGCTGCCCGACCCGATGTCGCCGCAGGAGGCCGAGGACGCGGTGGGCGAGATCTCGCGCATGGTCGACGCGCACGTTCGCCGTACCGGCCGCGGCCGCGCGGCGCTGACGTCGCTCGTCCTGCGCTCGCTCAAGCAGGCCCGTTACGACCCGGTCAACACGGGCCACGCCGGCCTGGCCTCGCCGCGCTACTGCCACTTCACGTCGCCGATTCGGCGCTACCCCGACCTGATCTGCCACCGCGCGCTGCTGTCCGCGGTCGGCGGCGGGGAGGACGCGCCGGCGGCGTCGTCGATGGGGGAGGCGGGCGAGTGGTGCTCCAAGCGCGAGCGCGACGCGATGTCGATCGAGCGCGCGGCCGACGACGTCGCCCGCTGCTTCCTGCTCGAGGCCGAGCTGTTCAAGCGCGGCTGGCACGAGGAGTGGGCGGGCGAGGTGATCGGCGTGATCGGCGCCGGCGCGTTCGTCGCCTTCGGCGAGGGCTACGAGGGAATGCTGCCGGTGCGGCGCCTGCGCGGCGACTGGTGGGAGCTCAACGAGGAGGAGACGATGCTCGTCGGCTCGCAGTCCGGGATGGCGCTGCGGCTCGGCGATCCGGTCGTCGTGCAGGTCGACCGCGTCGACGCGCCGCGCGGGAGGGTGGATCTGTCCCCCGTAACCTTGGGGGCCTCCGATGGCTGACATCGCCCGCAACAAACAAGCCTCCTACCGCTACGAGCTGCTCGAGAGGTGGGAGGCCGGCCTCGTGCTCCAAGGCTCGGAGGTCAAGTCGCTGCGCGACGGCAAGGCCCAGCTCAAGGACGGTTACGCGGCGCTGCGTGACGGCGAGGTGTGGCTCTACAACGTCCACATCGCGCAGTATCCGCCCGCCACGACGGAGAACCACGAGCCCGAACGCCCGCGCAAGCTGCTGATGCACCGGCGCGAGATCGAGCGGCTGATCGGCAAGACGCGCGAGAAGGGGCTGACGCTCGTGCCGACGCGGATGTACTTCAAGGGCTCGCACGCCAAGGTCGAGATCGCGCTCGCCAAGGGCAAGGACGTCGGCGACAAGCGCCGCGCGATCAAGGAGCGCGAGATGAAGCGCGAGATGGAACGGGCGGTGCGCCGCTAGGCGTCGCTAAATGTGCGCTCGAGGTGCGTCAGGTCCATCCCGACGCCGAGCAGCACGAGCAGGCCCACGTAGACGATGCCGACCGCGAGCCGGTGTGCGGGCTTGACGCGGTAGTAGTCGGCGTTGCCCTCCTCGCCGGCCTTGCGGGTCTTCCAGCGCTGGTAGGTCGTGAACGCGCCGAGGACGAGGAACAGGAGCACGAACGGGTTCGGCGCCACGAGCAGCAGCGCGGCCATCGCGCCGAGGCCGACGAACCACATCCACGGCGTCATCGCCGCCATCGCGCGGCCGCCGTCGAACGGCACGACCGGGATCAGGTTGAAGAGGTTGAGGAAGAAGCCGGTGAACGCGAGCGCCTGCCAGAACTCCTCGCCGGTGGCGATCCACAACGCGGCCGGGATCAGGCAGGCGATCGAGCCCAGGATCGGGCCGGCCAGGCCGACACGCGCCTCGGCGAGCGCGGAGCCGCCGAGCGAGCGCGTGGCGACGGCCGCGCCGAGGAACGGGATGAACACCATCCCGCTCGGCTTGACCCCCTCGCGGCGCAGCTGGATGTAGTGGCCCATCTCGTGGATGAACAGCAGTCCGACGAAGCCCGCCGCGAACTTCCAGCCCCAGATCAGCGCGTAGGCGGCGACCGAGACGAGCATCGACGCCGACGTGGTGAGGAACTTCGCCTTCGTGAGCAGCAGCAGCCCGACCTTGCCGAACTTGAGCAGGAGCGCGCCGGCGACGACCAGCGGGCCGAAGATGCGCTGCAGCAGCGGCTTGCGCTGCTGTTCGTAGGGCGGGCGTGGGGGCGGCGCCGCCGGGGCCTCTGGCGAGGTCGCCGGGGTCGGCGGGAGCCACTGAGTCTGCTGTTCCATCGCCGAATCAGTGTGGCACCGCGACTTAAGGCTGGGGTTTTCTTCGGAAGGTGCGGGATTAGTGGTCAGCTGGACTTGAACTCCGCTGGGGGCCGCCCTAGGTTGGTTCCAGACGCGAAGGTCGTAGCCGCAGAGAGCGAGGCTTGAGGACGAAAGGCCCGCCGCCCTGAGGATCGAGAAGCTTCGGCGGATCGATCGGAGGGCTCCTCAAGCGGCTCCCTTCGCGTCGCTTTCGTTTAATCCGCGGAATGCGACCGGTACTCGCCCGCTTCAGAGACATCCAGCCCGAGGCGGTCGTCGCCTGCCGGACTCCGCAGGACGTCGCCGCCGCCTTCGAGTTCGCCGCGACCCACGGGCTGCCCGTCGCGGTGCGCAGCGGCGGCCACTGCTTTGCCGGCCGCTCATCAACCGACGGCGTGCTGATCGACGTCTCGCTCTTCGACGGGGTGGCGGTTGGCGACGGGCGGGCGACGATCGGAGCGGGTGCGCTGTTGGGCGACGTCTACGACGCGCTCGACGCCTACGGCGTGACGATCCCGGGCGGGTGCGGCACGACCGTCGGCATCGCCGGGCTCACCCTCGGCGGCGGGCTCGGGATCCTCGGCCGCCTCCACGGGCTGACCGCCGACGCGCTGCGCGCGGCCGAGGTCGTCCTGCCCGACGGGCGCCAGGTGCGCTGCGACGAGCACGAGGAGCCCGACCTGTTCTGGGCGCTGCGGGGGGCGGGCGGCGGGCGCTTCGGTGTCGTCACCACGCTGCACTTCGCGACCGTGCCGGCGCCCGAGACGACGGCGTTCGAGACGTTCTGGCCCGATCCGGCGGCGACGATCGCCGCGTGGCAGGCGTGGGCACCGGACGCGCCCGACGCGCTCGCCGCCAGCCTCCTGATCACCGCGCCGCCGGTCACGGTGAAGGTGTTCGGCAGCTACGCGGGGCCCGAGGCGGAGCTGCGGGAGCTGCTCGAGCCGCTGGGCGAGCCGCTCTCCGCCCGCGTCCAGACAGGCTCCTGCCGCGAGGCCAAGCGCTTCCTGGCCGGCCTCGGCGGCGCGGGCGAGGAGGAGGACTCGAGCCATGCCTACCTGCGCTCGGAGTACTTCGCCGAGCCGCTGCCTCCCGACGCGATCGCAGCGCTCGTCGCGCACCTCGGCGAGGGAGACTTCGATCGCGAGCTCGACTTCTCGCCCTGGGGCGGCGCGTACTGCCGCACGCCGGTCGAGGCGACGGCGTTCGCCCATCGCGACGCGCGCTTTCTGCTCAAGCACGCGGCCGTGGTCGAGCCCGGCGGGCCGGTCGAGGCGGCGCGCGCATGGCTGGACCGCGCCCACGCGATCACGCATCCGTACGGCACCGGCGGCGTCTACCCGAACTTCCCCGAGGACGACCTCGACCCGTGGGCGGTCGAGTACCTCGGCGCCAACCGCGAGCGGTTGCTCGAGCTCAAGCGCCGCTACGACCCCGAAGAGGTCCTCTTGTGATCGACGGGCTCGACCACGTCCAGGTCGCCGCGCCGCCTGGCAGCGAGCGCGAGGCGCGCGGCTTCTACGGCCGCCTGCTCGGGCTGCGCGAGCTCGAGAAGCCGGAGGGGCTGCGCGGCAGCGGCGTGTGGTTCGCCGTCGGCAACGCGGAGCTGCACGTCGGCGTTGACGAGGGCTTCACGCCTGCCGGCAAGGCCCACCCGGGGCTGCGCGTCGGCTCCGACGCGGAGCTCGACACGTTGGCGGCAGCGCTGACGGCGGCCGGCGCGGACGTCCACTGGGACGATCGCATCGCCGGCCGCCGCCGCTTCTTCACCGCCGATCCGTGGGGCAACCGGATCGAACTGCTCGCCCCCTAACTGGCCTGCAGCAGCGCGGGCTGGACCTCACCGATGAGCTCGGCCAGGATGCCGCCGAGCTCGAGTTCGAGGTCCTTCTCGACCAGCCGGCCGTCGAGCGGGTGGAACTGCTCGTCGGCCGAGCCGACGGGCAGCTCGCGGTCGATGACGCGCGCGCCGGCGCCTGCGAGCGCCTTGCGCGTCTCGGCCTGCGCCCACACCGCGCCGAACATGCCGGTGCTCGTGCCGATCACCGCGACGGGCTTGTTCTTCAGCGCAGCGTCGGCCTTCGGGCGCGAGGCCCAGTCGATGGCGTTCTTCAGCACCCCCGGGATGGAGTGGTTGTACTCCGGCGTCGCGATCAGGATCGCGTCGGCGTCCGCGATCGCCGCGCGCAGCTCGAACACGCCGCGCGGGGGGATCGGGGCGGCCTCGTCGTCCGCGTCAAACGGAGCGACGGCCTTCAGCCCGTCGAACTCGACGAGCTCGGCGCCGGGCGGCAGCAGCCGCCCGGCCTCCCGAAGGAGCTTCGTGTTGTATGAGTCTCGCCGCAGCGAGCCCGAGATCCCGAGGATGCGCATGGCTGGTTAGGCCTGCTCCGCGAGCTCGAGCTCGACGATCAGCTTGACGTCGTTGGCGAGCGCGAAGCCGCCCTTGGGCAGCGGCGCGTTCCAGTTCAGGCCGAACTCGGTGCGATCGATGATCGCCTCGAGCGTCAGGCCGATCTTGTTGACGTCGCCGAAGGTGACCGCGGGGCCCTCGAGCGTGCCGCGGGCCTCGACGGCCTTCGTGATGCCCTTGATGGTGAGCTCGCCGTCGACGACGATCTCGTCGCCCTCGGTGCGGCGGATGTCGGTGGACTCGAAGCGGAGCTCCGGGTGGCGCTCGGCGTCGAAGAACTCGGGCGACTGCAGGTGGGCAGCCAGGTTCTCGTCCTTGACGACGATCGAGCCGACGTCGACCGTGCCGACGAGCTTGCCGTCGGTCAGCGTCGCGTCGAACTTCTCGAATCGACCGCGGAAGGTCGAGACGATCATGTGCTTGACGGCGAACGACGCGCTCGAGTGAACGGGATCGAGGACGTACGTGCCCTGAAGCTGCTCGGTGGCGATGGCCATTGTGTATTCCCCCAGTTGAAGCCTGTTTCGGACCGTGGTCCGCTTATGCCCGGGTAGTGTAGCATGTAAACGGACTACAGTCCGATCAGGATGATGAACCCCACCGTGACCACACCAGACGCGCTCCAGCCGATCGAGCTCCCGCTCGTCGGCTCCGAACCGCCCGAGCGGGCGGACGCCGCGCGCAACCGCCGGCGCATCCTCGCCGCGGCCGAGAAGCTGTTCGCCGAGAACGGCGTCAGCTGTACGTCGATGGACGCGATCGCGGCCGAGGCGGGCGTCGGCAAGGGCACGCTCTTCCGCCGCTTCGGCGACCGCGCGTCGCTCGCGCGCTCGCTGCTGTCCGAGCGCGACGGCGCGTTCCAGGACGCGTTCATCCGCGGCGAGCCGCCGCTCGGGCCGGGCGCGCCGCCTGCCGAGCGCCTCGTCGCGTTCGGCGAGGGCATGCTCGACCTGCTCGAGAAGCACGGCGACCTGCTGCTCGTCGCCGAGGGCGGCGACCCGACCGCGCAGCAGCGCTCCGACGCCTGGGCCGCGTACTGGCTGCACGTCCGCACGCTCGTGGCCGAGGCGGCGCCCGACCTCGACGAGGACGTGTGCGCCGGCATGCTGCTCGCCGCGCTCTCCGCGCGCACGTTCTTCTACCAGCGCCGCGGGCGCGGGATGGAGCTCGAGCGGCTGAAGGCGGGCTGGGGCGCGCTCGTGCGGCGCCTCCTCTTCTAGCTCCCCTTCGCCTTCTCCCACGCGGCCATCAGGTTGAGCCAGATCTCGCTGCGGGTCGGGAACGACGGAGTTGCGTGCCAGAGCCGCCCCATCGGGATCTCGCCGACGATCGCGATCGTGGCGGCGTGGAGGAAGTCGGCGACCTCGGCGCCGGTGATGGTGGCGCCGATGATGAGGTCGGAGTCCTTGTCGACGAGGAGGCGCGAGGTGCCGGGGGCGTTGCGGCCGTAGTAGGAGCCGCCCGCGTTGGCCGACGTGCCGACCTCGAGGATGTGGAAGTCCAGGCCCGCGTCGCGCGCGGACCTCTCCGTGTGGCCGACGGCCGCGACCTGCGGGTCGGTGAAGACCACGCGCGGGGACTGGTGGCCGTCGGCGCCGTGCTCCGCCGACGACGGGTTGCCGAGGATGTGCTCGACCGCCAGGCGCGCCTGGTACTTGCCCATGTGGGTCAGCAGGACGCGGCCGTTGACGTCGCCGATCGCGTACAGCCAGTCGTGGCCTGGGACCTGCATGTTCTCGTCGACGTCGATGTAGCCGCCGTTGCCGGTCTCGAGGTCGACGGTGTCGAGCCCCAGCTCGCCGGTCCGCGGCGTCCGCCCCAGCGCGGCGATGAGCTGCTCGGCGTCGACGGTCGAGTCGTCGTCCATGTGGACGCGCAGCGTGTCGCCGTCCTGCTCGATCTTCGCCACCTTGCGCCCGGTGCGGACGTCGACGCCCTGCTCGACGAGCGCATCGGTGACCTGCTCGCAGGCGAACTCCTCCTCGCTGGGCAGCAGCCGCCGCTCGCCCTCGATCAGCGTCACCTCGGCGCCGAGCGAGCGGTAGGCCTGCGCCAGCTCGGTGCCGAACACGCCGCCGCCGAGGATCACGACCGCGTCGGGGATCTGCTTGGCGGTGGTCGCCTCGCGGTTGGTCCAGGGCTCGGCCTCGCGCAGGCCCTCGATCGGCGGGAACGCGGCGCGGGTGCCGCCGGCGAGGATCACCGCCTGGCGCGCCTCGAGCTGGTCGGCTCCGACGTCGACGCGCTTCTCGCCGTTGAGGACGCCGAAGCCGCGGTACAGCTTGATCCCGCGGTCGTCGAGCCACGGGAGCATGCTCGAGTCGTCGAGGTCGTGGATGACCTCGTCGCGGCGGTCGAGCACCGCCTGGACGTCGAGCTCGCCGGTCACCGCCTCGGCCGCGCCGGGGATGCGGTGGATCTCGCGCAGGATCTCTTGCGGGCGCAGCAGCGCCTTGGAGGGCATGCACGCGTAGAACGAGCACTCGCCGCCGACGACGTCGTCCTCGACCAGCGCCACATCGAGCCCCGCGTCGGCCAAGCGCCCCGCCGCCACCTCTCCGGCGGGCCCGCCGCCGACCACCACTACGTCGAAGCTGTCCATGCGTCCCCTCGATTTGTCTCGGCCAACTAGAATGGGAAACGTACATAGCCCCCTGGGGACGACAGGCTTCGACGCGGTCGATCTCGTGGGGGTAGTTGCGAGCCGAGGTGCTGGAGGCCTCGTAAAACCCCAGCAACCAATAAGTGCGAACAAGCACAATGAGGAGGGCGTTCACGCCTTCCGTCTCGCTGCCTAGCTGAAACTAGGTAGCGGCTTGGCCCCCGGAGCCTGCGCCGGGATCAGCGCCGAGTCAGAAGCAGGCTCTACCCCTCGGAGGCCCGTCCGCGCCGAAGAGGGGGACATTTCAAGCGGACTGGCAAGTCACAACCCCGCCGGCGTGGCGAGTGATGAGCGAGATACAGAGCGCCGGATACGCTCGTAGATACTGCCCTTTACGCGACTGCGGACGCGGGTTCAATTCCCGCCGTCTCCACTTCTCGGCCCGAGGTCTAGGGCCCGCTCGATGCGACTGCGTGGCCTGCGTCCGGCTCACGGAGCCAATGCTCGAGCCAACCCCGCAGGCTCGCCGCGACGTACCGAAGCAGAGGCGTGTGGTCGAAGGAGGACCACGGCGTCTCGCCTTCGCTGGGGAGGAGGCACGGCTCCAACGTCGAGTCGTCCAAATCGATGCACACGATGCCGCTCCTGCCGATGCAGAACGGGATGGTCGCTTCGGGCCAGCGCTGTCCGGCCGGACCGCGGCGGTCCCGCACCTGAGCGAGATGGTCGAGGAGGTCGCCTTCGCCCCGGGGGCACAGCGTCAGCACCCCGCGGTCCGGTCCCCAGCCGCCGTCGCCGACCTCGAGGTAGAGGCGACGGACAAGCTCGGGAAGCTCCTGGCCGACCTCTGCCTCGACGCGCGCGATGGCGTCGCTGGAGGCGACGGGTAGCGGGCCAATACGCGAACGCAGCCGCGCGATGAAGTCATCGACGTCCTGTCGGGCTGCCTCCGGGGACAAGAAGAAGTCGTCCGGATGCTGGTCGGCGTGACGGAGTGCGTGGCCCACGAGGTCAAGCCCGCCGACGGCGTAGAAGTCATCGTCCAGCGCGGCGAGCCGCTCGGCGAGTCGCTCGCTGCAAGCCTCCTCGGCCATGTGGCGGTCGAGGTACGCGCGCCGCTCCTCGAGGTCCCACGGAAGGCCCTCGGGCCACACGCGCATCGCGCGTCCGAGGAGAGGGACGTAGGCGTCGGCGCTCACCAAGCGAGCTGCATCGACGACGTCGCTCAGGTATTCGCCCTTGTTGTCGAAGAACTGCATGAAGCCGCCGTTGTCGATCTGGCCCTGTGCCACATCCAGGACGAGCATCGCCCACTGCCCCTTGGTCAGCGACCGAACGAGCTCCAGCGCAGAGGGCCTCCCATCGGTCGGCGCTGTCCAGTCGAGCCGATCCCACGTAAGTGCCGGAAGGTCGAGCTCGTCGCCCAGTGAGCGGCGGTCCACGCGGCAGTCGAAAGGCACCGCGGAACCGTAGCCCGTGCGCAGGCGGGCCGAGGCGGCTCGGCGCTCAGCCGGTCTGCGTGTACGAGAAGGAGACCTTCTTCTTCTTGCCCTTCTGGCACTGCACCTTCGCGCTGATCTCCGTCCCCACCGTGGTGCGCTGCTCGCGGCAGGCGTAGCCGCGGACCTTCGAGACGCAGCGGCCAGCAGGCCCCGTCTTCGTGCGGCACGCGTGGTAGGAGAGCGTGACCTTCTTTCCCGTCGTGCAGCTCACCTTCGTGACCTTGAGCGAGCTGAACGTGCCCATGCCGCCCGGGTACGCAGGCGCGGTGCAGGATTTGGCGGCGGAGGCGCCCGGAGCGAGGAAGGCGAGCACGAGGAGCGCGAGGATGAGAGAGGTCTTCATGGTCGCGAGACCCTAGCCCGGAAGCCGGAGTACCGTGGGCGAAGATGGACCGATCCGCTCCCGTCGACGGCTTCTCGCTCGCCTACGAGCGCACGGGATCCGGGCCGCCGGTGGTGCTGCTGCACGGCTGGCCGGGCGATCACACCGACCACGAGGATGTGGTTCCGCTGCTGACCGCCGACTTCGAGGTTGTGGTGCCGGACCTGCGCGGATTCGGGGAGTCCGACAAGCACCTCGAGCCGCCCGCGGAGGCATACTCGGCCGTCGCCCAGGCGCGCAGCGTGGTCGGGCTGATCGACGAGCTCGGGCTCGACGCGCCGGTGATCGCCGGCTACGACATCGGCAGCCGGATCGCGCAGGCGATCGCCCGCGACACGCCGGAGAAGGTGCACGCGCTCGTCGTCTCGCCGCCGCTGCCCGGGGCCGGCCAGCGCATCCTCAGCCCCGGGGCGATGCGCGAGTTCTGGTACCAGGCTTTCCACCAGCTCCCGCTGATCGAACAGATCCTCGACGGCGACCCTGTCGCGGTGCGCGTGTACCTCGCGCACTTCTGGAACCACTGGTCGGGCCCGGACTACACGCCCACCGACGCCCGCCTCGACCACCTCGCCGCCGCCTACGGCGAGCCCGGCGCGATGACCGCCTCGATCGGCTGGTACCGCGCGGGCTCGGGTGGCGTTGCGAGCGCGCTGGCGGAGACGGCGCCGGAGCAGCGGATCGCCACGCCCACCACCGTGCTGTGGCAGGAGCACGACCCACTCTTCCCTCGCGCCTGGTCGGACCGCCTCGACGTGTTCTTCAGCGCCGCCGACCTGTGCTGGCTCGACGGCGCCGGGCACTTCACGCCGCTCGAGGCACCCGCGGTCTTCGCGGCGGCGATCCGCGAGCGGCGCTAGCTCGCGAAGTCCGGCTGGGCGGCGCGCGCGCTGTCCGCGCGGCCCTTCGGCTCCTCCCAGTCCTCCTGGCGCCCGAGCGCGGTGAGGTCGAGGAAGTAGTACGAGCCGCCGGTCTGCTCGGCGCCGCGCGCGTAGGACGAGTAGGTGTGGAACACGCGGTCGTCGACGCGCAGGAAGATGCTCGTGCCCGGCATCTCGTACGGCTGCTCGCTCTCGGCCAGCCGCGGCTCGTCGGCGATCGGGCGGAAGTTGTAGGACGAGGAGCCCTTCGCGTCGTCGATCGTGACGCCGAAGTCGTAGTTGAAGTCGCTGCCGCCGGACGAGTACCAGGCGACGTCCCAGCCCTTCTTGGCCTTCCAGCGCTCGAGCTTCTCCAGCGGCGCGCGCGAGACATAGGCCATCGTGGTGTCGCGGGTGTGGAGGTGCTCCTGCAGGCCGGGCGACATCTCGTCGACGCCGGCCGAGCAGCTCGGGCAGCCGTCCTCCCAGTCGGGGTCGAACATGAAGTGCCCGAGGATCAGCTGCCGCCGGCCCTCGAAGAGGTCGATCAGCCCGACCTCGCCCTGCGGGCCGGTGAAGCGGTAGTCCTTGGTGATCTCGACCATCGGCAGCCGCCGGCGGTCGGCGCTGAGCGCGTCGCGGCGGCGGGTGAGCTCCTTCTCCTGCTCCAGGAGCGCGGTGCGCGCGGCCAGCCATTCGTCTCGGTTCACGATCTGTGGAAGGCTCATGTGACTACCGACCAGTGTTGCGCTCAGAACTCATCGCCGCTGTCCCGCCGTCGCCCACGCTGGCCGCAAACGAGCGCGTGCAGGCCAAGCTCGCGGCGGGCGAGCCGGTGCTCCACCTCGCGTTCGGCGAGGCCGGGCTGCCGGTCCTGCCCGCGGTCGCCGAGCGGCTCGCCGAGGGCGCGGGCCGCAACGGCTACGGGCCGGTCGCCGGGTCGGCGGCAGCGCGCGAGGCGGCGGCGGGCTACTTCGCGCGCCGCGGCGTGCCGACGGATGCGGGCCAGATCGTGTTCGCGCCCGGCAGCAAGCCGCTGCTGTTCGCGCTGCTGCAGTTGCTGCCCGGCGATGTCGTGCTCCCGGTCCCGTGCTGGGTGAGCTACGCCGCCCACGCGGCGATCGCGGGCAAGCGCGTGATCGGCGTGCCGATCGGGGCGGAGGCCGGCGGCGTGCCCGACCCGGCGCAGCTGCGCGCCGCACTGGCCGAGGCGGCGGGCATCGGCGCGCGCCCCGGCGTGCTCGTGCTCACGCTGCCCGACAACCCGACCGGCACCGTCGCCTCCGCGGAGGTCGTCCGCGAGGTCTGCGAGATCGCCGAGGCGGCGGGCCTGCTGATCGTCTGCGACGAGATCTACCGCGACCTCGCGTACGAGCCCGAGCGCTTCGTCAGCCCCGCCGAGGTCCTGCCCGAGCGCACGTTCGTCACCACCGGCCTGAGCAAGCACCTGGCGCTCGGCGGCTGGCGCGTCGGGCTCGTGCGGCTGGCCGACGGGCCGCTCGGCGAGCAGGCCGGCGCGGCGCTCGGCGGGCTGGCGAGCGAGATCTGGTCGGCACTGGCGGCGCCGATGCAGCACGCGGCCGAGTACGTGCTCGGTGAGCCGCCGGAGGTCGTCGCGCACGTCGACGCGAGCCGTCGCCTGCACCGCGCGGTGAGCCGCGCCGCCTACGAGGTCGTGATCGCCTCCGGCGCGAGCTGCCGGCCGCCGAGCGGCGCCTTCTACCTCTATCCCGACTTCACGGGGCGGCCCTTCGGCTCCGGCGCCGAGCTCGCCGACCACCTGCTGGAGGAGCGCAACGTCGCCGTGCTCGCCGGCGAGGCGTTCGGCGACGACCCCGCGGCGCTGCGCTTCCGCATGGCCACGAGCCTGCTCTACGGGCAGAGCGACGAGCAGAAGCGCGAGGCGCTGGCGAGCGACGACCCGGTGTCGCTGCCGTGGATCGCCGCGGCGCTGGACCGCATGCGCGAGGGCTTCGCCGCCTAGGGCTCCCAGCTGGACTCGACGACGTAGCCGTCGGGGTCGCGGACCTTGACGCTCACGTAGTCGGGCTCGTCCCAGAACTCGACGATCTCGACGTCCGCGGCCGCGAACGCGTCGCGCAGCTCGCGCACCGGCCCGGCCGCGTCGAAGTTGAAGCCGAAGTGCAGGAACGGCGGGAGCGTCGGCCGCTCGTCGGCCGGCCCGAGCGCAAGCGTCACGTCGCCCGGGCCGTAGAGCATCAGCACGCCGTCGTCCATGCGCTCGGCCGGCTCGACCCCGAACTCGAACCAGCGCTCGTAGAACTCGCGCGAGCGCTGCTCGTCCTGGACCGCCAGCGCGAGGTGGCGGAGCAGCATCAGCCCTGGGCGACGACCAGCAGCGGGATGTCCCACGGGTCGCGCACGAGCAGGCCGTCGGGCGTGTCCTCGTACGGCGCGCCTGCGGCGATCACGCGCTCGCGCAGGGCGGCGGCGCCGTCCTCCGGGATCACGATCGTCCAGTGCCGCAGGCCGACCACGCCGGCCGGCACCGGCGGGGCGCCGCGGCCGCGCCAGATGTTGAGGCCGAGGTGGTGGTGGTAGCCGCCGGCGGCCACGAACGCGGCCGAGTCGAGCAGCGTCATCACCTCGAAGCCGATGACGTCGCGGTAGAACGCGAGGCTGCGGTCGATGTCGCCGATGTGCAGGTGCACGTGGCCGACGACGGTCTCCGGCGCGACGTGCGGCTGCGGCTCCTCGTCCTGGACGAGGCTCATGAGCCCGGCGAGGTCGAGCGGCGCGGGGCCGCCGAGCACGGTCGGGTCGGAGATGTCGCCCCAGGTCTCGCGGCCGCGGTCGGCGGCGAGCTCGATGCCGTTGTCGTCGGGGTCGGGCAGGTAGATCGCCTCGGAGATGTTGTGATCGGAGGCGCCGCTGATGCGCGTGCGGGTGACGGCGAGGCGTGCCGCGGCGCGCGCGAGCTCGAGCCGCGAAGGGTGCAGGAGCGCGAAGTGGTAGAGCCCGGAGTGGCGCCCGGCGGGCCGCGCGTTCGGGTCCTCGACGAGCACGAGCAGGTCCTCGCCGCCGGCGCCGAGCGCGGCGCGGTTGCCCTCGCGGCCGTGGAGCCGCAGGCCGATCGCCGTCTCGTAGAAGTGCACCGAGCGGTCGAGGTCGGTGACGGTCAGCTCGACGGCACCCACCCGGAGCGAGGCGGGGAGGACCGGAGCGGTGGTCTGCGTCTGGGTGTCTGAAGTCATGGCAACAGGATTACGCCGCTGGGCGCGCTCCGCCAATGGGAGGACGTCACCGATGCATGGACTTCCCGCGCGCGGCGTCGCGGTAGGCCTGCGGCGGCTCGTCGTGGCGGCGCTTGAAGGCACGCGAGAAGTACAGCGGATCGTCGAACCCGACCCGGCGCGCGACCTCGCCGACGGTGAGGTCGGTGAAGCGCAGCAGCCGTGCCGCCTCGAGCATCACGCGGTCGAGGATCAGGTCCTTGGTGGCGCGTCCGGTGACGTGGCTGAGCGCGCGGCTGAGGGCCGCCGCCGGGACGGCGAGCGCGTCGGCGTAGTGGGCGGCGTCGTGGTGCTCGGCGAAGTCGTCCTCGAGCAGGCGGGTGAAGCGCCGGTGGAGCTGGACCTCGGCGTCGTCCGCGTCGCGGCGCTCGGTGCGGGAGGCGTCGTACCAGCGCTCGATCCACAGCAGGATCGCGGACAGCAGGTGGCGCTGGAGCTCGGGGCTGTGCTCGTCGGGCGGCCGGTCGAGCTCCGCGCCGAGCGCGTCGATCAGCCCGCCGAGTCGGCCCTGCTCGCCGTGCGGGACGACCACGGTGCGCCCGCCCCTCCCGGCCAGCAGCCAGGCCGGCGTGCCGCGGCGCGCGCCCGGCTCGGCGAGGATCTCCTCGGAGAAGCGCACGACCGCGCCGTCGAGCGCCTCGCCCTCCTCGAACACGTGCACCTGGCCGCGCCCGATCACCGTCACGGTGCCGGGGCGCACGGGCACCGTCGCGCCGTCGATCGAGTGCTGCCCGCGGCCGTCGCGGATCCAGATCAGCTCGTGGTAGTCGTGGCGGTGCGGCTCACGCGCCGCGGGGCCGCCGAAGCGGGCGCCGTCCAGCCGCACGACCTGCGCCGCGTCGCCGTCGAGCCGGTCGAGCTCGAGTCCGCTCATCGCCAGATTCTCCGCAGCCGGCGGTGGCGCCAGCGGAAGGTGGCCGCGAACACGAAGGCGAGCAGTCCGCCGGCGGCGTCGAGCCGGGGCGTGAACGCGACTTCGTCGACGATCCGCGTGCCGTCGGCGAGCGCGGTCAGCGTGCGGTCGTGGTGCCACGCGCTGCACGAGCCGAGCCGCGAGCGCTCGCGGAAGCCGCGGCCGGGCTCGACCGCCTCGAGGCAGATGTCGTCGTAGTCGATCGGCAGCACGCAGAGCGCGAGGATCCACGAGCGCCCGAGCGCACCTTCGCGGATCTCGCCCTCGCCGGTCATGCGGGCGAGCGGCCACAGCTCGGCGTTGACGCCGGCGATCGTGGTCGCGCGCTCCCACACCGCGTCCGGGGCGGCGCGGACGACGGAGGACACCCGGAAGGACCGCATCGTCGCCTAGTCTCGCGGGCCGTGACACTGCTGAGCGAACTCACGACGCTGCGGCTCGGCGGGCCGGCCGGCGCGGTCGCCGAGGCGCGCAGCGAGGCAGAGCTCGTCGAGGCGGCGCAGGGCGACGACGTGCTGCTCGTCGCGGGCGGCTCCAACCTCGTGATCGCCGACGACGGCTGGCCGGGCACGGTGGTGCGCGTGCTCACGCGCGGCATCGAGGAGCGCGCGCCCGGAGAGCTGACCGTCGCCGCGGGGGAGGAGTGGGAGCCGTTCGTGGCGCGCTGCGTCGCCGAGGGGCTCGCGGGCGTCGAGAGTCTGTCGGGCATCCCCGGCTCGATCGGCGCGACGCCGATCCAGAACGTCGGCGCCTATGGCCAGGAGGTCGCCGAGACGATCACGTCCGTGCGCGCGCTCGACCGCACGACCGGTGAGGTCGCCGAGCTCGCGCCCGCCGACTGCGGCTTCGCGTACCGCTCGAGCGCGTTCAAGCGCCACCCCGGGCGCTGGGTGGTGCTCGCGGTCACGTTCGCGCTCGAGCGCCGCGAGCTGTCGGGCCCGCTCGCCTACGCCGAGCTCGCGCGCACGCTCGGCGTGCAGCCCGGCGAGGGCGCGCCGCTCGCCGACGTGCGCGAGGCGGTGCTCGGCCTGCGCCGCGGCAAGGGCATGGTGCTCGACGCGGACGACCCCGACTCGGTCTCCGCCGGCTCGTTCTTCACCAACCCGATCCTGTCCGCCGACGCGTTCGCCGCGCTCGAGCAACGCGCGCCCGAGCGCCCGCCGCGCTTCCCGGAGAACGACGGGCGCGTCAAGACCTCGGCCGCCTGGCTGATCGAGCGCGCGGGTTTCCACAAGGGTCACGGCAACCCGGAGGGGATCGCGATCTCGTCCAAGCACACGCTCGCGCTCACCAACCGCGGCGCTGGCACGACCGTGGAGCTGCTCGCGCTCGCCCGCGAGATCGCGGGCGGCGTGGACGAGCGCTTCGGCGTCAGGCTCGAGCCGGAGCCGACGCTGGTGGGCGTCGAATGGCCGTAGCGAGCACGATGCCCTCGTAGCCGAGCCGCGCGTGCTCCGGCACCTCGCGGACCTCGATCGAGCACTCGAACTCGGGCTCGAGCACCGCCCGCAGGTCGTGCTCGTCGATGTCGGCGCTGGGGAACTGCTTGCCGCCGACGAGGTAGGAGCGCGAACGCCGCAGCGCCGCGGTGATGAACACGCCGCCCGGCCGCACGAGGCCCGCGATGTGGCGCATGTAGGCCTCCCAGGTCGCGCGGTCGGCGGTGGCGGAGTCGGCGCAGTAGGCGCTCACCACCGTCCCGTAGCGGTCGCCGACGGGCTCGCGGTCGCCGGCGTCGGCCTCGAGCAGGCGGGTGACCTTCGCGCGCGTGAGCTCCTCGCGCTCGGCGAGCTGCGCCTCGGTCGGCGCTCGCTCGCCCTCGCACTCGAGCGTGTAGCGCACGAAGGGCCGCCAGTCGTGCGCGCCGGGGTCGCGCTGGAGCCAGCGCTCGATCGCGGCGAGGTTCTGCGGCAGGTAGTCGGCGAGGTGGATCTCCGACGCGCGGTCCGCGGAGAGGAAGACGTGGTGCAGCGTCGGGCCGGTGCCGAAGAACAGGATCGGCTCGTCCGGCGCGGTCTCGCGCATGGCGTCGGTGAAGAACGCGATCGTCTCGAGCTCGTCCGGCTCGACCACGGCGTAGTAGTCGGCCAGGTACTCCTCCGGCACCCAGTCGGTGTCGAACGACGCGTGGCTGCGGCGCAGGAACGCGCGGGTCAGGCCGGCGAGCCCGTACTCGTAGGCGGCGGCGCCGAGGTTCGCGCCGCCCAGGAACACGATCGCGTCGCCGGAGGAGACCGAGTCGCTGACCAGCGCGGCGCCGAACGCGCCGGCGTAGTACGGCGCCTCCTTGGCGAGCTCGGTGGCGACGTAGCCGGTCGCGCCCGCGATCCGGCGGGCACGCGGGCGCCAGCCGCGCAGCGCCGCGAGGTCGTTTGCGGCCTTCGAGAGCGCGTTGGTGCTCGTGCCGGTCTGCTCCAGCAGCGCCCAGTTCGCGCTCAGGTTGCGACGCAGGCCGGCGCCCCAGGCGACGTAGGTGAGAAGGAGGAAGCCGAGCAGCGCGAGGTGCGGGGCACCGCGCAGGACGCCGGAGGCGGCGAGCGCCGCGCCCGCGAGCGTGGCGACGGCGTCGAGCGCGTAGGTCGACACGGCGGTGGCGCCGAGGGTGGCGAGCCAGCGCCGGACAGGGGCAGGGTGAAGAGCGGGAGCGAGCACGTTCACGGCCAGGTCCTTTCGGACAGAGGGGGGACCGAGTTCTGGTGATACGTACGTACCGTACGTACGTAAATACGTACCGTACGTACGCAACTCCGGCGTGTCAAGTACGCTTCGCGGTGCAATGGCTCCGAAGCGACGCGCCGGACGCTCGACGCTGCCCAGGGACGAGGCGCGCGGCCGCTACGTGGAGATGGGGCAGCTCGCCGCGCTGCAGCAGATCAAGCACGACTCCGAGGCGCTCGACCGTCGCTCGGCCGCGGTCGGCCCGTTCGCGCGACTCGACGCCAATGCCGTCGCGGAGCGCGACGGCAAGACGCGCGGCGTGATCTCCCACCTGTTCGGGAGTCAGGCCGCCTTCCAGGCCGAGACGATGGCGCGCGCGCTCGACGCCGGCGACTGGATCGAGGAGATCGAGCATCCCGCGCCCGCCGACCATCCCGACGCGGGCGCGTGGGTCGACGCGCTGTTCGCCGCCGAGTCGGCGCGCGGCCCGCAGCGCGGCGCGCGGCCGCGGGTCGATTACGGGACGCTGTGGGCGCTGTGGCTGAGCACGGTGCCCTACGGCCTCTGGAGCGAGCGCATCAGCGCGCCGAGCATGGAGGAGCACGGGCAGTGGGTCGAGGTGCTCGAGCGCGCGTTCGGCGAGGCGATCGAGCACTTCGGCCTGCGGCTGCGCGAGGGCGCCGCGCTTGCCGACCTCGCCGGCGCGGCCGCCAACCTGATCGAGGGCGCGTGGCTGAACCAGTGCCTGACGCCACCGGACGACGCGTTCCTGCGCCGCGCCGGCCGGCTGCTGTGGGACGGGGCTACGGAGCCGGCGTGACCACCGGCGGCAGCCGGTCGTCGAGCTCGCGCTCGATGCTGCGCTGCAGCCTGCGCACGTCGCCGTCGAAGTCGCGCTGGACGGTGCGCACCTGCGAGTCGAGCTCGGAGTCCAGCTCGTCGCCGAACTGGGTGAGCATGTAGTAGACGCCGCCGAGGATCACGACGGCGAAGAGGACGAGCATCACGGCGACGCCCGCCAGGATCCGGCCGGTACGTGGAGAGGCCTGGGCGGGGTGACGTGCTGCCACCCCGCCCAGGCTATGTCCCACCCCGGACCTACAGCGCGGGCGCGAGCTCGGCGACCGGCGTGTAGCGCTCGGCGTGGCCCTTGCGGTCCGCCATCCAGGCGAGCGGGGCGAGCATCGCGCGGACGACCGGCGCGGGCGGGAACGGCGCCTTGACCTCGCGCTGGTAGCGGCGGACGAAGAGCGCCAGGTCGAGCGGCTTCGGCATGCCCTTGGAGGTCGTGCGGCCGTCCTCGGCGAGCGCGACCGTGGTCTCGAACAGCTCCTCCATGTTGAGGGCCGGGCGGACCTGGACGTTGACCTTGGCGGTCGTGTCGCCGCCGTTCTTGAAGGCGTGGATCTTGCCGGCCGGCACGGTGACGACGTCACCGGCGTTGGCGACGATCTTCTTCATACCCATGCGGAAGGTCATCGTGCCTTCGAGGACTTCGAAGCGCTCCTCCTGCTCGGGGTGGATGTGAGCACCGGGCACGGCGCCGTCGGCGGAGAGCTCGAGCTGGATCTCCAGCAGCTCGCCGTCGGTGTCGGCAGCGGTCTGGATGAAGGTGATCTTCTCGCCGCTGACGGGGTTCTCGAGGGTCTGTCCTGCGTAAGCCATGTCGGTGTCTCCTGGGAGGTCTTCGGGGGGAGGTTCCTGCGATGAGGAGAAGCTACGGCTCGGAAACCCGCCCGTCGTCGGCCTGGGAGATGGTCTTGCCTCCGCCTTGAGGATGACCCTAGGGTGGCCTTGTGCTGCACGTCACGAACGGCGACTCGACGACGGCGACCATGGAGCGCGCCGGGATCGCCGGGGACCTGTTGCCGTGGCGAGATGCGTTGCACGAGGGGCCGGTACCTGATCTCCCGCCCGACGAGCTGCGGCGGGTGCGAGCGGAGTACTGGGGGACCGCCGAGGCGCAGTTTCGGGAGCGCGACGAGCGCCTAGGCGCCGCGATCGAGACGCTCGAGCCGGTTGTCTTGTGGTTCGAGCACGACCTCTACGACCAGCTCCAGCTGATCCAGATCCTCGCCGGGCTGCCCGACCGCCCCGAGCACGCCGAGCTGATCTGCATCGGCGCCTTCCCCGGCCGGCCGGGCTTCGCCGGCCTCGGCGAGCTCGAGCCCGACGAGCTCGCGAGCCTGTGGCCGGTGCGCACGGCGATCACCCCCGAGCACGTGCACCTCGCCCGCTCGGCGTGGGACGTCGTGCGCGGCGAGGACCCGCGCGCGCTCGCCCGCGCGGCCGCCACTCCCGACGAGCGCCTGCCCTACCTCGCGCCCGCGCTCCGCCGCCTGCTCGAGGAGCTGCCCGGCACCCGCGACGGCCTCGGGCGCACCGAGCGCCAGCTGCTCGAGGCGGTGGCCGCCGGCGCGCGCACGCCTTTCGACGCGTTCCTCGGGAGCATGGCCGCCGAGGAGGCGCCGTTCATGGGCGACACGATCGCCTTCGACCGGCTCGCCGAGCTCGACGGGCTCGTCAGCGGCAACGGCAGCCTGCAGCTCACCGAGGACGGCCGGGCCGTGCTGGCGGGCGACAAGGATCGCGTCGCCCTGCTCGGCTTCGACCGCTGGATCGGCGGCCTGCACGTCCGCGCCGAGGGCCCGCTGTGGCGCTGGGATCACGCGCGAGGCCTCCTCAGCGAATCCTGACCCGCTAGCGTCGAAGGCATGCCCGGTACCGCCTCGTTTCGCTCCGCGCTCGAGGATGCGCTCCCCGAGCGGCCGTTCCGCGTCGTCCTGTGGGACGGCGCCGAGCTGCCCCCAACCATCCCCGCGGGCGGGCCGACCTTCACGGCCCGCTCGCCGCAGGCGCTCGCCCACGTCCTGCGCGCCCCCGGCGAGCTCGGCCTCGGCCGCGCCTACGTGACGGGCGCGCTCGACGTCGACGACCTCGACGCCGTCGTCAAGGTGATCGACACGTGGCAGCCGCCCGAGATCGACCGCCGCACGAAGGCCAAGCTCGCGCTCGCCGCCCTCCGCGCCACCGGGCCGGTCCGCCCGCCCGGCCCGCCGTCCTCGGAGCTCAAGCCGAAGGGGCGCTTCCACTCGATCCAGCGCGACTCGCGCGCCGTCCGCCACCACTACGACGTGCCGCCCGAGTTCTTCCGCCTGTTCCTCGGCCCGACGATGACCTACTCGTGCGCGATCTTCTCGCGCGGCGCCACGACCCTCGAGGAGGCGCAGGAGACCAAGCTCGAGCTCGTGTGCCAGAAGCTCGGCCTCAAGCGCGGCCAGCGCGTGCTCGACGTCGGCTGCGGCTGGGGCACGTTCGCCATCCACGCCGCCCAGCGCCACGGCGTCCACGTGACCGGCATCACGCTGTCGCCGCCGCAGGTCGAGACCGCGCGCCGCCGCGCCGAGGAGGCCGGGGTCGCGGACCGCACCGACTTCCGCGTCGTCGACTACCGCGAGCTGGCCGGCGAGTCGTTCGACGCCGTCGCCTCGATCGGCATGGTCGAGCACGTCGGCGCCGAACAGATGGACGAGTACGCGCGGCGCCTGCGCGGCGCGCTGCGGCCGGGCGCGCAGCTGCTCAATCACGGCATCGCCAACCTACGCCAGGAGGACCCGCACCCGGGCGACTTCTCCTCGCGCTACGTCTTCCCCGACGGCGCGCCGCAGCCGCTCTCGCGCGTGCTCCTCGCGCTCGAGCGAGCGGGCCTCGAGACGCGCCACATCGAGGACTTCCGCGCCGACTACGCCGAGACGCTGCGCCACTGGGCGAGCCGGCTGGACGAGAACTACGACGAGGCAGTGCGGCTCGCGGGGCCCGAGCGCGTGCGCGTGTGGCGGCTCTACCTGCGGGCCGCGCGCAGCGGCTTCGAGACCGGCTTCACCTCGATCTACCAGGTCCGCGCCTCGTGATCGGAGAGGCGCTGGTTCGCGTGCGCCGCGGAGCCGGCGTCGAAAGCGAGCACCGCGTGGCCTGGGCGACGACCGACCGCGGCCGCGGCGGGCGGGCTCGCGGTGCCGGCGGGGCGGAGTCGGCCGCCTACCCCGGGCCGACCGTCTACGCGCGCTCGGCGGCCAAGCCGTTCCAGGCGCTCGCGGGCGTGCGCGCCGGCGTGCCCGAGCGCTTCGGCCTCGCCACCGAGCACCTCGCGATGGCCTGCGCCTCGCACGGCGGCAGCGACCTCCATATCGAGCGCGTGCGCGAGATCCTCTCCGCCGCCGGCCGGACCGAGGCCGACCTGGAGTGCGGCGCGGCCGAGCCGCGCGACCCGACCGCGGCGATCGCGTTGCGCGAGGCCGGCGACCACCCGACCCCGATCCGCCACAACTGCTCGGGCAAGCACGCGTTCGGCCTCGCGTTCGCGACCGCCGAAGGGTGGCCGCCTGAGGGCTACATCGACAAGGGCCACCCGCTCCAGGACGCCATGGAGAGCGGGCTCGCCGAGGCGACGCGGGTCGCGCCGGGTGAGCTCACGCGCGCCACGGACGGCTGCGGGATGCGCACGTTCTCGGTGCCGATCGCGCGGCTCGCCGCGGCGTTCGGGCGGCTCGCCTCGGGCGACCTCGGGTCCGCCGGCGAGCGGCTCAGCGCCGCGATGAGCGCGCACCCGGAGCTCGTTGCCTTCGACGGCGCGCTCGACACCGAGCTGATGCGCGCGCACCCGAAGCTCGTGTGCAAGATCGGCGCCGAGGGCGTGCTCGGGATCGGCCTGCCCGACGGCCGTGGCGCCGCGCTGAAGGTGCTCGACGGCGCCACCCGCGCGCTCGACGTCGTCGCGCCGCTGCTGCTCGAGGAGCACTGGGACATCGACGTCGGCGGGCCCGCGCTCGACAACCTGCGCGACGGGCCCGTGCACAACTCGCGCGGCGAGCGAGTGGGCGGCGCCGAGGCCACGCTCGGCGCGTGATCGACGCCGCCGCGATCGCCCGCGACACGGCGGCGCTGGTCCAGGTCCCCAGCCTCACGGGCGACGAGCGCGCGGTGCTCGAGCGCCTCGCCGAGCTCGCCGAGGCGCTCGGCCTCGACGCCGAGCTGCACGAGCACGACCTCGCGGCGCTGCGCGCCCACCCCGGACCATCCGGGCGAGGAGGCCGCGCGCGACGAGCTGCTCGGCCTGGCGGTCACCGTGCCCGGCACGCGGCCCGGCCGGATCGCGGTGTGCGGCCACGTCGACGTCGTGACGGAGGGCACCGAGCCGTGGCGCCACGGCCCGTGGTCGGGCTTGATCGAGGACGGCCACGTCCACGGCCGCGGCGCGCTCGACATGAAGGGCGGGGTGATCGCCGCGCTGCACGCGCTGGCGGAGCTGCAGGAGGGCGAGCGCCCTGAGGTCGTGCTGCTCGCCGTCGGCTCTGAGGAGGACGGCGGGCTCGGCGCGTTCGCGGCACTCGAGCGCGACGCCGCCTTCGATGCGTGCCTGATCCCCGAGCCCACGGGCTTCGAGGTCGTCTGCGCCCAGGCCGGCGCGCTGACGTTCCGCGCCACCGTCCGCGGCCGCGCGGCGCACGCCGCGATGCGGCTCGCCGGCCGCTCGGCGCTCGACCGCTACGTCGGCATCCACCTTGCCATCCAGGCGCACGAGCGCGCGATCAACCGCGACGTCGAGCACCCCGCCATGCGCACGCTCGCGCTGCCTTACCCGGTCAGCGTCGGGCGGATCGACGGCGGCGACTGGCCGAGCTCGGTGCCCGACCGCGTGACCGTCGAGGGCCGGCTCGGGCGTGCCGCTGGGCACCGACCTCGCCGACGCCCGCGCGGCCTTCGAGGCCGCGCTCGACGACGGCGAGGCGCCGCCCGTCGAGGTCGAGTGGACCGGCGGGCAGTTCGCGCCCGGCGCGACGCCGCCCGAGCACCCGTGGGTCACCGCCGTCGCCACCGCGGTGCGCATCGAGCGCGGCACCCCGCCGCGCCTCACCGGCGTGCCCTACGGAGCCGACATGCGGCTGTTCTGCGCTCGCGGGATCCCGACCGTGATGGTCGGCACGCCCGGTCTCGAGCTCGCCCACGCGGTCGACGAGCGTGTGCGGATCGACGACGTCGCCGTGCTGGCGCGGATCATCGCGCGGGCGGTGGCGGCAGCGCCGTCGAACGGCGGGCATTGAGGGAGCGGGTTCGAACGCCCCGGGCCACGAATGTCAGCTCGAGGTCGCATACCGACCCTGAGGTGACACTCGTGGCCGCCGGGGCACCTCGACCCACCCCTCAATGCCGCCGTTGACGTTCGGCGGCGCTGCCGCGGACGCTGACTACAGCCGGCCGGCGTCGCGCGCGGCCTGCTCGGCGGCGTCGAGCTGGCGCTCGACCAGCGCGAGGCCGCTGTCCCAGAAGCCCGGGTCGGCGAGGTCGATGCCGACGATCTTGCCGAGCTCCTCGGGTGACTTCGAGCCGCCGGCGCGCAGCAGGTCGAGGTAGGCGGGCACGAACGACTCGCCCTCCTCCTCGTAGCGGCCGTAGACCGCCAGCGCGAGCAGCTGCCCGTAGGCGTACGCGTAGACGTAGCCCGGGACGCTGACGAAGTGGTGCACGTAGGACCACCAGCTGCGGTAGCCCTCGGTGACCTCGACCGCGTCGCCCAGCAGCTCCTCCTGCGACTGCGCCCACAGCTCGCCGATGTGGTCGAGCGCGAGCTCGCCGGACTCGCGGCGCTCGACGTGGATGCGGTCCTCGAACTGGTTCATGGCGATCTGGCGGAAGACGGTGGCGATTGAGCCCTCGATCGACTCCGCGAGCAGCGACAGCTTCGACTCCGGCGTCTCGGCGTGCTCGAGCAGGCGGCCGAACACGATCGTCTCGCCGAACACGCTCGCGGTTTCGGCGAGCGTCAGCGGCGTGGCCATGTGGTAGATGCCCTGGGTGCCGCCGAGCGCGGCGTGGACGCCGTGGCCGAGCTCGTGCGCGAGCGTCAGGACGTCGCGGCGGCGCGAGGTCCAGTTGAGCATCACGTACGGGTGCACGGACGGCACCGTGTAGGCGCAGAACGCGCCCGCGCGCTTGCCGGGCCGGACCGGCGCGTCGATCCACTTCTCCGTCAGGAAGCGGTGGACGAGGTCGCCGAGCTCGGGCGAGAAGTTCGAGTAGGAGTCCTGCACGAGGTCGCGCGCGTCGCCCCAGCGGACGACCGGGTTCTCGTCGGTCACCGCGGCCATGCGGTCGTAGTCCTTGAGCCGGTCGAGCCCGAGCAGCTGCGCCTTCAGGCGGTACCAGCGGCGCGGCAGCTCGTAGCGGTTGCGCACGGCGGTGACGAGCGCCTGGACCGACTCGTCCGAGGCCTCGTTGGCGAGGTTGCGGCTCTGCAGCCAGTGCGTGTAGCCGCGCAGCCGGTCGTCGACCATCTTGTCGGCGAGCAGCGTGTTGAACACGAAGCCGCGGGTGCGCAGGCCGGGCTGGAGCGCGGCGGTGACGCGCTCGGCGGCGTTGGCGCGCTCGGAGCGGTCGGCGGAGTGCAGGTGCGACAGCGCGACCTCGAGGGAGACCGGCTCGGCGCCGTCCTCCATCGTCACCTCCAGCGCGGCCACCTGCTCCTCGAACAGCCGGCCCCAGGCGTTGCGGGCGGTCAGCGACTTCTCGGCGAGGATCTTCTCCTCGGGCTCCGACAGCAGGTAGGGCCGGTAGCGGCGGGCGGTCCGCAGGTGGTGGCGGCAGAAGTCGAGACCGTCGGCCTCGAGCAGCGCGTCGGCGACGTCGTCCTCGATCGCCGCCCACTCGAGCTCGAAGAACAGCAGCTTCGTCTCGATCGGCGTCGCCTTCTCCTGCACGCGCTGGAACAGCGCGCCGCGGACCGGGTCGGTCGTGTCGGTCGAGAAGTAGAGGCCGGAGAAGGAACCGGCGCGGGCGACGAGCTCCTGCAGGTCGCCGAGCTCCTTCATCGCTTCGGCGAGGCCGGCGCCGTCGAGCTCGGCGACGTGGCCGGCGTAGCGATCGGCGAACGCGTCGGCGCGCTCCTGCGCGGAGGCGAGCATGGCGTCGACGGCTGCGGTGGGATCGCTGGGGTCGCCGATCAACAGGGGATCGAGGTCCCAGGCGACCTCCTCGACTTCGGAGTCTGCGACGTCAGCCACGCTCATCTGAAGGAGAAGGCTAGCTAGCTCGCATGCCGTCGAGCATGACGGTCAGATAGCGACGCCAGCCGTCGCCGCCCATCTGCATCACGCTGCCCAGCCCGCACATCATCAGCCGGATGTCCTCGCCGATGGCGTCGGCGCGCACCGTGCCCTCCTTCTTGGCGCGCGTGAGCAGCTCCTCCGTACACGCGTGCAGCTCGTCGGCCTGCGCGGCGACGCTCGGCTTGAAGTCGGCGACCGCCTCCATCAACGCGCGGTCTGAGGCTTGCAGTTCGGCGCCGCGCCACAGCAGGGCTTCGAGCGCGGCCCCGGGGTGGGGCTCCTCGAGCGCCTCGCGCGCCCACGCGGTGAGGAGGTCGAACTGCTCGCGGGCCAGCGCCTCGAGCAGCGCCTCCTTGGTCGGGAAGTGGCGGTAGACGGTGCCCATGCCGACCTTGGCGCGCCGGGCCACCTCCTCGAGATGACCCTCACGGCCGCGCGCCGAGAAGACGGCGCGGGCGGCCTTCAGGATCGACTCGCGGTTGCGCCGCGCGTCGGCCCGCAGTGGCTTCTGGGCTGACTCTGTGTCGACGGACACATACACCAATGTAGGGGTTGACAAGCGGAACGTCAATTCCGTATCGTGCGAAAGCGTAACCGGAACTCAGCTTCCACATCTTTCTGGAGGAGCCTCCCCCCCGTGTCCGAATCAGCTCCCGTAACCCGTAAGGGCCTGGCGCTCGTGCTGCTCGCCGCGGCGCAGTTCATCGTCGTCCTCGACGCATCCATCGTCAATGTCGCGCTGCCCTCAATTGGGCGGGACCTCGACTTCTCCCAGGAGGATCTCTCCTGGGTCGTCAACGCCTACACGCTCACCTTCGGCGGCTTCCTGCTGCTCGGCGGGCGATTGGCCGACCTGCTCGGCCGCCGGCGCGTCTTCGTCGCCGGTCTCATCCTCTTCGCCGCCGCGTCACTCGCCGGCGGTCTCGCCCAGAGCCCGGAGTGGCTCGTCGCCGCCCGTGCGGTCCAGGGCCTCGGCGCCGCGATCCTCTCCCCGGCCGCGCTGTCGATCATCACCACGACCTTCGCCGAGGGCGCCGAGCGCAACCGCGCGCTGGGTGTGTGGGGTGCAGTCGCCGGCTCGGGCGGCGCCGCCGGTGTGCTCTTCGGCGGCCTCCTGACCGAGTACGCCGGCTGGGAGTGGGTCCTGTTCGTGAACGTGCCGATCGGCCTCGCCGTGGCGTTCTTCGCGACGCGGATCCTGCCCGAGAGCAAGATCGAGGGCCCGCGCCACTTCGACGTCGCGGGCGCACTGACCATCACCGCCGGCCTATCGCTGCTGGTCTACGCGCTGGTCGACACCGTCAACGCCGGCTGGGGCTCGACCCAGACGATCTCGCTGATCCTCGTCTCGCTCGCACTGATCGGCTCGTTCATCCTCATCGAGTTGCGCTCGCCCAGCCCGCTGGTGTCGTTCGGGATCTTCCGCAACCGGACGCTGACCGGCGCCAACGTGGTCGGGCTGCTGGTGGCCATGGCGCTGTTCTCGATGTTCTTCTTCGTCTCGCTGTACATGCAGCAGGTGCTGGGTTACGACGCGCTGAAGGCGGGTCTCGCCTACCTGCCGCTGGCGGGCGGGATCATCGTGAGCGCCGGCCTCGCGTCGCAGCTCGTGACCCGCGTGGGCTTCAAGCCGACGCTGATCGCCGGGCTCCTCCTCACCGCCGCCGGGCTCGTCTGGTTCGGCCAGGTGGCGCCGGACGGCAAGTACCTCTCCGACATCCTGCCCGCGTCGCTACTCGCCGCGTTCGGCCTCGGCCTCGCGTTCGTCCCCATGACGATCGCCGCCGTGAGCAACGTGTCGGGGCGCGAGGCTGGGCTGGCGAGCGGTCTGATCAACACGTCGCAGCAGATTGGCGGCGCGCTCGGCCTGGCCATCCTCGCCACGATCGCGAACTCGCGGACCGACCACGTGCTGGCCCAGGCCGGCGGCGATCGGCAGGCGCTGCCCACGGCGCTGACCGAGGGCTTCCAGGACGCCTTCCTGGTCGGCGCGGGCTTCGCGATCGTCGGCGCCCTACTGGCCGCGGTGCTGATCTCCAGCAAGGACAGCCGCGAGCACGCCGAGGCGGCGCGCCGCGGCGAGATCGAGGCGGTCCCGGTCGCGGCCTGACGGAGTCGAGCCCGCCACCGCCCGGCACGAGGGCGAGGCTCGTCGGCTCGACTTCGCGGTCACCCTGGCGCCGGGCCGCTCGCGGGCGCAATCCCGCGGGCGGCCGCGCGCCGTACCTCCGGCATCACCTACCCCGGAGGTCTCGCATGACCCGTCCCATCCGGCTCGCCGTGCTGGCGCTGTGCGCGCTGCTCGTCGCCGCCGCCCCCGCCGCCGCGAAGCCGAAGAAGAGCCTCAAGCTCTCCCGCGGCGCCACCACCCTGACGCTCGACAAGGGCGCCACCGACGCGCTCGCCTCGCTCGGCATCGCCGCCGCCCCGCTGGCTCCCGCCACCGCCGACGGCGCCGATCTCGCGTTCCCGATCACCACCGGCCGCGTGAAGGCCAAGACGCTGGCCGGCACGATCCGCCACACGGGCGGTCTGGCGCTCAGCCGCGACGCCACCCGCGTCGAGTTGCGCAACTTCATCATCGACACGAAGAAGGCGGAGCTGACCGCGCGCGTCGGCAACGCGCGGCTCGCGATCCTCGACCTCGACCTGTCGAAGGTTCAGGTGAGCAAGAAGGGCAAGCGCCTGACGGTCTCGGGCGTGAGCGCGACGCTCACCAAGGGCGCGGCCGACGCGCTGAACGGTGCGTTCGCGACCGACGCCTTCAAGCAGGGTCTGCTGATCGGGACCGCAGTGGTGAAGACACGCGCCACACCCAGGCGATGAGCAGCGCCTGAATCGGCAGCCGGATCCACAGGAGCGCTTCCGGGACCGCCCGGAAGCGCTCCGCGTTAACCGCCATGTTCACGTTGGCGGGGAAGACTGCAAGCAGCAGGGCGATCAGCCACCAGCCCGCCCACGGCGCGCTGCGCCGGTCGAGCAGCGCGAGCGCGCCGGCGATCTCCGCGACGCCCGAGACGTAGACGATCTCGCGGTGTCCCGGCAGCGGGTCGGGCACCGTCGCCTCATAGGCGCCGGGCTTGACGAAGTGCATGATCCCCGCGCCGAGGAAGAAGATCGCGAGCGGCAGGCGGCGGCGCATCAGCGGTCCGCCAGCGGGCGGACCCGGCTGCGCTGCGCTTCCCACACCGCGCTCATCTTCGCCGGCCCCTTTGCCGACAGCCCCTGATCGGGGGAGAGCGCCGCGGACTCCGCCTCCCAGCCGGGCTCGCGCATGTCGGCGTAGAAGCCTTCGACGTCACCCATCAGCGTCCAGTGCACCCATGCGGCGTGCCCCATCTCCGTCTCCATCCATTCGTAGCCGCCGGGAACGAGATAGCGCACCTCGCCGTCCTTGGTGCCGACGGCGAAGAAGCCGCCGGCCGCGTCGTGACCGACCACGAGCCCGTCGTCGAGCGCGGCCTGCCACTCAAGCAGCGCCGGCCCTCCGAGCACGCGCAGCCAGTTGTGGTCGATCGTCAGCCCACCGGTGTGGACCGCGAGCGCGCCGAGCACCGAGCGCTCGGTCACCGCGAGCGCGTCGAGCACGCGCTGGCCGCCGTCGGCGTCCGGCGCGAGCGTCGTGACGTCGTTGGCGGCATGGTCGATCCAGCGCTTCACGAGCGGCCATGCGCGGCTCTGCATTCACGCAACAATGCCACGGAAGCCCCAGGCTCGGCGGGATGCCCGGCGCACACGCGTGCGCGGCTGGCTGGGCGAGCGCCGCAAGGCACTCGCCCGGGTCAGCGGTTGCAGTTACGTCGGGTCGGGCTTGCTCGCTGCGCTGTCGCCCGGGTCGAGCTCGAGCGCGCACGAGTTGATGCAGTAGCGGAGGCCGCCCTTGTCCTGCGGGCCGTCCTCGAAGACGTGTCCGAGGTGGCCGCCGCACGCGCGGCACACGACTTCCGTGCGGCGCATGAACAGCGAGTTGTCGGGGCGGGTCTCAACGGCGGCGGCGACGGCCGGCTCGGTAAAGCTCGGCCAGCCGGTGCCGGAGTCGAACTTCGTGTCCGAGCTGAACAGCTCGGCACCGCAGCCGGCGCAGCGGTACACGCCGTCCTGCTTGTCATTCCAGTATTTGCCGGTGAACGCGCGCTCGGTGCTGCCCTTGCGGAGCACGTCGTACTGCTCCGGGGAGAGCTCCTCGCGCCACTGCTCGTCGGTCTTGTGAATCTGATCAGTGGCCATGACGTAAAGGGTATGACGCTCGCGGCTCGAATTCTTCGCGCGTCGTGACGATCGCTCGGATGCGTATCGCCGGCGGCCGCGGGCGTATGGCCGTGGACGTCCTGCTCAGTGCGCTGGCCAAGGAGGAGCCGGCGGCGTTTGCCCATGCCCGCGAGGTCGCCGACCTCGCCACCGCCGTAGCGCAAGTCGCTCGGCCTCGACCGCCGCGGCCGCGAGAACGTCGCGCGCGCCGCCGAGCTGCACGACATCGGCAAGATGGCGATCCCGGGCGAGATCCTCGCCAAGCGCGGCCCGCTCGACGCCTCCGAGCGCGAGCTGATGCGCCGCCACACGCTCGTCGGCGAGACGATGATCTGCGCCGCCCCGACCCTGCGCCCGATCGCCCTGCTCGTGCGCGCCAGTCACGAGCGCTGGGACGGCCGCGGCTACCCGGACGGCATCGAGGGCGAGGCGATCCCGCTCGGCGCGCGGATCGTCGCCGTGTGCGACGCGTTCAGCGCGATGTGCGAGGCCCGTCCGTACGGCCACCGGCTCACCGAGGCCGAGGCGCTCGCCGAGCTGCGGCGCTGCTCGGGCACGCAGTTCGACCCGCGCGTGGTCCACGCCTTCTGCGCCGCGCGGGGAGCGCTACCAGTCGCGGTTTGACGCGGGCTTTGCGCTAGCTTCCGGCCCACGTCCGAAACGGGAAGGGAGCGCAGGCCATGAGCGTGCAACAGGTCAATGAGCGGCTCGCTGCGCTGACCTCCGCCGGGACGAGCGTCTGGCTCGACCAGATCCGCCGATCGGTGATCGATTCCGGCGAGCTGCAGCGCATGGTCGACGAGGACTCGCTGCGCGGCGTGACGTCGAATCCCGCCATCTTCGAGAAGGCGATCCTCGGCTCGCCCGACTACGACGAGGAGCTCGAGTCGCTCGCCCGCGAGGGCCTCAGCGCGCGCGAGGTCTACCGCAAGCTGGCGGTCAAGGACGTCCAGCTCGCCTGCGACGTGCTGCGCCCGGTCTACGACGAGACGGGCGGCAAGGACGGCTACGTCTCGCTCGAGGTCGCGCCGCGGCTCGCCCACGACACCGAGGGCACGCTCGAGCAGGCGCGCCAGTACTGGGGCCTGGTCGACCGCCCCAACGTGATGATCAAGATCCCCGCCACCGACGCGGGGATCCCGGCGATCGAGGAGGCGCTCTACGAGGGCCTCAACGTCAACGTCACGCTGCTGTTCGCGGTCTCCGCCTACGAGCGCGTGATGGAGGCGTTCCTCAGCGCGATGGAGCGCCGCCACGAGGAGGGCAAGCCGCTCGACCGCCACTCGGTCGCCTCGTTCTTCGTCTCGCGCGTCGACACCGAGGTCGACAAGCGGCTCGAGGCTGCGGGCCGCACCGACCTCGCCGGCCGCGCCGGCCTCGCCAATGCGCGCGCCGCCTACCGCGCGTTCCAGCAGGTCTTCGAGCAGGGCGAGCGCTTCGCCAAGCTGCGCGAGGCCGGCGCCCCCGTCCAGCGCCCGCTGTGGGCGTCGACGGGTGTGAAGAACCCGCAGTACCCGGAGACGCTCTATGTCTACGGACTGGTCGGACCGGACACGGTGAACACCATGCCGCTCCCGACGTTGATGGCCGCCCGCCAGCAGGGCGAGGTGACCGGCGCCGACCGCCGCCGAGGACCCGACGGCCGACCTCGAGGCGCTGCGCGAGGCCGGGCATCGACCTCGACGACGTCACCGCCAAGCTGCTGCGCGACGCCATCGACGCCTTCATGGTTCCGATGGCCAAGCTGCTCGACGGCATCGAGCGCAAGCGCGAGGCGATCGTCACGCGCCGCCCGGCGGCGATCGAGGCCGACCTGCCGCTCGAGCTCGAGCAGCCGCTCGCCGAGCGCGTCAAGCGCGCGCACGACGAAGACGTCGCGCGCCGCATCTGGCAGCGCGACGGCACGCTGTGGGCGCCCGAGGGCACGCCCGAGGTGACCGACCGACTCGGCTGGCTGACGATCGCCGACAAGATGCTCGAGGAGGCCGACACGCTCGACGCGTTCGTCGCCGAGTGCAAGGCCGACGGGCTGACCGACGCGGTGCTGCTCGGCATGGGCGGCTCGAGCCTCGCGCCCGAGGTCTTCCGCCTCTCCTACGGGCCGCAGGAGGGCGGGCTGCGCCTGCACGTCCTCGACTCGACCGAGCCGCTGCAGATCGAGGCCGTCGAGCGCGAGATCGACGTCGAGAAGATCGCTGTTCATCGTCTCCACCAAGTCGGGCGGCACGATCGAGACGATCTCGCTGTTCAAGCACTTCCACGGGCTGCAGAGCGACGGCTCGCACTTCGTGCTCGTCACCGACCCGGGCTCGAGCCTGCTCGAGCTCGCCGAGGAGAACAACTTCCGGCGCGCGTTCCAGAACGACCCCGAGATCGGCGGGCGCTACTCGGCGCTGTCGTACTTCGGGATCGTGCCGGCCGCGCTGGCCGGCATCGACGTGCGGCCGCTGCTCGAGGGCGCGCAGGTCGCGGCCCAGGCGTGCTCGGACTTCGACAACCCCGAGAACAACGCCGGCCTGTGGCTCGGCCTCGCGCTCGGCGAGCTCGCCCGCGCCGGCCGCGACAAGCTGACGTTCGTGGTCGACGACCCGATCGCCTCGTTCGGCGTCTGGGTCGAGCAGCTCGTGGCCGAGAGCACGGGCAAGAAGAGCCGCGGCATCCTGCCGGTCGCCGACGAGCCGATCCTGCCCGCCGACGCCTACGGCAACGATCGCGTCTTCCTCCACCTCCGCAACACGGACGCGCCGGACGCCGGGCACGACGAGGCGATCGAGGCGCTCGCCAAGGCCGGGCACCCGACGGTGATCGTGCAGGCGCGCGGCCCCGACGACCTCGGGCGCGTGTTCTTCCTGTCGGAGTTCGCCACCGCCGTGGTCGGCTGGGTGCTCGAGATCAACCCGTTCGACCAGCCCAACGTCCAGCAGGCCAAGGACGCGACGAAGAAGGTGCTGACCGAGGGCGCGCCGGAAGAGGTCGCGGGCGACGTCGGCACGCTGTTCGCCGGCCTCGAGCCGCCGGCCTACCTCGCGATCATGGGCTACCTCCCGTACTCGGAGGAGATCGAGGCCGCGATCACGCGGCTGCGCGAGAAGGTGATCGCCGCGCACCACGTCGCCACCACCTACGGCTACGGCCCGCGCTTCCTGCACTCGACCGGCCAGTTCCACAAGGGCGGCCCGCCCGTCGGGCGCTTCCTCCAGCTCGTGCACGACTCTGACGCGGACGCCGACATCCCCGGCGACGAGTTCGACTTCCGGACGCTGATCTCGGCCCAGGCCGACGGCGACCTCCAGACCTTGCGCGACCACGGCCTCGAGGCAGTGCGCGTACGACTTGACTCCCGGGACCTCCCCGGGTCCATCGATGCCCTCGGGGAGGGACTCTGAAAATGCAGATCGGCTTCGTCGGGCTCGGGAAGATGGGCGGGAACATGGTTCACCGCATCCACCGGGACTCCGACAACCAGGTGGTCGCCTTCGACCTCAACGACGAGCATGTGCGTGAGGCGGAGGGGCACGGCGCGAAGGGCGTCGCGTCGCTCGACGAGCTGGTCTCGAGCCTCGAGGCACCGCGCATGGTGTGGATCATGGTCCCGGCCGGGGCGCCGACCCAGTCCACGGTCGACGAGCTCGCCGCGATGCTCCAGGAGGGCGACACGATCATCGACGGCGGCAACACGAAGTGGCACGACGACGTCGCCCGCGCGGCCGCGCTCACCGAGCAGGGCATCCGCTACGTCGACGTCGGGACCTCGGGTGGCGTCTGGGGCCTCGAGGTCGGCTACTGCATGATGGTCGGCGGCCACCCCGAGTCGGTCGAGCAGCTCACCCCGATCCTCGACACGCTCGCCCCGCCGGACGGCTGGCGCCACTTCGGCGACGCCGGGGCCGGGCACTTCGTGAAGATGATCCACAACGGGATCGAGTACGGGCTCATGCAGGCCTACGCCGAGGGCTTCGAGGTCATGCACAAGTCGCGCTTCCCGATCGAGCTCGAGGAGGTCTGCGCGCTCTGGAACCGCGGCTCGGTCGTCCGCTCGTGGCTGCTCGAGCTCGCCGAGAAGGCGTTCAAGGAGGAGGGCAACGACCTCGAGAACCTGGGCGGCAACGTGTCGGACTCCGGCGAGGGCCGCTGGACGCTCGCCGACGCGATCGATCTCGACGTCCCGACGCCGGTGATCGCCGCTGCGCTCTACGCGCGCTTCTACTCGCGCAAGGAGGGGGAGTACACGCACAAGGTGCTTGCGGCGCTGCGCAACCAGTTCGGCGGCCACGCGGTGGAGCGCGCCGCCGGCGCGGGCTTTTAGATGGCGGCCTCCATCCCCACCGACGCCCCGGCCGAGCAGGTCGGCGAGAACCCGCTCGTCGAAGGGCTGGAGCGCCTGCCGGTCCCGCCGACGACGATGGTCATCTTCGGCGCGTCGGGCGACCTGGCCGCGCGCAAGCTGCTGCCGGCGCTCTACAACCTCGCCCACGAGGGCGCGCTGCCGGAGCGCTTCAACCTGATCGGCGCGGCGCGCCGCGAGCAGACCGACGACGAGTTCCGCGAGGTCGCGCGCGAGTCGATCAAGAGCAACTCGCGCCGCGAGCCCGACGACCAGGTGCTCGAGGGACTGCTCGAGCGCATGCGCTACGTGTCGGTGCCGTTCGACGACACCGAGGCCTACGGACGCCTCGCCAAGGTGATCGAGGATCTCGACGAGGACGCCGGCCAGCCGCTGGCCCGCATGTACTACCTCTCGACCGCCCCGGAGTACTTCTCCGTGATCGCCGAGCAGCTCAAGCAGGCGGGGCTGCACCGCCACAAGGACGCGGACGTCCGGGTCGTGATCGAGAAGCCGTTCGGCACCGATCTCGAGTCGGCGCGCAAGCTCCAGAAGGTCGTCTCGAACGTCTTCCGCGAGCGCCAGGTCTTCCGCATCGACCACTACCTCGGCAAGGAGACGGTCCAGAACGTGCTGGCGTTCCGGTTCGCGAACCTGATGTTCGAGCCGGTCTGGAACCGCAACTACATCGACCACGTGCAGATCACCGCGGCGGAGGACATCGGGATCGGCTCGCGCGCGGGCTACTACGACACCTCGGGGGCGCTGCGCGACCTCGTCCAGAACCACATGCTGCAGTTGCTGACGCTGCTGTGCATGGAGCCGCCGTCCTCGTTCGACGCCGACAAGGTGCGCGACGAGAAGGTGAAGGTGCTCGACGCGATCCAGCCGCCGACGCCGGAGCAGGTGGCGGAGATGACCGTGCGGGCGCAGTACACAGCAGGCTCTCCCGGCGGCGAGGACGTGCCGGGCTACCTCGACGAGGACGGCGTCCCGGATGACTCCCAGACCGAGACCTACGCGGCGCTGCGCCTCGAGGTCCACAACTGGCGCTGGGAGGGCGTGCCGTTCTTCCTCCGCACCGGCAAGCGCCTGTCGCGCAAGACGACGGAGATCGCGGTCCAGCTCAAGCCGGTGCCGCACCTTGCGTTCACCTCCCACGGCTCGGTCGGCGTGCAGCCGAACCTGCTGATCCTCGCCGTCCAGCCGAACGAGGGCGTGTCGCTGTCGCTGGGGGCGAAGATCCCGGGCTCGCGGATGCGCATCCGCCCGGTGAACATGGAGTTCCTCTACGGCTCGTCGTTCATGTCGCAGTCGCCGGAGGCCTACGAGCGCCTGATCCAGGACGCCATGCGCGGCGAGGCGACGCTGTTCACCCGCGACGACGAGGTGATCGCGCAGTGGTCGATCATCGACCCGATCCTGCAGGCCTGGAAGGACGGCCAGCCGCCGAAGGCCGAGTACGCGGCGGGCTCGCCCGGTCCGCCCGAGGCCGATGAGCTGATCGCGCCGCGGACGTGGCGCGGGCTGTGACATGACCGAGGAGGTCTGGCGCGAGCGCGACACCACGCCGAGCAAGGTCGAGGCGGCGCTCCGCCACCTGCTGATCGAGCGCTACCACGACGAGGACGCGTTCGTCCCCGCGCGCGTGCTCAACCTCGTGGTGGTCGTCGACGGCGAGTTCCGGGGCGAGATCGAGAACCGGCTCGAGCGCGTCGGGCGCTACCACCCGTCGCGGCTGGTGATCTGCGCCGTGCACAACGGGCGCACGACGATCGACGCGTGGTGCAGCGTCGCCGCCGAGATCGCCGAGGGTCCGTTCTCGCTCGGGCGCGAGCAGGTCGAGCTCGAGATCGGCGAGCGCCATCTGAAGGCGCTCGACACGATCGTCGACCCGCTGCTGGTGCCCGACCTGGCGACCGTCGTGTGGGCGCCGCACGCGCACGCCGAGGCGGTCGACTCGCTGCGGCGGCTGATGCAGGTGGTGCTCGTGGACTCGCAGGACGAGCCCGACGTGCCCGCCGCCTTCGCGCGCTCGGACGAGCTGCTCGAGAGCGCCTACGTCGTCGATCTCGCGTGGCTGCGCTCGACGCCGTGGCGCGAGCGCGTCGCCGCCGCCTTCAACCCGGCGCCGCTGCGGCGCGGGCTGGGCGAGATCTCGGAGGTCACCGTCCGCCACCGCGCCGACTCGCTGGCGGCTGCGCTGCTGTTCTGCGGCTGGCTGTGCTCGCGCCTGGGCTGGCGCCCGGGCTCGTTCGCCGCCGGCGGGGGCCAGCGCCGGACCGCGCACGCCCGCGCGCGCCGCGGCGAGGTCACGCTGCGCCTCGAAGAGGTCGAGCAGCCGGGCGCACCCGGGCTCGCGGGCGTCACGATCGAGATGGCCTCCGGGCGCTCGGTGTCGCTCGACCGCGGCCCCGGCGGGCTCAAGTCGGTCCGCCGCACCCGCGACGGCAAGGAGCAGGTGTGGACCGTGCTCGGCGCCTCACGCGGCGAGGCGGGCATCCTCGGTGAGGGCGTCCGCCAGGCGCTGCTGCGCGATCCCACCTACAAGCCGGCGCTGTCGGCGGCGCGCGCGCTCCTGTAGATAGGCTCGCGCCGCATGAGGGAGATCACGGTGGTGGAGGACCCGGGTGCGGCGGTGGCCGAGCGGCTCACGGAGGCCGCCGTGGCCGGGGGCCAGATCGTGCTCACCGGCGGCTCCACTCCCCGCGGCGCGTACGCGCTCGCCGCCCAGGCGGACGCCGATTGGAGCCGGGCGACCGTCTGGTTCACCGACGAGCGGATGGTCCCGCCCGACCACCCGGACTCGAACTTCGGCATGGCGGCGCGGACGCTGCTGTCGCAGCTCTCCAAGCCCCCGACCGTGGTGCGCATCCCGGGCGAGCTCGGGGCCGACGCGGCAGCCGGCGCCTACGAGGCGCTGCTGCGCGAGCGCATGGGCTCTGACCCGCGCTTCGACCTGATCCTGCTCGGCGTGGGGCCTGACAGCCACACGGCGTCGCTGTTCCCCGGCAAGCCCGAGGTCGAGGAGCGGGGGCGCTTCGCCGCGCCCGTCCCGCTCGCCGGCATGGAGCCGCAGGTGCCGCGGGTGACGCTGACCTTCCCGGTCCTCAACGGCGCGCGCGAGGTCGACTTCCTCGTCTCTGGCGCCGACAAGGCCGACGCCGTCGCGCGCGCCTTCACCGAGCCGCCCGACCCCGACGCGCCCGCCGGGCACGTCCGCCCGACCGCCGGGTCGCTGTTCGTCTTCCTCGACGAGGCCGCGGCGGCGAAGCTCTAGATGGACGGCGAGTTCATCGGCCTCGATGTCGGGGGCACGAAGATCGCCTCCGCGACGCTCCGGGGCGGCAAGCTCGAGACGCACGAGCTGGTCAAGACCGACGTGTCGGACTCCGACAAGCTCGTCGCGCAGATCGTCGAGCTGATCGCCGGCCTGCGCACCGAGACCACCGTCGCGGTCGGGGTCGGCCTGCCCTCGATCATCGAGTTCGAGACCGGCCGGATCGCGCACAGCGTCAACATCCCGCTCGCCGACCTGCCGCTGCGCGAGCTGCTGTCGGACAAGGCGGGGATCCCGGTCTACCTCGAGAACGACGCCTCCTGCGCGGCGCTCGCCGAGGCGTTTGACGAGGCGGGCGAGCTGGTGTGCCCGAACCTCGTGATGCTCACCGTCGGCACCGGCGTCGGGGGCGGCCTGGTGTTCAACGGGCGCCTCTACCGCGGGGCGACGAGCGCCGGCGAGCTCGGCCACACGGTGATCGGGCTCGACCTCGAGGACGGCGCGCCGACGCCCGCGGGCAAGCACCCGCTGCCGGGGACGCTCGAGTACCTCGCGGCGGGCCGCGCGCTCGACCGGCTCGCCGAGCGCGAGGCGCGCGAGGAGGAGGACTCGTTCCTCGGCAAGCGGCTCGAGCAGGACGGCGAGGTCACGGGCCACGACGTCGTCGACGGCGCCAAGGCCGGCGACGCTGACGCGCTGCGCGTGCTCGACGTCCTCGGCCAGCGCCTCGGCATCGGCATCGCCAACGCGATCAACGTCTTCGACCCGCAGGAGATCGTCATCGGCGGTGGCGTCTCGGTGGCCGGCGACCTGCTGCTCAACCCGGCCAAGCGCGTCGCCAAGGAGTACACGGTCCCGGGGCTCGGCCTCCACACGACGATCCGGCTCGCCCGCCACGGCGCGCAGGCCGGCGTCCTGGGCGCGGCGATGGTCGCAGCGCACGAGGAAGAGGGGAGATAGGGGAGCATGGCGCACTCCCGCGAGCTCGAGACGGATTACCTTCCGATCGCCGAGCACGGGCTCGTCGGCGACCTCCACACGATCGCGCTGGTCGGCACCAACGGCACGATCGACTGGTACTGCTGTCCGGCCTTCGACGCGCCGAGCGTGTTCGGCGCGATCCTCGACAAGGAGCAGGGCGGCTTCTACGCGCTCCGCCCGACCGCCGAGGACTGGACCGCCAAGCAGCTCTACTTCCCGGACACCAACGTCCTCATCACGCGCTTCTTCACCGAAGGCGGGGTGGGGGAGGTGCAGGACTTCATGCCGATCGATCACGCCGAGCTGGCGATGCATCGCCACCGGCTCGTGCGGCGCGTCGTGGTCGTGCGCGGCGAGATGGACTTCCAGATCGAGGTGCAGCCGCGCTTCGGCTACGGGCAGGACGAGCACGAGGTCGAGATGCACCCGCACGGGGTGCTGTTCCGCTCGCCCGACCTCACGCTCGCGCTCGAGGGCGCGATCGCCCGCGCGATGGGTCACGAGCGGCGGCTCGAGCGGCGCGGCGACGGGATCTACGCGACGTTCTCGCTGACCTCCGGCGACTCGCAGACGTTCGTGCTCGAGCGCGTCGCGCAGGACCACATCTGCCGCCCGTACTCCGAGCGCGAGACGCTTGCCGCGTTCGAGGCGACCGTCGGCTACTGGCGCAAGTGGGTCGGCCAGTCGCGCTACACCGGCCGCTGGCGCGAGATGGTCCTGCGCTCAGCGCTGACGCTCAAGCTCCTGACCTACGCGCCGACCGGCGCGCTGGTGGCCGCGCCGACGACCTCGCTGCCCGAGCAGCTCGGCGGCGGCCGCAACTGGGACTACCGCTACACCTGGATCCGCGACGCGGCGTTCTCGCTCTACGGGCTGCTGCGGCTCGGGTTCACCGAGGAGGCCGCGCAGTTCATGGAGTGGCTGACCGACCGCACGCGCGAGTGGAAGGTCGGGCCGAGCGGGCCGCTGCAGATCATGTACGGGATCGACGGCCGCGCCGACCTGCCGGAGTACGAGCACCCGACCTGGGAGGGCTACCGGGGCTCACACCCGGTGCGGATCGGCAACGCCGCCGCCGAGCAGCGCCAGCTCGACATCTACGGAGAGCTGATCGACTCGGTCTACCTGTTCAACAAGTACGGCTCGCCGATCTTCTCCGACACCTGGGACAACGTCCGCCGGATCGTCGACTGGCTGTGCGAGAACTGGGATCAGGCCGACGAGGGCATCTGGGAGACGCGCGGCGGCCAGAAGGACTTCACCTACTCGCGGCTGATGTGCTGGGTCGCGCTCGAGCGCTCGATCCGCATGAACCGCGCGCGCGGCCTCCCCGGCGACATCGTCCGCTGGCTGGCCGAGCGCGACCGGATCTACAACCAGATCATGCAGAAGGGCTGGAGCAACGAGCGCCAGGCGTTCGTGCAGCACTACGGCTCCGACGTGCTCGACGCCTCCGTGCTGCTGATGCCGCTGACGCTCTTCATCGCGCCGAAGGACCCGAAATGGCTCTCGACGCTCGACGCGATCGGGGACGAGCTCGTGTCCGACTCGCTGGTCTACCGCTACAACGTCGAGGCCTCGCCCGACGGCCTACGCGGCGACGAGGGCACGTTCTCGATCTGCTCGTTCTGGTACGTCGAGGCGCTCACCCGCGCCGGGCGCCTGGACGAGGCGCGGCTGGCGTTCGAGAAGATGCTCACCTACGCCAACCACCTCGGGCTGTACTCGGAGGAGATCGGCCCGACCGGCGAGTCGCTCGGCAACTTCCCGCAGGCGTTCACCCACCTGGCGCTGATCAGCGCCGCCTACAACCTCGACCGCACGCTGGGGTGAGCGCCGGCGAGCGCGGGAGCCGGCACCTGGACGGGCTGGGCGTCGGCGACCACGTCGAGCGACGCGAGGATGTTGCGGAGGTTGACGAGCAGCGCGCCGGCGACGGGCCAGAAGCCGTCCGGCAGCTCGTGCGTGGAGAGCTCGCTCGCGAGCGCGTCGAGGTCCTCGCGCACCGCTCGCAGTTCGTCCGGATCGGCGTCGCTGACCGCGGCGCCCGCGCGTTCGAGCAGGTCGAGCCAGGGCGTGCGGAAGGCGGGGTTCCAGCGCTCGGGTGGGACGCTCGCCAGCCAGATCGTGCGGGCCATGCTGCGGGTGTCGGCCACCGCCTGCTCGAGGCGGTCGAGGAGCCCGTCGTAGTCCTCGGTCGCCCGCATGCGGTCGCGCGCCACGCGGCGCGGGTTGAGCTTCCCGCTCTCGCGCGCCTGCCGCACGACGCCCCACGCCCGCTCGATGTCGCCGTCGAGCTCGCTGGTGCGGGTGGTCCAGCCGTCGACGTCCTCTTCGCTGACGCTGCCGCGCAGCGTGGTGGCGATCTCGCTCAGCAGCTCGCCGAGGCGGTCGTCGATGGCGTCGACGTGGGCGGCGGCGCTGCGATCGCGCAGCGGCGGCCAGACGAGCAGGTTGATGAGCAGCCCGACCGCGATGCCGATGCCGGTGTCGGCGAGCCGCGTGAGCAGCGCGCCCGCCTCGTCGCTCGCGCCGGTCGTCAGCACGACGAGCGCGGTCGCCGCGGCGGTGGTCGACTCGGCGCGCAGCCCGCGCACCGATCCGGCCACGAGCGCGACGAGGATCGTCAGGCCGAGCGAGAGCGCGTTGAGCCCGAGCAGGCTGCCGAGCGCGAAGGCGACGAGCGACGCCGAGCACGGTCGCGCCGACCTGCTGGGCGCCGCGGCGGAACGTCCGGTAGACGGTCGCGTGGACGGTGAGCAGGGCGGCCCACGGCGCGAGGAAGGCCTGCTCGATGTCGAACACGTAGACGGCGAGCACCCACGCGATGCACGGCCGCCGCGACCGTCTTGACGATCTGCAGCGCGTTCGTCCACCACGTTGGGTCGTTCAGGCGCGCTCGCATCCCCTAGGTCTACCCCGGGGCGCCGCATGATCGACACGGATGCGGTCGCGTGGATCGACGCGCACGTTGAGCGGACCGGCGAGGTGGAGGAGGTGCGGGTGCGGCCGTGGGCGTCGGTGCTGCGCGCGCCGACCCGCTCCGGCCCGGTGTGGATGAAGCTGGCGGGCGAAGGGACGGCGTTCGAGGTCCCGCTCTACCGCGTGCTGGCGCGTGTCGTGCCTGAGCGCGTGCTGACGCCGATCGCGGTCGACGTCGAGCGCGCGTGGCTGCTGCTCCCCGACGGCGGGTCGTCGCTCGGGGAGCGCGACGCCGGGCTCGACGCGCTCGTCGATGCGCTCGTCGAGTACGGGCGGCTGCAGCGGGAGCTCGAGCCGGCGGTCGAGGAGATGCTCGCGCTCGGGGTGCCGGACATGCGGCCGCAGGTGATGCCCGCGCGCTTCCACGAGGCGCTGGCGGCGGCCGGCGGCAACGCGGACGTGGCGGCGATGGAGCCGGAGGTGATCGGGTGGTGCGAGCGCCTCGCGGCGTCGCCGCTGGCGCCGAGCCTCGACCACAACGACCTCCACCCGTGGAACATGCTCGAGGGCCCGCGCTACTACGACTGGGGCGACAGCGTGATCGCGCACCCGTTCGCGGCGATGCTCGTGCCGCTCGGCTATCTGCAGTACCGCTTCGGCGACGAGCCGGTGGAGCGCGCCCGCGACGCCTACCTCGGCGTGTTCGCCGACCGCGCATCGCACGACGAGCTGGTCGAGACGCTCGAGCTCGCGTGCCGGGTGGGGAAGATCGCCCGCACGCTGACCTGGGATCGAGCGATCCGGACCGCGCGCGAGCACGGCGAGGCGATCGACCCCGACTGGGCGACCGCGCCGGCCGAGACGCTCGAGCGGCTGCTCCGGCCCGGCTACCTCGACTGATCGGTTAGTTGCCCGCCATCCGCCGCCGTGCCGCGCGCAGGAGCCGGAGCTCGCCGATGTCGTGCGGCACGGCGCCCGGGGGTGTGTGCTCGCGGCCGGCGAGTACGCGCGGCTCGAGCTCGTGCTCGCGCGCCGTGCCCTCGACGGCGTCGACGCGGTAGGCGCGGATGCCTTCGCGGGCGGCGACGACCTCGGCGAGGCGGGTGCCGCGGAAGAGCAGGCCGACGCCGTCCTCGACGCCGTAGCCGGCCGGCAGTGCGCCTGACGCGATCGCCTCGAGGTAGGCCGGGCGGCGGTCGGGCTCGCCGTCGTAGTGCACGGAGTTCGAGCCGGGCAGGAAGCCGAGGCCGGAGGCCGGCACCGGGCGGCCGAGGCCCTTGGTGATGCCGGACTCGAACCAGCACATCGAGCCCGCGCTCAGGCCGGCGAGCACGATCCCGGCCTGCCACGCCTCGCGCAGGATCGCGTCGAGCCCGTGGGCGCGCCACAGCGCCAGCAGGTTGATCATCGAGCCGCCGCCGACGTAGATGACGTCCTGGGCGAGCAGGTGCTCGCGCAGCGGCACGGGCTCCTGGCCGAGCCGGAACAGCGAGATCACGCTGGGCGCGCACAAGCGGTCGCCGAAGGCGATCCGGAAGCGGCGGATCTGCTCCTCGGAGTCGCCGCCCGCGGTCGGCAGCAGGCAGATCCGCGGCTCGCGCGCGGGCGCGAGCGAGAGCACGTAGTCGTCCAGCACCGACGTCTCGGCCTCCATGCTGAATCCTCCGCCGCCCATGGCGAAGATCGTCGGCTTAGGCGACAAGCGTCACCGGCGCCCCCAGGTACTCAGTCGCCAGCGGCGTCTCCACCGCGATGTCGCCCACCCGCTCCACGCGGTAGGCGCCGGCCTTCGGCCGTGAAGCGATCACGCGCGAGAGCCCCTGCCCCACGAAGTGCAGCGCCGCGCCGTCGTCGGCGCCCCAGCCGGGCGCCATCCCGGCCGCGATCGCCGCTTGGAAGTCCGGTCGCCGCCGCGGCTCCTTGTCGTAGTGCACGGCGTTCGAGCCCATCAGGACGCCGAGGCCCGCCACCGGCAGTCCCTGCTCGCCGTGGAACGCGGTCAGCCCCTGCTCGAACCAGCAGAGCGAGCCGGCGCTCAGCCCGCACATGACGATGCCGCGCGCCCACGCCTCGCGCAGCACGTCGTCGAGCCCGTGCGCCCGCCACGTGCCGAGGCACGAGCGCACGCAGCCGCCGCCGACGTAGATGAGGTCCTGCTCGAGCAGGTGCTCGCGGGGGTCCGCCGCGCCACAATCGCGTCGGAAGAGCGACACGTGCGACGGCTCGCACACCGCTGCCGAGAAGTGGCGGTAGAAGCGGACGATGTAGTGGTCCGCGTCGCCCGAGGCCGTCGGGAGGAAGCAGACCTTCGGGCGCTCAACGCCCGTGGCAGCCAGCACGTAGTCGTCGAGCAGCGCGTTGCCGGACTCCATGGAGAAGCCGCCACCACCGAACGCCACGACCTGGGGGACGCGCGACATGGGCGGCAGTATGCGCCCGAAACAGAGGAAACGAGCGGATTTCCTCCTTCGGTCGAACGCGCATGGACCGCGTGTCGAGTCAAGCGCCGCGCGGGTTCCGCCGATGGCGACAACGTGGACATCCGCCTCTCAGAGGTCATCTCCGCGCTCTCGTACGCCCTCGACGTCACCGAGGGCCAGCCGATGGGCCACGCCGTGCGCTCGTGCGCGATCGGCATGCGCATCGGCGAGGAGATCGGGCTCGACGACCAGACGCGCTCGTCGCTGTTCTACGCGCTGCTGCTCAAGGACGCCGGCTGCTCGAGCAACGCGGCCAAGCTCTCCGCCCTGTTCGGGGCCGACGACTTCGAGCTCAAGCGCGCCCGCAAGCTGACCAACCACCTGCGCCCGTTCGAGGCCCTGAAGTACACGGTCCGCTACGCCCGCACCCGCCGGCTCGCCGCGATCGCCCGGAGCGGCGCCGAGGGCGCCCGCGAGATGACCGAGCTGCGCTGCGAGCGCGGCGCCGACATCGCGCGCATGATCGAGCTGACAGAGACGACGGCCGAGGCGATCAAGACGCTCGACGAGCACTGGGACGGCCACGGCTACCCCTACGGCCTGGCCGGCGACGCGATCCCACTGCTCGGCCGCATCGTCTGCCTCGCCCAGACCGTCGAGGTGTTCTTCGCCGCCGCCGGCCCGCGCGCGGTGTTCGACGTCGCCGCCGACCGCCGCGGCACCTGGTTCGACCCCGAGCTGGTCGACGCGCTGCGCGCCACCCGCCGCGATCACGGCTTCTGGAGCGCGCTCGGCGGCCACGAGCCGCACGCGGTGATCGGCGCCTTCGAGCCCGCGGACCGGATCCAGCACGCCGACGGCGAGCGGCTGGACCGCGTGGCCGAGGCGTTCGCGCTGATCATCGACGCCAAGTCGCCCTACACGGGCACCCACTCGGTCGGCGTGGCCCGCATCGCCGTCGCGGTCGCCGACGTGCTCGGCTATGGCCCGCGCGAGCTGCGCGACCTGCGCCGCGCCGCGCTGCTGCACGACATCGGCAAGCTCGGCGTCTCCAACCTGATCCTCGACAAGCCGGGCAAGCTCGACGACGAGGAGTGGGTGCAGATGCGCCGCCATCCCGAGCTGACCGTCCGGATCCTCGAGCGCGTGAGCGCCTTCCGCGACCTCGCCGCCACCGCGGGCGCCCACCACGAGCGCCTCGACGGCCGCGGCTACCACCTCGGCCTGCGCGCCGAGCAGCTCAACCGCGACGCGCGCGTGCTCGCCGTCGCCGACGTCTGCGAGGCGCTGACCGCAAAGCGGCCCTACCGCGACGCGATGGAGCCAGACCAGGTCCGCGAGATCATGCGCGGCGACGTCGGCGCCGCCTTCTGCCCCGAGGCGCTCGGGGCGCTGGAGGAGACGCGCGAGCTCGGGCCGGTGACGCTGGCTACGCCGGCGATCCCAGGACCGCGCGCGGTTCGCTGACCATCTCGAGCCGCATGTCGAGCGCACTCAGTGCGAACAGCCGCTCGACCGCGCGGCAGCCGCGCACCACCACCAACCGGCGCCCGTCGCGACCGGCCCGGCGCTGGACCGCGAGCACGCGCCCGAGCCCTGCAGAGTCGATGAAGTTCAGCTTGCGAAGGTCGAGCACGATGCTGTTCGGCTTCTGCGACTCGACCCGCCGCATCTCTTCATCGAACGTGTACGCACGCGAGAAGTCGAGCTCCCCGCTGAGCGCGACGCAAACGGTGTCGGGAGCCAAGCTCTCGAAGGTAATCCCCAGCGGCTGATCCACGTCGGCTCACTCCTTGTCCCCCGGTTGAACCCCGCCCTGCCCGTCTCGTCGAGTACCCCTAAAGCCAGACCCCAATCCGACTTTGTTCAAGGTGTTGACGAAAGATACCCATCGCCGACGCGCGGGCGCCCCTCGGCCCCGATGCAGACGGCTGGGATGGTCACCTTGGCAAGCGGTTTGCCCCGCTCGCCCGGGACTTTGTTGTCCTTGCACCAGACGTAGGTGAAGCGCTTGAAGTCGGCGGTGCCGACGAACGGATGGCCGAACAGGCCGACGACCTTGCCGCCCTTCATGACCTCGCGCTTGACCGCGACGCAGTCGTAGCGCCCGCGGCTGTTCGAGAGGTCCTCCTCCTCGCCGACGTTGCCCGGGTTGCGGATCAGCGGCCCGCAGCTCACGCTCTTGACGGGGCCGTCGAGCTGGCCGGTCTTCACGCGGTTCTGGGCGTCGGCGAGGATCGCGCCCTCGAGGGCGGTGATCAGCTTGCGGCGGGCGGCGAGTTGCTCGGAGGCGCTGGCGGTCGGCCCCGGCGGCTTGAGGCCGACGGGGCGCCCGCGCATCGGGCGCTGCTCGCGCGTGAGGCGCTTCCGCTCGGCCGCGACCCGCGCGGCGTGCTCCTTGGCCAGGCGCGCGTTGGTCTCGCGCTTGGCGTCGAAGACGCCGGGGAGGATCAGGATGCACGCGACGATCACGCCGGCGAACGCGACGCCCGGCGAGGATCCAGCGCTGCGTGTCGGAGACGCGCGCGAAGCGGCGGTCGTAGCGCTTGCCGCAGCTCGGGCAGAAGGCGCGCTGGGTGACATGGGCGGCCCCGCAGCTGGGGCAGACGCGCGGCGGCGTCTCCTTCGGAGCCCGGGCGAAGATCTCCCTGACGTCTTCGGCTGCCTTCGTACGCGGATCCATTGCCACGAATCGTACAATGTGTGAGTGGATCATACGAATGCCCGTGACGCCAACCTGCTCGGAACGCTCTCGCTCGCGGTAGCGGGCCGCATCGAGACCGCGACCGAGTCGCCGCTCGGTCCCTCCGCGCCCGCCGCGCTGTCGGCGCTCGACGGCTTCCTGGGCGGCGAGCCGATCGACGCGCTGCGCGAGACGCTCGGCCTCACCCACTCCGGCGCCGTGCGACTGGTCGACCGGCTGGAGGCTGCCGGGCTGGCCGCGCGCCGGCCGGGGCCGGACGGGCGGACGGTGGCGGTCGCGCTGACGCCCGTCGGCCATGCGGCGGCGGAGGCGGTGCGGATCGCGCGCGAGGAGGCCCTCGAGCAGGCGCTGGTCGTGCTGTCGGCGGACGAGCGCGCGACGCTCAGCGGGCTGCACGAGCGGATGCTGGCCGGGCTGACGAGCGACCGCGCGTCGGCCCGGCGCCTGTGCCGGCTGTGCGACGTCGAAGCCTGCGGCCATCACCGAGGCACCTGCCCCGTGACCGCGGCAAGAAAGGCGGCCGAGGCTAGAAAGACTGCGTCTGGAGTCGCTTGAGGATCGTCGGCGCCCACTCTCGGTCGCCGTAGGTCTCGCGCAGCTTGTCGATCGTGGCCTGGGTGTCGTAGTCGACGCGGCGCAGCTCGAGCTCGTGGCTGTCGGGGTCGATCAGCGCGTAGGCGGCGCGCGGGTCGCCGTCGAGCGGGACGCCGACCGAGCCCGGGTTGACGAGCTCGACGTCGCCGACCGTGGCGGGGCGGCGGAACTGCACGTGCGTGTGGCCGAACACGAGCCGCGAGTGCGTGGTGCCGTCGAGCAGCTCCTCGTCGTCGCCGTCCGGCTCGGCTGAGAACGAGCGCATGTCGGAGACGGGGGAGGCGTGGACGAAGCGCGCGCCCGCGACCTCGGTCTCGAACGGGAGGCGGCCGAGCTCGTCGGCGAGCGCGTCGCCGAGTGTCGCGCGCGTGTCGGCGACGGCGGCCTGGAGGGTGCTGTCGTCCGGGGGGTCCCCACCGGCCCACCGGTCGACGTTGCCGCGGATCCAGGTCGCCGGCTCGAGCTCCTGCAGCCGCGCCACGGTCTCGGCCTGCCAGGCGCCGAACACCGCGTAGTCGCCGCCGAGCACCCAGCGGTCGGCGCCGGCGGCGCGCGCATCCGCGAGCACGGCGTCGAGCGCTCCGAGATTGCCGTGCACGTCGTAGAGGACGGCGATCACGAACGCGTGTATAGCATCGGCGCGGTGACCGAGGCCGCCCCGCTCACCGTCTCGGGCCCGACGCTGACGCTGCGCTACGCGACGCCCGACGACGCGCCGCGGCTGCTCGAGCTCGGCTCCGATCCGCTCGTCACGCGCTACTTCTCGTGGGGCCCGTACACGCGTGTCGAGGAGCCGCTCGCCTACATCAAGGAGCTGGCCGCCAAGCGCGAGCGCGGCGAGATGCTCGAGTTCCTGATCGACCATCGCGAGCACGGGCCGATCGGCGTCACGGGGCTCTCCGAGTTGTCGCGGCGCGATCGCCGCGCGACGGTCGGGTCGTGGTTCGGCCGCGAGTACTGGGGCACCGGCTCGAACCTCGAGTCGAAGGCGCTGATCGCGGCGCTCGGCTTCGAGACGCTCGGCATGGGCCGGCTGACCGCGTGGGCCAACACGCGCAACGGCCGCTCGCAGGTCGCGCTCGAGCGCGTGGGCTTCCGCCGCGAGGGCGTCCTTCGCGCGTGGCACCGCCACGGGGACGCGGTCCACGACGTCGTCGTCTTCGGCCTGGAGCGCGCCGAATGGGAGCGATCGGCGCTGCGCGACGTGGACGTCGAGGTGTCCGGAACGGCACCGCCGTTGTTCATCGTGGATAACGTGAAAAAAGTTTGATCAGTAAGAGGGCACCTGGGGGTACCAGGGTGCTTGTTCGAAAAGAGACGGTGGCGACAGGGGTGTTGCGCCGCTCTCAACAACAAGCACTCGGACCCAAGGGGAGTCCCGCATGCTTAGCGCTCGGAAGCGGCCTCTCGCCGCACGTCGTTCGACGATCCTCGTCGCGGGGATCGTCCTCGCTGCTGTGCCCGCGACCGCGTCGGCGGAGATCGTTCCTCCTGTCCCGTTGCCTGGCCTCTCCGCGGCCAGTCCCGGCGCGCTGTCGCCGACCGCGCTCGCGTCCGGCGGCTGCCGCGGCGCCGGCGCCCGCCGCGCCTCGACCGCCGTCATGCGCCGCGCGATGCTGTGCCTCGTCAACCACGCTCGCGCCGGCGCCGGCCTCTCGCCGTTCCGGGCCGAGCGCCACCTCGGCCGCGCCGCCGCGCGCCACGCGTCGGATATGGGCCGCCGGAACTTCTTCGCACACGTCTCGCCGAACGGCAAGAGCCCGCTCGCCCGGGTCCGCGCTGCCGGCTGGCGCGGTGGCGTCGGCGAAGTCATCGCCTGGGGTTGCGGCACGCTGGCAAGCCCGCGGGCGACGCTGCGCGCCTGGCTGAACAGCCCGCCGCACCGCGCGATCGTCCTCGGCGGCGGCCATGCCGCCGGCGTCGGCGTCAAGCGCCTCGGCGGCTGTGGCGGCCGCGCCTACTGGGTGATGGACGTCGGCTAGGCCATTAGCGCAGCAGGCGGCCTTCCATGCCGCCGGCGACCGTCACCACCTCACCGGTGACGTGGCCGGCGGCCCGCTCCGAGCACAGCCACACCACGGTCCGCGCGACGTCCTCGGCGCGCGCGACCTTCTTCAGCGCCATCGTCGCGGTCACGTGCTCGACGACCGCGTCGGTCAGCGATGCCTCGGTCATCGGCGACACCGTCCAGCCGGGGGCGACGACGTTGACGCGCGCCGGCGCCAGCTCGTTCTTGAGCGACAGCAGCAGCCCCTGGCCGATCGCCGCCTTGGCGGACGCGTAGTCCGCGTGGCCGGCCTCGCCGAAGCGACCGGCGGTCGAGCCGATGAGGACGAGCGCGCCGGGCCCGCCGGCCAGCCCGTGAGCGAAGCCGCGGGCGGTCAGGAACGTCGCCGTGAGGTTGCCCTCGATCGTGTCCCGCCAGCGCTCCAGCGGCAGCTCCGCCACGGGAACCTCCTCGCTCGGCCAGACGCCTGCGTTGGCGACGCACAGGTCGAGCGGACCGGCCTGCTCGAACAGCGCAGCGACCTGCGCCTCGTCGCGCAGGTCGGCGCCGAGCGCCAGGCCGCCGAGTGCCTCCGCTGCCTCGCGGTTGCGGTGGTAGTGGGCGACGACCTCGACGCCCTCGGCCGCCAGCTCGCGCGCGACCGCCTGGCCGATCCCGCCCGACGCGCCCGTGACGAGCGCCCGCTTGCCCGCGAGCCCGAGGTCCACTACCGCCCGACCGTCTCGGCGACGCGATTGCGCCCGCGGTAGAGGCGGCTCATGATCGTGCCGACCGGCACCTCCAGCGCCTCGGCCGCCTCCTGGTAGCTGAGCCCGGCGACGTCGACCGCGGCGAGCGCGTCGCGTTGGTCGTCGGGCAGCTCCGCGATCGCCGCGAATACCTCGCGTGCGGCCAGCTGCGACACCGGCCCGACCGCGGCCGGAGCGGCGAGCCGCTCCTCGGAGTCCTCCAGCGGCGCGGTCTGCGGCCGGCGGCCCTTCGTGCGCAGCGAGGAGATGTAGGTGTTGCGCAGGACGGTGAGCAGGTACGGCAGCGTGTCCTCGCGCGTGCGGATGATGCGGCGCTTCGAGAGCACCTTCGTGTAGGTCTCCTGGACCAGGTCCTCGGCGTCCTCGCGCGAGCCGCACAGCGCCCACGCCGCCCGGTAGAGGCGGTCGAGGTGGTCGCCGAGTGCGTCCCGCTCGAGCTCTGGGGTCACGTCGAGTGGACCCTCTCAGAAGTTGGCACGGAATAACCGTGCGCCCCCGGCGTCCATCGCAGCATGGAACTCACACACCGCACCCTCGGCGTTCGTCGTGCCGCGGCCCTCGTGGCCGTCACGGCGGCTGCCGCCCTCGCACTTCCGGCCGCGGCCAATGCCGCCGTGGACGGCGTCAGGACCTCCGCGACCACGGCCACGCTCACCGGAGATGAGGCCAACGACAACATCGCCATCAGCGTGAGTGGCGCCAACCTGGCCCACAACATCACCGGCAACGGCTTCAACTCGAATATCGACTTCGACAACGTCGCGCCCGACGACCAGACCGTGCCCGCAGACACCGGTCGGTTGACGATCGACGGCGGCGCCGGCGACGACATCATCGTCGGCAGCAAGAACCTCGACACGATCCGCGGCGGTGAAGGCGACGACCGTCTCACCGGTGGCCCCAACAATGCGGCCAAGCCGGCCAAGGAGTCGATCAGCGGCGGCGCCGGCAACGACACGATGATCTGGAACAACGGCGACGGCGACGACGTCAACGATGGCGGCGACGGCGCCGACGAGACGCTCTTCAACAACGGCACCGCGGACGACGTGATGAGCGTGGCTCCGCTCGCAGGCACCCCCGGGGCGCATCGGTTCAACCGCGTCGGCGCCGCGATCGAGATCGACATCGCCGCGAGCACCGAGCGCCTGAACATCAACGCGTTCTCCGGCGCCGACACGCTCACCAGCGCTGCCGGTACGACGCTCTCGACGACGATCGACGCAGGCCCGGGCAACGACACCGTCACCACCGGTGACGGCGCCGACCTGATCCAGGGCGGCACGGGCGTCGACACGCTCAACGGCGGCGCCGGCGGCGACCGCATCCTCGGCAACCCCGGCAACGACGTGATGAACGGCAACGCCGGCGACGACACGCTCGTCTGGAACAACGGCGACGGCAACGATCAGATGAACGGCAACGACGGCCTCGACAAGATCGAGAACAACCTCGGCGCCGCCAACGACGTCTCCGCACTCAGCGTCCTGAACGGCAAGGTCCACTACGCGCGCACGAACAACCCGTTCACGCTCGACGTCGCCTCCAGCGAGGTGTTCGAGCTCAACACGTTCGGCGGTGACGACACGCTGACCACCGGCCCCGGCCTCGGCGCGCTGATCGCCGTGGTGGCCGACGCCGGCTCCGGCAACGACATGTTCACCGGCGGCGACGAGTCGACCACCTACTTCGGCGGCCTCGGCGACGACTGGCTCGATCCGGGCCCCGGCATCGGCGACGCGGTCGACGGGCAGGACGGCAACGACACCCTGAAGGTGCGCGACAGCGCAGCCGACCTCGCCCGTGGCGGCGCCGGCATGGACAACGCGACGGCCGACCTCGAGGACATCCTCGTCGACGTCGAGACCAAGGACGTCACCGCGGCGCCGCCTGGCCCCGACACGAAGGGCACGGCCGCGCGCGTGCTCAACCGCCGCATCACGTCGAAGCTCAAGAAGGGCGTCTACACGGCCAAGATCCGGGTCCAGTGCCCGGCCTCCGAGGCCGGCGGCTGCTCCAAGGGCATCCTGGCGCTGCAGACGGCGCGCAAGGTCTCGCTGGGCGGCACGAAGTTCAACGCCCTCGTGAAGGTCCAGCGCTACTCGCTGAAGCAGGGGCAGACCAAGACCCTCAAGGTCAAGCTGCCCAAGGGCGTCCGCGCGCTCAGCCGCCGCGGCACGCTGTCCCTGAACGCGATCACGACGAACCGCGACGCGGCGGGCAACCTCGCCCAGCGCTCGTCGAAGCTGTCGATCAAGCTGGTCCGCTAAGCAGGCTCTGACGGGGCGCGCGCCGCGTGCCCCGTCATCAGCTCGCGCTGCACGTTGCGGGGCTCCGGGCCCTGCGGCGTGCGGCGCGTCCAGCTGCCGTCCTGACCGAGCTCCCAGGCGTTGGTGTCGTCCGCGAAGCAGCGCTCCAACGTGTCCAGCAGGTCCGACCGCAGCGCCTCGTCCCGCACCGGGGCGAGCAGCTCGACCCGCGTGTCGAGGTTGCGCGGCATCAGATCCGCCGAGCCGATGTAGACCTGGCGGGCCTGGTCGCGCTCGAACGCGTAGATCCGCGAGTGCTCGAGGAAGCGGCCGACGATCGAGGAGACGCGAATGTTCTCCGAGACGCCCGGCACGCCCGGCCGCAGGCAGCAGATGCCGCGGATGTTGAGGTCGACGGGGACACCGGCCTGGGAGGCGCCGTATAGCGCGCGGATGCAGCGCCGGTCGACGAGCGAGTTCATCTTCAGCGCGATCCGCGCGTGCTTGCCCTCGCGCTTGGCCTCGATCGTGCGCTCGATCTCGGCGATGATCCCGTCGCGCAGGTGCGCGGGGGCGACGAGCACCTGGCGGTAGCGCCGCGGGCGGCCGAAGCCGGTGAGGAAGTTGAACATGTCCGCGACGTCGGCGCCGATGCGGTCGTCGCAGGTCAGCAGCCCGAAGTCGGTGTAGAGGCGCGCCGTCTTCGGGTGGTAGTTGCCGGTGCCGACGTGGACGTAGTTGCGGACGCCGTCGCCCTCGCGGCGGATGATGAGGATGCACTTGGCGTGTGTCTTGAGCGACGGCAGGCCGTAGACGACGTGCACGCCGGCCTCTTCCATCGCTCTCGCCCAGGTGATGTTCGCGCGCTCGTCGAAGCGCGCCTTCAGCTCCACCAGGCAGACCGCCTGCTTGCCGCGCTCGGCGGCGCGGATCAGCGCCGGCACCAGCGGCGAGTCGTCGCTGGTGCGGTACACGGTCTGCTTGATCGCGAGGACGTCGGGGTCGTTGACCGCCTCCGTGACGAGCCGCTCGACCGAGCTCGAGAACGAGTCGTAGGGGTGGTGCAGGAGGATGTCGCCCTCGCGCATCGAGGCCATCACGTCGACCTCCTCGGACTCCTGGGGCAGCAGCCGCGGCTGCGTGAGCGGCGTCCACGGCGCGTCGCGCAGCTCCGGGTAGCCGTGGATCTTCACGATCTCCCACAGGTCGTTGAGGTCGAGCAGTCCGTCGATCGCGAAGACGTCCTGGTCCTCGGCCTCGAGCGCGCGCACGAGCTGCTCGCGCATCTCGCGGCTCATCTCGGCCTCGACCTCGACGCGCACGACCTCGCCGAAGCGCCGGCGCCGTAGCTCGTCCTCGACCGCCTGGAGCAGGTCGTCGGCCTCGTCGGAGACCGTGAAGTCGGCGTCGCGGGTGACGCGGAAGACCGCGGTGTCGACGATCTCCATACCTGGGAAGAGCTGGTCGAGGTGCTTGGCGATCAGCTCCTCGAGCGGCACGAAGGTGTGCCCGTCGGCCAGCGGCACGAAGCGCGGCAGCATCTCGGTCGGCACCTTCACGCGGGCGAACACCTGCGTGTGGCTGACCGGGTCGTGGACGACGACGCCGAGCGACAGCGAGAGGTTGGAGATGTAGGGGAACGGGCGCCCGAGGCCGACCGCGAGCGGCGTCAGGACCGGGAAGATCTGGCGCCGGAAGCGCTCGTCGAGGCGCTCTTGCTCGTCGGCGGACACGTCGTCGAGGCGGACGACGCGGATGCCGTGCTCGTCCAGCGCCGGGCGCAGGTCCTCCTGCAGCGCGCGCGCCTGGCGCTCCATGTGGTCGGCGACCTTGGCGCGGATCGCGTCGAGCGTCTGGCGCGGGGTACGGCCGTCCTGGAGCGGTGTGTCGATGCCGGCGTCGACCTGGTCGTGCAGGCCCGCGACCCGGACCATGAAGAACTCGTCGAGGTTGTTGGAGGCGATCGCGACGAACTTCAGCCGCTCGAGCAGCGGTACGGACTGGTCCTCCGCGAGCTCGATCACGCGCTGGTTGAACTCCAGCCACGACAGCTCGCGGTTGAAGTACAGATCGGGGTCTTCGAGATCGAGCTCGGCGACCTCTGGCTCTTCGACGGCGCTCACAAGCGATCGATCCTACCGCCCGCCAATTCGAGGATGACACCCTCGCGTAATCCCCCGCGCCCGATCCGCAGGGGGCGCCCCAGCGCGCTCGCGGCGGCGTCGAGGACGGTCAGCCCAGCGGGCATGAGAAGCACCCGTTGCCGGTCGATCGAGAATCGCTCTGCAACGGCGTCCGCAGGCTCGGCGGCGAGCACGCGCAAGGCGCGTTGCAGGGACTCAGCGTCGAGCACGGCGCCGACCAGGCGCCGCAACGACGCAGCGCTGCCGCCGACTGCAACGGCCGCGTCGACCGGGGGCAGGGCGAGCCCCTCGAAGACGCCGTGGGCGTGCTCGCGCATCGTGTGCAGCTCGGCCGCCGACGGCGGGTCGGAGCGGCGGTAGCTGTCGGTCAGCAGCCCGGAGCCGACGCGGAAGGACTCCGACCAGGTCGCGCCGCCGGCCAGCGTGCCGATCGCCAGCTCGGTCGAGCCGCCGCCGACGTCGACCACCCCGACGCTGCCCTCGAGCGGCTCGCCGAGCGTGCGCGTCGCGCCCAGGAACGCGAGTCGCGCCTCCTCGGGCCCGTCGAGCACCTCGACCTCGACGCCGCCGTGCTCGCGCAGCGCCGCGGTGAACTCGGCGGCGTTGGCGCATGTGCGGATCGCCGCGGTCGCGACCACGCGCACCGCCGCGCAGCCGAGCTGCTCGACGAGCGCCCGCTGCTCGGCCACCACGGCCGCGACCTCCGCGGTCTTCGCGGGCGGGATCTCGCCGCCCTTGAGGCCCTTGCCGATGCGGGTGAACGCGCGTTGCTGGACCACCTCCCGGAGGTGGCCATCCACGACGTCGGCGACCAGCACGCGCGTCGTGTTGGACCCGATGTCGATGCAGGCGCAGAGCATTCGGCGAGGGCGATGTTGCCATCATGGCCCGGTGACCGCGATCGAGGTGCAAGGCCTGACCAAGGTCTACGACGAGCGGGCGGCGGTGCAGGGCATCGATTTCGAGGTCCGCCGTGGCGAGATATTCGGCCTGCTCGGCCCCAACGGGGCGGGCAAGACGACGACCGTCGAGATCCTCGAGGGCTACCGCAACCGCAGCGCAGGTCGCGTGTCCGTGCTCGGCTACGACCCGGCCAGCCGCGACCCCGACCTGCGGGCCCGGATGGGGATCGTGCTGCAGAGCTCGGGCATCTACCAGTACCTGACGGTGCGCGAGTCGGTGGCGCACTGGGCGGGCTTCTACCCGCGCCCGCGCGACGTCGAGGAGGTCATCTCGATCGTCGGCCTCGAGCAGAGCGCGGAGCAGCGCGCCAACAAGCTGTCGGGCGGCCAGCAGCGCCGGCTCGACCTCGCGCTCGCGCTGGTCGGGGATCCCGAGCTGGTGTTCCTCGACGAGCCGACCACCGGCTTCGACCCCGCTGCGCGGCGCGCCGCGTGGGGCACGGTGCGCTCGCTCAAGGAGCTCGGCAAGACCGTGCTGCTGACGACGCACTACCTCGACGAGGCGCAGGCGCTGGCCGACCGCGTGGCGATCATCAAGGACGGCCGGATCCTCGTCGAGGGGCCGCCATCCTCGCTGGGGGCGGGCTCGGGCCGCTCGCTGGTGTCCTGGCGCGGGCCCGACGGGGAGCACACGCGCGAGACCGAGGACCCGACGACGCTGCTGCACGAGCTGACCGGCGAGGCGCTGGCGCGCGGCGAGCGCCTCGAGGACCTGAGCGTGACGCGGCCCAGCCTCGAGGAGGTCTACCTCGAGCTGACCGCCGAGGTAGACGGGCAATGAACGAGCACGTCATCGACCGCGGCCGCTCGCGCGGCGATGCCGCCACCCGCCGCCCGGCCCCGCAGAGCTGGCGCGGGCTCAGCTGGCGCCAGTACCGGCTCGAGCGCAAGATGTTCTGGCGCAACCCGAGCGCGGCGTTCTTCAATTTCCTGCTGCCGCTGCTGTTCCTCGGCCTGTTCGGCGCGATCCTCTCCGGCAACAAGGAGCAGCTCGAGATCCTCGTGCCGGGCATCGCCGGCATGGCGGTGATGTCGACGACCTTCAACGCGCTCGCGTTCAACATCACGGCGCTGCGCGAGCAGGGGATCCTCAAGCGCGTGCGCGGGACGCCGCTGCCGACCTCGGCCTACCTGGCGGGGATCGCCGGCAGCGCGGTCACCAACACCGTGCTGCAGATCCTCATCATCACGTTCTCCGGGCACCTGCTGTTCGGGCTCGACTGGCCGCAGGACTGGTTCTCGCTGTGGCTGTTCGTCGTGCTCGGCGTGATCTGCTTCGCCTCGCTCGGCGTCTCGCTCTCACACGCGATCCCGAACTTCGACGCCGCGCCCGCCTACGTCAACGCCGCGTTCCTGCCCATGATCTTCATCTCCGGCGTCTTCTACGACGAGAACGTCGCGCCGACGGTCATCAGCGACGTCGCCCAGGTGCTGCCGCTCAAGCACCTGATCGACGGGCTCCAGGGGTCGATCGTCCTCGGCGAGGGCGCCGGGCACCACATGGTCGCGATCGTCGTGCTCGCGGTGTGGGCCGCCGCCGGCCTGACGCTCGCGATCCGCGGGTTCTCGTGGGAGTCGCGGTCCGCGTAAGGGAAACGCTGGCCCAGGGGGCCAGGTTCCCTATCGGGTATTCGCCCAGGGGGCGAAACCCGCGGTGAGAGACCCACGCTCTAGAAATCGACCGCGCCCATGCCCTTCCAGGCGGCGAGCTCGAGCAGCTCGTCGCGCGAGACGTCGCCCTTGACGACGGACAGGACGCAGGTCTGGCCGTTGCGCTCCCAGGTGACGACCTTGCGGTCGTCGGAGGTGGTCAGCGAACGCAGCTCGATGCCCTCGCGGGTGGCCTTGTCGGCGTCGTCGGGCTTTGACAGCGCGTCGCCGTCGACCACGGTGTAGGCGATCCGCTTGTCGCCCTTCTCGTAGAAGACCGTGCGGGTGTCGCGGCCGTCGATCTCGTCGGTGCGCGTCCCCACCGCCTTCCAGCCGAACTTGCCCGCGTAGTTGGGGAAGGTGACGGCGCCGATCTTCTCGTCCAGCAGCTTGGAGGTCGGCGGGACGGCGGCCACCTGCGCGGACGCAGGCCGCTCGGCGGCGGCCGCGACGTCCTCGATGCCCGGGCCGCCGCCGACGAGCACGACGGCGGCGAGGGCAACGGCGACCGCGCCGGCCACCAGCCCCGCACCCGGCCACCGGATCCCCCCGAGCCGAGTGCGTGCGGATGGCCCGCGGTCCCCGTGGCGGCGCCCGCGCGGCGTCGCCATCGCCTCGACGCTGGTCCGCAGGGCGAGCGGCGCGCCGGTGCTCTCGCTGGCGGTGAGGATCGCGTCGCGCCCCTGCTGCTGCAGGGCGAGCGCCGCGGCGAACGACGGATCCTCGGCAGCCCGCGCCTCGACCCGCCCGCGCTCGTCGGGCTCAAGGTTCCCGTCGACGTAGGCGACAAGCGTCGCCTCGTCGTCAGCCGAGAGGTCGTGAGGCTGGTCGATCACGATCATCAAGAAAGCAGACGCCCTTAAGGGCGCCTGTATTCCCTACCAGTGCACGCCCTTCATGAGGTGGGCGAGTGCCATTGCCTCGCCGCTGGCGCGCTCCTCGGGGCTGCTTTCCTCGCCCTCCTTCTTCTTGGTGGATTCGGGGAACACCTTGTACGCCATGTGCAGGATCTGGTCGACCGCCTTCGGCGCGAGCGCGTAGAGCACCTCGCCGAACGTTCCGAGGCGGGTGTTGATCTGCTTCGGCTTGGCGCGAATGGCCTCGCAGATCAGGTCGGCGGCCTCGTCGGGCGAGATCGTCGGGAACGAGTCGTAGATCTTCGTGGGAGCGATCATCGGCGTCCGCACGAGCGGCATGTGGATCGTCGTGAAGGTCACGTTGTCGCCGATCGTCTCGCTCGAGACCACGCGCGTGAAGGCGTCGAGCGCCGCCTTCGAAGCGACATACGCAGAGAACCGCGGCGGGTTCGTCTGCACGCCGATCGAGGAGACGTTGACGATGTGCCCGGCCTTCCGCTCGGACATGTGCGGGAGCACGCCGAGGATCAGCTTGATCGTGCCCAGGTAGTTGAGCTTGATCGTCCGCTCGTAGTCGTGGAAGCGGTCGTAGGAGTAGGCCACCGAGCGCCGGATCGAGCGGCCCGCGTTGTTGACGAGCATGTCGATCGCGGCGTGCTCGGAGCGGATCTTCTCGACCAGCGCGTCGATCGAGTCGTAGTCGGAGAGGTCGGCGGGGTAGTGGTAGGCCGTCCCGCCGTTGCGCTCGATCTCCTCCTTCGCCGCGATCAGCTTGTCCTCCGAGCGCGCCACCAGCAGCGGGATCCCGCCCGCCGCGGCGATCTTGTGCGCGGCGGCCAGGCCGATGCCGCTCGAGGCGCCGGTGATGATCACGGTCTTGCCGTTGACGGCGCCCTCGAACGAGCGGTCCTTGAACAGGTCGGGGTCGAGGTTGCGCTCCCAGTAGTCCCAGAGCTTGTCGGCGTAACTCTCGAGCGGCGGCAGCTCGATGCCGGAGCCCTCGAGCGCGCGCCGCGTGTCGCGGGCGTCGAAGTTGGGGGCCAGCGCGACGTACTCGAGCACCTTGTCGGGGACGCCCATGTCGGCCAGCACCGAGCGCCGGATGTCCTTCAGGGCCGGCAGCTTCATCGCGTAGGACAGGATGCCCTTCGGCAGCATGTCGGTCATCCGCTTGTCGACCCGCAGGACCATGTGCGGGGCGTGGCCGGCGCTCGCGAACGTGTTCATGACGTCGCCGACCTTCTGCATCTTCGGGTTGACCAGGTGGAAGGCCCGGCTGTCGAGCCCGTCCTCGTGCGCGATGTGGTCCATCGCGGCGGCGACGTAGTCGACCGGGACGATGTTCGTCCTGCCGACCTCGAGCCCCACGAGCGGGAACCACTCCGGGACGGCGTGGCGGACCTTCTGGATCGCCTTGAAGAAGTAGTAGGGGCCGTCGATCTTGTCCATCTCGCCGGTCCGCGAGTCGCCGACGACGATCGCCGGGCGGTAGACGCGCCACGGGACCTTGGCCTGCTGGCGGACGAGCTTCTCGGCCTCGAACTTGGTCTGGTGGTACGGGTGCGTCAGCTTCTGCTCAACGTCGAAGTCGTCCTCGGTGAACAGCCCGTCGTGCTCGCCCGCGACCGCGATCGACGAGGCGAAGTGGAAGCGCTTGGCCTCGAGTTCGTTGGCGAGGTCCACCGCGTTCTGGGTGCCGAGCACGTTGAGGCGGCGGTTGCGCTCCTCGTCGTCCGCAGTGATGTCGTAGATCGCGGCGAGGTGGAAGAAGTGATCGACGCCCTTGAGCGCCTGCTTGTCCTCTTCGCTGAGGCCAAGGCCGGGCTGGGAGATGTCGCCGGTGACCGGCTTCAGGCGGTCGGCCTGGTCGCCCGCTGCGGTCTGCAGGCGCTCGAGCTTGTCCTCGGATCCCTCGCGCACGAGCACGTAGATATCCCCTTCGCGCCCGAGCAGCCGCTCGACGAGATGGCGGCCGATGAAGCCCGTGGCTCCGGTGACGAAGTAGCTCATCGCCGGGACCCTACCTGGGTCTCAGCGCACCCGGACTCGCACGCGCTTGGAGTAGCCCAGCGCGTACGGGAAGCGCGCATCGCCGCGCAGCTTCACGCGGAACGTGAAGCTGTGGCCGCGCGAGCCGCCGGAGCGGAAGCGGTAGCGGATCTTGAAGCGGCCCTTGCCGTTGGCGTGGCCGTCGGCGAACGTCGTGTAGCGCCCGCCGCCGCTGCGGCCCTGGAAGATCAGCGGGACGCCGCGCGAGGGCACGACCCCGCGGACGGTGCCGCTGAGCCGCAGCGATTGCCCGACGCCGATCACGCGCGGCGAGGCCTTCAGCGAGGACGACGCGCGCGCGTTGAGCGTCACGTACGCGCTCTCCTGCGGGCTGGGATCGCGGACGTGCGACGCCCACGCCACCTGGACGAGCCGCGAGGCGGCGGCGCGGACCTTCACGCGGTAGAGGCCTTCGGCGTCGGTCTTGGCGGTCCAGCGCTGGACGAACGCGGCGTTCGAGCGCCGGTCGCGGGTGAACACGTTCAGCAGCGCGCCGGAGACGGGGCGGCCGGCGGAGTTCAGCAGCCGCCCGGTGACCGTCGCGCGCTTGCGGTAGCCGACCGTCTTGTGCGTCTTGGACCCGCCGGAGAAGTGCGCGGTCAGCTTGCCGCCGTCGGTGGCGCCGCTGCCGTTGAGCGGCCCGCGGTCGGACGGCGTGGCGACGTCGACCACGTACGGGCCCTGCTCGGTCACGTTGCCGCCGGCGTCGATCACGCGCAGCCGGAGCGTCCGCCGGCCGGCCGCCAGTCTCGTCGGCCGCACGGTCTCGTTCCTGAGGTTCGGGCACGCCTTCTTGAGGCGGAACGAGCAGGTCGCGCCGGAGTCGGTGCGCGAGCCGGCGCTGTAGTCCTCGACGCCGACCAGGCCGCCGCCGCTGAGGTCGACGATCTCGACGCGCCGGATGCCGCCGTTGTCGATCCCGTCGAACGTGACGGCGTCCGAACCGGCGCGGCGGCCGCCGGCCAGCAGGCCGCTCGCCTCGACGTCCGCGCTCGGGCGCGTGGGGTCGTTGAGCACGATGCGGGCGCCGGAGATCAGGTGCGAGATGCCGCCGCCGGCGGCGACGGAGCACGCCGTCTTGACGGTGCCGTTGAAGCAGCCGACCGCGATCTGCAGCGAGGTCGCGGTGCCGGTGTAGCCGGCGAGCGCCGGGAAGCTCGCGCGCGAGACGGTGCTCTTGGGCACGACGACGTTGGCCTCGGGATGGCCGTACCAGCTGCCCTGGGTCTGCAGGCGGTTGCGCGTGGCGTTCTCGTAGTGGCCCGCGCCGGCGAAGACGGTGCTGCCGAGCTTGTAGATCGCGTACAGGCGGCGCGTGTTGCTGGCCGGCGCGCCGTTGCGGTAGGTCAGCTGGCGGGTGAGGGTGAAGTCGGCGATCGTCATCCCGCTCGGCGCGGCGAACGTCGTGGTGCCGGTGGCGCCGAGCGGCACGCGCGCGCCCCCGCCCACCCGGTTGCCCATCGGGTCTGAGCCCTCGCACGAGGTGTCGCGTGCGATGCCGGTGGCGGCGACGCCGCTCCAGGAGTGGTTGCCGTACGCGCCGCACGCGTAGACGGCGTACGTGCCGGCCTGCGCCGGTGTCGCTGTGGCTCCGACGGCCGCAACCGCCAGCGCGATGAGGATCCCGTGTCTACGCATGTCGCAACTCGATACCCGCCCGTCTCGGATAGTTGCGCTAGATCCCGGAGCCTTTGGCCCCGCGACCCTCGCCGCCCGCGAACCGGGCGGCTCCCTCGAGCGCCGTTCCGTGGCGGCCGCGGCCGAGCTGGGCCTCGAGCGCGAGGCCTTGGACGAGCGGCAGCCCGGCGCCCTCGAGCACCGCGCGGCGGTCCGAGAGCATCGTGTCCTGCGGGAACGCGGCGATCGCCTCCGCCATCGCCAGCGCGCGCTGGAGGTGCCCGCCGGCGGCCACGATCTCCGTCACGAGCCCGAACCGGTCGGCCTCCTCGACGTCGATCACGCGGCCCGAGATCACGAGGTCGAGCGCGCGGCCGCTGCCGACGATCCGGGCAGCCGCTGCGTCCCGCCGTCGATCAGCGGCACGCCGAAGCGGCGCTCGGTGAAGCCGAAGCGGGCGCTCGGCGTGGCGACGCGCAGGTCGCACCACAGCGCGAGCTCGAAGCCGCCGGCCAGGCACCAGCCCGACACCGCGGCGATCGTCGGCTTCGGCGAGGCCAGGCGGGTGAAGCCGAGCGGGCCCTCGGGCAAACCCAGCCGCGGGCCCATGGTGTCGAGCGCCTTCAGGTCGGCGCCGGCGCAGAACGCGTCCTCGCCCGCGCCCGTGACGACCAGCACGCGCGCGCCCTCGTCAGCGACGAACGAGCGGAACGCCTCATGCAGCGCCTCGGCGGTCGGGCCGTCGATCGCGTTGCGGCGCTCCGGGCGGTCGATGGTGACGACCGCGGCGGCGCCGGTGCGCTCGTAGTTGACCAACGGGGTGGTGGAGCTACCAGCCGCCGCGCACGTCGGCGCGGGCGCTGCGCGCCTTCGCGGCCTTCTTGCGCTGGTCCTTGCGCCTGTCCAGGTGCCACATGATCAGGCTCAAGATGGCGATCAGGGCGGGGAACGAGGCGATGATGATGAAGCCGGCGTTGGTGACGATCTTGTCGTTCGTCTCGCCCAACCAGCCCTCGCCGCCGTCATGCGCCAGGGCGACCGGCGCGGTCAGCGCGAGCAGGAACGCGGTCAGCAGCAGGGTGTGGAGCGCGCGGCGCATCGCGCCCGAATATATCGCCCGCCTAACCTGATCCGCATGGCCGTCGTCATCGCCTCCGACCTCGCCAAGGACATGGTGGGAGAGCCGCTGCTCCGCGGCGTCTCGTTCCGGCTCGAGCGCCGGGAGCGCTTGACGCTGTCCGGACGCAACGGCTCGGGCAAGACGACGCTGCTGCGGATGCTGTCCGGCGAGACCTCGATCGACGGCGGCGAGCTCGTGTTCGCCAAGGGCACGCGCGTCGCGCTGCACGACCAACGCCCGCCGCGCGAGCGCGCCCTGTCGCTGCGCGACTACGTGCTGTCCGGCGCCAAGGAGCTGCTGGCGATCGAGGAGCGCCTCGCCGAGCTCGAGGTCGCGATGGCCCAGGGCGCCATTGACGCCGCCACGCTCGACGCCTACGCAAGCGCACAGGCGCGGCTCGAGCACGCCGGCGGCTACGGCTGGCGCGAGGGCATCAACGCGACGCTGCACGGCCTCGGCTTCCGCGACGGCGACCTCGACCGCTCGCTCGCCACCTTCTCCGGCGGCGAGCTGACGCGCGCCTCGCTGGCGCGGGCGCTGGCCGGCGATCCTGACCTGCTGCTGCTCGACGAGCCGACCAACCACCTCGATATCGAGTCGCTCGAGTGGCTCGAGCAGCACCTGCAGACGCTCGACGCCGCCGTCGTGCTCGTCGCCCACGACCGCTGGTTCCTCGAGGCGGTCGGCACCTCGGTGCTCGAGCTCGAGGCGGGCCGCGCGCGCTTCTTCAAGGGCACCTGGCACGCGTGGCGCAAGGAGAAGGCGGCGCGCGAGCTCGCCCTCGGCCGCGCGATCGAGCGCCAGCAGGAGGAGATCGACCGGCTCGAGCGCTTCGTCACCCGCTTCCGTGCGGGTACACGCGCGCGCCAGGCGCAGTCGCGGGCGAAGCGGCTGGAGAAGATGGAGCGCGTCACGCGCGACCCGCGCGACGGCAAGAGCCTCGGCTTCGCGTTCAAGCCGCCCGAGCGCTCCGGCCGCGTGGTCTTCGAGATGAAGGATGCCGAGCTGCGGATCGGCGAGCGCGAGCTGCTGCGCGACGCCGAGCTGTGGCTCGAGCGCGGCGAGCACGTGTCGCTGATCGGGCCCAACGGGTCGGGCAAGACGACGCTGATCTCCGCGCTGACCGGCCAGCGCGAGCTCGACGGCGGCAAGCTGCGGCGAGGCCACAACGTCAAGCTCGGCGTGCTCTCCCAGCACGCCGAGGAGCTCGACTCCACCGCCAACGTGCTCGAGGCCGCGCAGCGCGCGACCAAGCTGACCCCGAACAAGACGCGCGCGCTGCTCGGGCAGTTCCTGTTCTCCGGCGAGGCGGCCGAGAAGCCCGTCGACGGCCTGTCCGGCGGCGAGCGGCGACGGCTGTCGCTGGCGATCCTCGTCCACTCGGGCGCCAACGTGCTGATCCTCGACGAGCCGACGAACCACCTCGACCTCGAGTCGCGTGAGGCGCTCGAGGCGGCGCTCCAGAGCTTTCAGGGCGCGGTGCTGCTGATCTCCCACGACCGCGCACTGCTGGATGCGGTCGGGTCGCGCACGATCGCGGTCGAGGAGCGGTCGCTGCACTCCTACGTCGGCGGCTGGCCCGAGTACCTACGCGTGCGCGAGGAACGCGCGCAGGACGAGCGCACCGCCAAGCGGGCGAAGCCGCCGAAGCCGCGCCCCGAGCCGGCCGCGGCGAAGCCGGCGGCCCCGTCGAAGAACCAGCGCCGCCGGGCCGAGCGCCTGGAGCAGGAGATCGAGCGCGCCGAGAAGGCGCTCAAGGCGCTCGAGGAGGAGCTCGCCGACCCGGCCGCGTGGAGCTCGCCCGAGCGCAGCGCGAAGTCGACCCGCCGCCACGACGCCGCCAAGCTGCAGCTCAAGGAGCTCTACGCGAGCTGGGAGGAAGCGCTCAGCGTTTCTCGCGCTGACGGCTAAGGGCGAGGCCACGCGACGGCCATGGGCGGGGAGCGCCACGACCGCCGCGTGAGGAGAGGAGGGACCTCGCGAGAGGAAGCATCACCCCGGCCGCGCGGGCCGGTGTGAACATGCCGCTACCGGCGCTTGATGGCGATGCCCTCGAGCACGTTGGCCGCGGTCTCGCAGGCGTCGACGGCGGCCTCGAGCGACTCGAAGATGTCCTTCCAGCGGATCACGACCATCGGGTCGATGCCGTTGGCGAACAGCGACTCGACGGCCTCGCGCACCAGCGTGTCCGCCTCGTTCTCGAGCCGGTGGATCTCGACGCGGTGCGGCGCGGCGTCGACGCCGGCGTGCAGCCCGCGCAGGGCCTCGACGACTTCCCCGGTCGCGCGCACGAGCACGTCGGCGATCGCGTGGGCGGGCTCCATCGACGCCTCGACGCGGTAGCGGTGCAACTGGTCGGCGGCCTCCTCGGCGAAGTCGACGATGTCGTCCAGGGCGCAGGTGAGGGCGTGGACGTCGGCCGGCTCCGGGAGCGCGCGCCGCGCGGTGTTCTCCGCCGCGCGGTGCAGGATGTCGTGGGCGATCCGGTCGCCCTCGTGCTCGCACTCGACGATCGCGTGGCCGACGCCGTTGGACTCCGGGTAGTCGGCGAGCAGGTCGCGCAGGAGCTCGGCGGTCCGGTGCACGTTGCGCCCCGATTCCGCGAACAGCTCCAGCAACCGTGGGTCCGAGCGCCGCCGCATTTCCCATCACGCTACGCGCGGGCCCGCCGATGCGGGACCGCGTTCACAGTCTGTTCACGAGTGGTTCACGAGGCGGTAACCGAGGCTCGCCGCGCGGCGAGCACCCTCGGAGGCCATGAGCACCCAAGAGAGCGTCCTGTCGGTCGGCCCGCTGGAAATCCGGTCCGACGCACGACAGGCCGTCGCGGCGGGTCACACGCTCGCGCTCTCGCTCCGCGAGCTCGAGCTGCTCGAGGCGCTGGCACGTCGCCAGGGACGCATCGTCCCGCGCTCCGAGCTGTACGAGACGGTGTGGGGCGGGGCATTGCGGGCGGATGACCGTTCGGTCGACGTCTACATCCACAAGCTGCGCGTGAAGCTCGGCGACGCGCTGCCGGGCTGGCAGTACATCCACACGCACTTCGGCTTCGGCTACCGGCTCGAGGCTGAGCGTTCACACCCTTTTCACAACGCGGCCACAGGTCCGTAACAGGCTGGCCTCCGACCACTGCGAGTGTCGAAATCTATGAGAACCCATCACCTCCTGATCGCCCTTCTGTTGCTTGCCTTGTCCGGCGGCGTCGCTGCTTGCGGCTCCGAGGACGAGTCGAGTGCAAGCGGAGGCGACCTCAAGGGCAGCATCGCCATCGACGGATCCTCGACCGTCTACCCGTTCGCCCAGGCGGCGGCCGAGCTCTTCAACGAGGAGAACCCCGACGTGAAGATCTCCGTCGGCCAGTCCGGCACCGGCGGTGGCTTCGAGAAGTTCTGCGCCGGTGAGACCGACATCTCCGACGCCTCGCGGCCGATCAAGCCCGACGAGGAGGCCCCGGTCTGCGAGAAGGGCGGGGTCAAGTACCACGAGGTCCAGATCGCCAACGACGGCATCGCCGTGGCGACGAACAAGGACCTCAAGGTCGACTGCCTCACCACGGCGCAGTTGAAGAAGATCTGGAACAAGGGTTCGAAGATCAAGTCGCTCAAGGAGGTCGACCCCTCCCTCCCCGACACCCCGCTGTCCCTCTACGGGCCGGGCACCGACTCCGGCACCTTCGACTTCTTCACCGGTGAGATCAACGGCGAAGAGGGCGTGACCCGCGAGGACTACGAGGCCTCCGAGGACGACAACCAGCTCGTCACCGGCGTCGCAGGCGACAAGGGCGGCCTCGGCTACTTCGGCTTCTCCTACTACGAGCAGAACCAGGACAAGCTGAACCTCGTCGGCGTGGGCGAGGACGCGAGCAACTGCGTAAAGCCCAGCTCCGACGCGATCCAGGACGGCTCCTACAAGCCGCTCTCGCGCCCGCTGTTCATGTACCCGAGCGCCAAGGCCATCGCCCGGCCCGAGGTGAAGGCGTTCATGGAGTTCGTGGTCGCCAACCAGGCCGACATCGCCAAGGCGGCGCAGATCGTCCCGCTCACGGAAGAGCAGCTGACCAAGGCCAAGACCGAGCTCAAGACGGCCGAGGGCTAAGCAGTGGCACGACGCTTTCCGAGCACGGACCCGGGGACGGCTGCGGCCGCCCCCGGGGCCGTGGCGGTCCCGACCAGCCTGGTCAAGACCCCCACGGTGCGCTCGCGCGCGGAAAGCGCGATCAAGGCGGGGCTGTTCCTCGCCGCGATCCTGTCCGTCGTCACGACGGCGCTGATCGTCCTGTCGCTGCTGCGGGAGACGATCTCCTTCTTCGGCGACGTCCCGATCCAGGACTACCTGTTCGGTGACAAGTGGACGCCGCTGCTGCGCGGCGACCAGCAGTCCTTCGGCGTCATCCCCATCATCTGGGGGACGCTCTACCTGACCGGCATCGGCCTCTTGGTCGCGATTCCGCTCGGGCTCCTCTGCGCGATCTACCTCTCGGAGTACGCGCCCACGCGGGTCCGCAAGGTGATCAAGCCGATCCTCGAGACGCTGGCCGGCGTCCCGACCATCGTCTTCGGCTACTTCGCGCTCACCTACTTCACGCCGAACGTCATCCGCGCACTCGGGTTCGACGTCAACCAGTTCAACGCCCTGTCGGCCGGGATCATCCTCGGCCTGCTCGTCCTCCCGACGATCGCGTCGGTGGCCGAGGACGCGATGTCGGCCGTGCCCGCCTCGCTGCGCGAGGGCGCGTTCGGGCTCGGCGCCTCCAAGCTGCAGGTCTCCCTGCGGATCGTCTTCCCGGCCGCCCTCTCGGGCATCGTCGCCGCGCTCATCCTCGGCGCGTCGCGGGCCGTCGGTGAGACCGTGATCATCCTGATCGCCGGCGGCCAGACCGCCAACCTCGGCGTCGACCCGCGCGAGTCCTACCAGTCGATGGCGGCGTTCATCGCGGCCACGTCGCGTGGCGACATCCCGACCGGCTCGATCGAGTACGAGACGATCTTCGTCGTCGGCTTCACGCTCTTCGTGATGACCCTGCTGCTCAACGCGCTGTCGATCGGCCTCGTGCGGCGCTACCGGCAGGTCTACGAATGACCGGCGCCCAGATCGCCGCCGCTGCGCGCACGCAGCGCACCGTGCTGCCCGCGGTCAGCGGCAAGGACCGCGTCTACGGCCGGCTCTTCCGGCTGCTCATGTTCTTCGCGCTCGGCCTCGCCTTCCTCGGGCTCGGCGCGATCCTCTACGACGTCATCGCCAGCGGCGCCTCGAAGCTCTCGTGGGACTTCCTCACGTCGCAGCCGTCGCGCATCATCCCGTCCAACTCCGGGATCCAGTCGGCGCTGTTCGGCACGCTCTTCCTGATGGCGATCGTCGCCGTCATGGTGGTCCCGCTCGGCATCGCCACCGCGATCTACCTCGAGGAGTACGCCGATCGTGACCGCTGGTACAACCGCTTGGTCGAGGTCAACATCCAGAACCTCGCCGCGGTGCCCTCGGTCGTCTACGGCATCCTCGGACTGGCGTTCATCGTCCGCGGCCCGCTCAGCCTCGGCAACGTGGTCCTGGCGGGCGGCATCACGCTCGCCCTGCTCGTCCTCCCGGTTGTGATCATCGTGTCCCGGGAGGCGATCCGCGCGGTCCCGCCGTCGGTCCGCGACGGCGCGCTCGCGCTCGGCGCGACCCAGTGGCAGACGATCTGGAAGCAGGTCCTGCCGGGCTCGATCGCCGGCATCGCGACCGGTGTGATCCTGGCCCTGTCGCGGGCAATCGGCGAGACCGCGCCACTGCTGGTCATCGGCGCCGCCGCCTCCCCGCGGTTCAATCCCGACGGGCTCCTGAGCGACTTCACCGCACTTCCGATCCAGATCTTCGTCTGGACGCAGGATCCGAATCGAGAGTTCGTCGATCTCGCCGCGGGCGCGATCCTCGTGCTGATGATCGTGCTCCTCCTGATGAACTCGGTGGCGATCTACCTAAGGAACCGATATGAGCAGAAGTGGTGACGAGATCCCCGTGGCCGAGCACGAGCGGAGAGAAGCGGTGAGCGGTCGAGCGGCCCCGTCTCCGACGACGAGCCCTCACGAGGCCCCCGCCAGCCAGCCGGGCCAGCAGCGCGAGCCGATCTTCGAGGTCGACGACGTCAGCGTCTACTACAGCGAGAAGCGCGCGGTCCGCAACGTCACGATGAACCTGCACCGGTACGAGATCACCGCGCTGATCGGCCCCTCGGGCTGCGGCAAGAGCACGTTCATCCGCTGCCTGAACCGGATGAACGATCTGATCCCCGCCGCGCGCGTCGCCGGCAGCATCGGCTACCACGGCGAGAACCTCTACGACAGCTCGATCGACCCGGTGCAGGTGCGCAAGCGCATCGGCATGGTGTTCCAGAAGCCGAACCCGTTCCCGAAGTCGATCTACGACAACATCGCCTTCGGCCCGCGCGTCATGGGCATGAAGGGCGACATGGACGAGATCGTGGAGAGCGCGCTGAAGCGCGGCGCGCTGTGGGACGAGGTCAAGGACCGCCTCAAGACGAACGCGTTCGGGATGTCCGGCGGCCAGCAGCAGCGCCTCTGCATCGCGCGTGCGCTGGCCACGTCGCCCGACGTCCTGCTGATGGACGAGCCCTGCTCGGCCCTCGACCCGATCTCCACCGGGCGGATCGAGGATCTGATGCTCGAGCTCAAGAAGGACTACTCGATCGTCATCGTCACCCACAACATGCAGCAGGCCGCGCGCGTGTCGGACATGACGGCGTTCTTCACCGTCGAGCTCGACGACGACGGCAAGGACCGCACGGGCGCCGTCGTCGAGTACGCCGAGACGAACAAGATCTTCACGAACCCAGAGGACAAGCGCACCGAGGACTACGTCACCGGGAAGGTCGGCTAGCTCCGGCATGGCGGACGCCACCGGCAGGCTCCACTTCCAGCACGAGCTCCAGACGCTCGAGGGCCAGACCCTCGGGGCGCTGGACCTCGTCGTCAGCGCCCTCGACCGGACGATGGAGGCGCTGCACCACCAGGACATCGAGCTCGCCTCGATCGTCATCCTCGACGATGACCGCCTCGACGGGCGCTATCTGGAGGTCCACCAGGGCGTGCTCTCGCTGCTCGCCCTTCAGGCGCCGGTCGCATCCGACCTGCGGACCGTGGCGGCGCTCCTGCACGTGATCAAGCACGCGGAGCGCATGGGCGACCAGTGCGTGAACATCGCCAAGATGCTCCCGCTGTCCGGCCACGAGCCGCCGATCGACCCGGAGACGCTCGACAAGATCGAGCAGATGGGGCGGCTGGTGCGCTCTGAGGTCGAGCAGGCCAAGCAGGCGTTCTCGCTGCGCGACGTCGCGCTGGCCGAGGACCTGGTGCGCCAGGACGAGCAGGTCAACGCGCTCAATCGTGAGTGCTTCCGCCGCGCCGTGGAGATCGGGACGGACGCCGACCGCCGCGAATGGGCGATGTCGATGATGCTGGTTTCCCGCGCGCTAGAGCGGATCGGCGACAATGCGGTGGACATCGGCGAGCAGGTCGCCTTCGTTGTTACCGGGCTGTTTCGAGAGTTCTCGGACGCCTCGCATCGCACCGTTTGAGATCCCCGGTGTTTGCGGGGTGGGCGGGCGACTTGTAAACCAGGTGTTACGCGGGGGTTCGTATCCGTAACCCCGTCGCTGATGCCGACTATTCTCCGTTGAGCGATGGCGTCCACCACCGGCCAGCCACCTGTGCGCCTCGGCGTGCTCGACTCCGACACCGGCTTCCTGCAGGTGCTCGCGAACCGGCTCGACGCCGCCGGCTGGCAGCACCGCGTGCTGGCGAGCCCGGTGCCGATCGACGCGCTCATCTCCATGCGCTTCAACGTGCTGGTGATCGACCTCGCGGTGCTCGGCCCCGCGGGCTGGTCGTACCTCGAGAAGGTCTGCGAGCGCCTGCCGGCGCTCGGCGTGATCGTCTGCACCGGCCGTTCGTCGGTGAGCCAGCGGGTCCGCGGGCTGCGGCTGGGCGCTGACGACTGGGTCACGAAGCCCTGCCACCCGGAGGAGCTGATCGCGCGCGCCGAGGCCGTCGCGCGGCGCCGCCGGCGGGCCGAGGCGGCGCGCATCGAGGCGAGCCCGGTGAAGGCCGGCGAGCTCGAGATCCGCGCCGACCAGTTCCAGGCCTTCGCGGCTGGGCGCAGCGTCGACCTGACGCGGCGCGAGTTCGAGCTGATCCAGCTGCTGGCCGACGTCGCGGGGCAGGTGCTGCCGCGCGAGGAGATCTACCAGCGGGTGTGGGGCTACGCGATGGTCCACGGCGACCGCTCGGTCGACGTGTTCGTGCGCAAGCTGCGCCAGAAGCTCGAGAAGGCCTCGCCGAAGTGGCGCTACATCCACACGCACTTCGGCATCGGCTACCGCTTCGCGGCGGAGTCGCTCGAGCCGCCCGAGGTCGAGCCGGCGGCCGCCGAGGTCCCGGTCGCCGAGCGGGCATCCGCGTCTCCGGTCGCCACGCCGGTCTGAGCCCCGTATCGTGTGACGCGTGGGGCCTGACCGCGCGAAGAACATCCGCAACGCTCTGATCATCGTCGGGCTGGCGGTCGTCGTCTGGCTGGTGCCGGGCGGCGGCACGGGCTCGAGCGCGATCTACAACCTGCTGACGATCATCCTGACGGCGGGGCTCCTGTTCTTCGGCTACCGCCTGTACATGGAGCACCGGGCGACGATCTTCGGGCTCGGCGACCAGCAGCGGGGCGTCCTCTACGGCTCGCTCACGCTGGCGCTGCTGGCGTTGCTGGCGACGTCGCGGCTGTGGAACGAGGGCGGGCTGGGCGTGCTGATCTGGATGGGCCTGATCGGGCTCGCGGCGTGGGGCATGTTCCGCGTGTGGAAGACGTACTCGGAGTACTGAGTTCCTCGCGCCTCGCGCGCGTCTTGCGGCACACTCGCGTCTAGTTCCCTCACACCGTCCCCTGGACGCTGCGTCCATGCACGCGCAGCGAGGACAGGCAGCGGTCGAGCTGGTGGCGGTCCTGCCGCTCGTCGTGGCGGTGTTCGCCGGGCTCTGGCAGCTGGCGCTCATCGGTGACGCCTGGTGGGCGGCTGCGGGGGCCGCGCGCGCGGCGGCGCGAGCCGAGGCGGTCGGGCTCGCACCTCGGGCGGCAGCGCGGTCGGTGCTGCCTTCCCGACTCGAACGAGGCCTCCGTGTCCGCACGCTCACCGGGGGCGGAGCCCGGGTCACCGTGCGCATCCCCTCGTCCTTCGGGCTCCACGTCGGCTCCGTCTCCGCGCGATCCCGGTTCGCGCCCCAGCGATGAGGTCGTCGAGCGGGCAATCGACGGTCGAGGTCATCGGCCTGCTCCCGCTGCTGCTGGCGGTGGGGCTCGGCGTGTACTCGTTGCTGAGTGCCGGCGCGGCCGAGCAGGCGGCGGGCGGCGCGGCCGAGGCCGGCGCAGTGGCGTTGCTGCAGGGGCGCGACGCTCGGGCGGCGGCGAGTGCGGCGCTCGACGACTGGCCGGCGCGGCGCACTCGCGTGGTGGTCCGGGGCCGTCGCGTCACGGTCCGGGTGACGCCGCGGGGCCCGCTCGGCGCGCGGCTGCGGGCCGAGGTGAGCGCGCATGCAGGGGCGGGCCGGTGAGCGGCCTGCTCGACCGCGCCGCTTCGGCCTTCGTGACGCCTTCGCCGGCGCCCGAGCCGGCGGTCGCGCAGCCGCGCTTCGCATCGCGCGCGGTCGTGCTCGGCTCCGCGCGCGACGCCGTGCCGGTCGCGGCGGCCCTCGCGGGCGGGCTGCGCGAGCGCGAGCGGGCGGCCGGCGGCCGTCCTCGTCACCTGGCCGTCGCCCGACCCGCCGCGGTCCGCGCTCGGCACGCCCGCCGCATCCCGCCTCGTCGCGAACCTGCAGTCCCGCGGCCTCACCGCCGTGGCTCGCGGCCGTCTCGCCTGGCTCGCGCTCGAGGCCGTCGAACTCGACCTCGCACGGCGAGCGCTCGCCGCGGTCGACGTCCCGGCCGTGGTCGCGATCAGCGGACCGCGCACCGCCGCTACCGATGAACTGCTCGCCGAGCAGGACCACGTCGTCCTCGTCGCACCACCCGACGCCGACCCGCAGCTCGCCGAGCTCGCTCGCCAGGGACTAGCGGAACAAGGCATTCCGGTGGTCGTGCGCGGACCGCTGATCACGCCCGGAGCGCGGGCCACCGCGCTCGCGGGCTGGGGCCGTCTGAGGCTGCCGGAATGAGCCGGCTCCGTGCGGAGCGCGGCCAGGCGTCGCTCGTCATCGTCGGCGGTCTCGTCGCGCTCGTCCTCGGGGCGCTGGTGCTCGCGCTCGTCGCGCGCGGCGGCGGCCGCGAGGCACGGGCGCAGCGCGCGGCCGACCTCGGCGCCCTCGCCGGCGCGCGAGCGATGCACGACGCCTACGCGCGCCTGTTCGAGCCGGTCTTCGCCGACCGTGCCCGGCCCGGGGCGGAGCACGTGAGCAAGCCGGCGTACCTCGCGCTCGGCCGGGCGGCGGCGGAGCGCACCGCCGAGGCCAACGGCGCCCGCGGCGTGACGGTGACGTTCCCCGACGGGTCCTCGTTCGCCCCCACCCGCGTCCGCGTCACCGTGCGCGATCTGTTCGAGGTCCGCACCGGCGACGCCCGCCGCACGGCACAGATCGAAGCAACCGCGGAGGCCGAGCTCGCACCACCGACCGAGCTCGCCGGCTCCGGCGGCGGCTACGCCGGCCCGCTTGCCACCCGCCAGGGCGAGCGGATGCGGCCGGACGTCGCGCGCGCCTTCGATCGCATGGAGCGCGCCGCGCGGGCGGACGGGGTGGGGCTGATCATCACCAGCGCGTTCCGCTCCGACGCCGAGCAGGCCGTCCTGTTCGCCCGCCACCCTGACCCGCGCTGGGTCGCACCGCCCGGCCGCTCACTGCACCGCCTGGGCACCGAGCTCGATCTCGGCCCGCCGAGCGCCTACGGCTGGCTCGCGGCGAACGCGCCGCGCTTCCACTTCGTCAAGCGCTACTCGTGGGAGCCGTGGCACTTCGGCTTCACCCTGAACGCGCACTCCTCACCACCGGCGCGCGCCGACGGCGCCGGCGGGAGCACCCTGCCCGCGTTCGTCCCGGCCGCCTACGCGTCGGCGCTCGCGACCGCCGCGCAGCGCTGGAACGTCTCGGCAACCCTGCTCGCGGCGCAGCTCTACGCCGAGTCGAACTTCAACCCGTTCGCGGTGAGCGGCGCCGGAGCGCAGGGGATCGCGCAATTCATGCCCGGCACCGCCGCAGCGATGGGGCTGCGCGACCCGTTCGACCCCGAGCAGGCGATCGACGCCCAGGCGCGCCTCATGCGCGACCTGCTCCGCCGCTTCCCGGCCGTCCCACTCGCGCTGGCCGCTTACAACGCGGGGCCCAACGCCGTCGCCGCTTGCGGCTGCGTGCCGGCGAACGGCGAGACGCCGGGCTACGTCGCGCGCATCCTCGGGCTCATGGGCGGCGCCGGAGCGGCTGGCGGGACCACCCTCGCAATCAGGCTGGTCGAGTAGCCCCGCCGGGCTCGGGCGTCCTAGCCGCGGTCGATCCGCTTCTCGGCGTTCTCGATGACGCCTGCGCGGCCCTTGTGGCTGCGCTCGTACTCCTTGACCTCCTGCGCGGTCAGGGCGTCGGTGTCGTCGAGCGCCGTCGCGATCGCCTCCACGCTCTGCTCGTCGTAGCCCGACCACGGCTCATCGCCGGTGAGCTTGGCGATCTTGTCCGTGATCGTCGCGCGGTTCTCTCGCTTGCGCTCGTAGGCGTCGATCATCCGCAGCTCGCGCTGCGAGAAGCCGTTGAGCCTGGACGCGATGTCCTCCGCGCTCTGCTTGTCATAGCCGGCGATCGGCAGGTCCTCCTCGGTGGCCAGGGCGCCGGTGATGGCGCCTTCGGCCGCGGCGACGCCGGGGATCTTGCGGGCCTTGTCGGAGACGCTCATGCGGTGGCCAGCTCGCGCTCGGTGGCCTTCAGCACGCCGGCGCGGGCCTTGTGGGCGCGCTCGTAGGCGCGCACGGTCTTGACGCGGTCGTCGTCGGCCTTGCTCAGGGCGGTCTCGAGCTCGGAGACGGTGAGCTCGTCGTAGCCCGGCCACGGCTCGTCGCCGCGGAGCGAGGTGACGCGCTCGAGGACCGTCGTGCGGTTCTCGTGCTTGCGCTCGTAGGAGTCGACCTTCGCGAGGTCGATCTGCGAGAGCTCCGAGAGCTTGGCGACGATCTCCTCCGCCGTCAGCTTGTCGTACCCGGCGATCGCCAGATCGGACTGCGACGCCACAGCGCCCTTGATCTGACCCTCGGCCTGAGCGACACCCGGCACCTTGCGCGCCTGGCGCGTGCTGCGCTTGGCCTTGGCGCCGGTCTTGCGCGCCGTCTTCGCGGCGGCCTGCCCGGTCGCGCGGGCGGCATCCGCGGCGCCGGTCTTCGTGACGTCGTAGGACGGATCGTCCTCGACGTCGGCGCCGACGACTGCGGCGGTGAGCTTGGGCAGCTCGCGCATGATCCGCTCGAGCATCTTCTCCTCGTCAGCGCGGATCGAGGCGGCCAGCTTCGCGGTCTGCTCGTCGCCGACGATGCGCGCGAGGCGCTCGAGCGCCGTGTAGGTCGCGATCTCCAGCGCCTCGGTGGCGCAGGCGTCCTTGGCGTTCTTGAGCACCTTCTCCTCGCCGCCGGAGCCGCGGAGGAGATCGAACGGCGTCTTGCTCAACGCGAGCGTCTGCGCGAGAAAGGTCTCCGCCAGGTCGGTGAACGCCGTCAGCGGGTTGCCGCTCTGGTCCAGCTCGCCGAGGCGGGTCTCCACGCGCGTGGCGTGGCGACGCGTCTCGCCCAGATGGGTCTCGAGGGCGGTGCGATAGCTGCCGCGGGGGGTCATGGCGATCTGGGACTGGAGCACGCGCACGAGGGCGACCTCGCTGGCGTGCGCCTCGTTGAGGTATTGCAGGACCTTCTGCTCGGAACGACTCATGGAGTCGACCTCCGTCTTTTTGAAGTTCAGGGGGAGCGATGCGAAACAAAGAGGACGCGTGGGGAACACCTGCGCGTCCTATTGATGAGGCTACCGTCGCTGCTGCCTGCCGAAACACGGCTCCGGACCCCGGGACCCCTCCATCTGATCTACAGTCGAACGACGCAATGCGGAGTGCCCTCGCCGTTCTCACCCTCGCCGTCTTCACGGCACTCCTCGCGACCCCGGCGGACGCGGCCACGCGGACGTACACGCTCCGGTCCGGTCCGGTGCACATGGGCGGCTTCAACGTGAAGTTCCCCAAGCGGCCGGTCAAGGCCCCGAACGTCAACGGCTATGTCGTCGGGATGACCGTCGACCTGGTCGACAAGCGCGGGCGCGCGATCACGATCCGGGACGTGATGCTCCATCACGTCGTCTTCCACCGCCGCGCACGGCTCGGCGAGCGCGGGCCGTGCACCAGCCCGTTCAGCGAGCCGATCTACGGGACGGGGGAGGAGAAGCAGGACCTCCGGTTCCCGCGCGGCTACGGCTACCGCATCCGCCGCGGCGACCGCTGGCGCGTCACGGCGATGCTGATGAGCCACAGCATCCGCCCGGAGAACGCCTACATCCGCTACCGGGTGAAGGTGGTGACCGGCAAGCGGCTGACGGGAGTGCGGGCGTTCTGGCTGCGCGCCAACGGGTGCGGCAAGCAGGTGAGCTACCCCGTTCCCGGCGGAGGGCCGCCGGGCTCGATAAGCCGGCGCAGCTCCACCTGGCGCGTACCGCTGAATGGTCGCATCGTCGCTGTGGGTGGCCACCTCCACGGCAGCGCGAAGGACATGTGGCTCTCGCAGCCGCGCTGCCACAACCGGCGCCTGCTCGACACCACGCCCCGCTACGGGATGCCCAACCACCTCTATTACCGCGCCCGCCCGATCCTGCATGAGCCCGGGCCGATCGACACCCGCTACTTCCTCTCGCGCACAGGGATCCCCGTCCGGCGCGGGGAGCGCATCCGCATCACCGGCACGTACGAGGGCTCGCTCCCACATCCGCGCGTGATGTCGATCATGCACGTCTACATCGCGCCCACCCGCGACGTCCCGAAGCGCTGCAAGGCGCTCCCCGCCGACGCCAAGGAGCTCGTGAAGCCCGGGCCCGTGCGCACCGAGCCGCCGCAGGTCGTCGTCCCGCTCAACGGCGTCCGCCCCAACGGCCGCACGTTCACCGTCAAGACGCCGGCCGACGGTGCCCGCCGCCTCAACAAGCGCGCGACGGTCTTGCTGCGCGCGGGCCGCTTCACGCCCGGGCACATCTCGGTGGCGCTCGGCGCGAAGATCACCTGGCGCTTCGCCGACGCGATCCCGCACAACGTCCTGCTCGCCAGCGGCCCGCAGCTGATCGGCACGCCCACCCTGAGCCACGGCGCGACCAAGTCCTCGTACTTCCGCAAGCCCGGGCGCTACGAGCTGTTCTGCTACCTGCACCCGATGACGATGCACGAGGTGGTCGACGTGCGGCCACCCGCGCCCCAGTAGACGTACTGAGGGGCCCGCGGCGAACCGCGGGCCCCTCGGGATCCGGCTGTTGCTGCGCTTAGCCAAGGCGCAGCGAGCGCACCCGGACCAGGGCGGTGCCGGCGAGGCCGAGCGCGACCAGCAGCGCGGCGCCGGAGAGGGCGATCGGGAGCACCTCGTTGGTGTCTCGCACGATCGTGCGCTCGGGGCGCACGACCTGGATCGTCCTCGGCGGGTCGTACAGCGGGGCGCGGCTCGCGCCGGGCGAGTCGAACTTCGTGTCGGCGGCGGTCTGGGCCTGCGCGACCGGCTGGGCGAAGTCGGCCGGGGTGTCACCGACCTTCGGCACGAAGTCCGACGGGGTCGGAGACGCCGTGGCCGGCACGGGGCGGGGGTACTGCGCGTCGGCCGGGACGGCGAGGGCGGACGCAGGTGCGCCGACGATCATGGTGCCCACGACAGCGGCGACGACACGGCGGCGGTGGATACGGCGGTGGGTCCTCACGACTGACTCCTCACTGATTGGGGGGACCGGACGCCGAGGACCATCCCGCCGGGCGGTAGATGCCGACCACAAACCCCGGTAAACGCTGGTAAATCCGCGCTTGCGACAGTCTTCGGACCGGGCGTAGGCTCGCCACCGAGAGTCATGGACCTGCACGTCCTCGGAACCGTGGAGGCCACCGCCGACGACCAGCCGGTCGCCATCGGCGCGGGCAAGCCGCGCGCACTGCTGGCGATGCTCGCTCTCAACGAGGGCAACGCGGTCTCGTCGGAGGCGCTCATCGACGGGCTTTGGGGCGAGGTGCCGCCGGCGACCGCGCCGAAGATGGTGCAGATCTACGTCTCGCAGCTCCGCAAGGCGTTCAGGGGGTCGGGCAACGGCGCGGAGATCGTCACCCGCGGACACGGCTACGAGCTGCGGCTGGGCGCCGGCGAAGTCGACGCCCGCCGCTTCGAGCGGCTCGTCGCCGAGGGGGCGCCGCGCGAGGCGCTCGCGCTGTGGCGCGGACCGCCGCTCGACGATGTCGCCACCGAGCCGTTCGCGGGCCTCGAGATCCGCCGCCTGGAGGAACTGCGGCTCACCGCGATCGAAAAGGCCCTCGAGCAGGATCTCGCGGCCGGGCGGCACGCCGAGGCGATCCCCGAGATCCAGGCGCTGCTCGCGCACGAGCCGTTACGCGAGCACCTCCACGGCCTGCGCATGCTCGCCCTCTACCGGAGCGGGCGCCAGGCCGACGCGCTCGGCGCCTACCGCCGGGCGCGCGACGAGCTCGTGAACGCGATCGGTGTCGAGCCGGGGCCGGAGCTGCGCCGTCTGCACGAGGCGATCTTGCGCCAGGACCCCTCGCTCGACCTGCCGCTGCCCGCCGAGCTGCCGCCCGAGCTCGAGGCCGGCACGCCGCTCGTGGGCCGCGAGGCTGAGCTCGACGCGCTGCGCGAGCACTGGCGCGGCGCTAAGACCGGTGACGGCGCCGAGGTCCTGCTCGCCGGCGCCGGCGGCATCGGCAAGACTCGCCTCGCCGCCGAGCTCGCCGCCGAGGTGCACCGCGACGGTGGGCTCGTCCTCTACGCGTCCGGGGCGGGGTCGCCGGAGGCGGCGCGCCAGGTCATCGAGCGGGCGCGGACCACGCGGCGCCCGACCCTGCTGGTGCTCGATGACGCCGCGCAGCACGAGCCCGTCGCCGTCGCCGGCCGCCCGCTGCTCGTGCTCTCCACCACCACCGACTCGACGGGCGCCACGATGACGCTCGACCCGCTCGACGCGGCCGCGGTTGCGACGATCGCGCTCGAGTACGGCGACGATCTGCCGGCCGACCGCCTGGCCGAGGAGAGCGGCGGCGTCCCCCGGCGCGTGCACGCTGCGGCTCGGCGGTGGGCGCGCGACGACGCCACCCGGCGCCTCGGCGCCACCGCCGACCGCGCGGCCGGCGAGCGCGCGCGGCTGCGCGCCGCCGAGGACGACCTCGCCGCCGGGGTCGTCGAGGTGCAGGCGGCGCGCGAGCGCGTCGAGCCGCAGTGGGACGCCGTCGCTTGCCCGTTCAAGGGCCTCGCCAGCTTCGACATCGACGACGCCGACGTCTTCTTCGGCCGCGAGCGGCTCGTCGCGGAGATGGTGGCGCAGCTCGCGGGCGCGCCGCTCCTGGGCATCGTCGGGCCGTCGGGCAGCGGCAAGTCGTCGGTGCTGAAGGCGGGACTGCTGCCCGCGCTGGCGCAGGGCGTGCTCCCTGGCAGCGACCGCTGGGCGGTCGCGCTGCTGCGCCCCGGGGCCCACCCCGTCGCCGCTTTCGACCAAGCGCTCGCGCAGGCGGCACCCGACGGCCGGCTCGTGATCGCCGTCGATCAGTTCGAGGAGCTGTTCGCCGCCTGCCGCGACGAGCGGGAACGGGCGGCCTTCGCCGACGCGCTTGTCGCCGCCGTGCGCGACCCGCGGCGCCGAGCGCTCGTCCTGATCGCGCTGCGCGCCGACTTCTACGGCCGCTGCGCGAGCTACCCGGAGCTGTGGCGGATGTTGGGCGCCAACCACATCCCGGTCGGCCCGATGCGCCGCGACGAGTTGCGCCGCGCGATCGTGCTGCCCGCCCAGCGCGCCGGCCTGCGAGTCGACGACGCGCTGGTCGACGCACTGGTCGCCGACGTCCAGGGCGAGCCGGGCGCGCTGCCGTTGCTTTCGACCGCGCTGCTCGAGCTGTGGCAGGAGCGGGACGGCCAGCGGCTCGCGTACCCGGCCTACGAGCGCGCGGGCGGCGTGCAGGGTGCGGTCGCGCGGCTGGCCGAGCGCGTCTACGCGGAGCTCGACCCCGACGAGCGACAGCGCGCGCGGTCGATCCTCGTCCGCCTCGCGGGCGTCGGCGAGGGCGGGGTCGCGGTGCGCCGCCGCCTGCCGCTCGCCGAGCTCGAGCCAGAGGTACTCGCCAAGCTCGCCGACGGGCGGCTCGTGATCATCAGCGGTGAGGAGGCGGAGGTCGCGCACGAGGCGCTGCTGCGGGAGTGGCCGCGGCTGGGAGCGTGGCTCGAGGAGGACGCCGAGGGCCGGCGGCTGCATCACCACCTCGGCATCGCCGCGCGCGAATGGGACGCGCGCGGCCGCGACCCAGGCGAGCTCTACCGCGGCGCCCGGCTCGCCGCCGCCCTTGACTGGTCGGCCGCGCACGACCTGGAGCTCGACGAGGTGGAGCGCGCGTTCGTGGACGAGAGCCGCGCCGCGAGCGGGCGCTCCCAGCGCCGCCTGCGTGCGGTGCTCGCGGGCGTCGCCGGCTTGCTCGTGCTCGCGGTCATCGCCGGGCTCCTCGCGCTCGAGCAGCGCGGCACCGCCCGTGAGGAAGCGACCGCCGCCGACGCCCAGCGGCTGGGGTCGCGCGCGCTCGCCGAGAACGACCTCGACCGCTCGCTGCTGCTCGCACGCCAGGGCGTCGAGCTGGACGACAGCCCGCAGACGCGCGGCAGCCTGCTCGCCGCGCTCAACAAGAGCCCGGCGGCCGTCGGGGTGCTGCGCGGCGCCGGCGAGGGCTTCACGGGGCTGGCCCTGAGTCCGGACGGGCGGACGCTGGCCGCGGGCGACTCCGCCGGCAGCCTCTTCCTCTTCGACACCCGCACGCGGCGCCGCGTGCGGGCGCCCTCCGTGCACGCGGGCGGGTGGCGGATCGGCATGCTCGCCTTCAGCCCCGACGGCCGCCGGCTCGCGATCGCCCACGACTCCTTGGACGGGGAGGTGGTCACGGTCATGGAGACGCGCACACGGCGCCTGGGGCGGGAGCTCCGGCTCTATGACTACGGTCGCCAGGTCACCGGGCTGAGCCTCGACGGGGACGCCGTGGACGTGGCGAGCCGCCCAGCGGGGATCGAGGCGAGCGTGCCTGCGCCGGTCGCGGAGCGCTTGGACACTCGCAGCGGGCGGCGGATCCTCGGCCCGGTCACGCTCGGACGCAGCCAGAGCTCACCGCTGCTCGGCACGAGCGACGGCCGGCGCGTGCTCACGGCCACGGACGGGCAGCTCGTGGTCCGCGACGCCAGGACGCTGAAGCCGGCCGCGCGCGTCGCGGCCGGGACGCTGCATGGCAGCGTGATCGCGCTCAGCCCCAACGACCGCACGGTCGCACTCGGCGGGCACGACGGCTCCGTTCGCTTCCTGGATCTGCGCAGCGGTAGGCAGCGGACGGCATCGGGCCGGCACAGCGGGCCGGTGACGGCCGCGCGCTTCACGCCGGACGGCCGCTCGCTGGTGACGGCGAGCGAGGACGGCGCGGCGATCCTGTGGGACGTCGGCGCCCGCGCGGCGTCCGAGACCTTGCAGGGGCACGCCAACGGGATCACGGCGCTGCAGATCTCAGGCGACGGGCGAACCCTCTACACCGCCGGGGTCGACGGCGCGATCTTCATTTGGGACCTCGCCGGCACGCAGCGCCTCGGCCGGCCGATCGACACCGGTGCGCCCAACGGGGCGCTCGCGGCGCTGAGCGAGGACGGCCGGCGACTGGTGCTCGGCCATGCGAACGGCACGATCACCGTGATCGATCTGAACCGGCCCGAGGTGCGCCGGACGTTCGCCGTCATCCCCGGCGGGGGCGCCGTCACCGGCATCCGCTTCGTGCCGGGCAGCCGGCTCGCGATCGTCCTGGGACCGGGGGAGCTCATCGCGCTCGTCGACACCGACAGCGGCCGCACCGTGCGCACGATCGACGCTCGGCCCGGCGATGAGCTGGACGAACTCCGCGCCACCCCCAGTGTGAGCGCCGACGGGAGTCTGCTCGCCGCCCCGCGCGAGTGGGCCGCCAGCGGGGATGTCATCCAGGTCGGTCTGTGGAGGCTCCCGAGCGGCCGCCCCGTCGGGAAGTCGCTGGTGGTCGACCGCACGATCTCCGACGTGCAGCTGAGCCCCGACGGGCGTGGGCTCCTCGTCACGCTCGCAAACGCCGGGCTCGAGGGTGGCGTGGTCGAGGCGTGGAGCGTCCGCACGCGCCGCCGCGTGCGCGCGGTCAAGTTCGCGCAGATCCAGTCGCTCGCGCGCTTCAGCCCGGACGGCCGACTGTTCGCGGTGGGGAACCGCTACGGGGAGACGCGCGTCTACGACACGGCCACGTTCAAGCCCGTCACGCGGGTGCTCAGCGCCGACGCGGGTGCGATCATCGGCGCGGCGATCACGCGCGACGACCGTACGCTCGCCACCGGCAGTGCAACCGGCGCCGTGCAGTTGTGGGACATCCGTAGCGGCCAGGCGCTTGGCGCGCCGCTGCCCGGGGTCCCAAGCAGCGGCGTGATCCCCGCCTTCACGCCGGACGGCGGGCACCTGGTGGCGGCGTACGCGACCGGGCGCGTCTACCTCTGGGACATCCGGCCCGCGTCGGTCGCGCGGCACGCGTGCGCGGTTGCCGGCCGCCGCCTCACGCGCGCCGAGTGGGAGGAGTTCCTCCCCGGACGCGACTACGACCCGGCGTGCTGAGCGACCGGGAGCGTCCCGGGCGTGCGCGGCGGCAGCGTGGCCAGCGCCTCGAGCTCGAACCGCAGCTGGCTGACGAGCGGGTCGTTGTCCAGCAGGCTCTCCAGCAGCGCGAGGCTGGCCCAGTAGTGGTGCAGCTTGTCGGCGGTCTCCGGACGCACGGCCGCGGACCAGTCGCGCGCGAGCGTCATGCGCAGCTCGCGCACCTTCGCGACCTTGTCGGCGGCGTAGACGGCCAGCGACTCGGGCCCCACATGGGTCATCGCCGACCGCAGCCTCGCCTTGCGCTGGGCGTAGCTGCCACCACCGGCCGGCTCGGAGACGGAGCACACGAGCGCCGCCACCACTGGGCCGAACCGCTGCTCGAGCTCGAGCGGCGTGGCGTCGGTGTCCTCGAGGCTGTCGTGGAGCACCCCCGCGGCGACGACCTCGTCCGGGTAGCCGCGGCCGCGCAGCAGCTGCGCGACCTCGAGCGGGTGCAGGATGAAGGCGGCGTCGTCGGACTCCCGCCGCTGGCCCTCGTGGTGCTCGGCGGCGAACTCCAGCGCGTCGTGGGTCACCGGCAGCGCGTCGACGAAGCTCGGAAATTGCGGCACGGGGGGAAGACTACGACTCGGCGAGCGCCGCCTCTAGGGCTGTGTGGGTCGGCACCGCGGCGGAGAGGCCCGTAAGCCGCACCATACGAGCGATCGGGGAGTCCTCTGCGACCACCAGCCGCAGCTGCTGCTGGTGCTGGCGGAGCTCCGTCGCGAGGCCGAACAGCAGTGCGATGCCGGTGCTGTCGAGGTAGGTGGTGGTCGTGAGGTCGACGACGAGCGCGTCGAGCTGGTTCGTGAGTGGCGCGCGCAGCCGGTCCTCGAGCCAGCGCGCGTTGGAGGCGTCGACCTCCCCGGTGACCCGGGTGACGGACACGCCGCCGTGGCGCTCCTCGGTGACATGGGCGAGCAGGTTCACGCGGGCGCGCTCCCGAGCGTCGTCACGAGCGTGACGGCCGTGCCGCGCTCCGAGTGGCTGACGTCGACCGCGTCCATGAGCTCGCGCATGAGGGGCAGGCCGCGCCCGCGGTTGCTCCCGCGCGGCGCCCGCCAGTGGCCGCTGTCGGTCACGGTCACGGTGACCCGGCCGTCCGCGTAGGACGCGTCGACGGCGAACTCCGCGTGGCCGGGGCCGTACGCGTGCTCGATCGCGTTCGCGCACGCCTCCTGCGAGGCGACGATGACGTCGAACGCCTCGTCCTCCGTCGCGCCGCGCGCGAGCAGCCAGCGGCGCAGCAGGTAGCGGATGGGCGCGAGGCTGTCCGGCGTGACGGCCCAGCGCGTGGCCAGCTCGTCGCGCAGCGGCGGCACGCGTGCTGCGATGAACGCGACGTCGTCGCCGGGCGCCTCGGGGACCAGCTGCTCGACGATCGCAGCGCACAGGCCCTCGGCGTCGGGCGCGCCCTCGGCCAGGGATCGCAGCCGCTCGAGGCCGACGTCGATCGACTGGGTGCGCCGCTCGACCAGCCCGTCGGTGTAGGCGAGCACGATCGAGCCGGTCGGGAGCGGGAACGTCTCGGTGGTGTAGACGCTCGTCGCCGACGCGCCGAGCGGGACCCCGCCCTGCGCCCAGCAGTACGACGCCGTGCCAGACGGGTCGACGACGAGCGCGGGGGGATGGCCGGCGTTGACGATCTCGAGCGTCTCCGTCGCCGGATCGATGACGAGCAAGACCAGCGTCGTCATGGCCAGCGGGCCGTGGCTCTGCATCAGGTTGTTGACCCGGTCCACCACGGCGGCGGGCGGATGCCCGTCGGCGGCGTAGGCGCGCACCGCGGTCCGCAGCTGGGCCATGATCGCCGCCGCCTCGACGCCGCGCCCGACGACGTCGCCGACCGCCAGCGCGACGCGCCCGCCGGCGAGCGTGAACAGGTCGTACCAGTCGCCGCCCAGGCTGCCGCCGGCCGCGGGCAGGTAGCGGGCAGCCGACTCGAGCCCGAACGCGTTGCCGATCTCGGCCGGCAGTAGATGCTGCTGGAGCACCTCGGCCACGCGCCGCTGCTCGTACAGGCGACCGCGCTCGATCGCGCGCGCCGCGCGCTCGCCTGCGAACTGCAGCAGGGAGCGCTCGTCCTCGTGGAACTCCCTCGGAGTGAGGCTCCCGACGTGGAGCACGCCGATCACCTCGCCGTCGGTGAGCAGCGGGACGCCCAGGAGGGACTTGATGCCCTTCTCGCGCAGGATCGGGTTGTAGATGTCGGCGTGGTCGACGTCGGTGATGGCGATCGGGCGGCGCTCGGCGGCGATCCGCCCGGCGAAGCCGCGGCCGACCGGGATGCGGACGCCCTGCTCGACCTCCTCCTCGATGCCCTTGGCGGCGCGCGCGTGCAACTCGTCGCCCTCCAGCAGCAGGATCGCCACGGTGTCGACATCGAGGGCCTCCGCGACGCGCTGGAGCAGCTCCTGCAGGAGCTCCTGCTCGGGGAGGTACGCGAGCGCGGCGTCCGTCACGTGCTGGAGCGACTCGAGCCGCCGCGTCGCGGCCTCCGCCGCCTCGCGGGCCGCCCGCTCGCGGAGCAGCATGCGGGTCTGCTCGATCGCCAGCGCCGCGCGGTCCGCCGCGAGCTGGAGCAGGTCGCGCTCCTCGTCCGAGAACACGCGCGGGGTGAGGCTGCCGACGTGGAGCACGCCGATGACGCGGCCCTGCACGAACAGCGGGACGCCGAGCAGCGACTGGATGCCCTTCTCGCGCAGGATCGGGTTGAGGATGTCGGCGTGGTCGACGTCGGTGATGGCGATCGGGCGGCGCTCGGCGGCGATCCGCCCGGCGAAGCCGCGGCCGACCGGGATGCGGACGCCCTGCTCGACCTCTTCCTCGATGCCCTTGGCGGCGCGCGCGTGCAGCGTCTCGCCCTCCAGCAGCAGGAAAGCCACCGTGTCGATCTCCAGGATCTCGGCGACCCGGTGCATCAGCTCCTGCAGGAGGTCCTCCTCGGGGAGGAAGGCGAGCGCGGCGTCTGTGATCCGCTGCAGCGCGTCGAGGACCTGGCGGTCGCTGCGCATGCTCAGCAACGCTGGGTGGATGGGCCGCCGCGGCACCGGGGCGATGTTAGGAGGGTCGGTCACGTAAAGGTCACAAAAACTGCTCGTGGCGGGGTCACGCTTCTGGCATGCGCAAGGCGAGCATCGTCGGGCCGGTGGCGCTGGGTGCTGCTGCGGGACTGCTCGCCGCCGCGGTTGGAGACGTGACGATGGCCGCGGCGGCCGGCGTCGTCGGTCTGACCGTGCTCGGGACGGGCCGGGATTAGCGCTCCCTCATTGCGGTGGCAGGCCCTCGAGCGCGAGGGTCTGGTTGGCGAAACTGCGGTCACCCGTGACCTCGCGGCTGAGCCACGCCGGCGGCACGAACGCCTCGCTCGCCTCGAGCGAGGGGAACTCGATCTCGGCGGTCAGCAGCCCGTCGTGGGCGCCGCTGTAGACATCGAGCTCGGCGGCGAGGCCCGACTCGAGCGGGATCACGTGGCGCGTCTTGGTCACGCGGCGCCCCTCGGTCAGCGGCCACAGCGACGTGAAGCGCCGCTCGTCGAGCTCGAACTCCTCCTCGGTCCGCACCATGCCCGGACCCGACTTCACCGTCAGCGTGGTGGTGCCGGCGCGGCGGCGGATCCGCACCTCGACGCCGTCCTCGCCGATGACCAGGTAGCCCTGATCGATCGGCTCGCCCTCCCCCAGCCCGGCGGGCGGGCGATCCACCAGGAACTTGCGCTCGATCTCGACGCCCGAGGGCGTGTCTTGATCCATCCGAATGGAACACTACGCGCCCTTGAAGCACGTGCCGACCGATCTGCTGCTGCCTGATCGCGCCGCGGCGCTCGCGCTGCTGCGCGAGCGGCTCGATGCCGACGTGGGGCGCGAGCGCGTGCTCGACCGCGTGCTGCTCGACAGCTTCGACGGGCGGCTGCGCGCCGAGGGACTGCGCGCCGAATGCGCCGACGGCGCGCTCACGCTGCACGAGCCGGGCGCCGCGGTCCGGCGGGTGAAGGTCGCGGAGGCGCCGCGCTATCTCGTCGAGGAGCTGCCGGAGGGCCCCGTGCGGGACCGGCTCGCAGGCGTGCTCGAGGAGCGTGCACTGCTGCCGGCGGTACGCGTGCGCAGTGTCGTGCAGCCGCTCGCAGTGCTCGACGGGCAGGGCAAGACGGTCGTGCGGCTCACGGTCGAGCAGGCCGAGGTGGTGGTCGGCCGGGGGCGGCGGGTGCCGCTGACGCCGCGGCTGTCCGTGCAGCCCGTGCTCGGCTACGACGCCGAGCAGCGGCGGGTGCTGTCCGTCTTGCGCGAGCTCGAGCCTGCTGAGCAGTCGCTCTTCGACCAGGCGGTGATCGCGGCCGGCGGATTGCCCGAGGGCGTATCGACCAAGCCGCGCGTCACGCTCCCCCCCGGCACGCGCACCGACGCCGCCGCGGCCGAGGTACTGACCCGCTTGCTGGAGATCGCCGAGGTCAACCTCCCGGGCACGCTCGCGGACCTGGACACGGAGTTCCTTCACGACCTCCGCGTCTCGATCCGCCGCGCTCGCTCGGTCCTGCGTGAGCTCAAGCACGTTCACGACCCGGCCGCGCGGTCGAGGCTGCGCGACGAGCTCAAGTGGGCCCAACAGTTGACCGGACCGGTCCGCGACCTCGACGTCCAGCTGCTCGAGTGGCACGACCTCGTGGGGGTGCTGCCGGCAGCGCGTGCGTCCGAGCTCGAGCCGCTGCGAGCGCTGCTCGCGCGCCGGCGGGCGCGAGAGCTGACGAAGCTGCGACGCGGGCTGCGTAGCAAGCGCTTCGCTGCCGCGCTCGACGCGTGGCGGACGCTGCCGGCGGACGACGAGCAGCCGGACGCCGCACGGCCGATCGAAGCCGTGGCTGGTCAGCGGATCCGCAAGGTGTACCGCCGGATGGTTCGCGACGGCAGCCGCATCGACGACAGCAGCCCGCCCGAGGCGCTGCACGACCTGCGCAAGCGCGGCAAGGAGCTGCGCTACCTGCTCGAGCTGTTCGGGAGCCCGTTTCCCAAGGACGTGGTCAAGCCGATGATCAACACCCTCAAGGACCTCCAGGTGGTGCTCGGACGCTTCCAGGACCGCGCCGTGCAGATCGACCTGCTGCGGGAGCTGCGCGACGAGCTGGCCGGCGAGCCCGGCGGCCCCGCCGCGCTGATGGCGGCCGGCGCCGCGCTCGACGAGCTGGTGGCCGAGCAGCAGGAGGCCCGCGACGAGTTCGCGGGCCGGTTCGCCGTATTCGCCGGCGACAAGCAGCGCAAGCTCGTCCGCGACGCGTTCCCGCCGTCATGAAGGTCGTCGCCACCTACTCGATCAAGGGCGGCGTCGGCAAGACGTCCGCCGCCGTCAACCTCGGTGCGCTCGCCGCGCGCGACGGGCTGCGGACCGTCATCTGGGACCTCGACCCGCAGGGCGCCGCGTCGTTCCTGTTCCGCGTCGAGCCGAAGGTCAAGGGCGGCAGCAAGCAGCTGATCAAGGGGCGCCGCGAGCCGCTCGAGGTCATGAAGGGCACCGACATCGAGGGCCTCGACCTGCTGCCGGCGGACTTCTCCTACCGCCACCTCGACATCCAGCTCGACAAGCGCAAGAAGCCGCTGCAAGGGCTCTCGGGGGTGCTGGCCCAGCTCGAGGATGACTACGACCTGGCGATCCTCGACTGCGCGCCGTCGATCTCGCTCGTCTCGGAGAGCGTGTTCACAGCCGCCGACCTCCTGCTCGTGCCGCTCGTGCCCTCGACGCTGTCCGCGCGCACCTACGAGCAGCTCCAAGCCTTCCTGGCCTCCGGGCCGCAGCCGGCGCCGGAGGTGCTCGCGTTCTTCTCGATGGTCGATCGCCGCAAGAACCTGCACAAGCACCTGGTGGAGACGCTCCCGGCCGCCGCGGCGGCGATCCCGAACGCGAGCCCGGTGGAGCTGATGGGCGTGCGCCGGGCGCCGCTCGTGACGACGAACCCGCGCAGCCCCGCAGCGCTCGCGTACGACGCGCTGTGGGGCGAGGTGCGGCGGGCGCTCAGCGTCTGAGCGCGGCGACTCCGATGTCCGGGTTGTCGGTGAACACGCCGTCGACGCCGAGGCGGAAGAACTGGCGGATCTCGGCCTTGAGGTCACCGATGCCGTTGGGATCAGTGCCCAACCGGAGCTCGAGCGGCAGGAACTGGTTCTCGCGCCGGAACGTGTACGGGTGGACCAGGAGGCCGGCGGCGTGCGCGTCCTTGACGAAGCTCGTCGGCGTGTCCGAGGACCCGTTGGGCTTGCGCGGAACGATGTAGTCCTTCGACGGCCCGACGCCGTCCGCGTAGCGCGCGATGCCGCGCAGCCCGGCGGGCGTGGCGAGCTCGCCGTAGGTGCGGCCGTCGCCGGGCACGGTCTTGGCCTTGGCGTCGATGAGCTGGACGAGCGGCACCTTCAGCTGGCGGTCGAGCGCGCGCAGGTTGCCGGTCTCGAACGACTGCACGAACACCCGCGCACCGCGGCGGTTGAGGCCGTTGCGGTTCAGCGTGCGCACGAGCCCGGGCTCGAGCGCCAGCCCGAGCGAGCGGAAGTAGGTCGGGTGCTTCGTCTCTGGGTAGACGCCGATGTCGCGGTGCAGCTTGCGCGACAGACGCGCGCGCAGGTCGAGCACCTCCTGGAAGGTCGGGATCTCGAGCTTCCGGTAGGCCGTGTTCGCCGGCCGGGTCAGCGGGATGCGCTCTCTGGCGTACAGCGTCTTGAGCTCCTTGAGCGTGAAGTCCTCGGTGAACCAGCCGGTGAAGGGGGTCCCGTCGATCACCTTGGTGGTCTTCCGCGACGCGAACTCGGGATGGTCGGCGACGTTGGTGGTGCCGCCGATCTCCGGCTCGTGGCGCGCGACCAGCACGCCGTCCTTGGTGGAGACGAGGTCGGGCTCGATGTAGTCCGCACCCATCTCGGCGGCGAGCCGGTAGGACTCGAGCGTGTGCTCGGGGCGATAGCCGGAGGCACCGCGGTGGCCGATGACCAGCGGGTGCGCCAACGCCGCCGTCGGGAGCGCGAGCAGGAGAAGGCATGTGGTGAAGAGGATTCGAGTCGATCGCATGCGCCGCGATTACCCGGTCACAGGACGCTCACAACCGCGGCGTCCGCATTCGGCAGCCTGCGACGCATGTCTCACACCAAGAAACTCGCCGCGGGCCTCAGCGCCGTCGCGGTGCTCGGATTCGTCGTCCCGTTCGCTTCAGGCGGTTCGAACGGCACGCATGGAAGCAAGGCCAAGAACGTCATCTTGCTCATCGGTGACGGGATGGGCGACTCGGAGGTCACTTCGGGCCGCTACTACCAGTACGGCGCCGCTGGGCGCTTGCACCTCGACAAGCTCCCGATCACGGGCTTCCAGACCACCTGGTCGCTCAAGCCGGCGGCGAGCGCGCCCTACAAGCCTGACTACGCGCCTGACTCGGCGTCCACCGGCACGATGTGGGCGACCGGCGAGAAGACGATCGACGAGCGGATCTCGCAAGGCCCGAGCAGCGCGGAGAACGTGCCCGGCAAGAACCTCGTCACCATCCTCGAGAAGGCGCAGAAGGCCGGCAAGAAGACCGGCAACGTCTCGACCGCAGAGATCACCGACGCGACGCCCGCGGTGCTCAACTCGCACATCTCGCTGCGTGGTTGCCAGGGCCCGGCCGACACCGACACGACCTGCCCGACGGAGAGCAAGAAGGCCGGCGGCCTCGGCTCGATCGCGGAGCAGACGGTCGACCACAAGGTCGACGTCGTCCTCGGCGGCGGTCGCAGCCGCTGGGCGCAGACGATCACCGGCGGCCCCGGCACCGGCAAGACCGTCGAGGAGTACGCGCAGCAGAACAAGGGCTACACGGAGGTCAACACGGCCGCCCAGCTCGCCGCTGCGAAGCGCTCAGACAAGCCGCTGCTCGGCCTCTTCTCGCCCAGCACGATGGCGACCGAGTGGACCGGGCCGCAGGCGACGCTCGGCGAGGGCACCCCGGCGCAGAAGTGCGTCACGACCAACCGCCCGGCCGACCAGCCGAGCCTGACCGCGATGACGAAGAAGGCGATCGACCTGCTCGAGGGCGACCGCGACGGCTTCTTCCTGCAGGTCGAGGGCGCCTCGATCGACAAGCAGGATCACGCCGCCAACGCATGCGGCCAGATCGGCGAGATGATCGAGTTCGACAACGCCATCGCCGTCGCGCAGGCGTACGCGCGCAAGCACCCCGACACGCTGATCCTCGTGACGGCCGACCACGCCCACACGAGCCAGATCGTCGCCGAGGACTCGAACGCGGGCGGGACGACCCCGAACAACAGCCCAACGGGCTACTCGAACAACCTGATCACCGCCGATGACCAGGTCATGCGCGTCACCTACGGCACCGCGGGCGGCACGGCGCGCCCGGCGGCGGCGCCGAGCCAGCAGCACACCGGGTCGGTGGTCCCGGCCTGGGGCCAGGGTCCGGGCGCATGGGGGGTGGCCGGCACGACCGACCACACCGACCTGTTCGACCTCATCACCGACTCGTTCGGTCGCGGCGGCCACCACTAGCCGCATCTGCGCAGGGGCCGGCCCACGGACGGGCCGGCCCCCTCTGTGCCGCGCGCCACGCGGCCGTCTGCCTATGCAATGCTTGGGCAGATGGAGTCTGCAAGCCTTGGCGACGCCGCCCGCGCGATCGGCGTCAGCGTCGACACGCTGCGGCGCTGGGACCGCGCCGGCAAGCTCGAGACGGTCCGCGACGAGCGCAACCAGCGGCGCGTCCCACGGCGCGAGATCGAGCGGCTGACGAGCCATCCGGAGCGGCACGCGACCGGTGACGGCCTGTCCGCGCGCAACCGCTTCCCCGGCGTCATCACTTCCGTCGAGGTCGACGGTGTGATGGCGCTCGTCGAGATCGAGGCCGGTCCGCACCGGATCACGGCCGCGATCACACGCGACGCGGTCGAGGAGCTCGGGCTGGTCGAGGGCGCGCGGGCGACGGCGGCGGTCAAGGCGACGTCGGTGATGATCGAGAGGAGTCAGGGATGAGGCTGGTCGGTGTGCTGGTGGCGTCGCTCGTGCTGGCGGTCGCGGGGTGTGGTGGCGATGACGAGTCCTCGGGTGGCGGCCCGCCGCTCACGGTCTCGGCGGCGGCGTCGCTCAAGCAGGCGTTCACCGACTACGGCAAGCAGTTCCCCGACGCGTCCGCGCGCTTCTCGTTCGCCGGCTCCGACGAGCTGGCCGCGCAGATCGAGAAGGGCGTCAAGCCCGACGTGTTCGCCGCCGCGAACACGAAGCTGCCCGACGCGCTGTTCGCCAAGGGGTTGGTTGAGAAGCCGACGATCTTCGCCGGCAACCGGTTGGTGCTCGCGGTGCCCGCCGACGGGTCGAAGGTGAGCTCGCTCGAGGACCTGAAGGGCGAGGGCGTGAAGATCGCGATCGGCGCGAAGGACGTCCCGATCGGGACCTACACCCGCACCGTGCTCGACAAGCTGCCGCCAAAGGAGAGCAAGGCGATCCTCGCCAACGTTCGTACTGAGGAGCCCGACGTGGCGGGCATCACCGGCAAGCTGACGCAGGGCGCGGTCGACGCGGGCTTCCTCTACGCCTCCGACGTGCGCGCGACCGATGACAAGCTGAAGGCGATCCAGCTGCCGGACGAGCTGCAACCGACCGTGGCGTACGGCGCCGCTGTGGTCAAGGGCGCCAAGCACCCCGAGGAGGCCAAGGCGTTCATCGCCGGGCTGGTCGACGGCGACGGCGCGCAGGCGCTGGAGGACGCGGGCTTCCTGCCGCCGCCGGGGAAGTGATCCCAACGCGCAGGGGCTGGTTCGGAGCGCTGCTGGTCGCGGCGCTGACGCTGGCGCTGCTGTTCCTGACCGTGCCGGTGCTGGCGATCTTCGTCGACACCGCGCCGGGCGATCTCGTGCGGAGCCTGGGGGAAGAGGGCTCGCTGGAGGCACTGCGCCTGTCGCTGGTGTGCAGCTCCATCGCGGTGACGCTGATCGTGCTGGTGGGGACGCCCGCGGCGTACCTGCTCGCGACGCAACGGTTCCGCGGGCGTTCGGTGGTCGTGACGCTGATCGAGCTGCCGCTGGTGCTGCCGCCGGCGGTGGCGGGCATCGGACTGCTCGCGGCGCTCGGCCCGCAGGGGCTGTTCGGAGGTGCCGGGCCGGAGCTCGTGCTCACGACCGCGGGCGTGATCGTGGCGCTGACGTTCGTCTCGGCGCCGTTTTACATGCGGCAGGCGCAGGCGGGCTTCGAGGCGATGGACCGCACGCTGCTCGACGCGTCGCAGACGCTCGGTGCCGGGCAGGCCCGAACCTTCCTGCGCGTCGCGATCCCGTCGGCGGGGCCGAGCCTGGTGGCGGGGCTCGCGCTGGCGTGGGGCCGGGCCCTGGGCGAGTTCGGCGCGACGCTGATGTTCGCCGGCTCGTTCCGCGGCATCACGCAGACGGTGCCGCTGGCGATCTACGAGCGCTTCTCGACGGACTTCACCGGCGCGTTGGCGCTGTCGGCCGTGCTCGTTGCCGTGTCGGGGGCGCTGCTGCTGGCGGTCAAGGTCCTGAGCGGCTCGGCGTGGCTCGGCGGTGCTGCGCGTTGAGGCCGCCACGCGGCTCGGGGCGTTCGCGCTCGACGTCGCGCTCGAGGTGCCGACCGGCGAGTGCCTCGCACTCGCGGGGCCGTCCGGGGCGGGCAAGACGACGGTGTTGCGCGTCGCGGCCGGGCTGGTGCGCCCAGAGCGCGGGCGGGTCGTGTGCGGCGAGGAGACCTGGCTCGATGTTGAGCGCGGTGTCGACGTTGCGCCGGAGCGGCGGCGCGTCGGCTACGTCTTCCAGGAGTATGCGCTGTTCGGGCATCTGCGGGTGTGGCAGAACGTCGCCTATCCGTTGCGTGGGATGGGGCGGACGGAGCGGCGCGCGCGTGCGCTCGAGCTGCTCGAGCGGTTCGGGATCGCGGCGCTCGCCGACGAACGTCCGCGGACGCTGTCAGGCGGCGAGCGCCAGCGTGTCGCGGTGGCGCGGGCGCTGGCGCGCAAGCCGGCGGCGCTGCTGCTCGACGAGCCGCTGTCCGCGCTCGACACGCGCTCGCGCGCGGCGGCGGGGCGCGAGCTCGGAGCCGTACTCGCGGAGACGGGCGTGCCGGCGCTGCTCGTCACCCACGACTTCACCGAGGCGGCGCTGCTCGGGACGCGCGTCGGCGTGATCGACGGCGGCCGGATCGTGCAGGAGGGGACGGCGGCGGAGCTCGCAGCATCGCCGGCCTCGGCCTTCGTGGCCGACTTCACGGGCGCGGTCGTCCTCACCGGCGTGGCTCGCTCCGGCGACGACGGGCTGACGTCCGTGGCGCTTGACGGCGGCGGGGTGGTGCTCAGCACCGAGCCGGGCGAGGGGCCGGTCGCGGTCAGCGTCTACCCGTGGGAGATCGCGCTCGAGCCGGCCGGGAGCGAGCGGCACGGCTCCGCTCAGAACCATCTGGCGGTCGAGGTCGTCTCGGTGACGGCGGTCGGCAACCGCGTGCGCGCGGGGCTCGCAGCGCCGCAGCCGTTGGTGGCGGAGCTCAGTGACGCCTCGGCCAATGAGCTCGGGCTGACGCCCGGGGCGCCCGTGGTGGCAACGTGGAAGGCGGCGGCCACCCGGCTGCTGCGACTTTGATCCAACAGGAGGAACGCATGAAGCTCAGCGCGCGCAACCAGCTCACCGGCACGGTGAAGAGCGTCAACGAGGGCGCGGCGATCGCCAACGTCGAGCTCGATGTCGGGGGCGAGCGGCTCGTCGCGTCGATCACCGTCGAGGCCGCGCGCGAGCTCGGGCTCGCGGAGGGCAAGTCGGTCACGGCGATCATCAAGGCGTCGGATGTGATCCTGGCCACGGATTAGGGCCACCGAACCGCGAGCGCTCCCGCTGCGTAGCTCCCTCCGTGGCGGGAGCTGCGGAGAGAGTGCTGCTGAGCGGCGCGTCGGACGAGCGGCTCGTCGAGCTGGCGCGGGCGGGCGACGAGCGCGCGTTCGCGGCGATCGTCGAGCGCTACCGGGCGCCGCTGCTGCGCTACTGCCTCGGGTTCCTGCCCGGGTCGGCCGCCGAGGATGCGGTGCAGCAGACGTTCATCAACGCGTACCGCGCGCTGTCGAGCGACGCGGGGCAGGCGCCGGCCGCACTGCGGCCGTGGCTGTACCGGGTGGCTCGGAACGCCGCGCTGAATGTCGCGCGCGATCCGCAGTCGAACCTCGACGAGCTCCCAGAGAGCCTCGACGGCGTGCGGCGGCCAGACGAAGTCGTGCAGGCGCGCGAGCGGTTCCAGCGCGTCGTCGGCGCGGTCAACAAGCTGCCGCCGAAGCAGCGGCAGGTGATCGTCCGCCACGCGCTCGACGGCGAGAGCCACGAGCGGATCGCGACCGACCTCGGGATGAGCGCGGGCTCGATCCGCCAGCTCGTGCACCGCGCGCGGCGGACCGTGCGCGAGGCGGCTGCAGCCCTGCTGCCGACCCCGTTGCTGCGCTTCCTCCCGCTCGGCGCGGATGCGGCCGAGGTGGGCAGCGGAGCCGCGCTCGCGAAGGTCGCCGTCGCGGTGGTCGTGGTCGGGGCGGCGGGCGGCGGCGCGGTGCAGGTCACGAAGCGCGAGGCGGACCAAGCCTGCGATCGCGCGAGACGCGCAAGGCCCCCGAGCGGCCGGCGGCGCGCAAGGCGCCCACGGTGACCGTTGCCCGCGCCCGCGGTGGTGGGCTCGGGCAGCGGCTCGGTGCGGACTGGGTTGGCGGGGAAGGGGTCGTCGGGGAGTGGCGAAGGGGTCGTCCGGGAGCGGCTCGTCGGGGCTCGTCGGGCAGCGGATCTTCCGGCTCGGGCAGCGGCTCGTCCGGTTCGGGCTCCTCCGGGTCGGGCTCGTCCGGGTCCTCGTCGGGCTCGGGCTCGTCCGGTCAGCGGCTCCTCGGGCTCGGGCTCCTCCGGGTCGGGTTCGTCCGGGCTCGGGCTCGTCCGGCGTCGGCTCGTCCGGGTCGGGCTCTTCCGGCTCGTGGCTCGTCCGGGAGCGGCTCTTCCGGGTCGGGCTCGTCCGGCTCGGGCTCCTCGGGCAGCGGCTCTTCCGGCAGCGGCTCGTCCGGGCTTGAGCGGGCTCCTCGGGCTCGGGCTCGTCCGGGTCGACTTTGTCCGGGTCGGGCTCCTCCGGCTCAGGCTCGTCGGGCAGCGGGTCCGTCCGGGTCGGGTCTTCGGACTCCTCGGGATCGGGTTCGTCCGGCTCCGGCTCAGACGACGGCTGAGCCGAGCAGGTCCATCATCCGCGCGGTCGCCGCCCGCTCGTGGCCGGCGAGCAGGGACAGCAGGTCGGCCGCCCGCCGCAGGTCCGCGCCGTCCATGACCGCGTGGTGGAACATCAGCCCGACCGGTGCCCCGCCGCCGATCGCCGCGGCGATCCGGGTGCCGAGCTCCTCCGGGCTCAGCCGCACGTAGTCGACGCTCACCGGCAGCTCGCGCAAGCCCGGCACGCCCAGCGGCTCCGCCCGCGCCTCCCGCGACAGCGCGGTGAAGCCGAGGTCGGCGAGGACGCGGCCGGTGTCGGCGGTGCAGCGGTTCCAGGGCGGGGTGAAGATCGGGTCGAGGCGGTCGCCGAGCAGCGCGGTCAGCCGCTCGCGGCCCTCCGCGATGTCGCGGCGCTGCGCGGCGGCGTCACGCGCCGGGCCGAACTCGCACTTGCGCCCCTCGCGCTCGTGGTTGACGTGCGCGAGGCCGTGCTGGTGCAGGCCCACCGGCCGCTCACGCAGCTCACGCGCCAGGCCGGCCTCGAGCTCCCGCGGGATCACGGCGAGGTCCACCGGCAGCTCGAGCGACGCGATCGCGTCGAGCAGCGCGAGCAGGCGCTCGTCGCCCCAGCCGGCGTCGTCGTCGCGGAAGAACACCGGCACCGGCGAGGGCGCCGCGTCGAGCGCGTCTTCGACCGGCTGCAGCCAGGAGCTCACGCCTTACTGACACGAGCATTCACGGATTTGTCACAACTTGGTCGCGCGCGTGTCCCAGGAGCGCATGGCTCCGCACCCCGCATCCGATCGGCTACGTCCTCATGGGCTTCCCGCGCGTGTCCGAGACCTTCATCGCCAGCGAGCTGCTGCGCGTCGAGCAGGCCGGCGTCCCGCTGCGGCTGTTCGTCGTCAAGCCGGTCGAGGAGCGCGAGCAAGGGCTCCGCCATCCCGTCGTCGACGCCATCCAGGCCCGCCCCGAGCACCTCCCCGACGCCGCCTCGCTGACCAAGCCGCTGCATCGCTGGCGCCGCGCCGACCTGGCGCCGTTCGCACCCGCGATCGACCCGCGTCGCCCGCCGCCGCCCGCTCGGCCTCGCCCGCGCGCTCGCCACCGCCGGCGCGCAGGCGCTGCGCGACCGCCGCACCCGCTTCTCGGGCCCGCGCAAGATCTACATCAAGGAGCTGCTCCAGGCGATCGCGCTCGCCGACCGCCTGCTCGACGCGCCCGACGTCCGCCACCTGCACGCGCACTTCGCGCACGGCACCACGACGATCACCTGGCACGCGGCGCGCATCACCGGCCTGCCGTTCAGCTTCACCGGCCACGCGCGCGACATCTACGCCGAGCACCTCAACCCGAAGGGCTGGCTGCGGCGCAAGCTGCTCGCCGCCCGCTTCGTCGTCACCTGCACGGGGGCGAACGTCCGGCATCTGCGGCAGATCGCCCCGGAGGCGGAGATCCACCTCGTCTACCACGGGGTCAACGCGGACTTCGCGAGGCTGCTGCGCGAGGCCGCGCCCGCCGCCGCGCGCAACGGCGACCTCCGCGTCCTCGCCGTCGGCCGCCACGTCGCCAAGAAGGGCTTCGACGTCCTCGTCGACGCCTGCGCCGTCCTCCGCCGCCGCGGCGTCCCGTTCGAGGCCGCCATCGTCGGCCAGGAGGACAAGCATTCGACCGCGATCCAGCGCCGGATCGCGGAGCACGGACTCGAGCAGCACGTGCTGCTCCCCGGCGCGATGGGCCAGTCACGAGCTGCTCGACGAGTACCGCCGCGCGAGCGCGCTCTGCATGCCCAGCCGCCTCCTGCCCGACGACCGCGACGGCATCCCCAACGTCCTCGTCGAGGCGATGGCCGCCGGCACTCCCGTGATCGCCAGCGCCGTGTCCGGCATCCCCGAGCTCGTCGAGCACGAGGTCAACGGGCTGCTCGTCGAGCCCGACGACCCCGAGGCGCTCGCCGACACGCTGCTGCGCCTGCACGGGGACCCAGCGCTCTCCGCGCACGCTCGCCGACAGCGGGCGTGAGACTGTCGAGCAGCGCTTCGACGGCGCCGGCCCAGGCCGTTCGGCTGGCCGAGCTGTTCCAGGAAGCGGTTCGCGCGTGACGAGCGCCGTCGTACGCCGTCCCCGCCCGGTGCTGTGCATGACCGAGCACGAGCACCGCTCCCGCGCGATCGCGGACGCCGTCGTCGAGGGGCGCTTCAACGTCGCGGGCCAGACGCGCACGCTCGGCACCGATCCCGACTGGCACGGCGCCGATCTCCCGCAGGACGCGGAGTGGCGGATCGAGTGGGTGAAGTTCGGCGTGGGGGCTCGACCTCGCACACGCCGGCTACCAGCGCGCCGTGGGAGGAGCTCGACCGCGTCCTGGATCCGCCAGTGCGCCCCCGGCGAGGACGCCGCCGAGGTCACCGCCCGCCGCATCCTCAACTGGATCTACGCCTGGCAGCGCTTCGAGCCGGCGGGCGAGCACGCAGACGCGCCTGTTCGCCAGCCTCGCCGACCAGGTCGCGCACGTCCGCGCCAACCTCGCCCCCGCCCGCAACCACCGCACGCTCGAGCTCTACGCGCTGCTGATCGCCGGCCTCGCGTTCCCCGAGCTCGACACCGCTCGAGTTCGCCGTCACCGCGCTCGACCGCAACCTCGCCGCCGACTTCCACCCCGACGGCGTCCACCGCGAGGCCTCGACGCACTACCACGCGATCGCGCTGCGCTCGTTCGTCGGCGCGCGCGAGAACGCCCGCCGCTACGGCGTCGAGCTCCCGCCCGGCTTCGACGAGCGCGTTCGCCCGCGCACAGTGCCTTCCTCGCCCACTGCACCCGTCCCGACGGGACCATTCCCGCGCTGTCGGACGCCGACACCGGCGACTACACGCGCGCTGCTCGGCGACCGCCCACTTGAACGGAACGTCTGCGTTCCCCGACGGCGGCTACCACGTCCAGCGCAGCAGCTGGGATCCCGATGCGCGCTTCCTGATCTTCGACTGCGGCCCGCTCGGCGACGGCGGCCACGGCCACTACGACGCTGCTCAGCATCGAGGCGCACGCGCGCGGCCGGCCGCTCGTGCTCGACCCCGGCCGCGGCAGCTACTCCGAGGCACCGCCCGAACCTGCGCCGCTGGTTCCGCGGCACCGCCGCCCACAACACGGTGACGCGTCGACGGGCTCGACCAGACGCCCTACACGCGCGGCCGCCCGTTCGGGCCGACCGCGCGAGGCGCGGCTCCTCGGACGCGCACCGACGAGGTGCTGGCGCGGCGAGGTCGCGCAGCCCCGCAGTACGAGGCCGTCCACCGCCGCCGCATCACGTTCGTCGACGAGCGCCGCTGGGTCATCGAGGACGAGCTCGAGGGCGAGCGCGAGCACCGCTACGACCTCCGCTTCCACCTGCCGCCGGGCGGCGGCACGTGCGCCTGCGCATCGAGGGCGCGCGACGAGCATCGCGCAGCCGAGCCGAGCGGCTGGATCGCGCCGCGCTACGGCGAGCTACCTCGACGCGCCGGTCGATCAGCGCCGTCGCCCACGGCACCGCACGCGCGCTTCGTGACGGAGCTGGCGCCGTGATCGCTGCGCGCCCGACCCAGCCGTGCCCCAGCGCGACGCGCTCCTCGACGAGCGCTACATGGCGCGCCGCCTCGGCGCCACCCGCTGCGAGCGCATCAACGCGAAGTACCGCGTCGGCGACAGCCTGCGCGTCGTCTACCGCGCCGACGGCCGACCGCATCCGTCGCCGGCCGCACCTTCCGCGGGACGCAGCCGCAGCGTCTTCCGCCGCGCGGCGGCGGCGAGCGAGCCCGGAGCCGTGCTCCACCTCGAGGAGCTCGAGACGGTGTTCTGGACCTTCCCGCACGACCGCCGGCTCGCCGGGCTGCGCGCTGTTCGACCGCCGCACCGGCGCGCTCGACGGCGCTCGTCGGCGCGCCCGTCGCCCGCACGCGCCTGATGGCCTACGCGCCCGAGCGCGCCGCGACCGTCGAGTGCTACGACGCCGACGGGCGACGTGCACGCCTACGTGAAGGTCCACTGGGACGCCGCCGAGCGCGAGCTCGCCAACGCCGAGGCCGCCGCGGCCGCGGTCGGCATCCGCCGATCCGCACCTGCGGCTCCCGCGCGTGCTCGCGCACTCGCTGCCCGACGGCGCGCTCGTGTTCGAGCCGCTGGCCGGCGACCGGCTCGACGGCATCGACGACGCTCGCGCCGGCGCTGCGCGCGCTCGGGGCCGGCGCTCGCCACGCCTGCACGACGTCCGCCCGCTGCCGCAGCGGCGCTTCGACCGTCTCGACCCGGAGCGGCTCGCGCTCGCCGCCGAGGTGGTCGGGCGCGCGCGGCCGGACTGCGCGCGTGCCGCGGACGCGCTGCACGCGCCGGCTCGCGGGCGGGCCGCCGCGAGTCGCGAGCCCGTCCACCTCCACGGCGACGCCAACCTCCGCAACGCGCTCCTCGACGGCGGCCGCGTCGGCGCTCGTCGACCTCGAGGACGCCGCCGCCGGGCCCGGCCGCCGCCGACCTCGGGTTCGTGATCGCGGGGCTGCTCGCGCGCGCGGCGCAGGTGCGGCGAGTGGGCGCCTGCTCGACGGCTACTCGCGGCATCGCGCCGGTGCCGTCCGGCGGACGGCGCTGCGCTGGCACGTCGCCGCCTCGGTGCTCGCGCGCGTCGCGGTGCCGGCGGTCGGGCGCATCCGGCCCGGCGCTGCTCGGCGCGCCTGAAGCCGCTGCTGGAGCAGGTGGCAGCTGATGCGATGAGCCGCCCGGCGCTGCTCTGGTACTGCCAGCACTCGGTCGGCCTCGGCCACCTGATGCGCTCCTACGCGCTCTGCGCGGCGCTCGCCGGAGCGCTTCCGCGTCGTGCTGCTGTGCGGCGGCGCGCTGCCCGAGGCGATCCGGCCGCCCGCCGGCGTGCAGGTGCTGGCGCTGCCGCCGCTCGGGCGTCGGGGAGGGCGGCGGCTTCGTCAGCCACGACCCGCGCTACTCGCGTCGAGCAGGCGTGGGCGCGTGCGCCGCGAGCGCGATCCTCGCCGCCTACCGCGCCGTCCGGCCGGCCGCCGTGCGTGGTCGAGCTGTTCCCGTTCGGGCGCGCGAAGTTCGCCCGCGAGCTCGTGCCGCTGCTCGAGGCCGCGCGCGCCGACGGCGCGCTCACCGCCTGCAGCCTGCGCGACATCCTCGTCAGCGCGCGCGCCGACCAGCAGGCGCCACGACGACCGCGCCGCCGCGCTCGCCGACGCCCACCTCGACGCCGTGCTCGTCCACAGCGACCCGGCGTTCGCGCGGCTCGAGGAGACGTTCGCGCCGCGGCGCGCCGCTGCGCGTGCCGGTCCACTACACCGGCTTCGTCGTCCGCGACGGCGCACCGAGCGGCGCTCGGCGCGCGGCGAGCACGTGGTGGTGTCGGCGGGCGGCGGGCTCGTCGGCGAGCCGCTGCTGCGCGCCGCCGCCGAGGCGCAGCCCGAGGCCGGCGTGCCGCTGCGGCTGATCGGCGGCCCGCTCCTGCCCGACGCGGCGTGGGAGCGCGCTGCGCGCGCTCGCCGGGCCCGGAGGTCGAGCTGCGGCGCACGGTCGCCCGACCTCGGCGCCGAGCTGCGCGGCGCCCGCGCGTCGGTCAGCCAGGGCGGCTACAACACCGCGCTCGAGGTCGTCCGCGTCGGGCATGCCCGGGCTGCTCGTGCCCTACGCGACGCCGGAGGAGGACGAGCAGCTGCGGCGCGCCCGCCGGCTCGAGCGCCTCGGCGCCGTGCGCGTGCTGGCGCCGGAGCGGCTCTCGCGCCGCGACGCTGGCCGCCGAGCTGCGGCGGCTGCTCGCGTTCGAGCCGCGGCCGGCGAGCGTCGACCTCGACGGCGCGCGGCGCACCGCGGACGCTGCTCGACGAGCTCGCTGGCCGAGCCGGCGATCGAGGCACGGGCGTGAGCCGCGCATGACCCCCGCCGCCCGCATGCTGCGCCCGCACGTCGTGCGGCGCTGGAAGGCGCTGGCCGGCGCCGGCGGCGCCACCGTCGCGCTCACCGCTCGCCGACCTCGCCAAGCCGTGGCCGCTCGCGCTCGTGGTCGACCAGGCTGCTCGGCCGCGCAGGCGCCGTTCACGCTCGACGGCGCGCGACGCGCGGCTGCTCGCCGCCGTCGCGGCGGTCGTGATCGTGATCGCGATCGTCGAGGCGGGCGCGCAGTACGCCTCGCGACCTGTGGCTGCAGGCGGCCGGCGAGCGCATCAGCCACGACCTGCGCGTGCGCGTCTACGAGCACCTGCAGCGGCTCTCGCTCGGCTTCCACCAGCAGCGCCAGAAGGGCGACCTCGTCACGCGCGTGACCGGCGACGTCAACGCGATGGGCGACCTGTTCTCGCAGTCGCTCGGCTCGATGGTCCAGGCCGCGCTGCTGTCGCTCGGCATGGCGGTCGTGCTGCTGGTCATCGACCCGGTGCTCGCGCTCGTCTCGTTCGTCACCGCGCCGCTGCTGATGGCGCTCAGCTACGTCTACCGGCGGCGCGTGCGCTCGCAGGCGCGGGTGCGGCGCGCGCAGGAGGGCGAGATCGCGTCGATCGCCAACGAGGCGCTGTCGGCGATGGCGGTCGTCAAGGCGTTCGGCTCCGAGGGCTACGAGAGCGAGCGCGTGCGCGAGGGGTCGCGAGAAGCGGCTGGCCGTCCGGGCGTCGAGGTCGCGCGGCTGCAGGCGCGCTTCGACGGGCTCGTCGGCTCGGTGCGGGCGATCAGCACCGCGCTCGTGCTCGTCGTCGGCGCCGTGCGCGTCTCGCACGGGGCGATCAGCGCCGGCGAGCTGCTCGTGTTCGCGAGCTACACGCGCAAGGCGCAGAGCCCGATGCGCAGCTTCGCGCGCGAGATGACGAAGGTCGCCGCGGCGATGGCCAAGGGCGACCGGATCGCCGAGCTGCTGGCCGCCGACGACGTGCTGCCCGAGCCGCCCGGCGCCTACCGCGGCGGCCGCGCGCGACGGGCGACGTCGCGCTCGAGGGCGTCTCGTTCGGCTACGGCGACGGCAGCGCCCGGTGCTCCGCGAACGTGTCGCTGCACGTGCGGCCGGGCGAGCGGCTCGCGCTGATGGGGCCCTCCGGCGTCGGCAAGTCGACGCTCGGCGCGCTGGTCGCGCGCTTCTTCGACCCCGACGGAGGGGCGGGTGCTGATCGACGGGCGCGACGCGCGCGACTGCTCGCTGGAGTGGCTGCGCGAGCAGGTCGCGGTCGTGCTCCAGGACACCGTGCTGTTCAGCGGCACCGTGCACGAGAACATCGCCTACGCGACCGACGCGACGCGCGAGGAGGTCGTGGCCGCGGCGCGCGCGGCCGCGGCGCGACGAGTTCATCCGCGCGCCTGCCGCGAGGGCTACGACACCGACCTCGGCCCGCAGGGCGTCGCGCTCTCGGGCGGCCAGCGCCAGCGGATCGGGATCGCGCGCACGCTGCTGCGCGACCCGCCGGTGCTCGTGCTCGACGAGCCGACCACCGGCCTCGACGCCGCGCAGCGAGGCCGCGGTGCTCGACGGCCTCGCAGGCGCTGATGCGACGGGCGCACGACGATCCTCATCACGCACTCGCAGCGGCTGGCGGGCACCGCCGACCGCGTCGTGCGAGCTCGCGGCGGCGGATCGCGCAGCAGCGGGCCGGCGCACGACCCGAGCTGCCGCTCGAGCGGCTGCTCGACCCGGACGAGCGGCGCGCGCTGATCGCGCGGTCGCTCGGCGGCGAGGCGCGCCTCGGCGACGTCGAGATCGGCCGCGTCGTCTACAAGCCCGGCGACACGCGTCGCCGTGCACTACCGCGCGGTCGTCGACGGCGAGGCGCGCGACGCCGTGGCGACGCGGATCGCCGGCGTCGACCTCGGCGAGCAGATCGGCCGCCGACGCCTACGCGGAGCTCGCGCGCAAGGCGCGAGCCGCGCTCGGTCGGCGCCGGCGCGCGTCGATCCCGAGCTCGGCGCGCTCGTGACGTGGCTGCCGTTCGACCCGAGGCTGCCGGCGCTCGCCGAGGAGCCGGGCGAGCTCGAGCGGCGGCTCGGGACCTGCGCGTTCGGCGCCGAGCCGGAGCTGCTCGGCTACAAGCCGCGCGCCCGCGCGGTGCTGCGCGCGAACGGGCTCGTGCTCAAGGCCTACGGCGCGCGCGCGCCAGTTCGAGGCGGCGCTGGCCGGGCTGCGCGCCGCCAGCGCCGGGCCCGCTGCGGACCGGCGCGTTCGCCGGCGCCGTGCCGGAGCTGCGGCTGACCGCGCAGCGCGCGGTCGCGGGGCGGCGGCCGAGCAGTCGGCGGCTGGAGGTCGCCGAGCGTCGGCCGGCGGGCTCGTCGCCGAGCTGCAGGGCGCGCGCGGTCGACGCGCCTCGCGCCGTCGCCGCCCGAGCGCCAGCTCGCCGCCGCCGCGCGCAAGGCGCGAGCTGGTGGCCACCGTGCTGCCCTATCTGCGCCCGCGCGTCGAGCGCGCTGCTCGAGCGACCTCGGCGCGCGAGCTGCCCGCCGGCCGCCGCGCCGTCCCCGCGCACGGCGACTTCCACGTCGACCAGCTGCTCGTCGGCGACGAGCGTCGCGGTCGTCGACTTCGACCAGATGTGCCTGGCCGCGCCGGCGCTCGACCTCGCGACCTACGCGGCCGACGTGGTGCGCGGCCGCGACGGCGACCTCGACGCGGTCGACGAGGTGCTCGACGGCCTGCTCGACGGGCTACGGCGAGCGGCCGCGAGGCGCTCGGCTGGCACCTCAGCGCGGCGATCCTCGGCCGCGTCGCGCACCCGTTCCACCGCCAGGTCCCCGGCCTGGCCCGACCGCGTCGACGCGATGCTGCGCGCGGCGGAGGACGGCCCGTGCCTAGGGCGCTGGTCACCGGCTGCGCGGGCTTCGTCGGCTCGCACCTCACCGAGTCGCTGCTCGCCGATGGGCACGAGGTCATCGGCGTCGACTGCTTCAACGACAACTACCCGGCCGCCGAGAAGCTGGCGAACCTCGCGCGCGTGCGCGCGAACGCCGCGCTTCGAGCTGCACTCGGTCGACCTCGCGACGCGCCGACGTCGCGCGCCTGCTCGACGGCTGCGACGTCGTCTTCCACCTCGCCGCCGAGCCGGGCGTGCGGACGAGCTGGGGGCGGCGCTTCGACCGCTTCGTGCACAACAACGTCGAGGCGACGCAGCGGCTGCTCGAGGCGCTGCGCGACCGGCCCGGGCACGCGGCTCGTCTACGCCTCCTCGTCGTCGGTCTACGGCGAGTCCGAGCGGCTGCCGACGCGCGAGGACGCGCCGCCGCGCCCGCTCTCGCCCTACGGCGTGACCAAGCTCGCGGGCGAGCAGCTGTGCCGCGTCTACCACGTCAACCACGGCGTCGACACCGTGGCGCTGCGCTTCTTCACCGTCTACGGCCCGCGCCAGCGCCCCGACATGGCGTTCCGGCGCTTCTGCGAGGCGGCCGCGCGCGGCGGCCGATCGAGCTGTTCGGCGACGGCCGCCAGAGCCGCGACTTCACCTACGTCGCCGACGTCGTGATCGCGATCCGCGCCGCCGGGCGGCGGAGGGCGTCGCCGGCCGCGCCTACAACATCGGCGGCGGCTCGCCGGTCAGCCTCAACGCCGCGCTCGAGCAGCTCGCCTCGATCGCCGGCCGCCCGCTCGACGTGCGGCGCGCCGGGCGCGAGTCCGGCGACGTCCTGCACACCGCCGCCGACGTCGCCCGCGCGCGCGAGGAGCTCGGCTTCGCGCCCGTCACGCCGCTGGCAGCGGGCCTGCGCGCGGAGTACGAGTGGGTGGTCGAGCGCGCGGAGGCAGGGCCGCGGGCTCGCGGCGGTCAGGGGAGGTTGACGCCGGGGAGCTCGACCGCGGGGGTCTTGATCTCCGGCACCTTGATCTCGGGCGTCTTGATCTCCGGCGTCGTGATCGCGGGCGTCTTCACGCCCGGCAGCTCGACGCTCGGGACCGTGATCCCGGGGACCTTCACCTCGGGCACCCTGACCTCGGGGGTCCGCACCTGGGGGACGCGCACGCCCGGCACGTTCGGCGCATCGACGCCCGGCACGACCGGTCGCTGAGTGCCCGGCTGCGGGGTGGTCGGGCGCGGCGCGCTCCCGCCTCCGCCGGGCTGCGTCGCGGCGGGGGTGCCGCCGCCTGCGGCGGGCGCGGTGCCGCCGGGCTGCGTCACGCCGGGTCGCCGGGTCCGCGTCTGCTTGCGGCGGTCGGCGCCGCCGCGGCGGCCGTCCGAGCCGCGCCGCTCACCGGTCGCCGGGCCGCTCAGGCGCGCAGCCTCGGCGGCCACGACGCTCGCGCGCTTCGGAGCCGAGGCGACGAGTGGGGCGGGGGTGCCGACGGCCGAGTCGGGTGAGTAGACGGCGGGCTGCGAGTTGCCGAGGCCGATCAGCAGCGAGGTCGCGGTCGCCGCACCGGCGCCGATCGCCGGCGAGGCGCCGCCGAGCCAGGACAGGAAGCGCTGTGGGGCGGAGGCGATGAAGGCCGACAGCGCGACCGTGCGCTGGCCGCGGTAGTAGCCGCGGAACGCCGAGACGGCGTCGCCGTCGAGCTGCTTGCCGGCCTCGCTCGACAGCACGTCGAGCGCGCGCTTGTGATGCGACGCGCGGCGGTAGGTGCGATTCGAGGTGATGGCGTCGAACGTGTCGGCCACCGCGATGATGCGCGCGCCGAGCGGGATGTCCTCGCCGGCCAGCCCGTCGGGGTAACCGCGCCCGTCGAGCCGCTCGTGGTGATGGCGGATCATCGCCGTGATCTCGGGGTCGCCGATGCCGCTCGCCATCACGGCGCCGTCGACGGGGTGGCGCTTGATCAGCGCGAACTCGGAGTCGGTGAGGCGACCTGGCTTGTTGAGGATCGAGCGCGGCGTGTGCAGCTTGCCGACGTCGTGCAGCGCGGCGGCGGTGCGGACCTTGGCCACCTCGGCAGACGGCAGGCCCATCGTGGTGGCGATCCGCTCGGCGTGCCGGGTGACGCGCTGGGAGTGGCCGTAGGTGCGGGCGTCCCGCGCCTCCAGCAGCTCGCTGAGGCCGATCAGCGCCTCGACGCTCGCGCCCTGGGGGTCGTTGCCGAGCAGCGTCTCGGCCTGCGCCAGCCGCCGCTCCGCCACCGAGCGCCGCAGCCAGCCCCACAGCATGAGGTCGGCGAACACCAGGTCCTCCGACGTGCGCAGGCGCTTCCAGATCGCCTCGCCGACGCCGGCGGCCAGCAGCGACAGCACGATCCCCATGAGGAGCGAGAGGACGAGCATGACCACGCTTCTGGCCGGGACGAGCAGGGAGACGAGCACCGCCGGGAGCACCACGACGAAGCAGGTCGCGATGACGGCATGGGGCAGCCACCGCTCGGTGCGGGGAGCGCGGCGGGTGCTGGAAACGCGGACCGCCATCCGACCCCCATCGGGAAATACGGGACAGAACTTAATTGCTGGGTACGCCACGGACGGAAAGCTGACCAGCTGTCAAATTTATGTTTGGGATCGCGGCTCAGCGCGATCCGCGACGATCCTGAGATCGACGCCCGGCAGCAGCTTGAGCAGCCGGTCGTGCAGCGGCTCGGACCAGCGGCGCAGGCCGCGCCGCCCGCTCGGCGCGCCGATCAGGACGTAGGTGGTGCCGCGCTCGCGCGCGACGCGCGCGGCGACCTCGGCGACATCGTCGCCCTCCTCGATCAGGAGGTGCGCGCCGAGCACGGCGGCGAGGCGGCGCAGCGCCTCGAGCTGCTCGCGCTCCTTGGCGCTCGGCTCCCGCTCGTAGGGCCGGACGTAGAGGAGGTCGAGCTCGCCGTCGAGCCGCTGCGCGGAGCGCGCGGCGCGGCGGACGACGCGCTGGGACTGCGGGTCGGGCGTGATGAGGGCGAGCAGGCGCTCCTGGATCGCCTCGGCGGCGCGGCGGGCTGCGTGGTCCTCGCGCGTGCCGAGCGCCTCGCGCCGGCGAGCGGCGAGACGCGGCGCTTCGTCTCCACCTCCTCGGCGACCTCCCGCAGCGCCACCTCGCGCAGCGCGGACAGGTTCTCGATCCGGAAGAAGTGGTTCAGCGCGGCCGCGACGCGCTCCTGCGGATAGACCTTGCCGGCCTGCAGCCGTGCGATCAGCGCCTCCGGCGTGAGGTCGACCAGGACGATCTCGTCCGCGACCGCGATCACGGAGTCGGGGACGGTCTCGCGCACGCGGGTCCCGGTCAGCTCGGCCACGCGGTCGTTGAGGCTCTCGAGGTGCTGGACGTTGACGGTCGAGAAGACGTCGATGCCCGCCGTCGAGGACGGTCGTGATGTCCTCGTAGCGCTTGGCGTGCTCGACGCCGGGAGCGTTGGAGTGCGCGAGCTCGTCGATCAGCGCGAGCTCGGGCTCTGCGCTCGAGGATCGCGGGAAGGTCCATCTCCTCGAGCTCGGTGCCGCGGTATTCGACGCGGCGGCGCGGGACGACCTCGAGGCCGCCGACGAGTGCGGCGGTCTCCGCACGGCCGTGGGTCTCTACGAGCCCGACGACGACGTCGCGGCCGGCCTCGGCCTCGGCCTGGCCTTCCTGCAGCATGCGGTACGTCTTGCCGACGCCCGCGGCCATGCCGAGGAAGATCTTGTAGCGGCCACGCTCCGGGTCGGCATCAGGCACCGAGGAGATTGTGGACCACGAGGTCGATCAGCTTGATGCCGATGAACGGGGCGATCACGCCGCCCAGCCCGTAGATCAGGAGGTTGCGCCGCAGCAGCGCGGTGGCGCCGACCGGCCGGTAGCGGACCCCGCGCAGCGCGAGCGGCACGAGCGCGGGGATCACCAGCGCGTTGAACACGATCGCGGACACGATCGCGGAGCGCGGCGAGCCCAGCGCCATGACGTTGAGCTGGTCGAGCGGGCCGGTCGCGCCCTTCGTCGCGTAGGCGGCGGCGAACATCGCGGGCAGGATCGCGAAGTACTTCGCGACGTCGTTGGCGATCGAGAACGTCGTCAGCGCACCGCGCGTGATCAGCAGCTGCTTGCCGACCTCGACGATCTCGATGAGCTTCGTCGGGTTGGAGTCGAGGTCGACCATGTTGCCCGCCTCGCGCGCCGCCTGGGTGCCCGTGTTCATCGCCACGCCGACGTCGGCCTGCGCGAGCGCCGGGCGCGTCGTTCGTGCCGTCGCCGGTCATCGCGACGAGGCGGCCGTCGGCCTGCTGGCTGCGGATCAGGTCGAGCTTGGCCTCGGGCGTGGCCTCGGAGAGGAAGTCGTCGACGCCGGACTCCTCGGCGATCTTGGCGGCGGTGAGCCGGTTGTCGCCGGTGACCATGACCGTGCGGATGCCCATCGTGCGCAGCTGCTCGAAGCGCTCGCGCATGCCGTCCTTGATCACGTCGCGCAGCTCGATCACGCCGAGCACCTGGGAGTCGCGCGCGACCGCGAGCGGGGTCGAGCCCTGGCGCGCGAGCCGGTCGACCGCCGGCTGCAGCTCCGGCGGCGGCTGGCCGCCCTCGTCGGCGACCCAGCGCAGGATCGCGTCGCCCGCGCCCTTGCGCAGCCGCGTGCCGTTGTAGTCGACGCCGCTCATGCGCGTCTGGGCGGTGAACGGCACGAACTCGGCGCCGTGCGGGGCCAGCTCGTGCTCGCGCAGGCCGTACTGCTTGGCCATGCACGACGATCGAGCGGCCCTCGGGCGTCTCGTCGGCGAGCGAGGACAGCTGCGCCGCCTCGGCCAGGTCGGCCTCGGAGACGCCGGGCATCGGGATGAACGCCGCGGCCTGGCGGTTGCCGAGCGTGATCGTGCCGGTCTTGTCGAGCAGCAGGACGTCGACGTCGCCAGACGCCTCGACCGCGCGGCCCGACAGCGCGAGCACGTTGCGGCGCACGAGCCGGTCCATGCCCGCGATGCCGATCGCCGACAGCAGCGCGCCGATGGTGGTCGGGATGAGCGCGACCAGCAGCGCGATCAGGATGGTGATCGAGACCGGGCTGCCCGCGAAGTCGGCGAACGGCCGCAGCGTCACCACGACGACGAGGAAGACGATCGTCAGGCCCGCGAGCAGGATGCCGAGCGCGATCTCGTTCGGCGTCTTGCGCCGGGCGGCGCCTTCCACGAGCGCGATCATGCGGTCGATGAAGGACTGCCCGGGCTCCTGGGTGATCTCGACCACGATGCGGTCGGAGAGCACGCGCGTGCCGCCGGTGACCGCGCTGCGGTCGCCGCCGGCCTCGCGGATGACGGGCGCCGACTCGCCGGTGATGGCGGACTCGTCGACGGAGGCGATGCCCTCGATCACGGTGCCGTCGCCGGGGATGACCTCGCCGGCCTCGACCACCACGACGTCGCCGCGGCGCAGCTCCGAGGCGGGCTTGGTCGAGCCGTCGCGCAGCTCGCGATCGTCTCGGAGCGCATCGCCCGCAGCGCGTCGGCCTGCGCCTTGCCGCGGCCCTCGGCGATCGCCTCGGCGAAGTTGCCGAACACGACGGTCAGCCAGAGGAAGAACGCGACGGTGAAGGTGAACCAGCGGGTCGCCGCCGCCGCCGGCGCGTCGCCGCCGAACAGCTGGACGAGCCAGATCAGCGTGGTCAGCACGCGCGCCGACCTCGACCACGAACATGACCGGGTTGCGGATGACCTGCCGCGGGTCGAGCTTGACCAGCGACGACAGCATCGCCGGCAGGAGGATGTCGCGCTGCAGCAGCGAGCGCTCGGGGCGATCGGTCATCGTGGACTCCCGGTCGAGGGCGAGGTTGAGCTCGAGCACGTTGACCGAGCCCTCGCCGCCGAGGCCGAACAGCGGGTGGCTCGTGTGCTCGTCGATCGAGCTTCAGCACGCGGGCGCGGCTGAGCCCGCGCCGCTGGGCGACGCGGCGGGCCTGGATGCGCGCGTTGGCCTCGGAGATGTGCGGGTCGACGCCCGAGGCGGAGGTGGTCACCGCGTCGGCGGGCACCTGGCTCGGGCCGGGTCGAGGCCGCTCGCGGCGGAGGTAGGCGCGGAGGTTCTTGCCGCAGCTGGTCGGCGAGGTCCTGCTGGTTCGGGCCCGAGGTTGTTGAAGAACGTGGCGCTCGCGCTGTACTCCGTCGCCGACGGCCGGCTCTGGAAGTAGCGCCAGGTCGCGCGAGAAGTCCTGGCCGATCAGCTTCGAGCCGACGACCTTGCCGTCGCGCTTGACGAGCGACCCGTCGGCGCGCGCCGCCGCCTACGACCTGGCCGACGCCGGTCATGGCGAGCGGATAGGCGAGGCCGAACACGAGGCTGATGGCGACGAGGGCGATGGCGGCGGCTCTGAGCTCTCGCATGGCTAGAAGAGCCGCGTGGGTCAGGCCCTGGACCACGGGTCCGAGGAGCAGGGCGGGGACGAAGGTCAGGAGCGCGACGATCAGGATCACCGAGATCAGGACGACCACGAAGGTGGGCGTGTCGGTGCGCAGGGTCCCGAGGCCGGTCGGCGACGACGCGCTTGCCGGCGAGCGAGCCCGCGACGGCCAGCGCGGCCAGCAGCGGGAGGAAGCGCCCGGCGAGCATCGCCACGCCGCCGAGCAGGTCGGCGAAGCTGATCCCGTACGCGCCCGTCGTTGGTGCCGTTGGGCTGGAGGTAGCCGGTGTAGCCGGCGAAGGCCGAGCCGTTGTTGTTGCCCTGCGAGGCGTAGGCGTAGAGCGTCTCCGAGAAGCCCTGCGGGCCGCTGTCGTAGATCGACGGCGCGCCCCACTTGCTCCCGATCGCGAGCGCCGTCGTGACCAGCACCAGCATCGGCACGGCGATCGTGCCGATGACCGTGAGCTTGATCTCGCGCGCCTCGATCTTCTTGCCGAGGAACTCCGGCGTCCGGCCGACCATCAGGCCCGAGATGAACACGCCGAGGATGACGAACAGCAGCATGCTGTAGAGGCCCGAGCCGACCCCGCCCCAGATCACCTCGCCGGTCATCATCTGGCTCATCGGGACGGCGCCGCCGAGGCCGGTGAGCGACTCCATCGCGGCGTTCACCGCGCCGCAGGAAGCGGCCGTCGTGACGGCGGCGAACAGCGACGACGAGGCGATGCCGAAGCGCTGCTCCTTGCCCTCCAGGTTCGGGCCGGACACGCCGGCGGCGTCCATCGCGGCGGTCGGGTGGACCTCGGCGGCGTAGACGACCGCGACGGCGACGACGAACAGCGTCATCATCGCCGCGAACACCGCCCAGCCCTGGCGGCGGCTGCCGACCATGCGGCCGTAGGTGGCGGTGAGCCCGGCCGGGATGACGAGGATCATCAGCATCTCGACGAAGTTCGTGAGCCACGTCGGGTTCTCGAACGGCATCGCCGAGTTGACGTTGAAGAAGCCGCCGCCGTTGGTGCCGAGCAGCTTGATCGCCTCCTGCGAGGCGACCGGGCCCTGGGCGAGCGTCTGCTCGAGCCCCGTGATCGTGTGCACCGTCGTGTAGTGCGCTGAGGTTCTGCAGCACGCCCTGGGAGACCAGGAACAGGCCGCCGATCACCGACAGCGGCAGCAGGATGTAGAGCAGCACGCGGGTGAGGTCGACGTAGAAGTTGCCCAGCTCCGCGCCGAGCGCGAGGCCAGCCCGCGGATGAAGGCCGCCAGCACGGCGATCCCGACGGCGGCGGACGACGAAGTTCTGCACCGCGAGGCCGAACATCTGCGAGAAGTACGAGAGCGTCGTCTCGCCGGCGTAGAACTGCCAGTTCGTGTTCGAGACGAACGACGCGGCGGTGTTGAAGGAGACGTCCCAGGTGGGCGAGGAGAGGTCCTGCGGGTTGAACGGGTGCAGGCTCTGGGTGCGCAGGACGAGGTAGAGCAGCGCGAAGACGAGCGCGCTGAAGACCAGCACGGAGCGCCCGTAGGCCTTCCAGTCCTGGCCGCGCTCGCGGCGCACGCCGAGCAGCCGGTAGAGCGGGCGCTCGACGAAGCCGAGCGTGGTGAGCTCGCCCGTGAAGACGCGCGCCATGTAGCCGCCGATCAGCGGCGTCAGCGCGGTGAGGACCGCCAGGAAGAGCGCGATCTCGAGCCAGCCGGCGACGGTCATGTCAGAACCGCTCCGGGCGCAGCAGCGCGATCAGGAGGTAGACGAACAGCGCGAGCGAGAGCCACGAGCGGCGTCAGCGTAGTGACGAGGAGCTCGAGCGCCGCGATGACGATCGAGGATCGAGGTCGAGGATGAAGCACGCTGCGTCACGCTAGGTCGCGCCCCCGTCAAGGGCGCGTGGAGATTCCCGGGCGCGGGATCAAGATCGCGTGAAGACGCCCGGCGCCGCGCTCGCGGGGTTAGCGTCGCCGCATGCCGCCCGACGGCCTGTCCTGGTTCCCGCTGCCGCGCCGCGACGCCTCCGCGCCGGAGCGCCGACGCGCCGGCGCACGGGCATCGAGGACGTCGGCGTCGGCCGTCGTCGACTGCGGCGCTCTACGACGAGGGCCACCGGCAGGGCGGCCGCGTCGAGCTCGAGACCGCGCTCGCCAGCGCCGACGCGTGCCGCGACGGCTTCGTCTGGATCGGCCTCCACGACCCCAGCCCCGAGGTCGTCGAGGCGGTCGGCAAGCGCTTCGAGCTGCACCCGCTGGCGGTCGAGGACGCGGTCCACGCCCACCAGCGCCCGAAGCTCGAGGTGTTCGGCGACACGCTGTTCCTCGTGCTCAAGACCGCCCGCCACGTCGACAGCGCCGAGCCGGTCGAGATCGGCGAGGTGATGGTCTTCGTCGGGCCCGCGCTTCGTGGTCACCGTCCGCCACGGCGAGGGCAGCCCGCTGCACGACGTGCGGCTCGACCTCGAGGCCCATCCCGACCTCCTCGGCATCGGGCCGAGCTCGGTCCTCTACGCCGTCGCCGACCGCATCGTCGACGACTACGCCGAGGTGCTCGAGCGGCTCGCGCTCGAGGTCGACGCGGTCGAGGCCGAGGTCTTCTCGCGGCCGCGGCGCCAACCCGACCGAGCGGATCTACAAGCTCAAGCGCGAGGTGCTCGAGTTCAAGCGCGCGGTCGCGCCGCTGGTCGCGCCGATGCAGCGCCTGGCCACCGACCAGGCCGGGCTGCCGCTCGACCCGCGCACCGCGGCCTACTTCCGCGACGTCAACGACCACCTGATCCGCGACGCCGAGCGGATCGCCGGCCTTCGACGAGCTGCTCACGGGCGTGCTGCAGGCCAACTTCGCGCAGCTCACGGTGCGCGACAACCAGGACCTGCGCAAGATCTCGAGCTGGGTCGCGATCGCCGCGGTGCCGACGATGATCTTCGGCCTCTACGGCATGAACTTCGAGCACATGCCCGAGCTCGGCTGGCAGTACGGCTACCCGGCCGTGCTCCTGGCTCGTGCTCGCTCATCTGCGTCGCGCTGCACCGCGTCTTCAAGCGCTCCGGCTGGCTCTAGAACGCCGAAGCGGTAGCCGACGCCGGCGTCGGTGCGGATGTAGCGCGCGCTCGCCGCCCGCGCGGCTCGATCTTGCGCCGCAGGTTGGCGATGTGGGTGCGCAGCGTCGCGGTGTCGTCGGCGTAGGCCGGGCCCCAGACCTCGCTCAGCAGCGCGCGGTGGGTCATCAGCCGCCCGCGGTTGCGCGCGAGCACGCTCAGCAGCTCGAACTCGATCGGCGTGAGGTGGACCTCCTCGCCGTCGCGGTGCACGCGGTGGGCGGCGACGTCGATCTCGAGCCCGTCGGCCCGCAGCACCGGCTCGTCGGGCGTCGGCGCGGCGCGGCGCAGCGCCGCCTGCAGGCGGCGCGACGAGCTCGCGCGAGCCGAACGGCTTGGTCACGTAGTCGTCGGCGCCGGCCTCCAGCGCGCGCACCTTCTGCTCCTCCTCGCCGACCGCGGAGAGCACGATGATCGGGATCGTCGTCCACTCGCGCAGCTGCCGGCAGACCTCGATGCCGTCGCCGTCGGGCAGCACGAGGTCGATGATCGCCGCGTGCGGCGGGCGCACCGCGGCCTTGTCGAGCGCCTCGGTGGCGGTCGACGCGGGGTCGACCTCGAAGCCGGCGTCGCGCAGGATCACCCGCAGCGCGCGCAGGATCTGCGGCTCGTCGTCGCAGACCAGCACGCGCTGCTTCGCGCTCATGTGCCCGAGGCGGTGGCGTCGGGCGCCGGCTCGTCGCGCCGCGAGCAGCTCGGCCGGGAACTCGACGACGAAGCTCGTGCCCTGGCCCGGGAGCGACTCGACCGACACCCGCCCGCCGTTGGCCTCCACGAACCCGCGCACGATCGCCAGCCCGAGCCCCGAGCCGCGGTGGCCGGCGCTCGCGCTGCCGGCGCGGTAGAACGGCTCGAAGACGCGGTCGCGCTGGGCCGGGCGGGATGCCCGGGCCCGCGGTCGACGACGCGGACGAGCAGCCGCCCGCCGGTCACGCGCGCGCGGACCGAGACCGGGTGCCCGCCCGAGTAGCGCGCGCCGTTCTCGAGCAGGTTCGCGAACGCGCGCTCGAGCTGGGCCGCGTCCGCGCGCACGAGCGGCAGGTCGGGGTCGAGCGAGAGCGAGAAGCGCTCCGGCGGCGAGCCGCAGGTCGTCGACCGCGGCGTTGATGACCTCGTCGATCGAGCACCACTGCGGGCGCGGGTCGGCGGCGCCGCCCTCGAGCCGCGAGAGGTCGAGCAGGTTGTCGATCAGGCGCGACAGCCGCGTGCTCTCGGCGCGTGATCACGCTGCCGAGCTCGCGCCGCTCCTCGTCGCGAGAGCGTCGGCGACGCGATCGCCTCGCCGGCCGCCACGATCGCGGTCAGCGGCGTGCGCAGGTCGTGCGAGACCGCGCGCAGCAGCGTCGTCTTGACCACGTCCGCGCGGCGCAGCGCGCGCGTCTCGACCGACCTCGCCGAGCAGCCGGTCGCGGTCGAGCCCGGCCGCCAGCAGCGCCTCGAGGCTCGGCACCACCCGCTCCTGCAGGCGGCGCAGCGCCTCCTCGGGCAGCCCCGCCGGCACGAGCAGCGTGCCGAGCTGGGTCGTCCCCTCGCGCAGCGGGAACGCGACGCGCCGCTCGTCGCCCTCGACCGGCGCGAGCTCGATCGCCGCCGACGGCAGGTCCAGCGCCGTCGCGAGCCGCTGCGCCGCGGCGGGCAGCGACTCCGAGAGCTCGTTGCCGCGCAGCAGCAGCCGCGCCATCTCCGCGGCCAGGTCGGCCTCGCGGCGCCGCTGGTCGGCCTCGGTGGCCCGCGCGCGCGCGACCTGCGCCACCGAGCTGCCGATCACCGCGACGATCAGGAACACGACCAGCGCGACCCAGTTCTCGCTCTCGGCGATCGTGAAGCGCCCCGTCGGCGGGATGTGGAAGTAGTTGAACGCCAGCGCCGACGCGACCGCGGTCAGCACGCCCAGCCACGCGCCCCAGACCGTCGAGATGAGCAGCACCGCGACGAGGTAGACGACGCCGAGCGAGACCACCGGCGCGACCTCGCGCAGCGGGAACACGAGCGCGGTCGTCACCGCCACGACGACGATCGCGGACACCACGCCGAGGAGGCGGGACGGCGGCGCCACCGGCAGCACGGAGGGCCTCGGCGGCGCGGCATGCGGCAACGTTATCCCGGCCGCGGGCGCAGCTCGATCGCCTCCGCGGGCGCGAGCAGCATCGTCACCCCGCTGCGCGGGTCGCGCGGCGAGGCGCGCTGCTCGCGCAGCACCACCGCCGACCACGGGCGGCCGGCGTCGAGCTCCGCCGCCAGCTCGGCGGCGAGCTCGCGCGGGACGAAGCCGACCTGCGCTCCGCCCGCGTGGACCTCGATCGCGTTGGCGTCGTGCTCGTTCGCCGGATCGCGCCGGAGCTCGAGCGGGCTGCCGGGCGCGAGCGCGTCAGAGGCCAGCGCGTCGCCGCGGTGCCGGGCTCCCGCCAGCCCGGCCACATGCAGCCCTCGCTCCGCGAGCAGCGGCGCGTCGCGCGCGAGGTACGACCCGGTCTCGGGGTCGACGAGCTGGTACCCCGACAACCAGACTTGGCCGCCGTCGTCGGGGTACCAGTAGCGCTCGGCGAACTCGACGCTTACTTGAATGAACGGATCTTGAACTTCTTGCCGACGTTCGAGGCGTACTGCCCCTTGGTCGAGCCGGTCCAGACGCGGTAGCTGCCGCCACGGCGGATCTTCTGGTTCTTCGAGAAGTTGCCGCTGCTGCGGACGGTCGTGCCGCCGACGGTCACCCACTCGTCGCCGTTCCACTTCTGGATCGCGATCTGCTGGCCGCCGGCCTCGGCAGGCTTGACGCTGCCGGAGAAGCGGATGCGCTTGCCGCGCTTGACGCGCTTCTTGTTGACCTTCGACTTGACGTACGGCTTGACGCCGACCGTGACGATCGGACTCACGACCTGCGGGCGCTCCGGCATCTGCACCCGGTACTGGGTGTTGACGCGGGATCGACAGGACCGGGAACGAGAAGCCGCCCGTGGCGTTCGTGACCTGCTCGTTGGTGACGTTCTGGAAGCCCGTCGTGAACGGCCATGCGCTCGCCTGCAGGACGACCCTGCGGCCGGCGTTGTTGGTGCCGGTGAGCGTGCCGCCGAGGATGGTCGCCGAGTCGGCGGCCTTGACCGGGTTCGGGTCGCGGTCAGCGAGACGCCGAGCGGCTGGCGGCGGGTCGTGAATGAGCGCCGCTTGCCGAGCATCGGTGCCCGAGTTGTTGCGCGCGACCAGCCGGTAGAAGTACTTCGTCGACCGGCGCCAGGCCCGCCACGTCCACGCGCGCGCGCACGGCCCTTGTCACCGCCGCCGGCGGCCGGTCGGCGGTCTGGGCGCCGAGCGCGATCGTCGTGCCGTACTGGAAGAAGTACGCCGTCGGCCTGCTTGTTCGGATCCACGGTTCCGTTGAGCCGCGCGCTCGAGAACGTGATGCTCCCGGCGCCGCCCGTCGTCACCGTCGGCTTGGCGGCGAGCGCCGATGCGGGCGCAGCGAGCCCGATCATGGCGGCGCTCAGGACGAGCGCTCCCAACCCCTTGCTTCTCATCGATTCGGTCCTCCCGGACATAGACGTTCTGACCCCTACTTCGATCGCAACACCCCGAATCCCCCGATGACGCGGTGTGAACGCATTCACCCCAACGGTGGCTCCCGGCGCCGTGAGGCCGCGAATAGTTTCCGGTGCATGCTCCGGATCGCGCTCGCCACCGCCGTTCTGCTCCTCCTCATCCCGGCTGCATCGGAGGCCAAGACGCTCCGCGGCAGCTCCCACGCCGAGGTGCTGCGCGGCAGCGCCCACGCGGACGTCATCAAGGGCCGCGGCGGCAACGACCGCCTCGTCGGCCGTGCCGGCAACGACCGCCTCTACGGCGGCCGCGGCGCGGATCGCTTCTCCTGCGGCCCGGGCCGCGACACCGTGCACGCCGACCTCAGCGACGTCAAGCGCGGCCGCATCGCCGCCGACTGCGAGATCGTGCGCGGCCTGCCCGCCGCGACCCAGCCGCAGGCGCCGGCCGGCGAGAAGCCGGCCGGCTGCAAGTACGTGACCAAGCCGGTGCTCGTGCTGCGCGGCGGCGAGTACGTCTTCGAGCAGCAGGTCGTCGTCGACTGCCCGGCCGGGACGCCCGCGACGCCGGCCGACCCACCGGTCACCCCCGCCTCGCGCTGGGAGCCGATCCTGCCCGGCTACTGGTTCCAGTACGAGGACTTCCCGGCGCTCTACCGCTTCCGCGCCGACCACACCGGCGTCCGCACGACCTACCCGACGGGCAACCTCTCGTTCGGCACGCCCTACGGCTTCTCGTGGAAGCTCGCTGGCGACGTGGTGACGCTCACCTTCCCGAGCGGCTACGTCGACCAGGTCACGCTCGCCGCCTACGACTCGGGCCGCGACTTCCTCACCCGCACGTCGTCGAGCACCGGCGTCGGCGCCTGGTACGGCTGCCGCTCGGGCCAGATCCCGGACATCATCGCCTTCGCGCTCTGCGCCTGAGCTTGACTTCCGGCGGCGCTCGCGCGAGCGTCACGCAATGGCGGCGGCGCCTACGCTCGTCGGCCGGGAAGCGGAGCTCGAGCAGCTGCGCGAGGTGGTGCAGGGCGACGAGGCGCCGTTCGTTGCGTTCGTCGAGGGCGAGGCGGCGTCGGGAAGACCGCGCTGCTCGAGGCGGTCAGCGGCGAGGCCGCCGAGTCCGGCGCGCGGTGCTGTGAGCACGCCCGACCGCGGCGGAGGCCGCAGCTCCTACGCCGCGCTCGACGACCTGCTCCGCCCCGCGATCGACCGGCTGCACGCGCTCCCCGCGCCGCAGCGCCGGGCGCTGGCCGCCGCCTTGCTGCTCGAGGACGCCTCCGAACCCGATCGATCCGCGTCTGGTCGGGCTCGCCACGCTCTCCCTGATCGACGTGCTGACGCGTCGCGTCCTGCTCGCCGTCGACGACTGGCACTGGCTGGACGCGGCCTCGCGGCGGTGCTGTCCTTCGTGCTGCGACGGCTCGTCGCTGGCGCGCGAAGCTGGTCGCCACCGTGCGCAGCGGCGAGGCCGACGAGGCCCTCGCCACACTCCTGCGCAGCCTGCCACCGGACACGCGCTCGAGCTGCCGCTGGCACCGCTCGATGCCGCCGTGCTCGGCCGGCTGTCCACGCGCGAACCGGCGACTGTTGCCCGCCGCCGCGCTGGCGCGGCTTCGGGCCTCGTGCGGCGGTAACCCGCTGATGGCGCTGGAGCTGGTCCGCGCGCCCGAAGCCGCGCGCGCGACCGACGTGCGCCGGCTGATGGCGCGTCGGCTCGCCGCGCTGCCGCCGGACGCCCGAACGCTGCTGCGGTTGTCGCCGCGCTCGCCGGACCCCACACTCGACGCGGTGGAGGCGGAGGACGGCCGGGTGGGCTCGAGGCGGCGCTCGCCGCCGACATGCTCGTCCGCGACGGCGACCGGCTGCGCTTCAGCCACCCCTGCTTGCCGCGGTCGTGGAGGACCGCACGCCGCCGGCCGATTGGCGCGCGCGTCCACGCCCGGCTCGCGCGCTCGGCGCCCGACCAGGAGCAGCGCGCGCGCCATCTCGCCGCCGCGGCGCCGAGCCCGGACGAGGACGTCGCGGCAGTACTCGAGGCGGCCGCCGTGGAGGCGCGGCGCCGCGCGGCGACCGGCGGCCGCCGCGGAGCTGGCCGAGCGAGCGGCCGAGCTGACGCCGGACACGGTCCGGCCGCCAAGCTGCGGCGCCTGCTCGCCGCGGCGGACGCGGTCATGGTCGTCGAGGACGGACCGCGCTCGCGCCGGCTGCTGGAGGACGCGCTCGCGCGCGCCGAGCGCCGGCCCGGCGCGCGCCGAGGTGCTCCACAAGCTCGCGTAGGTCGTGACCGACGACAGCGCGGCCGGAGCCTGTCCGAGCGCGCGCTCGGCGAGGCGGGCGACGACGACCGCTGCTCGCCGACGTCCACCTTCGGCCGCGGTCTTCATCTCGATGCGGGGCGAGTTGCCGAAGGCGCGCGGCATTCCGAGGCGGCGGTCGGCACGCCGAGCGGCCGGCGACCTGTCCCGCTCGCGAAGGCGCTCAGCGACCTGGCGTTCTACCGCTCACTGGGCCGGCGAGGGCGTCCAGCGGGAGCGCTGTGCGCGCGGACCGCTCGAGCGCGAGGGGGCGGGGCGCAGCCGTGACGACACGCCGCTCGAGATACTGGGGATGCAGCTGTATGTGAACGGCGACTCTCGCCGAGGCGCGCCAGCTGCTGCTCGCCGAGCTCGAGCGCGCGCGACGCGCGCGGTTGCCTCGACCACGAGAGCTTCGCCTTCATGCTCCTCACCGAGCTCGAGGTCCGCGCCGGGCGCTGGGAGCTCGCCGATGACTGGGCGCGCCGGACGCTCGACGCAGCGCTCGGCTCCGATCTCTGGAACGCGGAGGCAGCCGGGCACTGGGCGCGCGCGCTCGTCGACGCCCACCTCGGCCGCGTGGATCGGCGCGCGGGCACGCCGAGACGGGGCCGCCGACAGGCGACGAGCGTGGGTGATCTCGCGTTCTCGACCCGCTGCTCGCACGTGCTCGGCTTCCTCGCGCTGTCGCTCGGCGACGCGGACGCGGCGGTCCGCCACCTCGCGCCACCTGCCGGCGATCGAGGAGCGGCTGCGCCTCCGCGAGCCGGCGATGTTCTGCATCGCGCCCGACCTCGCCGAGGCGCTCGTCCTCGTCGGCGACCTCGACCGCGCTCGCGAGGTGCAGGCGGATCTCGAGGCGCGCGGGCGCGGCTTGGTCAGGCGTGGGCGATCGCCACGGCGCTGCGCTGCCGCGGGCTGATCGCGGCAGCCGAGGCGCCCCGAGCGGGCGCTCGCCACCTCAACGATGCACTCGAGGCGCACGAGGACCTCCCGCAGCCGTTCGACCGCGCGCGCACCCTGCTCGCGCTCGGGAGCGTGCAGCGGCGTGCAAAGCGGCGTGCCGAGGCGCGCGCGTCGCTGGAGTCGGCGCTCGCGCTGTTCGAGGAGCTCGGCGCGGCGCTGTGGGCGGAGCGCGCGCGGGCGGAGATCGCACGGCTCGGCGGCCGCCGAGCGAGCGACCGCGACGAGCTGACTGAGACGGAGCGGCGGATCGCTGAGCTCGCAGCCGACGGCCGCTCGAACCGCGAGATCGCCGGCGAGCTGTTCGTGTCCGAGCGCACGGTCGAGTCGAACCTGACGCGCGCGTATCGCAAGCTCGGCGTGCGCTCGCGCACCGAGCTCGCCGGAGGCTGCCGGCCGAGTAGGGCAAAGCATGTGGGTTCCCCGCTTTCAGCGGGGGGGAGCGGGCGTAGCTTGCTGATCACACCCGATCCGCACCCCGAACCCCCCGCGGATCCCGATCTCAGCCCCGCATGCAATGCGGGCGGCGCCAGGAGGTCCTCATGCTCGTCCACCGACGCATCGCGCTGGCCTGCGCCATTGCCGCCCTGGCCGTGACTCCGAGCTCCGCGCTCGCCATGCCGGCGACCGACCCGCCGCGCGCCCGAGGCCACAGACGTCGGCCGCCCCGATCGTCCGCGAGGTCCAGACCGACGGCGGCGACACCACGCTCGCGCTCGTGCTCTCCGGCTCCGCCCTGCTGATCGCCGCGGGTGCCGCGGCCCTCTCCGGCCACGACCACCGTCGTATCGGCCGGGTCGCCTAAGCGGGTGTGCGCGCAGACGGGCGGTGGCCGTTCGCGGCTGCCGCCCGCTTGCCGCAGATCGCGGTCTCGAGCTCGTCGAGCGCCGCGCCCAACCCGTCCATCAGCGACCACACGTCGTCGACCTGGTCGCGGTCGGCGATGATCCCGAAGTCGACGTGGTCGCGGTAGCTCATGACGGTGATGTTGAGCCCGACGCCGTCGATCACGACCGAGACCGGGAAGTTCGCCTGCAGCTGTGCGCCCGCGCAGTAGAGCGGGTCGCGCGGGCCGGGGACGTTGGAGATCACGAGGTTGATCGGCGGCCGCGTGCGCCCGAGGATGTCCATCGTCGCGCGCGCCGCGCGTGCCGCCACCGCAGGCGGGATGAAGCTCGTCACGTCGGTCAGGAGGTCGGCGGGCAGCGCCTTGTGGCGCTCCTTCGCGCTCGCCAGGTACTCGTGGGCGCGCAGCAGCCGCTTGCGGGGGTCCTTCACGTTGGTCGGGATCGGGACGATCATCGCCGACACCCGGTTGCCGAACGTGCCCATCTGCTCCTCGGTCCGCACCGACACCGGGATCATCGCCACGAGCGGCTCCTTCGGCAGCTCGTCGCGGTCGAGCAGCCAGTCGCGCACGGCGGTCGCGCACAGCGCGACGACGACGTCGTTGACGGTGATGCTGAGCTCGTTCTTCAGTCGCTTGACGGTGTCGAGCGAGAGCGAGCCGAACGCGAAGCGGCGGTGCGATGACACGCGCCCGTTGAAGCTCGTCTTCGGCGGCCGCGCGGTCGTCACCTCGAGCAGCCCAGGGTCCTCGCCGCGGGCCTTCGACAACGTGCCCGCGAGCCACGGCACGACGGGGAACGCGTTGGCGCCCGGGATGTCGGTGAGGTTCGGCACCGCGGTCGGCAGCGAGCGCAGCGCGCGCAGCGGCTGGCGCGGGACGCCGAGCAGCCCGCGCCCGAGCATCTCGAGATCGCCGGGCACACGCTCGCCGGGCGCGCGCTTCGGGGCGGGCGGGATCTCCTTGCCCTCCGGGCTCGGGTCGAGCAGCACGCCGAGGATCTCGTTGCCCGACACGCCGTCGACCATCGAGTGGTGCAGCTTGGTCAGCATCGCCACGCGCCCGTCGGACAGCCCGTGGATCAGGTACAGCTCCCACAGCGGGCGCGAGCGATCCAGCGGCCGCGCGAAGATCCGCGCGACGGTCTCCGCGAGCTGCTGGTCGTCGCCGGGCGGCGGCACCGCGCTGTCGCGGATGTGGAACTCGAGGTCGAAGGCGGGGTCCTCGACCCAGTAAGGGAGGTCGATGCCGAACGGCACCTCGACGAGCCGCCAGCGGAACGGCGGCAGCAGGTGCAGGCGCTCGGACACCATCCGGCAGACGTCGCCCATCTCGAGCTTGCCGCCCGGCGCGGTCGAGGGGTCGTAGACGGCGAGCCCGCCGACGTGCCCGTAGGTGCGGGCCGACTCCACGCCGAGGAACTGCGCATCGAGACTGGTGAGCTGACGCATACGGGACTCCTGCCCGGATCGGGCGACGGCTACGCCGCGGCGAGCGTGCTGCCGACCACGTCGAGCGCGGTCGCGATGTCCTCCGCGCCGACGTCGAGGTGGGTGACCGCGCGCACCGTGCGCTCGTCGAGCGCGCCCATGATCACGCCATGGACGGCGAGCTGCGTGCACAGCGCCCGTGCGTCGCTGACGCGGAAGACGACGATGTTGGTCGCGACGTCCTGCGGGTCGATCTCGACGCCCGGGATGTCCGCCAGCCCGCGGGCCAGCGTCTTCGCGTTGTCGTGATCCATCGAGAGCCGCTCGACGTGGTGGTCGAGCGCCCACAGCGCGCCGGCCGCGACGATGCCCGCCTGGCGCAGCGCGCCGCCGAACATCTGCTTGTAGCGCCACGCCTCGTCGATGATCTCGCGCGAGCCCGCGAGCACCGCGCCCATCGGCGCTCCGAGGCCCTTGGAGAAGTCGATCCAGGCGGTGTCGAAGCCCTCGGTCCACTCGGTGGTCGGGATGCCCGACGCAACGACCGCGTTCATCAGCCGCGCGCCGTCCATGTGCAACCGCAGCCCATTGGCCTTCGCGACCTCGACGACCTCGCGCAGCTGGGCGAGCGGCCAAACGTGGCCGCCGGCGAGGTTCGTGGTCTGCTCGACCGACACCAGCCGCGAGCGCGGGTTGTAGCGGTCGTCGGGCGGGCGCATGGCGGCGGCCAGCGTCGCGCCGTCGAACATCCCGCGTTCACCTTCGAGCGGGCACAGCACCGCGCCCGAGATCGCCGCCGGGCCGCCGGCCTCGGCCTTGATCGGGTGCGAGATCCGGTGCAGGTACGCCTCGTCGCCGCCGGCGCGGATGTGCAGCCGGAAGGCGATCGCGTTGCACATCGTGCCGGAGGGCAGGAAGACCGCGGCCTCGAAGCCGAGCAGCTCCGCCACGCGCTCGCAGAGCGCGTTGACGGTGGGGTCGCCGAAGTGCTGCTCGTCGCCGACCTCGGCCTCGGCCATCGCCCGCCGCATCTCCGCCGTCGGGCGGGTCTGGGTGTCGGAGTAGAGGTTGACCCGCGACATGCTGGGGGCACGCTAGCGCGTGCCCCCAACAAGCCGTATTGCCGTCTAGCGGGGCAGGCCCTTGATGGACTTGCGGAACTGCTTGAGGCCCGGGCGAGACTCGCCGTTGGGGCCGACCAGGCCGGCGTCGAAGCGCGCGTTGCGCGGCTCGCCGAACCAGCGGTAGACGTAGATCCGCTTGACGCGCTTGTTCTTCTTCGCGAGCGAGAACATGTACTTCGTCCGCGCGGCGGCGCGCTTCAGCGAGTAGGGGAAGCCCGACGTCTTGAACTGCACGAACCCGCCCGTCTCGGTGAGCCAGATCTGGCCCTTCGTGACGGCCGCGACGTTGCGCACGCCCTTGCTCTGGCGGCGGTTGACGTCCTTGTAGTTGTGCAGGCCCCAGATGCGGCCCTTGCTCTTCGTGGCGCGCTGGAACTTGCGCAGGTAAGTCTTGACGTCGCTCGAGTCGAGCACGTCAGCCGCCATGACCGTGCACTTCTTGCACACGCTCTTCATGGCCTTGTAGTACCGGGCCGCCAGCTTCGGCTTCTTGTACGTCGGCTGGGAGACGTGGTTGACCTCGTTCCAGGGCGCGAACACCTTGGCGTACGGGAATTGCTTGCGGAAGCCCTTGACCGCGGCCTTGTAGGCCTTGGCGCTCGGCGCCTTGCACGCCTTCGTCTTCTTCTTGTACTTGTTGTTGGCGAAACAACCACGATGCGCGTTGAAGGTGACCAGCACCTCCTGCTTGTGGGCGCGCGCGGCGTTCATGAAGCCGGTGACTTCGGCGTGCTCGAACGGCTGCTTCGCGTAATCCCACGAGACGATGTAGCGCACTCGCTTCAGCTTCAGCTGCTGCCAGCTCGGTTGATCGAACATGGCCGGGTTCTGCTCTGAAACGCCGACTTTGACCTTGGCTTGGGCCGCGGGGACCGCCACGAGGGCAGCCAGGAGCGCGGCGATGGGGAGGATCATTCGGTATCGCATAGGTCCCCTAACCTAGCCACCCCCCGTCGAGTTGCGGCGAGACGAGATTCGTACCCTTTGTTGCAGGAATGACGAAACTCGCGGAGCAGCGCGCCGGCCTGCCGGACCAGCCGGGGGTCTATCTGTTCCACGACGCCCGCGGTCGCGTGATCTACGTCGGCAAGGCGAAATCGATCCGCAAGCGCGTCGCCTCGCACTTCTCCGCGCGCAGCACGCTGATCGAGTTCATCGACAGCATCGAGTACCTCGTCGTCGAGACCGAGGCCGAGGCGCTGCTGGCGGAGCAGAACTTCATCCGCCAGTACAAGCCGCGCTTCAACATCCGCCTGCGCGACGACAAGTCGTATCCGTACATCGCGATCTCGCTCGACGAGGACTACCCGCGGGTCTACTTCACGCGTGAGCGCCACCGCAAGGAGCGCGCCTACTTCGGCCCCTACTCGTCGGCCAAGCGCGTGCGCGGCACGCTCGACCTGCTCGGCAAGATCTTCCTGTTCCGCTCCTGCGAGGGGCCGGAGCCGGGGCGGCGCTCTGGCTCGCCGTGCCTCGACTACTACATCAAGCGCTGCGGGGCGCCCTGCGTCGGCTACGTCTCCAAGGAGGAGTACCGCCAGGGCATCGACGGCGTGATCGCGTTCCTGTCCGGCCGCTTCCGCCAGATCGAGCGCGAGCTCGAGGACCGCATGTTCTTCGCCTCCGGGCAGCAGGACTTCGAGCTGGCGACGATCGAGCGCAACCGCCTGCAGGCCGTGCGCGCGCTGCTCGAGCGCCAGCGCGTCGCCGACGACCGCGCCGGCACCTACGACGCGGTCGCCGTCGCGGTCGACGCCACCGACGCCAACGCGCAGGTTTTCCAGGTCCGCGACGGCGTGTTGTCCGACCGCCAGAGCTTCTACCTCGACAACGAGGGCGAGTACGACGTCGCGCGCGCGAGCGAGGAGTTCCTGCTCCAGTACTACGCGAGCGCGATGTCGATCCCGGCGCTGATCGTCGTGCAGGGCGAGCTCGCAGCGGGCTCCGAGCTCGAGGTGCTGGCGGAGATGCTCGCCGAGCGCCGAGGAGGGCCCGTCGAGATCCGCGCCGCCGAGCGCGGCGGCAAGCGCCGCATTCTCGACCTCGCCCAGCGCAACGCGCAGCTCGCACTCGACCAGGAGAAGCTGCGCTCCGAGCGCCGCCGCCAGCAGCGCGTGGAGTCGCTCGACGCGCTGCAGAAGGCGCTCCAGCTCGACACCCTGCCGGTGCGCGTCGAGTGCTTCGACATCTCCAACATCGGGGGCACGCACACGGTCGCCTCGATGGTGGTGTTCGAGGGCGGCGCGCCGAAGAAGTCCGATTACCGCCGCTTCACCATTCGCACCGTCGAGGGCAGCGACGATTTCGCCTCGATGGCCGAGGTGCTCGCGCGCCGTTACGCGCAGTTCGAGAAGCAGGCCGAGAAGTCGCCCTACGACGCCGACCGTGACGCGTCGTTTGCCGCACTACCGAACCTCGTCGTGATCGACGGCGGGCCCGGCCAGCTGTCGGCGGGGATCGAGCCGCTGCGGGGTTTCGTCGACCGCGGCGTCGCCGTGGTCTCGCTGGCCAAGCGGATCGAGGAGGTCTTCTTCCCCGGCCGCACCGAGCCGCTCCGGCTCGCCCACGACACGCCCGAGCTGCAGCTGCTCCAGCGCGTGCGCGACGAGGCCCACCGCTTCGCCATCACGCACCACCGGATCCGCCGCGACAAGGCGATGACGGAGTCGATCATGGACGAGCTGCCGGGCATCGGGCCGGCGCGCAAGCGCGCGCTGCTCAAGCACTTCGGCTCGCCCGAGGCGGTGTTCGCCGCCAACCGCGACGCGCTCGAGGCGGTGCCCGGAGTGCCCCAGAAGGTGGCGCGCGAGCTGTACGCCCACCTGAATCGGACCGGTCGATAGAGGATGATCAGCGCATGAGCGGCAACGGCGCCGCGCCGCCGGACTCGAACCTCGTCGATCTCGTGATCATCTCCGGGCAATCCGGCGCGGGGAAGTCCTCGGCGATGAACGTGTTCGAGGACGCGGGCTACTTCTGCGTCGACAACCTCCCGGCCGAGATGATCCGCTCGCTCGCCGGCCTGTTCATGCACGAGGGCTCGAAGGTCGAGCGCGCCGCGGTCGTGTGCGACCTGCGCGGCGGCGAGTACTTCGACAAGCTCGCGCGGGTGGTCGAGACACTGCGCTCCGACGGCGTCGCGCACCGCCTGATCTTCCTGTGCGCCGACGACGAGACGCTGCTGTCGCGCTACAAGGAGACGCGGCGGCGGCACCCGCTGGCACCGTCGGGCAACGTGATCGACGGCATCCGCCGCGAGTCCGAGGCGCTCGCGCCGATCCGCGAGCTCTCCGACTCGCTGATCGACACCTCGGGTCTGAGCGCGTCGGCGCTGCGCCGCAAGGTCGCCAACGAGCTGCTGGAGGAGAAGTCGCCGCGGCGGCTCGCGGTCACGTTCGGCTCGTTCGGTCACAAGCACGGCCCGCCGCGCGACGCCGACCTCGCGTTCGACGTGCGCTTCCTGCCCAACCCGCACTGGGAGGCCGAGCTGCGCCCGCTGACCGGGTTCGACACACGGGTCGTCGACTACGTGGCGAACGACGGCCGGCTGACCGAGTTCTACGAGCGCGTGATCCCGCTGCTCGAGTACCTGCTCCCGCAGTACGTCGCGGAGGGCAAAGCGCACCTCGTCGTGGCGATCGGCTGCACCGGCGGCCGCCACCGCTCGGTGGTGATCGCCGAGCACCTCGCATCGCACTTCCGTTCCGACGATCGGTACTTCATCGAGACGCAGCACCGAGACGTCGATCGCGCCCCGACGCGCGCCTAAGCCGCCCGCTAGCCTGCTCGCCCTCAGCGAGCAATTTCCGGAGGGTTCCAGGACATGGCCGTACGCGTGGGGATCAACGGCTTCGGCCGCATCGGACGCAACGTCTTCCGCGCCGCTCATGAGCGCAACGCGGACATCGAGTGGGTAGGGGTCAACGACCTCGTCGACTCCAAGACGCTCGCGCACCTCCTGAAGTACGACTCCGTCTACGGCCCTTACCCCGGGACCGTCGACCACACCGACGACGCGATCGTCGTCGACGGCAAGGAGATCAAGGTCCTCGCCGAGCGCGACCCGGCGGCGCTGCCGTGGTCGGACCTCGGCGCCGACGTCGTGATCGAGTCGACCGGCCTCTTCACGAAGCGCGAGGACGCCCAGAAGCACCTCGACGCGGGCGCGCAGAAGGTGATCATCTCCGCCCCGGCCACCGACCCCGACGTGACGGTTGCGCTCGGCGTCAACTTCGACGACTCCTACGACGCCGACCAGCACCACATCATCTCCAACGCGTCGTGCACGACGAACTGCCTCGCGCCCGTCGCGAAGGTGCTGCACGAGACGTTCGGGATCGAGAACGGCCTGATGACCACGATCCACGCGTACACGGCCGACCAGCGGCTGCAGGACATGCCGCACAAGGATCTCCGCCGCGCCCGCGCCGCCGCCATCAACCTGATCCCCGCGTCGACCGGCGCCGCCAAGGCCGTCGGGCTCGTGCTGCCGGACCTCAAGGGCAAGCTGACCGGCTTCGCGGTCCGCGCCCCCGTGCCGACCGGCTCGGTCGTCGACCTCACGGCAGTGCTCTCGCGCGAGACGACCGTGGAGGAGATCAACGAGACGTTCAAGGCCCAGGCGGACACCGGCGCCTTCGAGGGGATCCTGCGCTACTCGGACGACCCCATCGTCTCCTCGGACATCGTCAAGTCCACGCACTCGTCGATCTTCGATGCGCCGCTGACGCTGGTGCTGGACGGGACGCTCGTGAAGGTCGTCTCCTGGTACGACAACGAGTGGGGCTACTCGAACCGTTGCGTCGAGCTCGCGCAGCGCGTGCTGGTGCATGCGCACGCTTGACGACCTCGACGTCGAGGGGAAGCGCGTCCTGGTCCGGGTGGACTTCAACGTCCCCCTGGACCACGGCCGCATCACCGACGACGCACGCATCAAGGGCGCGCTCCCGACGCTCGAGGAGCTGCGCGAGAAGGGCGCCGCGAAGCTCGTGCTGCTCGCGCATCTCGGGCGCCCGAAGGACCGTGAGCCGGAGTTCTCGCTCAAGCCGGCGGCCGAGCGGCTGGGCGAGCTGCTCGGCACCGAGGTCGCGCTCGCGCCCAACCTCGACGATGTCCCCGACGTTGAGATCGTGATGATGGAGAACGTGCGCTACGAGCCGGGGGAGACCAAGAACGACGAGGAGCTGGCAAAGCGCTACGCCGCGCTCGCCGACGTCTACGTCAACGACGCGTTCGGCGCCGCGCACCGCGCGCACGCCTCGACCGAGGCCGTCGCGCACCTGCTGCCGTCCGCGGCGGGGCGCCTGCTCGAGCGCGAGGTCGCCACGCTCACGAAGATCCTCGAGGAGCCGAAGCGGCCGCTGGTGGCGGTCGTCGGCGGCGCCAAGGTGACCGACAAGATCGGCGTGCTCGACGCGTTTCTCGAGCGCGCCGACTCGGTGCTGATCGGCGGCGCCATGTGCTTCCCGTTCTTCGCTGCCCAGGGCCACGACGTGGGCGACTCGAAGTGCGAGGAGGAGGGCGTGGAGCCGGCGAAGCGGGCGCTCGAGAGCGACAAGCTGCGACTGCCCGTGGACCTCGTCGCGGGCCGCGCGTTCGACGCCGACACCGAGGTCCGCGAGCTCGACGGTGTCGACGTCCCCGACGGCTGGATGGGGCTCGACATCGGGCGCGACTCCGCCGAGGCCTATGCGTCGGTGATCGCGGACGCCGGCACGGTGTTCTGGAACGGGCCGATGGGCGCGTTCGAGCTCGAGCCGTTCGCGGCGGGCACCCGGCGGGTAGCGGAGGCCATGGCCGAATGTGAAGGCACGACGGTGGTGGGCGGCGGTGACTCCGCCGCGGCGCTCGCCGAGTTCGGGCTCGCCGATCGCATCGACCACCTCTCGACGGGCGGCGGCGCGTCGCTCGAGCTGATCGAGGGCAAGGCCCTCCCGGGCGTGGAGGCGCTGTCATGAGCCGCATACCGTTCATCGCCGGTAACTGGAAGATGTACAAGACGATCGCCGAGGCCGAGGAGTTCATCCAGGCGCTGCTGCCGAAGGTCTCGACCGCCGACGGCGTCGACGTCGCGGTCTGCGCTCCGTTCCTCGCGCTGCAGGCGCTGGTCGACTCCGCGCGCGGCTCGCGCGTTGCGATCTACGCGCAGACGATGCACGAGGCCGACGAGGGCGCGTTCACCGGCGAGGTGTCGCCGAAGATGCTGGGCGAGATCGACGTCAATGGCGTCGTGCTCGGGCACTCCGAGCGGCGCCAGTTGTTCGGCGAGACCGACAAGGCGCTGGCGCTCAAGGTGCCGGCGGCGCTCGAGGCGGGCCTGCTCCCGATCCTGTGCGTCGGCGAGACCGAGGAGGAGCGCGAGCGCGGCGACACCGAACGCAAGCTGCGCCACCAGGTCCAGGAAGGGCTCGAGAAGGTCCCGGTCGACCGGCTGCCCGAGGTCGTGGTCGCGTACGAGCCGATCTGGGCGATCGGCTCGGGCCGCAGTGCGACGCCGGAGCAGGCGCAGGAGGCGGTCGCCTTCGTGCGTGCGCTCGTCGAGGGCATCGACAAGGCCGCCGGCCAGGCGGTGCGGATCCTCTATGGCGGCTCGCTGAAGCCCGAGAACGCCGACGAGCTGCTGGCGCTGCCCGACGTCGACGGCGCGCTCATCGGCGGCGCTTCGCTCGACCCGGGCTCGTTCGCGAAGATCATCGAGATCGCGAGCGGGAAGGTCGCCACTTCGTGACCACCGTCCCCGGCGTCTGCCTCGTCATCCTCGACGGCTGGGGGCTGGCGCCGGACGGTCCGGGGAATGCCGTGTCGCTCGCCGGCACGCCGGTCTTCGACGAGCTCTGGGAGCGCTACGACCACACGCAGCTAATCGCGTGCGGGGAATCGGTGGGACTGCCGCCGGGCCAGATGGGCAACTCCGAGGTCGGGCACCTCAACCTCGGCGCAGGCGCGATCGTCCCGCAGGACCTTCTGCGCATCGACAAGGCGGTCGAGGACGGCTCGCTGGCCGAGAACGACGTGATTCTCGAGGCGCTGCGCGCCGCGCCGCGCGTACACCTGATCGGGCTCGTGTCCGACGGCGGCGTGCACTCCTCCGACCGTCACCTCAAGGCGCTGATCGAGCTGGCCGCGAGGGAGGGCGTCGAGGATCTCGTCATCCACGCCTTCACGGACGGCCGCGACACCGGGCCCAAGAGCGGCGCGAAGATGCTCGCCACGGTGCAGGAGTGGCTCGACGAGGCAGGCGTCGGCCGGATCGGCTCGGTGATCGGTCGCTACTTCGCGATGGACCGCGACACGCGCTGGGACCGCACGGAGAAGGCCGTGAAGCTGCTGCGCGAGGGCACGGCCGAGCATCAGGCGGAGTCCGGCGAGGCGGCGTGCAAGGACGCCTACGAGCGCGACGAAACCGACGAGTTCATCACCGCGACGAAGGTCGGCGACGAGGACGCGACGATCCGCGACGGCGATTCCGTGTTCGCATTCAACTTCCGCCCCGACCGCATGCGCCAGATCACGGAGGCGCTCGACAAGGACGGCGTGGAGCATTACGCGTGCCTGACCGAGTACGAGGAGGGCTGGCCGTATCCGGTCGCCTTTACGCCCGCGCGCCCGGACGTGACGCTGGCGCGGGTGATCTCGGAGCGCGGCGAAACGCAGCTGCACGTCTCGGAGACCGAGAAGTACCCGCACGTGACGTACTTCTTCAACGGCGGCGAGGAGGAGCCCTACGAGGGTGAGGTGCGCGAGCTCGTCGACTCCCCGCGCGACGTGCCGACGTACGACAAGAAGCCCGAGATGAGTGCGCGCGAGTCCTCCGATGCGTTCATCCGGCACTGGGAGGAGGACACCCCGGTGTTCGGGATCATCAACTTCGCCAACGCCGACATGGTCGGCCACACTGGGGTCATCGAGGCGGCGGTGAAGGGGATCGAGACGGTCGACGAGTGCCTGGGCCGCGTGATCGAGGCGGTCCACGGCACGGGCGGGGCCTGCATCATCGTCGCCGACCACGGCAACGCCGACGAGATGCTCGAGGAGGACGGCTCGCCGGACACGGCCCATTCGCTGAATCCGGTGCCGTTCATCGTCACGGTTGAGGGCGCGAAGCTCGACGGCGAGGGCATCCTCGCCGACGTCGCGCCCACGGCGCTCGCCCTGCTCGGGATCGAGCAGCCGGAGGAGATGACCGGACGGTCGCTGCTCGCGGCCGACGACTGAGGAGGACGACATGCCTGACCGCACGAGCCACAAGCCCGGGACAATCTCCTGGACCGACCTGGCGACGACCGACCAGGAGGGTGCGAAGGCGTTCTACGCCGCGCTGTTCGGCTGGGAGTACGACGAGCAGCCGGTCGGCGAGGGCCAGACCTACTCGATGGCGAAGCTCCGCGGGCGCTCCGCGGCGGCGATCGCCACGCAGCAGCCCGACGAGACGACGGCGGGCATCCCGCCGCACTGGAACGTCTACGTGACCGTCGACGACGTCGACGCCGTGTCGGCCAAGGCCGGCGAGGCGGGCGGGAACGTGCTGGCCGGGCCGTTCGACGTGATGGACGTGGGGCGCATGTCGGTCGTCGCCGACCCGACGGGCGCGGTGGTGTGCCTGTGGCAGCCGGGCACGAGCATCGGCGCCGAGGTCGTCAACGAGCCGGGTGCGCTGGCCTGGGCGGACACCGCCACGACCGACGCGGCGGGTGCGCAGGCGTTCTACACCGAGGTGCTCGGCTGGCGCTTCGAGCAGATGAGCGAGGCGCCGCCGTACTGGGTGATCTTCAACGGCGAGCGCAACAACGGCGGCATGACGGTGCCGCCGCCGGGCGTCCCGCCCAACTGGTTCCCCTACTTCGCCGTCGACGACGTCGACGCGGCGATCGGGCGGGCCCAGGAGGCCGGCGGGCAGCCGTTGCTTGGCCCGATCGACGTGCCCAACGGCCGCTTCGCGCTGATCATGGACCCGCAGGGCGCAGCGTTCGCCGTCCTCACGGGCGAATACGACGACTAGAGCCAACCCTCAACCCGTATCCACGCCCGCCCGCCTGACCCCCTGAGGGTTGCATTTCAGATACCGTTGGTATTAGAATACCGACGGTATGGCAACGAGACCGCTCTCCCGCGCCGAACGGCGCGAGCAGACCCGTGACGACCTGATCGAAGCTGCCGACCGCGCGTTCGTGAGCGGTGGCTTCCACGCCACCTCGCTCGACCAGATCGCGGCGGCGGCGGGGTACACGAAGGGCGCGGTCTACTCCAACTTCGCCTCCAAGGAGGACCTGTTCTTCGCCGTCTACGAGCGGCGGGCGGCGGTCGCGGAGGCGCAGATGGTGGAGCTGTTCGAGGCTGACGCCGCCGCCGGGCTCGACCGGATCTCGGCCGACACGAGCGGCCGCGTCAATCGCGACGACGGCTGGCTGGCGGTGTTCTTCGAGTTCTGGGCGCACGTGATCCGCCACCCGGAGCTCCGCGAGCGCTTCGCGGAGATCCACCGGCGGTTGCAGGTGCCGATCGCCGGTGCGCTCGAGCGCGTGGCCGCCGAGCGCGGCGCCGAGCTCCCCGAGGAGGCACTGCGGCTGGCCGTGGCCAGCGGCGCGATGCAGATCGGCCTGGCGCTCGAGCGCCTGACGCAGCCGGAGGTCGTCGACAAGGCGCTCGGCGGGCGGATGGCCCGGCTGCTCCTGAACGAGATCGAGAGGGAAAAGCGATGAGGCTCGGATACCACCGCGACCGCCTGGCGTCATTCGGCGCGGGGCTCAAGCAGTCGAAGGTGTTCCTCGCGCAGGAGCGCATGCCGCGCGAGGAGCTCGACCGGGTCCGCGCGCAGCGCCTCGAAGCGCTGCTCGCCCATGCGCGCGAGCACTCGGCGTTCTACCGCGAGCGCATCCCCACCGGCGCCGTCACGCTCGAGCAGATCCCGCCGCTCGACAAGGACGAGATGATGGCGCGCTTCGACGACCTCGTGACCGACCCGTCGTTGCGCCGCGACGCGCTGCTGGAGTGGGTCGAGACGCGCACGCGCGACGAGTACTACGCCGACCGCTACCGCGTGATGACCACGAGCGGCTCGTCCGGCCGCAAGGGCCTGTTCGTCTACGACAAGGCCGGCTGGGCCGGGATCGGGGGCCAGTTCCTGCGCGGCTCGACGTGGATGGGGATGACGCCGAGCGTTCCGCGCCGGCGCCTGGCGATGGTGCGCGGTGCGTCGGTGACGCACATGAGCACGCAGGGCTCGGCGACGATGCGCGTCGGCGTCCACCGCGTGCTCGGGCTCGCAATCACGGCCCCGGTCGACGAGCACGTGGCCGCGCTCAACCGCTTCCAGCCGCAGTTCCTCAACGCCTATCCCTCGGCCGCCATGCGGCTCGCCGAGGAGCAGGAAGCAGGCCGCCTGAAGCTCTCGCTGACCGCGATGTCGACGAGCAGCGAGCTGCGCACGCCCGCGATGACCGAGCGGATCGCCGCGGCGTTCGGCGTCCAGCCGTACGACCTCTACGCCACCACCGAGGGCCTGTTCGGCTTCGAATGCGAGCGCCACGACGGCATCCACCTCTTCGACGACGCGAGCATCGTCGAGAACGTCGACGAGGACGGCACGCCGGTCCCGCCCGGCACGCCGGGGGCGCAGGTGCTCGTCACCAACCTCCACAACCGTGTGCAGCCGATCATCCGGCTCGCGGTCGCCGACGTGATGACCATGCACCCGGAGCCGTGCCCGTGCGGGCGCTCGCTCGTCAGGGCGGCGGCGGTCGACGGCCGCCACGACGACCTTCTCTCGCTGCCCGCGCGCGGTGGCGGGACGGTGACCGTGCTGCCGGCGCAGTTCTCGGTCATCACCCGCGACCGCGCGGTCCGCGAGTTCCAGGTCCGCCAGGAGCCGGGCGGCGTGCGCGTGCTCGTCGTTCCCTGCGGCGACGGCGACCCGGAGCTCGAGGCGCGCCTGCGAGGCGCGGTCACGGTTGCGCTCGGCGAGGCCGGCGCTGACGCGCGTGTGGAGGTCCAGCGCTGCCCTGAGCTGGCCCGTCGGGGAGGAAAGCTGCAGATCGTGCAGGCACTGCCGGGCTAAGCTGTTTCGCGTGAACGTCGCCGTGCCAACGGGGGAGGCCGAGCTCGACGAGGTCGAACTCGCCGCGTGGCGAGGACTGCTCAAGGTCCACGCCGCGCTCGTCAAGGAGCTCGACGCCGAGCTCGAGGCCCGCCACGACCTGCCGCTCACGTCCTACGAAGTGCTGCGCAGTCTGCGCAAGTCGCCGCACGGCAAGCTCCGCATGGCCGAGCTGGCCGAGCACGCGCTGCTCAGCCGCTCCGGCATGACACGCCTGATCGATCGCCTCGAGCGCGAGGGCATGGTTGGGCGCCTGACCTGCGACAAGGACGGCCGCGGCTGTTACGCGGTGCTGACCGAGCAGGGCCAGGCCGCGGTGGACCAGGCCCGCTCCACCTACATCGCGGTCGTGCGCGCCCGGTTCGTGCGCCACTTCTCCATTCAGGAGATGCAGGATCTCGCAGAGCTCCTGGCGCGCCCGCTGTAGGCGTGCCCGGCTTCGACATCCATCACCGCGACGCCGCGACGCGTGCCCGCACCGGCACGCTGCGACTCGCCCACGGCGAGGTCCGCACGCCCGCCTTCGTCCCGCTCGCCACCAAGGCCGTGGTCAAGACGCTCGAGGTCTCCGAGGCCGCCGAGCTCGGCTACGACATGGTCCTCGGCAACACGTTCCACCTCTTCCTCACGCCCGGCCACGAGCTGATCCGCCAGCTCGGCGGCCTCCATCAGTTCATGCGCTGGGACCGCCCGGTGATCACCGACTCGGGCGGCTTCCAGGTCTTCTCGATGGGCCACGGCGCCGTCGCCGACGAGATCAAGGGCCGCCAGGCCCACGGCGAGCGCACCGGCTCGATCCTCGAGATCGCCGAGGAGGGCGTGCGCTTCCGCTCCTACCTCGACGGCTCCGAGCAGTTCATGGCGCCCGAGACCTCGATGGAGATCCAGGCCGCGCTGCACTCCGACATCGCGCTCGTGTTCGACGAGTGCACGCCGTTCAACGTCACCCGCGAGTACACCGCGCGCTCGACCGAGCGCACGCACCGCTGGCTCGACCGCTGCCTCGCCTGGCACGCCGAGCACGGCCCGGACGACCAGATGGTCTACGGCATCGTCCAGGGCGGCGTGGAGGAGGACCTGCGGCGCGCGTCGGCCCAGGAGGTCGCCGCACGCGGCCCGGGCGGGATCGCGATCGGCGGCACGCTCGGGGAGGACAAGCCGCAGATGTACGAGGTCGTCGAGTGGGCGGTCTCCGAGCTGCCGGACTCCCGCCCGCGCCACCTGCTGGGGATCGGCGAGATCGACGACCTGCTGCGCGGCGTCGAGCTCGGGATCGACACGTTCGACTGCGCGATGCCGACCCGCATCGGCCGCCACGGGATGGCGGTCGTGCCGGACCCGGGTGTGCGCTGGCGGGTGGATCTCGCCAAGGGCCGCTACCGCGAGGCCGACGAGCCGATCCTCGAAGGCTGCCCGTGCCCGGCGTGCGCGCGGGGATATTCACGGGCGTATCTGCACTACCTGCTGAAGGCCCGCGAGTCGACCGCGTCGCGGCTGCTGACGATCCACAACTTGGCGTACATCCAACGCCTCATGGCCGAGCTGCGCTCGGCGATTGAGGAGGGACGGCTTGGTGAGGCGGTCGCGGCGGCGCGCGGGGGAGCGGCGCCGTGGGAGCTCCGGCGAACGGCGGCTGGGTAGGGAAAGGTGCGGGGTGCCGCGGAGCCCACGAATGTCATCTCAAGGTCGGTATGCGACCTCGAGATGACACTCGTGGCCGCCGCGGCACCCCACTACCCAGCCGCCGTTGACGTTCGCCGGCGCTGCCGCGAACGCCGGCGGAGGCCGCCTACTGCGTGTTGTCCTCGATCAAGCCCTTGATCTCGTCGACCGCGTCCTGCACGCCACCACGGACGTCCTCGCGCAGCTGCACGGCACGGGCGGCGTTGTCCTGGACCGTCTGGTAGGCGAGCACGCCGGCGACGATCACCGCCAGCAGCACCACGAGCAGCATGACGCCGCGGAGCGGGTTGCGGCGCTTCCGCGCGGCCCGGCGGGGCTCGACCGGCGGCGCCGCCGTGGCGCGGCGGGCCGGCTCGCGGCGGCGCGGGGGCTCGTCGATCGGCTGGAGCCCTCGTGTGCGCTGCGCGGGGCGGTTCGAGGTGCCGGTCTGGGCCCGGGTGGCGGAGGTTTCGCCGAGCATCTGCGTGGCTGAGGTCGAGTCGAGCGCGATCGTGGCGTCGGTCGGCTCCGGAGCGATGCCGCGCAGCCCGTCGACCAGGGCGTCGCCCATCTCGAGCGCGCCCTCGTAGCGGCCCTCGGGCAGCGGGTGCAGCGCCTTCATCACGGCCTCGCCGAGCGAGCGCGGGATGTCGGGATCGACGTCGCTGGGGCTGATCGGCGGGCCGGCCTCCTGCATCCGCGCGAGGTCGGTGAGCGAGGCCGCCTCGTAGGGCAGGCGCCCGGTCAGCAGCTGGTAGGAGACGACGCCGAGCGCGTAGAGGTCGGCCGGCGGACCCGCCTTCTCCCCCCGCGCCTGCTCGGGTGACAGGTACGCCGCGGTGCCGAGCACGGAGCCCGCCTTCGTGATCTCGGAGTCCTCGGCCGCCTTGGCGATGCCGAAGTCGGCGAGCTTGACCACGCCCTCGTGGCTGCGCAGCAGGTTGCCGGGCTTGACGTCGCGGTGCACGACGCCGTTGCGGTGCGCGTAGTCGAGTCCGCGGCAGGCCTGCTCGAGGATGTCGACCGCGTCGCGCGGGTCGAGCACGCCGTGCTCCTTGAGGATCTCCGCGCACGACTCGCCGTCGACGCGCTCCATGACGATGAAGTTGCGGTTGGTCTCGTCGTCGAGGCCGAAGTCGAAGACCTGGACGATGTTGGGGTGCACGAGCCGCGCGGCGGCCAGCGCCTCGCGGCGGAAGCGCGCGACGAAGCTCGCGTCCTCGGCCAGGTGCTCGGCGAGCAGCTTGACCGCCACGTAGCGCTCCAGCCGCGTGTCGAACGCGAGCTGGACCGTCGACATGCCGCCCACGCCCAGGCGGCTCTCGAGGCGGTAGCGGCCTGCGAACAGCTGATCAGCCATCTTCGTCATCCCCCGGAATGACACCGCCGGTATCCGGCGGTTCCACCGTCGGCGTCGCGGTCGCCGTCGGCGTCGCGGTCGGGGTGGCCGTCTCGGTCGGGGTCGGCGTCTCCGTCGGCGTCTCCGTCTCGGTGGGCGTCGCGGTCGGCGTCTCCGTCTCGTCCGGCGTCGCCGTCGGCGTCTGCTCAGGCTTGCAGTCGCTGTCGATCTTCCCGGCGATCTGGTCGAGCCACTGGTTCAGGTTGCGCTTCAGCTTGCGGTCGACCTGGCGCGGCAGCTCGGCGACCTGTTCGCGCGCATCGCGCAGCGCTTCCTTCGCCCCGCTGCAGTCGGAATCGTTCGTCCGCGACGCGACGTCGTCGACCTGCTGGATCAGCTGGTCGGCGCGGTCCTGCGGGATCAGATTGGGATTCGAGCTGCCACAGCCGGGCAGCAAAAGGGCGGCGACGAGCGCCAGCCCAAGGGGGAGCGATCTCTGCATTGGGGCTATTGACCGTACTGAAGGCGCTCGGCGAGGGAGTCCGGCAGGTTCGCCGCCCGGATCGCCGCTTGCGCCCCTGCGATGTCGTACTCCGCCCGCCGCCACTCCGCCGTCCAGCGCTCGGTGTCGAGCATCAGCCACGCGGCGCGGGGATCGCCGTCGCGTGGCTGGCCGGTGCTGCCGGGGTTGATCAGCCACTCGCCGGCCGAGATGTCGAGGTTGTCGCCCTCGCGGCGGGTCGAGCCGGTGGCCGACTCGCCCTCGTTGCGGTGGAACGACAGCGCGACGTGCGAGTGGCCGATGAACGACACGCGGTAGTCCGTCGTGTCGAGGCACAGCTCGGCGGTCAGCCCGGACAGGACGTACTCCCAGATCGGGTCGCGCGGCGAGGCGTGGTAGAGCCCGACGCCCTCCGCGCCGCCCTCGGGCGACAGCGAGAGGAGGAACTCGCGCGTCTCGGGCTTGATCGTCTCCTTCGTCCACTGGGCGGCGAGCGCCGCGCCACGCGAGAAATCCTCGAGCGAGAGGACGTCGACGACCGCGAGATCGTGGTTGCCGGCCAGGCAGATCGCGCAGTGCTCCATCGCCAGCGCGACCGACGCGTCAGGGTCCCCGCCGTAGCCCACGAGGTCGCCCAGGCACCACAGCTCATCGGCCTCCGCGGCCTCTGCAGCGGCGATCACAGCCTCGAATGCGTGCTTGTTTCCGTGGATGTCCGAGGCGATGGCGATGCGCATGCGTACAGTCTTTTCGGTGCGGAGGACGCTTGGCCTTCCGATCGCGCTGGTGGCCGCTGTCGTGGTGGCGGAGGGAGCCGTGCTCCTCTTCCGACCCCGCGATCTTGGGCCCGCGCCGGTGCCTGTCGACGCGCGAGCCTATTTCAGCCCGGCCCAGCTTGAAAAGGCCATCGATTTCCGCAGTGGCCAGTTGTGGCTCTACGGCGCGCAGTTGCTGATCGAGTTGGGGGTCCTCGTCGTGCTCGTCCGCAAGGCCCCGCCGCGGCTGCGGGCGGCCGGAGAGCGCCGTCCGGTGCTGGCCGGCGCCGCCACCGCGGCGGCGATCTCGGTCATCCTCGGCCTCGCCCCGCTGCCGGTCTCAGCGGTCGCGCGCGAGCGGGCCAAAGACGTCGGCCTGGTGACCCAGGATTGGATCGGCTGGGTCGGCGACATCGCGAAGTCGCAGGCGATCAGCGCCGTCCTGTGGGGCGCCGGCGGCGCGCTGCTGGTCGTCGGCATGCGCCGCCTCGGCCGCCGCTGGTGGATCGCCGGCTCCGTCGTCGTGGTGGTCTTCGGCGTCGCGATCACCTACGCCTCACCGATCCTGCTCGACCCGCTGTTCAACAAGTTCACGCCGCTGAAGGAGGGCCGGACGCGCGCCGACGTGCTCGAGCTGGCCAAGAAAGCCGGGGTCGACGTCGGCCAGGTCTACGAGATCGACGCCTCGCGCCGTACGACCGCCGCCAACGCCTACGTGACCGGCATCGGCCACACGAAGCGCGTCGTGCTCTACGACAACCTCCTGAAGGACTTCACGCCCGCCGAGACGCGGCTCGTCGTCGCCCACGAGCTCGGCCACGTGCGCCACAACGACGTGCCGCACGGGCTGCTCTACCTGGCGATCGTCGCCCCGTTCGGGATGTTCGCGGTCGCCCGCCTCGGCGAGAAGCTCGCCGGCCGCGAGGCCACCGGCACGGCGGCCGCGCTCCCGGGCGTCCTGCTGGCGGTGGCGATCGTGGCGCCGGTGATCACGGTCGTCTCCAACCAGCTCTCACGTGCGGTCGAGCGCCGCGCCGACGCCTTCGCGCTCGAGCTGACGAACGAGCCGAAGACGCAGATCGCCTTCCAGCGCCGGATCGCGGTCAAGAACGTGTCCGACCCCGACCCACCGGGGTGGGTGACCTTCCTGCTCGGCACCCACCCGCCGACGATCGAGCGGATCGGTCAGGCCGAGGCCGCGGCGAGGGCCTCGTCGCGCGACGGATAGACGCGGAAGCGCCCCGTCAGGTTCGTGATCTCCAGCAGGCGGCGCACCGGGCCGTCGAGCGCGACGACCAGCATCCGCTTGCCGACCGCCTCGGCCTCGGTCGAGGCGTGCATGATCGCCCCGAGCGCGGTCGAGTCGATGAAGTCGACCTCGGAGAGGTCGAGCACCACGGTCGGCTCGGCGCTGGCGGCGGCCATCGAGAGCACGGTGGCGAGCCGGGGCGCGGCGGCGAGGTCGAGCTCGCCCGAGGCGCTCACGAGGATCGCCCCGTCGACGGGGTCGTGCCAGACGTCGTAGTTCTGTTCGTCAGGAGGGGTCGCGTCCATGCCGCTCATCTCCAATCTCCGGCAGGCTCTTGATGCCCTCGCGGGTTCTCCACTTGCCGTAGTTGTCCTCCAGCGCGTCGATCAGCTCGCGCATGAGGCGGGGCGACAGGTTGACGCGGGTGACCACGACGCCCGGGACTTCCTGCTCCTCGACCTCGTGGTCGACGCGGGCGAACGTGATGCTGAATTCATAGTCCGAGTGCGAGACGTTCGCGAAGTTCGCGTAGTGCCCGGCCATGATCTCCGGGGTCGTCTGCAGGTTGATGTGGCGTTCTTGGTCCTCGTCAGCCATGTGACCCTAGTATCGCCTAAGTGCGCTACATCGTGCTCGCGGTCGGTCGGCTGCGCCCGCCCTTCTCCGATGACGTCGCGCATTACGAGAAGCTGCTTCGCCGCCAGGCGCGGGTCGAGATCATCGAGGTGCGCGAGGACGAGGCGCTGGAGCGCCGGATCCCGGAGCGGGCGGTCGTCGTCCTGCTCGACGCGGGTGGCAAGGAGCTCTCCTCGGAGGGCTTCGCCGAGTTCCTCGAAGCCCGGCGCCAGGGCGGCCGCGACGTCTGCTTCGTGCTCGGCGGGCCCTACGGGACGGCGCTGGAGCGCCACGACCACGTGCTCTCGCTCGGCCCGATGACGCTGCCGCACCAGCTGGCGCGGGTCGTGCTGCTCGAGCAGCTGTTCCGCGCCCACAAGATCCTGGCGGGCGAGCCCTACCATCACTGATCCGATGGGACCCCTGGAAGAGCTCCGCACCGCCGTCGAGGACGCCGCCTCCGATCTGCGCAACGGCAAGCCCGCGCCGGCCGTGCGGCCGACGCTGGAGCGGCCCAAGAAGGCCGGCTTCGGCGACTACTCGACCAACGCCGCGATGCTGCTCGCGCCCGCTCTGGGCGCCAAGCCGCGCGACATCGCCGAGCAGCTGGCCGGCGCGCTGTCGGGGCGGCTGGGGGAGCGGGTGGAGCGAGTGGAGGTGGCCGGCCCCGGCTTCCTCAATGTCTTCCTCGCCCAGGACTGGTTCGTGAGCGCCCTGGAGGACCTGCTCGCTGCCGGTGACGCGTTCGGCGCCGGGACGCCCGAGACGGCCGAGAAGGTGGTGCTGGAGTTCGTCTCCGCCAATCCGACCGGCCCGCTGACCGCCGCCAGCGGCCGCCATGCGGCGTTCGGCGACGCGCTGGCGCGGATCCTCCAGCTGGCCGGCCACAGCGTGTCGCCGCGAGTACTACTTCAACGATCGCGGCTCCCAGATCAACCGCCTCGGCGAGTCGATCCGCGCCCGGGCGCGCGGCGAGGAGCTGCCCGAGGACGGCTACCAGGGCGCCTACGTCGACGAGCTGGCGCAGGCGATCGACGGCGCCGCCGACATGGAGGCCGCCGAGCTGGCGGCGCTCGGCGTCGAGTCGATCATGACCGGCATCCGGGCCACGCTCGAGGCCTACCGCGTGCACTTCGACTCCTGGTTCCTCGAGCGCAGCCTCCACGAGGGCGAGCCCAACGCCGTCGAACGCACGCTGGTGCTGCTGGAGGAGCAGGGCCACACCTACCGCTCGGAGGGCGCGCTCTGGCTGCGCACCTCGCAGTTCGGTGACGACAAGGACCGCGTGCTCATCCGCTCGAGCGGTGAGACGACCTACTTCGCCAACGACGTCGCCTACCACGAGGACAAGCTCGAGCGCGGCTACGACCGCATGATCAACCTGCTCGGCTCCGACCACCACGGCTACATCGCGCGCATGAAGGCGTCGATGTCGGCGCTCGGGATCGATCCGGACCGGCTCGAGATCCCGATCCTGCAGTTCGTGCACATCGTCGAGGGCGGCGCGCCGCGCCTCGATGTCCAAGCGCCGCGGCGACTTCGTGACGCTCGACGACCTGATCGCCGAGATCGGCGTCGACGCGACGCGCTTCTACATGCTCAGCCGCTCGCACGACTCGACCGTCGACCTCGACGTCGAGCTCGCCAAGTCGCAGGAGAAGGACAACCCCGTCTACTACGTGCAGTACCACCACGCGCGCTGCGCGTCGATCCTGCGCCAGGTCGACGATCCCGGGGGCGACTGGAGCGGGCTGGAGCTGCACGCGAGTGAGCGCGAGCTGATCAAGAAGCTGCTGGCGTTCCCGGGTGAGGTCGCCGAGGCGGCCGAGCGCCGCGCCCCGCACAAGATCTCCGTCTACGCGCTCGAGCTGTCGCAGGCGTTCGCGGCGTTCTACCGCGACTGCCCGGTGCGCGACGCCGGCTCCGACGCGCTGCGTTCGCTGCGGCTCGGTCAGGTCCGCGCGACCAAGGCGGTCATCGCCCGGTCGCTGGGGCTGCTGGGGGTCGAGGCGCCGGAGTCGATGTGATCACGCGCTCGTAGAGCGCCTGCTGGCGCTCGAGCGCGGCGCGGTAGGCCTCGGTGGCTTCCGGGTTCGGCTCGAAGGTCTCGCCCAGCGGCGCCTCGCCGGGCTGCTCCCCCAGCGCCTCGAGCGCGAGCACGGCGGCGCCGCGGCTCGAGCCCTCGGCGACCGCCGAGTGTGCGACGGGGCGGCCGAGCGCGTCGGCGACGATCTGCGTCCACGCCGGTGAGTTGATGAGGCCGCCGCCGGTGGCGACGACGGTGTGGTCGCCCGGCAGGTCGGCGTCGAGCAGGGCGAAGCGCAGCGCGACGGCCTCGAGCCCGGCGCGCAGCAGGTCGAGCGGGGTGGTGGCGCCGGTGAGGCCCTCGATCGCCGCGCCGGCGCGGTCGCTCCAGCCCGGCCCGCGCTCGCCCGAGAGCAGCGGCAGCATCGTCAGCCCGTGGGCGTCGGGAGCCATCGCGGCGATCGCCGGCTCGGCCTCCTCCGGGGCGGGGAGCTGCGTGAGCGTACGCAGCCAGGCGACGACGCTGCCCCCGTCTGACAGCGAGCCCCCGAGCAGGATCCGCTGCGCGTCGGCGCGGTAGCACCACAGCGCGGGCGGCGGGCTGGGCGGCTCGGCGCGGTCGCAGACGCGCAGCGCGCCGCTCGTGCCGATCATCAGCGCCGCGCGCTCCCGCGTGTCGCAGCCGGCGCCGAGGTTGGAGGTCGCGCCGTCGCCCCAGGCCGGGAACCACGGGACGTCGGCCAGCGCCGGCCAGCGCTCGGCCCAGTCACCGGTCAGGCCGGACCGCGGCGTGTCGTCGATCGGTGGCAGCTTGTCCTCGACCCCCAGCTCCTCGGCCAGCTCGAGGTCCCACTGGCAGCTGGCCTGGTCGAGCAGCCCGGTGCCCGAGGCCATCGAGACGCTCGCGGCGGCGTCGCCGAGCAGGCGGCGCTGGACGTACTCGCCGGGGGAGACCCAGGTGCGCACGCGCGCGAACGTGTCCGGCTGCGTGTCCTGCAGCCACGCGAGCTTCGCGGGCCAGTAGCTCGAGTGCAGGCGGCAGCCGGTGCGGGCGTGGACGGCGGTCTCGTCGAGCCGTTCGCGCAGCGCGGCGGCGTGCGGGGCGGAGCGGGCGTCGGCCCACGAGTAGACGGGGGTGATCGGGCGGCCCTGCTCGTCAAGGCCGAGCAGGCAGTGCCAGAAGGTGGCGGTGGCGACCGCGGTGACCTCGCGCCCGTCGGCGGCGGCGCGGTCGAGGACGTTCACGACGCGCTCCAGCAACGGGTCGGCTTCGAGCTCGCCGGTGCCGGCCTGCTCGATCCGGGCCGTCTCGCCCAGCGGCGACGCGTCGAGATCCCACAGCGAGGAGCGCAGCGACGACGACCCGATGTCGAGGACGACGATCACAGGTCCTTGAAGACGTTGAGGCCGATCGAGTCGAGCGCCTGCTGGGCCTCGCCGTTGAGCCGTGTGAGCTCGCCGCTCAGCAGCAGCACGCCCATGGCGATCAGCACGACGCCGGAGATCGCGGTCACGATCGTCCAGCGGTCGCGCAGCCAGCGGGACGCCGCGGTGGCGCGGTTGAAGGCGACGGCGGTGAGCAGGAACGGCACCGCGAGGCCTGCCGAGTAGCAAGCCAGCAGCAGCGCGCCCTCGCCGACCGTGTCCTTGACCGAGGCGGCGGTGAGGATCGCGCCGAGCGTGGGGCCGACGCACGGGGTCCAGGCGAACGCGAACGCGGCGCCCGCCACGAGCGGGCCGCCCGAGCCGGCGCGGCTGATCAGCGCGTCGGGCCGCCACTCGCGGTTCAGCCGTGGCACGAACGGGGTGACCACGAACAGGATCCCGAGCGCGACGATGACGACGCCGGCGATGACGTCGAGCGTGTCGCGCGAGTCCTGGAGCGTCGAGCCGAGGCTGGTGGCGGTCATGCCCAGCGCGACGAAGACGACGGTGAAGCTGAGGCAGAAGACGATCGCGGGAAGCAGCACGTTGGCGCGCTCGCCGCGCTGCATCTCGGCGACCGTGACGCCCGAGACCGCGGACAGATAGCCGGGGACGAGCGGCAGGACGCAGGGGGAGATGAACGACACGAAGCCGACCGCGAAGGCGGCCACGACCGTCGTGTCGACGCCTCCGCTCATCGCCGGTCGTAGGCGGCCAGCTCGGCGTCGAGCCGGCGCGCGTCCTCATCGCCCAGCGGCTCGCCCGCCTCGGGCGCGGGGCCGGCCTGGCGGCGCCAGCGCCGCGCGGCGATCGCGACCCCGGCGACGCCCAGCAGCGCCAGCAGGGCGGGGACGAGATAGGCGGCGAGGTCGAAGCCGCTGGAGGGCGGGTCGGCGAGGACGCCGGGCCCGAACTCCACGACGAGCGCGTCCTTGACCTCCTGCTTGTCCTTGCCCAGCGCGATCTGCTTGCGGATGAACGCCCGCTCCTGGTCGGCGACGGTCGAGGTCGAGACGTTGAGCGCCGTGCCGCACTCCACGCACATCACCTCGTTCTCGATGTCGGGCAGCGAGGCCTGCGGCGCGGCGGCGGTCGCGAAGACCAGCAGCAGCCCGAGCAGGACGAGGCGGGTCACGCCTTCTCCCCGAGCAGCGGCGGCAGTGTCTTGTCGAGCCACGCCTGGTCCACCGGCCCGCGGCGCTGGGCGGCGATCCGCCCGTGGCGGTCGATCACGAACGTCTCGGGGAAGGCGCGCGAGCCGTAGCGGTCAGCGAACTGCCCGTCCCGGTCACGGAGGCTCGGGTACGTGAGCTTGAAGCGGCGCACGAACTTCAGCGCCGAGTCGGAGACGTCCTGGTAGTTGGCGCCCAGGACCGTGGCGTTCTGGCCGGCGATCGTCTTGTGGGTCTTCTCGAGCAGCGGGAGCTCCTCGGTGCACGGCTTGCACCACGAGGCCCAGAAGTTCAAGACCACGACCTTGCCCTTGTAGTCGGCCAGCGACGACTCCCCGCCGGCGCCCAGGACGGGCAGCTCCCGCACCGGCGCATCGACCCGCTCACCCTTCGCCGTCGCCTCGTCGATCGACCGGTCGTCCTGCTTGGAGGCGACCCCGTAGGCCAGCAGCCCGACCAGCAGCGCGGCGGCGACGATGACGGCCCACGAGGCGCGGAAGCGCATGAGCAGAGGGTAGTGGCGCCCGGTATCCTGGCCGCCGCGCTGCGGGCGTTGTCCAATGGTTAAGACGCGGGCTTCCCAAGCCTGAAATGGGGGTTCGATTCCCCTCGCCCGCTCTTCGGCGATGATCGGCTGATGACGATCGCTCTAACGGCCGCCGAGTGGCAGGGTTGGGTCGCGGTGGTCGGAGGCCTGGCCACGGCAGTCCTCGGGCTCCTCAAGTACTTCGACTTCCGGAGCCGCCGCGAGCGCGCTGTGGCGTCGGGCGAGGCATTCCTGGCCACCGTCGATGCGCTCTCCTCCAAAGAGGAGGCGAGACGGCTCGCCGGCGCGATCCTGCTGCGACGGTTCTTCGATCCAACCACCGAGCAGGGCGAACGAACCACGCCGTATGCCGACGAGGCAGTCCGTGTGATCGCGGCGCTCCTCCGAGGCACGAGTCCGGGCACCCTGCAGAAGCTGCTCGCGGATGGGCTCGCGTACGCGCCGAGTCTGGAGAACGCCGACCTCCAGGGCTGCGTGCTGCAACAGGCGTATCTCGGTGAGCGCCCTGACCGCAACCCGAACATGTCGGGCGCCGACTTCTTCGAGGCGGATCTGAGCCACGCTTCGTTGAAGGACGCGACAGCCCTCAAGGCGGTCTTCTATCGCGCCACGCTCCACCGCACGATCTTCAATGGCACCAAGCTTTCAGGGGCGGACTTTCGCCGGGCGGACCTCGACGGCGCTGAGTTCGAAGGCGCGACCCTGGATGGGGCTCGGTTCGAGGGAGCGCAGAACGTCCCGGATCAGGTCCGGGCGCAACTTGGTATCGGTGACGAGGTGCCCAAGCACGCATGACCGCCCCCCGCGTGTTCGTGAGCCGCGCCGCTGTGCTCGGTCCTGCCGAACGCGCGATCGCGGGCCGCTGGTCAGCTGCGCTGAACGGGCTGGAACTGGCGCCGATCACGCTCACGCGCGAGGACTACCAAGTGCCACCGTGGACCCAATTGCGGACGCTGGTGAGCTCGTGTGACGGCCTCGTCGTCCTCGGCTTCCGCGCGAGGCCCACGCCCTGGAGCCACGTGGAGGCGGGCCTGGCGATCATGGGCGGCCTGCCGATCCTCGTCGCCGCGGAAGACGGGATGTCGGAGGCCGTGTTCGAGGCCCAGGCGTGGGGGCAGGGCGTGAGCGGCGTCAGCCTGCACGTTTGGGACCGACCGGAGCCGCTTGCCGATCCCGCCCTTCAGGGCTGGCTGTCGTCTGTGCGGAGCAGCCGCTGAACGGAGTCGACCTTGTCCTCGAGCGTCTGCTCGCGGTCGCGGCGCTCGTCGAGCTTGAGGACGCTGTAGACGCGCGGGATCCCCATCTCGAAGGGGACGGCGTGGAGCTCGGCGACGATGGCGAGGATGTCCGCGGTGGAACCCTCGAGCGAGGTGCCCATCGCGTGGAGCGAGTAGCGGACCTTGTCCTGGCGCTCCAGGCGGCGCTGGATCTCGGCGATGTAGCGGGAGGCGCTTGCCTCCGCCCGTCCCAGGGCGATGACCGTCAGGTCTGCGGTGGCCACCGCGGGAGGTCTACCAGGCTTGTTCGGTGCCGCAGTGCGGGCAGCCGACGGAGGTTGAGACCTCTGCCTTGAAGCTGTAGCCGCACTCGCACCGGTACAGGGCCTGATCCTCCGGTGCAGGAGTGCGCTGAGCGCGGAGGCGTTCCGAGGCCCTGAGGTCCTCGGGAGCCGGACGCGCGTCGCCCCTGCGGGTGCGTCGGGAGATCTGGGTAGCGAGATGCATAGTTTGTTCTTCGACACAAACAACGCAGAACTTGCGTGAAGGTTTCTCTGACGTCGGGTCCCGGACTGCCAGCTCAACCTCGCCATAATGGAGTCGTGGACCCGGCCCGCAAGCGCAAGTTCCGCTTCGTCACCGCGCTCAGTTGCGCTCTGCTGCTGGCTTGCGCCTTGATCTACACGAGCTTCTCGGCCTCCTCAGAAGCGCGCTCTCCGTCGCAACTCTCGGACGCCAAGCCTGGCCAGGTATATGAGTTGACCGGCAAGGTTCAGCCCGGCTCGATCCGCAGCGAGGGCACCACCCACACCTTCCGGGTCCGCGACCGCGAGGGCCACGTCTCCGTGCCGGTCTCCTACACCGGCGCGCTGCCCGACCCGTTCCGCGACGGGCGGGAGATCATCGTCGACGTCCGCAAGCGTGGCGCCATCTTCGTCGGCGAGCGCGACTCGCTGGTGACGAAGTGCCCGTCGAAGTTCACGGCCGAGAAGAACACCTGAGCCCATGCTGAGCCTCGGCTCAGGCTGCCTCGTGCTCGCGCTCCTCGTGGCGCTGTACGGGATCGGGGCGTCGCTGTACGGCGCCCGGGCGGGCGAGCGGGCCTGGGTCGACTCCGGCCGCCGCGCCGTCTACGCGACCGCCGGCGTGCTGCTCGTCAGCTTCGGGGTGCTGGAGGCGGCGTTCCTGCGCTCTGACTTCGCGCTCTCCGTGGTCGCCGACCACTCGTCGACCACCACGCCCACCTTCTACCGCGCGACCGCGGTGTGGTCGAGCCAGGAGGGCTCGCTGCTCCTGTGGGTCGTGCTGCTGAGCCTGTGGTCGAGCCTGCTGCTGTTCCTGACCCGCCGGCGCGCGCGGGAGATCGCGCCCTACGCGACCGCCGTGCTGCTGGGCTTCGCGGTCTTCTTCTGCTCGCTGCTGGTGTTCCTGGAGAACCCGTTCGACCGCGCGCAGACCGTGGTCGCCGAGGGGGCGGGGCTCAACCCGCTGCTTCGCCACCCGAGCATGATGATCCACCCCCCGATGCTCTACTCGGGCTACACGCTGTTCGCGATCCCGTTCGCGTTCGCGGTCGGGGCGCTGATCACGCGGCGGCTCGATGCCGACTGGATCCGGCTCACGCGCCCGTTCACGCTCGCCGCCTGGTTCTTCCTCGGGATCGGGATCCTGCTCGGCGCCCGCTGGTCCTACACCGAGCTCGGCTGGGGCGGCTACTGGGCCTGGGACCCGGTCGAGAACGCCTCGCTGATGCCATGGCTGATCGGCACCGCGTTCCTGCACTCGGTGATGATCCAGGAGAAGCGCGGGATGCTGAAGATCTGGAACGTCTCGCTCGTGCTCGCCACCGGCGTGCTGGCGATCCTCGGCACGTTCCTGGTGCGCTCGGGGATCCTCAATTCGATCCACGCATTCGGCGCGTCGACGCTCGGCGTGCCGTTCCTGGTCCTCATCGGCGTGCTGATCGCGGGCTCGATCGCGCTCGTGGTCTGGCGCGCGCCCGACCTGCGCTCTGACGCCCGGCTCGACTCCCTGCTCTCGCGCGAGGCGGTCTTCCTGCTCAACAACCTCGTGCTGGTCGGGCTCTGTTTCGTGATCTTCTGGGGCACGTTCTTCCCGCTGATCTCCGAAGCGCTGACCGGCAACGAGGCGTCGGTCGGCCCGCCGTGGTTCGACCGCTACATCGTCCCGCTGTCGCTGATCCTCGTGTTGCTGTCGGGGATCGGGCCGGTGATCGCGTGGCGGCGGGCGACCCCGTCGAACCTGCGTCGCAACCTGCTCAAGCCCGCGGTGATCGGTGTGGCGGTCGTGGTGGCGCTGCTGGTGGCCGGCGTGACCGGCTCGGTGCCTGCGCTGCTGATGTTCGGGCTCGCGGCGTTCGTGTTCGCCGCGCTCGGCCAGGAGCTGTGGCGCGGTGTGCGCGCCCGGCGGGCGATGTCGGACGACTCGGTGCCGCGCGCGGTCGTCTCGCTCGTCCAGCGCAACCGGCGGCGCTACGGCGGCTACCTCGTCCACATCGGGATCTCCGTGCTGTTCGCCGGCGTGGCGGCCTCGTCGGCCTTCCAGGACGCCCGCGACGTCGAGCTGGGCGTCGGCCAGACGGCGAAGGTCGGCGGTTACGAGATGACCTACGTGAAGCCGACGGCCGACCTGCAGGCTGCGAGCAACGGCCGGCTGGAGAAGATCGACCTCGGCGCGGTGATGCGCGTCTCGCGCGGCGGCGAGACCGTCGGCACACTGCGCACGGAGCGCTCGTTCTTCCCCTCCGCCGACCCGTCGCTCGGCCCGATCTCGCGCTTCTTCGAGGGCGAGGCGACGAGCGAGGTCGGGCTCCGCGCCGGCCTGCGCCGTGACGTCTGGAGCGCGATCTCGCCGAACGTGCGCAACCTGCAGAAGGAGATCGCGCGAGGCGACAAGGTGTTCACCGACGCCGCCGACGACCTCACGGTCAACCAGAAGGAGGTCGCGCTGGCCCAGGTACTCGACGGGCTCACGCGCTCCTACGCGGCCAACCCGCCGCCCGCCACGTTCCGGCTGATCGTCTCGCCGCTCGTGAGCTGGATCTGGATCGGCGCCCTGATCGTGTTCATGGGCGGGCTGATCGCCCTCTGGCCCCCGGCACGGCGCGCCCCGCGGCCGGTCGCGGCCCGCTACGCCGCCCGCGTGGCGCAAGAGCTCGGCCGCGCGTAGCTTGGACGTCGTGCTGGTGCTGCTGGTCTTCGCGGTGGTCGTGCTCGTGGTCGCGGCCCCGCTGCGGCGCGGCCACGCGGCGGCTGCGGAGGCCTCGGAGTCCGCCCAGCGCGACGCGCTCGAGGCGGCCAAGGAGGCCAAGTACGCCGAGATCCGCGACGCCGAGCTCGACTACCGCACCGGCAAGCTGTCCGAGGAGGACTGGCGGGCGCAGGACCGCGCGCTGCGCGCCGAGGCGATCGAGCTCCTGCGGCGGCTCGACGCGCTCTAGGAACTCTCCAACCACCGCGAAGACGGTGCGTTGAATCGAGCATGAAGAAGATCTCCGCAGTCCTCCTGCTGCTGTCCCTCGCGCTCGTGTTGCCGAGCGCGGCGATGGCGCAAGCACCCCACAAGCACCACAAGACCACCGTCCTGAAGGGCTCCTTCAAGGCCGTCGGCGCTGATGGCGCCTACACGTTCAAGAAGTTCGGCAAGGCGCAGCTGGTCGACAACCGCAAGCGCGACAAGCTGAGCGTGCACCTGCGCAAGCTCGCGCCCAAGACGCTCTACACGTTCGCGCTCTACAGCGTGCCCAAGGGCACTTCGCGCTGCCGCGAGGGCGCCTCGGGCGGGACGCAGGAGACCGCCTTCGCGCCGAAGTCGAAGAAGACCAACAAGCGCGGGAACCTGAACGCGAAGCAGAAGTCCAAGACCTTCAAGACCGACCGCAAGAAGCGCTACTTCGTCCTCGTGTCCGACGGCGACCAGGTCGTCGCGTGCGCCAAGCTCGACCGCAAGGGCCACCGCGGCCACGGCAAGAAGGGCAAGAAGGGCGAGAAGCACGGCAAGAAGCACGAGCCGAAGGCAAAGCCCGAGAAGGGCGACCGCGGCAAGCGCGTGGCGCGCGGCCACGAGAAGAAGGCTGAGAAGGGGGAGGGCAAGGGCCGGCAGAAGCCGTAGCCCAGGGGTTCAGCCCGGCGTCGGTATCCTGGGGGGCGCATGTACACCGTGCTCTCCGTTCTCCAGGTCTTCATCGCCGTCGGGCTGATCTTCCTCGTGCTCTTGCACTCGGGGAAGGACGCCGGCATGTCGGGCGCCTTCGGCGTCGGCACGGGCGGTGGCAGCAGCGTCGGCGGCTCGCTGATGGAGCGCAACCTCGATCGCTGGACCGTCGTGTTCGCGATCCTGTTCGTGCTGAACACGTTCGCGCTGCTGAAGGTCTAGCCCTCCAGCACCGCGCCGTCCTCGATGACCAGCTGGTCGACGGTGACCGCTTCGACGCCGACCCCGCCGGCAGCGCGGTCGTTGCTGACCGACCTCGCCGCGGACGACGACGTCGCGCGCCGAACTTGACGTCGCCCTCGACCGCGAGCTTCTTCGCGGCCACCAGCGACGGCGGGCCGGCCGGGAAGCGCGCGTCGAAGTCGCGCAGCAGCTTGTAGTAGTCGGAGTCGAGCTCGACCAGCGGCAGCCCGTCGCTGAGGTCGGGTGACGGCTCGACGCGGAGGTCGTCGGTCAGCACGTAGGCGTCGGAGCGCAGCACGAGCAGGTCGCTCGTGGTCTTCACCGGGGCGAAGCGCGTGCGCGGCACGACCAGCGTCCGCGCGCCCTCGAAGACGCCCACCGCCGCGCCCATCGCGGTCTCGAGCTGGAACACCTCGGGCGTCGACTTGTCGCCCGGGTCGACGGTCTTCTTGTTGACGATCATCGGCAGCCCGAGCACGCCGTCGTTCTCCTCGAGCACGTTGGCCAGCGCCCGCAGGTTCACCCACAGGTTGTTGGTGTTGAAGTACTTCCAGGTGTCGATGTCGCCGAAGCGCTCGAGGTCCTCCTCCGGCGTCTGCGCGGTCTCGCGCAGCACCAGCCGCCCGGTCTCCTTCAGCACCGCCGGATGGCCGCCCTTGCGGTCCGCCGGCGTCTTCTCGCACACCTCCATCACGAACGGCAGCCCCTCGGCCGCGAACCAGGTCAGCACGCGCGGGTCGAGCACCGCGCCGAGGTTGTCGGAGTTCGAGATGAACGCGTACTCGTAGCCGCGCTCGAGCAGCGCGTCCAGCGTCCCCGAGGTCTTCAGCGCCGTGTAGACGTCGCCGTGCCCAGGCGGGCACCACTCGAGGTCGGGGTCGTCGGGCCACTCGATCGGGACGCGGTCCTCGACCGTGATCTTCGGCTCCTTGTTCTGCACGAAGTCCGCGGGGATGTCCGACTCGAGCTCGGGGTGCTCGGCCAGCGCCGCCAGCGTGTCGTCGCGCGTGTAGAACGAGTTCATGAGCACGAGCGGCAGCCGAGCGTCGTGTGCGCGGCGCAGCTCGAGCACCTGCCCGGCGATGATGTCGAGGAAGGTCTTGCCGTCCTTGACCTGGAGCAGCGACTTGGCCTGCTCCATGCCCATGCTGGTCCCGAGCCCGCCGTTGAGCTTGACGATCACGGCCTTGTCGAGCGCCTCGCGGTCCGGCTCGTCGGGCAGGTCGTCGTACGAGGGGACGTCGGAGAGCTGGTCGAGGTCGTCGTCGGCGAGCATCCCGGTCTCGCCCGACTCGAGCTGCTCGTAGTAGTGCGCGAACGTGGCGATCGCGTCGTCGGGCACGCCCGCGTCGCGCATCTTCTTCTCGGCGGCCTTCAGTCCGTCGTTCACCATGCCCCCTCGTAGAGTGCCAGCAGCTCGGCCCGGTCGGCGCGCGGTGGGGTGAGGTCGAGCTCGGGCCGCTCGGCCGCCGCGTCCGCGCACTCGGCGAGCACGTCGTGGCTGACGCCGATGTCGCGCAGCCGCTCGGCGCCCACGAGCCGGCACATGCGCGCCGCGACGTCAGCGGGGTCGGCCGTCGAGCGCGACGCCGAGCGCGTCGATGCGCTCCGGGAAGCGCCAGGCCAGCGCTCCGATCGTGTGGCAGAGCAGCACGGCGTTGGCCTGCCCGTGCCCGGCGCCGGCCAACCGCACCAGGGTCTGCGAGAGGACGTGGTGCAGCCCGTAGCCGGTCGAGTCGATCACGTAGCCGGCCAGCAGCGCGCCGAGCGCGAGGCCGTCGCGGTCCGGCGCGTCGGACAGCGAGCGCGCGAGCAGCCGCGCCCCGTCGTGGGCGGCGAGCGTCGCCACCGGGTTGGCGAGCGGCGTGCACGGCCCCTCGACTGCGTGGCTCAGCGCGTTGAGCGCGCTCGCCGCGAGCGCGGCGAGCGGCTGCGAGGCCGACAGCTCGGGATCGTTGACGACCACGCGCGGGCGCACGGTCGGCGCGCGCTGGTCGGAGCCGCGCGCCCGGCGGTGGATCCGCGTCATCTCGGCGCCCGACAGCGTCGTCGGCACCGCCATCGCCACCTGCGTGCCGCCCGACGCGGCCGCCAGCGCCTTCGCGGTGTCGACGACCCGGCCGCCGCCGAGCGCGACGATCCGCTCGCGCGCCACCGCGCCCAGCAGATCGCCGGAGAGCTCGTCGACGTAGCCGTCGCCGAGCATGTGCACGCCGGCCGCCGCCTCGACCACGCCGGGCGCCATCGCCGCGGCGCGCTCGGTGGTCAGCAGCGCGTAGCCCTCGCCGCCGAGCACGTCGACCGCCTCGGCGATCACGCCGCGCCCGTATCGGATCGTGCGCTCGCCGTCGCGCCAGGTGAACCCGCTCACGGCACCCTCATATCACGCAGCAGCCAGGCGGTGAGGAACGGCTCGACGATCCGCACGAGCCCGTGGTCGCGCGCGACGAGCTCCGCGCGCTCGAGCGCCTCGACCGCGCGCTGCACCGTCGAGGGCCCCGGGAGGTTGTGGCGGTTGCGATAGTCGCCCGACAGCGGCCGCCCCGGCTCGCGCGCCAGCTCGGCCAGCAGCAGCCGCTGGACGGCCGACGCGCGCTCCCACAGCAGCGAGAAGTGGGCGTGCTCGGAGTTCAGGACGCGCGCCAGCGCCGCCTCGATGTCGGCCGCCTCCGCGCGCTCCTCCGGCCCGACCTCCTGCCACGCGAAGTAGCAGAGCTCCTGCGTCGCATAGGGATGGCCGCCGGTTGCCTCGAGGATCGTCGCGACCGCCTCGTCGGAGACGAAGCGGCCCGTGCGCTCGAACTGGCGCGCGATGAACGGACCGAACTTCTGCGGCTCGATCACGCCGAGCTCCATCTGCTTCGCGCTGCGCCAGAACGGCTCGTTCTCGTCGCTGAAGATCCGCCGCATCATGTGGCGCTTGGAGCCGAGGTAGACGTGACCGACCTCGGGCTGCGTCTGGAACACCGCGCGCATCAGCCGCGGCAGCTTCGGGTCGATGTCGACGACCTCCTGGAACTCGTCGAGCACGAGCGCGACCTGGCGCTTGCGGTCGGCGCCGAGCTGCGCGGGCAGCTCGAGCAGGCGCTCGATCGTCGCGTCGATGTCCTCGGGCCGCTCGGTGACCGAGAACGAGAACGCGGGCGCGCCCGACTCGGGGTCGACGGTGATCGTCGGCGTCACCTTGAGATCGCCGAAGATCCGCAGCCGCTCGCGGACGCGCAGCAGCGGCGAGGCGATGTCGTCGTGGATCGCGCGCGCGAGCTTCTCGGCCAGCTTGGCCGGCGTCGGCGTGGTCATGAGGTCGACGCTCGCCACCAGCACGCGGTCGCGCGCCAGCTCCTGCGTCGCGCGCCACACCAGCGAGGACTTGCCGTAGCGCCGCGGCGCGAAGACCACGACGTCCTGCCCGTTGCGGACGTCGGCCCGCAGCTCGGCGATCTCGTCCTCGCGATCCGTGAAGGCCTCGTCGAGCGCGAGCGCGCCGAACTGGAAGGGGTTGACGTCGGTCACGCAGGTCAGCGTAACGCAGACCTGCGTAACGGCCACAATTCCTCGCCCAGCGGCTCAGTGCCCCGCGACGTAGGCGGGAGGAATTGCGGTTACGGTATCGTCGTCGGCGTCCGGTCCGCGTCTTCCTCGTACCAGGAGAGCGCGTAGGCCGGATCGTCGAGGTCGCGCGACAGCGGCGTCAGCTTGAGCGGCTTGAACGTGTCGCACATGACCGCAAGCTCCTCGGTCTTCGTGACGCCGAGCGACTTCTCCACCAGCCCCGGCTGCGGGCCGTGCGGCAGCCCCGACGGGTGCAGCGTGATCGCGCCGATGTCGACGCCCTTGCGGGAGCCGAACTGCCCGTCGACGTAATAGATCATCTCCTCCGACTGCACGTTCGAGTGGTGGTACGGGAGCGCGATCGCGTTCTCGTCCCAGTCGAGCATCCGCGGGCAGAACGAGCAGATGACGAAGTTCGGGCCCTGGAACGTCTGGTGCGCCGGCGGCGGCTGGTGCAGCCGGCCCGCCTTGGGCTCGAAGTCGTCGATGTTGAACGTGTACGGGTAGACGTAGCCGTCCCAGCCGACGACGTCGAACGGGTGGTAGTCGAGGACGTAGTCCTGGTAGCCGCTGCGCACGCGCACCTTGAGGTCGAACTCGCCGCGGTCGCGGTGGGTCTCCAGCCCGGACGGCGGGTGGAAGTCGCGGTGCGAGAACGGCGCGTGCTCGAGCAGCTGGCCGTAGCGGTTGCGGTAGCGGTTCGGCGTCTCGATCTCGCCCGGCGTGTAGAAGGTCAGCCAGCGCTGCGGGCCGTCGAAGCGGAAGCGGTAGGTCGTGCCGCGCGGGATCACGACGTAGTCGTGCTTGCGGAACTCCAGCGAGCCGAAGATCGTCTCCAGCACGCCGCCGCCCTCGTGGACGAAGACGACCTCGTCGCCCTCGCCGTCGCGGAAGAAGTACTCCGCCTCGGTCTCCGGGATGCAGATGCCGATCTCGACGTCGTTGTTGAACTGGAGGATGCGGCGGCCCATCACCGGGTCGCCCATCGGCTCGAGGTCGAGCGTGTTGGTGAGCCGGTGAACGTGCGTCTCCGGCACCCACTCCTCGCGCACGATCGGCTCGAACTCGCCGACCTCCTTGACCCGGCAGGGGCTCCAGAGGTGGTAGAGGATCGACTCGTTGCCGGAGAAGCCCTCGAAGCCGAGGACCTCCTCGACCAGCAGCGTGCCGTTCTCGCGGAACTGGACGTGCCGCTTGGCCGGGATGTCGCCGAGGCTGGCGTACCGCATCAGAGATTCCCCCTTCGGTCCTGCTCGCGCTCGATCGCTTCGAAGAGCGCCTTGAAGTTGCCCTCGCCGAAGCCGCGCGCGCCGTGGCGCTCGATCACCTCGAAGAACATCGTCGGGCGATCGCCGATCGGCTTCGTGAAGATCTGCAGCATGTAGCCCTCGTCGTCGCGGTCGACGAGGATGCCGAGGCGCTTGATGTCCTCGAGCGACTCCTCGATCTCGCCGATGCGCTCGGGCACGTCGTCGTAATAGGCGGACGGGATGGTGAGGAACTCGACGCCGCGCTCGCGAAGCTCGGTGACCGTGCGCACGATGTCGCGGGTGGCGACCGCGAGGTGCTGGGCGCCGGGGCCGCCGTAGAACTCGAGGAACTCGTCGATCTGCGACTTGCGCTTGCCTTCGGCGGGCTCGTTGATCGGGAACTTCACGCGGCCGTTGCCGTCGGTGACGACCTTTGACATCAGCGCCGAGTACTCGGTGGAGATCGCCTCGTCGGAGAAGTGCAGCATCTCCTTCATGCCGAACACGTCCTCGTAGAACTTCACCCACGTGTTCATGTGGCCGAGCTCGACGTTGCCGACGATGTGGTCGAGCGTGAGCAGGCCGGCGTCGGGCGTGGAGTCCTCGCGGGCCTCGTAGCCGGGGAGGAACGGGCCGGTGTAGTCCTTGCGCTCGACGAACGTGTGCACGGTCTCGCCGTAGGCCTCGATGGTGGAGTAGCGCACGGTGCCGTGCTCGTCGGTCTCCTCCCACGGCTCGCGCACGCCGATCGCGCCGCGCTCGACGGCGGCGCGGTAGGCGTAGGCGGCGTCGGGGACCGAGAGGGCGATCACCTTCGCGCCGTCGCCGTGGCGGGCGTGGTGCTCGGCGATCTCGTGGCCGGGGGTCAGCGCGCCGGTGAGGACGAGCCGGATGCGCCCCTGCTTGAGGACGTGCGAGGTGCGGTCGCGCAGGCCGGTCTCGAGGCCGGCGTAGGCGATCTCCTGGAAGCCGAAGGCGCGGGTGTAGTAGTGGGCGGCCTGCTTGGCGTTGCCGACCCAGAGCTCGACGTGGTCGATGCCGTGGAGCGGCATGAAGTCATGGGTTGAGTGCGGTGCGACGACGGGTTGCGTGCTCATAGGGGACAATGATCCGCCTCTCCGGCGGCACTCTCAATAGCGAGTTGTTGCGCGGAGGGCTATCTTCACGGCGATATGGACGACATCGACCGGCAGATCGTTGCGCTGCTCCGTCAGGATGCGCGGCGCTCATTCCAGAGCATCGGGCTGCGGGTGTCGCTGAGCGCGCCGGCGGTCAAGCGGCGCGTCGACCGGCTCGAGGCCGACGGCGTGATCCGCGGCTACACGGCGCAGGTCGACCCCGGCCGCTACGGCTGGGGCACCCACGCGATCGTGGCGCTGTACTGCGAGGGGCGCATGGCGGCCGCCGAGGTGCGCGACGCCGTCGAGCACCACCCCGAGGTCGAGGCGGCCTACACGGTGGCGGGCGAGGCCAGTGCGGTCGTCCACGTCCGCGCCCGCGACACGCCCCACCTGGAGGAGACGCTCGAGCGCCTCCGCGACCGCCCCGGGATCACCCGGACGCAGACGCAGATCGTGCTCTCGACGCTGTTCGAGCGCCCCTTCCGCGAGTAGCGGAAGAGGCGCTCGGGAGCAGCGTCAGGTCAGGCGCAGCTGCCGGCCTTGCCGCTGGCGCTGAGGCACTGCACGCGCGACTTGGGCAGCTTCGCGCGCCCGCATCGTGTAGGTGATGCTTCTTGCCGAGGAAGCCGGGGGCGGTGATCGTGATGGTGATCTTCGTCCCGACCGGGATCTTCTTCTTGCGGAACGGCTTGCGCAGGTTGAGCTTGGCGCGCGCGCCGGACGTGGTGAAGCGCTTGCTCTTGTAGGGGCAGCCCTTCTTCTGCTGCTTCTTCTTCTTGGTCTTGCAGGTCACCACCACCGTCGAGCCGGCCGGCAGGTTCTTGACCGAGAGGTTCACGAGCTTCGTGAACTTCGGCGAACGCGAGCGAGTTGATGCTCGTCGTCGATGTGATGCGCGGCGGCGGCGGGGGCGGCGGCGGCGGCGGCGGGGCGCTGGCGGCGGCGGCGGGGCGGCTGATTCACGGTGAACGGTGCGCCCGTCTGCGACGGTGTCACCCGCGAAGTTCTTGGCCTTCACCGTTGCAGCGGTAGTCGCCGGCCGTGCTCGCCGTCAGCGAGGACCCCGAGCCTGCGGGCTCGCCATTGCGGGTCCACGAGTACTCGAAGCTCTTCGGCGAGCGGTAGAGGTGCTCTCCGATGCAGGTCCGCGCCCCACGGCGCCCGGCGAGCACGACAGCGACGCCGGCGTCTGCGACCCGCCGGTGATCGCGGGCGCGCCGGTGCCCTTCGGCGACTTGAGCAGGCCGTCGGCATGGCGATCTGGGCGTCGCCCGGGCTCGGATAGAGGGCTGGGCCGCCGACCGCTCCCGTCCTTCTTGGCGGAGAAGATCCCGCGGTCGGGCGTTGGCCTGGTGGCCACGTAGACATTCCAGTTCGCCCATAGATCCTGCCGGTGTCCGGGTCGATCGCTGCCAGCGCATCGGCGCCGACACTGCGTGGCGCCGAACGTCGAGGAGCATCGCCGCCGCCGGTGTCGCGTCGGCGAGGTTGGCGATAGTCGAGCGCGTTGGTCCTGGAAGTTGCCCCAGAAGATCCCTTCTGCCCTGGGCGAGCTCGATCGTGATGCCCCGACGGCGTAGTTGACCGCGGTACCGGTGATGTTGAGGTCGCCGCCGCCGGTGCTGTTCAGGTTGGCGAACGGAGACCTTGGTGCTGCCGTAGTTGGCCCAGTAGATCTTGCCGGTCGGGCGTGTCGATCGCCACGCCGGAGTGGGCCGCTGACGGTGCGCGGTGCCGCGTGTTGAAGTCCGCCGCCTGCCGCTTCCGTTCAGGTTCGCCTACGAGATCTTGTTGCCGTTGTAGTTGGACCAGTAGACCTTGCCGGCGCGCTGCGGTCGAGCGAGCGCGCCCGATAGGGCTGCGTTCACCTGTCGCGGCGCCGGTGGCACAGCGTTGGCGCCGACAGAGCCCGTTGCCCGAGGTCCGGCAGTAGGCGATCTTGTTGGCCGGCAGATAGGTGCGCCCAGTAGATGGCCGGTCCTGGCGCCGGTGTCGACTGCGCAGCGCCCCAGCGGGGAGCCCGATCGTCGTTGCCGTACCCGACGGCAGCAGCGCTCGGGCGCGGGGCTGCGTCCCGTCGCAGATTGGCGCGGAAGACGTCCCGCAGCGCGCCGGCGTAGGCGTGGGTGAAGTAGATCTGGTCCGCCGCGCATGAGCCGCCGGCGTCGGCAGCGCCGTCGCGGCCAGCACGGCGAGCGGGACAGAGGAGATGAGCAAGGCGAGTCGTCGCATATGAAGCGACCGTAACCGCGGTGTGAATCGGCGCCGCAAGTGCGCCGACGCGAAGTCAACGAGGGTTCGAGCGGCGCGACTCGATGCGCACGACCGCCGCGACCGAGGCGACGATCACCGCGGCGCCCGCGAACGTGGTCGCCGTCACGGCCTCGTCGAGGATCGCCCAGCCCAGCGCGATCGCCACGACAGGGTTCACATACGCGTAAGTCGCGACCCTCGAGACGGGCGCGTTCTGCAGCAGCCACGCGTACGCGGTGAACGCGAGCCAGGATCCGAAGACGACCAGATAGGCGAACGCGATCAGCGAGCGAGAGCTGAACTCGGAGGGGTGAAAGTCGCTGAACTCGCCCACCAGCGCGCCTGTCAGGACGCAGACCCCGCCTCCTAAGAGCATCTGCCAGCCGCCCGACACGAAGGGGTCGCGCGGCAGTGTCAGGCGGGTCGAGGCGACCGAGCCGCCGGCCCACATCGCGGCCGCTGCGACGCAGGTCAGCAGCGCCAGCAGCGGGGCCCCTCCGGTCTGCTTGCCGGGGAGCAGCAGGATCGCCATGCCGACGAAGCCGATGAGGACGGCGGCGACGCTGACCGCCGCGACGCGGTCGCCGAGCAGCCGGCGGTAGAGGATCACCCACAGCGGCACCGAGCCGATCAGCAGCGCGGCCATGCTCGACGGCACGTCGACCTCGGCGAAGCTGACCACGGCGTTGGCGCCCATCAGCAGGATGCCGACCGCGAGGCAGGAGAGCAGCTGCCGGCGCGTCGGCCGCAGCACCGACGCGCCCCGGCGCCAGGAGAGGAACGCCAGCATCGCCGCGCCGGCGAGCATGAAGCGACCGCCCGCGGACAGGAACGGCGGCACGGTCTCGACGACCACGCGGATCGCGAGATACGTCGAGCCCCAGACGATGTAGACGATCCACAGACCGGTCCAGACCTGCCATTCGGCAGCCTGCGGGCGCGCGGCGACGGGTTGGGGGGAGAGAGGGTGGCGGCCACTACTGGTGCAACGGACGAGAAACGGGAGCTGTGAATTCCAATCTGACGATCGACCCCCATCACTTCAAATGAAGGTTCGAGTGCTCCGCCATAAGCTCCGGTGATGCGTGACGCGCGCTTCCCCGCGGCGAGCCGGCTCGACGGGCTGGGCACCTCGATCTTCACCGAGATGTCGGCGCTCGCCGAGCGCACGGGCTCGATCAACCTCGGCCAGGGCTTCCCCGACGAGGACGGCCCGCCAGAGGTTCTGCGAGCGGCGATCGAGGCGATTGAGGCGGGCCACAACCAGTACGCGCCGCTGCCGGGGGTGCCGGCGCTGCGCGACGCGATCCTCGCCCACCAGCACCGCCGCTACGGGCTCGAGCACGAGGACGTCCAGGTCACCTTCGGCGCCACCGAGGCGATCACCGCCGCGCTGCTCGGGCTCTGCGAGCCGGGCGACGAGGTGCTGGCGCTCGACCCGTTCTACGACTCCTATCGCGCCGGCGCGGCGCTGGCCGGCGCGCGGCTCGTGGGCGTCCCGCTGCGGCCCCCGGACTGGCGCGTCGGCGAGCTGCCCGTGACGGAGCGCACGCGCGTGCTGCTGCTCAACACGCCCCACAACCCGACCGGCCGCGTGCTCGACCGCGCGGAGCTCGAGGCGATCGCGGCCGCCTGCGTGGAGCACGATCTCGTCGCGATCTCCGACGAGGTCTACGAGCACCTCGTGTTCGACGGCGAGCATGTCCCGCTCGCCACGCTGCCGGGGATGGCCGAGCGCACGCTGACCGTGTCCTCGATCGGCAAGACGTTCTCGGTCACCGGCTGGAAGACCGGCTGGGCGTGCGGGCCGGCCGAGCTCGTCGCCGCCGTGCGCGGCGCGAAGCAGTTCATGACGTTCGCTGGCGGCACGCCGTTCCAGCACGCCGCCGCGTCGGCGCTGGCGATCGCCGAGGAGCACGGCGCGCGCCTGGCCGCCGAGCTGGCGGGCAAGCGCGACCGGCTGTGCGACGGCCTCGAGCGCGCGGGTGCGGAGGTGCTGCGCCCGGCCGGGACCTACTTCGTCAACGCCGACGTGCGCCCGCTGGGCTACGAGGACGGCGTCGCGTTCTGCCGCGAGCTGCCCGAGCGGGCGGGCGTCGTCGCGATCCCCACGTCGGTGTTCAGCGCGGACCCCGGACGCGTCCGCTCGCTCGTGCGCTTCGCGTTCTGCAAGCGCGACGCCGTGATCGACGAGGCGGCTGCGAGATTGGGACGGCTGCGATCCGGCTAGCACCGCCGAGGTGGTTTCGGCGCTTTTCCGCAAGGTCATGGACGGCATGGAGGAGCACGACCTCCTGACCTACGCGAGCGCGATCGCGTTCCAGGTCCTGACGTCGCTGATCCCGCTCGCCCTGCTCGTCCTGTCGATCGCCGGCCTCGTGCATCTCGAATCGGCCTGGACGGACGACCTCGCGCCGCAGTTCCAGGCGCAGGTCTCCAAGGAGGTCTACGCCGTCGCCGACGACGTCGTGCGCCGAACGCTCGGCCAGGAGCAGCTGTGGTGGCTGACCATCGGCCTCGTGTTCACGGTCTGGCAGGTATCGGGCGTGGCGCGGGCGATCATGGGCGTGCTGTCGGAGATCTACAACGACGGCGACGACCGCTCGTTCCGGCGCCGCTACATGACGTCGACCGCGCTCGGCACGAGCGTCACGGTGCTGGTGCTCTCGGCGTTCGTGGTCGCCCGCTTCGGCCGCGAGGTGCTCGGGCTCGACGACCCCGGCTTCCTCGTCGACGCGCTCGTCTTCGTCGTCCGCTGGGGCGCCGCGTTCGCGCTGCTCTCGACGGCCGTGTGGCTGCTCCTGCGCTTCGCCCCCGCGCACCCCGGGCCGCACCGCTGGATCTCGTTCGGCTCCGCGCTGTGCGTGATCGCGTGGGTCGGCACCTCGCTGGTGTTCGGGCTGTACGTGACGCAGGTGGCCGACTACAACTCGATCTTCGGCTCGCTCGCGACGGTCTTCGTGCTCCTCAGCTACCTGTACGTCTCCGCCGTGGCGTTCCTCATCGGAGCGGAGGTGGATGCAATCGTTCGGGACCAATGGCGCACGTAAAGCTCAGCCACCCGGAGAAGGTCCTGTTCCCGGCCGACGGGATCACCAAGGCCGATCTCGCCGACTACTACGCGGCGGTCGCGCCGGCGATGGTCCGGCACACGCGCGAGCGGCCGATGAACCTGTGGCGCTGGAACGCCGGGATCGAGAAGGACGTCGTCGTCCAGCAGGCGATCCCGAAGGGCGCGCCCGCGTGGGTGGCGCGCGTCGAGGTGCAGCGGCGGCGGGGCGGCGCGATCGAGCACGTGGTGGCCAACGACGCCGACACGATGCGCTGGATTGCGCAGATCAACTGCATCACCCCGCATGTGTGGACGAGCCGCGTCGACCGGCTCGACCGGCCGGATCGCATGATCTTCGACTTCGACCCGCCCGACGAGGGCGCCGACTTCGACCACATCCGCGAGGGCGCGCTCGCGATGGGCGAGCTGCTGCGGGAGCTCGGGCGCGAGCCCTACGCGATGACCAGCGGCTCGCGCGGCATCCACGTGCTCGCGCCGCTGCGGCGCACGGAGGTCCACGACGTCGTGCGCGAGCAGGCGCGCGAGATCGGCGAGGAGCTCGCCTCGCGCCACCCCGACCGGCTGACCACCGAGTGGCGGAAGAACAAGCGCGAGGGGCGGATCCTCATCGACACCGCCCGCAACACCTACGCCCAGACGACGGTCGCGCCGTACTCGGTCCGCGCCAAGCCCGGCGCGCCGGTCGCGACCCCGCTGCGGTGGGAGGAGCTCGAGGACCCGGAGCTGCGCGCGGACAGCCACACGCTGGCGACAGTGCCGGCGCGCCTGGACCGCGACGGAGACCCGTGGAAGGAGCTCGGGCGGGGGTAAAATCCCCGCCGTGTTCTGGCGACGGCGCGCGCGCACGGAGGTCGCAGCCACGCAGGACCTCGGGGTCCGCGTGCTGTCGATCACGCGCGACGACGAGCCCGCCCCGCCACCCGCCGACGAGGCCTGGGGCGAGCTGCACAGGATCGTCGCCGAGGCGGTGATCTGGCAGGACAAGGCGGAGGAGCTGCTGGTCGACATCAGCCACCGCGAGCCGCTCGCCGAGCTGGCCCCGCGCGGCGGCCCGCTGATCCGCCGCTTCTGCGAGCTGCGCCGGCGGCTGCCGGAGTCCAGCGACCCGGAGCTGCGGCGCATCACCGCCGTGCTCGGGCCGGTGTTCGACCACCACGCGCTGATGCTCTCGTCGTCGCTCGACATGCTCGCCGTCGACTGGCGCTCGGAGCGCATCGTCGAGGAGCTCGAGCGGATCACGGGGCTGGGCGCGCCCGCTCAGCGGCTCGACAGCATCCGCGAGGAGCTAGTCGATCAGCGCCTGGTGGACGAGCTGGTGTAGCTGCGACCGGATCGGGTGCGTGCTCGACGGCAGCAGCTGGGTGAAGAACAGCACCTCCATCCGCTCCTCGGGATCGACCCAGAACGCGGTGCTCGCCGCGCCGCCCCAGCCGAACTCGCCGGCCGATGACGTGTAGCGCGCGGCGACCGGGTCCTCGACGACGCTGAAGCCGAGCCCGAAGCCGACGCCGTCGAACGTCGTCTCGGCGAACAGCGGCCGCCCGAACGCCTCGAGGTCGGCGCGGCCGGGGAGCTGGTTGGTGGTCATCAGCCGCAGCGTGCGCGGGCCGAGCAGGCGCACGCCGTCGAGCTCGCCGCCGTTGAGCAGCATGCGCGTGAAGCGTGCGTAGTCGCCGGCGGTCGAGACGAGCCCGCCGCCGCCGGAGAGCATGTCGGGCGGCTGCTGGGCGCGCTCGGAGGCGGGGCTGCGGGTGGCGAGGCCGGTCTCGGGGTGCGGCACGTAGAGCGCGGCGAGCCGGTCGTGGTCGGCCTCGGGCGCGAAGAACGCGGTGTCGGTCATGCCCAGCGGGCCGAGGACGCGGGCGGAGAGGAACTCGTCGAGCGGCTGCTCGGCGATCACCTCGATCACGCGGCCGAGCACGTCGGTGGAGACGCCGTAGTTCCACTCCGTGCCGGGCTGGAACAGCAGCGGCAGGCCGGCCCACTGCTGGCAGCAGGCGGCCAGGTCGAGGCCGGGTGGCGTGCCCCACTCGTGGCCGGCCTCGCGGTAGAGCGCGTCGACCGCGCCGTGATGGTGGAAGCCGTAGGTGAGGCCCGACGTGTGGGTGAGCAGGTGCCACATGCGGATCGGCTCGGTCGCCGGCACCGTCTGGACGCTCGCCATCGCGCCGCCCGTGAACACCCGCGGCTCGCCGCATTCGGGCAGGAAGCGCGCGACCGGGTCCTTGAGCTCGAAGCGCCCCTCCTCCCACAGCATCATCGCCGCCACCGAGGTGATCGGCTTGGTCATCGAGAAGATCCGCCACAGCGTGTCCTCCTCGACCGGGAGGTCGGCCTCGAGGTCGCGGCGGCCCGCCGACGCGGTGTAGGCGACCTCGCCGTCGCGCGCGATCTGCACGAGGAAGCCGGGGAGCCGCCCGTCGTCGACGAAGCGCCCGAAGTGCTCGCCGATGCGCTCGAGCCGCGCGGCGTCGAAGCCGATCACGGCGCGAGCTCTTCCATCAGCCACTCGGCGAAGTGCACGATCCGCTCGACCGGATAGGTCTCCGGGTCGGTCAGCAGCAGCCGCGCGCCCTCGTCGGAGATCGCCGACAGCGTGCGCGCGAACAGCTCCGGGTCGGGCGACTCGCGGCCAGGGCCGAGCCCGGGGCCGACCGCGAGCGCGAGGTGGTCGACCACCGCGGTGCGGCCGCGCGCGATGTGGTCGTGGAGGATCGCCGGCGCGCCCTCGGGCGGCATCAGCACGAGTCGCCAGGTGGCCGGGTCGGCATGCACCACCTCGAGGTACCCGCGCAGCGCGGTCAGTAGCGCACCGCGCGGGTCGCCCTGGGCGAGGTCGGTGGGGAGCACGGTCACGAGTTGGCTGAGCGCACGCGCCGTCTCACGCTCGACGAGCGCCTCGAGCAGCCCCGGCAGGTCGGTGAAGTGGCCATAAACGATCGGCCGCGTGATGCCGGCCTCGCGGGCCACAGCCTCGATCGAGACGGCGTGGAAGCCGCGCTCTGCGACGATCGTCTTGGTGGCGTCGAGCAGCTGCTCGCGCCGCTCTCCGGCCTGCATCCGGGTCGCCGGCATCGGGCTATGTTACACCTGCGTAGGTTACGGGTACGTAACTCATCATGGACAGCTTTGACGTCGGCACGGTAATCATCGGGAGCGGCTTCAGCGGCCTCGGTATGGCGATTCGCCTCAAGCAGGAGGGGATCGACGACTTCACCGTGCTGGAGCGCGGCGACGATGTCGGCGGCACCTGGCATTTCAACACCTACCCCGGCTGCGCCTGCGACGTCCCCTCGCACCTCTACTCGTTCTCGTTCGCGCCGAACCCGACGTGGAGCGAGACCTACTCGCGCCAGCCCGAGATCCGCGACTACATCCAGCGCGTCGCCGACGAGTACGGCGTCCGCTCGCATGTGCGCCTCAACTGCACGGTCGAGGGGATCGAGTGGGAGGACGGCGGCTGGACGATCGCGACCTCCGACGGGCCGCTGCGCGCCCGCGTCGTCGTCGCCGGCATGGGGCCGCTCGCCGAGCCGAAGTTCCCGCAGGTCGAGGGGCTCGAGGACTTCGAGGGCGAGATGTTCCACTCCGCCCGCTGGAACCACGACTACGACCTCACCGGCAAGCGCGTGGCCGCCATCGGCACCGGCGCGTCGGCGATCCAGTTCGTGCCCGAGATCCAGAAGCAGGCCGCGCAGGTCCACGTCGTCCAGCGCACGCCGCCGTGGGTCATGCCGCACCCGAGCCGCGAGATCCGCGGCTGGGAGAAGCGGCTCTACGACCGCGTGCCCGCGCTGCAGAAGCTCGTGCGCGGCGGCGTCTACGCGGGGCGCGAGCTGCTCGTGCTCGGCTTCGTGAAGCACCCGCGGCTGATGAAGCTGCCCGAGCGGATCGCCCGCCGGCACATGGCGAGCCAGATCTCCGACCCGGAGCTGCTCGAGAAGGTCACGCCCGACTACACGATCGGCTGCAAGCGGATCCTGCCCTCGAACCGGTGGTACCGCGCGCTCTCCCAGCCCAACGTCGAGCTGCTCACCGGCGGCGTCGACAAGATCACCCGCACCTCGGTGATCAGCGGCGACGGCGAGGAGCGCGAGGTCGACGCGATCATCTTCGGCACCGGCTTCCAGGTCACCGACATGCCGGTCGGCAGGATGGTCCGCGGACCGGGCGGCAAGACGCTCGACGAGACCTGGCACGGCAGCCCGAAGGCCCATCTCGGCGCGGCGATGCCGGGCTTCCCGAACCTGTTCGTGCTGCTCGGCCCGAACACCGGGCTCGGGCACTCGTCGATGGTCTACATGATCGAGTCGCAGGTCGCCTACGTGCTCGACGCGCTGCGCTACATGGACCGCCACGGCGCTGACACCGTGCAGGTCCGCGCCGACGCGGCGGAGCGCTACAACGCCGATCTCGACGAGCGCATGGACGGCACGGTCTGGAACACCGGCTGCGCGAGCTGGTACCTCGACGAGACGGGGCGCAACGCGACGCTGTGGCCGGACTGGACGTGGCGCTTCCGGCAGCGGACGGCGGCCTTCGACCCGGCGGACTTCGAGCTGACGAACGCGACCCGCTTCGACGCCGGAACCGGTGACGGCATGAGCGCGCGGGTGCTGATCACCGGCGCGAACGGCGGCATCGGCACCGCCGCGATGGCCGAGCTGCGCTCGCGCGGCGCGCGGGTGGTCGGCCTCGACCTCGTGGCCGACGACGACGCGGACGTGCTCGCCTGCGACCTGCGCGACGCCGACGCCGTGCAGGGCGCGGTCGACGCGGCGGTCGAGCGCCTCGGCGGGCTCGACGTGCTCATCAACAACGCCGGGCTCGGCGTGCCGCAGAGCGCGGGCCAGGCGCCCGACGCCAACGCGCTGGCCGTGCTCGACGTCAACCTGATCGCGCCCTGGCGCGTGAGCGCGGCGGCGCTGCCGCACCTGCGCGCCTCGCACGGCCGCGTGGTCAACGTCGCGTCCGGGCTCGCCCACCTCGCGGTCCCGTTCGCGACCGCGTACTGCATGAGCAAGCGCGGCCTGGTCGCCTACTCCGACGCGCTGCGGCTCGAGTACGGCGACGAGATCACCGTCACCACCGTCTACCCCGGCTACATCCGCACCGGTATCCACGACGCGGCGAAGGAGGGCGGCGTCGGGCTCGAGGGCGCGGTGCCCGCCGAGCGGGTCGAGCACGCGGCGAACACGCTCGCGCGCGCCGCGCTCGGGCGCCCGGTGCGCGACCTCGCCACGACCCGTGCCGGCACGATCCAGTACTTCCTCGCCCGCCGCTCGCCGCGGCGGCTGCTCGACGCGCTGACGAACCGCGCCGTCCGGCGGATGATCCGCCGCGGCCGCTTCTCGGACCGCGGGATCGCGGCGGAGCTCTCCGCGCGCTTGTCGGCTCGCTGAGGCGGAGTAGGCTGGCGCGCATGCCGCGCGACGGCTGGTCGGCGCTCTTCACGACGGCGTTCAAGCAGTCCAAGAACCCGATGGCGCTCGTCGACGAGGAGCGGCGCCACGTCGACGCGAACCCCGCCTACCTGCGGCTGCTCGGCCGGCCGCGCGAGCGCGTGATCGGCACGCACCTGTGGGACTTCGTGGCGGGCGGGCCGCTCTTCACGCCGACGCAGTGGAAGGCCGCGCTCGCCGCCCAGCGCTTCCACGGCGAGGCGGAGCTGCTCTGCGCGCGACGGCAGGCGCATCGGCGTGCAGTGGGCGGGCGCGACGGAGGTGGCGACCGGGCAGCGGCTCGTGCTCTTCGTGGCGCTCAGCACGTCGCGCTGGGGCGGCAGCTTCCGCCGCACGGTGGCGGTCGACGGCGACCGGGGCGCGCTGTCGGCGCGCGAGCTCGAGATCGTGCGCCTGATCGCGCAGGGCGAGTCAGGGCCGGAGATCGCGGCCGAGCTCCACATCGCCCACGACACCGTCCGCACGCACGTCCGCAACGCGATGAAGAAGGTCGGCGCGCGGTCGCGCGCGCACCTGGTCGCGAAGGTGCTCGGCGAGGGTCACGCCCTCGCCTGAAACCCCAGATCACGCATCTGCGGTATCGACGTGGCGCGTTCGGGCGCCGACTATCTCTGAAGGCCGGGTGAGGGGGAACTCGGGATCGGGCGTGCGCGAGATTGCTTGGGACGAACGCTCGCGCACGCCCACCCGGCTCAGCCGCGCGGGAAGACGCGGCGATCCGAGACCGCGCGCGGCCATCTCCGCGTCGTCTCGGCCTTCGAGTCGTCGGTGGGCTTCGGCGATCCGCGCGGGTAGCGGCGGTGCGTGGGCGGAGCAGTCAGCTTGGGTTTCTCCATGCGGCTCGATGCAACCGCGCCCGCGCGCCGGTTCCTACCGGCCGGGTGGAGCGAATGTGGGCGGCCCGGCTGGACCGGCCGTCCAACTGCGGCATTGAGGGGAGGGTCCGATTGGCCCGGCAGCGATCGACCCTGCGATTGACCACCGTATAGGTGGTCGAGTGCAGCCTCGATCCGTCGACCCGAACCCTTCTCCTCAATGCCGCAGTTCGTCCACCGCGCGCACGTAATGCGGGAGCAGCCCGGCCCACCCGCGCTCGTTGCGCTCGCGCTGCCCGAGGCGCTGCCAGTCGCTGTGGACGATCGTGACCGCGGTGCCGTCGCCGGCGGGGGCGAAGGAGATCTCGACGCGGGTGGCGTCCTCGCGGTCCTGGCGCAGGTGCCAGCGGTAGGCGAGGCGGCGCGGCGGGTCCCATTCGAGGACCTCGCCCCAGTCGTGCTCCTCGCCGGCCGGGGTGCGCTCGTAGACGCGGCCGCCCTCGCGCGGCTCGAACGTCACGGTCAGCTCCGGGTCGGCGGACACGGAGTGGCTCTTCGGCCACCACAGCGACGTGCGCTCGGTCCAGACCGCGAACGCCTGCGCGGGCGGACAGCCGACCGTGAAGGCGAGCTCGAGTGGCTCCATCAGTCCTCGCGCAGGTTCTCGGCCGCGATCGTGAAGCGCGCGCTCGCCTCGCCCCAGACGCCCTCGAGGTAGGCGCGCACCGCGTCGACGCCCTCGTCGTGCAGGCGGTAGAGCCGCCGCGTGCCCTCGGCGCGGTCGGTGACGAGGCCGGCCTCCTTGAGCAGCCGCAGGTGCCGGGAGACGGCGGGGCGGCTGATCGGCAGCTGGTCGGCGAGCTCGCGGACCGAGCGGTCGCCGGCGCGGAGCTGCTCGACGATCGCCCGCCGGTGGGGGTCGCCCAGCGCGTCGAACGGGTCGCCTTTGCTCGGTAACATTTTTGCTACGTTAGCGCGATTAGGCGTCCCAGCTCGTGTCGTCGAGCTCGGGCGGCCCGGCGTCCTCGGGCAGCGCGGCGGCGGCCTCGTCCATCCGCAGGCAGCGGAACTCGGCGGCGCGCGCGAGCACGTCGGAGACGACCGCGAGCGCGTCCGGCCCGGCGCTGAGCAGGAACGGGTGGAAGAGCAGCACGAGGTGGCCCTCGTCGTGGGCGTCGAGCGCCGCCAGCATGCGCTCCCGCACGACGGCCGGCTCCATCGGCGCCTCGGAGTCGCCGTTGCGCTCCCGCAGCGGACCGAAGTGCGGCACGTAGTAGTAGGCGTCGATCAGCTCCCAGCGGAACGGCAGCACGGCGATCCCGTCGAGCCGGCCCGCGCGCGAGCCGGCCGGCGAGCAGTAGCGGTAGCCGAGCTCGCCGAGGATCTCCGGCGTGCGCTCGTTCAGCCGCCCGCCGGGCGGGCGGAAGCCGATCGGGCCGCCGAGCGCGTCGCGCGCCCGCGCCAGGCGCTCGGCCTCGTCGGAGACCTCGTGCCACGGCTCGTGGCGCCAGCCGTGGCAGGCGACCTCGTGCCCGGCCGCGCGCAGGCCCTGGAGCGCCTCCGGGTAGAGCTGGCCGTTGAGGCCCTCGACGAAGAACGTCGCGCGCAGGTCCTCGCGTGCCAGCAGCGAGAGCAGCTCCGGCAGCGCCTCGCGGACGCTGAAGTGCTGCCCCAGCGGCTGGTCCTCCGGCCACGTGCCGCGCTCGAGCTCGGCGGCCTCGCCGAGGTTGTCGAACGTGACGGAGACCGTGGCCACCGCCGTAGTGTCGCGAAGGTCAGCGGCGGGCGGCGACGGCGAACGGGACGATGCCCTCGTCCCCGCGGCCCCATGCGCGCTGGCCGTCCGCGGTCACGACGCGGTTGCGGCCCTTGCGCTTGGCGTCGTAGAGCGCGACGTCGGCGCTGTGGAGCATCCCGCGCACGGTGCGCCCGGCGGTGCGGGCGTCGGTGACGCCGAAGCTGACGGTGACCTCGCCCATCGTCGCCGGCAGCGACTCGCGCAGCTTCTCCGCGAACGTCGTGGCGCCGACGAGGCCGGTGTCGGGCAGCACGACCGCGAACTCCTCGCCGCCGATGCGGCCGAAGATGTCCGAGCGGCGCTTGGCGCGCGTCACCGCGAGCGCGAGCGCGCGCAGCGCGGCGTCGCCTGCGGCATGGCCGCGCGTGTCGTTGATGCGCTTGAAGTGGTCGACGTCGAGGACGACGAGCGCGCACGGCGCCGCCACCCGGTCGGTCCGCGCGAGCTCGGCCTCGAGCCGCTGCTCGAACGCCCCGCGGTTGAGCGCGCCGGTCAGCGAGTCGTGGATGGCGAGCTCGCCGAGCCGGTTCACGAGCACGCGGATCTGCTCGCGCAGCGCCAGCACGACGCCGCTGACGAGCCCGGTGATCAGCGCGACGGCCATGAACATCGCCAGCCGCAGCCCCGGATCGACCCAGTACGCCAGGGTGATCCCGCAGCACAGCAGCGCGAACAGGAAGTTCGCGCCGATCTCGGCGCGGGGGAGGAAGTAGCCGGCCAGCAGCATCGGCAGCAGGTAGAAGATCGGGGTCAGCCCGACCGGCTCGGCGAGGCCCATCGCGACCGACGTGGCGACCGTGCCGAGCGGGCAGATCAGGTGCAGGACGACGTCGGGCGCAGACCGCCAGACGGCGAGGATCGTGGCCACCAGGGCGAAGATCGCCGCACAGGTCAGCAGCGAGCGGTGATCGGAGGGATCCGGGTCGGGCGCGGTGAGGACGGCCGCGAGCGTGACCGCGCCGACGCCCAGCATGAGCGCACCCGAGAGGCGGAGTCGCGTCTTGGCGCGCGTCCCGGCGTCGGGCGAGCTGCCTCCGAGCGGATCCGAGATCCCTGTCTTCACACGAGGTGCATCGGCGTTCAGGGCGATCGGCTGTAGCGTGAAGTGGGTGCTGAAAGTCAGCGTGATCGTTCCGGTCTACAACCCGGGCGCCAATATCGACGAATGCATCGACTCACTTCTCGGCCAATCGCTGCCGTCCGAGGAGTACGAGCTGATCTTCGTGGACGACGGATCGACCGACGAGACGCCGGCGCGGCTCGACGCGCTCGCGGCTGAGCACGACAACGTCCGCGTCGAGCACATCCCCAACTCCGGCTGGCCCGGGAAGCCGCGCAACCTCGGCATCGAGATGGCCCGCGGCGAGTTCGTCTACTTCGTCGACAACGACGACTGGCTCGGCAAGGGCGCGCTCAAGCGGATGTACAACCGCGCGCTGCGCGACGAGGCCGACATCGTGATCGGCAAGGTCGTGGGCGAGGGCAAGTTCGTCGCTCGCTCGGTGTTCAAGCGCGACCGCCAGGACGTCACGCTCGAGTGGGCGCCGCTCGTGCGGCTGCTGACGCCGCACAAGCTGTTCCGCAAGTCGCTGCTCGACGAGCACGGCATCCGCTTCCCCGAGGGCCGCCGCCGGCTCGAGGACCACGTGTTCACGATGCACGCCTACTTCCACGCGCGCAGCATCTCCGTGCTGGCCGGCTACCCCTGTTACCACTGGGTGCTGCGCGAGACGGACAGCAACGCGTCCTACGAGGAGCTCGAGCCGGTCGGCTACTACGAGAACGTCCGCGAGGTGCTCGACCTGATCGACGAGCACATGGAGCCCGGCCCGCTGCGCGACCGCGTGCGCTCGCACTGGTACCGCGGCAAGATGCTCGGCCGCGTCGGCGGCCGCAACTTCCTCGAGCGCGCCCCGGAGTTCAAGCGGCCGCTGTACGAGGAGGTCCGCAAGCTCGCGCTCGAGCGCTGGGGCGACGAGGTCGACGAGTACCTCGCCTTCAACGCCCGCATCCGCTCGCACCTGCTGCGGGCCGGCGACTACGAGGGCCTCGACGCCCTCGCCACCTACGAGGGCGGGCTCGAGACGGAGGCGACCGTCGCTCGAGCTCGAGCCCGAGGAGGAAGAGGCGGTCGGGATGGTCATCGAGGCGCGGATCGCCGGCCTCGCCTTCGAGCAGGACGGCGAGCGGGTGCTGTGGACGCCGCCCGCGGCGCTCGCCGGGCACCTGACGCCCGAGGAGCGCGACGTCACCGACGCCATCGATCGCAGCTACGCCGACGTCCTGATCTGGTCGGCCCGCGACGGCACCGAGTTCTCCCTCCGCACGGACACCGAGACGCGGATCGAAGACGGCACGCCGGTGGTCACCGCGCGGGCACGCCTGCAGCCGCGCGTCACGATCGCCAAGGCCAACCTGCGCAACGGCGAGTGGACGGTCGGCGTGACCGCGGCGGTCGCGGGCTTCGCTCCCGTCGGGGTGCCCGCCATGCGCGGCCGCCGCCCGCTGCGCGTGCCGCTCGTCGTGACGATCACCAAGGACGGCCGCGCGCTGCCGCCGACGCCGCGCGGTGACGTCGCCCGGCGCTTCCCGGGCGTCGCGCGCGTGTTCAGGAAGACGCAGGCCGGCTCGGCCGGCTGAGCCCTTCCAGCAGCTCCACCCAGCGCGGGCCGATCGCCTCGATCGTGTACTGCTCGGCCGTGCCGATCGCCTCGGCCGCCATGCGCCGCCGCAGCTCCTCGTCCTCGACGATCTCGCGGATCGCCCGCGACAGGCCCTCGACGTCCTCGTGCGGGACGAGCAGCCCGTTGCGGTGGTCGTCGACGATGTCCGCCGGCCCGGTCGGGCAGTCGAACGACACGATCCCCATGCCCTTGCTCATCGCCTCGAGCAGGATCAGCGGGAAGCCCTCGAAGCGCGAGGAGAGCACGAACACCGCCGAGTCCGCCATGTCGGAGCCGATGTCCTCCGCCGGGCCCTCGATGACCACCGAGTCCTCGAGCCCGTGCTGTCTCGATCAGGCCGCGGTAGCGGCTCTCGAGGTGCCCGCGGCCGCGCAGCCGCAGCGTCCAGTCGGGGTGCGCCCTCGCGGTCGCCTCCCAGGCGGGGATCAGCAGCTCGAAGCCCTTCTGGTAGCGGAAGCGCCCGGCGGAGTAGACGGTCTTGGCGGCGAGGTCGGCCTTGGCGCCGGGCAGCGGCCGCACGGTGTTGGGGATGACGTGCAGCGGCGGCGCCTCGCCCTTGAGCACGCGGCCGTAGTGCTCGCGGTCCTGCTCGGTCAGCACCACGAACGCGTCGAGCTGCGGGTACAGCCTGCGCATCGGCTTGCGCAGCGCCCTGTTGTGCTTGCTCAGGTTCATCTGCTCGAGCCCGATCGTCTTCAGGCCCGGCGCGCGCAGGCGGGCGAGCATCAGGTTCACGCCCGGGCGGGTGCCGACGAGGATCCCGGCGCGGCCGCGCAGCCGGCGGACGAGCTGGATGTCGGTCCACACGTTGAAGCCCGTCGCGGCGCGGTCGGCGGCGGGCATGAGCACGCTCGGCAGCTTGCGCAGCAGCTTGCGGACACGCCGCGGGGCCGCGGTCCCCCCTTGCGCCGGTCGTCGAGGTCGTGCACGGGCACGCCGGCCGGGAACGAGCCGAAGAACGGCTCGTCGCGGTCGCGGTAGCCGCTGATGATCTCGACCTCGCCAGCCGCGCGCCTGCATGTACTCGGCGAGGTTGAACGCGGCGCGGATCGTCCCGCCCATGTTCCAGGCGGTCCACAGCACGATGATCAGGCGCCGGTCGCCGCCATGCCTCGCGAGCCGGGCACGCGGACGGCGCGCAGCAGCACGCCGCGGATCGACGCGGGCGGTGAAACGCTTCACTCGGAGGATCACGCGCGGGCACGGTACAAGGTGCCCGCGGTTTCCTAGAGGCTCTCCCAGTCGTCCACTGCAGCCGGCAGCGGGCCGGCCGGCACCGGGACGGGCGCGGGTGCCGGGGCGGGGGCGGGGGCCGGCGCCGGTGCGGGCGCCGGCGCCGGCGGCGGCGCGGCTGCCGGCCACGGCACGCCGGTGATCCGGTGGTAGGTGTAGGTCCCGGCCGTGTGCTTGGCGTCCCAGTACGCGGACTTGTCCTGGCCCTTGGTGCGGACGACGAGCCGGTAGGACTCGTTGTAGGGCACCGTGTGGTACTCGCGGACGCCGATGCCCGGCTGCTTCGCAAGGCCGGTCTCGGGGTCGGTGGAGTGCTTGCCGTCGTTCGGGCGCAGGAACGGTCCCGGGCGGCCGGCGATGATCTCGCGGAGCGCGTGCTGAGCGTCGGCCGGGAGGTGCGCGAACGAGATCTGCGTCTGGTTCGGCGCGGCTTTCTGCGCCATCTGCTCGGCCTGCAGCTGCGCGGGGCTCTTCCGCTTGGGCTTGTCCTTCTTGTCCTTGCAGCGCAGCAGGTGGCCGACCGCCCGGTTGCCCGCCATCCGCTGCAGCGCGAGCACCGCCGCGGCGGGCTCGCGCCGGGTCGCGGTACCGGCCCGAGCCAGCCGCTCCGCGCGCGTGACGTGGATCCGCTCCATCCCCGCGCCACCGTACGCGATCCCCGACGCCGCCCGCAAGGGTTCTTGAGTGGTCGCGAGCTAAAGTCACCGCGCGTGACCTGGAAGGAGACGCTCAACGGCGCGCTCACCCGCGCGACCGGCTACCAGCTCCAGAAGCAGGGGACGAAGCCCGCCCCTCCGAAGCGCGCCCGCGTCGGCAAGCTGCGCGCCGGCGACCGGCTCGTCGAGGCGCCGGTGTTCGTGATCTGCACGCTGCGCTCGGGCTCGACGCTGCTGCGCGTGCTGCTTGACAGCCACTCGCAGATCCGCTCGCCGCACGAGCTGCACCTGCGCTACGTCTCCGTGAACTTCGACCAGAAGTGGTCGGAGCGCTCGATGAAGGAGCTGGGCCTCGACGCGCGCGCCGCCGAGTACCTGCTGTGGGACCGCATCCTGCACCGCGAGCTCGCTGCCAGCGGCAAGGCGATCATCGCCGACAAGACGCCCAACAACGTCTTCATCGTCGACCGCCTGCGCGAGGCGTGGCCCGACGCGCGCTTCATCTACCTGCTCCGCCACCCGGGCGCGATCGCGCGCTCGCGGCAGGCATACAAGGGCGAGGGCGCGGACGATGACGCCGACAAGAACGCCGAGCTGATCCGTCGCTACGTCGAGGCGGTGGAGGCGGCGCGCCAGACCTACGACGGCCACACCGTCCGCTACGAGGACCTGACCGCCGACCCGGAGCGCGAGTTGCGCGGCATCTGCTCGTTCCTCGGCATCCCGTACGAGGAAGGGATGCTCGAGTACGGCCAGTTCGACCACGGGCGCTACAAGTCCGGCCTCGGTGACTGGAACGAGAAGATCAAGTCCGGCTCGATCCAGCAGCCCGAGCCGCCGCCGCCGCTCGAGGAGATCCCGCCCGCGCTGCGCGAGATGTGCGTGAAGTGGGGCTACCTAGCGGCCCCTCCCGCGACCCTCGACTCGAAATGACGCACGTCGATCACCGACATGCTGCGTCCTCGACCACTTGAAATGCCAGAGGCATTCCTGCGGGTCTGCGTCCTTGCCTGTCGGCGCCGCCGCACGCCCTTTCGAGCCGACGGTCACGAGAGGGACCGCTAGAGGCCGAAGTCCCGCTCGACCGCGGCGCGTAGGACCGGCAGGCCCTCGTCGCGGCTGACGCCGCGCTCGCGCAGGTCGCGCATGACGCCCCAGAACGACGCGCCCAGCACCGCGTCGGGCTCGATCACGCCGCGCCGCTCGAACACCGACTCCGGCACCGGCTGCGGGTCGGGCTGGACGATCGCGTCGGTGATCGCGTCGAGCCGGTCGGCGAGCACGGTCGAGTCGGGGTCGAGCCCGAGCACGAGCCCCAGCCCGGTCGGCTCGGTGCCGATACGCAGGACGATCAGGTCGGGCCGGTGCTCCTCGATCACCTCGAGCACCTTGTAGACGTCGCCCGTCCACTGGTGGGTCGTGCGGTCGCGGTTGGCCTCCGGGATGTCGCGCGGGAGGATGTCGTCGAAGACGATCGCCGCGGTCCAGTCCGCGTGGCGCTCGACGTTGACGAAGTCGCGCAGCGCGAACTCGGAGAGGTGCATGCCGTCGATGAACGAGAAGCCGACGCGGCGGCCCTCGAACGTCATCAGCGGCTCGGAGCGCTCGAAGAAGTCGTCGCTCGTGACCGGGAACAGCTTGGCTCGCGGCGGCGGTGCGACCTTGAGGTTGTAGGCGGGGTCGATCCCGATCGAGGGTGAACGGGCGAGCGCGAGGCTGTCGCCGTTGCGGACGCCGATCTCCAGGTAGGTCGGCGGCTCGAGCAGCTCGTGGATGCGGCCCAGGAAGTCTCGGTAGTACACGACGCCAGTACCCTAGCCGCGTGGCTGGCCGCGTCGAGATCATCGAGCGGCGACGCCTCGTCGTGGGTGATCGCGAGTTCGATCTCGCCGCGCTCGTGCCCGAAGGGGGCGGGCCCGCCACCCGGGAGCTCGAAGCCGCCGACGGCGGGCGGGAGTTCAACGAGGCCGTCGTGCTCGGCACCGCTGAGGGCGTCTATCGCTTCACCGTCGCACGCCCGAAGGGCGGGCCGCTGACGGTCGAGGCCAAGCCACTGGCCCCGCACGCCGAGGTCACGCGCATGCGCGTGGAGGGCACCACCCTGGACGTCGAGGGCACGGTCGACGCCGACGCCGAGTCGGCCTTCCTGTTCGCGCGCCGCCGCGGGGACCCGATGGAGGTCGTCGCCGCCGCGCAGCTCGCCGATGGGCGCTTCTCCGCGAGCCTCGACCTGGCCGACCTCGCGCTGGCCGGCAAGCAGGCCGACGTCTGGAACCTGCGGCTCGTGGCCGGCCGCCGCTCCTACCGGCTCGGCACCCATCTCGACGGCGTCACGAACCGCGGCGAGGCGAGCGAGTACCCGGCCGCGCGGGTCGGCGAGCGTCGCCTGCGGCCGTACTACACGGTCGAGAACAACATCTCGGTCCGCTCGCAGATCGGCGGCGGCGACGAGGCCGTCGAGCCGGTCGACGAGGAGCCGACGCCCGGACTGGCGCGCCGCCTGCTCGGCCCGCCCGCCGTGCTCGTGCACCGGCTCGCCCTCCGGCTGGCCGGGTTGAGGCGCGGCGGCGGCAAGGCAGACGGCCGCGATGTGCGCATCCTCGTGCTGCACGCCTGGGGGATGGGCGGCACGGTCCGCGCGGTGCTGAGCCTGGCCGAGGCGCTGGCGGAGAGCGGGCGGTCGGTGGAGATCGTGAGCGTGGTGCGGCGCAGCACCAAGCCGTTCTTCCCGTTCCCCGACGGCGTGAAGGTCACCGCGGTCGACGACCAGCGCAAGGGCAAGGGCGGCGGGCGGCTCTCCAAGCTGCCGAGCCTGCTCGTGCACCCCGACGACTTCGCCTATCCATGGTGCAGCCTGCGCACCGACCGGGCGCTGCTGCGCCGCTTCCGCGCGATGCAGGGCGGCCTCGTGGTCGGCACGCGCCCGAGCTTCAACCTGCTCGCCTCCGCGCTCGCGCCCGAGGGCACGGTCACCGTCGCCCAGGAGCACATGAACTTCAGCGCCCACCGGCGCGGGCTCGAGCGCGACCTCCGCCGCCGCTACCGCTCGCTCGACGCGCTCGCGGTGCTGACCGAGGAGGACCGCCGCGACTACGAGACAGCGCTCGGCGGCGCCACCCGCGTCGTGCAGCTCCCCAACGCCGTGCCGCCGCTCGCCGGCGGGCAGGCGAAGCCTGAGAGCAAGGTCGTCGTCGCCGCCGGCCGGCTCAACTCGCAGAAGGGCTTCGACCTGCTGATCGAGGCCTGGAAGCCGGTCGCCGAGGCGCACCCGGACTGGCAGCTGCGGATCTACGGCCGCGGGCTCCAGCGCGAGGCGCTCAAGCGCCAGGCCCGCGAGGCGGGGCTGGCCGGCAGCGTCCTGCTGATGGGCGCCACGCGCGATCTCGGCGCGGCGCTGGCGCAGGGCTCGGTGTTCGCGCTCTCCTCGCGCTTCGAGGGCTTCGGGATCGTCGTCGTGGAGGCGATGAGCAAGGGGCTCGCGGTCGTCTCCTTCGACTGCCCGCGCGGGCCCGGCGAGATCATCGACGACGGCCGCGACGGCGTGCTCGTGCCGCCCGGCGACGTCGCCGCGCTGTCGCGCGCGCTGCTCGAGACGGTCGGCGACGAGGAGCGGCGCCGCGCGCTCGGCACCGCCGCGCTCGAGACCGCCCGCCGTTACGACCCGGCGACGGTCGGCAAGAGTTGGGTCACGCTGCTTGATCAGCTGGCCCCGCGGATACCCTGACCCGCCGTGAACATCGCGTTATCGGAGACTCGGTCGGGTCATCGCGCACCCGTCCGGCGAGCAGTCCCGGTCAGTCCGGGATCCTCCGCCGTGCTGGTGGCGACCGCCGCGGCCGCGGACGGCAGCGCCGCCGCGCTCCAGCCGTGGGAGGGCGAGACGCTGCTCGCCCGGCTCGCCGGCCAGTTTGCCGGCCTCGGCATCGAGCGCGTCCACGTGCTCACGCGCCCCGCGTGGCGCGAGGCGATCGCCGCCACGCCCGACGTGCAGGTGCACGCGGGTGAGAGCCCCGCCGAGGACCTGCGCGCGATCGCCGGCATCGCCGCCGCCGCCGGCGGCCCGCTGGTCGTCGCGTACGCCGACATCGTCACCCAGCGCGAGGTGCTCGCGGGCCTGCTGGCCGAGCCGAAGATCCGCACCGGCGTGCTCACCACCGGCGGCAACGCCGCCCGCCCCTTCGGCTTCAAGACGCGCTCGAACCGCGGCCGCATCGTCTCGGCGGGCTCGCCCTACCACGCCGTGCGCCGCCCGACCGGGACGTTCCTCGGCGTGCTCAAGGTCGCGCCGGCCGACCGCCCCGGCGTCGCCCCCGTCGCCGAGCAGCTGGCGGCGCTGGTCGAGCCCGCGCCGCCCGCCGACTGGCAGGAGGAGCTCGACCACAAGGCCGGCCACTGGCACCGCATGCTGGCGCTGTTCGCCGCGCGCGAGCGCGGCGAGGAGGCGCCCGAGCGCGAGGCGCTGGACGCCGCCGCGCTGTCGCCGGAGGACGCCGCCGAGCTCGAGCGCCGCCGCGCGATCGCGCCCGACGACATCACCGCGCTGCTGCTCGTCGGCGTCATCCGCTCCGGCGTGCACGTCGGTGCCTCGCGGCTGCGCACGCTGTTCTGGGCGCGGCCCGGCTCGCCCGCCGCGCTCGAGCGCGCCCGCGAGGAGATCCTCGAGCACGACGAGGATCGCGAGCTGCTCAACTCGGCGGTCAAGGGCGCGGACGGCTTCTTCACCACGTTCTTCGTCTCGACCTACTCGAAGTACATCGCCCGCTGGGCGGCGCGGCGGGGGCTGACGCCGAACCAGGTCACGATGTTCTCGATCGCGGTCGGCGTGGTCGCCGCGGCGTGCTTCGCCTACGCCGAGCGCTGGAGCATGGTCGTGGGCGGGGTGCTCGTCTACTTCGCGTTCGTCTTCGACTGCGTCGACGGCCAGCTCGCCCGCTACACGCGCCAGTTCTCCAAGCTCGGTGCCTGGCTCGACTCGATCTTCGACCGCACGAAGGAGTACGTCGTGTTCGCCGGCCTGGCGATCGGCGCGAGCCGCACCGGCGACCCGGTGTGGGTCCTCGCGTGCGCCGCGCTGGCGCTGCAGACCACGCGCCACGCCGTCGACTTCTCGTTCCCCGCCTCCCAGCACCAGGTGATGGCCGACACACCGCAGCCGCCGATCGAGAACCCGTTCGACGGCACGCGCCCGGCCTCGCGGTTGACCGAGCCGGTCGAGGCGGAGGAGGTCGAGGAGGAGGACGTACGGGCACCGGTCGCGCCCGCTCCTGCGCAGATGACCCTGCGGCGGCGGCTCGGGCGGCTGTGGCGCGCCGCCGACCGCAACCCGCAGCTCCGCTGGCTGAAGAAGATCATCGCCTTCCCGATCGGGGAGCGCTTCGCCGTGATCGCGATCACCGCCGCGCTGTTCGACGCGAAGACCGTGTTCATCGTGATGCTCGCCTGGGGCGGTTTCGCCTTGACCTACGTCATGGTCGGCCGCACGCTGCGGTCGCTGGCGTCATGAGCGCTGTCGCCGCCCCTCCGGCGCAGGCCCCCACGGACCGCGGGATCGTGCTCGAGGTCTACCGCGACGACGGCCCGCTCGGCACGGCGATCGGGCGCGCGCTCGGCCGCCGCATCCCGCTGCCTGCGATCGCCCTGCTGCTGGTCGCCGGCCTGCCGCTGCTGGTCGCGATCGCGGTCGAGGGTGACGGCGCCTCGCACGGGCTCGTCGCCGCCGTGATCGCGTGGGCGGTGCTGATCGGCGGCCTCGCGAGCGGGCGGCGGCTGACCGACCGCCTGCGCTGGACGGTCCCGCCTGCGCTGCGTGCGATCGAGTACGGCGGACTGCTCTGGATCGGCGCCGTCGCGGGCGAGGACGCGCTGCCGGCGACATTCGCGCTGCTGTGCGCGATCACCTACCACCACTACGAGACCGTCTACGGCCTGCGCCACCGCGGTGTCAGGCCCCCGAGCTGGGTCAACGCCGTGGCGGGCGGCTGGGACGGGCGGCTGTTGCTCGCCGTCGTGCTGCTCGTCGCCGGCGCGCTGCCGGCCGGGTTCTGGATCCTGGCCGCGGCGCTCGCGGCGCTGTTCGTGACCGAGACCGTCGCCGAGTGGCGGCGCTTCCACGCCGGCGAGCAGCCGGTCTATGACGACGAGGAGGATGAGGCCGACTGATCGGCATGGTGCTCGCGGCAGGGGCCGGGCGGCGGCTCGAGTCGCTGACGGAAGACCTACCCAAGACGCTGCTGCCGGTCGACGGCGACCGCACGATCCTCGACATCGCGCTCGGCAACCTGCGCCGCGCCGGGATGGAGACGGTCGTGGTGGTCACCGGCTACGCGGCCGAGCGCATCGAGGAGCGCCGTCCGGCGCTCGAGGAGCGCCACGGCGTCGCGATCGAGACCGTCTTCAACCCGAAGGCGGAGGAGTGGAACAACTGCTACTCGCTGTGGTGCGCGCGCGAGCACTTCGCGCGCGGCGTGCTGCTGTGCAACGGCGACACCGTGCACCCGCCCGAGGTCGAGGAGCGGCTGCTCGCCGGCCGCGGGCACTCGGAGCTCGTGCTCGCGCTCGACGACGCCAAGACGCTCGGCGAGGAGGAGATGAAGGTCCTGCTCAACGGCGACGGGCTGCTGCGCGGGATCAACAAGGCCCACGACCCGGCCGAGGCGGCGGGCGAGTACATCGGGCTGACGCTGATCGAGCCGGAGGCCTCCGACCGCCTCGCCGAGGCGCTCGAGGCGACCTGGCAGCGCGACCCGTCGCTGTACTACGAGGACGGCTTCCAGGAGTACGCGGACCGCGGCGGGCGGGTCGGCGTGGCGTCGGTCGGCGGCCTGGAGTGGGTCGAGGTCGACGACCAGGTCGACCTGGACAAGGCGCGGGAGGTGGCGTGGCGCTGCTGAGCCGGATGGTCGGGGTGCCCCTGACCATCGACATCGGCGCCGGCGCCGTCGCCGGGCTGGCTCCGCTGCTTGCCGACCGCCGCATCTCCAGCGGCGGACACGTCGGGATCGCGGTCGGCCCCGGGCAGGGCGAAGAGATCGCCGAGGTGCTGCGCCCGCAGCTGGAGAACGCCGACATCTGGATGGTCGAGGGCGGCTCGGTCGAGGCCGCCACCGAGCTGCGCGGGCGCCTGCGCTCCGGCTTCTTCGACGCGGTGGTCGGGATCGGCGGCGGCAAGACGCTCGACACCGCCAAGCACGCCGCCGCGCTGTCCGGGCTGCCGATGGTCGCGGTCGCGACCTCGCTCGCCCACGACGGGATCGCCTCGCCGGTCTCCTCGCTCGAGGACGGCGGGCGCAAGGCGAGCTTCGGCGTGCAGATGCCGATCGCCGTCGTCGTCGACCTCGACTACGTGCGCGCGAGCGACGTCGCGATGCGCCGCTCCGGCATCGGCGACGTCGTCTCCAACCTCGGCGCGATCGCCGACTGGTGGCTGGCCTCGCGCGAGCGCGCCGAGCCCGTCGACGGCCTCGCGGTGACCTTCGCCCGCACGGCCGCGACCTCGATCCTGCACCGCGAGGACGGGGTCGAGGACGACGACTTCCTGATCGCGCTGGCGGAGGCGCTCGTGCTCTCCGGGCTGGCGATGTCGACCGCGGGCTCGTCGCGCCCCTGCTCCGGCGGCGACCACGAGATCCTCCACGCGATCGACCACCTCTACCCGGGCACCGCGCACCACGGCGAGCTCGCCGGCGTCGGCAGCCTGTTCACATCCTGGCTGCGCGGCGACGACAAGATGGCTCGCGACATCGACGCCTGCCTGACGCGCCACGGCCTGCCCCGCACGCCCGCGGACCTCGGGCTCGACGCCGAGCAATACGCCCGTGCCGTCTTCCACGCCCCTTCCACGCGCCCGGATCGCTACACGATCCTCGAGCACCTCGACCTCCCGGAGGAGGAGGTGGTCCGCCGCGTCCGCGCGTACGCAGAGACCTACGATCGCTGAGCTGCGGGCGGTCTCCCAGCCGGCGCGGATCTTCGAGCGCAACTCGGGCGAGCACTGGGCGGGCAAGCTCTACGTCCGCCGCTACTCGATCTACCTGACGCGGCTGCTGGTGCCCACGCGCGTGACCCCGAACGCGGTCACGTGGGGCATGATCGTGCTCGGCGTGCTGGCGGCGGCGGCGCTGACCGTGCCCGGGCTGTGGGGCGCGATCGCGGCGGTCCTTCTGATCCAGGGCCAGATCCTGCTCGACTGCTCCGACGGCGAGCTCGCCCGCTGGCGCCGGCAGTCCTCGCCGGTCGGGATCTACCTCGATCGCTTCGCCCACTACTTCACCGAGATGCTGCTGCCGATCGGGCTGGGCATCCGCGCCGACGGCGGCTGGGACTCGATCGGCAGCTACACGACGCTCGGGCTGGTCGCCGCGGTGCTCGCGCTGCTGGTGCGGACGGAGTCCGCGCTCGTGGCGGTCGCGCGCTCGGAGTCCGGCAAGCCGGTCGTGGAGGACACGGTCGCGGTCGCCGCGCCGCGGGCGTCGGGGCTCGCGCGGGTGCGCCGAGCGCTCGGCTTCTTCCCGTTCTTCCGCGCGTTCGTGGCGATCGAGGCGACGCTGCTGGCGCTGGCCGCCGCGATCGCCGACTCGTTCGTCGACGGGATCCCGTTCACGCGCGGGCTCGTGATCGCGCTCGTGCCGATCGCGGCGATCACCGCCGCCGGCCACCTGGTCGCGATCCTCAACTCGAGCCGGCTGCGGTGACGTTCGGGTGCGTACTGCTGACGATGGGGCGCCGGCCGGACGAGCTGCGGCTGGCGCTCGAGTCGCTGCGCGCCCAGGAGGGCGTGGAGACGGACGTCGCCGTGGTGGGCAACACGTGGGAGCCGTCGGGGCTGCCGGAGGGCGTGCGCGGCGTCTACTCGGCCGAGAACGTCGGCATCCCGGCGGGGCGCAACCTCGGCGTGCCGGCGGTGCAGGGCGAGCTGCTGTTCTTCCTCGACGACGACGCGGCGCTGTCGGAGCCCGACGCGCTGGCGCGGGTCGCGCGGCGCTTTGCCGACGACCCGGGCCTGGGGCTGCTGCAGCTGCGGGTGGAGCCGCGCGGCGGGGGCGCGCGTGCGCGCGACTGGGTGCCGCGGCTGCGGGTCGGCGAGCCTGCGCGGTCGAGCGACATCACCGCGGTGTGGGAGGGTGCGGTGGCGATGCGACGCTCGGTGTTCGAGGCGGTCGGCGGCTGGCCTGCGGACTTCCGCTTCGTCCACGAGGGCATCGACCTCGCGTGGCGGGTGATGGACGCCGGCTGGCGGGTCGCCTACGCCGGCGAGATCGTCGCGCTGCATCCCTCGCCGACCGGTACGCCGCACGGCTACTCCTTCTACTACGGAGCCCGCAACCGGGCTTGGCTCGCGCGGCGGCACCTCCCGCTGCCGCTGGCGTTCGTCTACCTGGCGAACTTCGTGCTGCGGACGCTGCCGCGCCTTCAGTCGGCCGCCGACGCGCGCGACGCGTTCCGCGGGTACCGCGACGGGCTGACCGGGGACGGGGGCGAGCGCAAGCCGCTGAAGGCGGCCACGTTGTGGCGGATGACCCGCGCTGGTCGCCCTCCGATCCTGTGACCCTTCTAGCCTGAGTGCGCCGATGAGTACCCCCACCATCCACCGCCCGCATCGCCGCGAAGACGAGTTCACGGGCGAGCGCCACGTCTTCGTCCCGCATTCCGTCGGGCTGCCGCCCCTGCACTCGTATGTCCACGAGGTCTGGCGGCGCCGCGAGTTCGCCTTCGAGCTCGCGCGCACGAAGCTGCGGGAGCAGAACTTCGACACGGTCTTCGGGCAGCTGTGGCTGGTGCTCAACCCACTGCTGCTCGCGCTCGTCTACTTCATCCTCGTCGACATCCTCCGCGCCTCGGACTCGAGGAACGCGGAGTTCTTCGCGCACCTCGTCGGCTGCCTGTTCGCCTTCATGCTCATCCACAACGCGATGACGGTGGGCGTGCGGTCGGTGACGAAGGGCGGCCGGCTGATCCTCAACTCGGCGTTTCCGCGTGCGCTGTTGCCGCTGTCGGCGGTGATCACGGCGTTCATGCGCTTCCTGCCCACGCTGGTGGTCTACGTGCCGATCCATATCGCGTCGGGGTTGCCGGTGAACCTGAACGACCTCTGGACGCTGCCGATCATCGCGCTCTTCCTGCTCCTGGCCTCCGGCCTCTCGATGCTGGTCGCCGCCGGGCAGGTCTACTTCCGCGACCTCTCGAACTTCCTGCCCTACGCGCTGCGGATCTGGCTCTACGTGTCGCCGGTCCTCTACTTCGCCGACGAGGTGCCGGAGCGCTACCGCTGGTTGCTCGACGTCAACCCGATGGGCGGCCTGCTGACCGCGTGGAGCGATGTCCTCGTCGGGGGGCAGCCGCCCGGGCTGCAGCCGATGCTGCTCGGCCTGGCCTGGGGCATCGGGCTCTTCTTCGCGGCCGGCCTGTTCTTCCTCTCCCGGGAGCGTGAGTTCGCTGTCCGTCTCTGAGCGCACCGCGATCTCGGTCGAGGACGTCTCGGTCACCTACCGCACGTCGCTGGAGCGGGCGCCGACGCTCAAGTCGACTGTGCTCAAGCTCGGGCGGCGCGAGAAGATCGTGCGCGAGATCGAGGCCGTCAAGCAGGTCAGCTTCAACGTCCCCCACGGTGAGGTACTGGGGATCGTGGGCGCCAACGGCGCTGGCAAGTCGACGCTTGTCCGCACGATCGCCGGCATCCTGCCGCCGAGCAAGGGCCGCGTCGAGATCCACGGCCGCGTCAGCACGCTGCTGGCGCTCGGCGTCGGCTTCAACAGGAAGCTGTCCGGCCGCGACAACGTGAGGCTGGGCGGGCTCGCGGCGGGGCTCAAGCGCGAGCAGCTGGCGGAGAAGTACGACGACATCGTCGCGTTTGCCGAACTCGAGGACTTCATGGACATGCCGATGCGGACCTACTCGTCGGGCATGTACGGCCGCCTGGCGTTCGCCGTCGCGGTGATGATGGAGCCCGACATCCTGCTGATCGACGAGGCGCTGTCGGTCGGCGACGCGCGCTTCCGCCGCAAGTGCGCGCGCAAGATGCGTGAGCTGTGCAGCGAGGACCGCACGGTCGTGCTGGTCTCGCACGCGCTCGGCACGATCCAGGACCTGGCCGATCACGCGATCTGGATGGACCACGGCGAGCTGCGGATGTGGGACGAACCGGAGACGGTCATCAACGCCTACACCGAGTTCCTCGAGGTCGAGCAGAACGCCGTGACGCTCGAGGACGTCTAGCCCTCGAGCGCCGCAGCATCGGGCTCGTTCAGTCGGTGCCCCACGGGTTGTCGATCACGAAGCGCCAGGTGCCGTCCGTCTGACGGCGCAGGACGTCCGCGTTCTTCGCCTCCAGCCGCACCGGCTCACCGTCGGGACCGGTGCCGTTGAACGACCAGACGCCGACCACGAGGGCGAGGTCGTCGACCTCGAGGACGCGCGTCACGTCGAGGTCGAGCTTGCCGTTCATCGAGATGAAGCCGTTCAGCGCATCGCGGACGCCGGGCGCGCCCGGAGCGAGGCTCCCGGGCTGGGTCGCGAAGGCGGCCTCGTTCTCGTAGAGGGGCATGAGGCTGTCGAGATCGCCGGAGTTGATCCCGGTGACGATCGATTCGAGCACCTGCTCAGGCGTGGCAGTGGACAAGCTGTCCTCCTTTGGGTACACAGTAGTGAGTCACGGAAGGCGAAGGTACAGCCTTCGAGCAAATGTGTCAAGATTGACGACACGCTCATGAGTCGCGAAAGTTCACCCAAGCGCAAGTACGAGCTGAAGAAGCGCGCCCAGGAGATGGCCGAGACGCACCTGCGGATCACCGAGGCGGCGATCGAGCTGCACGGGACCGTCGGGCCGTCGCGCACGACGATGAGCGCGGTCGCGGAGCGAGCGGGCGTGGAGCGCCGCACCCTCTACCGCCACTTCCCCACCGAGGCGGCGCTGTTCGCGGCGTGCTCGAACCACTACTTCACCGCCAACCCGTGGCCCGATCTCGGCGACTGGCGTGCGATCCGCGACCCGCAGGAGCGGCTCGGGCGGGCGCTCAACGAGCTCTACGCCTACTACGAGCGCACGGAGCCGATGCTCCGCAACGCACTCCGCGACGCCGAGCTCGTCGACTCTGCCCGGGACGCCGTCGCCCCGCTGAACGCGTACCTCGACGAGGCCGCCGACGTGCTGGCTGTCGGCCGCGGACTGCGCGGCCGGAGACGGCAGCTGCTCGGGGGAGCGCTGCGCCACGCCCTCGCGTTCTCGACCTGGCGCTCGCTCTCGAGCAATGGCGTCGGGCGAGCGGACGCGGTGCAGTTGATGACCGCGATCGTGGCCGCGCCGTGACGACCGCTCGCGCGCTGGTCTCCGACCTCGGCGGCTGGATCGATCGGCTGTTCCCCGATCTCGACCGCGGCGAGCGGCTCAAGCGAGCGCTCAGCGAGCGGTTCGGTGACGACACCCGCGCGGTGACGGGCGAGCTGTGCGGGGAGATCGAGGCCGTCGCGCACGAGTTCTCACGGCACTTCGCGCTCGAGTACGTCGCCGACGGAACGCTCGTCCCCGATAGCGAGTCGCTGGGCTGGCCGCCGCAGGATCCGGGCGAGGTCGCGTCGCGGGCCGGCTCGGTCGGCGAGGTCAGGCGGCTACCCGACGGCGTGGGTGTACTCGCGCTCGACAGCCTCGACGGCGTGCACATTGCCGCGCCCTACCTCGAGGCCGCGTTTGCGCTGCTGCGGGGAGCCCGTGGCGTGGTGCTGGACCTCCGGCGCAACGGCGGTGGCGATCCGGGGACCGTCACGCTCGTCCTCGACTGGCTGCTCGGCGCCGAGCGGACCCACATCTCGGACGTGATCTACCGCGACCGCACGCGCCAGTGGTGGACGACGGGGCGACTTGCCGACCTGGCACTGCCGCGAGCGACCCCGGTCGCCGCGCTCGTCAGCGAGCGCACGTTCTCCTCCGGTGAAGCGCTCGCCTACCACCTCCAGAGTCAGGGCTTGGCACGGCTGGTCGGGCAGCGGACACCGGGCGCTGCCGATCACATCACTCCGGTGAACATCAGCCGCCACGTGCGCGCCTTCGTCCCGGAAGCCCGCGTCCGCGATGCCGTGACCGGGACCAACTGGGAGGGCACGGGCGTCGTGCCCGACATCGAGTGCGAGCCGGCCGATGCGCTCGAGCTCGCTCAGCAGGCGGCGAGAGCGGAGGCGTAGAAGCGCAGGTAGCGCTTGTAGTGGCGCTGCCAGTAGGCGCCGGTGTGCCCGCCGGCCCAGTGGCGCATGCGGATGCCCAGCGCGGACGCGAGCCGCTCGTCCGAGACACGGAACGGATCGGCCGTGCCCCCGTCCAGCCACAGGCGAGCGCTGCCCCATGGCGCGCGCCCGCGCGCCCGGGCGAGGCCGATGAGGTCGTTGCGGGCGAAGTCCGCGGCGTCGTCGAATGCCCCTGGAGCGGTGTCGCCGCTGCTCAGCCAGAACGCGGCCGAGTGGCCGCCGACGGCGCAGAACCTGGCGGGCCGCCGGCGGGCGATCGCGAACGCCCCGAAGCCGCCCATCGAGATCCCGCCGATCGCCACCCGATCCGGGTCGGCGCCGAAGCGCTCGACCGCCTCGGGGATGACCTCGTCGAGCACGTAGCGCGCCCAGTCGCCCGAGCGACGGGCGTGGAAGTAGGAATGGTCACCGCCGTTGGGGAAGACGACGACGGGCGCGCGCTTGCCTTGCGCGCGCAGCGCGGCGGAGAACGCGCCGTTGGCGTTCGACTCGTTGCCGGCGCGCCCGCGGCCGTGCAGGAACACCAGCAGCGGCCGCCGTTCTCCGCCGCCGGGCGGGAGCAGCGCGGTCTGCGGCAGACGCCGGTGCGACGAAGCGGGACCGCACGTCGTAGCGCACGACCTTGACACCCTGAGTAGCCGCCGGGTCGCCGTCTGTCGAGGGACCCGCGCCGCACGTCGACACGGTGGCCGCACACCCAGCCACCGCTGCGAGGACCACCCAGGGGCGAAGCTTTCTCACGCCCGCGGGCGTGTCGCCACCGCTCTTGCAGGCAGGAGCTTGGCGGTGCCCTCGAAGCGCGCTTGCACGGTCAGTGTGCGCCGCTCCGGCTTCTTGAAGGTGAACGTCGCGACGTAGGTGCAGTCGAAGCGCACCCGGACGCGGCGCTGCGCGATCGTCCGGCCGCCGGCCTTCACGCGCACCGTCACGCGGCCGCCGCAGGTCCCGGCCTGGCCCACGTCGTTGGGGAGGAGCAGGGAGCCCCAGGCGGTGAGCCGGCGTGCCCGCCGTGAGCGCGTGTGCGCGGTGAGGCGCCGCGGGCGCACCCGGGCGGCGGTCGCGCCGGCGACCGCGATTGCCGGGGCGGCAGCCGTGGTCTTCTGCGGCGCCGGCTTCGGTGTCGGCTTCGGATCCTCGGGCTTCACCGCCGGCGGCGGGTCGAGCGGGCAGCCGGCGCTGCTGAGCGCGGGCGGCGTGGTGGAGTCGAGGAGCGGGTCGCGCGCGGGCTGCGCCGTACCGCGGTAGCTCGCCACCGCGTCGCGGCGATCGCGGACGAACGCGCGCGTTCCCGTCACCGCCGTCTGCCACTGCGGATCGGTGGCGCGCTCGAGGTCCGCGCACGGACGCCAGCGGGCGACGGTGGCCGCGATCGCATTGAGGCGCGCGCCCACGTGCATCGCGTCGGCGGCGGCAGCCACGTCGCCCAGCCGGTCGCGGAAGGCGGCGAGGCACGAGCTGTCGGCGCGGCAGTTCACGGACAGCACCCCGTCGCCGGCTCCGGGGAACGGGTCGTCGAAGACGAAGGTCCAGTCGAGCCCGGAGGGCAGCATGCTGAAGCGCCCGCTGTCGTCGCTGTGCAGGTAGTAGTTGTTCGGCCAGAAGCTGCCGGCGCGGACGCTGTAGCCGTCCCAGTGGCCGATGAACTGCTCGCCGGCCCACATCCGCGTCATCTCGTCGAGGTCGGCGGTGGCGGCCATGCCGTCGGACCAGTCGCCGCCGGTGGCGTTGGTGGCGCCGATCAGGGCCTCGAGGTCGCTGACGTCGTCCTCGTCGCCCTCCTCCACCTGGTAGGCGCTCGCGCCGCCAGGGACGACGTCGACGCCGTAGTCGTCAGCCTCGTACAGGTGCTGCGTCGAGTCGAACAGGCGCTTCATGGAGATGTCGTCGTAGGTCTCGAGCTCGAGGTAGAGCCCGTAGCGCTTGCCGTTGACGCGCACGTAGGCGAAGCCGGTCCGCGCCGCCGGGATGTCCGCCGCGCGCAGGATCTCGTAGCCCAGCGTCTCGTGGATCATCGACTCGTCCTGGACCATGTTGTTCAGCGTCATCGACTTCAGGCCGAGCAGGCGGTTGGCCTTCGGGAACTTGAGCTTGAACGCCGACTTCTTGCCGAGCGGGCGGAACGTCGCGTGGCCCTTCAGCCGCACCTCGACGGTTTCGGGCCCGTAGCTGAGGTCGCCGAACTTGAGCGAGAGCGTTCCGTCGACGTACTCGCCGGGGTCGGCGGCCAGCGCGTCCTGCGCCGCCTCGCTGAGGGTGAGGTCGATCAGCGCGACGCCGGAGGGGTCGAAGACCTGGTCGGCCTCATCGGCCCGAGCGGCGAGCGGGAACGCGAGCCCAACGAGGATGCAGAGCAAGAGGGCTCGCACCTGCAGACCATCGCAGAGGTCGGGAGGGGCGGCAAGTGCGTGACGACGCTGTGCACCGTAATGCGGAGGCGGTGCTCGACCGACCGCTCGTGTCGCCTCAACGGAGCAGCGAGCGGAGCCGGATCACGAGCGCGGTTTCGTCGTCGTCGAGCGGCACACGTGGATCTGTGAACTCGCCCGCGTCTACGACGGCACGCGCTTCATCGTGCGACAGATGCGTCGAGGCACTCCCGCCGTAGTCCCCGTGTCTGATGGGTTGAAGCCGCTCCCACAGAGCCTCGCCGACGCCCGACAGAGCGGTCGTGCGCTTGACGAACCAGAGGAGGTCACACGCGACCTCGATCTCGTCGTTGTTCAGCGGGATGGCATGCGCCATGGCGCGTTGAAGCTACTTTCGCTTTCGCGATTCCCTCACCGATGGCTCGTGCAATCGCTCTCGCGCTGGCCGACGTTCAGCTCAGTCGCAGGACGATTTCCTTGACCGGGTCGCCTGCTTCCTGCGCCTCACCGACGACAACGAAGCCGCACTTGGCAAGCACCCGCATGCTGGCGGTGTTGTGCTCGACAACACGCGCGTAGAGGGGCCGCTCGGGGAACTCGGCGACGAACTCGGTCAACGCCCGCGACGCGTGACCCTGCCCCCAGTGCTCGCGGCCGATCCAGTAGCCGACGTGTCGTTCGCCTTCGACGTCGAAGCTGCCGATGTTGCCGACGATCTGGCCATCGGGGAGGACGATTGCGCGGGCGACGCACGAGCTGTCGCCGAGGATCCTGGCCCAGTGCTCGTCGTGCGCCACCCGGTCACGAGACGGGAACGCCGCCATCGCGGCTGCTGCCGGATCAGCCTGCTGCTCGAAGAAGACCGCGATGTCGTCGGGCTCGACGCGGCGAAGCACTCGTGTGCGGGATCCGCTCACGTCCCGAACGCTACATCCCCCAATTGCCAGCACAGCGCGCTTCTGAGGCAACGCAGGAGCCCGCGCGGGCGGTCGGGCCGGAACGATCCAACACGGGGTCCGTGTCGCGATCCACGCATGCGAGCAGCCGCGATCCGGCCGTCTGCCGCCGGCCCGCTACGCGACGCTCTCGGAGCGAGATGAGTGCTTCCATGTCGAGAAGCTCTGACCGGCTCCGCTCACCAGGTGAAGCGCCACGACAGGCGCGGCCCACGACACCAGGAGATCCCGATGAGCACCGCCAAACCCGACATCGTCACCCCTGAGCAGTGGCGCGCCGCGCGCGCGGCGCTGCTCAAGCAGGAGAAGGCGCACACCCGGGCGCGTGACGCCCTTGCGGCCGAGCGCCGCCGCATGCCGATGATCCGGGTGGAGAAGGACTATCGCTTCACCGCGCCCGGCGGCGGGGACGCGACGCTGCTCGACCTCTTCGACGGCAGCCGCCAGCTCGTCGTGTATCGGTTCTTCATGGATCCGGACATGGGCGTCTACCCGGAGCGCGGCTGCCCCGGCTGCTCGATGTACGCCGACCAGTTGAGCAACCTGCTGCACCTGCGCGAGCGCGACACCCGCTTCGTCGCCGTCAGCCGCGGCGAGCAGGAGCACCTGCAGCGCTATCGCGAGCTCATGGGCTGGGAGTTCCCCTGGTACACGCTGCGCGACGACTTCGACGCCGACCACGACGTCGGGGAGTGGCACGGCACGAACGTGTTCCTGCGCGACGGCGACGAGGTCTACCGCACGTACTTCATCGACGCCCGTGGCGACGAGGCGCTCGGGTCGACCTGGAGCTTCCTCGACATCACCCCGTACGGCCGCCAGGAGGAGTGGGAGGACTCGCCCAAGGACTGGCCGCAGACCCCGCCATACACCTGGGGCGGCTGGCACGACAAGTACGACCACACACTCTGACGTGTTCGCCCACGTCGGAGGAATCCCCATCGAGGAGGCGCTGCTGGCCGCGCCGGCGCTGCTGGCCGGTGTGACCGTGATCGTCGGCTACCTCCGGGCGACCGCCGCGCGCCCGCGCCGATCGGGTACCTGACCGAGGACTAGACGCAGGCAGGGTCCGCGAGCACGCGCCACGACCCGTTGCGGTAGATCGGGACGAACCCCGCCGGCGCTGCCACGCGCGGGAACTGGGAGCGGTAGAAGCGCCGCATCTGCCGGGTGCGGCGCGGCAGCAGGATGATCCGGGCGTCGCGGGCCTCGGCGGCCGGGGCCACCGAGCCCGGGTCGCCCTCGATCCACCAGCGCAGGTGGGGGATCGGGCGGTGATCGGCCGTCGCGATCGTCCCGCAGCGGTCGACCGCGGCGCGCACCGCGGGCGCCTCGCCCACCGAGCGCAGGTCGCGGTAGTAGGAGCCCTGGAACACGAGCCGGTTGTCGAGGCCGCTGAGCTGCTTGGCGTGCCAGGGCAGGTAGGCGACCGACGCCAGCACGGCGACCCCGGCGGCGATCGCCCAGAAGCGGCGCTCGCGACTCCCCTCCGGCAGCATCTTCCAGCCGAACACCGCCAGCCCGTAGAAGACCGCGAGCAGCACGGCGGGCGTGCGGACGTAGCGGCCGATCAGCGGCAGCCCGAAGAACGGCGACAGGAGGAACACCACGAGCATCGCCACCGCCGCCGCGAACGGGAGCCACGCGCGAGCGCGCGCGTGGTGCCAGGCGAACGCGAGCCCGATCGGGATCCCGATCACCATCGGCTCCCGCAGCGTGTAGCCGAGGTACTTCGCCGCCCAGTACGGGCCCGTCAGCGGGTCGCGGCGGCGGTCGACCGTCTCGGCGAGGTCGGCGGTGCCGTGGAGCGAGTGCAGCGCGTCGCCGGTGACCGCCCAGTCCGCGAGCGCCCACAGGACCGGAGCGAGCGCGGTCAGCCCCGCGTACACCGCCCGCTCGCGGTTCGTCGACCCGCGCCACAGGTACAGCGTGTAGAGCCCGGCGAGCGCCCATGCCTCCGGCCGCATCAGCCCTCCCACCGCCAGCAGCAGCAGGACCGGCACGCCGCGCCGCGACTGCCGCGCCTCCAGCAGCACCGCCCACACGATCACCACGGCGAACGCGGTGTCCTGGTACCCGAGCAGCGCGTCGCGCTCCAGCGCCGGCCGCGACAGGACGACGAGCGCGGTGACGACCCCCACCGGCACCGAGAACAGCTCGGCCCCCAGCCGGTAGGCGAGCCACACGAGCAGCCCGAACGCGAGCAGGATCGCCCACGACATGATCGCGTCGCCGCCGGTTCCGAACGGCACCGCCACCAGCGAGACGGCCGTCTCCAGCGGGTGCGGCGTCGGCGCGAACGGACCGGTGTAGTCCGGGGTCAGACCATCCGCGAGGTCGCGCGCCCATACGAGTGCGTACCGCGCGTCGTAGTTCAGGAACCACGGCTCGTAGAGGATCCGGAGCAGGACGGCGACGCCCACGATGGTCCCCAGGGCGGGGAGGAACCGGAGCCGGGTGGCCATCCGGCGCGACGATAGCGGCCGCGTGGCTTCCGTCCGCCCCACCGCGTCGAATGTGGTGATCCGCCGGGTTGCCGTTTTCCTCCTGCTCGCGCTCGCCGCGCTGCCCGCGAGCGCCGATGCCGCGCGCAAGGGCCGGGTCACCCCCGCGGGCTGGGCGGTCCGCCCGGCCGGGGCGGAGATCTCGGTCGCGCGCACGACCCAGGGCTTCCAGGGCCCGCTCGGGTCCGCGCTCTCGCCCGGCGGCCAGAAGATCCTCAGCGTCTCGAGCGCGGCGACCCGCATCAACTCGGCCGACCTGTTCGACCTCCGCAAGCGCCAGCGGACCGGCACGGTCGCCTACGACTCGCGTCGCGGCATCGGCGAGGCGGTGTTCTACGGCGTCACGTTCAGCCCGGGCGGCAAGCGCGCGTGGGCCTCGGGCGGCGGGCAGGGCGTCGTCCACGTCTACGACGTCGGCCGGACGCTGACCGAGGTCGGCCAGATCCCGACGCCGTTCTTCCCCGCCGGGCTGGCCTACGGCAAGACGCCGAAGGGCGACCGCATCTACGTCGCCAACAACCTCGGCGGCGCCGCCGGCACGACCAATCCGCCGGGCCGCACGGTCACCGTGATCGACCCGAAGACCAACCACGTCGTCAAGACGATCGACCTCGGGCTCGCGCTCCAGCCGTACGGCGTCGCCTTCGGGCGCAACGGCCGCAGGGTCTACGTGACGAACTGGATGGGCCGCTCGGTGTCGGTCATCGACACGCGCACGGAGCGCGTCAGGCGCCGGATCCTGCTGTCACCGCCGAACAACCCGCAGCTCGCCGACCACCCGAACGCGATCGTGGCCAACCCGCGCCGCAACGAGGTCTACACGGCCAACGGCAACTCCGACACCGTCTCGGTGATCGACACCAAGCGCGAGCGCGTGACCCGCACGCTGGCGGTCGGGCTCGCCCACGGCGTGCGCACGGGCTCGATGCCGAACGGGCTCGCGGTCGCCCCCGACGGCAAGCGGCTCTACGTCGCGCTCGGGGGCGAGAACGCGATCGCCGTGCTCGACCTCGTGCACCGCAAGCGGATCGGGTTCATCCCGACGGCGTGGAACCCGACCGACGTCGACATCACGCGCGACGGCAAGCGGCTGGTGATCACCACCGCCAACGCCGCCGGGCGCCGCCCGCGCCGCTGCGCCGGCCCGTACGCCGTCGGCGACTGCTCGACCGGCGACCTCGCCTACACGACCGCGGCGGGGCGGCCGAGCACGAAGGGCGGCCTCAGCGTCGTCCGCACGCCGTTCCGCAAGAAGCGCCTGCGCTCGCTGACCAGGGCCGTCCTGCGCAACAACCGCGTGAAGGCGCGGATCGCGGCCAAGCCGAAGGCGGCCGGCGCGATCCGGCACGTCATCTACGTGATCAAGGAGAACCGCACCTACGACCAGGTGCTCGGCAACATCGGCAAGGGCGACGGCGACCCGGCGCTGACGCTGTTCAACGACGACTCGGCGCCCAACCACCGCGAGCTCGCGCGGCGCTTCACGCTGTTCGACAACTTCTTCGCCGACGCCGACGTGTCCGCCGACGGCCTCAGCTGGACGGTCTCGGCGGGGGTGAGCGACTACATCGACAAGACGTGGCCGATCACGTACTCGCCGGGCGCGCGAAGACGCCACCGCGCGCGCGACTTCGAGAACGTCTCGTTCGCCGAGCAGTTCCTCACCGAGCCGCTCGCGTTCGACCGCACGATCTTCCGCGGCGCCGCGGCGCTGACCCGCGGCTACCTGTGGGACAACGCGTACCGCGACGGCGTGTCGTTCCGCGACTACGGCTTCTACACGCGCATCCCGGGGATCTGCCGCGGCGGCGGCAACACCTCGGACATCACGCACCTCGACGATCGCCGCTTCGGCGACCACGTCGACGAGCTGTATCCCGGCTTCAACCTCGAGTGCTCGGATCACGCCGACCGCTATCCCGAGTGGGAGCGCGAGTTCGGCGCCTACGAGAGCGCGTTCCGCGCCAACCCGTCCAAGGACCCGCTGCCGGCGCTGACGATCATGCGGCTGCCGAACGATCACACCTACGGCACGGTGCCGAACAAGGCGATCCCGGAGAGCTACTTCGCCGACAACGACCTCGCGCTGGGCAAGCTCGTGGACCGCGTCTCGCACAGCCCGTTCTGGCCCAACACGGCGATCCTCGTCACCGAGGACGACGCCCAGAACGGCCCCGACCACGTCGATGCCCACCGCACGCTCGCCTACGTGATCAGCCCCTACACGCAGACCGGGGAGGTCGACAACACCCACTACGACACGGCCGGGATGGTCGCGACCGTCGAGTCGCTGCTGAACCTCCCCCCGATGACGATCGTCGACCAGCGCGCGACGCGGATGTGGAAGGGCTTCTCGAGCACGCCGAACTTCCGCCCCTACGACGCGCTGGCGCCGAAGGTGATCCCGTTCGGGGCGGAGGGGGCGCCGACCAACGCGCCGACGGCGCCGCTGGCGAGCGTGTCGTCGCGCTGGAACTTCATGGTCGAGGACGCGACGCCGGAGATCCCGCTCAACGAGGCGATCTGGAAGTCGGTGAAGGGGCGCAGGTCGGACATGCCGGCGCCGCGCCACGACTACATCATCGGGTCCCAGCCCGCGGACCCTGCCGGCTGACCCGAGCGCTAGCCTCGGCCCGGTGATCACGGCCGTCGCCAGCTTCGTGGAGGGCACGGTCGCGCTCGCCGCGGCGTTCGCGGCCGCCGGCGTGCTGGTGCTGCGCGACCCGCGCAGCCGGGCGTGGGCGATGCCGGTCGCGCTGTTGCTGGCGCTCGGCGCGGTGGTGCTGATCTCCGGCTCGACGATCTCCGACGACCTGTCCGACCGGGCGTCGCTGGTGGCCGCGGCGGCGGTGGCCGGGCTCGTGGCGCTGGTCGTGCTGACCGTGCTGTTCGTGCGGCGGCCGGGGTGGTTCGCGCTCGCCGTGATCTTCACGCTGCCGTTCCGGATCCCGGTGCCGACCGGCAACGACGACACCGCGAGCCTGCTGCTGCCGCTCTACGGCGTGCTCGCGGCGGGCGTGCTCGCGCACCTGTGGCGCGTGTCGCGCGGCGGGGTGGAGGACGTCCTGCGCGACGACCCGCGGGCGCGGCGGGTGATGCAGGCGCTGGCGATCGTGGTCGTGCTCTACGCGGCGCAGGCGCTCTACTCGTCCGACCTCGAGCACGCGGTCAAGACGCTCGGGTTCTTCTACGTGCCGTTCGCGGTCGGCATGCGGCTGCTGGTGGAGCTGCGGTGGACGCGGAGGCTGGTGCTGCAGGCGCTGGCCTTGACCGTCGGGCTCGCGCTGCTGTTCGCGGCGGTCGGGTTCGTCGAGTGGGCGACCGGGCGGCTGCTGATCTCGAACGAGAAGGTCCTCTCCGCCAACGACCTCAAGCCCTACTTCAGGGTGAACTCGCTGTTCTTCGACCCGAACGTCTACGGGCGCTTCCTGGCGCTGGTGATGGTCGTGCTGGCGGGTGTGCTGCTGTGGGCGCCGGCGCGGCGCGACGTCGCGCGGGTGGCGGTCGGGCTGGCGCTGCTGTGGGCGGCGCTCGTGCTGACGCTGTCGGAGTCGAGCTTCGCGGCGCTGCTGGTGGGGCTGGCGGTGCTGGCCGCGCTGCGCTGGCGCTCGCTGCCGGTGCTCGCGGTCTGCGGCGGCGGGATCGCGATCGGGCTGGCGCTCGTGCTGCTCGCGCCCGGGCCGCTGGGGATCAAGACCGACTCGTTCTCGGCCGTCAACGACGCGTCCAGCGGGCGGGCGAAGCTGATCCGCGGCGGGGTGGAGATGGCGGCCGACCGGCCGGTGTGGGGCTACGGGTCGGCCTCGTTCGCCGACCAGTACCGCAAGCGCGAGCGCGTGCTGTCCTCGCGCATCTCGGCCGAGTCGCACACGATCCCGGTGACGATCGCCGGCGAGCAGGGGCTGGTCGGGCTGGCCGCCTACGGGTGGCTGCTGCTGACCTCGTTCGCGCTGATCTTCGGCGGGCTGAAGCGGACGCTGCGACGACGGCAGGCGACCGTCGTGCTGGTGGCGCGCTGCGTCGTGGCGGCGGCGTTCTGCGCGCTGCTGCTGCACACGCTCGTCTACGCGGCGTTCCTCGAGGATCCGCTGACCTGGACGCTGCTGGCGCTGGCCGCTGCGCTGCGGCATGTGGAGGATGAGCCCGAACCCTCGAGCAAGGTCGAGGGTTCGCGCGAAGCGGTTCCGACCTAGCCGGTTCATACCCTTGTCTGCGTGCGCCGTCCGTTCTTCGTGATCGCGGCGGCCGCCGTGACCGTCCTCCTGGTCGTAGGAGGCGCGGCGGCTGCGTACCTGACCGTCCTCCAGCCGGAGGAGAAGGCGCCGACCCCGAGCGCGCCGCTGAGCGCGCCTGATCCGCCCGAGGCGGCGGGCCCGGCGCCCACGCCGAAGCCGAAGCCGAAGGCCGACACCTTCAAGTGGCGCCACTACGGCTACTCGGTCAACCACCAGCGCTGGTTCAAGCCGCCGGCCTCGTTCCGCGGGCCGTTCCTGCCCGTGTGGAAGCGCAAGGCGCCGGCGCTGCTCGAGTTCCCGCCCGTGATGTCCAACGGCGCGCTGTTCCAGCTCGCCGACAACGGGCAGCTGAAGTCGCTGCGCAAGACGAACGGCAAGACGCTGTGGACGAAGAAGCTCGGCCGGCTGGCGGCGTCCTCACCCGCGCTCGACAGCAAGCGCGTCTACGTGACGCTGCTCGTCGGCGGCTCCTCCGGCCGCGGGCGGATCGTCGCGCTGCGCCAGCGCAACGGCAAGCGGCACTGGTCGCGGACGCTGCCCTCGCGCAGCGAGTCCTCGCCGCTGGTGCACGGCGGGCGGATCTACTTCGGGTCGGAGAACGGGACGCTCTACTGCCTCAGCGCGCGCACCGGCAAGGTCAAGTGGACCTACCGGGCGGCGGGGGCGATCAAGGGCAGCCCGACGTTCGCGTACGGGAAGCTGTTCTTCGGCGACTACGGCGGGCGCGTGCAGGCGGTGAAGGCCTCCAACGGCCACCGCGTGTGGTCGAGCAGCGGCGCCGGGCGCTTCTACGCGACGGCGGCGGTCGCCGGCCGGCGCGTGTTCATCGGCTCGACCGCCGGGCGCGTGTACGCGTTCTCGACGAGCAACGGCAAGCTGCGCTGGTCGCACCAGACGGGGCGCTACGTGTACGCGTCGGCGGCGGTCAGCCGCGTGCGGGGGTGGGGGCGGACCGTGTTCGTCGGCTCCTACGACGGGCGCTTCTACGCGCTCGACGCAGGCAGCGGGCGGGTGCGCTGGACGTACAGGTCGGGCGGGAAGATCTCCGGCTCCGCCACGGTCATCGGCCGGGTCGTCTACTTCGCCGACCTCGGCCACCGGCGCACGATCGGGCTCGGCACGAAGACGGGCAACGTGTCGTTCCGCCGCTCCCAGGGCGCCTACGACCCGGTCATCTCCGACGGCAAGCACCTGTACCTGACCGGCAACCACACCCTGACCGCGCTGCGGCCGCTGCAGCAACACGGGGCGGCGGCGAAGCAGCGCGCGCGGAGGGCCGCGAAGCGTGCGGCTCGGCGCGCGACGCGTCGGGATGCGCACCGCAGGGCGGCTCGCAAGCGGGCCGCGAAGCGTGCGGCGCAACGCAAGGCCGCCCGCAAGCGCCGCGCGGCTCGCCGCTAGCCTCGATCCGATGGCGACCACCGAGGAGGCCCGGCCGGGGCTCGTGCTGCCCGAGTACGGGCCGACGGGGCCGGAGCTCGTGCGCCGGCACTTCGGCCCGCGCGGCCGGTTGATCGCCTACGCCGTGCTCGCGCTCGTGGTCGCGGGGATCGTGGCGCTGCTGGTCGGGGGCGGCGACGGGCTGACCGAGCTCAAGCACGAGTCGAACCCGCAGTTCACGATGCTCTACGCCGCCGGCCCCGTGCACCGCGCCAAGCCCGGGCCCGGCGAGATCGTCCGCTTCCGCGCGCAGCGCCGTGGCCTGCGGCTGCTCGTCGCCGTCCGCCGGCTCACGCTCCCGGCCTACGAGGGCAGCGTCAGCGGCCTGCTCCCGATCCTCGCCGACCGCCAGGCCCAGGCGCTCGCCAAGGAGCTGCCCGGCTTCCGGCTGCGCACCGAGGGCAAGGCGCGCGTCAACGACGCGCCCGGCTACCAGCTCCGCTACCGCTCGCGGGACGTCACCAACGGCATCGACATCCTCGTCGTGCCCGAGGACGGCGACCGCGAGGGCGTGCTGCTGCGCTTCCGCCAGAGCAACCCGCCGCGCGCGCTCGGCGCCGGGCAGAAGGCGGTCGCGAAGGCGGCGCGCAAGACGTTCCGCTCGTTCCGCTTCGGCCTCGACCGCCCGTAATGGTCGAAGCTGCACCCCTGGGGCCCGGGCGACCTCGCGCTGCTCCAGCGGCTCCTCGGCGACCCGGCGATGATGGAGCACCTCGGCGGGCCCGAGACGCCGGAGAAGATCGCCGACCGCCAGCAGCGCTACGAGGCCGATCCGGGCTGCCTGAAGATCGTCGCCGACGGCGAGGACCTCGGGTGGGTCGGCTACTGGGAGCGCGAGGATCGCGGCGAGCAGGTCTACGAGATCGGCTGGGCCGTGCTCCCCGAGGCGCAGGGCCGCGGCATCGCGACGGAGGCGACGCGGCTGGCGATCGAGGCGGCGCGCTCGACCGGGCGGCATCGCCACCTCCATGCCTACCCGGCGGTCGACAACCCGCCCTCCAACGCGATCTGCCGCAAGCTCGGCTTCACGCTGCTCGAGGCGCGCGACTTCGAGTACCCGCCGGGGACGGTCATGCGCTGTAACGACTGGCGGCTGGATCTCGCCGCAGCCAGCGCGCCGGCCGCGCGAACACCCAGGTCTTGAGCGCCACGTAGCGGGTCACCGTCGCCGCCGTGCTCGCGGCGATCAGCACGCCGAGCTCGACTGGCCGCGCCGGGGTGCCGTCGAGCCCGTGGAGCACGGCCAGTGCGCCGGTCGTCAGCCCGAGCGTGAGCACGAACACGATCGCGCCCATCGCGTGCTGGCGCAGCAGCCCCGCGCGGCCGCGCACGCCGAAGGTGAGGCGCCGGTTGGCCGCGGTGTTGCCGACCGCCGTCAGCGCGAGCGCCAGCGCATTGGCGCCGTCGGCGCCCAGCGGCGCGCGCAGCATCAGGAACAGCAGCGCGTAGGCGAGCGTGGAGAGCACGCCGATGCCCATGAAGCGCGCGACCGGCCCGGCGGCCATCAGCCGGGCGACGCCGCGCAGGTCGTCGACCGCGGTGCGCACGATCGCGACGCGCGAGTCCGGGTCGTCGACCCAGTCGACCGGCACCTCGTGGATCCGCAGCCCGCGCCGCTGGGCGAGCACGAGCAGCTCGGTGTCGAAGAACCAGCCGTTGTCGCGGATCTCGCTCCAGCAGCCCCGGCAGCGCCTCGCGCCGCACGGCCTTGAAGCCGCACTGCGCGTCGGTGAAGCGCGCGCGCAGCGCGGTCCGGAGGATCACGTTGTAGGAGCGCGAGATCAGCTCCCGCTTCGGCCCGCGCACGACCCGCGAGCCAGTGGCGAGCCGCGTCCCGATCGCGACGTCGGAGTGGCCCGAGAGCAGCGGCGCGACCAGCGGCAGCAGCGCGCGCAGGTCGGTCGAGAGGTCGACGTCCATGTAGGTGACGACGTCGGCTCGGCTGGCCGACCACGCCGCGCGCAGCGCCCGCCCGCGGCCCTTCTCGTCGAGCCGCAGGTGCGAGACGCCCCGCAGCTCGCGCCCCAGCGCGCGGGCGAGCGCCGGCGTCGTGTCGGTGCTCGCGTTGTCGGCGATCACGATCCGCCAGGTGAAGGGGAACGAGGACGTCAGGAAGTCGTGCAGGCGGCGGATGCTCTGGCCCAGCGCGGCCTCCTCGTTGAAGACTGGGACGACGATCTCGACTTGGGGGTTCATATGACGAGCTTCGGACTCGCCCGTGTGAGCGCCCCCGGACTTCCCTGAGGGGACGCTGAGAGCTACGCCGCAGGCAGCACGACCGTGAACGCCGCGCCGCCGCCGTCGGCGTTGGCGGCGCTCACGCGGCCGTCGTGGGCGGCGACGATCGCCGCCACGATGGCGAGCCCCAGCCCGGCGCCGGACTTGCCGCGCTCGCGCCCGCCCTCGGCGCGCCAGAAGCGCTCGAACAGGTCGTTCGGCTCATCGGTGGGCAGGCCGGGGCCGTGGTCGCGCACCTCGAGGCGCACCTCGCCGTCCTCGCGGCCGACGGTCACGTCGATCGCGCTGTCCTCCGGCGTGTGCACGAGCGCGTTGCGGACGAGGTTGCCGAGCACCTGGCGCAGCTGGTGGGCGTCGCCGAGCACGACGGCGGGGCCGTCGGCGTGGACGTCGATCGGCCGGTCGGGCGCGGTCGCGAGGGCGTCGGACACCGTGTCGCGGGCGAGGTGGGCGAGGTCGACCTCGGCGTGCGGTGCGTCGACCACCTGGTCGAGCCGCGCGAGCGTCAACAGGTCCTCGACCAGCACGCCCATGCGCGCGGCCTCGTCCTCGATCCGCCGCATCGCCTTCTCGACGTCCTCCGGTTCGCGCGCCGCGCCCATGCGGAACAGCTCGGCGTAGCCGCGGATCGACGCCAGCGGCGTGCGGAGCTCGTGCGAGGCGTCGCCGATGAACTGGCGCAGCCGGTCCTCGCTCGCGCGGCGCTCGGTGAACGCCTGCTCGAGCCGGTCGAGCATGCGGTTCAGCGCCACGCCGACCCGCCCGACCTCGGTGCGCTCGTCGGTCGCCTCGACGCGGTGGGAGAGGTCGCCGCCGGCGATCCGGCCCGCGGTGTGGCCGATGCGGTCGAGCGGGAGCAGGCTGTTGCGCACGACCACCCAGGCGACGGCCGCGAGCACGAGCAGGATGCCGATGATCACGAGCCCCTCGACGAGTACGAGTCGGCTGAGCGTCTCGTACGCGTCGTTGAGCGGCACGGCGACGACCGCCACCGCGCCATCCTGGAGGGAGGTGGCGACCATGCGATACCGGTTGTCGTCGCTGCCCTTGCCGGAGACGGTCTGCGGCTTGCCGACGGTGACCTTCTCCGGGATCTTCGGCGAGGCGTCGACGTTCTGCCCGTAGTCGAAGACCACCGGGTAGGTATTGCCGCCGGTCCGCAACTCGCCGTAGGTGCCGGCCGGCAGGCCGACGCCGGGGCCGCCGGCGCGGGGCGGACGGCCCGGGCGGTCGCGGTCGGGCTCGTCGTGCTCGCCGATCCCGCGCTGCGCGAGCGCGCCGGCGACGGCGCCCGCGCCCTCGCGCGCCTGCTCGGCGGCGCGGTCGAGCAGGAACGAGCGCTGCTCGAAGTAGACGATCGCCGCGAGCGTGACGAGGCCGACCGCCGCGATGGCGAGCACGGCGGCCACCAGCCGCGCGCGCAGCGACGTCATCACGCGCGCGGCGTCCGGAGGGCGTAGCCGACGCCGCGCACGGTGTGGATGAGCGGCGGGCCGTGGACGTCGAGCTTGCGGCGCAGGTAGGAGACGTAGGTCTCCAGCACCCGGGCGTCACCGCCGAAGTCGTAGTCCCACACGTGCTCGAGCAGCTGCGTGCGGGTCAGCACGCGGCGCGGGTTGAGCATCAGGTAGCGCAGGAGCCGGTACTCCGTGGCAGTCAGCTCGACGTGCGAGCCGCCGCGCATCACCTCGTGCGCGTCCTCGTCGAGCTCGAGGTCCTCGAACACCAGCCGGCTCGATTCGGGCTCGGCGAGCCCGGAGCGGCGGAGGATGCTGCGGATGCGGGCGACGAGCTCCTCGAGGCTGAATGGCTTCGTCACGTAGTCGTCCCCGCCGAGCGTGAGGCCGCGGATCTTGTCGTCCGTGGCGTCACGCGCGGTGAGGAAGATGATCGGGACGCGGGAGCGGGTGGCGCCGAGCCGCTTGGCGACGTCGAAGCCCTCCATGTCGGGCAGCATCACGTCGAGCACGATCAGGTCGGGCTTGAACTCCGCGACCTTCGCGATCGCCTCCTGGCCGGTCCCGGCCGACTCGACGGTGAACCCCTGGAAGCGCAGGGCCATCGCCACGACGTCGACGATGTTGGGCTCGTCGTCGACGACCAGGACGCGGTGGGACGTGGTGTTGCCGTTGTCCATGCCGTTGAGTATCACGAGGAAACCTTGGAGGTTCCTGAGAGGAGGTAGAGGCCGTCAGAGACCTCCTGGCCGTTCGCCTGGACCCATTCCATGACGGTCTGGGAGCCGGTCCGGCTGTCCTGCGGCATGCCGCCACCGCCTTGGCCGTCGACGAGCACCCAGCGGATGCGGCCGTCGGCGACCGCCTGCTTCAGCCAGGCGATGCTGACCTCCGACTCGCGGCCGGAGAAGCCGCCGATGCCGGCGACGTCGGCGCCCGACTCGATGATCGCCGAGGCCGCGCCCTGCTGGCTCGACACGCCGATCGTGCCGCCGCCGTGCGCCTTGACGTAGGCGAGCGCCTCGGTGAGGGCGGCGGAGTTGCCGCCGAAGGGACCGCCTCCGCCGCCGGCACCCGCCTGCGCGCCGGGACCCTGCGTGGTGCCGCCGGGTGCGGCCCCGCCCGGAGCGGCGCCGTTCGGCGGGCCGAAGTTGCCTCGCGGACCGCCCTGGCCCATCCGGCCGCCGCCCGGACCGCCGAAGCCGCCGGCGCTCGCCGGGCCACCGGCGGGGAACGTGCCGTTGGTGGCGTGGCCGAGCGTCTGCGCGGCCCACGTCGTCGGGGCGGCGAGCAGCCCGGCCAGCGCGACCGCGAGCGCGATCATGCGGACCCGCTTGGACGACTCCGCCACCATCGCCGCGACCGCGGCGATGCCGGTGACGATGATCAGCGTCGACGCCCAGCCGGGCGCGCCCGAGGTGTTGTTGAGCACGACGAGCTCGACCACGCCGCCGATCACCACCGCGACCGGTGCGAGCCACAGCGTCGAGCGGTCGCCGCGCAGGAACTGGCCGACGCCGCCGCCGACCAGCGCGGCCGTGAACGGCGCGAGCAGCGAGACGTAGTAGGGGTGGAAGATGCCGTCGGCGACCGAGAACACCACCGCGCAGCCGAGGAAGGCGCCGCCGGTGGCGATCAGCCAGCCGGTCCGCGCGTCGCCGCGCCGCAGCCGCGAGCCGACGAGGATCGCGATGCCGCTCACGAGCGCGAAGCCGAGCAGCCAGCCCGCCTGCGCGCCGAGCGAGGAGTCGAGCAGGCGGAAGGGGCCGATCGGCCCGCCGAACACGCCGCCGGCACCGCCGCCGCCGCCCGGACCGCCCATGGCACCACCGGGCCCGCCGGCCTGGCCGGTCACCCGGCCCGCGCCGTTGTAGCCGGCGATCAGCGACCAGATCGAGTTGTCGGCGGTGCCCGAGATCCACGGCCGCGACCCGGCCGGCGTCAGCGCGACGAGCAGCGGCCATGCACCACCGACCACCACCATCGCCAGCCCGCCGGCGGCCAGCTGGCGCACGCGGGCAAAGCCGCCGCCCGGCGCGGCCCACAGCCACGCCGCCGCCAGCCCCGGCACGACGATCAGCGCCGCGGCCATCTTCGTCTCGAAGCCGAGCCCGATCATCACGCCCGCCAGCACGATCCAGCGCGTGCGCCCGTCGGCCAGCCCGCGCACCACGCACCACAGCGCCGCCACGCACAGCAGCACCAGCAGCATGTCCGGGTTGTTGTGGCGCGCGATCGCGACCGAGATCGGCGTCAGCGCGAGCACGAGCCCGGCGACGAAGCCCGCCGGCCGGCCCCACACGCGCCGCGTCAGGTCATAGACGAGCCCGACCGCCGCGACGCCCATGAGCGCCTGCGGCACGAGCATGCTCAGCGACGAGAACCCGAACACCTTCGCCGAGGCCGCCTGCACCCACAGCGCGAGCGGCGGCTTGTCGACGGTCATCACGCCGGCTGAATCGAACGCGCCGAACAGGAAGTTGTGCCAGCTCGTCGTCATCGAGCGGACGGTCGCGGCGTAGTACTCGTTCGCCCAGCCGTTGCGGCTCAGCGCCCACAGGTTGAGCAGGGCGGAGAGGGCCAGCAGCCCCGCGAGCTCGGGACGCACGCGGGGGGAGAAGCGCGTCAGGGCTCGCGGGGCCGAGGTCGGGGCGGAAGTGGAGGGACCGGCGGGCGCGACGGCCAGGCGGCGGCGAAGTGAGGTCAGCATGCTCAGCACGGTCGGCGCAGCCGCTGAGCCGCGGCTCCGAGGAAGCTGGGAGGAAGCTGAGAGCGTGGGCGGGGACGAGCGAACTCGTCCCCGCCCGCCGCTCACGGCTCAGGGTGCCTGGGAGTCGTCTGCCGACGCCCGGGCGCTGCGTCGCGCGGTCGCCGCGGCGGCCGCGGTCGACCGGGTGACGAACGGCCGCTTCGCTGCCGACGAGGCGGCGCTCCGGCCGGCGGCGCCTGACGCCGTCGCGGTCGCCCGGCGGAGCGAGTCCAGCAGGAGGTCGCGATAGGTGGTCACCGTCGCGGCGTCACCTGCGTCCAGCGCGTCGCGGATCCCCGGCAGGAACTGCGCCGCGTATCCGGTGTTGATCCCCGGCGCGTAGATCTGGTGCCGGAACCACGGCCGTCCGGGGATGCCCTGGCGGGTCGTGAGCAGACGCTCCTGGCGCATCAGCGCCCGGTTGATCTTGCGCAGCGCCCTCGACGGCGGCGAGTCGTCGCTGACGAGCGCCGCGGAGCGCGCCTCCAGCGCCATCGATGCGGCGCCCCACGCCTGGGCCGCGGTGCGCAGCGCCCCCAGGTCGACCTGCGCGGCTCCCGGCTTCGTGCGCTGGATCTCCTGCAGCTCGGCGACGTAGCCGTCGACCGCGCGAGCGTAATCCGAGTAGCGCAGCGGCAGAGCGTCGGCGTTCGCGAGCCGCAGCGCGGTGACGCCGCTCGTCCGCGACGCCGCCTGGTGACCCAGGTAGCCAGGATCGAGGAAATGCTCGACCTGGTACGTCTGGTCATAGGCCGAGTGGTACTCACCACCGGGCGTGGAGTAGCCGACCTCCATCGCCGACGCCCCGAGGTGGTCGAGGAACACCGTGTAGTCCGAGCCGCTGCCGAGCCGGTTGACGGTCGGTGCCGGGTCGTCGCCCGTCCACGCCGAGTAGATCGAGCCGCCTCCCGGGTCCTGCACGGTCTTGGTGACGTCGACGATCGTCTTGTCCAGCGACGGGACGGCACCGGCGCTGAACTCGCGCCCGGCGACGCCGTCCATGTTGATGTAGGCGACGACGTTGTCGCCGATGTCGCGCTGGAACTGCTCACCCCATTCGGTCGAGCCGAGCAGGCCGTACTCCTCGCCGTCCCAGCCGGCCAGGACGATCGTGCGCTCGGGGCGCCAGCCGCGCCGGAGCAGCCGCCCGAGGCTGCGCCCGATCTCCATGGTCGCCGTCCAGCCGCTCACGTTGTCTGCGGCGCCGTAGGTCCAGGCGTCCGAGTGGCCGCCGACCACCACCTTCTGATCGGGGTACTTGGTCCCGCGGATGACCGCGATGGTGTTGGTGACCCGCTCCTGCTCGTAGGCGATGTCGAGGTCCAGGTGCGCCTGCGTCGGCCCGGGCCCGACGTGGTAGCGGAACGGCAGCCCACCCTGGAACTCCACGGGCGCCTCCGGTCCGCCGAGCGCCTTCAGCAGGTGCTGTGCCTCACCGTAAGAGATCGGCGTGCTCGGGATCTTCGCGAGGTTCGTCGCCCGATCCGGCGCGAGCCGCGCCGTCCCAGGGACCGACGGAAGCCCCGGCGTCAGCGGGTCACCCGGGTACTCCCACAGGAACTGGATGCTGCCCCGCTGGATCGAGTCGGACGGGCGCCACGGGCCCTTCGGATACACCGCACCCTTGACGTAGCCGTCGTCCTCCGGATCGGAGTAGATGATCACGCCCTTGGCGCCGTGCTGCTCGGCGAGATTCACCTTGACGCCGCGGAAGCTGTTGCCGTAGCGCACGATCGCGATCTTGCCGGCGACGCTGATGCCGAGCTTGTCGAGCGCTGCGTAGTCCTCCGGCAGGCCGTAGTTCACGTACACCAGCTCGCTCGTCACATCACCGGGCGGCGAGTAGGCGTTGTAGCCGTCGACCACGTTGTCGAAGTCCTGCAGCCACGGGAACCGCCGCTCCTTCACCGACAGTTGCCGCTGATACGGCTTGGTCATCGCCACCCGGATGCGCTCAGGCCGCGACAGATACACGTCGTAGGACCGCAGGTGCGCATCGAGGCCGTAGGACCGGAGCTTCTTCAGCGAGGAGTCGACGACGTCCTGCTGGTTCTCGGTGCCCACGAGATGCGGCCGGCGGCTCAAGCCGCGACTCAGCCGCCCGAGATCCTCGGCGCTCACACCTCCCTGAAAGCGAGCCTCGTACTGGCGCTGCAAGGCGGCGCGCTCGGGCGTGAACCCGTCCAGGCCGCCCGCATCCGTCTGCGCCCGGGCAGAGCCCGCCCCGGCCACGCACACCATCCCGCACGCCGCTGCAATCGCGACGCGCCCGCGCTTGGATCGACCCATGTCATGCCTCCCGTCATGAGTGGGACCAGCGCCGAGCGCCCCTACGCCGACGCTGTGTTCAACGTTTTCGATCGTAGCTCGGACTGGGCCCGGCCCGCAGTCCCGTCACTGCGCCTCGTAGACCAGGAGGTCGGAGTCGTCATCGTCGGCGACCAGGTAGAGGCGTAGGCGTCCGTCGACGATCCGTACGTCGATCGCGTTCCGGGTAGCGACCTGGCGCTGGTCGGTGTACTCCTGGAACGGCACCTCGTTGAGCGGCCGCATGGTGGTCACGTCGACGAGCGCGACGCCGCCGAGGTCGTAGTTGACGGGTTGCCCGTCAGGCCCGGGATGGCTCAGCGTGGCGATGCCGCTGCACAGCATCACCGGGTTCTCGAAGCCGCGCGGGCGACCGAGGTACTTGCAGTCCTGGTAGTCGACGAAGTGGCTGGGATTCAGCGTCGTGTCGGTCAGCCTCGCGCCATGCGCGTTGAGCTTCCACTCGTAGGCCGTGCGCGAGCCCCAGTTGAGCCCGAGCACCCGGTCGCGGCGGGTGTCGTGCACGATCCCGCCGATGTGATCGCGGGTCCGGAACGCCTCGCGGGCCCTGAGGCTGATCGGGTCGACGCGGTAGATGATCGACGGCTTGTTCGGCCGGTACTCGGCCACTGCGGCCCACAGCGAGTGGCCGTCGTAGTCCAGGCCGCCGGGGTGGTAGATGCTCGCCCCGTCATCCAGGCGCACGTCGGCGAGCTGGTTGCCCTGCGCGTCGAAGGCGATCAGGTGCCCGATGCCTTTGCCGGCCGTGCGGTCCGTGCCGTCGATGATCGTGCCCGGCGGCTGGTAGCGCTGCGTCGGCTCCGTCACCTCGACCGCCGAGAGCACGTAGTGATCGCCGACGCGCGCGACGCCCTCGGGGTGGTGGGCGTCGAACTTCAGCGGCACCTTGTCGACGAGCTCCCAGCGGGTGGAGCGCGAGAGCTTCGCGAACGCGGCAGCGATCCGGGCGCCGTCAGCGGCGGGCGGCGGCGCCGGGTCGGGCGCCGCCGGCCGGGCGGCGGCGGGGCCGGCGAGAAGGGCAAGAGCGAGGAGTGCGCCGAGCAGGGCGCGCAGGCTGAAAGGTCCCATGCGGGACCTCCTACCCGGCGTCAGTCGAGGCCGAGCGCCTGGGCGCGCAGCCGCGCCGGAGCCGGGTCGTACGGCGCGCGGCGCCAGGTCGCCATGCGGCGCTCCAGGTCGAGCTCCAGCCAGAAGGCGCCGTCGGCAGCCTGCTGGTCGAGCCCGTCCCACCAGCCCGCCCGCGACGGCGCAGGCGCACCGACCGCGCCCGGGTTCAGCAGCCACTTCCCGTCGGCGAGGTCCAACGGCGTGTCGACCTCGATGCGCACGCCCTCGGCGCCGCGCAACGTGGGCCGCCACGCCGCCGCAGCGTGGGTGTGGGCGACCAGGCCCAGCCCGGCGCGCTGCACCGCAAGACAGGCCGCCACGTTCGACGCGCCCACGTACTCGTGCACGGCGTTGCGCGGGCCGCCGTGCCAGCACTGCACGTCACCGCGGCGCGCAGCGGGCTTGCGCGAGCGCATCCACTCCACGTCGGCGTCGCTCAGCCGCTCGGACGCGAGCTCGATCGACCGCACGGCGGGCGAGCCCGGCTCGCCGAAGCGCGTGGGCTCGGCCGACCCCGTCGCGCCGTAGTCGTGGTTGCCCATCAGCGCCACCGCACAGCGCTCGCGCGTCCGGGTCACCACGTGCTCGGGATCCGGGCCCCGGCCGATCATGTCGCCGAGCGACCACAGCTCCTGGGCCCCGGACGCCTCGGCGGCGCCGATCACCGCGTCGAACGCCTCCGCGTGTGCGTGCGCGTCGCCGAACACCGCCACGACCACGATCGTCAGAACGACGCCGCGGCCTCGGCCATGTGCTCCATCTTCGCCTGCAGGACCGGGCGCGTGCGAGCGGGGTGGCGACCGAAGCCACACGAAGGAGAGATCCACAGCCGCTCCTCGCCGACCACCCGCGCCCAGTCGGCGGCCCGGTCGCGGATCTTCTTGACCGTCTCGATGCCGTAGCTGGCCTCGTCGACGATCCCGGCGGCGAGCGCGATGCTCTGCGGCAGCGCGCTCCACGCGTCGCGTTCGGTCCACTCGGCGAAGTAGCTGCATTCCATCGCCGCGACGTCGACGACGCCCTCGAGCGCCTGGAAGATCGCGACCCAAGGGGCGTTGCGGACGCTCGGGGAGATGGGACGGCCCTTGAAGTTGCCGTTGCAGATGTGCACGCCCCGCGTGACGCCCTCGACGCCCTCGAAGCAGGCCGCGATGATGCCCGCCGCCTGATCGGGCGCCATCACGCCCATCGTCACGAGGCCGCCGAAGATCGGCACGTCGAGCTGGACGTGCGGGCACCCCAGCGCGGCGAGGTCTCGCATCTCGCGGTTGACGATGCCGATCAGGTTGGGCATCTGGCGCATGAGCTCTTCCTGCTGGTCCGCGGCGTGGACGGCGATCTCGAGCGGACCGACGACCGTTGCCTTGCGCACGCCGCCCGGCAGCTTGCTCTCGCGCTCGTAATTGCGCGCGTAGCCCAGCCCATCGGGAGCTGACAGCTCGCCCTTGATCACGGCGTGGGCGAGGTCGTCGTAGTCGAAGGGATCGGGCTCGTCGGGCTTGTCGATCTCGAAGCCGTGCAGCACCCGCTGCATGTGATCGATGAAGTTGTCGGTGAAGTACTCGCCGCCCGTCCACTCGTCGAGCCCGAGCGCCTGCTGCTCGGCGATCGCGGCTGTGGCCGCGCGGTCGAGCAGGTCCTCGCCCTCCTGCGCGCCGAGCTCACCGGCGTGGTAGCGACGGAGATCGTCCTCGTGCTCGTCGAGCTTCCACCACGATCCCACCACGGTTGTGCGCAGCGCCATGTTCGCTCCTCCCGTCTCGCGTTCCGGCGCAGTCAACCATGCCAGCATGCCCGCGGTGGCGACCCATCCCGACTACACCCGCGAGCGTGTCCGCCAGGCGGCGCGGCTCGCGCAGACGCTCGTGCACCGGGCGCCCCGCGCCCCCGACCGCATGCGGATCACCGGCCCGGACGGCGAGCAGCGCGACGCTACGCTCGGCATGGAGCTCGGGCCGCTGTGGGCGACATGGTGGCTCGAAGTCGAGGCGACCGTGCCCGAGACGTGGGCGGGCGAGCAGGTCGACCTGCTCCTCGTGACCAACTCGGAAGCGACGCTGTGGCTCGACGGCGAGCCGGTCCAGGGCCTCGTGACCGGCGCCGAGCACCACCGGCCCGACGCGATGCTCACCGCGAACGCGACGCCGGGCGAGACCCTGCGCGCGAGCGTCGAGATCGCCTGCAACGGGCTGTTCGGCTGGGCCGAGCTGAACCCGCCGGAGCAGCGGCCGGCGCCGATCCCGCCAGCGTTCCGGCTCGAGCGCTGCGAGCTCGCCGTCTTCGACCGCGAGGCGTGGGCGCATCGCCTGCGACCTCGGTGTCCTCGCGGCGCTGATGGACGAGGCTGACGGCGCCTGGGAGGGCGAGCTCCTGCGTGAGCTCAACCGCTTCTGCAACTCGGGCGACCGCGCGATCCTCCAGGCGCTGCTCGCCCGGCGCAACGGCACGCGCACGCACGAGATCACCGCGGTCGGCCACGCCCACATCGACACCGCATGGCTGTGGCCGCTCGAGGAGACCTACCGCAAGTGCGTGCGCACCTTCGCGACCCAGCTGCGGCTGATGGAGCGCTACCCGGACTACCGCTTCGTCTGCTCGCAGGCGCAGCAGTACGCGTGGATCCGCGACCGCGAGCCCGCGCTCTACGCGCGGATCCGCGAGCGGGTGCGCAGCGGGCAGTGGCTCCCGGTCGGCGGGACATGGATCGAGCCCGACTGCAATCTGCCCGCCGGCGAGTCGCTCGTGCGCCAGTTCCTCCACGGCCAGCGCTTCTTCGAGCGCGAATTCGGCCGCCGCGCCGAGGTCTTCTGGAACCCCGACGTGTTCGGCTACAACGGCCAGCTCCCGCAGATCATGCGCGGCGCCGGGATCAGCGGCTTCCTCACCCAGAAGCTGTCCTGGAATCGCTACACGACGCCCGACCACCACACGTTCCGCTGGGTCGGCATCGACGGCTCGGCCGTGCTCGCGCACTTCCCGCCCGCCGACACCTACAACGCCGACGCGACCGTCCCCGAGCTGCGCCGCGCGGCGCGCGACTTCAAGGACCACGAGCGCTCCGCGCACAGCCTGCTGGTGTTCGGCTGGGGCGACGGCGGCGGTGGCCCGACCGCCGAGATGCTCGAGACGCTCGCCCGCGTCGAGGACCTGCAGGACGTCCCGCGCACGACGATCGGCGAGCCGGAGGCGTTCTTCCGCGAGCTCGCGGAGGAGGCCGAGTGGCCCGAGGTGGTCGGCGAGCTCTACCTCGAATATCACCGCGGCACCTACACCACGCAGGCGCGCACGAAGCGCGCGAGCCGCCGCGCCGAGCGGGCGCTGCACGATGCCGAGCTGCTCGCGGTGGTGGCCGGCGCGCGCCCGGAGCTCGAGGGCGCCTGGCAGACGCTGCTGCTCAACCACTTCCACGACATCCTCCCCGGCTCCTCGATCGGCGAGGTGCACGCGCGCGCCGAGCTCGACCTGGCCGAGGTCGAAGCGGCGGCCGGAGCGGTGCGCGACCGCTACATGCTCGGCGCAGTCGTCAACACGACCGGCGTCGCCCGGCGCGAGGTGGTCGACGGGTTGCGCTTCGCCGAGGCCCCGCCCTGCGGCGTCGGCCGCTTCACCGACGCCCGTGGCGAGTCCCGCATCGACGAGTCCCCGCATGGCTTCGTCCTCGACAACGGCACCCTCCGCGCCACGCTCGGCCGCGACGGCACCCTGCAGTCGCTCCTGCTCGGCGGCCGCGAGGCCATGGCCGGGCCCGGCAACGTGCTCGAGCTCTACGACGACCGCCCGACCGACTTCGAGGCGTGGGACCTCGACCCGTTCCACCTCGAGACCCGCGCGGACTGCCCGCCGGCCACGAGCGCCGAGGTCGTGCTCGACGGCCCGCTGCGCGCAGAGGTCGCCTTCGAGCGCCCGATCGGCGCGCGCAGCCGCATGCGCCAGGTCGTGCGGCTCGATGCCGAGGCCGCCCGGCTCGAGTTCCACTGCGCGATCGACTGGCGCGAGGACCGGCGGGCGCTGAAGGTGCGCTTCCCGGTCGCCGTGCACGCGCCGCGGGCGACCTACGAGATGCAGTTCGGCGTCGTCGAACGCCCGACGCATTTCTCGACCCGCGCCGACGCCGCCCAGTACGAGGTGCCCGGCCACCGCTTCGCCGATCTCTCCGAGCACGGGTTCGGCGTCGCGCTGCTCTCCGCCGCCACCTACGGCTGGTCGACGCTCGGCCAGGAGATGCGGATGACGCTGCTGCGCTCCCCGCGCTGGCCCGACCCGCAGGCCGACGTGGGCGAGCACGAGCTCGCGTTCGCCGTCTTCCCGCACGCCGGCGGCTGGCAGGACGCGGGCGTGACCGCCGAGGCGCTGCGCTTCAACGCGCCGCTCCTGCTCGGCGACGGTGAGGGCGAGCCGGGCTCGTGGTTCGCGACCGACGCGCCGGGACTGCTCGTCGACACGGTCAAGCCCGCCGAGGACGGCGACGCGGTGATCGTCCGGCTCTACGAGGCGCACGGCGGCCGCGGCACGGCGCGCCTGCGCGTCGGCCTGCCGTTCGAGGAGGCGTGGTTCACCAACCTGCTGGAGGATCGCCTCGCGCGAGCGGACGTCGACGGCGCCGAGGTGACGATCCCCTACCGCCCGTTCGAGATCGTGACCGTCGCGCTGAGCTAGCCGCCGGCGAGGCCGTGCGAGTACGCGTAGACCACGGCCTGGGCGCGGTCGCGCACGCCCGCCTTGGCGAAGATGTGGTTGACGTGCGTCTTCACCGTCGCGGCGCTCACCACGAGCCGCTCGGCGATCTCCGCGTTGGTCAGGCCCTCGGCGATCAGGCCCAGCACCTCGGCCTCGCGCGGGGTCAGCTCGTCGGGGAGCTCGGACGGCGTCGGCGCCGCACCGCCGCCGGCCAGCGCCGCGACGACGTGGTGCTGCACGCTCGGGTCGAGCGCTGCTTCGCCGCGCGCGACGGCCTCGACCGCGGAGCGGATCTCGTCGGCGCCCGCGTCCTTGGTCAGGTAGCCGCGCGCCCCCGCCCGCAGCGCGCCGAGCACCGACGCGTCGTCGGCGTAGGTGGTGAGCGCGATCGCCCGCGGGCGATCGCCGAGCGCGGTGAGCCGGCGGATCGCCTCGATGCCGTCGACGCGCGGCATCCGCAGGTCCATCAGCACGACGTCGGGGTCGTGCTCGTGGGCGAGCGCGATCGCCTCCTCGCCGTCGGCCGCGGTCGCCACCAGCTCGATCCCGTCGAGCAGCCCGAGCAGCGTGCCGAGGCCCTCGCGGACCACGCGCTGATCGTCGGCGAGCATGACGCGGATCACGCCGGCAGCCACAGCTCGACCTTGAAGCCGTCGCCCATCGGTCCGGCGCTCAGCCGGCCGCCCAGCAACTCGGCGCGCTCGCGCATGCCCGTCAGCCCGTAGCCGCCGCCCAGCGACGGCGCCTCGACGAGCGCCGGCCCGCAGTCCTGCACGACCAGCCGCGTGCCCTCGGGCTCGTAGGCGAGCTGGAGCTCGACGTGGTTGGCCGCGCTGTGGCGGGAGACGTTGGTGAGCGCCTCCTGGGCGGTGCGGTAGAGCGCGAGCCGCGCCTCGGACGCGAGCTCGCGCGGCTCTCCGCTGACCTGGAGGGCGACGCGGTCGCCGAAGCCCTCGGCGAGCGTCTTGAGTCGCTCCGGCCCGGGCATCTCGTCGCCGCGCAGGGCGGAGATCGCCTCGCGCGCCTCCTTCAGGCCGCTTCCCGCGAGGTGGTGCGCGCGCTCGATCGCGGCGACGACCTCGGGGTCGGTGTCGCGGTTGCGCGCCAGCAGGCGCGCGCCCTCGAGCTGCAGCGCGAGCGCCGACAGCGAGTGCGCGAGCACGTCGTGCATGTCGCGCGCGAGCCGGCCGCGCTCGGCGACCGCGGCCTCGCGGGCGGTCTCCGCGCGCGACTCGCGCAGCTCCTCGACGAGCGCCTCGGCGCGGTCGCGGTCGGCGCGCAGCCGGCGCATCAGCCGCATCACCATGAACCACGGGACGACCGAGAACAGCAGCCCGCTGATGTGGGCGCCGGGCTCGTCGCGGACGATGGCGGCGACGGCGACGTTGCCGGCCAGCGTCAGCCCCGCGACGGCGAGCCCGAGCCCGAGCGGCAGCCGCGCCGCGGCGATGACCACGACGATGTAGACGCCCGCGTAGCCGCCGCTGTCGGGCTGGATGGCGCCGAGCACGATGCTCGCGGCGCCGATCAGCGAGAGCCCGACGACGCGGCGTGCGTCGGACATCTCCTGCCACGGCAGCACGATCAAGACGCCGCCGATCAGCGCGATCAGCGACAGCGTGACCAGCAGCCCGTCGCCGGAGAGCCCCGGTCCAGGCTCGGTGGCGAAGACCGAGGCGATGATCGTGAGGAACGCGGCGACGGCGAACGAGCGGATCGCGGGTGCGCCTCGGAGGTTCGACATGTCGCCAAACGGTACGGCGGGTTCCGCGCGATTACATCGGCGCCCGGGTGGATCCGTCTCCACCCGCGGGTGGAGACCCAAGTTCGGCCCCTGCGCCGATGACAGATCGCGGCGCGGAGCCGATCCTGTGTCGCATGATCACGACCACCGTTCAGACCGCCGTCGAGGTGACCGGCGTCCGCCGTGCCTACGGCGCCGTGCAGGCGCTCGACGGCGTCGACCTCACCGTCCGCCAGGGCGAGCTCGTCGCGCTGCTGGGGCCAAACGGCGCCGGCAAGACCACGCTCGTGGAGATCCTCGAGGGCCACCGCCGCGCCGACGCCGGCGAGGTCCGCGTCCTCGGCCACGATCCGGCCCTGCGCGAGCGCGCCTTCCTGGAGCGCATCGGCATCGTGCTGCAGGAGGAGGGGCTCGACCCCAACATCACCGTCCGCGAGGCCGTCGCGCTCTACTCGGCCGCCTACCCGCACCCGCGTCCGGTCGACGAGGTGCTCGACCTCGTCGGCCTCGCTGCTCGCGCCGACGCCCGCGCCGCCACGCTCTCCGGCGGCCAGCGCCGCCGGCTCGACCTCGCGCTCGGCATCGCCGGCGACCCCGAGGTGCTGTTCCTCGACGAGCCGACCACCGGCTTCGATCCCTCCGCGCGCCGCCAGGCGTGGGAGCTGATCGGCCGCCTGCGCGAGCTGGGCAAGACCATCCTCTTGACCACGCACTACATGGAAGAGGCGCAGGTGCTCGCCGACCGCGTGGTCGTGCTGGCCGGCGGCCGCGTGATCGCCGACGGCGACCCGGACTCGCTCTCCGAGGGCGACGCCGAGTCGATCGTCTCCTACCGGCTCGACGGGCGCCACGTCCGCTACGCGACGACGACCCCGACCGCCGACCTCGCCCCGCTGCTGTGCCGCGCCGCCGAGCGCGGCGAGGAGCTCGAGGGCCTGACCGTGACCCGCCCGAGCCTCGAGGACGTCTACCTCGAGCTGACTGAGGAGCGCCGATGATCGCCACCGACTTCAACCTGCTGGGCCGCTGGATCGCGGCGCGCGTGCGCTTCACGCTGCGCTCGCCGCGCGCGCTCGGGTTCACGTTCGCGTTCCCGCTCGTGCTCGTGACGCTGTTCGGCGGCTTGAACGCCGGGCAGAACGTCGCGTCGCCGGGCGGGGGAGACGTGCCGTTCGCGCAGTACTACACGCCCTCGATCGGGGTCTTCGCGATCACGCTCGCGTGCTACACGAGCCTCATCATCGGCGTGGCGACCGCGCGCGAGACCGGGCTGCTCAAGCGCGTGCGCGGGACGCCGCTGCCGCTGTCGATCTACCTCGGCGCGTGGCTGACCGGCGCCGCGCTGGTCGGCATCGCCTCGGTGGTGCTGCTGTTCGCGGTCGCCGTGCCGGCGCTGGGCGTCGACATCTACGCGCGCACGCTGCCGCAGGCGGTGCTGACGCTGGTGCTCGGCGCGGCGTGCCTCGGCTCGCTCGGGCTGGCGCTCGGGACGGTGGCGAAGACCTCGGACCAGGCGCAGCCGCTCGCGCAGCTGACGTTCCTGCCGATCTCGTTCATCTCGGGCATCTGGTTCCCGCTCACCGACGCGCCGTCGTGGCTGACGCACCTGGCCGACTTCTTCCCGCTGTCGCACCTGGTGAAGGCGTTCACCGCCTGCTTCGTGCCAGGCGGGAGCGTCGACCTCGCCGACCTCCGCTCGCTGGTGATCTGGGGCGCGATCGGCATGTTCGTCGCGGTGCGGCGGCTCCGCGCCGCGTCTCTCGGGTAACTCCCAGCTTCCGCTGAGGAGGCCCGAAGGTGCTGGGCCGAGCATGCCCGGCATGGAAGAGCACCTGTTCTGGATCGCCTCCCGCGCCGCCGGCATCGCCGCGCTCCTGCTCTCGAGCGCGGCGGTCGGCGTCGGCCTGACGATGGGCGGGCGCATGGTCAAGGGCCGCGGCCTCGACCTGCGCGCCGCCCACGAGGCGCTGTCGCTGGCGACGCTGATCGCGATCGTCGTGCACGCCGTGGCGCTGCTCGGCGACTCCTACCTGAACTCGAGCGTGTGGGACATCACGATCCCGTTCGTGTCGGGCTACAAGGAGCCGTGGATGTCGATCGGCATCGTCGCCGGCTGGGCGCTCGTCGCGCTCGGCGTCTCCTACTACTTCCGGACGAAGATCGGCGTGGCGCGGTGGAAGAAGCTGCACCGCTGGACCGCGCTCGCCTGGCTCGCCGGCATCGTCCACTCGCTCGGCGAGGGCACCGACGCCGGCACCGCCTGGTTCCTCGTCTGCACCGCGATCGCGGTCGTGCCCGCGCTCGTCCTCCTCGTCGTCCGCCACCTCCCGTCCACCCCCGTCCCCTCCCGCACATGAGCCCAACTCTCCTCGCCCGGCGCGCCCGCGTGGCGCGCATCCGCCGCACGATCACCGCCGCGACCGTCGCCGTGTTCATCGCGCTGTTCGCGACGATCTACATCCAGATGGCCGCCGGGAAGGACCCCGCGCTGGGCTCCTCGGCGACGACCGCCCAGGTCAGCACGACGAGCACGACCTCGTCCGGCACGACCTCGTCCGACGAGTCGGCGTCCGAGGACTCATCGAGCACGGCGATGACGACCTCCCAGTCGTAAGCTCGGGAGGATGAAGATCCTCTACACCGCGCACGCCACCGCCAACGAGGACGGCCGCACCGGCCACACCCGCACCGACGACGGCAAGGTCGACTTCGACCTCTCGTCGCCGAAGGAGCTCGGCGGCGATGGCGGCCCAGGCACGAACCCTGAGCAGCTCTTCGCGGCCGGCTACGCGGCGTGCTTCGCCAACGCGATGCGCTCCTCCGCCATGCGCGAGGGCTCGGTCGACGACGTCAAGGGCGTCACCGTGACCGCGCACGTCGACTTCGGCGCGCTCGGCAAGGGCCGCTTCGGCCTCGGCGTCAAGCTCGAGTGCCACGTCCCCGCGCTCGACCAAGCCGCCGCCGAGGACCTCGTCGCACGCGCCCACGATCGCTGCCCGTACTCCAACGCCACGCGCGGCAACATCGAAGTGGAGCTCGACGTGACCGGCGGCAGCTGATGTCGCGGCTGTTCCGCCTCTCGATCGACGAGGAGACGCTCACCGACGAGCTGTTCGAGTTCGTCGTCGACCCGCGCTCGACCCGCTACCAGCGGCGCGTGGTGACGGAGCTCAAGGTGATCGCGCCCGGCATGATCCCGGTGATGGAGATGATGATCATCGACGGGGTCGAGGAGCGCCACCACGTCCGCGAGTACGTCAGCGCCGTGCTCGGCGCAGGTGCGGACCCCGACGTGTACTACGCGACGTAGTGCCGAACGACGACGCTGCACGGAGCCGCGCCCGGGCCGCTCTGCGGTCGGGTGCCGAGCGGGCCGGCGCCCGCTCGCACTTCCGCGCCATGGGCATCGACCCCGAGCGGCTCGACGGGCCGATCGTCGGCATCGCCTCGACGTGGACGCGGACGATGCCGTGCAACCTCAACCACCGGCGGCTGGCGCTGAAGGTCGCCGAGGCGGTCGAGGCGGCGGGTGGCGTGGCGCTCGAGTTCAACACGATCGCGGTCTCCGACAACCAGTCGCAGGCGACGCCGGGCATGCGCGCGTCGCTGGTCTCGCGTGAGGTGATCGCGGACTCGATCGAGCTGATGGTCCACGCGCACGACTTCGACTCGCTCGTCTGCCTCGTCGGCTGCGACAAGACGGTGCCCGCTGCGCTGATGGCGCTCGCGCGCGTCGACCGCCCGGCGGTGGTGCTCTCCGGCGGGCCGATGCTCGCCGGCCGCGACGGCGACCGCGCGTTGACGATCCAGGACGTGTGGGAGGCCGTCGGCGCGCACGACCGTGGGCGGATCACGCGCGAGCAGCTCGACGTCGTCGAGCGCGAGGCGTGCCCCGGCGCCGGCTACTGCGCCGGCAACTTCACCGCCAACACGATGGCGATCGTCGTCGACATGCTCGGGCTCGGCGTGATCGGCGATGGGCTGATCCCCGCCGCCCACACCGAGGAGAAGGACGCCGCCGCAGCAGCGCGCCGGGTCGCTCGCGGTCCAGCTCGCCGAGAACGGCACGACCGCCCGCCGCTTCCTCGACCGCCGCGCGCTCGAGAACGCGATGGCCGGCGCGGTCGCCAGCGGCGGCTCGACCAACGGCTTCCTGCACCTGCTGGCGATCGCGCGCGAGGCGGGCGTGCCGCTCAGCCTCGACGAGCTCGCCGCCATCAGCGCCGGCACGCCGGTGCTGGCCGACCTCGTGCCGGGCGGGCGCTTCGTGGCGTCGGACCTCCACGCAGCGGGCGGGACGGCGACCCTGATCCGGGAGCTGATCCGCCGCGGCCACGTCGACGGCGCCGCGCCGACGGTCGACGGCCGCACGCTGGCCGAGGCGACAGCCGACGCGCCCCAGCCGGACGGCGAGGTGATCGGCGAGCTCAAGCCGCGCGGGTCGCTCTACGCGCTCCGCGGCTCCCTCGCCCCCGAGGGCTGCGTGATGAAGCTGGCCGGGACGGAGCGGCGCGCGCACCGCGGTCCGGCGCGGGTGTTCGACAGCGAGGCGGCGTGCGCCGAGGCGCTGCACACCGGCGACGTGGGCGAGGGCGACGTGCTCGTCGTCCGCTACGAGGGCCCCGCCGGCGGGCCCGGGATGCGCGAGATGCTGGGCGTGACGTCGGCGGTGGTCGGCGCCGGGCTCGGCGAGTCGGTCGCGCTCGTGACCGACGGCCGCTTCTCCGGCGCCACGCGCGGGCTGATGGTTGGCCACGTCGCGCCCGAGGCGGCGCGCGGCGGCCCGATCGCGGCAGTGCGGGACGGCGACATCGTGAGCATCGACGTCGACGGAGGCCGGCTCGACGTCGAGATCCCCGCCGACGAGCTGGCCGCGCGGCTAGCGGAATGGACCGTTCCGCAGCCGCGCTTCAGCGGCGGCGTGTTCGGGCGCTATGGCGCGTCGGTCGGCTCGGCGTCCGACGGCGCCGTGCTCAGCTGAACGCCGCGATCGCCTGGGCCACGCCCTCGGCGAGCGGCCGCGACACCGGCCCGCCGACGAGCTCGGTGTACGAGCTCGAGTCGAGCTCGGAGGGGAACGGCAGCGGATCCTTCCCGCACGTGATCTTCCCCGCGGCCTCCGGCGCCGCCTGCTCGATCGCCGCGATGATCTCCTCCACGCTCGCGACCGGCCCGTCGAGGTTGTGCACCGACGCGCCCTCGACGCGCGCCTCGCTCGCGCGCACGAACTGCTCGCCGGCGTCGGCCGTGTACTGGAGCTGCAGCGAGCCGCCGAACGGGATCTCGTATGCCTCGCCCTTCGCCGCCGCGACCATCGCTGCGGTCGGCGCCGAGGTCAGCCCCTGGTCGCGGCCGGGGCCGTAGAGCGTGTGCGGCCGCAGCCCGACCGAGGAGACGCCGAAGTCGTTGAAGTAGCCGGCCGCGGTGCCCTCGTTGGCGAGCTTGAAGACGCCGTAGAGCGTGCTCGGATACGCCACGTCGCCCTTGACCGCCGCGATCGACGATGCGTAGACGACCGGGCCCATGCGCTCGCCCCGGCGCCGCACCGCCTCGAGCACGTTGACCGTGCCGGTGACGTTGACGCGCGAGCCGAGCACCGGGTCCTCGCGCACGAACGGCACCTGCAGCGCGGCGAGGTGGATCACGTTCGTCACGTCGTGCTCGTCCATCACGCGCTCGAGGTGCGCGAGGTCGGTGACGTCGCCGTCGACGCGGGTCAGCGCGCCGAGCTCGTCGTCGCTCACCGCCAGCCGCAGCCGGTGGTCGCTGCCACCGAGGTCGTAGGTCACGACGGCTTCGTCGCGGTCGAGGAGCGAGCGCACGGCCCACGCGCCGAGGGCGCCGAGGGCGCCGGTCACCAAGTACGTCATGGCCGGACGGTATCTGGATAGGGTCCGCGAGTGGCACGCGATGGATGGCTCGAGGGCACCGACGCCATCACGCAGACGGTGCTCGACTACTTCGAGGGCTGGTTCGAGGGCGACGCAGCGCGCATGGAGCGTGCGCTGCATCCCGACCTCGCGAAGCGCCGGGCCGCCGACGAGCTCGGCATCACCACGAAGGCGCACATGGTCGAGCTGACCGAGCAGGGCGCGGGCGCCGGTGACGCCGGCGACGGCCGCATCGAGGTCGAGGTGCACGACGTCTACAAGGACGCCGCCACGGCCACCGTCCGCAGCGCGACCTACCACGAGTACGTGCACCTCGTTCGCACGAGCGAGGGATGGAGGATCGCCAACGCGCTCTGGCAGCTCACCTGAGGCGCTGGTCGCGCAGCACCCGGCGGTGACGCACGTCGAGCTCGCCGGATCGCGGGCACGCGGCACGCACGACGAGCTTTCCGACTGGGATTACGCGGTGACGACGCCGGACTTCGCCGCGGTCTCGCGCGACATGCCGGAGCTGGTCGCGCCGCTCGAGCCGCTGGGCGAGCAGTGGGAGCCGCTCGGGCACTTCCCCGTCTACCAGGTGCTGCTCCGCGGGCCGGTCAAGGTCGAGTACCTGTTCCTCGACGAGCGCCAGACGGCGGCGCCGCCGGTGACGCCGAGCGCCGAGACGCTCGTCGCGATCGACAACCACTTCTGGGACTGGATCTGGTGGATCGCCACGAAGGCGAGCGCCGGCCGCGACGATCTCGTCGCCGAGCACCTGCCGCAGCTGCACGCGCACCTGCTGCGCCCACTCGGCGCCCGCGCCGCCCCGCGCGACATCAACGCGGCGATCCGGACGTTCGTGGCGCGCCGCGCCGCGTTCGACGTCGCCGTGCCCCGAGAGCTCGAGACCGAGGTGCGCCGCGGGATCGCCCGGCTCGGCCTCGCCGAGCAGCACGCGCCGGAGCACGCCATGGCCGACGCCGGCGAGATCGCCCGCTTCTATGACCGCTGCAGCGACCTCATGCGCGAGCTGCTCGACGCGCTGGCCCGGACGCCCGACCAGCCGCGCTGCTTCCCCGACATCGAGGACGCGATGGGCTGGCCGCGGCGCCGCATCGCCTCCGTGCTCGGCGGCGTCTCGCGCATCCGCAACCTCGAGTTCGGCGGCCGCCGGCCGTACCGCTTCCTCGACGAGCGCAACTCGGCCTCCGGGCGCTGGGAGATGTGGATGGACGCGGCCCAGGCGGCGGCGGTCCGGGTGGCGGGCGCGCCGGATGGGTAGCACCGGTCCATGCCCCGGTTCCTGAAGGCCATCCCGTTCATCCGATTGCTGGCGATCGGCAAGACCGCGCTGCTCGCGCGCCGCCATATCCTGCGCCTGGACTCGAACGAGCGGCGCCGCATGGCAGAGCTCGTGCGCCGCGGCAAAGGCATGAGCTCGAAGGAGCGCGACGAGCTGCGCCGCCTGGTCGGCAAGCTCGGCCCGCGCGAGTTCGCGTTCCTGGCCGCCAACTCGTTCTCGCCCGTGCCGCTGCCGCGGCGCCTGGCCGGCCGCACCGCGCGCTAGCCGAGCGCGTCCTGGTCCGCGGGCAACGGGCCGGAACTGATCGACGGCCCGCTGCTAGAAATCGGGACGCATCGTGACCGTGCGCCTCGATCACTGCGTCATCCACATCTCGGACTGGGACGCCTCCAACCCGTTCTACCGCGACGTGCTCGGCGCCGAGCTCGTCGCGAAGGGCGCCGGCTGGGCGTACCGCTTCGGCGACCAGCAGCTCAACGTGCACGGCCCGGGCGTCGACCCGGACCCGGTCGCGCGGCTGCCCGTCCAGCCCGGCAACAGCGACCTCTGCTTCGTCTACGACGGCCCGATCGAGGACGCGGTCGCCCACCTCGAGGCGCACGGCGTCGCGGTCGAGCTCGGCCCGGTCGAGCGAGCGGGGGCGCGTGGAACCGGTCGCAGCGTCTACTTCCGCGACCCCGACGGCAGCCTGCTGGAGTTCATCACCTACTAGGTCACGTGATCGTCGAGCGGTCGCGGAGATCGTGCGTTTGGCCCCATGCGGGTGGCGAGGATCGGCAGGACGATCCGCTGGTAGGTGAACCGGAGCGACCAGGCGGGGAGATGCCGGTGGCGCTCCTCGTGCGCCACCCGCGCGCGCGGGTGCGGCGCGACGAACGAGAGCATGAACGCGCGGACGCCCGATGAGTGCCGCGCACGCTCGGGCTCGCGCGTGTGCAGCACGAGCCGAGACAGGTGCTTGGTGTTCATGTAGCCGTACTGCTGCGGGCTGACGACCCGCGCCGGGGCGCCGTGGTCGCCGGTCAGCGGCGCGCCATCGAGGCGATCGGCGATCAGCACGTCGTCGGCGAGCGCGTCCTCGATCGTCAGCACCGACCCGTAGCCGTCGAGGCCGACGAATTCCAGGTGCGTGATCCTCGGCTGCGCATGCGGGAGGATCGACTCCTGCCACAGCGCGCGGAACGCGACGCCCTCCCAGCGCAGGTCGCGGACGCTCCAGCCGGCGACGCAGTGGAAGTCGGCGACGAGCGTGCGCCGCGGACGCTCGTGGAGGGCGCTGAGCGAGAGCTCGAATGGCGCGCTGACCGCACCGCTCACCGCGATGCTCGGTTCCGGCGGCACCTCCGGCAGTGGGCTCGCGAAGTGGACGCCGAAGCGGGGGAACGTGCTGACCAGCCCCTGCCCGGGCGGCAGTCCTGAGGCGCTCCGTGGCCAGAGTTCGCGTATCGGTCCGATCATTCCCTTAACATACAGACATGAATGTATCTAAGTCACGCATGACCCAAGACGAGCGGCGGGCGCGGAGCCGCAGCGCGCTGCTGGAGTCAGCCGCCAGGGGCCTGTCGCGACACGGGTACGGCAACCTCGTCCTCGAGCGCGTCGCCGCCGACGCGGGCTACACGCGCGGCGCCCTCTACCACCTGTTCCGGGACAAGGAGGCGCTGGCACTCGCGGTCGTCGAGTGGGTGGACGAGACCTGGGTGGCCGAGGTCGGCGCCACCCTCGACGACGACATGGATCCGGTCGACGAGCTGCTCGCGCTGGCGCGCGGCCACGCCGTCTACTGCCGGCGCGACGTCGCGCGCGTCCGGATGATGCTGGCCGCCGAGTTCGCGGGCCAGGACCATCCGGTGGGGAGAGCGGTCGAGCGGGCCATGGACTCGCTCGTCGAGCGCTGCTCGAGGCTGATCGGCGCCGCCCGCCGAGCGGGTTCACTGCCGCCGGGCGCGCCCGCCAAGACGCTCGCCCGCGCGTGCGTCGGCGCGCTCGAGGGCGTCGTGATCCAGCTCGCCGGCCAGGCGCCCCACGACGAGGTGCTCGCCGAGCGTGTCGTGCGCGGGCTGCTCGGCGTTCCGGCCTAGGCTGCAGTCCATGGGCATCGCACTGAACGACGAGATCCGCCGGCTGCTCGACGGCCGCCACTTCGCCGTGCTCGCGACGATCAACCCCGACGGCGGGCCGCAGACGTCCGCGATGTGGGTCGGCCGCGACGGCGACGACGTGCTGTTCTCCACCGTGGCCGGGCGGCGCAAGCACCGCAACCTCGAGCGCGACCCGCGCGCCAGCGTGACCGTGCTCGACTCAGACGACCCGTACAACTACGTCGAGCTGCGCGGGCGCGTGACGATCGAGGAGGACGTCGATCGCGCGTTCGACACCGGGCTGTCTCACACGTATGACGGGCACGATCCCGATCCCGACCCGCCCGGGGCGGTCAGGCTGATCTTGCGCATGGAGGTCGACAAGGTGACCGGGTACGCCGCCTGAGTTAGGGTTGCGCCGTGAAGGCCGGGCCGCTCGCGAGCCCGTCGTCGCGCCAGACGACGAGCCGACCGCAGTCCGCGGGCCGTGCGCCTCGCGGGCTCACCGCTGACGCCGTGCGGCGACTGAGCAGGGTCGCCGGCAATCGCGCGGTTGCGAGGCTGCTCGAGCCGCCCACGCGCCGGCTGCAGCGCGGCCCCGACCGTCCCGGACTGTTCACGCCGGGGCTGCGATCACGGCCCGTCGCCCCGTACAAGGAGGCGGCGAAGAACTCCAAGAAGGGTCGGTGGGAGGCCGAGCACATGATGCCCAGCGCCGCGTGGCAGGCCTCGGGGCTGCCACACACCTACGCGCAGCTCCCCGCGATGAGCATCGGCTACGGCATGCACCGCGGCGCCCAGGCCGGGGCCGGCGGCGGCGTGACGTCCACCGGCTCGAGCCACACGGCCAAGGAATGGGCGAGAAGGCTGGGCTCCCAGCTCCGCGACCCCCGCCAGCGGGAGGCGGCCTTCCGCTCCGTTGCCACCGACGAGTACAACGCGGCGCTCATGACCGGGGTCCTCGATGAGGGCCTCGTGTCGCAGATCATCCAGACGCTCGATCTGCATGTTGAGCAGGGCCATCTCAGCGTCGAGGAGGCGGGACGGATCCAGAACGACATCCTCGATCGCTGGTTCAGCTCGCAGCCGCGCGAGACACCCGAGCCGAGGCAGCAGCAACCGTCCGGGCTCGACCTGCTGGTGCTCGCCGCTCAGAGCCTCGGCGACCTCTAGCGGGCAGCCAGCGCGACGACGCGCAGCTCGCTCGTGTGGCGGCCGGCGTCGCTGGGCAGCCAGCACTCGTCGGGCCCGGGGAGCATCTCGGTGAACTCGAGCGGCCCGCCGCGCGCGAAGCGGACGAGCGAGCGCCGCAGCGAGGCGCTCTCGAAGTCGACGTACTTGGGCTTGCGCTCGAGCGGCGAGCGGGCGAACACGCGGCGCGGGAGGCCGCGCTCGCGCGCCCACGCCGCGAGGTCGTCGGGCGCGGCCGGGAGCTCGGGCGCCGACCACGTTGCGCGGCGCACCACGAGGCGCCCGATCTGCGCGCGTCCGTTGCCCTCGCCGACCGGGTCGAAGCTGCGCAGCGCGGCGACGAAGATCGGCAGGTAGAGGAACTCCGCGAGCGGTGCGCTGAACGTGCCCGCGCGGTCGGAGACGTGCCCGTCCTCGACGACGACGTCCTCGAGCGCGACGCGCGTGGTGCCCGCGGGCGCCGGCTCGTCGCCGCTCATCACGACGGTGTCGCCCTCGGGGTACATCGGCCAGCTCCGCGCGGTCATCTGGACTGCGCCGTGGCGCGGGGGAGAGAGGTGGACGCCGGGCCCGATGTCGGCGGCGATGCGGCCCATCATCGCGGCGGGGTCCGGGTGGCGGAGCCCGAACAGGCCCTGGGCGAGCGGGTTGTCGCCGCCGTGGAAGTCGCCGAGCACGACGAGGAAGTCGCCGCGCGCCACCGCGTCGGCGCTCGCCGCGGCGATCTGGAGGTCGGCGGAGTGGTAGGCCGAGCCGTGCCACGCGGGCGTCCAGTCGGCGAACGCATCGGGGTCGCCCGAGGCCCAGCGGCGCTGCAGCTCGCGCTGCTCGTCGCCCATCTGGTCCCACAGCCCGAAACCCGCGCCCATCAGCTGGCCGAGCATCGGGGCCAGCGGGCCGTTGCGCCCGTGGGCGATCTGGCCGAGCAGCTCGGCGCCGCGGTCGAACACGCGCCCGCACCACCAGCGCGACGCGGAGAGGACCAGGGGCAGCGACGTGCGGAGCTCGTCGAGCACCGCCGGCCCGAGCGTCACGTCGAGGTCGCGCATGCAGTCGAGGTAGGCGACCGTCCGGCCGCCGCCGCTGTCACCCTCGGCGCGCGCGGCCGGCCGTCCGGTGATCGCCTCGAACACGCGGTCGAGGTCGTCGAGCGCGGCGGCGATCGCGTCGCCCTGCGCCGAAGCCACCGCGTCGCGCGCGGCCTCGAGGCGGTCGAGCCCGGAGGTGTCGACGAGCAGCGGGCGCAGGTCGCGCTCGGGGAACGGGCCCATCGGCAGCGGCGTCGTGACGCCGGCCGCGGCGGCGACCGCCTCGACCGCCCACGTCTCGAGGTGCACGACGCGCTCGCGCTCCAGCGCGCCCGAGCGCACGCTGATCGCCTCGCCGTCCTCGGCGAACGAGCCCCACGCGAGCGGCCCGAAGAACCCGATCGTGTCGTTCTTCGAGCAGTAGCGCTGCCAGTAGTTGCCGACCACGTCGATCCAGCGGCGCCGGCGCGACGGGCTGCCGGGAGCGCCGGCGGCGAGCTTGTCCACCGCGCGCGTCAGCGACTCCCGGCTCTGCCACGCCACCGCCTCGCGGAAGGCTGGGTCGCGCGCCACCTCGGCGAGCCGCGCGTCCTCGTCGGGGCCGAAGCGGTCGAGCCCCTCGACCGGGAAGCCCGAGCTGCGGACGGCGAAGTCGCGCCACAAGCTCCAGTCGTCGGTGAGCGGCACAAGCTCGGTCTGTTCTGCCGTGATATTCACTAGAGTGTCACTCTAGGCAATGTCTGAGCGCCCTGTCAAGCGGAAGTACGACGCCACGGCCCGCCGCGCGAGCGCGGCGGCGACGCGCGAGCGCATCTGCGCCGCCGCGGAGCAGCGGTTCGTCAGCGACGGCTACGCGCGGACCAGCATCCGCGCCGTCGCCAAAGCAGCGGGCGTGGCGGAGGCGACGGTCTACCTCGCGTTCCCCAACAAGGCGGCCCTCCTCGACGCGGTGATCGTTCGCGCGACCCGCGACAACCCGTCCGAGAGCCTCGCCGTCATCGCCGCGGCGCCGCCCAAGGATGTGCTGCCGCGCATGGCGTCCTCCAACGCCGTGCTGATGGCCCGCGCCGGGCGCCTGATCGCGCTCGGCGAAAGCTCGATCTTCATGGACGCCGAGCTGCGCCCGCTACGCGAGCGCGCGCATCGCAGCCTGCGCACGGCGTTCCGCGTCATCGCCGACCGCCTCGACGAGGCCGGCCTGCTCCGCGTCAGCGCGCAGGAGGCGACCGACACCCTCTACGCGATCGCCAACGAGGGCACCTACCTGCGCATGACCGAGGGCGCCGGGCTGTCGCCGGAGCGCTACGCCGGCTGGCTCACGGACACCCTCAGCGCGATCCTCCTGTGGCGGGAGGCCTCCTAGCTCTGCAAGCATCGTGCCCATGGCAGAGATCGCAGTTACCGTGCAGGCGTCCGGTGAGGCGTACGTGACGTTGGTGGTCGGGGACCCGCCGGAGGTCCGGGACTCGGTGGCGCTCGATGCGCTGGAGGCGGCCGACGAGATTCCTGCGCTCGATGGCATCGTGCTGGACTTCGATCACTACGGCCGGGTCGTCGGACTGCGAATCACGGGTGCGGCGGACTCGATCCTCGCGCCGTCACTGCTCGAGCGAGCGGTGGGCCCCGCGGTGTCGCTGACGGAGTTCCCCGCGGACGACCCCGAGCGCGCCCGCCGTTTCTGGGTGGGATTCCTGGGTGTTGAGATGGACGCTCGCGAGGCGGGAGAGGGAGAGGGCTGGCAAACGCACTCGGGCGCGCCGGCGGTGGGCGTCCACGCTCGCGGACGCGGACCTGGTGATTCCTTCTCGCTGCCCTACTTCGCCGTACCCGACATCGCCGAGGCGCTGGAGCGGGTCGAGGCGCTCGGCGGGAGCGTGGTTCACCCAGGGGAGGCGTGGGCGATCTGCAAGGACTCCGAGGGAAGTCCGTTCGGGCTGGCCCGTCGAAGCGCCGGCACCTAGACCCGGTCCAGGCCCACGTAGTTCTCCGCCAGCGACCGCGCCGCGGCCTCGGATGAGCAGACGTAGTCGAGCTGCGCCCGCTGGAGCTGTGCCTCGAACGGGTCCTGGTTCTCCGGCCGGTGGAGCATCGACGTCATGAAGGAGGAGAAGTGCTGCACCCGCCAGACGCGGCGCAGGCAGTCCTCGGAGTAGGACTGCAGCCCGCTCTCGTCGCCTGAGCCGTAGAACGACTCGAGCGCCGCGGCGAGGATCTCGACGTCGGCGATCGCGAGGTTCATCCCCTTCGCGCCGGTCGGCGGCACGATGTGTGCCGCGTCGCCGGCGAGGAAGAGCTTGCCGTGCTGCATCGGCTCGACCACGAACGAGCGCATCGGCGTGACGCCCTTCTCGAAGATCTCGCCCTCGTTGAGCGAGAAGCCGGAGTCGAGCTCGAAGCGCGAGTTGAGCTCCTCCCAGATCCGCGCGTCGGGCCACTCGTCGATGTCCTCCTCGGGCGAGACCTGCAGGTAGGAGCGGGTGACCGACGGCGAGCGCATCGAGTGCAGCGCGAAGCCGCGGTTGTGGTTGGCGTAGATCAGCTCCTCGGATGAGGGCTTGGAGCGGGCGAGGATCCCGAGCCAGGCGAACGGATAGACGCGCTCGAAGACGGTCAGCCGGTCGGCGATCGCGTCGCGGCAGACGCCGTGGAAGCCGTCGCAGCCGGCGATCACGTCGCACTCGAGCTCGACCGCGGAGCCCTCGTGCGTGAACGAGACCGCCGGGCGGTCGACGTCGACCGCCACGTCGGAGACCTCGAACAGGAGCGGGAGCTCGGACGCCAGCCGCGCCGCGATGAGGTCCTTGACCACCTCCTGCTGCCCGTAGACCGTGATCGACTTGCCGTTCGTGAGCTGCGTGAAGTCGATGCGATGCCCCTGGCCGCCGAACCGCAGCTCGATCCCGTGATGGACCATGCCCTCCTCGTGGAGCCGGGTCCGCCACGCCGGCCTCTCCCAGGCAGTCGACCGAGCGCTGCTCGAGCACCCCCGCGCGCACGCGCTGCTCGACGTAGTCGCGCGACCGCGCCTCGATCACCACGGACGAGATCCCCCGCAGCTCCAGCAGCCGCGCCAGCACCAGCCCTGCCGGGCCGGCGCCCACGATCCCCACCTGCGTCTTCACGGTGTCCCCTCCTCGATCGTCCGGGCGCGCGAGGCGGGCAGGCCCGGCGCCAGCTCCAGCAAGCAGATCCCCGCGAACACGATCAGCGCCAGCGTCCAGCCTCCTGCCGCGTCGTGCACGGCGCCCAGCAGCCACGGTCCCGCGGCGGCCACCATGTAGCCGACGCACAGCGACATCGCGGTCAGCGCCGCCACCGATGCCGCAGCGCCGCCGCGCAGCACCGGCAGGATCAGCCCGAGCCCCAGCGCCCCGCCCTGCCCGATGCCCAGCACGACGATCCAGAGCGGCGCGACGTCGATCGCGAGCAGCAACCCGAGCGCACCCGCCAGCTGGAGCAGCACGATCCACCACAGCAGCCCGACCTGGGTGCGCCGCCGCGTCGCGAGCACCGGCACGGCGAACGCCGGCGCGAGCTGCACGATCGCGCTCAGCGCCTGCAGCGCCCCCGCCTGGCCGGCGGAGTAGCCGTTGTCCTCGAGGATCGTCGGGATCCAGGTGAGCCCTGCGTAGAACGCCATCGACTGCGTACCCATGAAGAGGCTCACGTTCCACGCGAGCCGGTTCCCCCAGAGTCCCGGCGGCGACGCGCCGCGCAGCCGGGTCCCGGCGCGCAGCGCCGCCGGCAGCCAGACGGCCGCGGCGATCAGCGCGGGCACGGACCATGCCGCCAGCGAGGCCTCCCACGAGCCGAGCCACTCCTCGAGCGGTACCGCCAGCGCCGCGGCGAGCGCGGCGCCGAGCGTGAGCGACATCGAGTAGGCGCCGGTCAGCATGCCCGTCGCCTCGGGATGGGTGGCCCGGATGTAGGCGGGCAGCAGCGCCTGGACGATCGCCACGGCGACGCCGGACAGGGCGCAGCCGGCGAACAGCGGCGCGACGCCGCCGGCCCCCCGCAGCGCCGCGGCGACCGCGGTGAGCAGCGCGCAGGCGACCAGCAGCCGCTCGACCGACACCCGCCGCGACAGCCGCGGCGCCAGCGGCGCGAACGCGCCGAACCCGAGCACCGGCAGCGCCGTCAGCAGTCCACCCGCCAGCCCGGACAGGCCGAGGTCGTCGCGGATGTTGTCCAGCAGCGGCGGGAGCCCGGCGACCAGCGTGCGCAGGTTGAGCGCCAGCAGCACGATCGCCGCCATCACGCCGAAGACGGCGTGCGCGGATGCGCCGCCCGGTTGCGGCCGGGCGACGGCTTCGGCGGCGCGGGTCATCGAGCCGCGGCCCCGGAGCGCCGCGTTCCGCTCTTCGAGGCCATCCGCAGGTCGGCCTCGATCCGCGACGCCGTGGCGAGCAGCGGTGGGATCAGTCCTCGCCGCGCCGCGTCGAGCGACATGCGGCTGGCATGGGCGGAGAGGTTCACGGCGGCAATCGTCGCACCGCTGCGGTCGCGGATCGGCGCGGCCACCGAGCGCAGGCCCTCCTCGAGCTCCTGGTCGACCAGCGCCCAGCCCTGGCGCCGCACCTTCGAGAGCTCCGAGCGCAGCGCGTCGGTCGAGGTGATCGTGCGCGGTGAGAGCGGCTTGAGGTCCGCGCCGGCCAGGTACGCGTCGAGCTGCTCGTCCTCGAACGCGGCGAGCAGCACGCGCCCCATCGACGTCGCGTAGGCGGGGAAGCGCGTACCGACGTTGATCGACACGGTCATGATCCGCGAGGTCGGGACGCGGGCGACGTAGACGATGTCCTCGCCGTCGAGCACCGACACCGACGAGGACTCGTGCACCTCGGCCACCAGGCGCTCGAGGTGCGGCTCGGCGACTTCGGTCAGCGACTGGCTCGAGAGGTAGGCGTAGCCGAGCTCGAGGATCCGCGGGCTGAGCGAGAACCAGCGCCCGTCGGTGCGCACGTAGCCGAGGTCGGCGAGCGTGAGCAGGAAGCGCCGCGCCGCCGCCCGCGTCAGCCCGGTCGAGCGCGCGACGTCGGACAGCGTCAGCTCGGGGTTGTGCTCGTCGAACGCGCGGATGACCGCGAGGCCGCGCTCGAGCGATTGCACGAAATGCGGCGCCCGGCCCTCCTCGCCCTCAGGCGGAGAAGAAGGCGGTCTCATCGGGACCTTGGAGGCGCACGTCGAAACGGTATCCGTCCTCCTCGCGGACCGCGACGAGCGTCGCCCGCGCCGCCTCGTCGAGCCCGCTCAGCACCGGGTCGCTCGCATGCGCGTCGGCGTCCTCGGGGAAGTAGATCCGCGTCACGACGCGGTCGAGCAGCCCGCGCGCGAACACCAGCACCGCGATGTGGGGCGCCTGGTCGCCGACCGCCCCCGGCTTGACCGTCCGGATCGCGTACTCGCCCGCCTCGTTCGTCGGGGCGCGCCCGAAGCCGCGGAAGCCCTCGACCTCGTAGCGGCCGGAGGGGTCCGCCTGCCAGGTCTCGATCAGCGCGTCGGGGATCGGCTCGCGCTCGCCGTCGAGCACGACGCCGCGGATCACGACGTCGCCGTCGGGCACGACCTCGGGCCCGTCGGGCCACGGCAGTCCGATCGAGAAGTACGGGCCGACGGTCTGGGAGGGAGTCGCGCTCATTCGAACGGGGTTGCGCCCAGGACGATGTCGAAGCGGTAGGCCAGCGCCCAGTCGGGCTTGGTGCTCGCCAGGTCGAACGCGCAGATCATCCGCTGCCGCGCCTTCTCGTCCCGCACCGAGTTGAAGATCGGGTCGTACTCGAACAGCGGGTCGCCGGGGAAGTACATCTGCGTCACCAGCCGCTGCGTGAACGCGCGCCCGAAGACGGAGAAGTGGATGTGCTGCGGCCGCCACGCGTTCTCGTGGTTGCCCCACGGATAGGCGCCCGGCTTGATGGTGATGAACCGGAAGCGGCCCTCGGCGTCGGTGAGGCAGCGCCCCATGCCCTCGAAGTTCGGGTCCAGCGGGGCGGGGTGCTGGTCGCCGGCGTGGCGGTAGCGCCCGCACGCGTTGGCCTGCCAGATCTCCACCAGCGTCTCGGGCACCGGCCGGCCGCCCGCCGATGCGTCGTCCTCGCGCACCTGGCCGTAGACGATGATCCGCTCGCCCAGCGGCTCGCCGTCGCCGTGCACGGTCAGGTCGTGGTCGTGGGAGCCGAGCGGGCGGTCGCCCAGCCGCGGCGAGGTCAGCTCGGTCTCGGTCAGCGTCAGCGGCCGCAGCTGCGCGGGGTGGCGCAGCCGGGTCGACTTGTAGTCGGGCCAGTCGAGCGGCGGGTCTGTGCTCATGCCTCGACCACCACCGCGAGCCCCTGCCCGACGCCGATGCAGATCGCCGCGATCCCCCAGCCGCCGCCGCGGCGGCGCAGCTCGTGGACGAGCGTGCCGAGGATCCGTACGCCCGACGCGCCCAGCGGATGCCCGATCGCGATCGCGCCGCCGTTGACGTTCAGCCGCTCCGGAGCCAGATCCCACTCGCCCAGGCACGCCAGCGACTGCGCCGCGAACGCCTCGTTCAGTTCCGCCACCTCGATGTCCCCCCATCCGATTCCCGCCCGCTCCAGCGCCCGGTTCGCCGCCTCGACCGGCGCGATGCCGAACACGTCGGGGTCGACCGCGAACGTGCCGCGCCCTGCGATCCGCCCGAGCGGCTCCAGTCCCGCCGCCTCGGCGGCCTCGGCGGTGCCGAGCAGCAGCGCGCCCGCGCCGTCGTTGAGCGGCGACGCGTTGCCCGCCGTCACCGTGCCGTCCTTCGCGAACGCGGGCTTCAGCTTCCCCAGCTTCTCGACCGACGTGTCCGGCCGGATGCCCTCGTCGCGCGCATGCTCGTCGTCGCCGACCGGGACCGGCAGGACCCACGAGTCGTAGAAGCCGTCGTCCCACGCCGCCGCCGCGCGGTGGTGGCTGAGCACCGCGAACTCGTCCTGCGCCTCGCGCGAGATGCCGTAGATCCCTGCCACCTTCTCAGTGCTTTCCCCGAGCGAGATCGTCCACTCCTCCGGCATCTCCGGGTTGACCATCCGCCAGCCGAGCGTGGTCGAGTGCAGCGTCTCGTGCCCGCGCGGATACGCCCGCTCCGGCTTGAGCAGCACCCACGGCGCCCGGCTCATCGACTCGACGCCGCCGACCAGCACCAGCGAGGCGTCGCCGGTCTCGATCGTGCGGCTCGCCTGCATCGCGGCGTCGAGACTCGAGCCGCACAGGCGGTTGACGGTGTTGGCCGGCACGCTCGTCGGCAGCCCGGCCAGCAGCACCGCCATCCGCCCGACGTTGCGGTTGTCCTCGCCGGCTCCGTTGGCGTCGCCGAACAGGACGTCGTCGATCCGCGCCGGGTCGAGGTCCGGCGCGCGGGCGAGCAGGCCGCGCACGGCGTGCGCGGCCAGATCGTCCGGGCGCACGCCGGCGAGCGCGCCCCCCGCGCGCCCGAACGGCGTGCGCACCGCATCGAGGATCAGCGCCTCGCTGCTCACGCGGGCTGCCCCGACGCCTGGAGCTCGCGCAGCGCGTCGAGCTCCTCGGCGGTCGGCTCCTCGGACGTCTTCAGGTCGCTCGCCACGGCGAGCTCCCACCCGGTCGCCTCGCGCGCCTGGTCGGCGTCGACGCCAGGATGCACGGCGGTCAGCGTGAGCTCGAGCGACGTGGGGTCGGGCTCGAGCACGCCGAGGTCGGTGATCACGCGGACCGGCCCGCGACCGCGAAGCCCCAGCCGCTCGCGGTCGCCCGGGCCGTGCCCGTACCCCACCGAGGTGACGAAGTCGACCTCCTCCACGAACGAGCGCGTGCTCTGGCGCACGATCACCACGACCTCGCCGCAGGACGCGGCGATCTCCGGCGCGCCGCCCGCGCCCGGCAGTCGCACCTTCGGGTGGTCGTAGTCGGGCCCGATGACGGTCGTGTTGATGTTCGCGTAGCGGTCGATCTGGGCCGCGCCGAGGAAGCCGATCCCGATCCGACCCGGCTGCAGCCAGTAGTTGAAGACCTCGGGGACGCTGATCACCGCGTCGGCGGTCTCGGCGAGGATGCCGTCGCCGATCGAGGCCGGCAGGCGGTCGGGCTTGGCGCCGATCGCCCCCGCCTCGTAGATCAGCACGAGCTCGGGCGCGTGCGTGCGGCGCGCGAGGTTCGCGGCGGTCGAGGGCAGCCCGATGCCGACGAAGCACGCCGCGCCGTTCGGCAGCGCCCGCGCGGCCGCGAGGACCATCATCTCGTCGGTCGTGTAGTCGCTCACGCGTACACCTCCTCGCCGAGCCACTGCTCGAAGCTCTCGCGCTCCTTGGAGATGCCGTCCCACTCGCGGTAGTAGGCGTTGTCGCGCTCGTAGTAGTCGTGCGCGTAGGAGGGATGGGCGCCGTTGGGCACCTCGACGACGCGCGACACGACCCACTTCGGCAGCACCACCGCGTTCGGTCGCGGGTCGAGCTCGTCGACGATCTCCTCGACGGTGACGAGCGAGCGCTTCGCGGCCAGTACCGCCTCCTTCTGCACGCCGGTCAGCCCCCACATCTGCACGTTGCCCTCGCGGTCGGCGCGCTGCGCGTGGATGATCGCGACGTCGAGCTCGAGCGCCGGGACCGCGGTCAGCACCTCGCCGGTGAACGGGCAGGTGATCGGCGCGATCGTCGCGGTGTGCGCGGGCAGGTCGGTGCCGCGGTAGCCGCGCATGACCGCGAACGGCAGGCCGGAGGCGGCGGCCACGTAGCGGTTGGCGAGCCCGGCGTGGCTGTGCTCCTCGATCTCCAGCGGCTCCGGCCAGCCGTTCTGGATCGCGTCGCGGAAGCGGTGCAGCGAGCCGACGCCGGGGTTGCCGCCCCACGAGAAGATGAGCTTGCGCGCGCAGCCGGCGCCGATCAGCTGGTCGTAGACGATGTCGGGCGTCATCCGGACGAGCGTCAGGTCGCGGCGGCGCTGACGGATGACCTCGTGCCCGGCGGCGATGGGTATGAGGTGGGTGAAGCCCTCGAGCGCGACGGTGTCCCCGTCGTGCACCAGGTCGGCGACGGCGGAGCTCAGGGTGGTGATGGCGGCGTGCTGGCTCACGATCCGATACGTTCTTATACAGCACGAACGTGCGCCCTGCGTACACCCGGGAGGGAGGCCCGACGCAATGCGGTTTCTCCTCGACCTCGGAGGGCAACGACCTCTCCTATGACCGATCCCCCGCATGTGTACGAGCTGGTGGCCGAGACGCTCTCGTCTCTCGGCCATCGCACGCTGTTCGGGCTGCTGGGGAGCGGCAACTTCCAGTTCGCCGACCACTTCGTGCGCCACTGCGGCGGCCGCCACGTGTGGGTCCGCCACGAGGCCGCCGGGGTCAGCGCCGCCGACGCCTACGCGCAGGCGACGCACGGGCTCGGCCTCGCCACCGCGCACCAGGGGCCGGGCTTCACGAACACGTTGACCGCGCTGACGGAGGCGGTCAAGGAGCGCACGCCGCTGCTGCTCGTCGTGGGGGAGACCGCGCGCGGCCGCCACGTCAGCCAGACCATCGACGTCGATGGCGCGGCCCGCGCGCTCGGCGCGGGCGTCGAGCGCGTGCGCAGCGCTGCGACCGTGGTGGAAGACGTGGCCCGCGCGGCGGCGCGCGCCCAGCGCGAGCGCATCCCGGTCGTCCTCCCGCTCCCGATCGATCTGCAGCTGGAGCACGGCGAGCGCGCCGAGCCCGAGTCGCCCGGCCCGTTCAACGCGCCACGCACGCGGCCCGCGGCCGCCGACGTCGCGGCCGCCGCCGACCTCGTCCAGCGCAGCGAGCGGCCGCTGATCCTCGCCGGCCGGGGCGCGGTGCTCGCAGGCGCGCGCGGGTCGCTGGAGGCGCTGGGCGAGCAGCATCGGCGCGCTCTACGCGACCTCGCTCGTCGGCAACGGCCTATTCGCCGGCAACCCGCGCTCGCTTGGCGTGTGCGGAGGCTTCTCGACGAAGCGGGCGGAGCGGCTCGTGCCCGAGGCCGACCTCGTGCTCGCGTTCGGCGCCAGCCTCAACCAGTGGACGACGATGCACGGGCGCATGCTCGGCGAGACGCCGGTGGTCCAGTGCGACCGCGACCCGGCGGCGATCGGCGCCCACCACGACGTGCGCCTCGGCCTCGCCAGCGACGCCGCGGAGGCGGCCGACGCGCTGCTCGAGGAGCTCGCGCGCCGCGAGCACGGCTCGCCCGGCGGCTGGGGCGAGCTCGAGCCCTACGACCCCGCCGGCGAGTTCGACGAGCAGCCCGGCGACGGCACGATCGACCCGCGCCGGCTCGTCGTCGAGCTCGACCGCGCGCTGCCGCGCGAGCGCGCGATCGCCTACGACGGCGGCCACTTCCACTGGTTCCCGACCGCCTACCTGAGCGTCCCCGACGCCGACTCCTTCGTCCCCGCCCAGGGCTTCCAGTCCGTCGGGCTCGGGCTCGGCACCGCGATCGGCGTGGCCATCGCGCATCCCGACACGCCGGTGCTCGCGCTGTGCGGCGACGGCGGCACGATGATGACCCTCGGCGAGCTTGACTCGCTCGCCGCCCAGCGCCTGCCGGTGCTCGTCGCGATCTTCAATGACGCCGCGTACGGCGCGGAGGTCCATCATTTCGCGCCCATGGGCCTCCCGACCGACCTCGTCGAGTTCGGCGACCGCGACTTCGCCGCGGTGGCGAGCGCGCTCGGCGCGCGCGCCGCAACCGTGCGCGCGCCCGAGGACGTCGCGGGCCCGGTCGGCGACTGGCTCGCCGCGCTCGACGGTCCGCTCGTGCTCGACTGCAAGGTCAACCCTGCGGTCCGCGCGGAGCGGCTCGCCGAGGCGTTCAAGGGCGGCGCGTAGCGTGGCGGCCACGGCGCAACCCGCGGTTCCGGCCGTGCGCTCGCGTGGCGCGCGGATCGGCGGCGACTGGGCGCCGCCGATCGTCGCGGCGCTGCTGCTGCTCGCGCTGTGGGAGGCGGTCGTCCGCGCCGGGCTGATCCCCGAGACGAGCATCCCGCCAGCGTCCGCCGCGATCGGCGAGCTGTTCACGCAGCTCGGCGAGGCAGCGATGTGGAAGGCGGTCGGCAACACGCTCCAGGGCTGGGCGATCGGGCTCGGCCTGGCGGTCCTCCTCGGCGTCCCCGCCGGCATCCTCATCGGCTCGAGCCGCTGGGCCTACCGCGCGCTGCGCGTGCCGATCGAGTTCCTGCGCCCGATCCCGTCGGTCGCGCTGATCCCGCTCGCCGTGCTGGTCTACGGCACCGGGCTGGAGAGCAAGGTCTTCCTCGCCACCTTCGCGTCGTTCTGGCCGATGCTGATCCAGACGATCTACGGCGTCCAGGACGTCGACCCGGTCGCCACCGACACCGCGCGCGCGTTCGGCCTCGGGCGCGCCTCGCGGCTGTGGCGCGTCACCGTCCCGAGCGCCGTCCCCTACATCGCCACCGGCATCCGCATCGCCTCGTCCGTCGCGCTGATCCTGTGCGTCACGGCCGAGCTCGTGATCGGCTCGGCCGGGCTCGGGCGCGAGATCAACGCCGCGAGCTCGGGCGGCAACGTCGAGCTGATGTACGCGCTGATCCTCGCCACCGGCCTGCTCGGCTGGCTGCTGAACATCGCCGCGACGATGGTCGAGCGGCGCGTGCTGCACTGGCATCCCTCGCAGCGGGGGACGGCCGCGTGAGCGTCCGCACGCGCAAGCTGCTCGAGCTGGCGGTCGAGATCGCGGTGCCGATCGCGCTCGTCGCGCTGATCTGGGCCTACACCGAGTCGAGCGACACCTTCTACTACCCGCCGCTCGGCGACGTGTTCGAGAAGTTCGCCGACAACTGGCTGTTCGAGCGCTTCGGCTCCGACGTCTGGCCGAGCCTCCGCCGGATGGCGTTCGGCTACGCGATCGCCGTCGCGATCGGGATCGCGGTGGGCGTCGCGCTCGGCTCCTCGCGCACGCTGCGCAAGGCGACCGCGCCGATCGTCGAGTTCCTGCGCTCGATCCCGCCGCCCGCGCTGATCCCGTTCGCGATCGTCGTGATCGGCGTCGGCGACGACATGAAGGTGTTCATCATCGGCTTCGTCTGCCTGTGGCCGGTGCTGCTGAACACGCTCGACGGCATCAACGGCATCGACCCGACGCTCAAGGACACCGCGCGCGTGTTCGGCATCTCGGGCCGCGACAAGCTGCTGCGGATGACGCTGCCGGCGGCCAGCCCGCAGATCTTCGCGGGCATGCGGCTGTCGCTGTCGCTCGCGCTGATCCTGATGGTGATCTCCGAGATGGTCGCCAGCACGAACGGGATCGGCTTCTTCGTGCTGCAGTCCCAGCGGTCGTTCGCGATCCCCGAGATGTGGTCGGGGATCCTGCTGCTGGGCATCCTGGGCTACGTGTTCAACCTGGTGTTCATGATCATCGAGCGTCGTGTGCTGGCCTGGCACCGCGGCGCCCGGGCGAGCTCGCTCGGGTAACAAAGGGAGAGCCATGGCGCTGCTGGAGATCGAGGGGCTGGGCAAGACCTACGGAGAGGGCGACGGCGCGACGCACGCGATCGGCGACATCTCCTTTGAGCTCGGCGAGCGCGAGTTCGTGTGCGTCGTCGGCCCGTCCGGCTGCGGCAAGACCACGCTGCTGAAGTGCATGTCGGGGCTGCTGGCGCCGAGCCGCGGCGAGGTGCGGCTGCGCGGCGAGCGCGTCGAGGGCCCGCCCGAGTCGATGGCGCTCGTGTTCCAGGAGTACTCGCGCTCGCTGCTGCCGTGGCTGTCGGTGCGCGGCAACATCGTGCTGCCGCTGCGCCACAAGAAGCTCGAGAAGGCGGAGATGACGCGGCTCGTCGAAGAGGCCGTCGACGCGGTCGGGCTGACGAAGTCCATCGACCGCTACCCGTGGGAGCTGTCGGGTGGCATGCAGCAGCGCGTGGCGATCGCGCGAGCGCTCGCCTACCAGCCGGAGATCCTGCTGATGGACGAGCCGTTCGCATCGGTTGACGCCCAGACGCGCGGCGACCTCGAGGACCTCATCCTGGAGGTCCGCAACCGCTTCGAGATGACGATCCTGTTCGTCACCCACGACATCGACGAGTCCGTCTACCTGTCGGACCGCATCGTCGTGCTCTCACCCTCCCCGACCGAGGTGCGCGAGATCCTCGACGTCGGGCTCCCACAGCCCCGTGATCAGGTGGAGACCAAGGAGCTGCAGGAGTTCGCGCACCTGCGTGCGCACGTCTACCGGCTGATCAAGCGCACGCCTCAGCTCACTTCAGAATCAACTCGCTGAGGTCGGGCTCCTCCTCGATCAGGCCGTACTTCTTGCTGAGCGTGGAGAGCTGCTCGATCGTGTCGGTCGTCAACTCCGACTTCCACTGCGGCAGGTTGATCTTCTGAGCCGCCTCGGGCGGGATCTCGGTGTACTCGGTGAGCACGCCGCGGACCTCGTCCGGGTGGGCCTGCGCGTAGTCGAGCGACTTGTTCATCGCCGTCACGAAGCGGTCGACGACGTCCTTGTTCTTCGCGATGTACTCCTTCGACGCGAAGTAGGTCGCCACCGTCAGGTTCGGCGCGGTGTTGAAGTAGAACGGGTCGATCCCGGTCATGCCCATGGCCTTGCCCTGGCTGACGAACGGCTCGACCACGCAGGCGCCGTCGACGCGCCCCTTCTCGAGCGCGGCGTTCATCTCGGGGAACGGGATCTCCGTGTACTTGAGCTTCGAGATGTCGACGCCCTGCTTCTCGAGCGAGGCGTTGATCGTCACGCCGCAGATGTTGTTGAGCGTGTTGACCGCGATCGTCTTGCCCTCGAGGTCCTTGGGCTCCTTGACCGGCCCGCCCTTCTTGACCAGCAGGTCCTCCCAGACCTTCGAGTCGTCCGCGTCGCCGAGCACGCCCTGCGAGATGATCTGGACCGGCAGGTTCTTCGAGCCCGCGATCAGCAGCGAGACGGTGTTGGAGAACCCGATGTCGAAGTCGCCGCTGATCACGGCAGGGGTGATCGCAGCGCCGCCGGCGGCGAACTGCGGGTCGAGCTTGATCTTCTGCTCGTCGAAGAAGCCCTTCTTGCGGCCGAGGAAGACGGGCGCGACGTCGGCGATCGGAATCAGGCCGATCTTCAGCGTCACCGGCTTGGCGGCGTCGCCGCTTCCGCCGCTGCTTTCCTCGCTGTCCCCTCCACAGCCCGTCGCCAGCAAGCCGATGGCGGCCACCAGCGCGGCGCCCCGCAGCACCCGTTGCATCCTGTCTCCCCTCAGTTCGCTATGCGCACAGCCATTCGCCTGCCGGACGATACGCGAATCACATGACCGCCGCGCTACTCGCCGCGGGCGCCGCGCTCTGCTACGGCCTCTCGAACTTCATCGGGCCGCGGCTGGTCCGCAACCTGCCGCTCTATCCCGTGCTGATCTCGGGCCAGGTCGTGGCGCTGCTGGTCAGCGCGGCGCTCCTGCCGACCGAGGGCGGGACGCCGACGACGGGCGAGGTGGCGGCTGCGCTCGTGGCCGGGCTCGGCAACGCGTTCGCGCTCATCGCCTTCTACCGCGCGGCGGAGCTCGGCCCGATGTCGATCGTCGCACCGCTCAGCGCGCTCGGCGCGGTGGTGCCGGTGCTGGTGGGTGCGGCGCAGGGAGAGAGCATCGGCGCGGTCAAGGTCGCCGCGATCGCACTCGCGCTGAGCGGCGTGGCGCTGGCGGCGCGGCCGAGCGCGGCGGAACGGGCCGCCGGCGTCGGCGACCGCCGCGGCGCGGCGGGCTGGGCGCTGCTGTCCTCGCTCGGCTTCGGCATCTTCCTCACCGGGATGTCGGAGGCCGCCGGCGGCGGCGCGTTCTGGGCGATCGCGATCTCGCGGGCGTCGCTGCTTGCGCTCTACGTGGTCGTCGCGATCCGGCTCTCGAGCCCGCTGCGGGTGGCGGGCCGTGACGTCTCACGCGTGATGGTGCCCGGGCTGCTGCTGTTCGCGGGCACGCTGCTCTACACCGTGGCGGCGCGCAAAGGCGACCTCTCCGTCGTCTCGGTGATCGCGTCGCTCGCGCCCGTGGTGATCGTGGCGCTCGCCTACACCGTGCTCGGCGAGCGCCTCAGCCGGACGCAGGCGATCGGGGCGGCCGCCGCGATCGCCGGCTCGGTCATGCTGGCGGCGCAGTAGCCGCTGGGTGGTACGCCTCGCGCAGGTCCCAGCCGCACTCCGGGCACTCCTCGGCCTCGATCGGCGCGGGCATCTTGCACTTGGGACAGATCTGCTCCTCCGGCTCGTCGCTGCCGCGGAAGCGGGACAGGAAGCCCATGGCTCTCCTCCTTTGCGGGGGGTCGGACCCGGAGGCTAGGTCTGGCGCGTCCGCGCTCCCATGGGCGCTACTCCCCATCCTCCGCGCGCGAGCCGATCCAGTAGGCGGCGCCGAGCGCGGCGAGCGCGCCCGGGAGCGGCCACAGCGCCTGCTTGATCCCGGGCGGGTTGTCGGGCGGCACGCCCGGCTCGGGCAGCGCCCAGCCGGTGAACAGCGCGCCGGCCACCGCGTACAGGAAGGCGCCGATGATGCCGCCGTGGAAGCGGTCGGGCAGCAGCACGGTGAAGTGCCACAGCGCGATTCCGACGAGCACCCAGACGAGCACGCTCATGGCTCCACCAGCCCGCGGCGGATCGCGTAGCGGGTCAGCTGCACGCGGTCGCGCATGCCGAGCTTGCCCATGATGTTCTCGCGGTGGCGCTCGACCGTCCGCGGGCTGATGATCAGCAGCTCGGCGATCTGCTCGCTCGAGTGCGCCTCGGCGACGAGCTTGAGCACCTCGAGCTCGCGCGCGGTCAGCGGCTCCTCGCGCAACGCGTCGCCGTCGGCGGCGCGCTCGAGGTAGTCGCGCATGATCCCGCGCACGGCCGGGGGATAGAGGAACGGCTCGCCGCGCATGGCGGCGCGGCACGCCTCGACGAGGTCGCGGCCGGCCGCGGTCTTGAGCACGTAGCCCGAGGCGCCGGCCTTCAGCGCCTCGAAGAAGTACTGCTCGACCTCGTGCATCGAGAGCATCAGGATCTTCAGGTCGGGCCGCTGCTTGGACAGCTCGAGCGCCGCCTGCAGGCCGGTGCGCCGCGGCATCGCGACGTCGAGGATCGCGAGGTCGATGTCCTCGCGCAGCGCGCGCTGGACGGCCTCGATGCCGTCGGCGGCCTCCGCGACGACCTCGAGGTCGGGCGCCGAGTCGAGCACCATGCGGATGCCGCGCCGGACGACCGTGTGGTCGTCGGCGAGCAGGATCCGGATCTTCAGCGGGTGCGTGGTCATTTCACCGGCAGCCGCAGCTGCACCTCGGTCCCGTGCGGCGTGACGTGGACGACCCGCAGGTCGGCGCCGACGAGCAGCGCGCGCTCACGCATCCCGCGGACGCCGTTGCCGGAGCGCAGCCCGGTCGCGTCGATGCCCTTGCCGTCGTCGCGCACGCGCAGCACGACCTCGCCGTTCTCGGCCTGGAGGCTGAGCTCGGCGCGGGTGGCGCGCGCGTGGCGGACGACGTTGACGAGGCTCTCCTGCGCGACGCGGTAGACCACCAGCTCGTCCTCGCGGCTGAGCGTCGGGAGCTCGCCGTCGAGGTGCGGCGAGACGCGCAGGCCGCTGTGCTCGGAGAGCTCAGAGCCGAGCGACACGAGCGCCGAGCGCAGCCCGAAGTCGTCGAGCGCCTCCGGCCGCAGCCGGCGCACGAGATCGCGCACCTCCTCGATGCCGGAGCGCACGGACGCCTCGAGCGAGCGCAGCTCGGCCTGCAGCTCCTCCGGCGCGCGGTGCTCGAGCGTCTCGAGCGCCAGCACCACGCCGGTCAGCGTCTGCCCGATCTCGTCGTGCAGCTCGCGCGCCATCCGCCGCCGCTCCTCCTCCTGGGCGTCGAGCGCGCGGCGGGCGCTGTCGCGGCGCTCGCGCTCGAGCCGGTCGAGCATGTCGTTGAACGCGTGGCTGAGCTCGGCGACCTCGGCCGCCTGGCGTTCGATCTCGATCCGCTGCCCGGGGGCGAGCGGGTCGACGCGGCGCATCAGCGCGGTCAGGCGCTCGAGCGGACCGAAGACGCGCCGCAGCGCGAGCAGGTTGACGGCCAGCACCGCCGCGACGCCGAGTCCCAGCACCGCGACCTCGCCGCCGTTGATGCGCGAGCTGACCGTCGCGGGCGACAGCGCGAGCACGGCGACGGCGCCGACGAGCACCGCGGCGTTGATGGCGAAGACGCGCCAGAACAAGGACACGAGCTCATGATGCCGCCGTGCGGCGCGTCGGGACCATGGGCAGCGCTCCCCAAGTGACAGAGTTCCCGGCGATGAGCGACCTGACCTTCCGCGAGCGTCCCGCCGACGGCGACCCCGAGGGGCTGCTCGTCCTCCACCACGGCCGCGGCGCCGACGAGCACGACCTGCTCTCGCTCGGCGACGTGCTCGACCCGCAGCGGCGCCTCCACGTGGCGACGCCGCGGGCGCCGCTGACGCTGCCCGGCTGGCCCGGCTACCACTGGTACGTCGTCCCGCGCGTCGGCTATCCCGACCACGACACGTTCCACGCCGCCTACGCGAAGCTCGCCGGCTTCCACGACGAGCTGTGGGAGCGCACCGGCGTCACCCCCGAGCGGACCGTGTTCGGCGGCTTCTCGATGGGCTCGGTGATGTCCTACTCGCTCGGGCTCGGCGCCGACCGCCCGGCGCCGGCGGGGATCCTCGCCTTCTCGGGCTTCGTCCCGATCGTCGACGGGTGGGAGCCCGACCTCGCCGGCCGGCAGGCCACGCGGGCGTTCATCGCCCACGGCCGCCGCGACCCGGTGATGGAGGTCGGCTTCGCCCGCCGCGCCCGCGAGCTGCTCGAGGCGGGCGGCCTCGACGTCGAGTACCACGAGTCCGACGCCGCCCACCACATCGATCCGGAGCATGTGCCGCCTGCGGTCGCGTGGCTCGGCTCGACCCTGGGGTGATAGGACTCGCCTGTTCCGCAAATTCCGAGGGGGAGGTCCGCATGGCCGACAGCGTCTACCGCGTCACCGAGGTGATCGGGGTCAGCACCGAATCGTGGGAGGCCGCCGCGCGCAGCGCCGTCGAGACGGCCGCGAAGTCCGTCCGCGATCTGCGCATCGCCGAGGTCCGTCCGTCAGGACGTCACGATCGGCGACGGCGGCGTCGTGAACTTCCGCGTCCGCCTCGCGATCTCGTTCAAGTACGAGTCGAGCTCGTAGTCACTCGTCGAGCCGGAAGCCGATCTTCAGCGTGACCTGGTAGTGGGCGACGCGGCCATCTGCGATGTGGCCGCGGACGTTCACCACCTCGAACCAGTCGAGGTTGCGCAGCGTCTCCGAGGCCTTTGCGACCGCACGGTCGATGGCCTCGGTGACGCCATCGGGGGAGGAGCCCGTGATCTCCACGGACTTATAGACGTGATCGCTCATCGGGCGATTATCGCTGCGTGCCGAACGTGGAGCCGAGCCCGCGCGCCAGTCGGCGCGCGCGGTCGGTCCCGCGGCGGCCGGCCCACGGGTGCGGGCCCTTCGCCCACGGGTGGCGGCCGATCGTCCCGTAGGTCTCGCGCAGGTCGGCCTTGAGCTCGCCGCGGTGGTTGCCGCAGGCGTAGCGGGTCCCGCCGTAGATCCCGCGGCCATGCCAGGTCAGCCAGTTGCCCGGGTCGGCGTCCACGTACTCGCCGAAGCGCAGGTCGAGCATCTGGCGCCGCAGCCAGTGCTCGGTCTCCGCGTCGGGGCGCGTGCCGCAGAACTCGCAGCGGAAAACGGGGCGGACGGGCATCACAGAGGAGCGTATTAGGTAACCCTAATTCGTGTCGTGCGGCGGGCGGCGTAGACTCCCTCGTACCGCTCGTCGGGTCCTCATGGATTCCCTCTGCCTCTCGCGCGGCCTTCGGTTGAGGGGTTCGGAAACGAGAAGGCCATGACTGACGCGATGCAGCGTGCGGCAGGCGGGGCGCTCTACTCGGCGATCTCCAACGCCGTCGTGGGGATCGTCCACGAGTACACGGGACGCGGCCCGACACGGGCGCGGACCTCGATCCGCGACGACGTCGTCGTCGTCGTGCTGCAGGAGACGCTCCTCAAGGCGGAGCGCAGTCTGATCGAAGACGACAAGGCGGAGCTGGTGGCCCACATGCGGCGGTCGTTCCAGCAGACGATGCGCGCGGACATGTCGGCGGCGGTCGCGAAGCTGACCGGCCGCGAGGTGATCGCCTTCATGAGCGACAGCCATCTCGAGCCCGACTACTCGGTCGAGGTGTTCGTGCTGGCGCCGGACGGCGAGGAGGACTAGAGTCAGGCGAGGTGGTTCGCTCGGCCCTCGCGGACGGGTGAGCCGCTTTGGCGTGCACGATGGACACCGAGCGGCCTCCTGTGGGCCGCGGACGGACCGTCGACATCTTCGACGATCCGAGATCCCTCGTGTCCTCTGCATCGCATCGCTCTGCCCCGCTGCTCGACGTCGCCGTCTGCGAGCTGCCGCCCGAGTGCCTTGTCGCGGTCGCGGGGGAGCTCGACCTCGCGAGCGCTCCCGAGCTCGTGGGCACCATGCGCGGGCTCGATCGGGCCGGCGAGCTCGTCACGCTCGACCTGCGCGCCCTGACCTTCATCGACGTCGCCGGATTGCGGGCGATCCAGGACGCGCGGCGGCTCGCCAGCGAGGCGGGCAGGCGCATGCGGATCCTCGGGCCGCGCCAGCCCGTGGCGCGCATCCTCGAGCTGACAGGGACGCTCGACCTCGTGCGCTGAGTCAGGCCAGGACGAAGGCCTCGACGATCAGCCCGTGGCGCGGGTTCATCGATGACTGGAACGCGATGACGGTGCGCCCTGTCGTCCGCTCGACCGCGGCGCGCAGCGACGCCTCGAGGCTGAGCTCCGTGGCGTCGTAGAGCCGCATCACGGCGTCGTCGCCGCCCGCCTCGATCACCAGCTGCTCCGCCGGCGCCACCTCGAAGCGCAGCACCGACGCCACGCAGCCGTCCCCGACCACGTGTCGACGCTCGAGAGCTCGCGCGCGTAGGAGACGCGGTGGATCGCGGTGATGGCGGCGGAGATGTCCGTCGCCTGGTGGGCGCGGCTCGACCGCTCAGCGGCCATTTCCTTATCCTGTGTCCCGGAGCACGAGGGCATGCCTGACGAAGGAACAAGCGCCACCCGGAGAGACGCGGCCGCGACCGTCTCCCGGGAGCTTGTGTCCTTGCACAAGCAGTTCTACGGCAAGGGCCCGGTGCGGGCGAAGACGTACCTCGTCAACGACACCGTCCTGTGCATCCTCGAGGGCGGCTTCACGGTCGTCGAGCGCACGCTGATCGAGGTCGGGCGCGCGCCTGCCGTCCACGACATCCGCACGAGCTTCCAGGCCGCGATGCGCGACCAGTTCACCAAGGTCGTGGAGGCGGCGCTCGGCCGCCGGGTGCGCGCCTACATGAGCCAGGTGCACACCGATCCCGACATCGCGGTCGAGCTGTTCCTGCTCGAACCGGAGGCCGGGGACGCCGACGACGACTTCACCTTCGAGCTCGAAGATCCCGGCGCCGGCTGAGCGCCGGGGCGTCACGCCGACAGCGGGAACCACATCTGGACCTGGCTGCCCCGCGCGCGCTCCGGCGCGCTGATGAACGCGACGGCCTGGGTCAGCGTGCCGAGCAGCGGGAGCCCCATGCCGAGGCCTGGATCGGTGGGGAACGCAGCGAGCCCGACGCCGTCGTCCTCCACGGTGACGAGCAACCGGCCGCTGTCGATCTCGGCGCTGATCCTGACCGCCTCGTCGCCCGACCGGCGCGGGTAGGCGTGCCGCACCGCGTTGGTGGCGGCCTCGGAGAGCGCGAGCAGGATCGCGTCGCACTCTCCGCTGGTGAGCATCGAGATTCTGCAGCCACACCCGCAGGGCATGGCGCGCCTCGCCGACGCTCTCTGGCACGGCGGGCAGCGCCAGCCACAACGGGGCGCGTGCCGCGCCTGGGGGCGCGGCGCCCACACGGCGCCACCCATGGCGAGCGCGCAGCGCGGTCTCATTCGAGACCACCGCTCCGTGCGTCGCCAGGCCGTCCCGGAGCCGCCATACCCAGATGGCGGGCGTCTCCGTGGGGTCGCCGTCGTGGATCACGTTTCCGAAGACCACGACCGTGTCGGCCACGGCGCGCAGCCGGTCGGCGAGGAAGCCGCGCTCGACCGCCGCCGCCTCCTCGTCGGCGAGGTAGGCGCGCAGGCCGTCGATCCCCCGGTAGGGCTCGGGAACCACGCCGGCTCGCACAACCAGCGGGACGAGCTCGATCGCCGGGTCCACGAGCTGGAGGACGGTGTCGTCGTCCCTCGCCTTGAAGGCGCGCAGCAGGAGCTCGACTCGCTCTGCGTTTGACCCGGTCGGGGTCGCCATCACTCGGTACCTCTCTGCCGATGCGGTCATCAGCTGGAGGTGCCGGGCCGGTGATCGATCAGTCGATCCGTCCCCTCGAGCGGTGGCACTCGAATCCAGGCATCACGATGAGACCCGAATCCTTGTTTCTCACCGTATCACGGGGTCAGGAGGGTGGCACCCAGCCTCCGAAGCGCTGCTCGAGCGCGAGTGCGGCGGCGATCGTCAAGTGGTCGTTGCCGTCGGCGGCGGCGACCTGGACGCCAAGCGGGAGCCCGCGGGGGTTGAGCCCGAGCGGCACCTGCGTGACCGGGAGGCCGAGCAGGTTGAAGACGGCCGCGGGGGTGAGCACCCAGGCGCGGCCGATCGTGCCGCCGTGCCGAGGGCGCGACACGCGGATGCGGCTGGTGGAGCAGGATCGCGTCGTCGCCGAGGATGTCGCCGACCTCGTCGCGCAGCGAGCGGGCCGCGGCGATCGCCTTCTGGGTGCGGCCGGCGGGCATGTGGCGGTTCAGGCGCTCGAGCGCGAGCGTGATGAGGATCGGCATCGTGTGGTCGCCGCTCCCGCGCACCGCGTCCATCCACGGGCGCGCGCCGCGCGGCTGGACGCCCGCATCCTCGAGCAGCTGGTTGAGCGACGTGTCGGCGCCGTCACCGAGCGCAGCGAGGTAGATCTCGAGCGCGCGCCGGAGCTGCTTGAGCGACACGCGCTCGCAGCTCGCGCCGCGCTCCTCGAGGGCACGAGCGGCGGCGTCGCGTGCCTCGCGCAGCTCCTTGCGGGCGGGCAGGAGCGAGGCGTCGTCGGCCAGCAGGACGCGCAGCTTCTTCAGATCGACCGTCGTGGGATCGCCGAGCTCGCGGGCCACGCAGCGCTCGTCGACGCCGTCCGGTCCGGCGATGATCCGCGTCACCGGCATCAGGTCCTCGGCGTGGCGCGCGAGCGGGCCGAGCGTGAGCATGAACGCCGCCTCGCCCTCGGTATTGGGGTACTGGCCGGTGTTGGGGACGAGCCCGGGCGACGGCTTGTGGCCGAAAACGCCGTTGAAGAACGCGGGCACGCGGATCGAGCCGCCGATGTCCGAGCCCAGCCCGACCGGCGAGCCGCCCGAGCCGACCGCCGCGCCCTCGCCGCCCGAGGACCCGCCGGCGGTGCGGTGCGGATCGTAGGCGTTGCGGGTGCGGCCGTAGACGCGGTTGACCGACTCGATCCACATCGTCATCTCCGACGTGTTCGTCACGCCGAGCGGGATGAAGCCGGCGTCGACGAGGCGCTGCACGGCGGGGGCGTTGGTGTCGGAGCGGCGGTCCTTGAGGGCCACGAGGCCGGCGCTGTTCGGCATGCCCGCGACGGAGATCGACTCCTTGACCGTGCACGGCACGCCGAGGAACGGGGGCAGTTCGCCGCCGGCCTTGACACGGGCGTCGGCGGCGTCGGCCTCGACGAGCGCCTCGGTGAAGCGGTCGCACGCGATCGCGTTGGTGCGCGGCTGGCGGGTGTGGAGGCGGTCGACGTGGGCCTGCACGACCTCGCGCGCGGACACCTCGCCGCCACGGATCGCCGCGGCGAGCGCGGTCGCGCTGCGCAGCGTCAGCGCGGGGGCGTGCGAGGTGATGGCCATGCGGCCATTACAACGCACGGCGAAATCGCGTCACACATCTCACGTCTCGTGCGAGGTAGGGGTCGTACGACCACCGAGAGAGGGGTTCCGATGATCCGGTCGCGGACGTGTCGGTCGATGAAGACGGCGGCAGTCGCCGCGGCACTCATCTCCTTGGCGGTCGCCGCCGCCCCTGCGGCGGCGCAGATCGGCGGGCTCCCGCGGACCGGCGGGGAGTGGCTGGGCAAGCGGCCCGGCAGTTGGACTGCACCGGCGACCCCCATGGCGGCGGCGAAGCGGCGTGCGGCCGCTCCGGCGGCGCCCGCGGCGCTGACGCCGTGCGAGGAGGACCCGACCTTCCAGTGCACGACGGTCCCGGTGCCGCTGGATCGCCGGCACCCCGACGGGCGGATGGTGAACATCCACGCGGAGGTCTTCCCGCACACCGGACCGGGCGAGGCCGAGGGCGCGGTGTTCGTCACCTGCGGCGGGCCTGGCTGCTCGATCACCTCCGGGCCGAAGTACGGCTTCGCGTTCTTCGTGCTCCCCCAGATCGCCGAGACGCGCGACCTCGTGTTCGTCGACCAGCGCGGCGTCGGTCTCTCCGACCCGATCGACTGCCCGGGGCTGCAGGCCGGCGCGGCGGACTCGCTGTATGAGGACACGGCGGCCTGCCATGACCAGCTCGGCGACGCCTCCGACCTCTACAGCACGACCGACGTCGCGGATGATCTCGACGACGTGCGTCGCGCGCTCGGCTACGGCCGCATCGACCTGTTCGGCGGCTCCTACGCGGGCGCCGACATGATGACCTACGCCGTGCGGCACACGAAGCGCGTGCGCTCGGTCGTGCTCGCCTCGCCGGCGGTCGTGGTGGGCGTCGATCCGTTCTACGCCTACGCGCCCAAGGCGATGACGGCGATCGCGGGCAAGCTATGCGGCCGCTCGCCCGCCTGCCGCGCGGCCAACCCCGACCCCGAGCGCGCGTTCGCCAAGGTTGCGCGCGACCTGCGCCGGCACCCCGTGCGCGGCACCGGCGTCGACTCGGGGGGCGAGACCCACGACGGCGTCAACGTCACCGAGAACCTGCTCGCGAACATGATCATGTACTTCGACGGCGGCGCTTTCACGGGGCCCGGCGAGATCATCCCGGCGATGGCCGCCGCACGCGGTGGCGACACGGTGCCGCTGCTGCGCCTGGGGGCCGACACCGATCCCGCGCGCGGTTTCGGCAGCGACCTGCGCGAGTTCTCCGCTGGCCACGGCAGCGTGCGCGGCTGCGTCGAGAGCGAGCTCCCGTTCGACCAGAGCGCCCGGCGGTCGACCCGCGTGGGCCAATTCGCGCGCGCGTACGCGCGGGAGCCCGGGTTCTACGGTGATATCTCCAAGCCGGCCTGGGCGCATCCCGGCTACCTCGGCTTCCAGCCGTCGCCCTGCATCGTCCGGCGCTGGGAGAAGCGCCCCCTCTATCCGGCGGGCACCCGCGTCAAGGGCGTCCCGACGCTCGTGCTCGGCGGTGAGTACGACCTGCCTGTCCCTGAGGCGGCGGCGAAGCTCGCCCTGCGCGTGATGCGCGGGGCGTCGTACGTCGGCATCACGTCGGCCGGCCACGATCCCCAGTTCTGGTCGGACTGCGGTCCCGAGCTCGTCCAGCGGTTCTACGCGGACAAGGCGGTCGGCGACACCTCCTGCGCCCGGCAGCGGGCCGGCGGCTGGTGGGTGCCGGGCGTGTTCCCGACGACCGTCGACGGCGCGCCGGCGGCCGAGCAGTCCAGCGGTTCACCTGCACCGGCGTGGCAGCGCCGTCTGGCGACCGTGGCGGCGTGGACGGTGATGGACAGCGTCCGGCACAACTTCTTCATCGACGGCGACAGCGTGGCGCTGCGCGGCGGCATCGTCGACTTCGAGCCGCTCGAGGGCGGTGCGGAGTGGACACTGCGTGACGCGCGGTTCACGAAGGACGTCACCGTCAGCGGCACGTGGACCGATCCGGGGACGCGGACGTTCGACGGCGACTTCACCGTGACCGGGCCGGGAGCGACAACCACGGCGATGCACATCGGCGGCCCGTTCCTCGCGGACGGGGAGGACATCACGATCACGTTCGACGTCGGCGGCGCGCCGGCGACGTTCACCGTGCCGGCGTACTAGCGCAGCCCGGCGCGTGCGGTTAGCGTCGGGCGATGCGCGATCGCGAAGCCGTCGAAGCGACGGTCGAGGCGACTGGCAATACCGGCACCGGCATGGCTGCCCCGGGGCTCGCCTCGACGCTTCCCCTGCGCGTGATGGCGCTCCAGCGCGCCGCGGGCAACCGGGCCGTGATCCGCATGCTCGCCCGCGACACCTGGTCCGACTCGGTCTACTACGAGAAGTGGGCGGACGCCGCGAAGTCGCTGAGCGGCCTCAAGGACACGGAGGTCAACGACCGGCTGGCGGGGCTCAACGTCGGCGAGCTGGGAGCGCTGCTGGGCGGCACGCGCGACTGGGGCACGGACGGGGCGGGCGAGACGGTCTGGGACCCGAAGACGAACGCCCGCATCCGCGACCTGATCTACGCCCACCGCAAGAAGCGCACGTTCGTGACCTTCACCCCGGCGGGCAAGGTCTCGACCGGCCAGCTGGGCAGCGTGATCAAGTCCTCGAACGACGCAGGCATGCGGATCGAGCTCTACTACCAGCCCGACCCCGCCAAGGTGACCGCCTCGGAGATCGCCTTCATCCAGATCGTCCGCCGGCTGAAGCCCGACGGGAGCCCCGACCGCGCCAACGAGCAGGCATACGCCGCCGATCGCACGACCGCCAGCGGCTGGCACGTCGACGCGTATGACGCCGACATCTACGGCTTCTACGGATACAAGGGCCTCCACACGCGGTCGGTGACCCACCCGTGGTATCGAAACGCGCCGACCATCCCCTGCTTCATGCGCGACACCCCGGGCATCTCGGAGGACGGGCGCTTCGAGGCCGAGGCGGTGCCGGTGCAACAGTCGGGCGACGACGAGGGCAAGGCCTACGGCTCGATCACCTGGGGGATGACCAAGGCCGGCGGCAAGGTGAAAACCGACGCGGTCGCCTACAAGGAGACGCCCTCGGCCGAGTTCAGGGCGGCCGTGAACGCGTGGAACGCGCAGGTCGCCGATCCGGGCAAGAAGACCAGCCCTGGCCAACTGTCGCTGCCGACGATCAAGTAGGCGGATGCACGTGCAGCCGGCCAATCGGATCCGTGCCGCCACCGCGCAGGACGCCGGCACGTGCGCGGCGATCGTCGCCGACCAGCCCGACTACTTCACTGATGACGTGCCCGACAAGGTGCGGGGTGATCTGCGCGACCACGGTGGCTGGGTCATCGATGACGCGGGCGACGTCGTCGGCTTCGTCATCGTGGAGCGCCGCGGCACGCGCGCGGCGGAGATCCTGTGGGCCGCGGTGGCCGCCGACCGCCGCGGAGCCGGCCTCGGCACCCGACTCGTCGACCACGTCTTGGACGAGTTGAGCGCTGACGGCGTGCAGATCGTCGAAGTCAAGACGCTCGATGCGTCCGCTGACTATGCCCCCTACGACGCGACGCGTGCCTTCTGGCACGCTCGCGGCTTCATTCAGATCGACACCATCGATCCGCTTCCCGACTGGCCCCCGGGCAATCCGGCGGCGATCCTCGCCGTCGCACTCGCCCCGACGCGGTAACGCGTGCTCAGCCCTCGTTGTGGTTGACGACCTCGACGTTGTGCCCGTCCGGGTCGAGCACGAACGCGCCGTAGTAGCCCGGGTGGTAGACCGCGCGCTCGCCCGGTGCGCCGTGGTCCTCGTAGCCCGCCGCGAGCGCGGCGGCGTGGAACGCGCGCACCGTCGCGTCCTCGCGCGCGGGGAACGCGAAGTGGAGGCGCTCCGTGAGCGGCCGCTCGTCCCGGACGAGCGAGAAGCTGTAGTCCGTGCCGGAGAACTGCACGCGGCCGGGCTCGTCATGCGTCAGCCGGAGCCCGGCGTGCGGCGCGATCGTCGTGTAGAAGCGCTTGGACGCCTGCGGATCGCGGACGCGGATCCACAGGTGGTCGACGCGGCCGTCGGGCACGGCGTCCTCGCGATCGCCGTGGACCGCCTCGACGCTGTTGCCGTCGGGGTCGAGCAGGAACCCGCCGTAGTACGTCGGGCCGTACTGCGTGCGCGGCCCCGGCGCGCCGTCGTCGCGGTAGCCCGCGTCGACGCCCGCCTGCCAGAACGCGTCGACCTGCGCGCGGTCGCGGGCGCGGAAGCCGACGTGGAGCCCGCGCGTCACCGGATGCTCGCGGTCCGGAGGACCGATGGCCCAGTCGTCCCACTCGACCAGCCCGGCGTCCGCATGGCTGGGCTCGATACCCAGGACGCTCAGGACCGTGCGATAGAAACGCTCGGAGGCCGCGAGGTCCGAGACGGCGACGCCAACGTGATCGAACACCCGGCCGAGGGTAGCCCCTGGCCGGCGATCACGACGCCGGGAGGTAGGTGAGGAGGACCACTCCAGAGTCGAACCGCTTCACGTCGCCGAGCTCCATCCGAATGGTTCCCCTGTCTCCGAGCACGTGGACGTTTCCCTTGCCCCAGACGAGCGGGTTCAGGTAGACCTCGTACTCGTCGATCAGGCCCTTCTCGGCAAGCGCGTAGGCGAACTCGCCGCTCCCGTGCATAAACAGGTCACCGTCGACCTCGTCCTTCAGCTTCGGGATCGAGTCCTCGAGGTCTCCCTCGAGCAGGGTGGCGTTCCACTCGAGATCACCGGACAGGGTGTTGGACCCGACGTACTTCGCCATCGCGTTGACCATGTCCGCCCATTTGCCCGACTGGCTCGGCCAAAATCCCGCCAGCCCCTCGTAGGTCGTGCGGCCCAGCACCATCCCGCTGGACCTCGCCTGACGCTCGAACGAGTACACGCCGTGGTCTCCGTCCGGCTGCACCCACTCGCCCACCGGGTCGATGACGCCGTCGATGGTGGCCTGCGTCGTCGCGATCAGCTTTCCCATCTCGATTCTCCTTCGGTCACGGGAGTTTGCTCTCCGTGATTCGTGTACCCGCGGAGGTTGGAGCGTGGTCTCGCCCCCGACCATCCCAGGGTTCTGGGGACACGCCATGCTCGTCGGTGGTGCGGTGCTACCGAGCTGCGTTGATGTACCGCAGCAAGCCGTCGACGCCTCGCGTGAAGGTCTCGGCGGCCTGCTCAGACCCGTCGAGGTAGCCGGCGACCATAGCGCCGTCGCGGAGCATGATGAAGTGCCGCGTCGGATCGTTCGGACGCACGTGACCGGCGTCGGCGAAGGCGGTCCGGACGATCTCGGCAAACCACGAGCGGTGCGCCGCCACGGCGCGGCGGACGGGCTCGTCGGGGTCGTCGAACTCAGAGGCGACTTTGATGAACGCGCAGCCGCCGAACCCCGGCGATTGCAACTGGGCGGCAATGTCATCGCCGATCGCGCGCAGCCGCGACCTCGGATCTTCCATCGCGAGAGCGATCGCCATCCGTTCCTCGATGACGTCATGAGCGCTCTGCAGGTAGGCCAGAACCAGGTCCTGTTTGCTGGGGAAGTGCCGGTAGAAGGTCGCTCGAGTGACATTGGCCTCCGACACGATCCGATCTACACCGACGCTGTGGACGCCCTCGCGATAGAAGAGCTCCGATGCCGTCGCGAGGAGCCGGGCGCGAGGTTCGGAGTCCTTGGCGGGTGGGAGTGTGGCGATGCGCGGCACGCTCCGAACGTTAGCGGAAAGAACGGTCGTTCTTGACTTCTGGACTGTGCGTGGTTAGCTGAGAGAACGATCGTTCTTTCTTGACGGCGATCGCCCCTCCTACGAAAGGCTGCTCCATGTCCGCTGCAACGCTCAACCCCCGTGTCACATCCGCTTCCAGAGCTACCCCACGGCGCCGGATCGCCTGGGTGCGGGCCGCCGCGGCCCTGGCCTGGGCGGGCGGGTTCGTGGTTGCGCTCGGCGGCGACCCCGACGCGGCCGCCACCGTCCCGACCGCCGCGGCGGTGCTGCTCGTCGCCTACCCGCTCATCGACGTCTTCTCGTCCGCCGTCGAGGCCTGGGAGAGCCCCGCCTCGGCACGGGTGCTGCCCGTCGTCAGCACGCTCATCAGCCTCGCCGCGTCCGTCGGGCTCGCGGTGGCGGCAGCGACCGCCGACGCGGGAACGACGCTTGCCGTCTTCGGCTTCTGGGCCATCGTCTCCGGCGCCGTGCAACTCGGCACCGCGGCCATGCGCCGCCGCGCCGGCGGCCGCGAGCTTCCGATGATCGTCAGCGGCGCGATCTCCACCGCCGCCGGCTTGGCCTTCGTGGCCGGCTCCTCCCAAGACGTCGCGCATCTCACGAACCTGGCCGGCTACGCCGTGCTCGGCGCCGTGCTCTACCTCATCTGGGCGGCGCGCGCCCGCCGCTGAGTCCTTAGAAGCGCGCGGTCTTGCTCACGCCAGCGGTTCGACCAGCACGCGATGCCCGTCAGCGCAGACCATGTAGAACGGGCCGGCACGCCAGTTGTAGTCCTCGTCAAGATGCCACGGCATCTCCACCCGCTGCACGGGCGCGCCGCAGTTGTGGCAAGGCGGTGAGGCCAGCGCGACTAGGTCCGCTCGGGTCATGACATCAGCACTTCGCTCTCAGTCGGGAGGGTGATTGGAGTATCGGCACGACCTGAGCAGGGCCATAGGGACCGTCGGCACACGTTGTAGGCCGTTTGCAGGCCTTCGACTGGACCGTCGGCCCAACAAGCCCGACCGCGCGCGCCGCACCGGCGCGCGCGGCGAGGGCTGTAGCTAGCTGTCCTGCCTTGGCAGGTTGTGAACGCGGGTGATCGGTGCCCGGTTGCCGATCGCTGAGTGCGGTCGCCGGTTGTTGTAGTGCTCGAGCCAGTCTTTCAGGAGGCTGGCTCGATGTGCGCTTGAGGGGTAGCTGCGGCCGTGGGCCCATTCGCGGCCCATGGTTTGGTGGAAGCGTTCGACTTTGCCGTTGGTGCGCGGCCGGTAGGGCTGGGTTTTGAGGTGGCGGATGCCGTGCGCGGCGAGCAGTTCGCGCAGTGAGCGGTTGCGGACGTAGGTGAAGGCGTTGTCGGTCATCAGCCGGCGCGGTTGGATGCCGTGGCCGGCGAAGAACGCCAGCGCCCGCTCAAAAAAGGCGGTGACGGTGGCGGCGCGTTCGTCGTCGTGCAGCTCGACGTAGGCCAGGCGGGTGTGGTCGTCGACGATCGCGTGCGCGTAGTCGTTGCCGACTCGCGTGGCCGGGTCCATCCAGTGCCGGTCGCGTTGGGAGCGGTCGCCGGTGGCGCGATGCCCGGGCCGCCGGAAGCGCGGGTAGGTGCAGACGTCCATGTGCAGCAGATCGCCTGGGCAGGGCCACTCGTAGCGGTTCGGCGCGCCGCGCGGGCCCGGTGCTCGGCGAGAGATGCCATGGCGCAACAGGACTCTCCAGACCGTCGCGTGCGGCTGGCCCGTGGCGCCGGCGACCAGCCGTGGCCCCCAGCCCGTGGCCTGACGAACCGCGCAGATCCGCGCTTCGAGCTCCGCGCTCGTTCGCCGCGGCTGGCGATGCGGCCGGCTCGAACGGTCGCGCAACCAGACGCCGCTCGCGCGCTGCGCCGCGTCAGCTTCAAGCCAGCGATGCCACCACCGATGCGCCGTGGCCACCGAAACGGAACTCTCATCTGCGGCGGTCCTGAGCGAGCACCCTCCCTCAATCAATCCAACTAAGGCCAGCCTCCCAGCCGGTCCGAGCTTCGCGTTAGCGTGAACGCGCATCCGGGCCCTCCTGACTGCAGTTCTTGGCGGAACCGCAGAGCCTCAGGACGGGCCCGGACGACTTCCTCAGCCAGCGTTCACAACGTCCCTAGGCGGGAGAGCTAGCGCAGGAACCACTCGTCGGTCGTGTAGTCCGTGCGGCCGTCGGCAGGGGTGAAGTCGTTGTGGACCCACACCCGCAGATACGTCAGCCCGTAGTAGCTGTAGGTCTTCAGCCACACGGAACTCGTCTTGAAGCCGAAGTTGTACGTCGACTTGATCCACCCGTCGTACTGCGGGTAGGCGCGTACGGTGCCCCAGTTGCAGTCCGTCGGCCAGCACTTGCCGAACATCTGGGTCGAGTAGTACGAGTCGCCGCCCGTGCAGTGGCCGTTGGTGTCGCAGAGGATGACGTCGCTGCAGGTGAACGACACCAGCGCGCGCGTCATGGCGTTGGTGTTCGCGATGTTGCGCCAGTCACCGACCAGCGGCGCGCTGCACAGGGAGGTGCGTGCGATCGGCCGGCGGTGCTTGAGCCGGACGCTCCGCTTCGGCTTCTTCGGCGCATGGGCCGTCGGCGGTGCGAGCCGGTGAGAAGGCTTCGCCGGTGCTGCCACCGCGCCTGCGGCGGGGATCGCCGCGATCACCGAGACCGCGAGCGCGGCGGTCAGCGCGAGGCGGACGTATCGGCGCGGCGGGACGCCGCGAGAATGACTGGATCGGTGCACGGGGACCTCCTAGTGCGTGTAGATGGCTCTACACACACAGAGGGCCCCGCGCGCGGGGAGATACACGCGCATTGTGTTGCTCACCAAAGCCACGGGATGAGGCGCGTGGTCTCGGCCTCGTAGGTGCGGTAGGCGTCGCCGAGCACGCGCTCGAGCTCGGCTTCCTCTACCTGGATGCGCCATACGAGGCTCGGCAGGGGCAGCAGGAGACAAACCGCGAGTGACAGCCAGTTGCCGATGGCCAAGCCGAATCCGGCGACGACCAGCAGCAGGCCGGCGTAAGCCGGGTGGCGAATTCGCCTGTACGGACCCGTCGCCACGACGGCCTGGCCGGGGTCGACCTCAACCGTCGTGCGAAAGGCGCCGCCGAGTGCGGCGATCGCCCAGACGCGCGTCGCGAGTCCCAGCCACATCACGATCACCCCGAGCACGCGGAAGGCGGCGGGTGTTCGAAGCGACGGCGCCAGCGACGCGGCGGCGGCGGCGACGCCGATCGCGGCGCCGAGCGTGATGGCGATCAACACTCGGGTACCGCGGTCCCGCTTGCGGCTGCCCTTGCCCTGGACGCCTTCGCGCACGCGCACGCTCAGCTCGAGCAGAGCCCACGCAGCAAGGGTGAGTTTGGCCAATGCGGACACGGCGCTCGCTCCGACTATCGCGGTCGTGCGCTTGCGTGGCGCCACATGTGTCCAGACCCTGCGCGTAGCGGCGGGGAACCGCCGATAAAGAGAGGTAGTGGGGCGGGCACGGATGAAGCAAGGATGCTGCGCCCGCCCCACTGTTTCACGCGTAGTAGCCGTCAATCGGAACGCGGGCCTCGGCGAACAGGGCGGGGCCCTCGTAGGCGACCTGCGCCGCGTCCGGGCTGACGGCCCCTGTCGGTTTGAGTTCGTCCAACTGTTCGCCAGAGAGTGCGAAGGCGACGCGCCCGAGTCCGGAGCGCGCGATCGCGCCCGTGCACATGGGGCACGGCTCGCAACTGGTGTACATCGTGGTCTGCCACGCCGCGTTGGCGTCGAGGTGGCGAGCGGCCCAGCGGGCCAGCTTGAGCTCGGGGTGGGCCGTGATGTCCTGCTCGGTCACGACCGTGTTGCGGTCCTCGGCGAGCACATCACCCGTGGGACCCACGAGCAGCGAGCCGTACGGCATGTCGCCCGCGGCGCGCGCCGCGGCCGCCAGCTCGACGGCCCTGCGCAGGTGGCGTTCGTCGGCTTCGGTCATCGGTGTCCTCCGTTGCTCGTGTTCAGTGCTCCACTACTTGTGCAAGCGCGCGCTAGACGTGAGGCGAGCGCGCGCAGCACCCAGATTCCTGGGATACAGCTTCCTGCGCTTTCCGCCGCAGCACTGTCGTTCCGGCCGTGCATCAGCAACACCGTGACGCTCCGGCCAGGCACCTATCTTCACGGCGCTGGCGTGTGCCGGTTGGGCGCAGAGCTGTCCGGCCTGCGCAACCCGCTGATCGTGGCCGCGTTGACCGTGCTCTGCCTCAACCGGGTCATTCTCATGGGCGTTGCGTGGATCGTCGGCGGCGCGACCGCGAATCTCAGTGAGCTCGCCGTTCATGGTGCGGTGGTCGACTTCATCCCGCGGTCATGGCCAAGCGAGAGAGTCATGTCGCTCGGCGATGTCTGTCTGTCCGTCGGCCTGGTGCTCCTCGGGGTCGGTGCCGTGCTCGTCGTCACGTCGGGCCTCGCTGCCGATCGAGCACGAGGACGACAGCGACACTAACGGCGGGACCCGCCGCCGCGCGCGAGGTGCATGACTTTCGCGCGCTACCGAGCAGATCTCCCGCCTGGCAGTGGCTAACGCCGGGCTTCGCGGCCCTTGACGACTGCGCGAACCCCGAGTGCGAGCAGGACGAACCCAAACAACCAGCCGGCTACCTGTCCTGCGGCATAGGCGCCGTCACCGTCGACGTCACGGAAGAAGCCCGAAACCAGGAGCGCGAGGCCCCAGAGGATCAGCAATACGCCTGAAATAAGTCTTGCCATGCCACGTCCATCGGCCGGTCGCACCGATCGCTTGAGGCCCTCACCGGCTACGCCTCTTGCAGGAGGGAGCGATACGGCGGCATGGCGATCAGCGGTGCCTCGGTGGGTCCATCCTCAAGGCTGCCTTCCGCTTCCAATGCCCGCGCTGCGGTCGGTGTGGGTGAGCTTCAGCGGGAACGACTCAGAGAGCGCCGGCGTGATGCCTCAGACGGTGCGGGGTCGCCATGGCTCGTGCTCGTGCGTGAGCCAGACGAGCTCGGGGTCGAGCGCAAGGACCCGCTGCCGGCCTTCGGTGGGCGGCTCGTCGAACTCGCCGAACCACACCGCCACGTCGCCGCCGACGATGACCGGGCGCCCACCAGTCTCCACGACGACCATCTGCATGCCGGGTGTGTGGCCCGGCGCCGGGACGAGTCGGAGCCCGGGCAGCAGCTCGTGCTCGCCGTCGACCGGCACGTACCGCACGCCGGGCGCCTCGACCCACTCGCGAATGGTGTAGTCGTCCTTGCTGCGCGCGTCGTCGAGCTCCCGACGCTGGACATAGATCGGCTTGCCGGTGAAGAGGTGGTTGCCGCCGCAGTGATCGGCGTGCAGGTGTGTGTTGACGACGATGTCGATGCCGGCGAGATCGAAGTCCTGCGCGCTCAGCGGCCGGAGGCGGGGATCCATGTCGGCCATCGCCGGGTGCAGCTCCGTCATGCCGGTGTCGACCAGCACGCGCGCATCGGGATGGTCGATGACGTGCACGTAGACCGGCATCCTCTCGCCCTCGACGGAAAGGTCGGCAACGAAGACTGGCGTGACGGTGATGGAGGCGGGGGCGTTCATCGCGTACCGACCGCCGCGCTGAGCGTGGCCGGCAGGTCGAAGTGCTCGAACACCGCGCCGTCGAAGGTGACGATCTCGGTGACGGCCCCGTCCTGCACCCGCAGGACGTCGATCGCCAGCGGTTCGTACGCGGCGTCGCCCGGCGTGCGCACGTAGAACGCAACCGCGGGCTGACCGTTGGCGCGGGTGACCACGCACCGAATGCTGCCAAACGCCTCCGATCCGAACCCGCCGTCGATCCAGCGCTGCACGACCGTGCTTCGGCCGGTCCAGACGCCGGGCGTCGGCGGCATCGAGAAGCGGACGTCCTCGTGCATGAGCGCGGCCAGGCCCTCGGGGTCGGCGCGCTCGCTGCACTCGACGAAGCGGGAGAGCAGCTCCCGCTCGGCGGCGGTCGGCTCGGCGGCGTGGTGCCACGCCTCGCGGTCCTCGGGCAGGCTCTCCCGCAACCCAGCCCGCGCGCGCTGCAGCGCGGAGTTCACCGACGCCTCTGTCGTCTCGAGCAACCGCGCGGTTTCCTTCGCCGAGCAGCCGAGGACGTCGCGCAGAACGAGCACGGCCCGTGGCAGCGGCGCGAGGTGCTGGATGGCGACGATGAACGCCAGCTCGACGGTCTCCTTGGCGAGCGCCACGTCCTCCGGGCCCTCGCGCCGGTCGGGCAGCTGCTCGAGGAGCTCGTCGGGATAGGGCTGCAGCCACGCGACCTCGCCGCTCGCGCTCGGCCGCCGCGGGCGCTTGTCGAGCGCGTCCAGGCAGGCGTTCGTCGCGATCCGGTACAGCCACGCGCGAACCGACGCGCGGCCCTCGTACGTCTCGCGCCGGCGCCACGCGCGCAGGAACGCCTCCTGGACGAGGTCCTCGGCCTCCTCGAGCGACCCGAGCAGGCGGTAGCAGTGGACGTGCAACTCGCGGCGGTGGGGCTCGACGCGGGCGCCGAAGGCCTGCTCGTCGAGCGGCCGGAGATCGTCGGTAATGGAGTTCATGGTGTGTGTGACGGCGGGCGGCCCGAAAACTCATCACCCGGCGCCATGCTCACGGGGCAAGGGTTGCAGGCCAGGCCGTCCGTCCGGCAGCCGCTGCCGTGTTGACGCTCTCATTGGCGGCCGGTGCTGACGTCGCGCCCCTGTGCGCTGCAATCGACGTGGACCTGCCCGTCGCTACCTCTCCCGCCGTACTGATGCGCTTCAAAGCCCCAGAAGGCCTGGTCCGCACTCTCGTGAGCTGTCCCGAGGTCGAAGTCCGCCAGACCACAGACGGACTGCTGCTGGCGGCCGAGGACTACACCGGAGAGCTCGATTACAACGACCTGCAGCGCAGCGCACGCGCGACGCTGCAACGGCTCGAGCAGACCTTCGCCGGCGGGCAAAACGTAAGGCTCGTCGAGGCTCGTATCGGGGTGCGGCCGATGCCGGTCGACGGCCTGCCGATCATCGGGCCCCTGCCCGGCCGCCCCGGCGCCTTCGTCGCGGTCATGCACTCGGCCGTCACACTCGCACCGGTCGCGGGCCGGCTCGTTGCCGCTGAAGTGGTCAACGGCCTCATCCCCAAAGAGCTCGAGCACGTCCGCCCCCAGCGCTTCACCACCACCTGATGCTTTGCGCGAGATGCTCGCCCCCTTCCGAGCGAGGTTGCCGCGCTAGCCCGCTGCTCGCGCGATCGCCCACTCGCCTCGGCCCGCCCGTTCGACCGCGCGAGCCAGCGCGTCGAGGTCCGCGTCTTTGGGAACCACACCGACGGCGCCGGCCCGCAGCGCCTGGAGTCCAAGCTCGTCCTCGCCGGCGCCCGTCAGCACGACCACGAGCAGCTCAGGCTCGGCGTTCAGGATTCGACGCGTCGCGAGGATCCCATCGAGCCCCGGCATCACGACGTCGAGGACCACCACGTCGGGCCGGTGGATCAAGCCGAGCTCGACCGCTTCGCGCCCGTCCTTGGCCTCTGCGACCACGGTCATCCCTCTGGCCTGGAGCGCGTGCTTGATCACGCGGCGAGCGAATGCGTCGTCGTCCGCGATGACCACGCGCAACGGCGTATCCGCTGACATCCGTGCAACCACCCCTTTTCCCGGTCCTTGGCACGCGAGCGCGCCCACTCACACACTCGCTCGACACACTACATTAGCGACAAATAGGTGTCGGAAAACAAACTCGTCGCCCGTGCCAGCTCATGGCGGTTCAACTGGCCAGGTTCCTGGGATGGACGTCCGCTGTCAGCCCTCGGATCCGATGCGCCAAACGCCGCGCGCAGGGGGAGCGGCAGATTGGGCGTCGTGTTCGTCGACGACTCCACCGGGTGGTCCCGATCGGCGCCTCGGTCGGCGCGCGGATGACGGCCGACATGGCCCACGGGTGCGAGCGGCGATCACGCGCTTCCTGCGATCGCTGTCACAGGATTTCCATTGACGTGGTGTCACATTGCATCCGTTGACTTTGTGTCAGTTGACGCGCCTTGACTTTGGGTTGAGACGGTGGTTGGTTGGTCAACGCACAGACTCTTTGTGTAAAGGCTCCTGACCCTCTGGCAGTGGCGGCGCCCCTGCGGCCCTGAGCGCTTTCTTCCTATCAGAGGGGATTCCATGAGGAACCCGAAGTTTCACCGTCCGAGCCCTGCGCTCGTCGTGTCGGTAATCGCGTTGTCGGTCGCCCTGGGAGGTACCAGCTACGCCGCGATCGTGCTACCCGCAAATAGCGTCGGCACGCGGCAGATCAAGAAGAATGCCGTGACGGGTGCGAAGGTGAAAAACGGGTCGTTGCGCAAGGCCGATTTCGGTGCGGGCCAGATTCCCGCCGGGGCCACCGGCGCGACGGGCGCCGCAGGCGCAAACGGCGCCACGGGCGCCACAGGTCCCAAGGGGGCCAAGGGTGACAAGGGCGACGCAGGCACCGACGGGACTGGGATCGCGAACATTGTCGTGCGCGAGTCGGCATCCACCGCTGTGGCTGCCTCAGCGATCGTCTCTGTGACCGCGTCGTGCCTGACGGGTGAGCGCGCGACCGGCGGTGGCTGGGATGCCAGCGGCACCGGAGAGTTCGGCACCGTCGCCCTGGACAGCCAGCCGACCATGAGCGCGGGAGTCCCGGTTGGCTGGACGGTGAAGGTGAACAACGTGACCACGCTCGCTGGCAACGCCCAGCCCAGCTCGGTCGTGGCCAAGGTGGTGTGCGCGGCGGCGTAAGCGCTATTCGTACGTGGGCCGGGCACTGACCCGGCCCACGTGCTTGGCTACGGTTGTTCCCATGTCTGTCAGACGAATCGTCGCCTATGCCGGCGGGCAGGAGCTCATCGCGTCGCGGGATTTCTACGTCGACGTTCTCGGGATGCGAGTCGCCATGGAGGATCCGGTCCTGGACCTCCAATCGCCCGAGAACCCCACGGCTGAGATCATCGTCGGCGCCCAGGAGATGCAGGGTGCGCAGCCGAGCTTCGGTGTCGACGTCGGTGACCCCGCGGCCGTCGATGCCGCGCACGCCGAGGTCGTACGGCGGGGACTGCAGGTCGTCTACCCGCTCACCGACGAGCCGTGGGGCGTTCGCCGCTTCTTCGTCGAAGATCCCGGCGGCACGATCATCAACGTGCTCGCGCACATCGGCTGACCTCGACGCGACTCATCGCTCTGCGCTGAGGTCCGCCCGGACCAGCAGGACGTCGTGGTCGGTGTGCGCGGCCGGGAGCACCTCCGCCGAGGGCGCGCGCAGCGCGCCGGTTCCGTAGACGTGCTGGATTCCCGGAGCCTGCTCGGCGGACCGGTCCGTGCGGGTCCAGAGACCGTCGGGCGCGCAGGAGCGGCGGCGGTTGACGTCGCCCCCGAAGGCGACGGTGCGGGCGGCCGCGCGACGTGCCAGGAGCGCCGCGAGCTCGACGCACTGCGCGTCGTTCCCGGCCACTTCGGTGCTCGAGCGTGTGTTCAGGTGGGCGGTGCACACGTCGACGTCGACTCGGGTGGTGACGCACAGCCATCGGCGCTGCTCGATGCCGGCTTGTGCCTCGAACTCCTGGTGTTCGGCGCTCGCGACGGCTGCACGGGTGAGCACCGCGTCACCGAAGAGGCCACGGCCGCCCGGTTGGACGCACTTCAGGGGCTTGCCGAGGTAGATCACCCTCGAGAACCGCAGGTGGTATCCGCCCCGCCGGGCGATCTCCGCGACGTCCCTCCGGCACGCCTCGTTGACGGTGACCGCGTCCGGGCGCGCTTCACGGATCCGGGCCACTGCCTCCTCCACGACTGCCGGGTATGCGGCCTTGCCGTAGCAGCCGGCCAGCCCGGACAAGCACAGGTTCATCTGCATCAACGTGTACGTCGAGCCCGAGCCCGGCGGCACCGGCGGGCTTGTCCCCGAGGATCGGCTGCAGCCCATCACGGCGAGGGCGCAACCGACCGCTGCGAGGAGTGCCGCAGAACTCCCCTTGCGGGCTGTGACGTTCACGAGCCTTCGACGGTACATCCGTCACACCAGGCCGAGCATAGGATTGGCGCGGTGGAACCCGCCGAGCAGACGGTGATGGGGATCGCCCGGGGCTACCAGCTCTCGCAGGCGCTGTACGTCGCGGCGAAGCTGGGGGTGGCCGACGTGCTCGACCCGGAGCCGCTGGCTGCCGAGGACATCGCACGCGAGGTCGGGGCCCGCGCGTCGCAGCTGCGCCGCGTGCTTCGCGCGCTCGTCGCAGCAGGCGTGTTCTGCGAGCACGAGGACGGCCGCTTCGCGTCCAACGACGCGGCGGCGGCTCTGCGCGCCGATGCGCCCGGCCGCACGCGCGACGTCGTCCTCAACTTCGGCGAGGAGATGTACCGCTCGTTCGGTGAGCTGCTGCACACCGTCCAGACCGGCGAGACGGGGTTCGACAGCGTCTACGGCGCGCCATTGTTCGAGTACTACGCGGCGAACCCGGAGGTGGAGGCGAGCGCGGCGGCCCGCATGCTGGCTCGAACCCTGCCCGCGGCTCGCGAGCTCGCCGCGTCGGAGGTCCTGCGCGGCGCGCGGACCGTCGTCGATGTCGGGGGCGGCGCGGGAACCCTGGTGGCCGAGGTCCTGCGACAGCGTCCGGAGATCGCCGGCGTCCTGCTCGAACGACCGGGGATGCTCGAGCTCGCGGAGGACTACCTCGCCGAGCAGGGCGTGGCCGATCGTTGCGAGCTCGTCGAGGGCGACTTCTTCTCGTCGATCCCGGCTGGTGGCGACGTCTACGTCCTCAAGAGCGTCCTCCACGACTGGGACGACGAGCGGTGCGTCGCCATCCTGCGAAATTGCCGCGCCGCAATGGATGGAGCCGCACGACTGGTGATCGTCGAGCTGATCCTTCCCGAACGCATGTCACCCAGCGGCCCGATGCTGTCCGCCGCCCTCGTCGACTTGATCATGCTGGCGTACGCGGGTGGCCGCGAGCGCACCGAGGCAGAGTTCACGCAGCTTCTGGATCAGGCGAGCCTCCGCCTCGCGCGCACCACTGCGCTGACCGCCGGGCCGCACCTGCTCGAAGCTGTCGCCGAGTAGGGTCGCTCAACCCAGAATCCTGGGATGGTCAGCCGCGACGCCCGGCGTGACAATCGCGGCATGCGCACCCGCCTCCTGCTCCTCGCGATGCTGATCTGCGCCGTCCTGCCGACGGCCGCGGACGCCCGGCCGAGCGTCGTCGTCGACGCGGACATGAGCTTCGACGACGCGGCGACCCTCGCCTACCTGGCACAGGCCGACCGGCACGGCTTCATCGACCTCGATGCGGTCACCGTCTCGCTGTCGGGCGCCGGCTACACGGGCCGGGGCCTCAGCCACGCGCGCTGCCTGCTGCGCAAGCACGGGCTGCACGGTGTCCCCGTGTCCGACGGCGACGCGCTCGGCGCCAACCCGCTCCCGGAGGCGATCCGCAGCTATGTCGATCGGGTGGTCCACAACGCGGCCGCGCTCGGCGACTCAGCGGGCTGCCCCGACGTGCCCACGGAGGGCCGCGCGGCTCGGATCCTGACCGCACCGCGGGGCAGGTTCACGCTCATCGCGCAGGGTCCGCTGACCAACGTCGCGCAGGCACTCGCGCGCGACCCCTCCCTCGCGAGGCGCATCGACCGCGTCTTCGTCATGGGCGCCGGCACGACGCACGGGAACCTCTGCTGCGGCGCCGGCGACGGCATCGATCACGGGCAGGAGTTCAACTTCTGGGCCGATCCGGCCGCCGCCCAGAAGGTGTTCTCCGCCCTCTCGGGCAAGATCTACCTCACCGCGCTCAACGCCACCGACTTCGTGCCGATCACGTTCGACTTCTTCGATCGGCTCGAGGCGGACAACACGACGGTGGCCACCGCGACGGTTGTCACGATCCTCTCGGACCCCGACGTGCAGGAGTTCATGCGCCAGGGCCTCATGTACTGGTGGGATCCGCTCAACGCGGCCGCGGCGATCACCGGCCGTCTCGTGACCTACGAACCCACGAGGCTCACCGTTGTTCAGAGCGGGGTGGAGGCCGGCCGAACGGTGGTCGACCCGCGGGGCGCCCGGATCCGCCTCGGCGTCGCGGCTGACGCCCGGGCGTTCGAGCGCCACTTCCTGGCCATCCTGAACGGGCGCGGCTAGCCGCTCGCTCGCGCCGTCGCTCGACGCACGAGGGTGAGCCCCGCCGCGGCGAGCGCGAGGATGACCGGCACGACACCGAGCGCGGCCGTCAGCGACGTCGTGTCCGCCAGTGCTCCGACCGTGAGCGGAGCGAGCAGCACCGCGAAGGACGTCATCGCCACTGCCCGTCCGCTCGCCAGCGCCGTCCGCCCCGGCGCGAGCGCGACCGTCACCGACAGGCCCATCGGGAACAAGTTCCCGAGCCCGATCCCGAGCAGCGAGAGCCCGATCAGCGCCTGCGCGGGCGCCGTCGACGGCCACAGGATCGCGAAGCCCGCGCCGGACACGACCAACGCGACCGCGAGCAGCCGCGCCGGATCGTGCCGGCGCGCGAGCCGGCTGCCGAGCGTGCGCCCGGCGAGCACTCCGCCGAAGTAGCCGGCCATCAGCGCGACGGCGGTGTCCGTCGACACGTCGGTGGCGTCCTCGACGAAGGTCGCGCCCCAGGCGGTGATGCACCATTCGGCCGCGACCGCGCAGAAGAGCATCGCGGCCGCGATCCAGAACACGCCGGGGAGGCGGCCCTGCGGCACGCCCGTCGGTGCGGGCGCGTCGATGGCCACCCGCCGGTTGCTCCACCACGCGAGCACCGGGACCGCGAGCGAGGCCAGCAGCGCGACCCGCCAGCCCGCGTCCAGCGCCGCCGTGAGCGACAGGACACCGACCAATACGAGGTAGGCGATGCTCGCCGCCACGTTGGCCTCGGTCAGCGCAACCGCGCGGCGCTCGCCGTGGTGGTCGGCGAGCGCGGCCTGGATCGTCACGAGCAGCAGCCCGCCGCCGAAGCCCATGACCAGCACCGAACTGACGGTCACGTCGGCGGTGCGCCCCGCCGTCAAGCCGATTGCCCCCGCGCCCATCACCGCGGCCGCGGACCAGAACAGCGCGCGCCGACCGAGCCCCCGTTCGAGCCGCGCGGAGACCACGCCGGCGACGAGGCTCCCGGCCGCGAACGCGGCAAGGTGCAGCCCACCGATCGAGTAGCTCAGATCGAGCTCGTTGCGCAGGTGGCCGATGACGAGTCCAGGGGCCGCCTGGAGGAAGGCAAACCACGCAAGCACCACGTACGCGATCCAGGTGAGCCGATCGCGACGGAATTCCATTCCCGGCCGTCTACCCGCACGGCCCATCTCGGCCCATTTTGACAATGGGAAGATATCTTCCTATTCTTTGGCGCGTGCCGCGGCGCAAGCCTGGAACCCTGCTGCCCCTCGAGACCGAGATCCTCGAGGTGGCGCTGTCGATCCGTGGATCGGGTCACGCCAGCTTCCACGGATTCGGTCTTGCCCAGACCTTGCGGGAGCAGAGCGGCTCACGGGCGCTGACGGGCCACGGGACGCTGTACAAGGCCCTGGGCCGGCTCGAAGAGTTCGGCCTCCTGACCTCCCGCTGGGAGGAGGCAACGGCGGCCGAGGGACGACCGCGCCGGCGGCTGTACGAGCTCACCGGGCAGGGAGCCCGTGCGGCCGAGCACGCCCTTGCCGACCAGAGTGCGCAAGCCACTCGCCGCCCCCCACGCATCGCCTCGGGGCCCGTATGACACCGGAGCGCATGGCCGCGCTGGTGGCACGGTGGGTCCGGTTCTACACCCGGAACCTGCCCCGGCCGATCGCCCAACGTCGAATCGACGAGATCGACGCCGACCTGCACGACCACATCGCCCATGAACGCGGCCACGGGACCAGCGATCGGCGCATCGCCCTGAGCATCGCGGCCCGCATGGTCCGCGGCCTGGCGGCCGACGCTGCATGGCGTGGCCAGAAAGTGATGAAGATGAACAGACCCGCCTACCGATCCGCCGTCCGCGTCGCGCTCGTGACCGTGATCGTCCTGCTGGTGCCACTGGTGGCGAATCAGCTCACCGAGGGAGAGGGGTGGAGTCTGGGTGACTTCGTTTTCGCCGCCGTGCTCCTGGTCGGAACCGGCGCGCTGCTCGAGCTGGCAGCGAGGAAGCCGCGCAGCATCGCCCTCCGGGCTGCCGCGGCCGCGATCGGCGTCGCCGCCATCGTGTTCGGGGAGGCCGATGACGCGCCCGGCCTCGTGCTCTTCGGCGGCCTGCTGATCGTCGGCACGGTGGCACTGGCCTTCAGGCGGGCCCAGCGCGGCTCGTAGCCCAGGGGCCGCCGCGCCTCGGTGAGCGATTAGCATCGGGCGCATGACCAACGACCCTTTCGCAGGCCTGCCCGAGGTACCGAGCTTCACCGTGACGAGCACGACGCTGACCGACGGCGGGGGCACGCCTCCTGCGCAGATGTCGGGCATCTTCGGCGTCCCCGGTGGCGAGGACATCTCTCCGCAGCTCTCGTGGAGCGGCGCCCCCGAGGGCACCAAGAGCTACGCCGTCACGGTGTACGACCCCGACGCGCCGACGCAGTCCGGCTTCTGGCACTGGGCGGTCGCCGATATCCCTGCGACGGTGACCGAACTGCCCGAGAACGCGGGCGACGACAGCGGCTCCGGCCTGCCCGAGGGAGCGCTCTCACTCCGGACCGACGCCGGCACGACCCGCTTCATCGGCGCAGCGCCGCCGGCTGGACACGGCGAGCACCGCTACTTCTTCGTGGTCCACGCCCTCGATGTCGACAGCATCGGCGTCCCCGCCGAGGCCACCCCGGCGTTTCTCGGATTCAATATCGCCAGCCACATCCTCGGCCGCGCCGTACTGACCGTCACCGCCGAGATCACCAGCTGACAATCCCGCTCAACGACGGTCACGTCCCGTCCATCCTCGCGGCGTTCGACCTCGGGTCGTGGGGACGGCTCTCAGACGGGCCCGTCGCCAGCGGGCGGCTCGGCTCGATCTGGCGGCTGGATGCCGAGCGCGGGAGCTGGGCGGTCAAACAGGTCGGCGATGCCCCCGACGAGGAGGTCGACGAGCTGCTCGAGGGCGCGGGCTTCCAAGAGGCGGCGCACGCCGCGGGTGTTCCGACGCCCGCCGTGCGACGGACGCGGGCGGGCGAGGTCATCGGCGACTGCGGCGGCGTGCGAGTCCGGCTCCACGCCTGGGTGGACCTCCACGACCCGGACGCGAACCTCGATCCGGCTGACCTTGGGCAGTTGGTCGCCGGCCTCCACCGCGTCGACTTCGCAGGCGCGATCGGCGTTGACCCCTGGTACACGGAGCCGGTCGGGGCTGAGCGATGGTCCGAGCTCGTGAGCGCCCTCCGGGCACGTCACGCCCCGTTCGCCGATGAGCTCGACGCGCTGCTTCCGGAGCTGGTCGCCACGGAGACGTACGTCGGCGGTCCGCCGCGCGCGCTCCGGACCTGTCACCGCGACCTCTGGGCCGACAACGTCCGGCGGACACCAGAGGGCAGCCTCTGCGTGTTCGACTTCGACAACGCCGGTCTCGCCGACCCGTCCCAGGAGCTCGCCGGGATCCTCGTCGAGTACTGCGGGGATCCGGCGCGCGCCGGTCTCATCCGCGCTGCGTACGCGGAGGCGGGCGGGCCCGGGCGCGTCGAGGATCCGACGGACTTCGCGATGGTGATCGCGCAGCTCTCGCACATCCTGGCCGAGGGCTGCCGGCGCTGGCTGGCCGCCACGAGCGACGCCGAACGCGCCGACAACGAGGGCTGGGTCCGCGAGTTCGTCGACCGGCCGTTGACCCGAAGCGTGATCGAGGCGCTCCTGTGAGGGGCGTTCGACTCGGGCTCGATCGGATCCGCGGCGCCGTGAGCGAGATCGATCCGGTGTTCCTCGACACGCCGGCGCTGCCGTGCGCGCCGCTGGGCGAACCGCTCGGCTGCTCCGTGACGCTGAAGGTCGAGACGATCAACCCAGTCCGGAGCTTCAAAGGGCGCGGGACGGAGACGGTGGCGGCTGTGGCCCAGCGGGAGCGGGCGACGCGCATGATCTGCGCGAGCGCGGGCAATCTTGGCCAGGCGCTCGCCTACAGCGGTGCGCGCCGTGGCCTGGAGGTCACCGTGGTGGCGGCACGGTCCGCCAACCCGCTGAAGCTGCGCCAGATCGCGGCCCTCGGCGCCACCGTGCAGCTCGAAGGCGACGACATCGAAGACGCCAGGGTCCGCGCGCGCGAGATCGCTCAGGCCGACGGCGCATACCTCGTCGAGGACAGCCTCGACCTTGCCACGTGCGAGGGCGCCGCGACGATCGGCCTCGAGCTCGTCCGAGACGTTCCGCAGCTCGACGTCGTCCTCGTCGCTCTTGGTGGCGGAGCGATGGCCAGCGGCGTGGGCTACGTGATGCGCTCGCTCGCCGACCACGTGGAGGTGATCGGCATCCAGCCCGTCGGTGCGCCCGCGATGGCGCTGTCATGGCGGCAGGGGACCGTCGTCGAGACCGACCGCATCGACACGATCGCCGACGGCGTTGCCGGCCGCTGCCCGATCCCCGAAGTGCTCGAGGACCTGCTCGTGGTGCTCGACGACGTGCTGCTCGTCAGCGAAGACTCGATCAAGGCCGGCATGCGCGGGCTGTATGAGCACGCCGGGCTCGTGGTCGAGCCTTCAGCGGCCCTCGGCATCGCCGCCGTCGTCGAACACCAAGAGCGATTCGCCGGACGTCACATCACCACGATCCTGTGCGGAAGCAACGTCGCCGCGGCCGACTTCACGCAGTGGGTCCTCACCACTCCGACGTGACCGCGGGTCACTCGTCGACGCGGTCGACGCCCTCAGGGTCGAGATGGATGGGCGCGTAGTGCTCGGCGAACAGCGTGGCGACGAGCTCGCCGCGCCGGCGTGGGCCGCAACCCCTCAGCTGCGGGGTGTAAGGGGTCGCCCGGCCGAACGCGCTCCATCCGCCTGATGTCCCAGCCGCCTCTTACGCCGAACATGACTGGCATGCGACGCATCACCAACATCCTCAAGCAGATGGCCGGGCCGACCCAGTCCGTCCCCGCCGGCGCCCACGTCACCATCCGCCACGCCAGCCCCGCCGACGCTGACGCGCTCGCCGTGCTGGCCCAGCTGGACTCGAGTCACCCGCCGCGCGGGGCGACCCTTGTCGCCGAAGCGGGAGGCGAGCTGTGGGCGGCGGTCTCGCTCGACGACAACCACCTGATCGCCAATCCCTTCCGGCCGTCCGGCGAGCTGGCGTTCCACCTGATCGAGCGTGCCCGCGAGCACCGCCGCACCGAGCGCCGCCAGACGAGGCGCGCCGCGGGCGCTACAACGTCGCGGTGGACATCGCTGGTCGGACTGCGCTCGTGACCGGGGCGGGGATCGGAACCGGCCGTGCCATCACGCTCGCGCTCGCGGCTGAGGGTGCCGATGTGATGGCGTCTGACGTCGACGAGAGCGGCGGGCACGAGACCGTCGCCATGTGCGACGGCGGCGCGCGCTTCGTGAAGGCCGACGTCACGGACGCCGATGAGCTCCGGCGCCTGATCGACTCTGCCGCGCCGACGATCCTCGTCAACAACGCGGGTGGTGGCGGTCACATCCCGCCGCACTTTCCCGACGCAGCTCCCCATGAGTGGGGGGCGACGCTCGATCTCAACCTGCGCGCGCCGATGCTCGCCACGCAGTTGGCGCTCACGCAGATGCGGCGGGCCGGCGGTGGCGCGATCGTCAACGTCGCATCCACGGCCGGCTTGGGGTCCGAGCGCGTATCAGTCGCCCGAGTACGGCGCCGCGAAGGCCGGACTCATCCGGTTCACCTCGGTACTGGGTGCGATCGACGGCGTGCGCGTCAACTGCATCGTGCCCGACTGGGTCGCGACCGAGCGGGTCACCGCGGAGGGCGGGCGACCACGCCTCCCGATCCCGCTCGCGGCGGTCGGCGCCGCAGTGATCCGGTTGATCCGCGACGACTCGCTCTCAGGTCGTGCCTCTGCTCTGGCGCGGCGCTGATCCGCGCCTCGACTGAGCCCGATCCCGTCACTGGACGACGGTGTGCTGCATCGCCCACAGCGCGGCGGCGGCGCGGGTCGAGACGCCGATCTTGCCGTAGATGTGCTGGATGTGGTGATCGGCGGTCTTGGGCGAGATGTAGAGCCGATCGGCGATCTGGCGCGTCGTGAGTCCCTTGGCCGCGAGTCGCAGCACATCGACCTCGCGTCGGGTGAGCCCGCCCGGATTGCCGCTGCCGCTTGCCCGACGGCGCTTCGCGGCTCGCCGTGCCCCGCGGCCACGAGCACCGCACGGCTGGCGCGCGGCTCGAGCACGCCCTCTGATTCGAGCCGGCGAAGCTCGGCGGCCGCGTCGCGCGGGCGAGAACGGCGGACGGTCTGCTCGCTCGGTGGTCAGCCCCACGTAGATCTCCGTCGCCGCCAGGACGCACGCGCCGAGATCGTCGGCGTCGGCCTGCACGCGCTTGTGGTAGCCGGACCCGTCGCACTTCTCGTGGTGCGCGCACGCGACCGGGTTCAGGACGGCCAGCGCCGGCGAGCGGCGCAGCATCTGCTCGGTCAGCATCGGGTGAAGCTCGACGCGATCGAACTCGGTCCGCGTGAGCGGGCCGGGCTTGTCCCAGATCGAGTTCGGCACGACGGTGGTGCCGAAGTCGTGCACGAGCGCCGCGCGGCGGAGCGTGGTGATGTCCTCCTCGGCGAGCCCGAGCACCCGGGCGGCGTCGGCCGCGAGGTCGGCGCAGCGACGGCTGTGCCCGCCCATGTACGGCGACTTGAGGTCGATGAAGTCGGCGACGACGGTCAGGGCGTCGTCGAGCTCGGTCGCCGGCCAGCATGCGGTGGGGTTCGGGCTCGAGCGGCGAGCACGGCGTCCCACGGCTCGGTCTCGCGGAGCCGATCGAACCAGCCGCGCCCGTGCGCGACGAACAGGTCGGCGAGCGCCGGGTCGTACGTGCGGTCGCGGCGATCGCGAGCGGCCTCGAGGGCGTGCTCCGGCGAGAAGAGGCGGCCGATCGCCTCCATGTCGTGGCTGAGGTGCACGACGCGCATCGCGAGCGGGATCGCCTCCCCCTGCGCATGGGCCGGGATAGCCGTTGCCGTTCCAGCGCTCGAACGTGAAGCGCAGCGCGTCGCGAACGCCGGGGCCGAAGTCGAGCCGCTGCACGAGCATGTCGGCGACCTCGCACCCGGACGAGAAGTTGTAGACCGCCCACTCGCGGGCCGTCTCCTGGATCATGCGGACGATCTCGTCGCGCTCCTCCGGGCTGTGCCCGGCCGTCGCGAAGGCCATCACGTCCCGCATCACCTCGGCGGGATTCGCGGCGTCGTGCACCAGCGTCTGGGCGCGGATCGCGATCTCGTCGCCGAACACGGTGGCGACCTCGTGCGCGTGGCCGGTGCAGCCGACGTACCGCAGCAGCGCCACCCAGTAGGCGGTCTCGCGCGTCTCTTCGCTCGAATCCGGCGGCCTCGCAGATCCAGGTCGCGAGCAGGCAGGACCGCAGCTGCGACTCGAGCGGCTGCCCGAACGCGTTGTCCTGCGCGAGCGCCAGCGTCGCGACGAGCTCACCGAGGCGGAGCGGCGTGTCCAAGATAGGGAGTCCTCCCGATGTATCGGCCCGCCCGGTCGGACACGATCCTCGCACGACGCGTCGCCGTGCAATCAAACGCTCACTCGAAGGAGGACATCATGGCGGCATCACAACCCCGGCGCGATCCCATCAAGGTGGGAGTCATCGCCGATCAGACGGGCCCGCTCTCGGTCATCGGGCTCGCCAACGCCAACGTGGCCAGGATGGTCGTCGGCGACATCAACGCCAAGGGCGGCCTGCTCGGACGGCACCTCGAGCTGCACCTCGAGGACAGCGCGACCGACGACGCCGTCGCGGCCGCCAAGGCGACGAAGCTGGTCGAGCACGACCACGTCGATGTCATCTTCGGCGGCATCTACAGCTCCACGCGCCAGGCCATCAAGGGCCCGGCCGTGGTCGAGGGCAAGACGCTCTACATCTACCCCGAGCAGTACGAGGGGCAGGAGTCCGATCCGCTCATCTTCTGCACCGGCCCGGTGCCCGCGCAGCAGGTCGATCCGTTCATCCCGTGGCTGATGCGGGAGACCGGGGCGAAGACGTTCTACCTGCCGTCCGCCGACTACATCTGGCCGCACGTGATGAACGCGCGCGTCCGGGAGGTCGTCACCGCCAACGGCGGGGCGATCGTCGGCGAGGAGTACTTCCCGCTCGACCACGCGGACTACCGCGCGACGGTCGACCGGATCACCTCGACCGGCGCGGACGTCGTCTTCAACACGATCGTGCCGCCCGGGGTCGCGCCGTTCCTCGAGCAGCTGCACGACTCCGGCTTCACCGCCGCGGCGGCAGCTGGTCTGCACGTACTTCGACGAGAACCTCCTCGACATGCTGCCGGCCGGCGCACGTCGAGGGGCTCTACAGCTGCCTCGACTACTACCAGGCGGTCGGCGACCCGTTCAGCCAGAGAGCTGCTCGCGCAGTACGACGCGCTCTATCCCGGCGACGCGAAGTTCACCGGCGGCAGCGGGTCCTCGGGCCTGTATCGCGGGCTGCGGCTGTGGGCGGCTGCCGTCGACGGAAGCCGGCTCGCTCACGCAGGACGGACGTGATCGCGGCCCTGGATCACGCGCAGATCGCCGAGGGCCCCGGCGGGCCCGCGGCCATGGTGCCCGGCCAGCACCACGTGCGGATGAACATGTACATCGCCCAGGCACGCGGCGGCCGGTTCGAGATCGTCGAGAGCCTCGGGGCGATCGATCCGCAGGAGCGCCTCGTGGACACGCCGGTCGTCACCGCCTGAGGCGGACGCGACCACGCGACAACCCTCAACGAAAGGAGATCGCGATGCTGCTCGCGACGACGCAGGTCGAGGACTTCGACCGCTTCCTGGACGTCTTCTCCACGGCGGGCGCGGAGAAGCGCAAGCAGCACGGCTCCAAGAGCGCGCTCGTCTTCCGCGACCCGGCCGAGGACGACCGGGTCTGGGTCATCTTCGACTGGGACGAGCAGGGCTGGCAGAGCTTCGTGTCCGACCCCGAGGTCCCCGCCGATCATGCAGAAGGCCGGGCACAAGGGGAAGCCGCAGGCCGCGCAGTTCGCCGGCCAGTACGACGCCTGACCCACTGCTCCGCACGGCGGCGCGTAGGTTGTCCGGATGCGCGCCGCCGTTGTCGTCTTCCTGATCCTGTTGGCCGGCGCCGCACCGGCGGCCGGCGCCGCGGTCGCGGTGCCGCGTGAGGCGCGGGCGGTTGACACCTCGCACCCTGATCGGTGGGTCGGCAAGGGCACGCCGCGGAGCTGCACGTCGCGCGCGGTTGTCCGGGCGGTCGCGAAGGGCGGGATCATCCGGTTCCGCTGCGGGCCGCGCCCGGTTCGGATCGAGATGAAGCAGACCGCCAAGGTGGTCAACACCAGCCGTCGCGTCGTCCTCGACGGCCGCGGGCTGGTGACGCTCAGCGGCGGCGGGAAGCGCCGGATCCTCTACCAGAACACCTGCGACCAGCGGCAGACCTGGACGACGTCGCACTGCGACAACCAGGCCGCCCCGCGCCTCGTGGTGCAGAACCTCACGTTCGCGCGGGGCAACAGCACAGGGGAGACGGACGAAGGTGGCGGGGGCGGCGCGATCTTCGTGCGCGGCGGCCGGCTCAAGATCGTCCGCTCGAAGTTCGTCGGCAACCGCTGCGACCCGACGGGCCCTGACCTCGGCGGCGGCGCCGTGCGGGCGCTGTCGCAGCACGATGGCCAGCCGGTGACCGTCGTTCGCAGCACGTTCACCAAGGGCGTCTGCAGCAACGGGGCGGCGCTGAGCAGCATCGGCGTCTCGTGGTCGATCTACAACAGCGTCTTCACCAGGAACCGCGCCATCGGTCGCGGCGCCAATCCCTCGCGCCCGGGCACGCCGGGTGGCGGCTCCGGTGGCGCCGTGTACGCGGACGGCAACACCTTCCGCGTACTCATCGCCGGCACGCGGATGACCCGCAATCACGCGCGCGAGGGCGGCGGCGCCGTGTTCTTCGTCAGCAACGACCGCAGCGGCGTCCTCGAGTTCCGCTCCTCGCGCCTACGCAACAACCCGAGTGACGGCTTCGAGACCGACCCGGGCATCTTCTTCCTCGGCCGGGAGCAGATCGGATGAGCAACGGACTTCAGGACACGGTCGCGCTCGTCACGGGCGCGAGCAGCGGAATCGGCGAGGCGACAGCGCGCGCGCTCGCGGCACAGGGCGCGACGGTCGCGGTGGTGGCACGCCGAAAGGACCGGCTCGATGCGCTCGCGGGCGAGATCGGCGGCCTCGCGATCGAAGCCGACGTCACGGACCGTGAGCAGGCGGTGGCCGCCGTCGAGCGAACTGCCGAGGAGCTCGGCCGGCTCGACATCGTGGTCAACAACGCCGGCGTGATGCTGCTCGGCCCGATCGTCGACGCGCCCGTCGAGGAATGGGATCGGATGATCGAGCTCAACCTCCAGGGGCTGCTCTACGTCGCCCACGCAGCGCTCCCGCACCTCCTGCGTGCCGCCGAGCGCGAGCCGCGCCGGGTCGCCGACCTCGTCAACGTCAGCTCGGTCGCGGGCCGGCGCGTCGGGGCCGGCGGCGGCATCTACCAGCTCACCAAGCACGGCGTCGGGACGTTCAGTGAAGCCCTGCGCCAGGAGGTGACGGGTCGCCACGTGCGCTCGTCACTGATCGAGCCCGGCGCGACCGAGAGCGAGCTGGTCACCCACGTCCGCGAGGAGGTCCGCAACCAGCTCCCGCCCGGCGTGGACGAGATCCTCCGGGCGGAGGACATCGCCGACGCGATCCTCTACATCGTCACCCGGCCGCGACACGTCGCGATCAACGAGATCCTCGTGCGCCCGACGGAGCAGGTCCGCTAGAACGCACAACGGCCCGCTGGGAGGCGGGCCGTTGAGGTGTGGAGCGGGAGCGGGCTAGGCGGCGGCGGGCTCGGGCACCGGCCCGTAGCCGCTACCGCGCTGCTCGTCGGTGCCGCCCTCGTGGTCGAGGCGCGGCAGCCACTGCAGCCAGTTCGGCAGGTACCAGTTGCGGTCGCCGAGGAGCTTCATGCTCGCCGGCAGGAGCACGGCGCGGATGATCGTCGCGTCGATCAGGATCGCGGCGGCGAGGCCGATACCGATCTGCATCGCGACCTGGTCGCTGGCGAGGGCGAAGGAGCCGAACACGGCGACCATGACGAGCGCGGCGCTGGTCACCACGCCGGCGGTGCTCTTGATGCCGTGGGCGACGGCATCGTCGTTGCTCATGCCGCGATCGACGGCTTCGCGGATGCGGCTGAGGATGAACACGTGGTAGTCCATCGAGAGCCCGAACAGGATCACGAACAAGAACAGCGGGATCCATGGGGCGATGCCGCCAACCGATTGGAAATTGAGCAGCTTCTCGCCGTGGCCGTCCTGGAAGACGAGCACGAGCACGCCGTAGGCCGACCCGACTGACAGCAGGTTGAGCACGATCGCCTTGATCGGGATCACCAGCGACCGGAACGTGACCAGGAGCAGCAGGAACGCCAGCGTGAGCACGAAGCCGAACACGATCGGCAGGCGGGACACGAGGACGTCCAGGAAGTCCTTCGAGCCGGCGGTCATGCCGTTCACGGCGACTTCGGTGCCGGCCAGCTTGCCGACGGTGGCCGGGATGACCTCGGAGCGCAGGACCTCGAGCGAGTGATCCGAAGCGGCGTCGGTGCCGCTGCCCTTGACCGACAGCGCGACGACCGCGACGGTCTTGTCGGGGCTGATGTCGACGTGCGAGGGCTCGGAGAGCTGGCCTGTCGCGAGGGCCTTGTCGTGGAGCTGCCCGATCGCGGCCTGGACCGGCGCGGCCGTGACGTCAGCGGCCTTGATCACGGTGGTGGCCGGCACGGCGCCGCCGGGGAAGGCGGCCTGGACCCGGTCGTAGGTCTGGATGACCGGCTGGCTGCGCGAGTAGCCGTCGAGACCGGGCTCCTTGAACTCGATGCCGAGCGCGGGGATGCAGAGCGCGACGAGCAGGCCGCCGGCCAGCAGCGTCGACACGAGCGGGCGCTTGAGGACGCGAGTGAGGACGGCGCCCCAGACGCGCGACTCGCCCTTGGTCTTGTGGCGGCGCTTGGTGACGAAGGGCACGCGACCCTTCTCCAGCCAGTTCTTCTGGCTGAGGAACGAGAGCATCGCGGGCAGGAAGGTCATCGACCCGAGCATGGCCACGGCGACGACGAGCATCGTGCCGATGCCGAAGCCGACGAAGATCGGATTGCCGGCGAACAGCAGCCCGGCCATCGCCGTCAGCACGGTCAGACCCGAGATGAGCACGGCGCGGCCCGAGGTGGCAGCGGCGATCTCGAGCGCCTCCTCGGCCGAGTGGCCGCGGTCGCGCTCCTCCATCATCCGGCGCGAGTAGAACATCGCGTAGTCCACACCGACGGCGAGGCCGATGATCACGACGAGCTCGGCCACGTCGGCCGGGAGCGCGTAGAGGTGGCTGACCGGGCCGAGCAGGCCGACCGTGGCCGCGACGGCGGTGGCGCCGAGCACGAGCGGGAGGCCGGCGGCGACGACCGCGCCGAACGCGACCAGCAGGATGGTGAGCATCAGGCCGTAGGAGATGAACTGCGACTTCTGGCCCTCCTTGGCGTCCTGGGCGACGATCTCCTTCGTGGCCGAGACGTTGCCGAACTCCTCGACGCGCACGCCGCGGTTGGCGGCCTGGGCGGCGGCGACGGCGGCGAGCGGCTTGTCGACGAGCTTCTCGACGTGCTCGTCCGAGCCGGGCATCGTGAAGTTCACGACGACCGAGCGGCCGTCCTTGGAGACGGTGTTGACGCGAGTGGCGGGATCGAGCGGGCTCTCGATCTCGGTGATGCCCTTGATCGCTTGCAGGCGGGTCACGACGTCAGTGACGGCGGCCGCCACCTGAGGATCGTCGGCCTTCACGGAGCCCTTGCCCTGCACGAGCACCTGCTCGCCGGCCTGGTCGGGGAAGCCAGCAGCCTTGACGATCATGTCGCCACGCTTGGACTCGCCGTTGCCGGACGCCGACTCGTCGAGGTCGTTCGGACCGACCTTGCCGCCGACGACGCTGGCGAGGACGACGAACAGGATCCAGCCGAGGATGGCGGTCTTGCGGTGCTGCGCGCTCCAACTACCAGCGCGGGCTGCGAGGTTGCGGGACTGCATGTGACCTGCTCCTAAGAAAGGGGGCGGGGAGGACTGCCAGCAGCCTCCCAGCCGCGACCGCGCGAAATCGGGGGCAGACAGGCGTCCGGGGGAGATGGAGGCACCTCGCCTACGGGAGGCAGCACGCAGGGAGCGGGTGCAGCCTCGCTTGCGCGGTCGCCTCTGAGCTGCTTCAGCTCGTCCAGGCGTCCGCGACCGGCTCGCCGTCGGCCTCGTGGTGCGGCCCGAAGGCGATGAACTCGAGGCCGTCCGGACCTGCCTCGAACGCGCGAGCGACCTCGGGCGCGACGCGGATCGCGTCGAGCGGCCGGACCTCGGCGAGCTCGTCGTCGAGCTTGATCTGGCCGCTGCCGCTGAGGATCACGTAGATCTCCTCGGCGCGACCGTGACGGTGGGTGAAGGGGCTGCGCTTCCCGGGCCGGAGGCGGAAGTGCGTCACCCCGGTCTGCTCGGCGCCGAGCGCCGTCCTCGCGACGCGCGCTTCCCAGCGCTCGCCGAACCCGTTGGCGGGCGCCGCGTCCTCGATGTCCAGCAGGCGGATGTGCGTGTGGCGGCTCACGGCACGGCATCGTGGCAGGCAGAACGCACAACGGCCCGCCAGGTGGCGGGCCGTTGTGTAGCGGGAGGTAACGTCGCCGAAGGCAAGTTCGACGAAGTCAACTTGCCTGGCAGGCGAAACCCTTTACCTAGGCCGCGGCGGGCTCCGGCACGGGGCCGTGGCCGATGCCGCGGTCACGCTTCGGCTGCTCGTCGACCGAGCCTTCGTGGTCGAAGTGCGGCAGCCACTGCAGCCAGCTCGGCAGGTACCAGTTCTTGTCGCCGAGGAGCTTCATCGTCGCGGGCAGGAGCACCGCGCGGACGACCGTCGCGTCGATCAGGATCGCGAAGGCGAGCCCGATGCCGAGCATCTTGTAGTCGATGATGCTCAGCGTTCCGAAGATCGCGAACACGCCGACCATCACGAACGCGGCGCTGGTGACGACACCGGCGGTCTGCTTGATCCCGTGGGTCACGGCGTCCTCCGTCGACATGCCCTTGAGGAAGCCCTCACGGACACGGCTGAGGATGAACACGTGGTAGTCCATCGAGAGGCCGAACAGGATCACGAACAGGAACAGCGGCAGCCACGCGACGACGAACCCGGGGGTCTCGATGCCGAGCAGCGAGTGGAACCAGCCGTGCTGGAAGATCAGCGTCAGCGCGCCGTAGGAGGCGCCGACCGACAGCAGGTTCAGCACGATCGCCTTGATCGGGACCACGATCGAGCGGAACGTCAACATCAGCAGCAGGAACGCGAGCGTGAGGACGAACGCGAACACGATCGGGGCGGCGCCCTTCACGAGGTCGTTGTAGTCCTTCGACGACGCGGCGTTGCCGCCGACGACGATCTCGGCGCCCTTCAGCTTGCCGATCGTCTGGGGGACGATCTCGTTGCGCAGCTCGTCGAGCGCGGCGTACGACGTGGCGTCGTTGCCCTCGCCACCGAGCGGCACGTTGATGATGGCGACCTCGCCGTTCTCGCTCTGGTCGGACGTGATGCCGGCCTCGAAGCGGTCGGAGGCCTTCGCCTTGGTGGTCAGCTCCGCGATCGCGGACTTGACCTCGGGGGCGTTGACGTCGTTCGCCTTGATCACGACCTGGCCGGGATCGGCCGTGCCGGGGAAGGCCTTCTGCACGCGCTCGAACGTCTTCATGATCGGCGTGTCGGGGAGCTGCTCGAGGCCGGACTGCGCGGTGTGCATGCCGAGGGCCGGGATGGCCAGGGCGATCAGCAGACCGGCGGACAGGACCGTGGAGATCAGCGGGTGGCGCATGACGGGGCCGAGGATGGCGCCCCAGACGCGGGACTCCGTGCGACGCTGCATGCGCTTGCCGAGGAACGGGATGCGGCCGCGGTCGATGCCGTCGCCGAGCTTCGAGAGCATGGCCGGGAGGACCGTGATCGAGCCGATCATGGCCATCGCGACGACGACGATCGAGCCGGTGGCGAGCCCGGTGAACTCCGCGTCACCGGCGAAGTACAGGCCGGCCATGGCGGTCATGACCGTGAGGCCCGAGATGAGCACCGTGCGACCTGAGGTGGCTGCGGCGGCTGCGAGCGCCTCTTCCTTGCTCTTGCCGGCCTTGCGCTCTTCACGCTCGCGCCGGATGTAGAACAGGGAGTAGTCGACGCCGACAGCAAGACCGACCAGCAGCACGACGCTGCCCGTGGAGCTCGAGACCGGCATCAGCTGGCTGATGAGACCGACGATGCCCATCGTGCCGGCCACGGCGGTGAGGCCGAGCAGCAGCGGCAGGCCGGCGGCCACGAGGGCGCCGAACGCGAGGAGCAGGATGATCAGGGTGATCGGAAGCGACAGCGTCTCGGCCTTCTGGAGGTCGCCCTCGAATGTGGCCATGAGCTCCTTCTCGGAGCTGGCGTCGCCGAACTGGGCGATGTGGAAGTCCGGATGGGCCTTCTGCACGGCCTTGGTCACGGCGAGCGTGGCGTCGACGCGCGTCTTGGTCTGCGTGGCGGTGCCGGGCACCTCGAAGGAGACCTGGACCGAGTGCTTGTCCGGCGAGATCAGGCCCTTGCCGGCGTTCTTGGAGTAGGGACCCTGGAGCTTGTTGGCCTCGGGGAGGGCGTCCATGCGCTTCTCGAAGTCCCGCACGACGGCGCGGTACTGAGGAGCATCAGCCGTGAGCGTCTTGCTCTGGATGAGGACGATCTCGCCGGCGCCGGTGGTGGAGTCCGGGAAGGCGTCGTCCTGAATCTTCTGGGCGCGGCCTGCGTCGCCGGGGAGCGACTGCTCGGCGGTCTTCGTGCCGGTGCCGAACGGGCCACCGAGGTAGAAGGCGCCGATGACGAGGGCCAGCCACAGGAGGATGGCGGTCTTGCGGTGCTGGGCGCTCCAGCGCCCGGCCCGGGCAGCGATGCCCTTGGGCTTCTGACTCATTACGACTCCTTCTCAGGGGGGAGGGGGGAACGACTGGATCAGCCTCCCGGTTGCATGCCTGTCGCTCGCCGGGGCCTCCCTGCGTCTCGCTGGGCCTCGATTGACGCGCCGGGGTTCGGTTGTCCGCCGCCAGAACGCACAACGGCCCGCCAAGTGGCGGGCCGTCGCGGTCGGGGGTGGACGGGGAAGGGACTAGGCGGCAGCCGGAGCCGGCACGGGGCCGATGCCGGTCTCACGGGGCTGCTCGACGCTGCCCTCGTGGTCGAGGCGCGGCAGCCACTGCAGCCAGCTCGGCAGGTACCAGTTGCGGTCGCCGAGGAGCTTCATGGTCGCCGGGAGCAGCACGGCGCGGACGATCGTGGCGTCGATGAAGATCGCCACGGCCAGGCCGATGCCGAGCATCTTGAAGTCGACGATCGACAGCGTGCCGAAGATGGCGAACACGCCGACCATCACGAACGCGGCGCTGGTGACCACGCCGGCCGTCTGCTTGATGCCGTGCTCCACGGCGTCGTCGCTCGACATGCCTCCGTCGAACGCCTCCCGCACGCGGCTGAGGATGTAGACGTGGTAGTCCATCGACAGCCCGAACAGGATCACGAACAGGAACAGCGGGAGCCAGGCGACGACGAACCCGGGGGTCTCGAAGCCGAGCTCCTTGTGCAGCCAGCCGTGCTGGAACACGAGCGTCAGCACGCCGTAGGCCGCGCCCACGGAGAGCAGGTTCAGCACGATCGCCTTGATCGGCACGATGACCGAGCGGAACGTGACCAGGAGCAGCAGGAACGCGAGCGTGAGGACGAACGCGAACACGATCGGGGCGGCGCCCTTGACCAGGTCGTTGTAGTCCTTCGACTGCGCGGCGCTGCCACCGACCACGACCTCGGCGCCCTTCAGCTTGCCGACGGTGGCGGGGACGAGGTCCTCGCGGATGTTCTCCAGCGCGGCGTACGACTTGGCGTCGTTGCCCTTGCCCTCGATCGGCAGGTTGACGACGGCGACGCGGTGGTTGTCGCTGTAGTCGACGCTGATGCCCTCATTGATGCCGTCGGTCTCGAGCGCGCGGGTCTTGAGGTCCGCGATCGCGCCCTTGACCTCAGGCGTGGTCACGTCCTTGGCCGCGATGACGACCTGCTCGGGGGCCTCGCCGCCCGGGAACGCCTTCTGCATCTTCGCCAGCGTCTTCATGATCGGCGTCTGGGGGAGCTGCTCGATGCCCGAGGACGCGGTGTGCATCCCGAGCGCCGGGAGCGCCAGCGCGACCAGCGCGCCGGTGGCGAGCACGGTGGCGACCAGCGGGCGCCGCATCACGGGGCGCAGGATCGCCGACCACACGCGGGAGTGCGTGCGGCGCTGCATGCGCTTGCCGAGGAACGGGATGCGGCCGCGGTCGATGCCGTCGCCGACCTTCGAGAGCATCGCGGGCAGCACGGTGAGCGACCCGAGCATCGCGATCGCGACGACGATGATCGACCCGGTGGCGAGTCCGGCGAACTCAGGGTCGCCGGCGAAGTACAGGCCGGCCATGGCCACCATGACGGTGAGCCCGGAGATCAGCACGGTACGACCCGACGTGGCGGCGGCGGCATTCAGCGCTGCCTCCTTGCTCCGGCCGGCCTTGCGCTCTTCACGCTCACGCCGGATGTAGAACAGCGAGTAGTCCACGCCGACGGCAAGACCGACGAGCAGGATCACGTTGGCGGTCGAGTCGCTGACCGGGATGAGCTGGCTGACGAGCGCGACGACGCCCATCGCGCCGGCCACGGCGGTGAGGCCGAGCAGCAGCGGCAGGCCGGCGGCGACAAGGGCGCCGAAGGCGAGCAGCAGGATGATCAGCGTGATCGGCAGCGACAGCGTCTCCGCCTTCTTCATGTCGCCCTCGTAGACGGCGCCCAGCTCGTTCTCGACGCTCGCGTCCCCGAACTGGGAGATGCTGAACTCGGGATGCGCCTTCTGGAGGCTCTTCGTGGTGGCCAGGACGGGCTTGACCCGCTCCTTGGTGTCGACGACCTCGCCGGCGATCTCGAAGCTGACCTCGACGCTGTGCTGGTCGGGCGAGATCATGCCGTTGCGGTTGGCGCCGTAGGGGGACTGGACCTTGCGGACGTGCGCCTCGGCGCCGATCTGCTTCTCGACGTCCTTGACCACGGCGCGGTACTCAGCATCGGTCGCCTTGAGCGTCTTGCTCTGGATGAGCACGAGCTCCTCGGCGGCGTTCTTCTTGGCCTGCGGGAAGTTGTCCTCCTGGATCGTCTGCGCGCGGCCGGCCTCGCCGGGCAGCGTCTGCTCGACCTTCTTCGTGCCGAGGCTGCCGCCGATCATGTATGCGGCGATCACGAAGGCCAGCCATCCGAAGATGGCGATCTTGCGGTGCTGGGCGCTCCAGCGCCCGGCCCGGGCAGCGATGCCCTTGGGCTTCTGACTCATTGCTACTCCTTCAGAGGGGGGAGGTGGTGAACGGGGATCAGCGTCCCGGTTTCCGGCCCGCCTCTCAGCCGAGCCAACCCGCGTCTTGTGGTCCCTCCCCGAACCGGAATGAGGTTCGGTTGACCGAACGTCCTGATCGGTACAGACTCGTCTCGTGAGCGTGGTCGTCAGCCACTCCGACGACCGGCGAATGGCGCTGCGCCGGTTCTCCGCTCCGGAGCTCAGCCCCGGGCTGTGGGTCACGCTGTGGAGCGCGCTCGCGGCGCTCGTCGCCATCGTGGTGTCGGGCCAACGTGACCGCCGACGAGGCGGTCGCCGGCTACCGGCTCGCGTTCCGGCTTGTCGGCACCGCGTTCGTGGCCTGCGGGCTGATCGCATGGCGCCGCCGACCCGACAGCCGCAGCGGCCTGCTGATGACCGCGACGGGCTTCCTGATGTTCGTCGAGCCAGTGTTCGCCCAGTTCGACGACGCCGGAGCTCAATGCCGTTGGCTACCTGTTCCAGGACCTGTGGAGCATCACGATCGTGTGGCTGCTGCTGACGCCGCTGACCGGCGGACGGCTCGCATCGACCGACCGACCGCGTCCTCGTCGGCGCGTTCGTGGTCGAGTTCCTGCTCACCGCGTCCGAGGCGCTGTTTCTGGCAGGACGAGGGCAACTTCCTGCTGATCACCGACGACCGCGCGATCGCCGAGGCGATCGAGGCCGGCGCGCGCGACGATCGTCTCGGTCGCCCTGGTCGCCATCGCCGTCGTGATCGGCCGCCGCTGGCGCTCGGCGTCGCGCCCGCGGCGGCGGCGGCTGCTGCCCGAGCGTCGCGGGCATCGCGTGCCTGCTGCTGTTCGCGGTCGCGCAGCACGCGGATCCGATCTGGCTGCGCTGGGCCGCGGTCCTCTCGCTGCTGGCCATCCCCGCCGGCTTCCTCGCCGGCCTGCTGAGCTCGCGGCTCGCGCGCGGGGGGCTCGCCGACCTATTCCTGCGACTGCCGACGATGCGCGGCGAGGAGCTGCAGCCCGCGCTCGCACGCGCGCTCGGCGACCCGAGCGTCGAGATCGTGCGCGGCCACCCCGCTGGTCGACGAGGGGCGATCGATGGCGCCGGTCAACGACGAGGCCGCTCTCGTCTACGACGCCTCGCTCGACGACGACCCGGAGCTGATCGAGGCGGTCGCCTCGGCCGCGGGCATCGCGCTCGAGTCGCGGGCGCGCCTCGAGCGCATCGTCACCGCCGGCGACGACGAGCGGCGGCGGCTCGAGCGCAACCTCCACGACGGCGCGCAGCAGCGGCTCGTCGCGCTCGCGATGCAGCTGCGGCTGATCCAGCACGAGCTCCACAGCGACCCGGCCGCGGCCAACCGGCTCGTCGACAACGCGAGCGAGGAGCTCGCGATGTCGCTCGCGGAGCTGCGCGAGCTCGCGCGCGGGATCCACCCGGCGGTGTTGAACCACGGCCTCGAGCCGGCGCTGCAGACGCTCGCCGGCCAGGCGACGGTCCCCACCGAGGTCGCCTACGCGGCGGAGGGCAGGCTGCCGGAGCCGGTCGAGCTGGCGGCGTACTTCGTGACGTCGCGAGGCGCTGGCCAACGTCGGGAAGTACGCGCGCGCGACGAGTGCCAAGATCCGCGTCGTGCATGACGACACAGGGCTCGTGGTGGAGATCGCCGACGACGGCGTCGGCGGCGCCGACGCGGCACGCGGCTCGGGCCTGCGCGGCCTCGCCGACCGCGTCGAGGCGCTCGACGGCCGGCTGCAGGTCGACAGCCCGCTCGGTGCGGGGACCGTGGTGCGCGCGGAGCTGCCATGCGGATCGTGATCGCCGACGACAGCCTGCTCGTGCGCGAGGGCATCGCCTCGCTGCTGCGGCGCGCCGGTGTCGAGGTGGTGGCGGAGGCCGACGACGGCGACGCGCTCGTGCGCCTGGTCGACGAGCACGAGCCCGACGCCGCGATCGTCGACGTGCGGATGCCGCCGACCCACACCGAGGAGGGCCTCGACGCGGCGCGCACGGTGCGCGAGCGCCATCCGGATATCGGGATTCTGATCCTCTCCCAGCACGTCGAGGTGGGGATCGCGATGCGCGCGCTCGTCGAGAGTCCGCGGGGGCTCGGCTACCTGCTCAAGGAGCGGGTGACCGACGTCGAGGACTTCGTGCGCACGCTGCGCCACGTCGCGGGCGGCGGCTCGGCGCTCGACCCGCAGGTCGTCTCGCGCCTGCTGGCCGACCCGCGCGGCGACGGGCCGCTGGGCACGCTGACCCCGCGCGAGCGCGAGGTGCTCGAGCTCGTCGCGGAGGGCCGGTCGAACAAGGCGATCGCCGACCAGCTCGACGTCACCCAGCGCGCGGTGACCAAGCACGTCACCTCGATCTTCTCGAAGCTCGACCTGCCGCCCGGCGAGGACGACCACCGGCGCATCCTCGCCGTGCTGACCTTTCTCCGGCACTAGGCGACCGACGTGGCGGACTCGTCCATCGCTGTGGTGGGCAGAGTGGCCGAACGCGCGGAACTCGAGGCATTCGTCGACCAGGTGGCGAGCGGTCCGGCGGCGCTCTCGCTCGAAGGCGAGGCCGGCATGGGCAAGAGCACGCTGTGGGGGTGGGCAGTCGCGCTCGCGCGCGACCGCGGGTGCCGCGTGCTCGCCGCACGGCCGGTAGAGGCCGAGGCGCACTTGCCGTTCGCCGTACTCGGCGATCTTGTCGGCCATGACCTGGATCACGCGCTCGAGGATTTGCCGTCGCCCCAGGCCGAGGCGTTGCGTGTGGCGTTGCTGATGGAACCGGCGCGTGCGCCGCTCGACGAGCGCGCGGTCGGCGTGGCCCTGATGAGCGCGCTGCGTGCGCTTACCTCCACGGGTCCGGTAGTGGTCGCGGTCGACGACGTGCAGTGGTCGGACGCCGCCTCGGTGGCGGTGCTGTCGTTTGCCTGGCGGCGTCTGAGCAACGAGCCCGTGGGGGCGCTGCTGGCGCGCCGCCTGGGCGAGCCCGCGCCGGGTGCCCTCGATGGCCTCCGCTCGGCACGGCCGATCGCAGTCCCGCCCATGGACGTGGGAGAACTGCACCGCCTGCTCCGTGACCGCCTCGGGCAGACGTTCGCGCTGCCGGTGCTGCGGCGCCTCCACGCCGCGTCCGGCGGCAATCCGTTCTACGCACTGGAGATCGCTCGGGTATTCGACCGGCAACCGGCGTCGCTCGCCGAAGGTCTGATCCCTCGCCTCCCGGAGCGGTTGGCGGAGCTCGTCGCCGGCCGGATCGCCGCGTTGCCGGAGGCGACCCGTGAGGTCCTGGCATCGATCTCGGCGCTGGCACATCCGACGCTGAGGCTGGTGAGGTCGCTGCCCGAGGGAGAAGAGGCGCTACGTCCGGCCTTCGCGGCGCACGTGCTCGAGCTTGACGGCGAGCGCCTGCGGTTCTCGCACCCGCTGCTCGCAGCCGCCGCCGTCGAGGCGCTCGATCCGGTGCGCCGGCGAGCGCTGTACCGACGGCTCGCCGCGGTCGTCGCAGACGAGGACGAGCGCGCCCGCCTGCTCGCGATCGCCACGGACGATCCCGACGAAGGCGTGGCGAGCGCCCTGGAGCGAGCCGCGGCGCGCGCCATAGAGCGCGGCGCGACCGCGGCGGCGGCGGAGCTGTGCGAGGTTGCGCGCCGGCTGACGCCGCCGGACGCACCCGGTGAGCGTGACCGTCGAGCGATCCGAGCGGCGCGGTACCACTGGGCAGCCGCCGACACCGAGCAGGCGCGGGCCGTGCTCGAGGAGACGGCGACCGCGGGCGCGTCGGGCGAAGCGCGCGCCGAGGCGCTATGTGAGCTCGCGTGGATCCACCTCTTCCGGGCCGAGCAGCCGGAGGGCCTGGCGCTCGCGCGGCGCGCGCTCGCCGGCTTCAGGAGCGACACGACGGCACGTGGGCACGCCGTTAACTGCGTCGCGACCGCGCTGCTGTTCATGTTCGAGGACCTCGACGACATGGCGCGCCTGTGGGCGGAGGCAGTCGACCTCGCTCGGCGCCGAGGCGACGTTTGGTCGATGAGTGAGAACCTCTGTGGCGTGGCCTGCGTCGCCGCCCTGCGCGGCGGGCCTGACGCTGACGCTGTCCTCCAGGACGCCGAAAACCTCGGCCCGGAGGCCTGGGGATTGCGCGCCGTCGGCTGGCCCAGCATGTCGCGAGCGGGTGTGGCCCTGTGGACCGATCGGCAGGACGAGGCGATCGCGCAGTACCGGCGGCTTGAACGGCAGGCGGGCGAGCGAGGCGATGACGGGTCGATCCCCGCCGTCCTCACGCACCTGGCGTTGGCGGAGTTCGTTGCCGGACGGTGGCCGGATGCGGAGACGAGTGCGACCCGGGGCTACGAGGCTGCGGTGCAGGCAGGCGAGCGACAACATGAGGCGATCGCGCTGGCGGCTCAGGCGCTAGTCCGCGCGTGCACCGGGCGCGCGGCCGACGCCCGCGCGGATGCGGAGCGCGCGCGAGAGATCACCGGCGAGCGCTCGGTCGCGCTGGCGCGGATCCATGCCCAGTGGGCGCTCGCGCTCGTCGACCTCGCTCTCGGCGACCCCGGCAACGCCGCCGCGAGACTCGGCCCACTGCGGGCACGGCTCGTGGCGGCCGGTGTGGGCGAGCCCGGCGCGATCCTGTTCGTGTCCGATGAGATCGAGGCGCTCGTGGCCGCCGGAGACCTGGAAGCTGCCGCCGAGGCAGCCGACTGGCTCGAAGAGCGCGGCCGGGCGCTCGATCGAGCTTCGGCTCTCGCCGGGGCACTGCGCGGCCGCGGGCTGCTCGCGGCCGCGGCCGGTGATCAGGTCGCCGCGATCGACGCGTTCGAGGGCGCGGTCGCGCAGCACGGGCGGGTGACGATGCCGTTCGCCCGTGCGCGCACGCTGCTGGATCTCGGAGCCGCGCAGCGACGGGCGATGCGCCGTCGCGAAGCGCGGGCGACGCTGAGCGAGGCACAGGACGTGTTCGACGCACTCGGCGCGGTGCCGTGGAGCCGGCGGGCCGGCGAGGAGCTGGCCCGCATCAGCGGGCGGCATCCCGGCGGTTCGGACCTCACTGCCACCGAGCAGCGGGTCGCCGAGCTCGTGGCCGAGGGCGGCACCAACAAGGAGGTCGCGGCCACGCTGTTCCTCAGCCCGCGCACGGTGGAGTCCCACCTGCGTCAGATCTTCCAGAAGCTCGGCGTGCGGTCGCGCACCGAGCTCGCGCGCCAGGCGGTTTTGGCGCGGCCCAAAGTTCAGGGATCTCACCGTTTCCGGCCGGTGGCGCCAGACGTAGCGTCGGCCCATGATGTCGATCCCCACTCACCAGCCGGCCCCGCTTCACCGCCTGCTCCCTGAGCGCGCACGCCGTGCGCGATGCGCAATCGCCTCGCTCGTGCTCACTGTGGCCATCGCCGCGCCGGCGCCGGCGTACACGGCGCGCGGAAGTGACGAGCTGGCGAAAGAGCGCTACTACTCCTCCTCCTATCCCGAGCCGCCTTCGCCCGCCGAGCTCTACTACTCGTCCTACGGCGAGCCGGAGACGCTGAGCCGCGCCGACTCCGACGACGGCGAGCCGGGCTGGCCGCTCATCGTCCTGGCGGGCCCGAGCGCGTTGGCGCTGGCGGCAATCGGGCGTCGCCACGTCGTGGTCCGGCGACGCCATCGCACCATCCCGACCTGAGGAGGTCATCATGCCGAGAACCTTCGTCCTGAGCGCGGCCGTCGCGGTGCTTGTTGCCGGCGGCGCCGTCACCCTCGCCGGAGCCTCGTCGCCGGCGAGCGGAAGCAAGCGCCACCACGTCATCCACGTGACGCGAGATACCGGGCAGGACATCTACCTCGACCTCGACCACTCGGGGTCGAACAAGCCCGACTCCGTGGGTGACGAGGATGTGTACGCCGCCAACCTCTACATCGGCGGCAAGAAGGTCGGCTCCGACGGGGGAGTATGCAAACTCGTCCAGCTTCCGGCGACCTACCACTGCGTCGCCACGAACTCGCTCCCGGAGGGCGACCTGACCGTCCAGTTCCTCGCGTACTACAACCAGACCGCGCCCGGGCGCTTCGCGATCACCGGCGGCACCGGCCGCTATCGAGGCGCGAGCGGCGAGGTGACGTACGTCGACAACCCCGACCCGCAGCCGGACGACACGGTGTTCCGCTTCACGACGCCCTAATGCGCGACGAGGACCGGCGGCACGCCGGCCTCGACTTCGTCCGGCTCGTCGAGCGGCTCGGGCTTCTCCTTCGGGAGTAGCACGATCGCCACGACGAACGCGACGACGACGAGCGCGAGGGCGTACCAGAAGGTCGCGCCGAACGCCTCCGCCATCGCGGGCGCGACGCGCTCGCGGACGGCCGGCGGCAGCGAGGTGCCGATGCCGCTCCCGCCACCGCCGGGGAGGCGGCTGGTCAGCTCGTGGGTCAGCAGCACCGACAGCACGGCGGTGCCGATCGAGGCGCCGACCTGCTGCTCGATGTTCAGCGTCGTGCTCGCGCGGGCGATCGCGGCGCGGCGCAGCGTCTGCATCGCGCCGGAGAACGTCGGCATCATCGTCGCGCCCATGCCGAGGCCCATCAGGAAGAGCAGGCCGGACAGCAGCCAGTACGAGGTGTCGGCCGCGAGCTGGGTCAACCCGAGGAAGGAGACGCCGACGATCGCGAGCCCCACGGGCACGATCCGGCCGACGCCCGTCCTGTCTGTCAGGCGGCCGGCGATCGGCATCGCGACCATCGCGCCGAGGCCCTGCGGCGCCAGCAGCAGGCCGGTGTCCATCGCGCTCTCGCCGCGCACGACCTGGAGGTAGAGCGGGAGCAGGAGCATGCCGCCGAAGACGGCGATGATCACCAGGACCAGCGTGGCCGAGGAGGCGGCGAAGACGCGGTTGGCGAACAGCCGCAGGTCGATCAGCGCGTCCTGCGTGCGCAGGCCGTGGCGCACGAAGGCGGCCAGCATGGCGAGCCCGACGAGGCCGGGGCCGATGACCTGCCAGCGGCCGAAGCCGCCGTCGCCGCTCGTCTCGGCGAGGCCGTAGATGAGCAGCGCGAGGCCGGGCGAGAGCAGTGCGAGCCCGACCACGTCGAGGCGATGCCCGGGCTGCGGCACGTCGCGCGCCAGGATGCGCTGGGACGCGATCAGCGCGGCGATCCCGATCGGCAGGTTGATGAAGAAGATCCAGCGCCATGAGGCGGCGTCGACCAGCCAGCCGCCGAGGATCGGGCCCAGGATCGGGCCGAGCAGCATCGGGACGCCGATGATCGCCATCACGCGGCCGACGCGTTGCGGGCCGGCGGCGCGGGTCAGGATCGTCATGCCGAGCGGCATGATCATGCCGCCGCCGAAGCCCTGGAGAATGCGGAAGCCGATCAGTGACTCGGCGCTCCACGCGAGGCCCGAGAGCATCGAGCCGCACACGAAGAGGAAGATCGAGGTCAGGTAGAGGCGCTTGGTGCCGAAGCGGTCGGCGGCCCAGCCGGTGAGCGGGATCACCGTGGCGAGCGCCAGCGTGTAGCCGGTCACGACCCACTGGATGGTCGACAGCGGACTGTCGAACTCCTCGGCGAGCGTATTGATCGCAACGTTGACGACGGTGACGTCGAGGATCGACATGATCGCGCCGAGGACGACGACGGAGGCGATCAGGAGCACGCCGCGGTCGAGCTTGTCGTCTCCGGCGGCCTGGGGAGCGGGGGGAGTGGCAGCCATCGGGCCAGTGTAGCGAGAAGTGGAGGTTGTTCCTCCGCTTAGTGGGTACAATTGACCTCATGTCAATCGCCGAGCGCCCCCTTCGCGCCGACGCGGCCCGCAACCGCGCCCGCCTCCTCGCTGCAGCGCGCGACGTGTTCGCCGAGCGCGGGCTCGACGCGACGATGGACGAGGTCGCCCGGCGCGCCGGTGTCGGCGTCGGCACCGCCTACCGCCGCTTCCGCAACCGCGACGACCTGATCGCCGCGCTGTTCGAGGAACGGCTCGAGGAGTTCATGGGCTGCCTCGACGACGCGCTCGCCGACAGCGATCCGTGGCGCGGGTTCAGCGGCTTCATCGAGCGCTCGATGGAGATGCAGGCGGAGGACCGCGGCTTCAAGGAACTGCTGCTGCAGAGCGCCGAGGGGCGGGAGCGCGTGCGGCTGTTCCGCGCCCACATCCGGCCGCTGGTCCGCGAGCTCGTCCAGCGCGCGCGCGACGCCGGCGAGCTGCGCGCCGACGTGGTCGAGGACGACGTCCTGCTCGTGAGCCTGATGACCGGCTCGATCTCCGACTTCGGCCTCCCCGTCGAGCCGCAGCTGTGGCGGCGCGCGCTCGCGATCCAGCTCGACGGGCTGCGCGCCCGGCGCGACGCGCCGACGCCGCTGCCGGTCGGCCCGCTCAACCAGGAGCAGGCCGACCGCGCGATGGCTGCGTGGCGGCCGCACCGCCGCTGAGCGCCTGCGAGCATTGAGTCATGGCGACCTGCGAACACCTCGACGCCGTGCAAGTGCTCGACGTCCCCGACCCGGTCGAAGGCTGCGAGGAATGCCTCGCCAGCGGCATGCGCTGGGTCCACCTACGGATGTGCCAGACGTGCGGGCACATCGGCTGCTGCGACAACTCGGAGGGGAAGCACGCGACCGCGCATCACGCGGAGAGCGCGCACCCGATCATCCGCTCCGCCGAGCCGGGCGAGGACTGGAGCTTCTGCTACGAGGACGAGCTCATGTTCCGTCTGCGGTCACAGTGACCGGCACGCCGCGCTCCACCGAGCCGCGGCCGAGCACCTCGACGGACTCCCCGGGCGCGCAGGCGGCGATGTCGTGCGCCTCGGTCTGGAGCCGCTTGCGCAGGATCGCGAGCGCGGGCAGCCCGAGCAGCGCCGGGATCGTCAGCAGCAGCCCGCGGTAGGCGATCACCGCGACGGCCGCGTCGCCGGGGTCGACGCCGTAGAGGACGAGCGTGCCGATCAGCCCGCCGTCGACGCCGCCGATGCCGCCGGGGATCGGGATCAGGCTGCCGAGCTGGCCGATGATGTAGGCCACGAGCAGCACGCCGGCGGGCGGCACGTCGTGACCGAAGGCGGCGAAGCAGACGCCGAGCATCGCGACGTCGAAGAGCATGTAACCGGAGGCTCCGAGGATGATCCGCAGGTCGCCGGTCTTGAGCAGGCGGAGCGCCTCGTCGACGCCGTCGCCGATCGCGCTCGCTCCGGCGGTGAGCTTGGCGCGCATCGAGCGCCGCTGGAGCGCGCCCGCGACACGGCGGGCCGCAAGCGCGAGGGCGATCACCGCGATCGCGATCAGCGCAGGCACGAGGCCGAGCAGGAAGTCGGGCTCGCCGTTGAGGAGGCCGGTGGCCAGCCCGAGGCCGCCGATGGCGAGGAAGGTGACGTTGGCGAGGCTCGTGAGCAGGAAGAACGCGACGGTGCGCTGCGCGATGTAGGTCGCCGGGAGGCCGCCGCGGCGCAGGATCCAGGCGCCGAGCGCGAGGCCGCCCGCGCCGCCGACCGACAGCAGCGAGTTGGCGGCCAGCTCGGACAGCCCGATCTCGGTGCTGGTGCGCCAGCTCATGCGGTCGCAGAAGACGCCGCGGAACACGAGCACGTACGACGCGCACGAGGCGAGCTCGAGCAGGACGGCGAACGCGAGCCAGGCCGGCTGCGCGCCGCTGAAGCGCTCGCGCAGCGAGTCGAGGCCGGGGAGCAGCACGATCGCCGCGGCGATGACGGCGACGATCGCGCCGAGGGTGAACAGCGAGCGCTTGAGGCTGCTGGGGGAGAACTCGTCGGGGAGCGGCTCCGCCTCGATCGGGGCCGGAGGCTCTAGGTACTCGACGCTGAAGCTCGGCCGCTCGTCACTCACGCCGATGAGTCTGGCAGCGGCGCGCCTCAGCTCAGGAAGCGGTCACTTGGGAGCTAGCCGAGGGCGGCTGGAGCGGCCGCCACCCGCACCGCGCGTCTCCGTGCACGCTCGCGCGGGCGCGCGAGAACGTCGATGCCGGCCCACGCCGCGAAGCTCAGCGCCCCGGCGATGCCGGTCGCGGTCAGCAGCACGCCGGCCGCAGCGGTGAGCGCGACGCCGCCGGCGCCGAGGATCATCACGACGGCCGCGGCGCCGACGCTCGGGCCGATCGGCAGCTGGCTCAGCGCGACCATCGCGATCAGGACCGCGGTGGCGTCGAAGATCGAGGCGTCGACGCCGAGCGCCCGCAGTACCAGCCAGTTGCGGAAGATCTGCGCGAACACGGCGAGCAGCACGAACGCGGTCACGCGGCGGCGGCCGTCGAGGTCGCGCAGGACCGCGAGGCCCGCCCATACCCCGTGGCCCTTGCCCGCGAGCTTGCGCAGCCCGAGCACGACCGCCACCGCGAGTGCGAAGCCGACGAGCGGCGACCACCAGGGCAGACCGAGCGGCCCGACGAGCGTGTAGGAGGCGAGCACCGCGAGCGCCGCCTCGATCGCGATGATCGGCACCTCGGAGGCGATCAGGGCGGGGATGTGCGGCACCTCGTCGCGCCCGGACCGCCGCAGGATCCCGATCCGCGCGGCCGCCCCGACCTGCGCGTTGAGCAGGCTCCCGAGGTTGCCCAGCCCGCCCGCGTGGAACAGCCGCCGGCGCGAGATCACGCCGCCGGCCGCCGAAACACACGTGTACCAGGCCTCGCAGCGGCTGAGCAGCGCGAGCAGCTGCAGGGCGGTTGCGGTAAGCAGAACCCAGATCGGCGCGGCGCGGAGCGCTTCTGCGAAGTCGTCGCGATGACCGGCGAGTGCGAAGCCCAGGACCCCGGCGACGACGAGTGCGCCCGCGACGGTCGCCGCGGTGCTCCCACGCAGCCTCTGGGTCATGCCCGGCCCCTTACCTCGGAACGCGTGAAGGATCAGTTCGCCAGGCTGAGCCTCGGTCGCCACCGAGAGTACCTCCTTTCCGTAAAGACCACCGCGGGGAGTACGATCGTGGTGCGGGGCGTTCGCAGAGCGTCGTGCCGACGGGTGTCGATGCTCCCGCATCCGCCGTTGGGCCCATCACCGGGGGCATGGTCAGGAGCCAGATGAGCCAGCAGACCGATGAGCCGCTTCGTGGCGAGGCAGCGTTCCGCGCCGAGAAGGACCGGATCCAGAAGGCCAATGAGGCTGCCTATGCACGCGGGCGCGAAGAGCGCGCGGCGGATGCCGCCGAGGCCGCGGGTCGTCGCCGGGCCGCCGAGCGCAATTCCATGAAGAACCTCCCGAAGCAGCCGCACGCCTGACCGCCGCCGCGGACCGCCGCAACGAGCTCGAGCGGCTGGAGGCGGAGGCCAAGCACCACCGCGCCCGGCTCGCCCTCTACCGCCAGCGCAGCTACGGCGGCAAGGCCGACAACTCGCGAATGCGCGATCTGCAACGGGCGTCCGAAGCCGCTGACGCTCGCCTGAAGGCGGCCCGCGCCCGCTAGACGCCGCTCTCAGGCGTCACTCAGGGAGGGCGGCGAAGATGCCGCCATGACCCCGACCGACAACCTCCGCCGCCGCGAGATGCTGGTGGCCGGCGCGACCGGCCTCGGCGCCCTCGTGCTCGGCCTGCGCCCCGTCGCGGCAGCCCGTTCGGCGACCACCGCGAGCTGCGTCCTCTCGCCCGAGATGACCGAGGGCCCGTATTGGATCGACGACACCCTCACCCGCCGCGACGTCACCGAGGACATCCGCGGCATGCCGCTGGTCCTCCGCCTCACCGTCGTGCGCGCGACCACCTGCCGCCCGATCAAGAACGCCGACGTCGAGATCTGGCACACCGCCCCCGACGGTGAGTACTCCGGCTTCGACGGCTCCTCCGGCTCGCGCTACCTGCGCGGCCACCAGAAGTCCGACGCGGCGGGCCGCGTCCGCTTCGACACGCTGTTTCCCGGCTGGTATCGCGGGCGCACGCCGCACATCCACCTCAAGGTCCACGTCGGCGGCGACGAGGTCCATACCGGCCAGCTGTTCATGGGCGAGAAGGTCACGCGCGCGGTCTACCGGACGCGCTACTACGCCTCGCGCGGGCAGGCCGACACCTCGCACGCGGAGGACATGATCTACGGCGACGGCGGGGCCCGCTCGACGCTGCGGATCCGCCGCCGCTCGGGCGGCCGACGCGGATACGTCGGCCGCCTCGAGCTGGGCGTCAGGACCTAGGCCGGCTGCGGCGCGAGCGCCGGGGTGACCGTGGCCGCCTCGGCCTCCGCCTCGCGGTGGCCGCTCGGCAGCCACAGCTTCACCACGATCGCCGCGATCAGCGCGGCGGCGCCGGCGACCGTGAAGCCGATGCCGAGCGCGTGGGTGAACGCGTCGGCCGCGGTCTCGGCGAGGCTCGCGCCCTGGTCCGCGGGGAGCTGCGCGGCAACCGCGTTGGCCTGGCCGACCGAGTCCTCGGCGGCGATCCGCGCCTGCTCCGGCAGCGCAGCGACGGAGTCGCCGATGCGCGAGGCGTAGAGCGACGTGATCAGCGAGCCGATGACCGCGGTACCGAGCGCGCCGGCGACCTGGCGGGTGACGTCGTTCATCGCGGACGCGACGCCGGACTTCGCCTCGGGCACGGCGCCCATGACGGAGTCGGTGGCCGGGCCCATGACCCAGCCCATCGACAGGGCGACGGCGAAGAACCAGAGGCCGATCGGCCAGTAGGGCATGTCGACGCTCCAGAACGTGCTCGACGCGAGCAGGGCGGCGAGCGAGAGCAGCCCGGCGCTCACGGTCTTGGCGGTGCCGAGCTTGGCGTTGAGCTTGATGCCCGAGCCTGCGCCCATGACGAGGCCGAGAGCCAGCGGGGTCATTGCCGCGCCGGCCTCCAGCGCGGAGTAGCCCTTCGCGTCCTGCAGGAACTGCGTGAGCGCGAAGATCGACCCGAACAGAGAGAAGAACGCGATGCTGATGCCGCCCGACGCGATGCTGAAGCGCGGGTTGCGGAAGAACTGCAGGTTCAGCATCGGGTGCGTGGTCCGGAGCTCCCAGCGCACGAACGCGGTGGCGAGCAGGAGGAAGCCGCCGAAGAAGCCGAGGATCAGCGTGCTGGTCCAGCCCTTGCTCGGCGCCTCGATGACGGCGTAGACGAGTGAAGTCAGCGCGGCGATCGAGAGCAGCGCGCCGGGGAAGTCGAAGCGGCCCGGGTCGGGATCGCGGCTCTCGGGGACGAGCTTCGCGCCGGCGATCATCGCGATCAGCGCGACGGGGACGTTGAGGAGGAAGACCGAGGTCCAGTCGAACCACTCGAGCAGCAGGCCGCCCATCAGCGGGCCGAGGCCGATGCCGATGGCCGCCATTCCGGACCAGATGCCGATCGCCTTGGCGCGCTCTTCACGCGGGAAGACGTTGGAGATGATCGACAGCGTCGCGGGCATGATCAGCGCGCCACCGACGCCCATCGCGGCGCGGACCGCGATCAGCCCGTTGGCCGAGTCGACGAAGAGGACGGCGAGGCTGGCTCCACCGAACAGCGCCAGGCCGGACTGCAGCGCGCGCTTGCGGCCGAAGCGGTCGCCGAGGGTGCCCATGGTCAGCAGCAGGCCGGCGAAGACGAGCAGGTATGAGTCGACGATCCATTGCAGCGTCGAGGAAGAAGCGTCGAATTCCGCCTGCAGGCTCGGCAGCGCGACATTGAGGATCGTGTTGTCGAGTCCGATGATGAGAAGGGCGAGGGAGAGCACACCGAGGGTCTTCCAACGCCGGGCGTAGGTGAGGGGATCAATTGGCATGGCGGGCAGGCTGCCGTCATGCCGATGTCGTCGCATCGCGTAAATCGCCTAGATCGTCGCCACGCCCATAGGTAGGGTCGGGAGGTGCTGTTTGGGAGGGACGCTGAGCGCGCCCTCATCGGCGCACTGCTCGACGCGGCCCGCGACTCGCGGAGCGGCGCGCTCGCGCTGCGGGGTGAGGCGGGGGTCGGGAAGACGGTCCTGCTTGATGATGCGCGCGCGGGTGCGGGCGACATGCACGTGCTGAGCGCGCGCGGGGTGGAGTCGGAGTCCGAGTTGCCGTTCGCGGCGCTCCAGCAGCTGCTGCGCCCCGCGCTTGGCCTAGTCGACCGCTTGCCCGCGCCCCAGGCCGCCGCGCTGCGGTCCGCGCTCGGGCTCGCGGACGGCGGCGGGCAGGAGCGCTTCCTCATCTACTCCGCCTGCCTGTCGCTGCTGTCCGAGCTCGCCGAGGAGCGGCCGGTGCTGTGCCTCGTCGACGACGCGCATTGGCTCGACGCCGGGTCCTCGGACGCGCTGCAGTTCGTCGCACGGCGGCTCGACGCCGAGGGCGTCGTGCTCCTGTTCTCCGCGCGCGAGGGCGACGTGCGTGTGTTCGAGGCGCCCGACGTGCCGTCGCACACGGTCGAGGGGCTCGACCCCACGGCGGCCGCCGAGCTGCTCGCGCACGCGGCGGCCTCCGCGGCGCCGCAGGTCCGCGAGCGGCTGCTCGAGCAGACCCACGGCAACGCGCTGGCGCTCGTCGAGCTGCCGACCGCGCTGAGCGCCGCCCAGCTCGCGGGCGACGAGCCGCTGCCCGAGGCGCTGCCGATGACGCGCCGGCTCGAGCGCGTGTTCCACGAGCGCGTCGCGCGGCTGCCCGCGCCGACGCGGCTCGCGCTGCTCGCCGCGGCGGCCGACGACTCCGAGAGCGCGGGGGTCGTCGAGCGCGCGGTGGCGACCCTCTCCTCGGGCGAGTTCGCGCTCGACGCGGCCGAGCAGGCGGGGCTGCTGACGATCACGGGCGGGCGGGTCGCGTTCCGCCACCCGCTGGTCCGCTCCGCGGTCTACGGGTCCGCCACCTCCAACGAGCGGCGCGCGGTCCACTGGGCGCTCGCGGCCGCGCTCGAGGGCGACGACGAGCAGGCCGATCGCCGCGCCTGGCACCTGGCGGCGTCGGCGCTGGAGCCCGACGAGGGCATCGTGCAGGCGCTCGACGAGGCGGCCGAGCGCGCCGTCGAGCGCGGCGGCCATGCGGCGGCGGCGAAGGCGCTCGAGCGCGCGGCGACGCTGACAACCGACCGCGGGGAGCGCGCGCGCCGGCTCGCGCGCGCGGCGGGGTTGTCGACGCTGATCGGGTCGCGACGCCGAGGCGCTCGCGCTGGCGGAGCGAGCAGAAGCGCTCACCGACGACCCGCTCCTGCGGGCGGAGTGCGCGTTCGTGTTCGGCGTCGGGACGCTGCGCCGCGGCCGGCCCGCCGACGCGATCCCCCCGCTGGTCGCGGCGGCGTCCGCCGTGGCCCCGCACGACGCCGGCCGCGCGGCCGAGCTGCTGATGCAGGCGACCTCCGCCGCCTGGCAGACCGCCGACGCCTCCGCGGTCCTGGAGATCGCGCGCATCGCCCAGACCGTCGTCCCGCCGGACGGGGACGCCACGGCGCGGTTCTTCCGCGGGGTGATCCTGGGGTTCGCCGCGATGATGAACGGCGACCATGCCGAGGCGGCACGCTGCCTGGAGCCCGCGATCGCCCACGGCGCGCTCACCGATCAGACGCGTCAGGCCTTCCTGGCCAACCTCGCGGCGCTGTGGCTCGGGGACGACGAAGCGGCCAGCGCGCTCGCCGCCCGCGCGATCCGGCTCGCGAGGGCCAGCGGGGAGGTCGGCGAGCTCGTGATCGCCCTGGGCGGGCGCTCGGCGCAGCTCATCATCGCGCAGCGCAACGACGAGGCGGAGGTCACGGTCCACGAGGCGGCCGCGCTCGCGCGCGAGCTGAGCGCGGAGAACATCCTCCTGCTGCTGCACGCCGTGCTGGCGATCCTCGCCGCGATCCAGGGCCGCTCCGAGGAGTCTCACCGGCTCGGCGAGGAGGTGATCGCGGTGGCGCTGGCCAAGGGGCTGCCCAACCGCGTGTCGCTCGCGACCTACGCGCTCGCGGTCGACGACATCAACCGCGCGCGGTGGGCGGAGGCGCTCGAGCGATTCGACACGATGGCCGAGCAGGGCACGGGCGACGCCGATCCCGTGATGGCGGCGCTGATGCTGCCCGACAAGGTCGAGGCGGCCGTCCGCGCCGGCCGGCCCGAGGTCGCGCGCGAGGCGCTGCGGCGGTTCGAGGCGTGGGCGACGCACTCGGGTGCGCGCTTCGCGGCGCCGCGGCTCGCCGGCTGCCGCGCGCTGCTCGCCGAGGGCGAGGAGGCGACCGAGCACTTCGAGGCGATGCTGGCGCTCGCGGACGACGCGCGCCCGCTCGACCTCGCGCGCATGCGCATGCAGTACGGCGAGCACCTGCGGCGCGAGCGCCGCCGGACCGACGCGCGGACGCAGTTTCGTGCCGCGCTCGCCACCTTCGAGGCGTACCGCTCGGAGCCGCTCGCCGAGCGGGCGCGGGCGGAGCTGCGGGCGACCGGCGAGACGGCCCGCAAGCGCGACCCGAGCACGATCGACCAGCTCACGCCGCAGGAGCTGCAGATCGCGCGCTTCGTGGCCAGCGGGTTGTCGAACAAGGAGGTCGCCGCGCAGCTGTTCCTGTCGCCGCGGACCGTCGACGCGCACCTGCGCAAGGTGTTCACCAAGCTCGGCATCACGTCGCGCACCCAGCTCGCGCGGCAGCCGCTCGGGGAGCCCGAGGAGATGGGGGAGCCCGCACTCGCGTAGGCGAAGTTAGGCGATTTCACCGATTCGACCTCGGCGGCGCGTCCGTAGCTTCGCCGGGCATGAACCTCGACCCCCACATCCGGCCTCGCGTTGCTCGCGGCGGCACCCTCGTACTTGGCGGCGGCTTCGCTGGCGCGTACGTCGCCCGAGGTGCTCGGGCGTGCGGGTGCCACCGTCGTCAACCCGACCAACTTCATGCTCTACACGCCGCTGCTCCCCGAAGCGGCGGCCGGCACGATCGAGCCCCGGCACGTGCTCGTCCCGATCCGCTCGATGTGCCCGCACTCGGACCTGCTGCTCGGCGCGGCCGTCGAGCTCGACCACGAGCACCGCCGCGTGATCGTGCAGTCCGACGCCGGGCGCTTCGGCCTCAGCTACGCCGACCTCGTGATCGCGCTCGGCGCCGTCACGCGCATGCCGGCCGCGCCCGGCCTGCGGGAGCACGCGTTCTCGCTCAAGGGCGTCGGCGACGCCATCCGCCTGCGCAACCATGTGCTGCGCCAGATCGAGCTCGCCGACGCCGATCCGTCGGCCGCCCGGCGGCGGCTGACGTTCGTGTTCGCCGGCGCCGGCTTCGCGGGCGTCGAGACGCTCGCCGAGCTGCAGGAGCTGACCGCCGGCGCGCTGCGCCGCCACCCGCGCCTCGCCGGCGATCGAGCCCCGCTGGGTGCTCGTCGACCGCGCGCCGCGGATCCTCGGCCAGACGCCCGAGAGCCTCGCGCGCTTCGCCGCGCGCACGCTCACGCGCCGCGGCATCGAGATCCTCACCGAGACCTCGCTCGAGTCCGTCGACGCCGGCGGCGTCGAGCTCTCCGGCGGGCGCCGCATCGAGGCCGAGACGGTCGTCTGGACCGCGGGCGTGACGCCGAACCCGCTGCTCGCCGAGCTCGGGCTGCCGCTCGACGACCACGGCCGCGTGCGCGTCGACGAGACGCTCGCGGTCGAGGGCATGGACGGCGTGTGGGCGCTCGGCGACTGCGCCGCGGTGCCGAACGCCGCCACGCCCGGCGACACCGACCCGGCGACCTGCCAGCACGCGCTGCGCCAGGCGCGGCGGCTCTCGCGCAACCTGACCGGGACGCCCAAGCCCTACCGCTACCGCACGAAGGGCCAGATGGCCACGCTCGGCAGCCGCCACGGCATCGCGACCGCCGGCGCGCTGCGCTTCCGCGGCCTGCCGGGCTGGCTGGTCGCCCGCGGCTACCACCTGCTCGCGCTCCCGTTCGTCTCGCGCCGCACGCGCGTGCTCGCCGACTGGGCGTCGGCGGCGGTCTTCCGCCGCGACGTCGTGGAGGTGACGTGATGCACCGCCTGCTCGACGCCGTGCTGTTTGACCTCGACGGGGTGCTGACCTCGACGACGACGCTGCACATCGACTGCTGGAAGCGGACGTTCGACCCGCTGCTGGCCGAGCTCGGCCAGGGGCCGTTCGACGCGCACCGCGAGTACGCCGACCACGTCGATGGCAAGCCCCGCTACGACGGCGTGCGCGACTTCATGCGCTCGCGCGGGGTGCACCTCGCCGAGGCGCAGGTGGTCGAGATCGGCGATCGCAAGCAGGTGCTCGTGGAGCGTGCGCTCGCCCGCGACGGCGTCGAGGCGTTCCCCGGCTCTGAGCGGTGGGTGCGCGCGCTGCGCGCCCGCGGCATCCGCACCGCGGTGGTCTCTTCCAGCGCGAACGCTCCTCAGGTCCTCCGCGCAGCGGGCATCGACGACGCCTTCGACGAGGTGGTGGACGGCGGCGAGGTGGCCCGCCTCGGCCTGCGGGGGAAGCCGGCTCCAGACGGCTTCCTCGAGGCCTCGCGGCGGCTCGGTGTGCCTGCACACCGGGCCGCCGTGGTGGAGGACGCGCTGGCCGGCGTCGCCGCCGGGCGCGCCGGTGACTTCCGGCTCGTGATCGGCGTCGCGCGCACCGTCGCTCGTGCCGAGCTGCACGCGGCCGGCGCCCATTTGGTCGTCGCTGACCTCGGGGAGCTGGCGGCATGAGCTGGCTGATCGAGGACGCCGGGCACGGCCCGGCCAACGAGTCGGTCTTCGCGATCGGCAACGGCTACCTCGGCGTGCGCGGCGCGCCGGAGGAGGGCACGCCCGCCTACGACGCGGGCACGGTCCTCAACGGCTTCTACGAGACTTGGCCGATCGTCTATCCCGAGGACGCCTACGGGCTCGCCCGCACCGGCCAGACGATCGTCGCGCCGCCCGACGGCTCGATCGTGCGCCTGCTCGTCGACGGCGAGCCGCTCGACGTCACGACCGCGCGCGTCACGCGTGTGCTCGACATGCGCGCCGGCGTGCTGCGCCGCGAGGTCGAGCTCGAGACCGCGAGCGGCGCCCGCCTGCTCGTGTGCTCGCGCCGGCTCGCCTCGCTCGTGCGCCGCAACCTCGTCGCGATCGACTACGAGGTGACCGTGCTCGACGGCACCGCGGCCGTCACGGTCTCCTCCGAGCTGCGCCCCCACGAGGAAGCCGCCGCCGACGACGACCCGCGCCGCCACAAGGGCTTCGCCGAGCGGCCGCTCGACCCCGTGGCGGCCGAGACGCTCGGCTCGCGCGTGGTGCTGACGCTCGCCACCCGCCGCTCCGGGCTGACGCTCGCGTGCGGAATGCACAACGAGTTCGCCGGCGCCGCGTCGGTCGAGACGTCGGTCGAGGGCGACGCCGCCCGCGTCGTCGCCGAGGCCGCGCTCACCACCGGCGGCTCGCTGCGGCTGCGCAAGTACGTCGCCTACCACTGGACGGCCGAGACCGCGGCGGGCGACATGCCCGCGCGCGCCCATCGCACGCTCGACCGCGCCGCGGCTGAGGGCTACGACGCGATCGAGCGCGCCCACTCGGAGCGCGTCGCGGAGTTCTGGGAGCGCAGCGACATCGAGGTCGACGGGCGCGCCGGAGGTCCAGCGCGCCGTGCGCTTCAACCTCTTCCAGCTCATGCAGGCGTCCGCACGCGCCGAGGGCCTCGGCGTGCCGGCGAAGGGCGTCAGCGGCCGCGGCTACGAGGGCCACTACTTCTGGGACGCGGAGATCTACGTCCTGCCGTTCCTCACCCACGCCAACCCGGAGTGGGCGAAGGCGCTGCTGCGCGCGCGCTGCGACATGCTTCCCGCCGCCCGCCGGCGTGCGCGCGAGGTCGGCCACGAGGGCGCGCTGTTCCCGTGGCGCACGATCAACGGCGAGGAGGCCTCCGCCTGGTACGCGGCCGGCACCGCGCAGTACCACATCAACGCCGACGTCGCCTATGGCCTGCACCACTACAACCGCGTCTCGGGCGACCTCGGCTTCCTGCTCGAGCAGGGCGCCGAGGTGCTGGTGGAGACCGCGCGCTTCTGGATGGAGCTCGGCTTCTTCTCCGAGCGCCGCGACGGCCAGTTCTGCATCCACGCGGTGACGGGCCCCGACGAGTACACGACCGTCGTCGACGACAACGCGTACACGAACCTGCTCGCGCGGGAGAACCTCGAGGTCGCCACGCGCATCATCGAGTGGCTCGCCGCCGCGGACCCGGTCGCGCATGCGGCGCTCGCCCGCGAGCTGGCGCTCACCGCCGACGAGGTCGAGGGCTGGCGCCGGGCCGCCGAGCGCATGTACGTGCCGCGCGACGAGGCGCTCGGGATCGTGCTCCAGGACGAGCGCTTCCTCGAGCGCAAGCGCTGGGACTTCGAGGGCACGCCGCGCGAGAAGCACCCGCTGCTGTTGCACTTCCACCCGCTCGAGCTCTACCGCCACCAGGTGATCAAGCAGACCGACGTCGTGCTCGCCACCTACCTCGTCGGGCATCACGTCTCCGACGAGGAGAAGCGGCGCACGTTCGACTACTACGACCCGCTCACGACCGGCGACTCGACGCTGTCGGCGTGCATCCAGAGCGTGATGGCGTCCGAGGTCGGCTACCCCGAGGCGGCGCTGGAGCTACTTCCGCGCCGCGAGCACAGTCGACCTCGACGACCTCCACGGCAACACGAAGGACGGCATCCACGTCGCCTCCTGCGGCGGCACCTGGCTCGCGCTCGTGGCCGGCTTCGGCGGGCTGCGCGACTTCGACGGCGAGGTGCGCTTCGCCCCGCGGCTGCCGGCCGAGTGGAGCGGCCTGCGCTTCCAGATCGAGGTGCGCGGCCAGCGGATCGAGGTCGACATGAAGCACGCCGCCACGACCTACCGGCTGCTCGAGGGCGCCGGGCTGATGATCGAGCACTTCGGCGAGCCGGTCCGGCTGCGCCCGGGCGTGCCGGTGCTGATGCCCTGCCTAGCGCCGCATGAGGTCGAGGAAGCGCGCGAGCCCGACGTTGCCGCCTGACACGAGCACGCCGACCCGCGCGCCCGCCGGGTCGACGTGGCCGGCCAGCAGCGCGGCGGTGGCGATCGCGCCGCTCGGCTCGGTGACGAGCTTGAGGCGGTCGAACAGGAACGCCATCGCCGCGAGGATCTCGTCGTCGCTGGCGAGCACGACCTCGTCGACCAGCTCGCGCATCACCTCGAACGTCCACTCGCCCGGCTGGGTGAGCATCTGCCCGTCGGCGATGTGGCGGGGGACGGGGATCTGGATCCGCTCGCCGGCCTCGAGTGAGCGCTTGGTGACCGCCGACGCCCGCGCCTCGACGCCGACCACCCGCGCGCCCGGGTACAGCGCTTTGACGACCGTCGCGGCGCCGGACATCAGCCCGCCGCCGCCGATCGGTGCGAGCAGCAGGTCGAGCGCGCCGGCGTCCTCGAGCAGCTCGAGCGTCGCCGTGCCGGCCCCGGCCGCGATCCGCGGGTCGTCGTAGGCGGGCACGAACGTCATCTGCCGCTCCTCGGCGAACTCGCGGCCGGCCTGCACCTGCGGCTTCGAGTAGCGGTCGTAGGTGGTGATCTCGGCGCCGTAGCCCTCGACCGCGGCGAGCTTCGCGGCCGGCGCGTCCTCGGGCATGAGGATCGCCGCGCGCACCCCGAGCTCGCGCGCCGACAGCGCGACCGCCTGGGCGTGGTTGCCGGAGCTGATCGCGCACACGCCGCGCGCCCGCTCCTCCGCGCTCAGCGACGAGAGGAAGGTGAAGGCGCCGCGGAACTTGAACGCGCCGCCGCGCTGGAAGCTCTCGCACTTGAGGTGCACGGTGCCGCCGGCGCGCTCGTCGAGCGTGCGCGAGGTCATCACCGGCGTGCGGTGCGCGACGCCGTCGAGCAGCCGCGCCGCCGCGCGCACGTCCTCCAGCGCCAGCATCACTCCGCCGCGAAGCGCGCCTCGAGCTCGCGCATCGCGGGCAGCCCGATCATGTCGGTGAAGGCGTCGAACGCGGGGAGGTCGAGCCCGGCGGGTGTGCCGTCCTCGCGGATCCGCGCGAGCGCGTCGTCGACCGCGCGGGCGGCGGCGAACAGCGTCGTCACGGGGTAGATCACGAGCGCGAAGCCGAGCTCGCGCAGCGCGTCGAGCGGCAGGCCGGGCGTCTTGCCGCCGTCGACCCAGTTGAACACGAGCGGCACGTCGGGGAACGCCGCGGCGACCGCCTCGATCTCGGCCTCGGTCTCCGGCGCCTCGACGAACAACAGGTCCGCGCCCGCCTCGCGGTAGCGCCGCGCGCGCTCGAGCGCGGCGTCGAGCCCCTCGACTGCGCGCGCGTCCGTGCGGGCGATGATCAGCGCGTCGCCGCGCGCCTCGACCGCGGCGCGCACCTTCTCGACCATCTCGCTCGCGTCGATGACGTCCTTGCCGTCCATGTGCCCGCAGCGCTTGGGCGCGACCTGGTCCTCGATGTGCAGCGCAGCCACGCCCGCCGCCGCGTACTCGCGCACCGTGCGCATGACGTTGAGCGGGTTGCCGTAGCCGTCGTCGGCGTCGGCGATCAGCGGCACGTCGACCGCCTGCACGAGCCGCCGCGCGTGATCGGCCATCTCCGCGAACGACAGCAGCCCGACGTCCGGCCGCCCCAGTTGCGACGCCGACGCGCCGAAGCCGGTCATGTAGACGGCGGGGAAGCCGGCGCGCTCGACGAGCCGCGCCGAGAGCGCGTCATACGCGCCCGGCGCGAGGACGGGCTCCGGGCCGGCGAGGAGCTCGCGAAGGGTCGCCATCGCGCCGCATGGTTTCATGCTCGCGATGATCGACCGCCTGCTCGCCATCGAGGTCTCCGCGCTCTGCGACGCTGACAAGACGCTCCCGGTCGTCGACCCGGCGATCCGCGCGATGGTGCCTGACCTGCGGATGGCGGGTCCCGCCTTCACCGTCATGGCCCACGACGACCACCTGCCGGTCATGTCCGCACTGGCCGCGGCGCGGGCCGGCGACGTGCTCGTGGTCGCCACCGACGGCGGCAAGCTCGCGGTGTTCGGCGAGCTGTTCGCGACCGAGGCGAAGCGCCGCGGGCTGGCGGGCATCGTCACCGACGGCTACTGCCGCGACGTCGCCGGCCTGCGCGCGCTCGGCCTGCCCACGTACGCGCGGGGCACGCTGCCGCGGTCGGGCACGACGGTCTCCCGCGCGCGGCTCAACGTGCCGGTGCGCTTCGCCGGCATGGGCGTGAAGCCCGGCGACATCGTGTTCGGCGACGACGACGGGCTCGTGATCGCCCCGCCCGACCGGATCGGCGCGGCGCTCGAGACCGGCGAGGCGATCGGCCGCGCCGAGGCGGCGATCCTGCAGCACACGCGCTCGGGCCGGCGCTCGCTGCACGAGCTCACGAACTGGGCCCAGCACACCGAGCGCCTCGACCGCGGGGAGGAGAGCAGCCTTGGCTTCGACGTTTGAGTTCGCTCGCCGGGCGCAGAATCGCGGCGCCGCCGAGCTTCAGACCATCCTCGCCGGCCCGCCGCCGGGCGCGCTCTCGATGTCGGGCGGCTTCCCGAACCCGGAGACGTTCCCGACCGCCGACCTCGACGAGATCGTCGCGAAGCTACTGCGCGACGAGCCCGGCGTCGCCTTGCAGTACGCGCCGAGCGAGGGCATCCCGACCGTGCGCGAGTACCTGCTCGACCGCCAGGAGCACCTGCAGGGCCGGCGGCCGGCGCCCGAGGAGCTGACCGTGACGAGCGGCGGCATGGAGTGCATTGCGCTGCTCTGCCAGGCGCTGCTCGAGCCGGGCGACACCGTCGCGGTCGAGGCGCCGACCTACCTCGGCGCGCTGATGGCCTTCGCGGCCGCCGAGGTCGACGTGCTCGGGATCGCGATGGATGACGGCGGCCTCGTGCTCGACGCGCTCGAGGAACAGCTCGAGGCGGGCGCGCGGCCGAAGCTCCTGTACGTGATCCCGGAGTACCAGAACCCGTCGGGCTGGACGCTCGCGCTCGACCGCCGCGAGGCGCTGATCGAGCTGTGCCGCCGGTTCGGCGTCCTCATCGTCGAGGACGTCGCCTACCGCGAGATGGCGTTCGACACCGGCACCGTGCTGCCGTCGCTGTGGTCGCTCGGCCCCGACATCGTCCTGCAAGCCGGCACGTTCTCGAAGATCTTCTGCCCCGGTGTGCGGCTCGGCTGGGCGGCCGGGCCGGCCGAGGTCGTCGAGCAGCTCGCGGCGGCGAAGCAGCTGACCGACCAGTGCGCGGGCGGGCTCGGGCAGCGGATGGTCGAGGAGTATGGCCGCGCCGGCCACTTCGGCCGCCGGCTCCCGCACGCCCGCGAGCTCTACGCCTCGCACTGGGCCGCGCTGTCCGCGGCGCTCGAGCGCGAGCTCGGCGGCGTCTGTACGTGGAGCGAGCCGACCGGCGGCTTCTTCAGCTGGCTCACGCTGCCCGACGGCCTCGACTCCGTTGAGCTGCGCCCGGCCGCCGTCGAGGCGGGCGTCACCTACGTGCCGGGCCCGCCGTTCTACGCCGGCGACGACGGCCACGGCGAGCTGCGGCTGTCGTTCAGCCACCTCGGCGCGGACGAGTACGACGAGGCGGTCCGCCGCCTCGCCAGTGTGATCCCGCGGTAGCGCTCGGGCGCTGACAGCGGCGTACCCTCGCACGTATGCCAGCCGCCAATCCGAGGCGAGGCCGGCCGCGAAGCGGCGTTTGCGCGGTACGACGGCGGCTGGTCGTACGACATGCCCTACATCGTCACCCTCCGCAGGCACCGAGCCGTGGGGTGCTCGGGACGCGAACGGGCTAGAGCGGCTGAAGAGCGCGTCGCATCGCGAACTTCCCGACCTTGCGCCCGACGTCGATGCCGGTTTCGATCGCGAAGCGGAAGTGGAAGCCTGCCAGCACCCGCGACTCAGCGTTCTCGCGTTCGGCCTGCGTGAACGACTCCCAGCAACGCGCTGTCCCTGACGGCGTCGACGTCGCCGAGACCATGCAGAACGGGAACCTGCTCGTCCCGGTGAACCGGCGCAGGACCTCCGCGGCCGCTCCGCCGAGCAGGCTGTGCGTCGACGGGTAGTCGGGGAGTGCAGGCGTTGGGCGCAGGGACATCCAGAACGGATCGGGCTCCGTCCTCGGGTTGCCATCGGTGTCTCCCTTTCGGATCGCGGTGACCGGCCGCCAGAACGCGAAGCGACGCTTCTGGTACCAGCCGACCACGAACCCGTCGGCCATCGCCATGGTGAGGAGTGCCTGGAGCCGCGCGGTGCGATGCAGGCCGTAGCCGTAGCGTGCCGACACCAGGTTCCCGACCCGGCTCCATCCGCTTGCCGAAGGCTCGACCCAGAAGTGGGCAATGTGGGTCTGGTCCGCCGTGCGCACGGGGCTGATGTCCTGGCCGACGCGGCGGACCTCGGTGTAGTCGCGGGCATACCGACGACTCGTGAGCGAGGGCTGCGGGTCGGGCAGGAACTGCGTGCGGTCGCGGAGCGTGAACGGCGTCACGTTCTGGAACTGCGGTTCGAGCATCGGCGCGAACGCCGGCGGGGTCGGTTCCCACACGCCGGGCGCCGGCGCGGGCGTGAACGGATCCGGTACGCCGTACCCGTCGTCCGCGCGCGCTCGGAGGACGACGTCGCCCACTGCGCGGCCGAGTGCCACGCCGGCGTCCTCGGCGTGACCGTCCGGGATGGCCGAGAGTGACGCTGCGAGCCGATCGTCGAGCGCTGCTCGCGTTTGCGGGGAAGAACGTGACGAGCACCTCGTGCGCGGCGGCTACGGCGGCCGCCTCGGCGTCGGCGTCGCGGTCCTGGAGCGTCGCGGCGTAGGTCTCATACCGCGGCTGGGCGCCGTTGACGGCGTCGTGTTGAGCAGCGTGCATGATGGCCAGGATCCGCGCGAGCTGGACCGGATTCGCGAATGCCTGGGAGCGCGCGGTTTCGTTCCAGTCGCGCACGACCTGACCTGAGGACGGGCCCCGCGCCGAGGCAGTCGAGGGCACTGCCACGGCGAGCGCGAGCATGGCGGCCCAGCCGATGAGGGTGCGTTGCAGGCTGGTCATCGTCGGTCCTTTCTCAGCGCCGCGCGACGTAGGCGTAGTAGTTGCAGGCGCCGAAGAACGTGCCGTCCTCGGCGGAGCTGCGCTGGTCGGCCAGCCACGCGTCGACCTGCGCGGCAGGCAGCAGGCCGGTGGAGGCCGCGAGCGGGCCGTAGGTCGCGGCCAGGTTGAGCATGAAGCTGCTCGAGCCGGCCTCCGCGTAGACGTGCGCCTGGGTGGCGATCAGGCGGAGCCCGGCCTTCGGCAGCAGGCGTGGCAGCTCGCGCATGACTCGCGGCGAGCTCATGATCATCGACTGCAGCGCGGGCTCGACCACCTGGCCGAGTCGAGGGTCGGAGCAGCCAAAGGTCAGCGACGCGTAGTCGCCGTCGAAGACGGTTATCGACCCGCCCGGGCCGGATCACGCGCGCGGCTTCCGCAAGCACCGTGAGCGGGTCGCGGACGTGGCTGACGAGGGTATGGGCCACCACTGCGTCGAAGCTCGCGTCCGGGAACGGGAGCGCGTGGGCGTCGGCGACGACGAGCTCGATTCGGTCGGCGACGCCATCGTCGGTGGCGAGTCGCTCCGCGGCTGCGATGAAGTGCGCGCTCTGGTCGACCCCTGTCACGGTGCCGGTGAATCCGAATCGCGCGGCGAGCGCGCGCGCCACGACGCCGGTGCCGCAGCCGAGGTCGAGGACCGCCGCGGTGGGCGGCAGGTCGATGAGCGACAGGTACGCGTCGCGGTAGGCCACGAACGTTGGATCCGCGGCGCGGAACTCCAGCCGCTCCGCGAACCGCTCGAGTGTCGCGGCGTCCTGCTCGTTGACGAATTGCATTGCATCGCGGGCCCGTAGCGCTGTCGCCATGAGGGGGTCTCCTTCAGTTGCTCTCCCTCCGGGCGTGAATTTCACGGGTCACCGCTGTGCACCCGGAATGCACGCGCACCGTGTGGAGCGATGCGTGGAGAACTAGACTCGCGACGAGGAGCGGTGACGCAAAGCGCACACGACGGGCTTTGGCGCGAGGGCGACCATTGGGCGCTCCGATATCACGAGCGCGAGGCGCGGCTGAGCCACGCCAAGGGGCTGAGCCATCTTGCGACGCTCCTCGAGCACCCGGGCGCCGAGATCCACGTGCTCGAGCTCGTTGCCGTCTTCGAGCGCGCAACGACCCCCGCCGGCGCCTCGCGCTCCGAGTTGACGGCGGACGATGCAGCCGGCGCCGGTGCGGCGCTCGACGAGCAGGCCAAGGCCGCCTATCGGACGCGCGTCGAGGAGCTGCACGAGGAGCTCGAGCAGGCGCGCGACTGGGCGGATGACGAGCGCGCGGCGCGGGCGCAGGAGGAGCTGGACTTCATCACGCGCGAGATGGCGCGAGCGGTCGGCCTCGGCGGCCGCGACCGGCCCACCGCATCCGCGGCCGAGCGCGCGCGCCAGAGCGTGGGGCGCGCGGTCCGCAAGGCCGTGGGCCGGATCGCGGCGGCGCTGCCGGAACTCGGCGCGCATCTCGAGCGCACGGTCAGCACCGGCGCGTTCTGCTCCTACCGTCCCGACCCCGAACCGGCCTTCGCAGTGCTGGCCCAGGCGCCGGCGCCGGCGAACCCGCTCCCGGCGGCACCGTGACGTTCATGCTGACCGACGTCGAAGGCTCCACGCGGCTGTTCACCCAACACCGCGAGGAGGCGACCCGCGCGCTCCGGCGCCAGGAGGAGTTGATCGCCACGGCCGTGCCGGCATGCCGCGGGACGCTGCTGCAGGAGCGAGGCGAGGGGGATTCGACATTCGCGCTGTTCGCGCGCGCGACCGACGCCTTGGCGTGCGCGCTCGAGGTCCAACGCGCGATGGAGCGCGAGGACTGGCCGGGCGGCCTGCAGGTCGCGGTTCGCGTGGGATTGCACGCCGGAGAGGCGGACCCCGAGGAATCCGATTGGCGGGGGATCGGCGTGAACCGCTGCGGCCGGATCCGCGCGCTTGCGCACGGCGGGCAGGTGCTGGTGTCCGGCTCTGTCCGCGAGCTCGCCGGCGAGGACCTCCCTCCGGGAGCGAGCCTGCGGGACCTCGGGCTGCACCGGCTGCGCGACCTGGAGCGCCCGGAGCATCTCTTCCAGCTTGCCCACCCCGACCTGCCGCGCGACTTCCCGCCGCTCCACTCCGCCGGGGCGCCTCGCCACAACCTTCGGCTCCAGCTCACCAGCTTCGTCGGGCGCGAGCTGGAACTTGACGAGCTCGCGACGCTGCTCGGCAGCGCCCGTCTCGTCACGCTGACCGGGGCGGGCGGGTCGGGGAAGACCCGGCTCGCGATGGAGGTCGCCGCCACGCAGGTCGACCGGACGCGCGATGGCGCCTGGTTCGTTGACCTGGCGCCCGTGTTCGATCCCCAGCTGGTCCTCAAGGCGGTCGCCCAGGTGCTCGGGGTGCGCGAACGACCGCACAGCGATCTGCTCGACGACATCCTCGAGCGGGTGCGCGAGTCGGAGCTGCTGCTGGTGCTCGACAATTGCGAACACCTCGTGGAGGCCTGCGCCCGCCTTGCCGAAGATCTGCTGCGAGCCTGTCCACGAGTCCGGCTGCTTGCGACCAGCCGCGAGCCGCTGGGGGTCCCGGGCGAGCGCGTGTTCCGCACGGGATCGCTGGCGGTTCCCGCGTCAGGCGACGCGCCCGACGCGATCGCGCGCGCTGAGTCGGTGGTCCTGTTCGGCGATCGCGCGACCGCGGCGCTGGGGAGCTTCGAGCTCGCTTCCGAGACCGCCCCGATCGTGGCGCACGTCTGCCGCCGGCTCGACGGCCTCCCGCTCGCGATCGAGCTGGCCGCCGCGCGGACCGCATCGCTGTCGCTCGACGACCTCGGATCGCATCTCGACGACTGCTTCGCGCTGCTCACGGGCGGCGCGCGGACCGCGCTGCCGCGCCAGCGCACCCTCGAGGCGACGGTCGCCTGGAGCTACGAGTTGCTGAGCGAGCGCCAACGCCGCTTGTTCGACCGGCTGTCGGTGTTCGCCGGAGGTTGGACACTCGGCGCCGCCGAGACGGTGTGCGCGTCGGCCGGCATCGAGACGCGCCACGTCGCCGACGATCTGGCCGCCCTGGTTGACAAGTCGCTCGTCGTGCGCGCTCCACTCGAGGGCGGACGGACGCGCTACCGCCTGCTCGAAACGCTTCGGCAGTACGGCCGCGACCGGCTGCGCGAGTCAGGCGAGGCCGCTGCCGTTCGGGCTGCGCACCTCAGCTGGGCCGTCGGGCTCGCCGAAGAGGCCGAGGGCAACCTGGACGGGCTCGAACAGGCCGCGTGGCTCGATCGTCTCGAGTCCGAGCTCGACAACCTGCGGGCCGCGCTCGAATGGGCGATCAGTTCCCGGAACGCCGAGGCGGGCCTGCGCCTTGCCTCGATCACGATCGGCAGCCTGTGGACGTGGCGTTCGCACGTGCCCGAGGGCCAGCGGTGGCTCCAGCGTCTGCTGGCCACACCGGCCGACGTTGCCGTGAACGTCCGGGCCAAAGGCCTGTTGGCCGCCGGCCGGGTCGACTTCCAGGCGGGCCAGTGGGAGCGCGGGATGCGCCTCTGCGACCAGAGTCGCGAGCTCTATCGGGAAGCGGGGGAGGCGGCCGGGGAGGCGCGGGCGCTGATCTGGACGGCGTTCAACCGCTGGGGGATCGAGGATGACGACGAGATCGGCGACATCATCGCGGCCGCCATCGACGTGGCGCGGCGCGGCGAGCGGCCGCTGGAGACGGCGATCGCACTGGGACTGAGCGGAACCTGGTGGTCACTCCGCGACCTCGATCGGGCGCAGCAGCTTGTCGAGGAGGGCGGGCTGCTGATGGAGGGCGCCGAGAACCCGAACTGGCTCGCGCACAGCTACGAGTTCCGCGCGCTCGTGGCCTACCTGCGGGGCGATCTCCCTCGGGCGCGCGAGCTGCTCTCGAGCGCGTTGCCGCTCTACCTGCAGATCGGCAATCGCGTGTGTAGCGCCCACTGCCTTGAGACCACCGCCGCCCTGGCGGCGGCGGTCGGCCGACCGGAGGTGGGAGCAACGCTGCTGGGCGCGGCCGAGCGGATGCGCGAGCTATTGGGCACCGCGGCTCCGCCCTACGAGCGGATCGTGCGCGAGCGCGGCGTCGACGCCGTCAACACCGCCCTCGACCAGGAGGCGACGGCCAGCGCATGGGAACTCGGCCGCGAGCTCGGATTCGAGGCGGCGATGGCGCGGGCGCGAGCGCTCGCCGAGTGCCCGGCCTCGGCCGCCCTCGCCTAGCGCCCCACCCGGCAAATGTAGGCTCGCGGGCGTGAGCCCCGAGCCGACCTCACCGGACCTGGCGAGGCTCGTGCGCGTGTACAGCGACCCGTTCCAGCACGCGGCACTCGCCGCGCTGGTTGTCGCGCCGCTGGCCGTCCGTACGCGTCATCGGGTGCTGGGCACCGCGGTTGCCACGGCGCTGGTGATCGATCTCGATCACGTCGTCGCGGCACGGTCCGCGCGGCCGCGGGACACGACCGCGCTGTCCGCGCGCCCGCGCACGCACAGCCTGCTGGCCGCCGCGGCTGTCGGTTGCGTGGCGTGGGCGGCGGGCGGGCCGTGGCACGGCTGGGCCGCGTTCGCCGCCCTCGGATCGCACCTGCTCCACGACGCCGGCGACCGCGCGGCCCCCACGCCCGTGCTGTGGCCGTGGCGGCCGGCTCGTCAGCTCGGACGGCGCGTGCAACTCGCCGGCACGCTCGCGCTGACTATCGCCTCAGCCGCGGCCGGGCAGCGCGCAGCACGCGCTTGATGTCCCGCCGTTGGCGGTGCTCGTGGCGTTGGCGCAGGAGCTTGGCCGCGAACAACGTCAGGCCGATCGTGACGACCAGCTCCACCGCCCGCTTGCCCCGGAAGGACGACTCGCCATGCTCGCGCTGGCGCATGTGCACCGGCACCTCGACCAGCCGCAGCTTGGCGTCGGTGATGCGCATCAGCGCCTCCACCTCCGGCGCCTCGCACAAGTAGTCGTCGGCGAGCAGCTCGAGCGCCTTCTTGTCGACCGCGTACAGACCGCTGGTGCCGTCGGAGATCGGCTGCCCCAGCCGCAGGCGCATCAGCAGCCGCAGCAGGGAGGTGCCGACCACCCGTTCCGGGGTGGGCTTGTAGCGCTCTCCTTCGCTGCCGGACTCGGGCAGAAACCGGGAGCCGACCGCGACATCGCACGCGTCGGAGGCCACCAGCTCCAGCATCCGCTTGAGCTCTGAGGCCAGGTGCTGGCCGTCGGCGTCCAGCCGGCCGCAGTGGTCATAGCCGCGTTCGAGCGCCTGCCGGTAGCCCTCGGCGATCCCCGCGCGCAGGCCCCGGTTGTAGGGGAAGGAGACGACATCGGCGCCGTGGTCGCGGGCGACCTGCGCGGTGGCGTCGGTCGAGCCGTCGTCGATGACCAGCACGTCGGCATCGGGGAGCTCAGCGCGGCAGTCAGCGATCACCGCCGGTAGCGATGCCTCCTCGTTCCAGGCGGGGATGAACACCAGGGTTCCAGGCATACAGGCAAGCGTACGCGCAGCCCGCGACCGACCCGCCGGCTCGGTGCTCGATGGTTGGACATCGGGCGCTGCAGTGCGTGGGAGAGGGTTCTGGACGAGTGCTCCGTTCACGCGAAAGCGACACTCTCCGCCCAATACACACTCACGTCGAACCAGATGGGACGCATATCGCGGCACGACCGTCGCGATCAAGGGGATCCCGACCCGGCGACAAGCCATGTCCCGAGGAATGCCCTTGAGGCTTAGTGGCCGGGTCCGTGGGAGCCGGCAAACGGGCCATTCTGAGGGCGTATGAGCGAGCCGCGCGCCTACCCCCGTCGCTCGGGCCCCGCGGAAGGTCAACGTCGTACGATTACGATGTGCCGGACGGCACCGCAGCGCTTCTGGTCGCGGGTCAGCAGGCCCTGGTGGCGGGTGAATGGGCTACGGCGAGAGACTCGTTCGAGGCCGCGCTCGAGCAGGAGGAGACGGCCGAAGCGCTGAACGGGCTCGGGAGCGCGCTCGGGTGGTTGGATGAAACCGAGGCCTCGCTGCGGTACCGCGAGCGAGCCTACGCAGAATTCCGCCGCCGCCCGGACCCACTGCAGGCCGCGGTGATCGCGATGCAGCTGTGCTCCCAGTACGCCGCCAGCCTCGGCAACGTCGCCGCCTCGCGGGGTTGGCTCGGCCGTTTTGAGCGTTTGGTCGAGCAGTTCGAGCTGCCGCCGATGATGGAGGCCTGGGTGCTGCTGTGCCGGGCTTCTCTGGCGTCTGCGAGCGACGACCCGCATGCCGCTCTGGAGTACGGCCGGGAGGCGCTCGAGGTCGCCCAGCGGGTCCCGGAAGCTCCGGGCCCGAACGCCGAGCTCTGTGCGCTGAGCGAGATCGGCGCGGCTCTGGTCGAGACTGGCAAGGTCGAGGAAGGCACCGCGCTGCTCGACGAGGCGATGGCCGCATCGCTCGCCGGCGAGGACCAGGGCCCGGACACGGTCAGGTACACCTGCTGCAAGACCGTGGTGGCCTGCGCCCGCGCGCTCGAGGTCGGGCGCGCCACGCGCTGGATTCGTGCTGCCGACGAGTTCAATCGCAGCTACGGCTCGCCCCACGTCTACATTCTCTGCCGCCTGCACTACGGCGCCGTGCTTCTCGCCACTGGCCAATGGGCCGGGGCCGAACGAGAGTTTTCGGCCGCGCTCGAGAAGATGCCGAGGACCGCCGAGCCCCGCCTCCACGTCGAGGTGTTGGCGAAGCTCGCAGAACTGCGCCTCGCGCAGGGCCGGACCGAAGAGGCAGTGCGGCTGCTTGACGGCTTCGAGGACAACGCCGCCACCAGCCATGTCCTCGGTTCGATTCACCTGGCCCGCGGCGAGCTCGCCGTCGCGGCGACGATCCTCGGGCGACGCGCGCGCGAGGTGGGCGAGGACTGCCTGGAATGCGCCCCCTTGCTCGAGTTGCTGGTGCAGGTCGAACTCGAGCAGGGCCAGGCCCGGGATGCCGCCGCCAAGGCCCGGCGGCTCGCCGAGCTCGGCGCGAGCCTCGATTGCGACGTGATCGTCGCCCGCGGCGAGCGGGCGCTCGGTCGCGTTCTGGTCGCGCGGGCGGAGGGCAACGCGGGCCTCCGTCACCTGGAGCGAGCCCTGGGAGCGTTCGCGCGGCTCGAGATGCCGCTGGAGATCGCTCGCACGCGGATGCTCCTGGCGCGCGCGATGGGTGAGACCGGGCGCGAGGTCGCGATCGCCGAGGCCAGGGCCGCCCTCAGCGGCTTCGAGCGGCTTGGCGCCGACGCCGACGCCGACTCGGCGGCCGCGTTCCTGCGCTCGCTGGGCGTGAAGGCGGCTCGCGCCGGCTCGTGGGGAAGCGGCGTGCTCACCAAGCGCGAGTCCGAGGTGCTGCGTCTCCTGGGAGAGGGCCTTTCCAACCGAGAGATGGCCGAGCGCATGTTCATCACCCGCAAGACGGTGGAGAACCACGTCGCCAGGGTGCTATCGAAGTTGGAGCTGCGTGGCCGGGGCGAGGCGGCGGCGTACGCCGTTCGCAACCTCGACCTGCGGCGCTGACTCTTCGCGCCACGCCACTACGAAGTTAGGGGTTTTCGCTCATGCTCACGTGGCCTGGGCGTGCGACCGTTGCCGGCATGACCGTTCCCACGTTTCACACGCCAGCGCAGACACGGCGATGAGCACGCTGGAGCCGGCGCGACGTGCGGCGGCGAGGCCCGCGACGTGAGTCCCGCCTCCTTCGAGGGAGTCCGGACCGCCGCCGTCGACGGGGCCACACTTGCGTACCGCGAGCAGGGCGACGGCGAGGCCGTTGTCCTCGTCCACGGCAGCGCCGACGACCTGCGCAGCTGGGAGCAGCAGCTCCCGGCGATCGGTGCGTCCTACCGCGCGATCGCCTACAGCCGCCGCTACGCACGGCCCAATCAGGACATCGAGCCGGACGCCGACGACCAGATGCTCCCGCACGTGGACGACCTCGTCGCCCTCCTGCGTGTGCTGGGCGCCGCGCCGGCTCACCTGGTCGGGCACTCCTTTGGCGCCTTCATCTGTCTGTTGACCGCGATTCGGCATCCGCAACTGGTGCGCACCCTGGTGCTCCAGGAGCCGCCGGTGCTGTCGCTCTTCATGAGCGTGCCGCCGCGCCCCACGGAGCTGCTGCGACTCTTCCGGCGGCCGCGCACCGCGCTGACGATCTTCAGCTTCGCCGCGAAGACGGCGGTCCCCGCCCAGAAGGATTTCCAGCGGGGCGACGACGACGCGGCGATGCAGAAATTCGCTTCCGGCTTGCTCGGCAAGGACACCTACGAGCGGCTTCCGCCGGAGCGCAAGCAGCAGGCGCGCGAGAACCTGAGCGCGCTGCGCGCGCAGGTGCTCGGTGCAGGCTTCCCGCCCCTCAGCGACGACGACGTGCGCGGTGTACGGGTCCCGACCCTGCTCATGACCGGAGAGCGCACCCCCGCCTACCTGCCCCGGCTAACCAACCGCCTGCAGCAGCTGCTGCCGAACGCCGAGCGCGTCGAGATCACTGCCGCCTCACACTTGATGAACGAGGAAAACCCCAGCGCGGTCAACGAGGCGATCCTCAGCTTCCTCGCCCGCCGCGGCTCGCAAACGGTCGCGTGAATGGGAATGGATGGTGCAGCGGCGGAGTCCTCAACGAGCATGGACGAGCCGCAAACCCAGCCCGTGACCGCTCCGATTCACATCGAGGTTGAGCACCGCCTCCCGATCTCGGTCCACGCTGGCTTCGACTACATCACCGATCCCGCCAACTGGCCCGAGTACTGGCCGCGCCTGGTGCGGATCACCTCCGCGAGACGCTGGCGGGAGCCCGGCGACGAAGCCCGGCTCGTCCTCCGCATGCTTCGCCGCGAGGTGGAGCTCGAGATGACCCTCGTGCGAATCGAGCCCTACCAGCTGGTCGAGTACACCAGCGAGCAGCGCGGCCTGCCCGCCGCGCGGCACTGGCGCCACTTCGACCAGACCGACGACGAGCTCACTTACCGCATCGCGGTCGAGTACCACCCGCGACCCGGATGGCGAAGCCTGTTCGACCAGCTCGTGGTGCGCCGCGCAATCGAGCGCACGCTGCGCGAGACGATTGCCAACCTCGAGCTGCGATTCCGCGAACGGCCCCGATAGCGCGGCGAGGCTAGGAGTGCAGCCCGCCCCGCGCCCATCCTGAGAGCACCGGGAGGCTAGCGTTCCTTGGTGACCAGAAGGACCCCTGGATGATCGGGCGAGACAAGACCACGGTCGATGGGCGAAGCGCCTACGTCTGGAGGGGCGGTGCAGGCAATCCTCTACTCCTCCTGCACTGCGCTCCTGTTCGTCGTCCCTTTGCGCTCGCGGCGTGGGCAGCCGCCGCTCCTCTGCCAGCGCGGTGAGATACCGCCTCGAGGACGGCACCCGTCGTAGCGTCCTTGGGCCCGCGCAGACAAAGAGAAAGGCGCGTCTGGAGATGAACGATTTCCCGCTCACGGGCGGTTGCAACTGCGGGGCCGTCCGATTCGAGGTGACCGAACCGCTCGTAGCGGCCAGCTATTGCCATTGCAAGCGCTGCCAGCGTCGGAGCGGAGCGGCGGCGTCGGCGAATGCGCACCCCGCACCCGGCACGTTCCGGATCGTCGCGGGCGAGGTCAGGCTTCGTATGTGGAAGCCGGACGACGGCGGCGAGAAATGGTTCTGCGGCGACTGTGGCTCGTCGCTCTTTAGCCGCAACCCTAATCACGCCGATCCGATCGGCATCCGGATGGGGGCGTTCGACGACGATCCGGGGATCCGGCCGAGCGTCCATCAGTTCGTGGCAGATGCCGCGTCGTGGGAGCCGATCCCCGACGACGGATTGCCCCGCTACCCCGAGAGTCGCCACGCGTCGCGTTGACGCCCGCCCATTCGCGGCGCATAACTAGCGAGCCCATCAGTCATCACGAGCCCACGCTCGCTGTGGACGAAAGCGAAGCGCCGACCGGTCCGCGCCGTTGAGTGCCGCTTTGCGCGACAAGCAGCAGCCCCGCGGCGTTCCTCTACCTGACCCGCACCTGCAGCCGGAACGTCTCCTCGGGCGCCGGCGAGCCGGGAGGGATGTACGCCAAACGCAGCCTCGTGCGGCCGCGCTGTCGGGCGACGTAGCGGAACTTCGTCACGGCGTTGCCGCCGACACACGGAGGCTTGCAGTCACTTGAGGTGCGCTGGGGAAGACGGTGCAACACCCGCCGGCTCGGGGCCCGGCGCGTCTCCCAGTGATATCCGCACGAGTAACAGACGCTCAGCTCGATTCGGAGACGTTGGCCTGGGACGAGCGTGACGCTCGTTCCGCTGTCCGCGAGCGTCAGGACCTTCGTGCTGGGCGCTGCGGAGGCTGACGTCGCGCTGAGCAGGGCCAACGCAAGGACGAAAGCGACTCGCCAGCGCACCGTGGGCACGGCGCAACGCTAGTCGATATCCGGCGCGGCGGAGCATGCCCATGTGCGCAAACTTCGGGCACCGCCAGAGGAATCGTGCGAGAGTTGGTGCGACACCAAGCCGTCGTCATATCGGGAGGCGAACTTGCGTGAGCACGACCGCCGAAATGAAGCTCGATGACACCGCGCTGCGTGAGCTTGAGACCTCGTTCCGCGGGCAGCTGATTCAGCCAGGGCACGGCAGCTATGAGGAGCACCGCAAGATCTGGAACGGGTCGATCGACCGCCGCCCTGCGCTGATCGCGCGCTGCGCCGGAGTTGCGGACGTGGTCGCGGCGCTGGATCTCGCGAAGCGCGAGGACCTGCAAGTCGCCGTCAGGGGCGGAGGGCACAGCTTCCCCGGCCTGTCGACGTGCGACGGCGGCATCGTGATCGACCTGAGCCTGATGAGAGGGATCCGCGTGGATCCGGAGACCCGGACCGCGCGCGCTCAGGCGGGCGCGCTGTGGGGCGACTTCGATCATGAGACCCAGGCGTTCGGACTCGCGACGACAGGCGGGATCGTCACGCACACCGGGGTGGCAGGACTGACCCTGGGCGGCGGCATCGGATGGCTCCAGCGCAAGCACGGGCTGACGATCGACCAGCTGATCGGCGTGGATCTCATCACCGCTGAGGGCGAGCTGGTGAAGGCCAGCGCCGCAGAGAACGTCGACCTCTTCTGGGGAGTGCGAGGCGGTGGAGGCAACTTCGGCATCGTCACCGAGTTCGAATTTCGCCTCCATCCGGTGGGCCCGAACGTGCTCGCCGGCCCGATCTTCTGGCCCATCGAGGAGTCACCGCGCGTTCTCCGTTTCTACCGCGAGTGGATCGCGGACGCGCCGGACGAGCTGATGACGATCGTCATCCACCGCAAGGCCCCGCCGCTCGACTTCGTCCCGGCAGAGCTCCACGGTCAGCTCGTTATCGCAATCGTCTGTTGCTATGCCGGGCCGCCCGACGAAGGCGCGAGGGTGCTTCGTCCGCTGAAAGACTTCGGGTCCCCCGCGCTCGACCTCTGCGAGCCGAAGCCATACGTCGCCCATCAAGGGATGTTCGACCCGAGCTTCCCTCACGGCCGCTGGTACTACATGCGCGCGTGCGACGTCGCCGAGCTCACCGACGACGTCATCGACATCACCGTCGAGCACTCGATGCGGATCCGCTCTCCACTAACGACGTTTCCGATCTGGCAGATGGGAGGAGCGGTCGCTCGCGTCCACGATGACGACACGGCGTTCAGCGGCCGCAGCGCGGGTCACACGTTCAACATCACCGGCAGCACGGAAACGGCCGCCGGCTTCGACGAAGAGCGCGAATGGGCCCGCAACTTCTGGTCGGCGCTGAAGCCCCACCACACGGGTGTCTACGTGAACTTCCTCATGGACGAGGGGCAGGACCGCGTCCGCGAAGCCTACGGAGCGGCGAAGTACGAGCGGCTGAAGGCACTGAAGCGCCGCTACGACCCGGAAAACCTCTTCCGGCTCACCCAGAACATCTCGCCTACCTAGCTCCGAGTCGGCTCCCACCGCGCCAGCGCGGCCGCGGCACGCGCATCGGGCGCCCTCGCGTCCTGGCGGCGCGCGATCTCATGTGCGAGACCGAACGCTGTCTCCATGTCGCTCGCGTCCGCTCCCGATGCCGCGAGCAGCCCGCCTCGCAGGCAGTGGAGCTCTGAGTCCATGTACCGGGCGCCCGTGCGCTCGGCGTCCGCCAATGCCGAGGTCACCGCCTCGAGGCCCTGCGTCAGCTCACCCAGGCCCAGGCACGCTCGCGCAAGGAGTGCGTAGAGGTAGCCGTTCAACGTGATCCGCCGCGTCTTCTCGAGGCTGCTGATCGCGGCCCTCATGGCGATCAGCGCCTGGGGATCTCCTCGGCGCGCGAGGGCCGAATCCCGGAGCACCGTGACCTAGGTACGCAACACCTCGAACCGCTCGTGGGTGGCAAGCGTCTCGCTCGCGTCCGGCCTGGGCACCGCGGTGCTCCTGTCGCCGAATTCGAAACGCGGCGGGCAATCCGCCGAGTGCTGCTTTGCGCGAAAAGTAGGAGCGAGGGCGGCGTGACGCGCGACGCGCTCGTCGTCCCGGACGGCGTGGGGTTGTGGACGAAGTAGCCCGTGCCCGCGCTGCGGCCGCTCAGGCGGTCGTTTTGCGCGGCAGCACGACGAGCTTGCCGGTCGCCTCGTTCGCCGCCATCCGGCGGTGCGCGTCGATTGTCTGCTCGAGCGTGTAGACCGCGTCGATGTTCGGCGCCACCTTGCCGCGCTCGACCTGCTCGACGACGGCGCGCAGCAGCGGTCCGCCGACCTGCGCGTCGTGCACGTTGTCGGAATGGAACGCCGTCAGCTTCCGTCCCGATGGGATCATCGCGATCGGTTCGAAGTCCGGGATCACCCAGGTGTCAGACAGTGAGCCGGAGTTGCAGGCCGTGGCGCCCGGGCGCAGCAGGCGCAGCGTCTCGAGCACCGCGGGGCCGCCGATGAGGTCGACGGCGCCGTCGGCGCCGCCGTCGGGCAGCGCGCCTCGGGCGCGCTCGGCGAAGTCGTCGCCCTCGAGCACGGTGTCCACGGCGCCCAGCTCGGTCAGCCGCCGGGCCTTCGCCTCGCTGCGCGTCGTCGCGATCACCCGCACGCCGACGGCGCGGGCGAGTTCCAAGCAGGCAAGGCCGACCGAGGACGTCGCGCCGCGCAGCAGCAGCGTCTCCCCCTCCTCTAGGTCGAGGTGCTCAAGCGAGCCGGCGGCGGTCACGAACGTTTCGGGTAGCGCGCCGAGCACGTCCCACGGCAGCGTGGTGTCGAGCGTGATCAGCTGGTGCTCGGGTACGAGCGCGTATTCGGCGTAACCGCCGTCGAACGTGCGGCCCATGTCCCCCATCAGCGCCGCGACGGTCTCACCCGGCGGCACCGCGGGGGCGTCCCCGTGCACCGCCTCCACCACGCCGACCAGCTCGATCCCGAGGATCCGCGGGAACGTCACCGCGTCACCGGCGTAGCCCTTGAGCGTCTTGTACTCGGACCGGTTGAGCCCGAACGCCTCGACCCTGACCAGCGCCCAGCCCGGACGGGGCTCGGGCCGCGGCACCTCGCGTACGACGAGCCCGTCAGGCCCGTCCGGCCGCTCCGCGACCACTGCTCGCATCTGCGCCATGCGCCCAGACGCTACTAGCCCACTCCCGGCACGAAACAGACCCCTCGAGGCAATCAGGGTGATCCACGGGGGCGAGGTCATGTGGGACGGCAGTCCCGTCTCGCAGGCGGAACCCCTTGCGGGGCACCTTGCCTGGATACGGCAGCCTTTCCCGATGAAGCCGGTGCCGCGTGTCCCCGCAACACCCGCCCGATGAAAATGCCCGATGAGGAGACGACAACCGGGACACCACACGACGCCCGCCTTCGCGCGAGCGAGCGCGCCGGCTGCCAACTCCGCGCTCCTGCCCGGGACGAGAAGCGTCGAGGCGACCGCGCTGGTGAGTGCTGCTTTGCGCGAGGGGAGATGTGAGTCGGCGGCCGTCGATGACGCCGCTGATTGTCCAAGCGCCAGTTCTGCGTTGCAGGAGGCTTTGCGCGCGAGGCGGTCAGCAGAGTGCGGCCTGCGCGTCCTCGCGGGAGTCGCAGACCTTCAGCAGGTGCGACACGCCCGCCACCTCCAGGAGTTGCCGTACAGGACTCGCGGGGCAAACTACGGCCAGCGCGCGATCCTCGCGGGCGAGGAGGCCGCGAGCGTTCAGCATTGCGAGAAGGCCACTGCTGTCCATGAACTCCACGCCGGAGAGGTCGACCACGAAACCACCGGCCGACGTCTCGATCGCGGCCTCGAGCGCCCGCTCCAGCGCCGGCACGGCCGCGACGTCCACTTCGCCGTGAATGGCCAGACCTGACGCGGCGGGGAGGTCGGCTCTCACGGCCGTGAAGGAGATGGCTGGTTGATCCGTCACTGCGGCTCCTCAGACGCTCGCGGTTTGGGTCGATTCTCCTGCTTTGCGCCGTTGCCTGGAGCCAGCACGCTGGCCCGGCGGGTGAGGAGTGCCGCACTGCGCCAGGAGCGGGAGTGTCAGGCGATTCGTGTTGACGCGAACCGGTGGCGGCGCACAAGGCGTGTGCCCAGGTACGTCGCCCCGCACAGGGTCAGGACGCCGCCCAGGCAGATGAGCACGAGCTCAAAGGCCGAGAGATCGCCGTTCGGGCTCGCCTGGCTGGACCTGACGTCCGGACCGGCGCTTGTGGCCGCCAGCGCTCGCTGGTACTCGATCTTGGAGGAGCCTGGGACGAGGATGCCGGACCGGCGGAGCACCACGGTCTTCGTCGGGGCGGCAGCCGGCGTCCCGGACCTCGTGGCCGGTGACACGACGACACCGGACTTGTGCAACACGAGGTCACCGGGCGCCGGGTCCGCGGACCGGGCGAGGGTCGTTTCACACAGCGACAATGCCAACACAGCCACCGAGGCGGTGAGCAGGAGCTTCATGACGGACACTCCTCTAAGTGGGGTGTCTCATCTCTCGGCAGGCGTACCGCGGCTCACGTACGCCGAGGCGAGACGTGCAGGCCCCCAGCGTCCGGTCCGGGGCTTTCGAACCTACCCGGGTCCCCGCGCCAATGCAAGTAACCCCGAGTAATCAGGGACCGTCAGAGCAGTGAGGTGACGCCGAGTCAAAACATGCCGCCGCCATGGCGGCCGCCGCGTCCCCGATCGCTGTCCTTGATCGGCGCTCGGATTCGCGGGATAGTCGGCATGCCGGACGTGTACGTGCGGAACCGGGAGGTTGGGATGCGACGGGTGGGATTCGTGGCCGTGCTGATCGCAGGTGGTTGCGCCTGGGGTGGGATCGCCGCGGCGGCACAGGCCAGCCATGGGCACGGTCGGGCCGTGACCGTCATGACCCGGAACGTCTACATCGGGACGGATCTCGACCCGATCTTTGCTGCGCGCACCCCTCAGGCGCTGCTGTCGGCGACGGCGACTGCGTTCCAGAACGTTCAGGCGACGAACTTCCCGGCTCGTGCGCAGGCGCTGGCCGGTGAGATCGCCGCTGCGCAGCCCGACCTCGTCGGGCTCCAGGAGGTTGAGATCATCAGGACTGGCCCTTTCGCTGACCCGGCGCCGGCCACCACCGTGGTCGCCGACTACCTCGAGCTGCTGCTCGCGGCGCTCAAGGCACGAGGTCTGGAGTACACGCCCGTGGCGATCAACGTCAACGCGGACGTGGAGGCTCCAAGCGCTCTCGGCCTCGACGTGCGCGCCACCGATCGCGACGTCATTCTCGCCCGTGGGCGCATGGCCAGGAAGGTCGGAAACGTTCTGGAGCAGAACTTCGCGACGAACCTCACCTTGCCGACGCTTGGCGGGCCGATCACGATCGTCCGTGGTTGGTCGGCTGTCGACGTCAAGCTCCGCGGCCGGCGTGTGCGGTTCCTCAATACGCACCTCGAGGCGTCCTCGGCCCCCGTCCAGGTCGCGCAGGCGAACGAGCTTGTCGCCGGCCCGGCCAACACCCGATTGCCGCTGATTCTGCTCGGCGACTTCAACTCGCCCGCGGCGGGCACGGGAACGCCGACCTACGCCAACCTGCGCGCAGCGGGCTTTGCGGACGCCTGGATCCAGGCCGAGCCGCGAGCCGACGGCTTCACCTGCTGCCACGCGTCCGACCTGCTCAATCCGCTTCCGACGCTCAACCGGCGGATCGATCTCGTGCTCCTCCGGGGCGGCTCCGGCGGCCGCGGGGGTCACCGAGGAGGCGGCGGATACGTGGCGAAGCGCGCCGAGGTCGTCGGCGACGAGCCAACCGATCGGCTCGACCCGTCGGGTCTGTGGCCCTCCGACCACGCCGGCGTCGTCGCCAGGCTGCGAGCGAGCCACCGGCGCGACCGTCCGTAGCGTCGTACGCGGCAGAGACTGGCCTTTCGGCGGGGGCCGCGTGACGCTTTGCAAGGTTCAATTGATCAATGTCTTCTCCCGGCAAGGATGCCGGGCGGGATCGGTTCGATCCGCATCTCGCCAAGGCGCTATCGCACCCTCTGCGTCAGCGCGTCCTCGAGCGATTGAGCGCGACCGGCGAGTCGAGTCCGACCCAGCTCGCGCGCGCGCTCGACGAACCACTGGGCAACGTCGCCTACCACGTGCGCATCCTCCACAGCCTCGGCTTCGTCGAGCTCGTGGGCACACGGCCGCGCCGAGGAGCACTCGAACACCTCTACCGCGCCGTGCCACATCCGTGGCTCGACGCTGAGCAGTGGGCGCGCCTGCCGACCGCGTTCCGCCGCCTCGCGCTCGCGCGGACGCTGCGCGACATCGTTGCCGACGCGTCCGAGGCCGGCGTCGGGGGTGGATTCGATCATCCCGATGCCCAAATCCGGCGCGCGAGCCTCGAGCTCGACCAAGAAGGCTGGAGCGACGTCGCACGTCTGCTTGACCAAACCTTCACAGCGCTGCAGCAGATCCACACCGACAGCACCGTCCGCGGGAGCGAACGCAAGCCCGCACAGCCGCTCATCGACGCGGAGATCGCCGTGCTGCTCTTTCAGCGCTCCCGGTAGCAGTCCACAAACGTAGTGCTGCTTTGCGCGGCGCTCTGGGGTACGAGAGCCAGATGGGCGAGCAGCGAGAGCGGATGCTGCGGGGCGAGCTGTACATCGGCGTCGATCCCGAGAGCCAGGCCGAGTTCGGGCGGGCGCAGGAGCTACTGGCGGAGTTCAACGGCTCTCCGCCGGGAGCGTGGGACGAGCGCGATGCGCTGCTCCGCCAGATGCTGCGGCACGTCGGCGAGGACGTCGTCGTGCGTGCGCCGTTCTTCTGCGAGTACGGCGCGATCAGCATCGGCGACCGGACGTTCGTCAACGTCGACGCGGTGATGCTCGACGTCGCACCGATCACGATCGGCGCCGCGTGCCAGATCGCCACCAGGGTTCAGCTGCTCACCGCGACGCATCCCATCGACCCCGAGCCGCGCCGGATCGGATGGGAGTACGCGGAGCCGATCACGCTCGCCGACAACGTCTGGCTCGGCGGCGGCGTGATCGTCTGCCCTGGCGTGACCATCGGGCAGGACACCGTTGTCGGTGCGGGCGCGGTGGTCACGAAGGATTTGCCGGCGGGCGTCGTCGCCGCAGGGGTGCCCGCCCGCGTCCTGCGCGAGATCGGCGAGCAAGACCAGGTCGAGGTCCCGCCACGCTGACGCACGAGCCCTTCAGCCAGACGCCGGCTCCTCGATCTCGCGCTTGAGCACCTTGCCGGTCGGGCCCTTGGGCAGCTCGTCGACGAACCACACCCGTCGCGGGTACTTGTAGGCGGCCACGCGCTCCTTGGCGAACGCGCGCAGCTCGTCCTCCGTCGCCTGCTCGCCGTCCTTGAGCGCGATCGCGGCGGCGACCTCCTCGCCGAGCTCGTCGTGCGGGACGCCGACGACCGCGGCCTCGCGGACCGCGGGGTGCTCGTACAACACCTCCTCGATCTCGCGCGGGTAGACGTTGTAGCCGCCGCGGATGATCAGCTCCTTCTTGCGGTCGACGATGAAGTAGTAGCCGTCGTCGTCGACCGTGGCCATGTCGCCGGTGTAGAACCAGCCGTCGCGGATCGTGTCGCGGGTCGCGTCGTCGCGCTCCCAGTAGCCGCTCATCACGAACGGGCCGCGGATCGCGATCTCGCCCGGCTCGCCAGCGGGGACATCCCCACCGTCGTCATCCACCAGGCGGAACTCGGTGCCGCCGATCGGCACGCCGATCGAGCCCGGCTTGCGCTCGCGGTCGGGGAGGTTGAACGAGCCCATGCCGGTCGTCTCCGAAAGGCCGTAGCCCTCGAGCACCGTCGCGTCGAACGCCTCGTCGAAGCCGCGCAGCACCTCGACCGGCAGCGCCGATCCGCCGGACACACAGAGGTCCAGCGACGAGGTGTCGTACTGCTCCCGGTCGGGGTGATGCAGCAGCGCCGTGTACATCGTCGGCACGCCCGCGAACGTGGTCACCTTGTCGCGCTGGATGAGCTCGAGTGCCTTGCCCGGCTCGAACCGCGGCAGCAGGGTGAGCAGTCCGCGCGCGCGGATCGAGACGTTCATCACCGAGTTCATCCCGAATACGTGGAACAGCGGCAGCGTGGCAAGCGTGACGGTGTCCGGGCCGGCGTCGACGAGGTCGCGCGCGGTCTCGGCGCCGGCCGCCAGGTTGGAGTGCGTGAGCGTCGCGCCCTTCGGCGTCCCGGTCGTGCCCGAGGTGTAGATGATCACCGCCGGGTCGTTGTCCTCGCGGTCGGCGATCTCCTCGATCACGTCGGCGCCGCCGAGCGTCTGCTCGAACTCGCCGGGCGTGGCGAGGATGCACTCGGCGCCCGCCTCCTTGGCCCCGCCCTCCGCCGCCTCGGCGAACCCGTGCCAGGCGACGATCACCTTCGCGCCGGAGTCGGAGAGGTGGTAGCCGACCTCGCGCGCCTTCAGCAGCGGGTTCATCGGCACCACGACCGCGCCGAGGCGCAGCGCGCCGAAGTACATGACGGGGAAGTAGGGGACGTTCGGTAGCTGCAGCCCGACGCGGTCGCCGGCCTGCACGCCGTGCGCGCGCAGCAGACCCGCGGCGCGCGCCACGCCGGCGTCGAGAAACGCAAAGGAGAGGACGAGATCGTCGAGCTTGACCGAGGGGCGGTCCGGCTCGTCAGCGACCGCGGCGGCGAGCTCATGCGCGAAATTCGTCATCCATCCTCCTCGTGTGATCCTCCCGCGTCCACGACCCCGGGAGGTCCCAGATGCGGACTTGGAAGTTCGCCGCCGTTGCGGCTGTTGCACTGATCGCCATCTTGCCTGGCTCTGCCCTCGCGGCGAAGCCCGGCTTGTGGAAGGTCTACGACCAGTCGCTGAGCAAGGCGCGCTACATCGACCTGACCCACGACATCACGCCGAACATGCCGGTGTGGAAGGGCTTCGGCCCGGCGACGTTCAAGCCGGCCGTCGACCCGACGACGAACACCGCGTACACGTACGCGAAGGACGGCTTCGAGGCCACCGCCTACGAGATCGCCACCGACCAGTTCGGCACCCAGCTCGACCCGCCCGCCCACTGGGCGCCCGAGTACCCCGGCATCGACGAGCTGCCCGCGACCTACGCGGTGCGGCCGCTGGTGGTGATCTCGATCGTCCCGCAGGTGAAGAAGGACGCGAAGTACGCGCTGCAGGTGTCCGACATCAAGAAGTTCGAGAAGGCCCACGGGAAGATCCCGCGCGGCTCCGTCGTCATGGTCCGCTCCGACTGGTCGAAGAAGTGGACGGACGACCCGGAGGACGCGAAGGCGCTGGCCGCCGACCCGAACTTCCCCGGCGTCGGGCTCGATGCGTTGAAGTTCCTGCACCTCAACCGCCACATCCTGTTCCACGGCCATGAGCCACTCGACACGGACTCGACGCCCACGCTCGAGGGCGAGTATTGGCTGATGCACCACGGCTACACGCAGGCCGAGGGCGTGGCCAACCTCGACGGCGTGCCGGCGACCGGCTGTCTCGTGTCGCTCGGCTACGCGAAGTTCAAGGGCGGCCTGGGCGGCTACGCGCGCTACGTGGCGATCTGCCCGCCGAAGACGCGCAAGGGCGTGCGGATCTCCGGCCGTGACGCGCCGCTGCCGAAGCACGCGTCGCCGCTGCACTGGAACGACGCGCTGGGCTACCGCGTGCGCTGAGGTCCGAGGGTGGAGCACGTCGAGCTCGTCGTCCTGTTTCTGCTGGTCGCCGTCGCGGTGCTGACGGCGCTGTCACGACTGCTCGGCGTGCCCTACCCGATCATGCTGGTGGTGGGCGGGAGCCTCGTCGGCTTCGCGCCCGGCGTGCCTGAGATCGAGCTCGAGCCGGATCTCGTGCTGTTGATCTTCCTGCCGCCGCTGCTGTTCAACGCGGCGTACTTCTCGTCGCTGCGCGACCTGCGCCGCAGTGCGCGCCCGATCACGCTCAACGCCGTCGGGCTCGTGCTGGTCACCACGGCGCTCGTCGCGGTCGTGGCGCATGCCGCGATCGAGGGGATCCCGTGGGCGGCGGCGTTCGCGCTGGGCGCGATCGTCTCCCCGACCGACCCGCTCGCGGCGACCGCGATCATGCGCCGCCTCGGCGCGCCGAGACGGCTCGTCTCGGTGGTCGAGGGGGAGAGTCTCGTCAACGACGGCACCGCGCTCGTCATCTATCGCACGGCGGTCGTGGCGGTCGGGGGGACGTTCAGCCTGCTCGACGCGACGTGGGACTTCGTCGTCAACGCGGCGGGCGGGATCGCGATCGGAGTGGCGGTCGGGCTCGCACTCGTCACGCTCTTCCGCAAGCTCGTCGCGGACGACGTCGTCGGCGTGGTGCTCTCGCTCGCCGCGGGCTACCTCGGCTACCTGCCGGCGGAGGAGCTCGAGGTGTCCGGCGTGCTGGCCGCGGTGGTGGTCGGACTGATCGTCGGCCGCCGCTCGCCGGAGCTGTCGACGCCGGCCTCCCGTCTGCGCGGCTACGCGTTCTGGGAGGTGCTGGTGTTCCTCCTCAACGCGGTGCTGTTCATCTTGGTCGGGCTGCAGCTGCCCACGATCCTCGAGGAGCAGGAGCACTCCGCGGGCGAGCTCGTCGGCCTCGGGCTGCTGGTCAGCGCGGTGGTGATCGGCGCGCGGCTGCTGTGGGTCATCCTCACGCCGTTCGTGATCCGCGCGCTCGACCGCCGCGAGTCGCAGCGGGCCCGCCGCACGACGTGGCGCTTCCGGCTGCTGGGCGCGTGGACCGGGCTGCGCGGCGCGGTCTCGCTGGCCGCGGCGCTGGCGCTGCCGCTGGACTTCCCCGAGCGCGGGCTGATCATCTGGCTGACGCTGTGCGTGATCTTCGCGACGCTCGTCGGCCAGGGGCTGACGCTGCCGTGGCTGCTGCGGCGACTCGGGATCGAGGACGACGGCAGCGGCGAGCAGGAGGAGCTGCTCGCGCGGCGGGAGGCAACCGCCGCAGCGATCGCCCACCTCGAGCGGCTGGGCGAGGAGGAGTGGACGCGCGACGACACCGTGGAGCGCATGCTCGGTCTCTACCGCTTCCGCGACCGCCGCCTGCGCCAGCGCGCCGGCGAGCTCAGGGACGACGAGGAGGAGGAAGATGACCTCGACATCCGCTCGCACCGGTACCAGAAGATGGTTCGCCAGGTCCTCGACGCCCAGCGGCGCCGTGTCATCGAGCTGCGCGACGAGGGCGAGATCTCCGACGACGTGCTGCACGCGCTCGAGCGCGAGCTCGACCTGGAGGACCAGCGGCTGGAGATCTGAGATGGCCGACCAAGCGCAAGTCGACTTCACCTACTCGCTGACCGACCGCATCTTCCGGCTCAGCCTCGGCGAGCTGGCGGACTTCAGCGGCGCCAAGTACGACGGCGACTTCTCACTCAGCCTCGAGGAGGCGCAGCGGCGCAAGCACGAGTACGTGGCCGAGCAGATCGGGATCGGGCCAGGCCGCCGGATGCTCGACCTCGGCTGCGGGTGGGGGCCGCTGCTGGCGTTCGTGCGCGGCCGCGGCGGGACCGGGACGGGCGTGACGCTCTCCGTCGGCGCAGGCGGCGGCGTGCAGCAGGCATGGGCTCGACGTCCACCTGTTCGACGCGCGCGAGCTGACCCGCGACAGCTTCGGGCCGTTCGACGCGGTCGCGAGCCTCGGCGCGTTCGAGCACTTCTGCTCGCCCGAGGCATTTCGCGCGGGGGAGCAGGAGGCGCTCTACCGCGACCTCTTCGCGCGCATCGCAAGCGTGCTGCCGGACGGCGGGCGGCTGTACCTGCAGACGATGGTCTTCGGCCGCCGGATGATCCCGGTCGATGAGGTGGACATCGACGCGCCGCGCGACTCCGACGCGTTCCACCTCGCCCTGATGGAGCGCCAGTTCCCCGGCTCCTGGCTCCCGAGCGGGCCCGAGCAGGTCGTCGCCGCCGCGGCGCCGCAGCTCGCGCTCCTGGCGATCGAAAGCGGCCGCCTCGACTACATCGAGACGATCCGCCAATGGCGCCGGCGGTTCGCACAGCGCAGCCCGCGCAAGACGCTGATGAAGCTGTCGCTGGTGCCGCGCTGGCTGACCAGCGAGGAGTTCCGCATCGCCTTTACGTCAGGCGTCAGTGCGAATGCAGTGTGCTTCGAGCGGGAGTTGCTCGACCACCACCGGATGGTGTTCGAGCGGCGCTGAACGTGACGAGCCGTCCGGCCTGCTCGTCCCACAGCTTCAGCCGCGCCGCGCGCACGCCGTCCCAGAGCGAGATCGTGGGGACGGTCTGGAAGACGGGGTTCTCGTCGTGCGCGCGCTGGAGGTTGTAGTTGGGGATCCGCGCGTTGAGGTGGTGCACGTGGTGCAGGCCGATGTTGCCGGTGAAGAACTGCAGCGGCTGCGGGAGCTTGAGGTAGGAGCTGCCGCGCAGTGCCGCGTCGGTGAACGTCCAGGCCTCGGCGTTCTCCCAGTAGGCGTCCTCGAACTGGTGCTGGACGTAGAAGAGGAAGACGCCGGCCGCGCCGCCCAGCCACATGGTGGGCACCTGCACGAGCAGGTACTCGCGCCAGCCGATCAGCCAGCACAGCCCGCCGATCAGGACCAGCAGGGCGACGTTGGTGAGGATCACGCTGCGCCTGATGCGTGGCTTCATCCCGTGCCTGACGAGGCGCGGCAGGATGACGAGCGAGTAGATCGGCCCGATCCCGAACATGACCAGCGGGTTGCGGAACAGGCGGTACCCGGCGCGGCCGCGCCACGGCAGCGCGCGGTACTCCGCGACGGTCAGGGTCTGCACGTCGCCGACGCCGCGGTGATCGAGGTCGCCGGCGGTCCCGTGGTGCACCGCGTGGCTGTAGCGCCAGCTGTGGAAGGGCTGGAAGACGACGAAGCCGAGGAGCACGCCGCACCACGTGTTGGCGCGCCGCGACGGCAGGAACGCGCCGTGCGTGCAGTCGTGGAACATGATGAACGTCCGCAGCAGGAAGCCCGCGGCGGGGATGGCGATCGCGAGCGTGAGCCAGTACGAGACGTCGAGGCTGAAGTACATCAGCGCCGACAGCGCGAGGTAGGGCACGAGCGAGGTCGCCAGGTCGACTGCCGCGCGGCGGTTATCCGGCCCGCGCGTACTGGATCAGGGTCTCTTGAGGCCGCATCGGGGCCCCCTCCTCGGGGGCGCGTGCTGCGCTGCAATCGGAGCGGTGGAGGATCAACCACGGCTGCGACCGCGCTGAGGCTCCCGTTAGGCCAAACTAGCACCGTCCGCAGGCAGCACAAACCGCAGCGGCTTCGGCGCGGGTCCGACGCCGCCCCGGGCGCCGTGCAGGCCCTGGTGCGCCGACGACTCGACGGCCGCCTCGGGCGTGCCGCCGTGCGCCAGGATCCACTCCATCACGGCGTCGAAGTCCGCGCCCGACGAGAGCAGTGACGCGCGCTCGATGACGCGACCTCCAGATCGATGCGGCCGGGCGAGCCGAGTGACCAGCTTCCGGATCGACTCCTCGTCGAGCTTGCTGGTGGATTCGACTTCCATGGCGCTGCCTTCCCTCGGAGGGTCCAGTATGACGGGTCGCCACAAGTGGCCCGGCGGGCCAGGCGCCGGCGGACGGAGTGGACCGCCGGGTGACGCGCCGGAAAGCGTTTGTAGCTTCGTGCTAAATCAACACGTCTCGGCCTGTGCCGATTCGATGCAAGAGCACGACCCACTGCATGTGATGGTGCAGGCATGACAAATCTTCGCATGGCCCAACTCGAACGTCAGATCACCGTGGCGGCCGTCGTGCTGCCGTTCCTCGGCTTCATCGTTGCAATCTGGCTTCTATGGGGCGGGGCGGTGACGGGCCTCGACCTCGCGATCCTCGCGGTCATGTACATGCTCGTCGGCTTCGGCGTCACGATCGGCTTCCATCGCCTCTTCACGCACCGCTCGTTCGAGGCCAAGCCGTGGCTGCGCGCCACGCTGGGCATCCTCGGCTCGATGTCGGTCCAGGGCGCCGTCATCCACTGGGTCGCCGACCACCGCAAGCACCACACGTTCACGGACGAAGAGGGCGACCCGCACAGCCCCCACACTCACGGCGAGCCGGGCTGGCGTGGCGTGTTGAAGGGCATGTGGCACTCGCACATGGGCTGGCTGTTCGACGGCGAGCATTCGTCGGCGGGGCGCTTCGCGCCCGACCTGCGCAAGGACCCGATGATGCGCAAGATCGACACGCTCTTCCCGGTCTGGGCGCTGCTCGGCCTGGCGATCCCGTTCGCGCTCGGCTTCGTGCTCTCCGGCGGCAACTGGGTCGCCGGCGTGACCGCCTTCGTGTGGGCCGGCCTCGTCCGCGTGTTCCTGCTGCACCACGCGACGTGGAGCGTCAACTCGATCTGCCACATGTACGGCAAGCAGCCGTTCTCCACCAAGGACGAGAGCCGCAACAACTGGCTTGTCGCGCTCGTGTCGCTCGGTGAGGGCTGGCACCACTCGCACCACGCCTTCCCGACGTCGGCGCGCCACGGTCTCCAGCGCCTGCAGTTCGACCCGTCGTACGCGCTGATCAAGCTGTTCGAGAAGCTCGGTTGGGCGACCGACGTCAAGAGCCCCAAGCCCGACCAGATCGAGAAGAAGCGCCGCGACGTCGTCGCCGCGCAGGCGGGCGCCGAGGCGGCGCCCGAGGGCGAGGCCGAGGCTGAGACGCGCGAGCGCGTCCTCGCCTAGCTGGCGCGTCGCCGTCTGTTATCGACGGGGAGTCAACTAACGTAGGCATGTGACCCCCGACGACAGGATCCTCGGCCGCGATCGGGAGCTGGCGGCGCTCTCCGAGCTCGTCGCCGCGCTCCCCGACCGCGGCGGCGCGCTCGTGGTGTGCGGCGAGCCGGGGATCGGCAAGTCGGCGCTGCTCGTCGAGGCTGCCGCGCGGCGAGCGGGCGCGGGATGCGTGTGCTGCGGGCGTCCGGCGTGCAATCCGAGGCGCACCTGCCGTTCTCGGGCCTGCACCAGCTGCTGCGCCCGATCCTGGACGGCGCCGACGACCTGCCCGCGCCGCAGCGCACGGCGCTGCTCGCGGCGTTCGGGATGACCGAGGAGGCGGCGCCCGATCGCTTCCTGATCGCGCTGGCGGTGCTCGACCTCGTCGCCGAGGCGGCGACCGCCGCGCCCCACGTGCTGCTGATCGAGGACGGCCACTGGCTGGATCCCTCGAGCGCGGAGGTGCTGGCGTTCGTCGCGCGCCGTCTCAGCTCCGACCCGATCGTCCTGCTGGCCGCCGTGCGCGCCGGCTTCGACACGCCGTTCGAGGACGCCGGGTCTGCCGGAGCTGCGCCTGGAGCGGCTCGACGACGCGGCGGCCGAGGCGCTGCTCGACGCGCGCGCGCCGGGGCTCGCACCAGCGATCCGCGAGCGCGTGCTCGCCGACGCGGCCGGCAATCCGCTCGCGCTGGTCGAGCTGCCGCTCGCCGCGGCGGTGCTCGGCGACGCGGCGCTGCTCCCGGCTTGGCTGCCGCTGACCACCCGGCTCGAGCAGGCGTTCGCGGCGCGGATCGCCGGGCTGCCCACCGCCACGCGCATGCTGCTGCTGGTGGCGGCGCTCGACGACGGCGGCGTGCCCGCCGAGGTGCTGGCGGCGGCGGCGCTCGTCTCCGGCTCGGAGCCGGTGCTCGAGGACCTGACCCCCGCGGTGGCCGCGCAGCTCGTCGACGTCGACGAGCAGGCCGTGCGCTTCCGCCACCCGCTGGTCCGCTCGGCCATCCACCAGGCCGCGAGCGTCTCGCAGCGCCTCGAGACCCACGCCGCGCTGGCGCAGGTGCTCGAAGGGCAGCCGCACCGGCGCGTGTGGCATCGCGCCGCGTCGGTGGTCGGCGCGGACGAGGGCATCGCCACCGAGCTCGAGGCGACGGCCGGCTACGCACAGCAGCGCGGCGGCGGCCTCGCCGCGATCTCGGCGCTGGAGCGTGCGGCGCAGCTCACCGGCGACCGCGCGCGGCGGGCCGCTCGGCTGCTGCGCGCGGCGGAGCTCGCGTTCGAGCTCGGGCGCCGCGATCTCGTCGGGCGGCTGCTCGGCGAGGTCGAGACACTGCCGCTCGAGCCGCTGGACCGCGCGCGCGTGACGTGGATCCGCGAGAGCTTCGACGACGGCGTGACCGGCGGCCGGTCCGGCGCGCGAGCGCTCGCCGACGTCGCCGAGCAGACGCTCGCCGGCGACCCGGCGCTCGCGGTCAGCCTGCTGGGCGGCGCCGCGCTGCGCTGCTGGTGGGGCGACCCGGGCCCCGCGGTCCGCGAGCGGATCATCGACGTCGCCGGGCGGCTGCCGCTCGACGCGGATGACGCGCGGCTGATCGCGATCCTGGCCTGGGCCGACCCTGTGCACTCGGGCGCGCACGTCATCGAGCGGCTCTCCGACCTCGTGCCCGACCCGCACGGCGACGGGCGCGCGATGCGCCTCTACGGGATGGCGGCGACGGCGGTCGGCCACCAGGAGCTCGCCTCCGGCTTCCTCGGCGCGGCGGTCACCAGCCTGCGCGCGGACGGCCGCCTGGCGTTGCTCGCCCAGGCGCTCATCCTGCGCGCGTGGAGCGGCTTGCACCTCGGGAACTGGCACGCGTCGATGCCCGACCTCGAGGAGGGCGGGCGGCTTGCGGTCGAGACCTCGCAACCGCTGTGGCAGGCGCGGGCGCGCGCGGGCGAGGCGGCGCTGGCGGGGCTCCGCGGCGAGGCGGACGTCGCCGAGGCGCTGGCCGCCGAGGTCGACCGCGTCGCGCTGCCCGCGCACGCGAGCGCCGCGCTCGCCGATGTGCAGCTCGCCCGCGGGATGGCGTCGCTCGGGGCCGGCAACTACGCCGACGCGCACGACCAGCTGTGGCGCGTGTTCGACCGCGGCGACGCCGCCCACCACTACATGAAGAGCCTGTGGGCGATCGGCGACCTCGCCGAGGCCTCGGTCCACACGGGCGACGCCGACGCCGCCCGCGTGCTGCTGCGCGAGCTCGAGCCGGCGGCGGAGCTCACGCCCGCGCCGCGCATCCAGGTGGCGATGCGGCATGCGCGCGCGCTGCTCGCCGAGCCGCACGAGGCGACGGCCCTGTACGCGGCGGCGCTCGACGCCGACCTCACGAGCTGGCCGTTCGCCCGCGCGCGGCTGCAGCTCGCGCTCGGCACGTGGCTGCGCCGTCACCGCCGGGTCGCGGAGTCGCGAGCGCCGCTGCGCGCCGCACGTGACGCGTTCGACGCGCTCGGCATCGTTCCGTGGGGCGAGCGGGCGCGCCAAGAGCTGCGGGCGTCGGGCGAGAGCAGCCGCCGCCGCGCGCCCGACGCGCGCGACGAGCTGTCGCCGCAGGAGCTGCAGATCGCGCAGATGGCGGGCGAGGGGCTCTCGAACCGCGAGATCGGCCAGCAGCTCTACCTGTCGCATCGCACGGTCGGCTCGCATCTGTACCGCGTGTATCCGAAGCTCGGGATCACGTCGCGCTCCGAGCTGCGCGAGGCGCTCCAGGCCACGATGGCCTCCGCCGCGGCTTGAGTCGTCTGACTCAAGCCACCGCCGGTGCCGCGGGCGTACGGTCGGGTCGGCGCCCATGCGGCGGACCTCGTTCATCAGCGGCAGCACCCCGACCGTCGTGCTCGTGCACGGCGCTTTCGCGGACGCCTCGGGCTGGGGCGCGGTGATCGCCGAGCTGCAGGCGCAGGGCATGGGGGTGGTGGCGCCCGCGCTCGCCCTGCGGACGCTGGCGGCGGACGCCGCCACCGTCGTCGGCGCGGCTGAGCGCTTCGACGGTCCGGTGATCCTGGCCGGCCACGGGTACGGCGGTGCGGTCGTCACGGTGGCCGGCGCCAGCGCGGTCAACGTGGTCGGCCTCGTCTACGTCGCAGGCTTCGCGCTCGCCGAGGGGGAGAGCTGCAGCGACGTCGCGGCGCGGTTTCCGGAGACGCTGTTCGCGGGGTCGTTGCGGCCGGCGGCGTATGAGGACGAGAATGGAGGGATGGCGGTCGAGCTCTCGGTCCGGCCGGACGCGTTCGCCGCGGCGTTCGCAGGCGACCTGCCCTCGGCGATGACCGACGTCCTCGCCGTCGTGCAGCGCCCGGTGACCGTCGCGGCGCTCGACGCGCCGGCGACGGCCGCCGCGTGGCGGGCGCTGCCGAGCCGCTACGTGGTCGCCGCGGCGGATCGGGCGACCCACCCCGACGCGCAGCGCTTCATGGCCGCGCGCGCGGGTGCGCTGAGCATCGAGCTCAACGCCTCCGACGCCGTTGCGCTGTCGTGCCCCTCCGCGGTCGCGGCTGAGCTGCGCGCCGCCGCCGTCGCCTCGCGCGGAGTGGGGGCATGAAGCGGACCCGCATCCAGCGCCTGAGCCTGCTCGCCGCGATCATGGGCTCGTTCGTCGTCGGGCTCGACGCCACGGTCGTCAACGTCGCGCTGCCGGCGATCGAGGAGGACCTCGGCGGCGGCCTCGCGGGCCAGCAGTGGATCTCGAACGGCTACCTGCTCGCGCTGGCCTCGCTGATCCTCATCGGCGGATCGCTCGGCGACGTGTTCGGCGAGCGGCGCGTGTTCTCGATCGGTGTGCTCGGATTCGGGGTGGCCTCGATCGTGTGCGCGATCGCGCCGAGCATCGAGGTGATCGTGGCCGGGCGAGTGCTGCAGGGGATGTTCGGCGCGCTGCTCTCACCGGCCGCGCTGGCGGTCATCGTCACCGCCTTCCCACCCGCCCAGCGCGGCGCGGCGATCGGCTCGTGGACGGCGTGGTCGGGCATCGCCACCGTGATCGGGCCGCTGGTGGGCGGGCAGCTCATCGACGCCTTCTCGTGGCGCTGGATCTTCGCCGTCAACGTCCCGTTCATCGTGATCACGCTGGTGCTGGTGGGGATGGCCGTGCCGCAGCGCGAGCGGCAGGGCGCGCGCCCGCCGGTCGACTGGGCCGGTGCGGTCCTGTCGTTCCTCGCGCTCGCGGGGCCGACGCTGGCGTTGATCCGCCAGCCGGAGTCGGGCTGGGGCGCGCCCGACGTGATCGTGCCCGGGCTCGGTGGGCTCGCCTTCTTCGCCATCTTCCTGTGGCGCGAGGCGACGACGCCGTATCCGATGCTGCCGCTCGAGCTGTTCTCGCGCCGCAACTTCAGCGCCGCCAACCTGCAGACGTTCGCGATGTACGCCGGGCTGTCCGTGCTGTTCTTCTACCTCATCCTGTTCGTCCAGCAGGTCGCTGGCTACGACGCGCTCCAGGCCGGGCTCGTGACGCTGCCGACCACGGCGGTGATGTTCCTGCTCTCCAAGCGCGCGGGCGCGCTGGCTGATCGCCACGGCGCGCGCTGGTTCATGGGCGGCGGCGGACTCCTGACGGCATGCGGCTTACTCCTGCTGCTGCGCGTCGACGCCGACGCCGACTTTCTGACGCAGTTGCTGCCGGCGCTGCTGGTGTTCTCGGTCGGGCTGGCGGCGACGGTGGCGCCGCTCACCGCCACCGTGCTTGCTGACGCCGACGAGGCGCACGCCGGCATCGCTTCGGGTGTCAACAACGCGATCGCGCGCGCGGCCGGGTTGCTCGGCGTCGCCGCGCTCGGCGCCGTGATCGCCGCGCAGTTCACCGGGTCGCTGGACGACCGGCTCGCGGGCGTGCCGCTCACGCCCGGGGGTCAGGCCGCGGTGGCGGAGGCGAAGAGCCGCACGCTGGCGCGCGCCGACGTGTCGGGGCTGCCCGCCCGCGAGGCGGTGCAGATCGCCCGGGCGACCGAGGCGTCCGCGGTCTCCGCGTTCCACACCGGCATGGGGATCAGTGCCGCGCTCGTCGCTCTCGGCGGCATCCTCGGCCTGGCGCTGGTGCGCTCGCCGCGCCGCGAGGTGAGCTGCGAAGGCTGCGCCGGCGGCCAATTCGCGGGCGCCCCGCTCGACGCGGCGCGCGAGCGCGCTCCGGTCGCCGTGCCCGCCTGAGTCATCGCAGCGTCACGTGACGGAGGCGAGCGCAGTCGAGCCCGGCTTACGGTCGGCGGGTCCCCGAAGGAGGGAGTCCCCCCATGTCCGTCCGTCGTACGGCCGCGCTGCTCGGCGTCGCCGCGCTCGCCGCGGCCCTCGCGCTGTCCGCGCCCGCGTCGTCTTCATCGCACCATCCGCCGTCCGCGTCGAAGCCGACGATCGTGCTCGTCCACGGCGCCTTCGCCGATGCCTCTGGCTGGTCCGGCGTCGTCGAACGCCTCCAGAAGCGCGGCTACACCGTGGTCGCGCCCCCCAACCCGCTGCGCGGCGTGTCCGAGGACTCGGCCTACATCAAGGCCGTGCTCGACGACACCCCCGGACCGATCGTGCTCGTCGGGCACTCCTACGGCGGCATGGTCATCACCAACGCCGCGTCCGGCGATCCCGACGTGAAGGCGCTTGTCTACATCGCGGCGTTCGCACCTGACAAGGGCGACACCGTGCTGTCGCTGTCAGGCCTGGCGCCCGGCGGCGAGCTGGGCCCGGCGCTGGCGTTCCGCGACGTGCCAGTGCCCGGCGGGCAGGAGGGCTACATCACGCCGAGCGCGTTCCGCGAGGTGTTCGCCGCCGACGTCGATCGCAGCACCGCCGCCGTGATGGCGGCCAGTCAGCGCCCTGCCGCGCTCGCGGCGCTCGGCGAGCCGTCGCCGAACGAGCCTGCCTGGCGGACGATCCCGTCCTCGTACATGGTCGCCAGCCAGGACCGGGCGATCGGCGCCGCACCCGAGCGCATCATGGCCAAGCGGATCGGTGCGAAGACGGTCGAGGTGCGGTCCTCACACGTCCCGATGATCACGCATCCACGCGAGGTGACGGATCTGATTCTCGCGGCTGCCAGCTCGGGGCACTGATCGCCGCTCCGCGCGCGAGCAGGTCCACGGCCTGCTCGCGCGTGGCCGCGATCGTCAGCAGCCCGCGCGTGTTTCCGACGTGGAACGTCTCGCCCATCGCCGGGCCGGTGACGACGACCATCCGCGCGCCGCGCCGCGCCGCGTAGCGGTCGATGCGGAGCAGCGTCGCCAGCACCGCGTGCGGCGCGATCGCCTGGGCCTCGGAGAAGTCGAGCAGCAACCGGTAGACGCCGTCGTTGAGGATCGCCAGCAAGCGGCGGCCGATGCGGGACGACCCCACCACGCCGACCGGCCCTTCAACACGGAGCGAGTACAGCGACCCGGCTCGCTCATCGGCGAGGCTGATCTCGGGCAGCGGGTCGAGCATGAAGCCCCGCTCTCTGAGGCCGCGCCACCCGCCGACGGCAAGCAACAACGTCCTCGTCGTTTGCAGCGTGGAGGGCTGCGCGGATGCACACTCCTCCCCGGTAGACAGAAAGGTATCACCGATACGCTAGCTTCCTTGAGTATTTTGACCGCTCAGACCGTCTTTATCAGCCCTCCGTCGATCACGTAGTTGGAGCCGGTGACGTTGCCGAGCCGCTCCGAGGCGAGCATGACGACGAGCGTGGCGACTTCCTCGGGCGTCGTGAAGCGCCCGGTCGCGAAGCCGCCGATGCTGGCCACCACCTGCGCGCGGGCCGTGTCGGCGTCGACGCCGGTGGCTGCCGCCACCGTCTCGGCCACGCCGTGCTCACCCAGCCACAGGTCGGTGCCGACCGGGCCGGGGGAGATCGCGTTGACGCGGATGCCGCGCGGCCCGAACTCCTGGGCGAGCGTCTTCGTGAGGTTGACGAGCGCGGCCTTCGCGGCGCCGTAGTCGATCGTGCCGGCGTCCGGCTGGAAGAAGGCGTTGACCGAGGCGACGTTGACGATCGCCCCCGCGCCCTGCTCGAGCATTGGCACGATCGCGGCGCGCGTCGCGCGCAGGGCGGCAAAGAAGTTCATGTCCATCGCCCACTGGAACTCGTCGTCGCTGGTGCCGAGGAAGCCCTCGGTTCGCAGGCGCACGCCGCCAACGTTGTTGACCAGGACGTCGACCCGGCCGTGCTGATCGAGCGCCTCCCGCACGAGCAGCCCGGGACCGTCCGCCGCCGCGAGGTCGACGGGGACGGCGGTGACGCCCTCGATGCCCTGGAGGCTGTCGGTGTTGCGGGCGCCGGCGATGACAGGCGCGCCCTCGTCGACCAGCGCGCGGGTCACGGCGAGGCCGATGCCCTTGCTGGCCCCGGTGACCACCGCGACCTTGTCTGTCAGTGCGAGGTCGGCGTTCTCCTTAGAGCCCGGGGAGTCGTTCGAGGCGGCGCAGGACCGGGCCGGCCCGCAGCTCCTCGTAGTCGAGGTGCTCGAGCAGGTGGGCGTGCAGCTCGTCGAGCGCGAGCACGACGTCGGCGCGGGCATCCTCCTCGGCGGCGGTCAGCCGGGCGGCGGCCGCCTCGACCGCGTCGAGCAGGTCTGAGACGCGCCGGTGATCCGCCTCGAGGCGGTCGACGACCGGTCCGATGGTCGGGTCGGCGTCGCGCAGGGCGGGGAAGAGCATCGCGTCCTCGAGGTTGTGGTGCAGGTGGACGAAGCGGCAGTAGCGCAGGCAGTTGACCTTCAGCTGCCAGAGCGGGCCCGCCGTCTTGAGCTCGCGCAGCTCGGCCTCGAGCTCGGCGCCCGGCATCCCGTCCGCGACCTCGCGCGCGAGCTCCTCGACGCGGGCGAGGTCGCGGCGCAGGATCGAGTGGACCCACTGCAGCTCGGCGAACAGCGCCCGCCCCTGTTCGGTCTCACTGTCGATAGTGCTCGACCACGTCCTCGCTGCGGATATGCGCGCCCTCGGGGTCGGCGCCTGCTGCGCGCAGGGCCCGCCGCTGGCGCAGCAGGTCCCAGAGCTGGTCGAGGCGCACCTCCGCGGCGCGCAGCTCGGCCTGCTCCTCCTCCGTCAGCCCGCGCCCCTCGGCGTGGCCACGCAGCGCGTGCTCGCGCGCGATCAACTGCTCGATGTCGTCCTCGACCGGCTGGTCTGGGTCGGCCATTGGCTAGGTGAACCTCCTCACGAATTCGAGCGCCGTGTCGGCGACCTCGCGCCAGCCGCTGTCGATGGTGAGCGCGTGGCCGCGGCCCGGGATCTCCTTGATCTCGGTCACGCCTTCGTTGTCTTCCTGCTGCTTGAACGACGCGTTGGCGATCGACCACGGGATCGTGTGGTCCTTCTCGCCGTTGATGATCAGCAGCGGTCCGCGGTCGGGGTTCTTGGTGTCGACCTTCGCCTCGGTCCACGGGTTGAAATTGGCGGCCGCCGCCTGGAACAGCGGCTTGCCGGGGGCCGGCACGGCGTAGGTCTCGAAGAGCTCCTTCGCCTCCTCCTCGCTGACCGCGTTGGCGAACGAGTAGCGGAACTGGTCGTACGTCAGCGGGATCGCGCGGCTGCGGTTGGCGGGGTTACCGAGCACCGGGCTCCCGGCCTTCAGCGCCGAGAACGGCAGCGGGAGCACGCCGCGGAACGGGGCCGGGTCGATCGCCACGGAGACGGCCGAGCAGCCGCGTCCGGCGAGGATCTGGGTCAGCAGGCCGCCGAACGAGTGGCCGATCACGGCCGGCTTGCGGTCGAGCCCGCGGATGACCGTCTCGAAGTGGTCGGCGATCTCGCCGATGCTCTTCCCGGCGAACACCTCGGGGTTCGCGTTGGCCTCCTCGACGGTCTCGGGATCGTCGGGCCAGCCCGGCGTCAGCGCGGTGAAGCCGGCCTCCTCGAAGACGCCGGCCCAGCGGTCCCAGCTGCTCGGCAGCAGCCACAGGCCGTGGACGAAGACGACCGGCTGCAGCCCGGTCGCGTTGGCACGGGTGACCTCGGCGGCCTCGTGCTCGGTGATGGTGGCGGGAGCGGTATCGGACATGGTGCGACCGTAGGTGCCGATCTTCCCACTCGCTTGAGTCGCGTGACTGAACCGGTGGAGGCCCGGGTAGGCGCGAGACATGGGGCGGGGGAGATTGGTGTTGGTCATGGCGGCGCTGGTCGCCGCGCTGTGCGCGTTCCCGGCGGCGGCGAACGCGCAGGACGACGGGCCTGACGGCGAGGTCGTCGACCTGCTCAAGCAGCTGATCCAGACCAACACCTCGAACCCGCCGGGCAACGAGCGGCAGATCGCCGAGCTGCTCCAGGCGCGGCTCGCGCCGCTCGGCTTCGAGACCGAGATCATCCCGACGCCGACCGTCGGCAAGGCGCACTTCATCGCCCGCCTGCGCGCGGCGAACCCGACCGCCAAGCCGCTCCTGCTCGCCGGCCACGAGGACGTTGTCGGCGTCGAGCGCGACCTCTGGAGCGTCGACCCGTTCGCCGGGCTCGTCCGTGGCGGCGACATCTTCGGCCGCGGCGCCATGGACTTCAAGGGCGGCCTCGCGGCGTTCACGGTGGCGGCGTCGCGGATCGCGCGCGCCAAGCCCGCGCTCACGCGTGACGTGATCCTGCTCGCCGAGGCCGACGAGGAGGGCGGCGACTACGGCACCGGCTGGCTCGCCAAGACCAACTACGCCAAGATCGACGCCGGCGTCTCGCTCAACGAGGGCGGCTGGGTCTTCGAGGACGGGGGCGGCACCCCGCGCCTCATGGGGATCACCACGATCGACAAGAACTCGCTGTCGGTGACGCTCGAGACGCGCGGCACGTCGACGCACTCGTCACGGCCGCTGCCCGACTCCGCGCTCGCCCGCCTCACGCGCGCGCTCAACCGCATCGAGCGGTACGAGCCGGCGACGCCGAAGCTCTCGAAGACGCAGCGCGGCTACCTGCGCGCGTGGGCCCGCGGCTTCGGCGGCCGCAGCGCGCGCGACATCCGCAAGCTGCTCGCCGCCCGCACCGCCAAGCAGCGCCGCCGCGCGACACGCCGGCTCGCCCGCGGCACCTACGGCGAGCTGTTCAACGGCCTGCTGCGGACGATCTACGTGCCGACGATCGTCGACGGTGGCTTCCGCAGCAACGTGCTGCCCGGCGCGGCCGAGGCGACGGTCAACATCCGCCTGCTCCCGGGCGCGACCCCGCGCCCGGCGATCCGCGAGCTCAAGCGCGTGATCGGCGACAACAAGGTCAAGGTCACCCCGATCGGCACCACCGGCGAGTCGGTGAATGACACGCTCGCGCGCTTCGAGAAGCGCGCCAAGCAGCCGCCGTCGGGCATCGACACCGAGCTCTACCGTGCGCTCGCCCGCGAGGGCAAGCGCCAGTGGCCGACGGCCAGGGTCGCGCCGGCGCTGTTCGAGGCGGGCACCGACGCCGTGCCGTGGCGCGAGCGCGGCGTCCCGGTCTACGGGATCTACCCGTACCCGATCTCGCGCGACGAGCTGGCCGACATGCACGGCAACGACGAGCACATCTCGATCCGCCGCCTCGAAGAGGGCACGGACATGCTCACCCGCGTCATCCGCGCCGCCACCACGGGCTAGCCGGCTAGGGCGCGAACACGTCGAGGCGGTCGCGCAGGCGGCGGGCGAGCGCTTCGTCGCTCGAGCCGGCGAAGCGCGCGGCGAGGCCGGTGAGCACGACGAACGCGACCTCGTGGGCGCAGTGGCGGCGCACGGTCTTGGGCGCGCGCGAGCCGCTCTCCTCGCCGATGGGATCGACCAGCCACAGCACGCCGTCGTCGAGCAGCCCCGCGTACCAGCCCTCCGGGCTCGAGCAGACCATGATCTGCCAGCCGGAGCGGCGGCCGAGCTCGGTGGCCACCGCCGCGAGCAGCAGCGGGTGGCCGCGGCGCGAGGCGAGCACCTCGTCGAGCCACAGGCGCTCGACCGCCTTGCCGTCCGGGCGGAAGTTCGCGACCAGCAGCTCGGCGAGCGCGCCGGCGCGCTCGCGGCCGCCCGGCCCGGCGGCGAACAGCGGGCGCGCGAGGTGGTCGAGCTTCGCGTCGAGCTCGGCCCAGTTGACCGGTCGCCACGACGCGGCAACCGCGAACAGCGCCTCGCCCACCGGGGGGCATGCGCGGCGGCTCAGCGCTGCGAAGGCCTGTTCGTCACTCACTACGCCACCTCGCGAATTAGGGTGCCCTAACACGAAGGAGTGATATCAGACCGCGGGGGTCGGAGATACACTCGGCCTCTTGAGCGTTCTCGAACGCAACAACGTGCAGGTTTCCGGGCGCGTGGACGGCCGCCCGATGATCTTCGCCCACGGGTTCGGCTGCGACCAGAACATGTGGCGCTTCGTCGCGCCCGAGTTCGAGTCCGACCACCGCGTGATCCTGTTCGACCACGTGGGTGCCGGCGCGTCAGAGCTGTCGGCGTACGACCCGCAGCGCCACGGCGACCTCGGCGGCTATGCCGACGACGTGGTGGAGATCTGCGAGGCCTTGGACCTCACCGACGCGGTCTTCGTCGGCCACTCGGTCAGCTCGATGGTCGGCGTGCTCGCGTCCGCACGCGCCCCGGGCCGCATCGGGAGCCTCGTGCTCGTCGGCCCCTCACCGCGCTACATCGACGACGAGGGCTACCGCGGCGGCTTCAGCCGCGACGACATCGAGGAGCTGCTGGCGTCGCTGGACAGCAACTTCCTCGGCTGGTCGAGCGCGATGGCGCCGGTGATCATGGGCAACACCGACCGCCCCGAGCTCGGGGAGGAGCTGACCGCGAGCTTCTGCCGCACGGACCCCGAGATCGCCGCGCGCTTCGCGCGCGTGACGTTCATGTCCGACAACCGTGCCGACTTGGCCGGCGTGACCATTCCCACGCTCGTGCTGCAGTGCAGCGCCGACGTGATCGCCCCGCCGGAGGTGGGCGACTACGTCCACCGGCAGATCCGCGGCTCCCACCTCGTCCAGCTCGAGGCCACGGGGCACTGCCCGAACCTCAGCGCACCGCAGGAGACGATCGACGCCATCCGTGCCTTCGTCTGAGGTGGCGCTCTTCGACGAGAGCGCCGAAGACCTCTACGAGAACGCACCCTGCGGATATCTCTCGACAGCGCCCGACGGCACGATCGTGCGCGTCAACGGGACGTTCCTGCGCTGGACCGGACACACGCGCGAGGGCCTGGTGGGCGTCAAGCGCTTCCAGGACCTGCTGACCGTCGGCGGCCGCATCTACCACGAGACGCACTACGCCCCGCTGCTGCGGATGCAGGGCCACGTCCGCGAGATCGCCGTCGACGTGGTCGCCGCCGACGGCCGCCGCCTGCCGGTGCTGGTGAACTCCGTCCTCCTGAGCGACGACGCCGGCGAGCCGCGGGTCGTGCGCACCACGGTGTTCGACGCGCGGGAGCGTCAGAGCTACGAGCGCGAGCTCGTGGCCGCACGCGATCGCATCGAGCGGCTCCAGCGCATCACCGCGGTGCTCGCCGCGGCGCCGGACGAGCAGGCGATCGAGCTCGTGGTGACCGGCGAGCTCGGGGCCGAGCGCGGCACCGTCGAGCGGGAGCCGTTGAGGGAGGCGGAGTTCGACGAAGCGGCCGGCGAGGCGCGGCTGCCGCTCAGCTCGGCGTCGGGACAGCTGGGGCGGATCGCGCTCTCCTTCGCCGAGCCGCGGCCCTTCGATCCCGGCGAGCGGACGTTCCTGCTCGCGTGCGCCGCGCAGACCGCGCTGGCGCTCGAGCGCGCCCGGCTGTTCAAGCAGACGCGCGACGTCGCCAGCGCGCTCCAGCGCAGCCTGCTCGCGGGCGATCCGCCGCGCGACCCGCGGTTCGAGGTCGCGACGCGCTACGAGCCGGCGGTCGAGCACCTCGAGGTGGGCGGGGACTGGTACGACGTCTTCACGCTCGAGGGTGACCGCATCGCGGTCGTGGTCGGCGACGTGGTCGGGCGCGGGCTGACCGCGGCAACCGCGATGGGCCAGCTGCGCAGCGCGGTCCGGGCGCTCGCCGGCGCCGGCTCCCGGCCGGCCGAGATCCTCGGCCACCTCGACACGTTCGTCGAGCAGGTCGAGGACGCCCACTTCGCCACCGTCGCCTACGCCGAGGTCGACCCGGCCAGCGGCGCGGTGACGCTCGCGTCGGCCGGCCACATGCCGCCGGTCCTGTTCGGTCCGGGCCGCGCGCCTGAGCTGTTCATGGAGGGCCGGTCGACGCCGTTGGGCGTCCCGGTCCCGGGCCGGCCCCGCGCCGAGGCGAGCTTCACGCTCGCGCCGGGCGCGAGCTTCGTGCTCTACACCGACGGGCTCGTGGAGCGCCGCACCGAGGTCATCGACGCCGGGCTCGAGCGGCTGCTCGCGACGATCCGCGCGCTCCCGGACACGGCGCCCGCCCGGCTCGCCGACAGGCTGCCCGAGCTGCTGATCGAGCAGGGCGCCCAGCGCGACGACGTCTGCCTGCTGGCGTTCCGCCTCACCGAACGCGGTTGAGCGTGTCGGCCACGCGGAACACGTCGCCCTCTTTGTAGAAGTTCACCGCCAGCAGGTTCGGGAGGCGCCGGCGGATCCGCTGGCAGGCCCGGGAACGCTCGAGCAGCGGCGCGTACGCGTTCACCTTCGCGGCGTCGCTGGGGCGCTGGACGGGCGCGGTGGTGACCCAGTGGTTGAGGAGGAACAGCGGCGCGGTGGCCGGGCCGCGGTTGGGCGGGCAGATCGTCCCCGCGGCGAGCAGCGCCGCCGCGCTGTCGAAGTGGAACGGCGTCTCCTGGGTCAGGCGCTCGTAGGCGAGCTGGTACCAGGGTGCGGCCCCGGCGTGGTTCTCGGCCATGAGCACGAGCCGGTGGTCTGACTCGATCATCGACCGCAGCGTCGGCCATGGCCGGGCGCCGAGCGTGGCCGCGTAGCGCGTGAGTCCCGCGTCGTCGATCGCCTTCACGAAGTCCTCGGGCGTGACGTAGTCCTGGTTGATGAGGACGACGACCTCGGCGGGATGCGTGGCGAGGAACTCGTGGATGTCGTCGAGGCCGTCGGCGAGCGGCGTGGCCCCGAGCTCGCAGAAGCTGTGGCACAGGTACATCCCGCGGGTCCCCTCGCCGCGGAAGCCGAGCCGCTCGCGCAGGCGCAGCGCCGAGCTGATCGCCTCGGGACTCACCGCGTCCTCGGTCGTCGCCTCGCGCCGCTGCTCCGCGCTGTCGAAGTACGTGCGCACCCGCCCGCTGGCGAGCCGGTCGCCGTAGTGCGTGTCGAGCAGCAGGCCGCGGATCCCGTCCTCGAGCTGGCCGCCGATCGGGCGCTCCTGCTCCGCCGAGTACCAGCCCGGCAGCGGCACCGACATCGAGTTGTGGGTCGCCGGCAGCGCGATCTCGTCGAGCGGCCGGTCGCACAGCCGGGGGGAGCCGTTGCAGGCTGTCACCGGCTGCGCGGGCGCCTCGGTGCCGCCGCCGAGCGCGAACGCGGCCACGGCGCCGGCGATCAGCAGCGTGGCCAGGATGGGCACCGCGACGCGGCGGGCGCGGCTCGGCCGGGTCGGCTCCGGCGTGTCCGGCGCGGCGTCCTCCACCGGGCGGTAGACCATGCGCAGGACGATCTCGAGCCCCTTGTAGAGCACGTAGACGCCGACGAGCGTGACCACGATCCGCAGCGCCGCCAGCGGCTGCGTGATCAGCAGCGCGCCCGCCGCGATCAGCGTCGCGGCGCGCGCGATCCGCAGCCCGGTCGTGTGCGGTTCGGTCGTCGCGATTCGCCACGCCGCGCGCAGTGGGCCCTCGATCTCGATCGGCCTGATCAGCGACGCGGCGGCGGCGGCGACGACCGCGCCCGCCCCGGTCAGAACCCAGCCGAAGGCGCGCAGGTCACCGAGGTACGCGTCCCATACGCCGGCGGCGGCGCCGTCGACCAGCAGCGCGCGCGCCACCGTGTAGGCGATCACGATCGTCAGCCCCGCGGCGGCGATGCCGATCCCGAGCTGCGAGCTCGTGCGCCGGCGGTCGGGCGTGAAGACGAGCGCGGCGACGGCGGCGGCGAGGGTCAGCGCCCCCAGCACCCAGGCGAGCACCTGCAGCTTCTCGCCGGCGCGCACGACGTCGGCGGTGACGGCGCCGAGGTCGCGCTTGAGCACGACGACGCGCTCGCCGGCGTCGATGTCGTCGGCGAGCTGCGGGTTGAGCTTCTCGAGCGCGGCCGCCACGACGGTGCCGACGTCAGCAAGCGTGAGCGTCAGCGTGTCGCGGTCGCCGGTGAAGATCGCGCGGTGGGCGTCGAGCACCGCGCGGCGGAACAGGCTCCGGAACGCGCCGCCGCCGACGATGCCGGAGACCGCGGAGGCGATCAGCGGCCGCGCCGCGATCAGGTCGGCGTCGTTGCGCAGGACCACCTGGTCGGTCACGCGGTCGCCGATCGCGGTGCGGACGGCCGGCTCTGCCAGCGCTGCCGAGGCGCGATTGGCGAACTGCTGGGAGTCGAACAGCGCCAGCCTGGCGTACGCGGTGACCGTGGCCCCGACGAGCAGCACAGACGCGATCACCACCAACACGGTCGCGCCCCTGCGGGTCATGCGGCGGGACCCTATCCGCGCGGCTCGGAGTCGAATAGGTTTGCGCCCATGACGCCGACCGAGATCGTCGAGAAGGTGATGGCTCTCGGCCACGAGCGGCTCACGGAGTCGCTCGAGCTGATGCACCCCGACGCGGAGTGGATCATCGACAGCGACCGTCCGCCGCTCCGCGGCCACGACGAGATCGCCACATTCGTCACCGATGAGCTCGCCCGCCTCGGGTCGGAGGTGCCTGAGGCGCTGCCGACGAGCATGACCCAGCACGGCGACCTCGTGCTCGTCTACGGCCAGCTCCGGATCCCGCACTCAGGCGGCCGCCGCTTCGTCGAGATGCAGCAGGTGGCCTGGGTCTACGAGGTCTGCGGCGACCGCATCGCGAAGGTCACCATGTACAGCTCGTGGGACCAGGCTCGTGACGCGGCGGGGATCGCGCCGGGCACCCCGCCGACGCGGCGCTTCCGCAACTGGCAGTTCGCGATCGGGCTCGGCCGCCGCCCCGCCGCCGGCCTTACTTGAGCTCGTGGCGGCGTAGCCGCAGCAGGCCCAGCACGAGCGGGAGGCCGACCCAGATCGCCGCGGTGACGGCGAAGTGGGACCAGCCGGCGCCGTGGATGGTGCCCTCGGCGAGCGGCGTCGTCACCTGGTTGGGCTCGAACCACTTCGCGGCGTCGTCGATCCCGGGCACGACCTCCACGACGATGCCCACGACGGTCGGCAGCACGAAGTAGGTCACGATCGCCAGCGCCGAGTGCATGAGCAGCAGGCCGAGCGCCAGCGCCCCGAGCATGCCGAACAGCTCGTAGAGCACGCCCTCGCCGAGGTGCGAGAGGTCGAACTTCCAGCTGCCGCCGGCGATCAGGTTGCCGATCGCGGACAGCGCGACGCAGATCGCCACCGCGACGAGCGCGAGCGCGCACCCTGCGAGCAGCTTGGCGGTCACGACGCGGCCTCGCTCGGGCACGAGCGTGAACGTGGTCAGCGCGGTGCGCTGCGACCACTCGCTCGTGACCAGCAGCAGGCCGACGATCGGCAGGAAGATCGAGGCGACGCCGATGGTGGCGCCGAACAGCGAGGCGAACGTCTGGTCCTCGGCCTTGCCGACCGCGAGGACCAGGACCACGACGGCGAGGACGCTGAGCGCGACCAGGAACAGCAGCCAGAAGCCGGCGCGGGTATCGATGCTCTTGCGCAGCTCGACCCCGGTCAGGCGCGGGAGCGGCGGGCGGGTGGGCTGAATTGCGACAGCGCTCACGCCGCCACCTCCTCACGGGACGTCAGGGACAGGAAGAGCTGCTCGAGCCCACCGCCGTCGGCGGGGCGCAGCTCGATCAGGGCGAGGCCGAGCTCGGCCGCGAGCCGGCCGACCGTCTCCGGCTCGGCCTCGACCACGAGCGAGCCGTCGGGGGCCGCGGCGGCCGCGAGGCCGGCGGCGGCGAGGCCGTCGGTCAGCGCCTCTGGATCGACCGCGCGAACCAGCGTGCCGGTCGCCGCCAGCAGCTCGGACTTGGCGCCCTGGGCCACGATCTTGCCGTCGCCGATCACCACCAGGTCGTCGGCGATCACCTCGATCTCGCGCAGCAGGTGCGAGGACAGCAGCACCGTGCCGGCGCGGTCGGCGAAGTCGCGCAACAGCTCGCGCATCCAGAAGATGCCCTCGGGGTCGAGGCCGTTGGCGGGCTCGTCGAGGATCAGCACCTCCGGCTCGCCGAGCAGCGCCTGCGCGATGCCGAGGCGCTGGCGCATGCCGAGCGAGTAGTTGCCGACGCGCTTCTTCGCCGCGTTCTTCGGGAGCCCGACGCGGTCGAGCAGCTCGGGTACGCGGCGGCGGTCGACGCCGAGCACATCAGCCGTCAGCCGCAGCACCTCGCGGCCGCTGCGGCCGGAGTGCTGGGCGGAGGCGTCGAGCAGGACGCCGACCTGGCGGCCGGGGTTGGGGAGCTTGCGGTAGCTCGTGTTGAGCACCGAGGTGGTACCGGCGGTCGGCGGGGTCAGCCCGCAGATCATCCGCAGCGTGGTGGACTTGCCGGCGCCGTTCGGGCCGAGGAAGCCCGTGATGGTCCCGGGCTCGCAGCGGAAGGACACGCCGTCCACCGCGAGCTGGGAGCCGTAGCGCTTGCTCAAGTTGTCGACTTCGATCATGCGATCAAGGTTGGAGGTGGCCTGGGGCCGCGTCTAGTGCCCAGAAGACGCTTTCGGGCAGACCAAGGTCGATCCTGCGATCGACTTCGGTCGGTGTTGGGCGACCTCGCCGGACCCTACGCTTGTCCGTGATGCTGCCCGAGGTCCTCGTCCCGGCGGATTCCGACGCCGCGCATCCGAAGCGCACGCGGCGCGATTGGATCGTTGACGGCACGTTCTTCGTCGCCGCGCTGATGCTCGGGGCGATCGTGGTCGGCGGCGTGGCCGCAGCCGACAAGCCGTCGGACGAGGTGCTCTTCCTCGACGTCGTCGGCGGGATGATCGCCTGCGTGCTGCTCTGGTGGCGGCGGCGCTGGCCGGTTCAGATCGCGATCGTCATCACCCTGATCGGCGCGGTCTCGGCCTTCTCGTCCGCGGCCGGCCTGATCGCGCTGTTCACGGTCGCCGTCCACCGCCGCTTCTCGACCGTCCTGCTCGTCGTCGTCGCGGGCCTGGTCACGGTCCCGATCTACATCGTGCTCCACCCCGACGCGACCGACCCCTTCTGGGTGTCGCTCGTCTTCATCGTGCTCGTGACGGTCGCGACCGTTGCGTGGGGGATGTTCGTGCGCGCCCGGCGCCAGCTCGTGCTGTCGCTGCGCGAGCGCGCCGACCGCGCCGAAGCGGAGCAGCAGATGCACGTCGAGCAGGCGCGCCAGCAGGAGCGCGCCCGGATCGCGCGCGAGATGCATGACGTGCTCGCCCACCGGATCTCGCTGCTGAGCATGCATGCCGGTGCGCTCGAGTTCCGCCCCGACGCGCCGCCCGACGAGATCGCGCGCGCCGCCGGGATCGTGCGCGCGAGCGCGCACCAGGCGCTCCAGGACCTGCGCGAGGTCATCGGCGTGCTGCGCGAGGAGCCGGCCACCAACGGTGGGCCTGAGCGGCCGCAGCCGACGCTCGCCAACCTCCCGGCCCTGCTCGACGAGTCGCGCCAGGCCGGGATGCACGTGAGCGCGGACTGCCGCGTCGACGACCTCGCCGCGGTCCCCGAGGGCGTCGGCCGCAACGCCTATCGGATCGTGCAGGAAGGGCTGACCAACGCGCGCAAGCACGCCCATGGCGCGGCTGTCGACGTGCTGGTCGACGGCGGCGTCGGCAGCGGGATCACCGTCGAGGTCCGCAACCGGCTGCCGGTGGGCGTCGCCGCGCCGCGCATCCCGGGAGCCGGCAGCGGGCTGATCGGGCTGTCGGAGCGCGCGAGCCTGGCCGGCGGGCAGCTCGAGCATGGCCGCACCGCGGGCGGCGACTTCGAGCTCCGGGCGTGGCTGCCGTGGCCGGCGTGAGCACGCCGATCCGCGTCCTGCTCGCCGACGACGACGCGCTCGTGCGCGCGGCGCTGACGATGATGCTGGCGGGGACCGACGACATCCGCGTCGTCGCCGAGGTCGCCGACGGCGCCGAGGTGGCATCCGCGGTCGACGCCTACAAGCCCGACCTCGTGCTGATGGACATCCGCATGCCGCGCATGGACGGGCTCGCCGCCACCGAGCTGCTGCGGGCTCGCGACGACGCGCCCGCGGTGATCGTGCTGACCACCTTCGACGCCGACGACCAGGTGCTGCGCGCGCTGCGCGCCGGGGCGAGCGGCTTCCTGCTCAAGGACACGCCGCCGCCGGAGATCCTCAAGGCAGTCCGGCTCGTCGCCGCGGGCGAGGCGATGCTGTCGCCGACGGTGACGCGGCGGCTGCTCGAGCACTTCGCCGACGGCGGGGCGGACGCGCGCCGCAGCGAGTCGGTCGTGCTGCTCGAGGGCCTGACCGACCGCGAGCGCGAGGTCGCCGTCGCGATCGCCCAGGGCAAGTCGAACGCCGAGATCGCGAGCGAGCTCTACATGAGCGTCGCGACCGTGAAGGCCCACGTCTCGCGGCTGCTGGCGAAGCTCGAGCTCAACAACCGCGTGCAGATCGCGCTGCTCGCGCACGACGCGGGACTGGCGTGATGTATCTCGGAGGGGGCCCGGCGCTCTTCCGGGGTGATGAGCACGCCGACCGTCACCGAGATCGCCCGGCCGCCCGAGCCGGTCGCCCATGATCCGTTCATAGACGACCTGCCCGGGGCGCCGGTGAAGCTCAGCTCGGCTGCGGAACGATCCGGATGTACGGCTTCGGGGACTCCCAGCCGTCGGGGTACTTCTCCTTCGCCGCATCGTCGGAGACCGAGCCGGCGATGATCACGTCGTCGCCGTCCTTCCACTGGGCGGGCGTGGCGACCTTGTGGTTCGCGGTCAGCCGCAGCGAGTCGACGACCCGCAGGACCTCGTCGAAGTTGCGGCCGGTCGTCATCGGATAGATGAGGATCAGCTTGATCTTCTTGTCCGGGCCGATCACGAACACGTTGCGGACGGTCTGGTTGTCGGCCGGGGTGCGCGAGCCCGGGTCGCCCTCGACGTCGTCGGGCAGCATCCCGTAGAGCTTCGAGACCTTGAAGTCCGAGTCGCCGATGAGTGGATAGTTGGGCGCGGTGCCCTGGGTCTCCTCGATGTCCTTCGCCCACTGCTCGTGCTTGTCCAGCGGGTCGACGGAGAGCCCGATGATCTTCGTGTCGCGCTTGTCGAACTCCGGCTTGATGCTCGCCATGTAGCCGAGCTCGGTCGTGCAGACGGGCGTGAAGTCCTTCGGGTGCGAGAAGAGCACCGCCCAGCCGTCGCCGATCCAGTCGTGGAAGTTGATCGTGCCTTCGGTGGTCTCGGCCTCGAAGTCGGGGGCGGTGTCGCCGAGTTTCAGGGTTGCCATGCGTGTCCTCCTTGTAGTCGCGCGGTGCTATCCGTTCCAAATAGCTTATTCACGACGAGGTTTTGGGGGATTGGGACGCTGGACGGCACCCCAATCCCACCATGCCTGCGCGCGCGACTCAACCCTCAGGGGGCCGACGGCACCACGCAGCTCGCGTCTGCCGCGGCGCAGCTATAGATCTTCGTGTCGCCCTGCCTGAGCCAGATCTCCGGCGTGGCCAACGGGTTCACGAACCGATCGGGGTCGGTGTCCTTGACGTTCTGGTTCGGCTCCTCGCGGTGGACGATGACGCCGAAGCGGTCCTCGTCGTCGGCGATGGCGATCTCGTGGAACCGGCCGAAGTCGTCCGTGCCCTCGAACAGCCTCGGGTGCTCCCATGCGGGAGCCTCGCCCGGCGCCAGCGCGTTGCTGCCAGTCGGATTGAACAGGTGCAACCCCCAGGTGGCGTAGTCGCCGCCGGGGCGGTTGTAGTGGATGACCACCTCGGTGACCGGTGTCTGCACCACCGTGGCCCGGCGGGTCGCGCTCGTGACGGTCTTCCCGGGCGCGTAGGTGAGGACGGCGCGGTAGGTCACGATCGCCCCGTCGGGCAGGCTCGACGTGTTGTCGAACGCGGTGTAGACCGGCGAGGAGTCGTCGGTGCCCACGGTCGTGAACGCGCTTCCGTTCACCGACCGCTCGAAGCGCACCTTGTAGTTGGAGTGCTCCGGCATGGTGGTCGCCCGCACCGTCACCGTGCCGCGGACCCGCTGGGCCTCGTTGGGCGCCTCGAGGGTGATCGCGGGCTTCGCGACGTGCGCGCTGCGGGGCGTGCTCTCGCGCGAGTGGCCCGCGTTGTCGAGCACGACGGCCTTGTACTGCATCTGCGTGCCGGGCTCGGCGTCCCAGACGTCGTGGAAGACGCGGTAGGGCGCGTTGTCGTCGGTGCCGATCGCCTGCCAATCGCCGCCTCCGGCCCTGGCGTAGAACGTGACCTCGTAGAAGGAGTCGCCGCCGACGTCGGCAGTCACCTCCATGCGCGGCCGGCCCTGCGGGCTGACGACCGTCACCGACGGCGCCTCGCCGCTCGCGGGCAGCTTCTTCGACGCCTCGTAGACCACCGTCGAGAGCGCCGGCACCGTGATTTCGATGTCGCGGTCCTCGTCGCTCGTGACCTGGGCGGCCCCTCCGCCGTAGAGGCGGTCGAAGCGCGTCGAGGCCATGTAGGTCGGGATCGTCGCGGTCTTCGCGGTCTCCGAGTTGTTGAGCGCGACGACGTACTCGCGCTGCTCGTCGCGGTTGATGCGCGAGAACGCGTAGATGCCCGCCGTGGCGCTCGAGTAGCGGTGCTGCTGCGCGCCGTTGCGCAGGGCGGGGTGGTTCTTGGTCAGCTGCGCGAGCCCGCTGATCTCCTCGTAGAGCGGATGGTCGACGTCGAAGTTGTCGTCCGCGGGCGTCTCGTCGGAGCCGATGTTGTCGTTCAGCCCCGCGTCGTCGCCGACGTTGTCGTACTCGGGGTCGAGGCTGGCCCACATGTCCTGGCGCGCGGCCTGGTCGTTGCCGGCACCGGTGAAGCCCTGCTCGTCGCCGAAGTAGACGACCGGATTGCCACGCGAGAAGTACATGAGCTGGTGCGCGAGCCGGTCTCGCGCGAGCAGCTCGGACTCAGGCGTGCCCGACGGGTTGTCGGTGCGCAGGAACATCCCGATGTGGCCGGCGTCGTGGTTCCCGAGGAACGTCGGGAGCTGGTAGACGTTCGAGTCCGCGTCGGTGTAGTAGTCGTCGTCGCGGAAGAAGCTGCGCAGGTTGTCCGTCGGCTGCGACTTTGCCGCGAACGCGCGGGCCGCCTCCTGGAACGGGAAGTCGAGCACGGCCTGGACGTCGTTGTGGGTCGTGTAGTGCGAGGTCAGCGGGCGCGTCCCGTCGGCGACCTCGCCGAACATGAAGAAGTCCTTCACGCCCTGGTCCTTCGCGTACTGCAGGACCTTGGGCGAGAACGTCTGCCAGAACTCGTCGTTGACGTGCTTCATGGTGTCGATGCGGAAGCCGTCGATCTTCATGTCGTGGACCCACTTCTCGTAGATCCCGACCATCCCGTCGACCACTTCCTTGCGCTCGGTGAAGAGGTCGTCGAGCCCGAAGAAGTCGCCGTACTGCGAGTCCTCGCCGACGAACGTCGTGTTGCCGCGGTTGTGGTACATCGTCGGGTCGTTCAGCCACGCCGGCGTCTTGGTCATGTCCGGCGGGTCGACGGGCGTGTAGGGGAAGCTCTGCGTCCGGCTGAGCGGCGGGAAGGCTCCCCCGGCGTAGTCGCGGTCGTCGAACGGCGTGCCCGAGGCCGTCTTGAACGGCTCGACGTCCTTCGAGACGTACGTGTAGTTGTTCTCCTCGTACTGGATGACGTCCGCGGTGTGGTTGGTGATGATGTCGAAGAAGACCTTCATCCCCTTCGCGTGCGCCTCGTCGATCAGCCCCTTCAGCTCCGCGTTGGTCCCGAAGTGCGGGTCGATTTGCGTGAAGTCCGTGACCCAGTAGCCGTGGTAGCCGGCCGAAGGGAAGCCGTTGTTGTCCTGTACGGGCCGGTTCTTGAAGCTCGGGGTGAGCCAGATCGCGGTCGTCCCGAGGCCCTTGATGTAGTCGATCTTCTGCCGCAGGCCGGCGAGGTCGCCGCCGTGGAAGTAGCCCTTGCGGGTCGGGTCGAAGCCGTGGACCTCAGGGTCGTCCGAGGCGATGCCGCCCTTGTCGTTCGCGGTGTTGCCGTTCTGGAACCGGTCGGCCATCACGAAGTAGAAGTTCTCGCCGGTCAGCGGCGCGCGCAGGCTGTGCTGGGCGGGCAGCGCCGAGGGCGGGCCGGGCGGCGTCGGGCCGGGGCCCGGGGTCGGTACCGGCTTGTCGGTCACGCGCAGCCGCTTCGAGCGGCAGCTCTTGCGCACGCACGCGCGCAACGTGTAGCTGCCGGCGCGCGCGATGTCCGGCATCGAGATGCGCACGCTGAAGCTGCGCGACCGGCTCTTCTTCGTGCGCTTGACCTTCACGGTCCGGAGGTGGATGAAGCGCGACGCGCGCGTGCTCTTGCGCAGCGTGAACACGAGCCGCGCCGACTTCTTGCGGCTCTTCGGCAGGTTGGTCACGCGCCCGCGCGCGCGGAAGCTCTTGCCCGACTGGACTGCCGCTGGCACGCCGCGCAGGCTCGTGAGCCGCGGCTTCTTCGTGGCACCCTCCGCGACAGGCGCCGTTGGAAGCGCTACCAGCACAGCTCCTGCGAGCACGAGCAAACGACGAGACAGCACCCCTGACCCCCTCCGACCGATGACGGCGGGGGAAGCTACTCCCTCGTCGCAAGAAGTGCTGTCATGCCGTACATGACCACCGATACCGTGCCCAGCGCCGGCCGGCCGCCCGAGGAATCCGACGCGTCGCTGGACGAGCTCGCCGTCACCACCATCCGCACGCTCGCGATGGACGCCGTGCAGGCCGCCAACTCCGGTCATCCCGGCACGCCGATGGCGATGGCGCCCGTCGCCTACACGCTCTGGCAGGACTTCCTGCGCTTCGACCCGGACGACCCGATCTGGCCCGGCCGCGACCGCTTCGTGCTCTCGATCGGCCACGCCTCGACGCTGCTCTACGCGCTGCTGCACCTCGCCGGCGTGAAGGCGGTCAATCCCGCCTACGAGCGGCTCGGCGAGCTGTCGGTCCCGCTCGAGGACATCAAGCGCTTCCGCCAGATCGACTCGCGCTGCCCGGGGCATCCGGAGTACCGCTGGACGTCGGGCGTCGAGACGACGACCGGGCCGCTCGGTCAGGGCGTCGCGACCTCGGTCGGCATGGCGATCGCGGCCGAGTGGCAGGCGGCGCACTTCAACCGCCCCGGCTACGAGCTCTTCGACTACGACGTCTACGCGCTGTGCGGCGACGGCGACATGATGGAGGGCATCTCCTCCGAGGCGGCGTCGCTGGCCGGTCACCTCGGGCTCTCGAACCTCTGCTGGATCTACGACAACAACCGGATCACGATCGAGGGCGCCACGAGCCTCGCGTTCTCCGACGATGTCGCGACGCGCTTCATCGGCTACGGCTGGAACGTCACCCGGGTCGGCGACGCCAACGACCGCACGATGCTCGCGCGCGCGTTCGAGACGTTCAAGAACGAGCCCGAGCGCCCGACGCTGATCATCGTCGACAGCCACATCGCCTACGGCTCGCCGACCAAGCAGGGCACGAGCTCGGCGCACGGCGAGCCGCTCGGTGAGGAGGAGGTGCGCCTCACGAAGAAGGCCTACGGCTGGCCCGAGGACGCGCAGTTCCTCGTCCCCGACGGCGTGCGCGAGCACTTCGCCGCCAACCTCGGCGAGCGCGGGCGCAAGCTGCGCGAGGCGTGGATGGAGCACTTCGACCGCTACCAGGGCGAGCACCCCGAGCTCGCCGATCACCTGCTGAAGATGCAGCGCCGCGAGCTGCCTGAGGGCTGGGACGCCGAGATCCCCGAGTTCCCGCCCGATGAGAAGGGCTTGGCCGGGCGCGAGGCGTCGGGCAAGGTCCTCAACGCGATCGCCAAGAACCACCCGTGGCTGCTCGGCGGCGCGGCCGACCTCGCGCCGTCGACGAAGACGAAGCTGACATTCGAGGGCGCCGGCGAGTTCAGCCGCAGTGACCGCCACGGGCGGAACCTGCACTTCGGCGTGCGCGAGCACGCGATGGGCGCGGCCGTCAACGGGCTCGCGCTGTCGAAGCTGCGCCCGTTCGGCTCGGGCTTCCTGATCTTCTCCGACTACGGCCGCGCCCCGTTGCGGCTCGGCGCGCTGATGGAGATCCCGACCGTCCACGTGTTCACCCACGACTCGATCGGGGTGGGGGAGGACGGTCCGACCCACCAGCCGATCGAGCACCTCGCCTCGCTGCGCGCGATGCCGGCGCTGATCACGATCCGGCCCGGCGACGCGAACGAGGTCGCCGAGTCGTGGCGGCTGATCATGGAGCTCAAGCACGACCCGGCCGTGCTCGTGCTCTCGCGCGGCGCGATGCGGACGTTGGATCGCTCGGTCTACGCGCCGGTCGAGGGTGTGCGCCGCGGCGCCTACGTGCTCGCCGACCCTGCGGAGGGCGAGCCCGAGGTGATCATCATGGCCACGGGGACCGAGGTCGCGCTGGCGGTCGCCGCGTACGAGCAGCTCAGCGGTGAAGGCGTCCGCGCGCGCGTGGTCAGCATGCCGTCGTGGAACCTGTTCGAGCGCCAGGACGAGGACTACCGCGAGCAGGTGCTGCCGCGCGCGATCACCGCGCGGGTCGGCGTCGAGCAGGCGTCCGACTTCGGCTGGGATCGCTATGTGGGTCCGAGCGGGACGACGATCGCGATGCGCAGCTTCGGCATGTCGGCGCCGCTGAAGGATCTCCAGCGGCGCTTCGGGTTCACGCCCGAGGCGGTGGCCGACGCGGCGAGGGCGCAGCTCGGCGGATGAACTATCAGCAGTTGCCGAGCAACCTGCCCGTGCCCCAGGACGACGGCGCGGCCGACCATCTCCCCGGGGCAGCGATGCCGCCGCTCGTGCTGCGCGACACGGGCGGGAAGGAGGTCGCCCTCGATCAGCTTGGGCCGGGGCGGACTGTCATCTACCTCTACCCGCTGAGCGGGCGCCCCGGCGTCGACCTGCCCGACGGCTGGGACTCAATCCCCGGCGCGCGCGGCTGCACGCCCGAGACGTGCGGCTTTCGCGACCACCACGCCGACCTGCAGGCCGCCGGCGCGCAGGCCGTCTACGGGCTGTCGTCGCAGAGCACGGACTACCAAGCGGAGCTCGCCGACCGGCTCGGCCTGCCGTTTTCGATCCTCTCGGACCCCGATCTGGCGTTCGCCGAGGCGCTCGACCTGCCGACGTTCGAGGCCAGCGGTGATCGGCTGTTCTCGCGCCTGACGATGATCGTGACCGATGGTCGGATCGAGCACGCCTTCTATCCCATCTTCCCGCCCGACCAGCACGCCGCCGAAGTCTTGGCGTGGCTGCGCGAGCGAACCTGAGCGCGAGTGGCCAAGAAGCAGTCTGCAGAAGGCGTCGAGATCGGGTCGGGCGTGACGGTCGGGGAGGGCCGTCATGGCCGCGGCGTGTTCGCGACGCGTCGTTTCGCGAAGGGCGAGGTCATCGAAACCTGCCCGACCGTGGAGGTTCCCGATGCCGAGGTGACGGGGCGTCTGAACGACTACGTCTTCTCGTCGGTCACCGACGGTGATGTCGTGCTCGTGCTCGGCCACGGCATGCTCTACAACCATTCGCCGGACCCGAACGTGGAGTACGTGCAGGACGAGCCGAGCACGATCGTGTTCCGTGCGCTCCGCAAGGTGCGAGCGGGCGACGAGCTCATGATCGACTACGGCGAGGAGTGGTGGGCGACGCGCGGGATCGAGCCGGACTGATCAGAGGTCCAGCCGCATCACGAGTTCCCGGCTCTCCTCCTCGCCGGTGAGCCGGAAGCCGAGCGATTCGTAGAGGCGGGTCGCGCCGGTGTTCGCCGGCACCACGCTGGTCCTCGCGGCCGTGGCTCCGATCTCGCGCCAGTGCTCGAGCACCTGCTGCATCGCGAGCCGGCCGATGCCACGCCGCTGGTAGCCCTCGGCGATCATGAACCGCCACAGGAAGTACCCCTCCGACGGGTCGTCGAAGGTGAGGGCGAAGCCGGCGGGCTCCCCGTCGGCGTAGATCGCCCGCATCCAGTGCCCGGGGGTGAAGTGCGCCTCCGCGATCGAGACCGCGTTCGGCGCGACGAACGAGCGCTGGTCGTCCGCCACGGTCAGCTCGCAGATCGTGCGAACGGTCTCCGACGTGATCTCGCGGAGCTCGACCTCCATCCGCAGGGAGGCTAGTCGGACGGGAAGCCGCTGGATAATCGGCGACGTGCGGGTTGGCATTGCGGACCATCTCGGCTGGGCCATTGCAGTCACGGCGTCGGCCGACCACGAGGTCGTGGATCGGCGGCGGATCACGCTGGTCGAACCCGGCGTGTCGGCGGCGCCGATTCATTACGAGAGCTCGCGGCTGGATGTCGCCGCGACGGCTGCGCTGGTCGCGAAGGTGCGAGCGTCCGTCGCCCGGGCGGCGTCAGCTGCGCTCGACGAGCTCGCCGCCGCGCTGCCCGCGCCCGTCCGTCTCGATCTCGCTCCGGGCCTGGCCGCCCGACTTCCCGGACGACATCGCCGTCCAGCGCCGCTCGCCGTATGAGGCCCGGGCCGACGCGATCATGTACCGCCAGGAGCTCTCCGAGCTCGCGCAGGCTCGTGACTGGGAAGTCCACCTCTACGACGCCAAGGCAGTCGTCGGGCAGGCGGCCGGCCTGCTGGCCGAGCGCGCCGACGAGGTCCTGCGCCGACCTCGGGAGACGCTGGGGCCACCCTGGACCAAGGACCATCGGATCGCGCTCGCCGCGACGATCGTGGCCGGCTGATCTCTACGCGGGATCCATCGGTTGCCAGAGCTGAATGTTGTTGCCGTCGGGGTCGCGGAGCTCGGCGAAGCGGCCGTTCGGGTAGCGCTCGGGATGAACCTCGACGGTCTCTCCGGCGCTTCGCAGCTGGGCGACCATCGCGTCGAGATCGTCGACGCGGAAGTTGATCATCCAGGTGTGCTCGGGTGGGCCGATCATCTGCGAGTCCTGCGGGAAGGGCGCGAACGCCGTCTCGCCCGCCTGCTGGCGCCACGGTTCCTCGTCGTAGCTTCGGGGCACCGTGTCGATCCCGAGCCGCGTCTGGTACCAGGTCGCAAGCGCGTCGGGCTCTCGCGCGCGGAAGAAGAAGCCGCCGATGCCCGTGACCCGCTCCATGATTGCGAGCCTACCTCCGGCGGGCGTACGCTGACGAGCGCCCGTGCCGGATCAGTTCGAGAAGCCACCCCGCCTGCCGCCGCGCTGGTTCATCCGGACCGTGTGGAAGCTCCACCGGGGCATCTACCGGATCACCCGGGGCAGCCTCGGGCTGTGGCGACCCAAACCCAGCGGCTGGGGCACGTCGCGGCTCACCACGACCGGGCGGCGGACCGGTCAGCCGAGGTCGGTGATGATCGGGTACTTCACGGACGGGCCGAACGTCGTGACGATGGCGATGAACGGCTGGGGTGAGGCAGAGCCGGCCTGGTGGCTGAACCTGCAGGCGAATCCGGACGCCACGGTGGAGACTCTCGACGGGCCGATTCCCGTGCGAGCCAGGGCCGCGCTCGGCGAGGAGCACGACCGGTTGTGGGCGCGGTGGCGCGAGCGCAACGAGAAGCTGGACGGCTTCGCCGCGAGGCGGCCCGGACAGACCGCGGTTGTCGTTCTGGAGCCGCAGCGGGACTAGAGCGCGAGCGACGATGAGAGGTCGCGGAAGGCGTCGATCTGCTGCTGGCGTTCAGCCAGCTTGTCCTCGGCCTGCGCGAGCGCGTCGGCGCCGGCGATGAACCGGAACGGCGGCTGCGGCTCGTCGGCGATCGTGAGCAACGCCTGTGCGAGCTTGGCCGGGTCGCCCGGCTGCTGGCCGTTCATGCTCTCCCAGAACTCGCGCAGGGCGGCGTTGCGCTCCGCGTAGTCCTCGAGCGTCGCTGTGGCGTAGTTCGTCGACTCTTCGGTGAGCAGCTCGGTGCGGAAGAACCCAGGGTTCACGACCGTCGTGTGGATGCCGAACGGCTCGACCTCGGGGGCCAGCGACTCCATCCAACCGTCGATGCCGTGCTTCGATGCGGCGTAGGCGGTGCCGAACTCAAAGCCGGCGAACCCCGCGGACGACGAGATCGTCACCACGTGTCCCGAGCGCTGCTTACGCATGACGGGCAGGACGGCGCGGGTGACGTTCATCGGGCCGATCAGGCTCGTGGTCAGCTGCCGCTCAATCTGCTCCGGGGTCAGCTCCTCGAAGTAGCCCGCATAGAAGCTGGCGGCGTTGTTGACCAGGACGTCGATGCCGCCGAAGCGGCCGACGGCCGCGTTGACCGCCGCCTCGGCGTCCTGGGTGCTCGTGACGTCGAGCTTGGCGACGAGCAGGTTCTCCGAGTCGCCGATCGCCTCGGCGACGGTGTCGGGGTTACGGCCGGTGGCCACGACGTTGTGACCGGCGGTGAGCGCGGCCTTGGCGAACTCGACGCCCATGCCGCGGCCAGCGCCGGTGATGAACCATGTTCTCTGTGTTGTCATGGCTCTCAGCAAAGCGCGGATTCCGCGGAAGTGGGAGTCCCTTTTGAGAGAGGTACCGGCAGGGTCACCCAGGCGCGGCAAGCCGGGTTTACGCTAGATCGCGTGGAGACGAAACAGGAGATCCGCGAGTTCCTCACCTCCCGCCGCGCACGGATCACGCCCCAGCAGGCCGGGCTGCCGACGTACGGCGCCCGCCGCGTTCCCGGACTGCGGCGCGAGGAGGTCGCCGTCCTGGCGGGCGTGAGCGCCCCGTACTACACCCGCCTGGAACGCGGAGACATGAGCGGCGCCTCCGCGAGCGTGCTGGAGGCACTGGCCCGGGCGCTCCAGCTCGACGACGCCGAGCGCGCCCACCTCTTCGACCTCGCCCGCGCCGCCCGGCCCGTCACAGCCCGCCCGCGGCGGCGCCAAGGCACGCAAGGCATCCGACCGGAGATCCAGTGGACCCTCGACGCGATCACCGGTGCCGCCGCGTACGTGGGCAACGACCGCCTCGACATCCTGGCCACCAACGCACTCGGACGCGCGCTGTTCTCCGAGCTGTACGCCGGGCCCGCGCGGCCGGCCAACCACGCGCGGTTCGTCTTCCTCGATCCGCGCGCCGAGGTGTTCCACGCCGACTGGGACCGCGCCGCCCGCGAGACCGCCGCAATCCTGCGCTCGGCCGCAGGCCGCGACCCGTACGACTCCGACCTCTCAGGGCTCGTCGGCGAGCTCTCGACACAGAGCGAGGCGTTCCGCACCCACTGGGCTGCGCACAACGTGCGCTTCCACGCCACGGCCGTCAAGCACTTCCACCACCCCGTCGTCGGCGAGATCAGCCTCAGCTTCAACCGGCTCGACCTCGCCGCAGACCACGGGCTGACGCTCTTCACCTACGCCGCCGAACCCGGCTCTCGATCTGAGGAGGCGCTCAAGCTCCTCGGAAGCTGGGCGGCCACCCCCGCCTAGAGCGGGATCGCGGCGGTGAGGATCTCGCAGCCGTCGTCGGTGATCAGCACGTTCTGCTCGAGGCGCACGCCGCCGAAGCCGTGCAGCTCGTCGACGCGGTCCCAGTCCACGCCTTCACGGCCGCGTTCGCGGGAGAGCAGCGCGGGGACGACATAGATCCCCGGCTCGACGGTCCACGCCTGGCGCGGCTGGAGCGTGATGTCGAGGCGCAGGCGCGGCAGGCCGGGGAGGCTCGTGGGCAGCTCGACCGAGGCCGGCCCGGTGTCGCGGACGCCGAGGCCGACGAGGTGGCCGACGCCGTGGGGGAAGAACAGCGTTGCCGCGCCGCTCTCGACGAGCGTCTCGGGCGAGCCGCGCAAGACGCCGAGCTCGACGAGGCCTTCCGCGACGACCAGCGCCGCTGCGCGGTGAACGTCGTGCCACTCGACTCCGGGGCGGCAGGCGGCGATCGCGGTCTCGCCCGCGCGCCGGACGGTGTCGTGGACGAGCGCCTGCTCGGCCGTGAACGTCCCGCCGACCGCGTAGGTGCGGGTGACGTCGCTCGCGTAGCCGCGGTACTCGGCGCCGGCGTCGATGAGCAGGAGGTCGCCGTCGCGGAGCTCGCGCGCCGTCGGCGAGAAGTGCAGGACGGCGGCGTGGTCGCCCGCCGCGACGATCGACTCGAACGCCAGGAAGTCACCGCCGTTGCGGAGGAACGCCGCCTCGAGCGCGACCTGCAGCTCGCGCTCGGTGCGGCCGGCGCGGATCAGCGACACGAGCTCCTCGAAGCCGGCGCGCGTCGCCTCTGCGGCGGTACGCATGCGCTCGAGCTCGATGTCGTCCTTGGGCCGGCGGACGACGATCAGCGCGTCGCGGAGCTCGGCGTCGGGCTCCGCTTCCGCGCCGAGCCGGCGGACCGGCCGATCGCCGACCCACTGGTCGAGCTCGTCCAGCGGGCGCGTGCCCTCGGGGACGCCTTCGCGGTCGCCCTCGAGCCCGGTCCACAGCAGCTCGTCGGCGGTGACCGGCGTGACGAACTCGACCCAGCCGTCGTCCGGCGCGTAGGCGAGCACGCCGCCGGGGCGTTCGCGGTCCGTGAGGTAGAGGTACTCGGTGTGCGCGCGGAACGGGTACGCGCGGTCGCCGCGCCCGGGCACCGGGATCTCGTCGCCTGCGGCCACGAGCACGACGCCGCCGTTGAGGTCCCAGGCCGCCGCGGTCGCCGCGCGCCGCCGCTCGAGGAACGCCTCCGTACTCACCCGACGCCCGCGGCTGCCAGCGCCGGACCCATGCGCTCGGCGAGCGCGATCAGGCCCGATGCCGGTCGGATCATCACGGTGAACTCGGCGATCTGGCCGTCGGCGTCGGGTCGCAGGAGGTCGATGCCCTGCAGCGAGCGGTCCCCGACGCGCGCGTCGAACAGCAGGCCCTGGATGCCATCGCCGTCGAGCTCGTCGGTGTAGCGGAAGTCCTCGAACACGCCGAACACCGTCCGGAGGATCGTCGCGACGGTCTCGCGACCCTCGTAGGGCTTGAACACGGCCGGGCTGCGGAAGACGACGTCCTCGGCGAGCAGCGCGACGGCCGCCTCCATGTCGGCTCGCTCGACCGCGGCGCGGAAGGCATGATGAGGCATGCCCGGAGCCTACGGGGCGGGTTAGCGCTAGCGTGAACCCATGTACGTGTCGATGTCTCGGCTGCGCGTCGATCCGGCGCAGTCCGACGCGCTCGTCGCCGCGTTCCGGCGGCGCGCGCACCTGGTCGACAGCGCTCCTGGCTTCGTCGATCTCGAGGTCTGGCGGTCCGACCGGGATCCCGAGGAGGTCCTGATGGTCTCTCGCTGGCGCGATCGCGCGGCGTTCACGGCCTACATGCGCAGCCCTGAGCACCAGGTCTCTCACGAGCGCATCGATCCAGCCCTGCAGGCCGCGATCCGCCTCGAGCGCCTCGAACATCTGCACACCTACGACGTCGTCGCCGAATGAGCCGCGGGCCCGCGCCGCCGAGCGGCTGGCCGGCGCCGACGAGCGCAAGGCTGGCGGACCGCGAGATCTCGCTGGAGCCGCTCGCGGAGGCGGTCGCCGATCGCTACTTCGACGAGTTTCCCGAGGACCGCTCGCGCTACGGCGAGGCGGCGCGCGCGTGGGAGATCCACGACACGCTGCACTGCCTGCAGTGGGCGGTGCTCGATGTCGCGGGGTCCGCCAGCATCGAGCGCGAGATCGCATGGCTGGCGAACGTCCTCGGTTCCCGGGGCTTCCCGCTCGACCACCTGGTGCGCAATCTCGAACTGGCGGCCGACGTGGTCGATGAGCAGCTCGAGGCGCCGGGCGCCGCGGTGGCCGAGCGGCTGCGCGCTGCCGCTGCCGGCGTCGAGCCGTCACCGCCGGCGGCGTGACGCGCGGACCCTAACCCGGACTCGCGGCGAGCTCGCGCAGGTCGGCGGCATAGCGCACGGTCTCGTGGTAACCGGCGAGTCCGTGGGCGTCGCGGCGCTGGTGGTAGCCGGCCAACGCCGTCCGCTCGTCGGCGGATCCGCGGAGCCAGTCGACGATCGCCTCGGCGAGGAACGTCGCGTGGACGCCGGCGCTGTCCATCCCGAGCCCGCTCCACGGGTCCTGATGCATCGCTGCGTCGCCGACGAGCGCCCACCCCGGGCCGTACGGCACGCGGACGTAGCTGCGCTCGGGGCCACAGCCGGCCAGGCGGCCGGCGGGCGTCGCGGCCGCCACCCGCGCGCTCAGACCGCGGTGGCGGGCGAGACGCTCGTCCCAGCGCGGCTCGAGATCGCGGCGCAGCCAGCCGAACGTCTCGACGTTGACCGAGACCGCCACGCACGTGAGCCCCGCGTCGCTCGGGAAGACATAGGCGATCTCGTCGCCGAGCAGCGAGAACTCGGCGGCGTCGGGCGGCTCGCCGCCGGGGCCGGAGAAGCCGGCGACGTAGCGGTAGTAGAGGGCGCGCAGCGGCGGCGCAGCGTGGGCGACGCCTGGGCTCACCTGCTTGGCGACGAGCGAGTGGCGACCATCGGCGCCGACCACGAGTGCAGCGTGCGCGCGGCGGCCATCCTCGAGCGCCACGCCGGCCACGCGGTCGCCTTCCCACACCAGCTCGCGCACCCGCGCGCGCTCGACGACCTCGACGGTCTCCGCCGCGCGCGCCCGCTCCAGCAGGATGGAGTCCAGCGGCGCTCGCCGCACCGAGAGGCAGTAGCCGACCTCGCCCGGCTCCTGGGGCGGGCCCTCCACGCCTCCGGCGCACCGTCCTCGTAGTCGAACTGCCGCGTCAGCGGCGGGCAGCCCAGGGCGAGCACGGCGTCGAGCACCCCCAGCCGCCGCAGGACGCCGACCATCCCGGCACCGCGGAAGAAGTGCGTCGAGGGCGTCGTGCTCGGGAACCGCGCACGATCGAGGAGCAGGACCGAGACGCCGGCGTCGCCGAGCAGGGCGGCCAGCGTCGAGCCGGCGACGCGAGCTCCGACCACGATCACGTCATAGCGGTCCCGCATGGCGCCACCCTCGCACCCAGCCACCGGCGCTGGCAATAGGGTGACGGCGGCCTTGAGCGTCTTCCGAGAGACTGAGCTTCGCTACCTGGCCGGGGGGCGGCAGCTCGGGCGGATCGCGACGGTCGGCGCGGATGGGACGCCACACGTCGTCCCGGTCGCGTGGATCTACAACGCCGTGCGCGACACGATCGACATCGGCGGCAATGAGCTCGCCGCGACGAAGAAGTTCCGCGACGTGGAGCGGACCGGACGCGCCGCGATCGTGATCGACGACCTGGCGAGCACCGACCCGTGGCACCCGCGCGGGATCGAGATCCGCGGGCGGGGCGAGGCGATCGCGCTGCCGACGCCGCTGATCCGGATCCATCCCGAGCGGATCGTCAGCTGGGGGCTCGCGCAAGGACGCAGCGCGCGGACCGTGACTTAAGGAGCCCGTCAAAGAAGTCGGCACGCCCGGATGCAACGGACGCACCGCCTGTTCTTTGACGGGCTCCTAGCGCGCGTACGCGGCGGGGACGCCTCCGTCGACGTTGAGCAGATTGCCCGTGCTCTTGCCCGAGCGCGCGGGCGACGCGAAGTGCAGCACCGCCTGCGCGATGTCCGCCGGGAAGATGTTGACCATCAGCGTGGTGCGCTTGCGGTAGTGCTCCTCGAGCTCGTCGGGCTCGATCCCGTACGAGGCCGCGCGCTCCTCGCGCCACGACGAGCCCCAGATGCGCGAGCCCTGGAGGACGGCGTCGGGGTTGACCGTGTTGACGCGGATCCCGGCGCCGCCGCCCTCCTCGGCGAGGCAGCGCGCGAGGTGCAGCTCGGCGGCCTTGGCCGACGAGTAGGCCGCGGCGTTCTTGCCCGCCACGAGCGCGTTCTTGGACGCGATGAAGACGAGCGAGCCGCCGATGTCCTGCTTGCGCAGGATCCGGAACGCCTCGCGGGCGACGAGGAAGTAGCCCGTGACGAGGATGTCGTGGTTGCGGTGCCACTCGTCGAGCGTGGTGTCCTCGAGCGCCGCGCTCGACGCCACGCCGGCGTTGGAGACGAGGATGTCGACGCCGCCGTAGCGGTCGACGGCCTCGGCGAAGGCAGACGCGACCGCCTCCTCGCTGGTGACGTCGCCGCTGACCGCCAGGCCGTTGTCGCCGTAGGCCTCGACGGCGTCCGAGGCGCCGTCGTGGTCGAGGTCGAACGCGACCACGCACGCGCCGGCGTCGGCGAGCGCGTCGCCGATCGCGCGGCCGATGCCGCCCGCGCCGCCGGTGACGAGCGCGACCCGGCCCTGGAGCTCGCCGGGCGGCGGCGCCTGCGCGAGCTTGTAGAGCTCGAGCGGCCAGTACTCGATCCCGAAGCTCTCGCCCGCGTCGAGCGAGACGAACTCGTCGAGCGCGTGCGCGCCCGCCATCACCTCGATCGCGCGGTGGTAGAGGTCGCGCGAGACCTTCGAGGTCTTCGTCGTCGTGCCGGTGGAGACGAGCCCGAGGTGCTGGACGAGCACGATCCGCGGGTCGGGGTCGGCCGGCTCGGTCGAGTCGTCGCGGAATTCGTCGACGTAGGCGCGGTAGTCGGCGCGGAACTGCTCCGCGCGCTCGACGATCCGCGCGCGCAGCGCGTCGGCGTCGTCGGTCTCCGGGTCGTAGGGGATCCACAGCGGCAGCCGCTTGGTGTGGACGAGGTGGTCGGGGCACGGCGCGCCGACGGTCACGAGCTGCTCGGCGTCGGCCGAGGAGACGAACTCGAGCGAGCGCTCCGACGTGTCGACGGTCAGCAGCTTGTGCTTCTCGCTCGAGACCGCGCCGCGGATCGTCGGCAGCAGCTCGTGCAGCAGCTCCGGCTTCGCGCTGTCTGCCGCCGGGTGCCGGCCGCCGAAGCGCTCGCTGTCGCCGGTCCGCTCGTTGACGAACGCGACCGCCTGGTTGATGACCTCGATCGTGCGCCGGTAGGCCTCCTCGGCGCTGTCGCCCCACACCACCAGCCCGTGCTTGGCGAGCACGACGAGCTTCAGGTCCGGGTTGGCCCGCGCCGCCTCGCCGACCTGCCGCGACAGGGTGAACCCGGGGCGGATGTAGGGGATCCACGCGGCGCTGTCGCCGAAGCACTCCTCGACCAGCCGCTCGCCGTCGGCCGAGCCCGCGAGCACGTTGATGCCGTCTGGGTGCGTGTGGTGGACGTGCGGCGCCGGGACGAATGCGTGCAGCAGCGTCTCGATCGAGCAGCGCGGGGCAGCGGGGTCGAGCTGGCAGCGCGACAGGTAGGCGACCATGTCCTCGTCGCTCATCTCGTCGCGCTCGAACAGCGGCAGCACCTCGTCGAGCTTGAGCGCGGTGAAGTGCTCCGGTCCCATCGTCGCGAGGTCCGAGCCCGAGCCCTTGACCCACATCACGGGGACCTCGGTGCCGGTGTGGTCCTTCGCCGTGCCCTTGGCGGACGTGTTGCCGCCGCCGAAGTTCGAGACCGCGCGGTTGGCGCCGAGCAGGTGCGAGGCGAGCACGAGCTGGTCGAGCACCGCCTCGGGCGGCTCGTCATCCGGCCACAGGTCGTCGACCTGGTCGATCAGTGGCGTGACGGTGCTCATGTGGTGATCTCCTGACGGGACTGGCGTTCGTCGGCGATGCGCTGGGCGTAGCCGGACTCGCGATGCGCCGCGACCGGGTCCTCGGCCGCGCCGAGCGCGGCGCGCGCGCGGGCGCAGACGTCACGGACGTCGGTGCGGTAGGCGTCGAGCAGCACCTCGTGGCCGCCGAGCACGTCGCCCTCCTGCTGGGCGGCGCGCAGCGCGTCGCGGTCGACCAGCAGCGCCTTCGCGTAGGCCTCCTGGAGGTTGACGATCGACAGCACCATCGCCTCGACCTTGGCCTCGACGTTGTGGGACTGGTCGATGGTCAGGCGCGGCAGGCCGCCCTCCGCGAGCTCGAAGAAGATGAGGAACAGCTCGAACGGGTTGACCGAGCCGACGATCAGATCGTCGTCGGCGTACTTGCGGTTGTTGAAGTGGAAGCCGCCGAGCCGCCCCTCGGCGTCGAGCAGCGCGACGATCTGCTCGATGTTCACGCCCTGGGCGTGGTGGCCGAGGTCGATCAGCACGCGCGCGCGGTCGCCGAGCTTCTGGCACGTCAGCAGCGCGGAGCCCCAGTCGGCGAGGTCGGTTGCGTAGAAGGCCGGCTCGAACAGCTTGTACTCGACGAGGAACTCCTGGTCGTCGGGCAGCTGCGCGTAGACCTGCGAGAGCGACTCGTGCAACCGATCGCGGCGCGCGCGCAGGTCGTCCTGGCCCGGGTAGTTGGTGCCGTCGGCAAGCCACAGCGACTGCGCGGTGGACCCCAGCGCCGAGGCGATGCCGAGGCACTCGAGCAGGTGCTCGACCGCCTTCTCGCGCACGCGCGCGTCCGGGTGCGTGACCGAGCCGAGCTTGTAGTCGGGGTCCTGGAAGAGGTTCGGGTTGACCGCGCCGACCTTCAGCCCGCGCGACTCGATGTGCGCGCGCAGCGCGCCGAAGTCGTCGACCTGGTCCCACGGGAAGTGCAGCGCGACGGCGCCGGCGGTGCCGGTCAGGCGGTGGACCTCGGCGGCGTCGTCGACGCGCTCGAGGACGTCGCGCGGGCGGCCGGGCTGCGGGAACGTGCCGAAGCGCGTGCCGGAGTCGCCGTAGCCCCATGACGGGGTCTCGATCACGAGCTCGCGCAGGCGGGCCTCGACGTCGGTCACGGTGTCCTCTCCTCGATCGGCAGGCCGCTGACGGCCAGGAAGCGTTGATAGGTCTCGCCGCCGTCGCCCGACGGCTCGTGCACGGTCGGCTCGGCCGACGCGGCGGCCGCGGCGCGCAGCTCGGCGAGCGAGCCGAGCTCGCCGGCGCCGCGCGCCTGCACGAGCACGTTGCCGAGCGCGGTCGCCTCGACCGGCCCGGCGAGCACCTCGCGCCCGCACAGGTCGGCGGTCAGGCGGCACAGCAGCGCGTTGCGCGAGCCGCCGCCGATGACGTGGATGCGCTGGATCTCGCGGCCGCTGACCGCCTCGAGGCGCTCGAGCGTCCAGCGGTACTTGCAGGCCAGCGAGACGAGGATGCTGCGGACGGTCGCGCCGACGCCGTCCGGGGCGCTTTGGTCGCTGCGCTCGCACACCGCTGCGATGCGGGCCGGCATGTCGCCGGGGCGCAGGAACTCCTCGTCGTCGGGGTCGAAGAGCGGAACGTCCGGTTCCGCTTCCTCGGCAAGCCGGTGCAGCTCGTCGTAGGACGCGTCGTCCCACGCCCGCCGCGACTCCTCCAGCAGCCACAGCCCCATGACGTTCTTGAGCAGCCGCGTCGTGCCCTCGATGCCGCGCTCGTTGGTGAGGTTCGCTTCGCGCGCGGCGTCGGTCAGAACCGGCTCGGGCAGCTCGACCCCGAGCAGCGACCACGTGCCGCTCGAGAGGATCGCGGCGTGCTCGTCGACCGGCACGGCGGCGAACGCCGAGGCGGTGTCGTGGCTGGCGACCGCGTAGACGGTCGGGTCACCGAGCTCGTGGTGGGAGAGCAGCGGCCCGAGCGCCGTGCCGGGCTCGGCCAGCTCCCCGAACAGCCGCTCGGGCAACTGCAGCGCTGAGATCGCCTCGTGCGCCCACTCGCCGCTGCGCGCGTCGAGCAGCCCGGTGGTCGAGGCGTTGGTGCGCTCGTTGGCGAGCTCGCCGCACAGCCACAGCGCCAGCAGGTCGGGCACGAGCGCGATCCGCTCCGCGGCGCCGAGGGCGGCGGAGCCCTCGTCGGCCAGCAGCTGGAAGACGGTGTTGATCGGCATCGTCTGGATGCCGGTCGCGGCGTACAGGCGCTCGGCCGGGAGGCGCTCGAACGCGCGCTCGACCATGCCGTCGGTGCGGTCGTCGCGGTAGTGGAAGGGGAGGCCGAGCACGCGGTGCTCGGCGTCGAGCAGCGCGTAGTCGACGCCCCAGGTGTCGACGCCGATGCCGTCGACCGCGCCGGCGCGGCGCAGGCCCTCGAGCGACTCGGTGAACAGGTGCAGGAGGTTCCAGCGCAGGCCGTCGGGCAGCCGCACCGGGCGGTTGTCGAAGCGGTGGACCTCCTCGAGCGCGACGCGCCCGTCGTCGAGCGTGCCGGTCAGCACGCGGCCGCTCGTCGCGCCGAGGTCGATGGCGGCGTACCTACTCAAGGTGGAAGACCTCCTCGAGCCGCACGAGCCCCTCGTCGGCGCGCTCGCCGAAGAACCCCGCCATCTCCTGCTGCCAGCGGTCGTTGACGTCGGTCGCCGCCATCGCGCGCTGCGCGGCCTCGAAGTCCTCGGTCTCGACGTAGCCGACGAGCAGCCCGTCCTCGCCCAGGAACAGCGAGTAGTTGCCCCAGCCCGCGTCGCTCAGCGCCTGGCGCATCTCCGGCCACACGTTGCGGTGGCGCTCCTTGTACTCGTCGAGCCGGTCCGGGTCGACGCGCAGGAGGAAGCAGACGCGCTCCATCAGCCGACCTCCGCGTACTCGAGGTCGAGCATCTGCGCGACCGCGCGCACATCTCGCGCGACGTGGCCGACGCCGAGCGCGACGTGGTGGGTCGGGCCCTGCTCGCACCAGCGCTCGAGGAACTCGGCGGGCCGGTGCCCGAAGCGCAGGCGGCTGTTGGTGTTGCCGATCTGGAACGTCTCGCCGGGGATCGACTCGCCCTCGGCCGCCAGCAGCTTCAGCCGGCCGTCCGCGGTCTGCGTGCAGCCGACGATCGTCACCGGCCCGTAGCGGACCTTGAACTCGACGCTCAGGCCGGCGCCGCTCTTGCCGTGGTAGAGCTGGAGCGCGCGCAGCGTCGGCTGCTCCTGGGCGATCGCGACGTGACCCGGCCCGTCGTGGCCCATCAGCACGAAGTCCTCGTCGAAGTCGAGCGCGTAGTACTCCGTGTAGGAGCCGCCCGCGCCGAGCCGGTCGAGGATCAGCTGCGCGACGTTGGTCTTGAGGTCGGCCTCGCCCGCGGTCGGCACGCCGCGCGCGGTCAGCAGCGAGTTGCCGACGATCAGCCCGGCGCCGAGCCGTTCGGCCTCGTTGTCGCCGACGCCGCGGTAGTAGTAGGTCAGCGCGTCGAGCTCGAAGTCGGCGACGAGCGCGTCGAGCCCGACCGCGACGCGCGCCGACCAGTCGAGCGCCTCCGGCTCGATCGGCCCGGCGATCGGGTCGTCGGAGGGGTCGGCGAACGCGAACATCTCGCGGATCTCGGCCACCTTCGCCTCGACCTCGGTGTCGCTCGCCTTCGCGACCCGCGCGCCGAGGTCGTCGATCTCCAGCACCTCGACATGCGCGCCGACCTGCGCGTGGACCATCGTGAAGTCGGTGTACATGTCGAGCATCCCCGGATACACGTGCCCGAGGAAGCCGATGCGCGAGCGCCGGAGTGCGCGCGCGACGCCCGCCGCGCGCACCCAGGCGCCGATCTTCGCCCACGCCCGCTCGTCGTCGTCGATCGTGCCGGCGACGGTGTCGTAGGGGATGCCCGCGCGCGTGAACGCGCCCGCCAGCTCCGGCACGCAGCAGGCCGCGCAGTTGGCCAGCCACTCGCCGGTGCCGGTGTTGGCGTAGTCCAGGCTCGTGGTCGGCTGCAACCCGAGGAGCAGCACCGGCACCTTGGCGGCCTGCGCGACCGGGAGCACCGTGCTCGAGGTCGCGTAGGTCACGGCATGGCAGATCACGAGGTCGACCTGCGCGGCCGCGAAGCGGTCGCCCGCCTCGCGGCCGGCCTGCTCGCTGTCGACCAGGCCGGCCGAGACCACCTCGCCCCCGAGCTCAGCGACGCGCTCCTCGACGCGCCGCTGATAGCCCTCGACGCGCTCCTTGAGCCCCTCGAACTGGGGCCAGTACGCGGCCAGGCCGATGCCGAAGATGCCGATGCTCATCCGCTTCGATCTAGAAGTCGAAGTCGTCGATGTTGTCCGCCTTGAACGTGGTCAGCGGGCCGAGCACGATCTCGCCGTTCTTCCCGATCGTGTAGTCGCCGAGACGGCCGGCCTTGAACTTCTCGCCTTCCTTGCCGGTGATGCGCCCGGCGACGAGCGCCGCGGCGGCCTGGCCGGCGAGGTAGCCGACGTCCTTCGGGACCCACAGCTGGAACTCCTCGACCGTGCCGTTCTTGACGTACTTGCGCATCTGGTTCGGGAAGCCGAGCCCGGTGAGCTTGACCTTGCCCTTCTGCGGCGAGGTCGACAGGTACCGCGCGGCCGCGGCGACGCCCACCGTGGTGGGGAGATGATGCCCTTGAGGTTCGGATACGCCTGGATCAGGCCCTGCGTCTCCTGGAAGGACTTCTGGTCGTCGTCATCGCCGTAGGCGGTCTTCACGAGCTTGATGTCCTTGTACTTCGGGTCCTTCAGCGTCTCCTTCATCACCTTGATCCAGGCGTTCTGGTTGGTCGCGTTCGCGGTCGCCGACAGGATCGCGATCTCACCCTTGTTGTTGATCTGCCTCGCGATCGACTCGACCTGGTTCTTGCCCACGAGCTCCGTCGTGACCTGGTTGACGAACACGCTGCGCGCGTCGGGCGCGACGTCGGAGTCCATCCCGACGATCTTCACGCCCTTCTGGGCGGCCTGCTTGAGCGCGGGCGCGACCGCGTTGGGGTCGTTGCCGGCGATGATGATCGCGTCAGGCTTCTTCTGGACCGCGGCGTTGATGATCGGGACCTGGGTCGACGCCCCTGCGTCGGTCGGGCCCGAGATGGTGTTCGAGCCCTTCAGCTCGGTGAGCGCCTCGTCGACGCCCGAGTGCTCGAACTCCTCATAGGGGTTGCCGAGCTGCTTCGGGATCGAGACCGTCTTGAGGCTTTCCTTGATCGGCGCGTTGGGATCGGCGGCGTCGCTCGACTTGGACGAGGACGAGCTGCTCGAAGAGCCCTCGTCATCCTTGGTCTCGCCGCACGCGGCGAGCGCGAGCGCGGTCGCCAGCAGGGCGAGCGCAGCAAACAGAACGCGCATGGTGCGCGATCGGGCGGGCATGGTTATTGACCCTCCTCAGGGCGTTGGTGTAACCGGCGGCGCCGCGCCTCCGTGACGCGGCGGACGACGTTGGGACCCAGGACCGAGACCGACCAGGAGCGTGCCGGTGACGATCTGGATCCAGTACGACGAGATGGACTCGCTGAGCAGCAGCGCCTTCTGGATGGCGCCGAGCAGGAACAGCGCGAGCGCGACCCCGATGAGCGTCCCGCGCCCTCCGAAGATCGAGACGCCACCCAGCAGCACCGCGGTGATCGCGGTCGGCTCGTGCAGCCCTCGCCGACACGTTGGCGGCCGCGGTCGAGTTGCGCAGCGAGAACGCGATCCCGACGAACGCGGCGACGGTGCCCGACAGCACGAAC